>NZ_JOJE01000031.1 GCF_000720255.1 Streptomyces griseus subsp. griseus | reverse complement strand
CCCCCGGGCCGGGCGGCGCGGTCTGGGCGGGTGCGGTGTCCAGGGTGCGGGCGGATGTGTAACGGACGGCGAGTGTCATCGCGGGGTCAGGGTCCCTTCGGCGGCGTGGGTGAGGCCGTAGAAGGCGGTCGCGGTGCCGGCGAGGAGCGCCTGGATGTCGTTCTCGGAGCAGCCGGTGAGCAGTTCGTCGACGGTCGCGGCCCAGCGGTTCCAGCCGCCCGCGAGGTTGGCGACCGGCCAGTCCGAGCCGAACATCAGCCGGTTGGGGCCGAAGGCGCTGAGCAGGACGTCCCAGACCGGGCGGATGTCGGCGGTGGTCCAGGTGTCGTGGTCGGCCTCGGTGATCAGTCCCGACACCTTGCACACCACCTGGGGGTGTCCGGCCAGCAGGTTGATCTGACGTTCCCAGTCGGCCAGTTCGCGCCGGGCGATGCACGGCTTGCCGGCGTGGTTGAGCACCTGGGGCAGGTCCGGGAAGCGTTCGGCCAGCCGGATCGCCTGGTCGAGCTGGTGGTCGCGGACGAGTACGTCGTAGCGCAGCCCGCGGTCCCGGGCCGCCGCCAGTCCGCGTTCGACCTCGGGGCGTTGCAGCCAGCCAGGGTCCGTCTCGCTCTGGACGAGGTGGCGCAGTGATCGCAGATATGTGCCGCCCGGCCCGGCGAGCAGTCGGTCGAGCACGTCACCGATCGCCGGGGAGGTCAGGTCCGCCCAGCCGACCACGGCCCCGATCAGAGGCTCCCGCTCCGCGAGCGCGAGCAGGTCCTCGGTCTCGGGCACGTCGGCCACGCACTGCACGACCACCGTGCTGCGCAGCCGACGGCCCGCGATGGGGTGGGTGGCGGTGGAGCGCAGGTCGTCCGGCGTGAAGGTGCGGCGGATCGATGCCACGGCGGGGTCGTCGAGCCAGAGCTGTGGGCGCCGGGTGAGGTCCCACAGGTGGTGGTGGGCGTCGACGAGCGCGGGGGTGGGGGTCGCTGAGGTCACTGGGGATCCAAGTCGGGTCGGTCCGGTGCGGCCGTGTCAGGGCGTGGCGGTGTCGCCGGGCGGACTGAGGTGCCAGATTTCGGTGAGTTCCGTCCACTGGCGTGCGTCGCCCCGGTCGGGCCAGGGCTCCTGGCAGGGGTCGGTGAGCTTCCACCACTCCTGGGTCTCGGGGTCGGCTTCGAGTGCCGCGATGTCGGCCTCGAAGTCCTCGCCGTGGTACTCGAAGTAGGCGAACAGCGCGTCGCCGTGGAGGAAGATGCTGTAGTTGCGGATCTGGGCCCGCAGGAGGGCGGCTTCGACTTCCGGCCAGACGGCGGAGTGGAGTGCGAGGTACTCCTCGCGGCGTTCGGGCAGGAGCCTGATGGTCTGGGCGATGCGTTTCATCACACACCTTCCTCAGAGGTGAAGGGCGTCCGGTAGCTGGGCGTGTTGGTGCGCAGGCTGAGCCGGAGAGTGAGCCGGATGCGGGTCGAGGCGGGCAGGTGCACCCTGAGGAAGGCGCTGTCGCAGGACTGCTCTGCCTCGGTGACCACCGGCTCACAGTGCCCGTAGTCGTACATGTCACCGATCCAGCCGTCGTCCGCGCAGGTCGTGTACCGGACGGCGGTGATGGTGTGCTCGGCGAAGGCGCCGGCCTGGACGATCACCGTGCGGTCCGCCTCGGGCGCGAGGTTGACCAGTTCGACGGTGGTCGCCTCGGGGTCGATGGAGCTGACCAGTGCCGCCACGTCCGGTGGCAGGCCGGCGCGGCGGGCCTCGGCGTCGTGGTAGCGCAGCCGGGCCTGCTGCAGGCCGCCTTGGTACAGCACCTGAGGACCGCCCCAGGTCAGCTGCACGAGGGCCTCGGTGGCCACGGGGTTGCACAGCTGCCACACGTGGATGTCGGCCTCGGGCACGTCCAGGTCGCGGTAGCGGTCGATGCGCCGCAGGCGGTGACGGATCTGGGCCTGGGCGGTGGCCAGGATGCGCTCGGGGTAGTCGGGGTCGTCGCCCGCGAGGAAGGCGAACCACGCCTTCTCGTGTCCCGACTCTTCCTTGGCGCGGAAGGGCCGCACGGTGCGCCAGTCGATGCCGTCGGCCTCGCGCAGCTGCTCCAGTCGGGAGCGGTCGGCGTCGGAGGCCGTGTGGTGCCACAGGGCGACGGGCACGGGCGGTGTGACCGGGTTGTAGTCGAACCAGCCCGAGTCGTTGTGACGGAAGGGGAGGTGGAGCGTGGGTGTGGTGACGTCCGGTCCGAGCTCGACCGCCCACTTGGAGGGCAGGCTGGAGTCCGCCTCGGTGTGGGGCATCACTTTGCCGTGGCCGATGAGGGTGTCGAGTGAGCTCGCGACCATGGAGAGGTAGTCGTCGTCCCCGGTGGCCGTCGCCGCGGCCAGCGCCGCAACGCAGGCCGCGTGACCCACGCTGTGCCAGCCGTGCGGCCAGGACCAGCCGTAGTGGCCGCCGTACCAGCGTCCTTCCAGCAGACTGCCGACCTCGCCGGTCGGGCCGGCGTTGTCCGGGATGAGTCCCTCGTTCGCCCGCGTCCGTTCCCGCCAGGCGCCCACGTACTCGACGATCCAGTCGCGGTAGCGCTCCTCGCCCGACAGGATCCAGGCGTTGAGGACCAGCCCGGCCGCGGCGAGGTTGACCGCCGTGTCGCCGACGCCCATCCGCTCGCGCATCTGCGCGCCCAGGCGCGGATCCTCGGAGAGGGGGAACGGGCCGCCCTCCGCCTCGGGGATCCAGTCCAGGGGGAAGCCGTAGGTCTCGGCCTCCTTCAGCAGCCAGGGGTAGACGTCACCGTCGAACAGGCCCGACCGGTCCGGGTCGCTGCCGTTGTGCGGGCGGGTGATGACGCGGTGCTCGGGGTCGTAGTTGCCCTTGGACGAGTCGACGTACAGCTCGGCGAAGCGCAGGGCACGCTCGGACCAGCGGTCGGGGGCGGCCATGCACAGGAAGTAGAGCAGGAGCAGGCTCTCGCCCTGGTGGAACCAGTCGTAGCCGCGCTCGTACTCGTCGCGCAGCATGTCCAGTTCGGTGAGCTGCCGGGTCACGCCCTCCCAGTGCTTCTCACTGGCGGGCAGCAGGTCGTCGGCGCCACCGAGGAGGTAGAGCTGGGGCCAGTTGAAAAACACCTCGTAGAAGTCGTCGACGCCGTCACGGGTGGTCAGCCGGTCGTTGTAGTTCAGCCGTCCGTCGGGGCCGGTGAAGTCGCGGGCGAAGCGGCGCCAGGCGTGGTCGAGCAGCTCGAAGAGCGCGCGCTGGGACACGGCCCAGCCCGGTGGTTCGAGCAGCGGGACCTCGGCCCGGATGGGTGTGGGGGCCGGGGCGCCTTCGTCCGAGGTGTGGTCGGCGGAACTGACGGACATGGGGGTGATCTCCGTTCGGGGGGTGGGCGTCATTCCTTGGTGGCTCCGGCCAGCATTCCGCTGACCAGGAAGCGCTGGGCGAACAGGAACACGACCAGTACCGGTGTGATGGCCACGAGGGTCGCCAGAGCCAGCTGCGGGCGCTCGATCGCGAGCGAGCTCGCGGCCGGGTTGAACGACGGCACGCTGCTCAGCAGGTTGCCGACGCCCACCTGGATCGGCATCTGGTCGCTCTCGGGGAGCATCACGTAGGGAAGGAAGTAGTTGGTCCAGTTGGCAACGAAGCTGAAGAAGCCGACGAGCGCGATGACAGGTGTCGCCAGCGGCAGAGCGATGTGGCGGAAGACGCCGAACTCCGAGCAGCCGTCCATCCGCGCGGCCGCCAGCAGGTCCTTGGGTACGGCGGTGGTGAAGTAGATGTACGTCAGGTACACGCCGAAGGGGTAGAACGAGTACGGCAGGATGATCGACCACATCGTGCCGATCAGGTGCACCGCGTTGATCTCCAGGAACAACGGCACCACCAGCGTGGCGGTCGGCATGAGCATCACGATCAGCGTGGAGATCAGCAGCGCGCGCCGGCCGCGGAACTCGGTCATCGCCATGGCGTACCCGGCCGGTACGGCGACGCACAGCGTGATGGCCAGCGAGATCACCGCGTAGAGAGCGGAGTTGCGCAGCCACAGCAGGACGGCGTCGTCCTGGAACGCCGTGAGCCCGTCCCAGTTGGCCTTGAACGCGTGCCACGATCCGATGGACAGCGGGTTGCCGTGGACCAGTTGCTGGTCGGTCTTGGTCGCCGCCAGGACGAGCCAGAGCACCGGCAGCACGAAGAACACCAGGAACATGACCAGTACGGCACCGGTGAGGAGCCGGGACGTCATGTGCCGGGCGGGTCGGCGCCGCCGGCGCGATGCCCGGTGTGGATCTCGGCTCATGGCGCTCTGTTCTCCTTCCGTACGTGGTGTGGCGGTGAAGGGATGTGTGGCGGCGTTAATCGGCATCGAAGAATCCCGACCGTGCGACGAAGAGGGCGGCGGCCGACACACTGACGACCAGGAGCTCCACGGAGACCGCGGCGGCGCCGTTGATGTTGTTCATCTGGAAGGCGAAGTCGTACGTGAGCTGGTTGAGCGAGTAGTCGCGCCCGGCCACACCGACGCTGGCGAGGGAGAGCAGCTGCGGCTCGACGAAGAGCTGGGCGCCGCCCGCGAAGGCCAGGATCACCATGTACACGATCCACTTGCGCAGCATGGGGATCTGTACGTGCCAGGCGGTCTGCCAGGAGCCCGCGCCGTCGATGCGCGCGGCTTCCATGACGTCCTGGGGAATGTTGTTGAGCGCGCCGTACATCACGACGATCCAGCCGCCCGCGCCGGTCCAGAACGCGATGATCGTGAACAGCAGCGGCAGGTTGCCAGGAGCGATCACCGCGCCGAAGGTGTGGAAACCCATCACACCCAGCAGCGAACTGACCGGGCTGACCGTCGGGTCGAGCATGAACAGCCACACCAGCACGCTCGCGGCGCCGGCGAGCGCTCCGGGGATGTAGAAGAGGAACCGCAGCGCCTTGCTGATGGTGCCGGAGGCCAGGCGGTGCAGCAGCAGCGCCAGGCCCACCACGAACACCACCAGCGAGAGCAGCCAGAAGACGAGGTAGGTCGCGACGTGGCTCACCGCGTCCGTGAACCGGAAGTCCTGTGCCGTGGTGACGAAGTTGGAGAAGCCGGTGAAGGTGCCCCCCGCGTCGGTGAAGGCGAAGTAGACGGCGTAGCCCGTCGGCAGGACGCCGAAGGCGATCAGCAGGATGACGTAGCCGGCGACGAACGCCACGCCGGCCCGGCTCTGCCCGGCGCCGCCGCGAGGGCGCCGACGGGCAGAACCGGCCGAGGAGTGGGAGAGGGTCACTTGGAGACCTTGTATCCGTTGGACTGGGCGTACTTGACGATGGAGTCCTGCCAGTCCGGCAGCATCGAGACGATGGTCTTGCCCTGGGTGAGGCCGGGCTTGACGGTGGCGGCCCAGATCGCCTCCTGGCTGAACTGGCCCGAGCCCCAGCCGGACCAGACCTGGGAAGAGGCGTCCTTGAGCGCTCCGAGGTCTCCGACGAAGTACCCGGCGGCACTCTGGTTCTTCAGCCAGGTCTCGGCGGCGGGTGCGTAGGCCGGGAAGCCGGGCGCCTTCTCGCCCTGGTAGGCGTTGTCGGTGGTGACCCACTTCAGGAAGTCGGTCGCCGCCTTGAGGTGCGCGGAGTGCTTGGACAGCAGCCAGGTGCCGCCGCCGACGTTGCCGGTGGAGGGCGAGGTGTCACCCTTCCACTGGGGGATGGGCGCCGCGGCTATCTGCTGGGCCGGGGTCTTGAGGGTGTCCTTGAACACCGCGCCGCCGAACCAGGCCGGGCCGGGCATGAGCAGGACCTTGTCGCCGAGGTTCTTGCCGAAGTCGGTGCTGAACACCCCGCTGGTGGACATGGACTTGTCCTTGATCAGGACGTCCATCAGCTTGGCCATCTTGGTGCAGGCCTCGCTGGTGGTGTTCACGGTGACGGCCTTGGGGCCGGTGATCTGGTTGGCGCCGCACTTGCTCGCCCAGAGGTAGATCTCGGGGGTGAAGGAGTCGCCCGCGTCGCCGACGAGGTAGCCGGGGTGTTCCTTCGCCACCTTCTCGCCGAGCGTCTGGTACTCCTCCCACGTCGTGGGCACCTTGTAGCCGAACTTCTTCAGCAGCGGCGCGTTGTACCAGAGCACCGCCTGGGAGAGGTCGTTGCGCAGGCAGTAGAGGGTGCCGTCGACCGTGCAGGGGTTGTTGGCCCCGTTGGCGAACTTCCCGAGGGTGTCCGCGGGGATCAGGCCCTTGTCGAGCGGTGCGGCGAAGCCCGCGTCGACCGCCCAGGTCACCTCGTTGTTCTGGGAGCTGAAGACGACGTCCGGCCAGCCCTTGCCGGTGCGGTTGAAGAGCTGGACCTTGGTCTGCAGGTAGTTCGACCCGTTGGCGTCGCCGTCGTAGCTGACGATGTCCAGCTTCACGTCGGGGTGCTGCTGCTGGTACAGCTTCACGGCGTCCATGCGGGTCGCGTCCACCCAGACCGTCAACGCGCCGTCCTTCTGGGGAGCCTGGGCGAAGCCGTCCTTGGTGGTCGTGCCGGCCCCACCGCTGCCGCCACAGGCGGCCGCGCTCAGCATCACGGTGGCCACGCAGCCCGCCACGAGCACCGAACGTCGCTTGCTGAGCATTCTTCTCTGCCGGGCCGACGGGTTTGTGACGGTCATGAGTGACTCCACTGGGTGTGCGGGCGCGCCGAACGGCTGGGAAGGGTGGCGCGTGGACGGGGCGACGCCGGGCCGTCCCGGCCGGTCGTCGAATGCCGCGGGCGGCTGTGCCGTTGCCGCTGCGGATGAAATTAGGCGCCTTATATGCGGCCCAGTCAAGGGCATGTGCAGGTCTTTCTTGGGGCGCTTGTCGATGTTGGTCGACAAACGAGTGAAGAAATGAGCCTTATAGGCAGATTCGTGGTCTTCAAGCGCTCGTCATTACTCAATCTGTTGGTGATGAATGAGTACGACTCATCAAGGTCTGCTGTACGATGAGCGCGGCTCCACAGCGATCAGTCACCCGCTCAGCGGTCACCCCGGAGGCAGGACAGATGAACGACACGCCCGCGACCCAAGCGGCCCTGCCCGCGCAGGCCGCTCCTGCAGCGGTGCCCGCGGTGAACGGTTCGGGTGAGCGGCGTGACTACCGCCCCGGCTACGAGATCGTGGCGGAGCAGATCCTCGAGTACATCGCCGAGTCGCGTCTGGTGGCGGGTGACCGGCTGCCTACGGAGAACGATCTCGCCCAGACGCTGAACACCAGCAGGGCGGTGGTGCGGGAAGCCGTGAAGATTCTCTCGGCGCTGGGCCGCGTGCGCGCGCACAAGGGGCGCGGTCTGTTCGTCGCGGACGACGAGGGCATGCTCATCACCAGCCGCTGGGGCGGCTTCTTCCGGCCCGTCGACCTTGATCACGTCCTCATGCTGTTCGAGTTCCGCAGGGTGCAGGAGATGGCGGCCAGCAGTCTGGCGGCGACCCGCGCCACGCCTTCCGAGCTGCGCACCGTCGAAGTCGCCATGCAGCAGTGCCGACACGGGTTCGTCCACGGTCAGGTCGATGTGTTCAACCAGGCGGACGACGACTTCCACGCGGCCGTGGCAACGGCCTCGCACAACACCTTCCTCGTCAACGCGGTGCGTGACGCCCGACGTCTGCAGCGGCAGTCCAGTGCCATCGGGATCCACCAGACGCTCGGCGAGAACACGGAGGCCGCGGTCGAGGAGCATGAGGCGATCTACCGGGCCATTCGCGACGGACGGCCCGACGAGGCGGCCGAGGCCACCGCGGTACACCTCGACAGGACGCTCGAGGACTACCGGCGGGAGATCCAGCGGCGTCTGTTCGGGTAGCGGCGCCCGTCTCGGTCGACGGCGCCTGTTCGGGCAGGTGGAGACACCGCAGTCGGCGGGAGCTGATGGTCGGCGTCTGGTCGTTGCCCGGAGGGATCATCTCGCACCGTGGCTGATGTCCCGGGTCCAGACGCCTGCCGGGAAGGTGACGGTGTTCGCCCGGGCGAAGGGGTTGCCCTCGGACGCGGCGTCGTCAACCGCGCCCTCGGACACGGCCAGCGTTCCGGACCATGTTGAACTCACGGGTTCACGCTTCTCCTCCTCCGGTTGAGGCGGGTGGAGCGGCACGAACGGTGGATCGGCGCGGACGTCGTGCTGTTCAGGGGGTCGACAGCTCGAACCGCGTCACGCGGACCGAGCCGCCGAGTGCCTGTGTCGCGTGGTTGAAGAGAGCGAACCGGTATCCCATGAAGAACCGCCAGTCGTTGCCCATGGCGAAGGCGGGGCCGAGGCGGGTGAAGTTGACGCCGTCGGTGCTGTAGGAGAAAGTGCCGGGCCGGGAGGCGCCGGGGCGGATGTCGGCGTTCGCCCGCAGCCAGAGGCGACCGCCCGGCGCACTGGCGCTCGCCCGCTCGGTCCCGGTACCGGTGGTGTTCCAACTGCCGTCCATGGTCAGCCCGTCGACCATCACCACCCGTGTCGCCCCGCCGTCCCGCTTGAGTCCGATCCACGCGGAGGAGTCGCGCAGCAGCGCGAGCCCGGCCCGGTCGCCGTCCCGCATCGCCGAGTGGTCGAGCTGGATCGTCGCGGTGGAGGTGGGCCCCTGGATGCGGTGGGTGAGCGTATTGCGCGCCCAGTACAGGTCGTTGGTGACGGTCGCGGTGCGCAGGGTCAGGCCGTTGCCCACGGACCACTTGCCGTTGTCGGGGTTGTGGTTCCACTCCCACTTCGGTGAGAGGGCCGGACCGTCGAAGGTGTCGACGCCGGTCAGGGGAGTGACCGGACGAGGTGGCGCGGGCACGACGGGGGCGGGATACGACGTCCCCCATGCCCCGTTCACCAACTGGAGCGCCGGCCAGCCGTCCGAGGTCCAGGTGACGGGGGCCAGGGCCGGCATCCGGCCGCCGGGATAGGCGTCGACGAAGGCCATGTAGTACCAGGCCCCGTTCTGCGTCCGCACCAGGCCGCCCTGGTGCGGGACACCTCCGCCGGAGATCGGGCCGGGCAGGTTGAGCAGGACCTGCCGCAGCGTGTACGGGCCGAAGGGGCCGCTGGTCGACCTCAGGATGTACTGGCCGTTGGCGGGGCGGGTCAGGAAGATGTAGTAGCTCCCGTTGATCTTGTAAAAGCGGGAGCCCTCCAGGGTGCCGATGCTCGACGGGGTGCTGAACACCTGCTGCGTCCGCACCTGGCCGCGCCCGTCCGCGGTGAGCTGGGCCACGTTGATGGTGCCGTTGCCGTACGCCACGTACAGGGTGTCGTCGTCGTCCACCAGCAACCCGGCGTCGTAGTAGACGTTGCCGAGCGTCGCGTGCCTGGCCCAGGGGCCCTCGACGGAGGTGGCGGTGTAGACATGGGTCTTCGCGAAGTCGATCTGGCCGAGCCAGTAGAACGTCCGGTTGCTGGGCCGGTAGGCGAGCGACGACGCCCAGATGCCCCTGACGTAGCCGCGCCCGCCGTTCAGGTCGTACTTGGACCCGAAGTCCAGGACGGGCACCGAGTGGCCGGCGATCTCCCAGTTCACCAGGTCGTACGAGCGCAGGACCGGTGCGCCTGGCGAGTAGTGCATGGTCGACGCCGAGCAGTAGTAGGTGTTCCCGACGCGGATGACGTCGATATCCGCGAAGTCCTGCCAGATCACCGGGTTCGCGTAGGAGGCGGCGGCCCCGTCCGCGGGGGCTGCCGCGGCGCGGCTCGCCGAACCGGGAGTCAGCAGGGTGCCGACGGTCAGGCCGGTGGTGGCGGCCAGTGCCGTGCGACGACTGAGAGGATGACCTGTCCATGTCATGGTTGTCGCTGCCCTTCTGCAGGGGCGCCCGGGGAAAAGGGGCTTTGCCGCGGACCGCCGGATCCGTGTTCAACATGCCGAACGCGAGCTGTCCTATCGAACGATTTGGATGATAGGAGTCCCTGAAAGAGCGTCAATACCTCTCGCAGGATTCGGTGTTCACTTCGAATGTTTCGCTCGGCCGGAGGTGGAATCCCGATGGCCCGCGCTTCCGGGCGGGACCGGACGCGCCGTCATGGACGAGGTCGTCGTCGACTGGCCCCACCGCTGCCTGGAACGCATGAGGGTGGACGCCCCGCGCCGCCGACTCCCTGGGAGCCGCCGTCACCGAGTGCCGAGGACGCAGACAGGTGCTGGTCAGCGGCCCAGGAGGCGAGGATGCGCAGGCGCTCGTGGGTGGCGGAGCCGGGCAGGGCGGTCCAGACCGTCAGGTGCTGGTCGGGATCCGTGTTGGCGGTGTAGGTGTCCCAGTCCAGGACGAGTTCCCCCACCACTGGATGGTTCAGGGTCTTCGTGCCCACGGTGCGGGCGGCGGCGCGATGGTCCCCCCACCACTTGGCGAACTGCACGCCCCTCGTGGACAATTCACCGACCAGCTCGATCAGACGGGGGTCCTCGGGATACTTGGCGGCCTCCATCCGCAGCTGCGCCACGGAGATCTGGGCGGAGGTCTCCCAGTCTGCGTACAACGTGCGCATCGACGGCTCGGTGAACTGGATCCGCGGGTAGTTGCGGTGCTTCTCCGGGATGCGGGAGAAATCGATGACCAGGGCGGCGGCCAGCGCGTTCCAGGCCAGGATGTCGCCGCGTCGGCCCTGCACGATGGCCGGGGTGGCGGTGAGGTCGTCCAGGACCCGCTGGAGCTGTGGCTGGATTTGCTGCCTCCCGCGGCGCCGCGCGCGGACCGTGGTCTTGCCCGCGAGCTGGAAGAGATAGCCCCGCTCGTCGTCGCCCAGGTGGAGGACGCGGGCCAGGGCGTCCAGCACCGGCGCCGATGCCTGGATGCGTCCCTGCTCGAGCCGGGTGTAATAGTCGGTACTGATGGAAGCGAGCTGGGCGACCTCCTCGCGGCGCAGACCGGCCACCCGGCGGCGCCCGCCCGTCTCCGGCAGTCCGACCGTGCGCGGGCTCAACTCCGAGCGGCGCTTCTTGAGGAATTCCCCCAGCTCGTTGAGGGGGACGTTCTTCGTCATGATTCCCACCATGGCACCGATCGCACCCGGGTCAGGGGGGAGGGTTTCCTCCCAGGATGTGGCTCTCCCAGGATGAATCCCTCCGCTTTTCGCACCGTCCGTCGCGTGCGAGGGTCGATGACGAGCAGCCCGACGCAGCACGTCGTTCGACGTCGTCCTGGGCTGCCTGCCCACGACCCCGCACCGAAAGAAGCACCCCCATGCGCGGAGCAGTGATCCACGCCCCCGGCGACGTTCGTTTCGAGGAGCTTGACGATCCGAGGATCAGCCGGCCGACCGATGCCATCATCCGCACCGTCGTCACCTGCGTGTGCGGCTCGGACCTGTGGCCCTATCGTGGCGCGGAACCCGTCGACGAGCCCCATCCGATGGGCCACGAGTACGTCGGTGTCGTCGAGGAGGTCGGCAGCGAGGTCACCTCGGTCAGGCCGGGACAGTTCGTCATCGGCTCCTTCGCCACCTCGGACAACACCTGCCCGAACTGCCGGGCGGGCTACCAGTCCTCCTGCGAACGCCGCGAGTTCATGAGCACCTGCCAGGCTGAATACGTCCGCATCCCCAACGCCCACGGCACCCTCGTCGCCACCGACGACCACCCGGCCGACGAGTTCCTGCCCAGCCTGCTGGCGCTGTCCGACGTGATGGGCACCGGATGGTGGGCCGCCGAGGCCGCCGAGGTGAAGGCCGGTTCCACCGCCGTGGTCGTCGGTGACGGCGCGGTCGGTCTGTGCGGCATGATCGCCGCCAAGGAGCTCGGCGCCGAGCGGATCATCGCGATGAGCCGGCACGAGACCCGCCAGAAGCTGGCCCTGGAGTTCGGCGCCACCGACATCGTCACCGAACGTGGCGAGGAGGGCATCGCCCGCGTGCGGGAGCTCACGAACGGCATCGGCGCCGACTCGGTCCTGGAGTGCGTCGGCACCCCCGAGGCCATGCAGCAGGCCCTGCGCTCCACCCGCCCCGGCGGCAACGTCGGCTGCGTCGGCGTCCCGCACGACGTGGCGGTCGACGGCCAGGAGCTGTTCTTCTCCCACGTCGGCCTGCGCGGGGGCCCGGCCCCGGTGCGCGGCTACCTGCCCGACCTCATCCAGCGGGTCTTCGACGGCCGCGTCAACCCGGGCAAGGTCTTCGATCTCACCCTGCCCCTGGAGGAGGTCGCCGAGGGCTACCGGGCGATGGACGAGCGCCGTGCCATCAAGACCCTCCTGAAGCCCTGACCGCGGGCCGACCGCTCCCTCACCGGGGCCGGGCAGCCGCACGGCCCGGCCCCTTCCGCACAAGGACTCACCGTAAGGAGAGACCACACGCATGCCTTCCGCATCCGGGACCACCCCCGGCAAGCTGCCCTTCGTCGTCTGGGTGCTCGCCGCCGGCACGTTCCTGATGGGTACCACCGAGTTCGTCGTCGCGGGACTGCTGCCGGAACTGTCGAGTGACCTCGGAGTCGGCGTCTCCCAGGCCGGCCTTCTGATCACCGCCTTCGCCGTCGGTATGATCATCGGATCGCCGACCATGGCCATGGCCACCCTGCGCCTGCCCCAACGCCGGACGCTGATCCTGGCGCTGTGCGTGTTCAGTCTCGGACACGTCGTAGCGGCCCTCAGTACCTCCTTCACGGTCGTCCTCGTAGCCCGCGTCATCACCGCGCTGGCCACCGGGGCGTTCTGGTCCGTCGGGTTCGTCGTCGTCACCACCGCGGCCGGCCCGGAGAAGGCCACGCGCGCCTCGGGCGTGATGATCGGCGGCCTCACCCTCGCCAACGTCGTCGGCGTGCCCATCGGCTCCTTCGCCGGCCAGTTCGTCGGCTGGCGCGGACCGTTCTGGGCCCTGGCCGCCCTCTCCGCGCTCGCCGCCGTCTTCCTCGGCCGCTTCATCCCCGCTCGCGAACAGCGTGCGACCGTCTCCTTGCGCGCGGAGCTCGGCGCGCTGCGCCAGGGCCGGCTGAGGCTGGCACTCGGCGCCGCCATGCTGATCATGGGCGGTGTCCTGGCGACGTACAGCTACATCACCCCGCTGCTGACCGACCGGGCCGGCATTCCGGAAGGCGCCGTACCACTCGTCCTCATCGCGTTCGGCGTCGGTGCGCTGGGCGGCACGACCACCGGTGGCAGGCTGGGCGACCGGCGACCGATGGCCACGACCATCACCGCCGCGGCCGCCACCGCCCTGGTCCTTCTCCTGCTGATCCCGCTGTCCACCAACCCGGTCACGGCCACCGTTCTGGTCTTTCTCATGGGCCTGACCGGTTTCACGGTGAACCCGGTCGTCACCGCGCTCGCCGTCCGTTTCGCCGGTGACGCACCCACCCTCGCCTCCGCGATGAGCACGTCCGCCTTCAACGTCGGTGTCGCCACCGGATCCTGGACGGCGGGAACGGCCCTGGACTCCGCCCTCGGCGTGACCGGCCCGCCTCTGGTCGGCACCGTCACCGCCGCCCTGACCCTGCTCCCGCTGATCGCGCTCGCCGCCCGAGCCACCCCGCGCACCTCCCGCGTCGTGGCCCGGCGCACGGCTTCCGCCCAGCCCCGGCAGGAGGAGACAATCCGCTGACACGGCCACGCCGAGCTGACGGAGGAAACATGCTGGGCCATGACGACGGAGCCGGGCGGGCGGTGGCCGGCGGCCTGTGGATCGCGCTGATCGCCTCGACCGCTCTCATCGTCATCGGTGTCTTCGGCGTGATCGCAGGCCTGAAGCCCGCGGTGTGGGTGGCCGTCGCCGGCGTGATCTTCGCAGGCGGAACGGCGCTGGCCATTCGGTCACGCCGCAGGTGATCCACGGCGAGAAGACGCGGCCGGGGATTCAGTACGCCGAGTCCCCGGTTCGCTCGCCAGGACGATGCCTCGACGCCGTACGAGGAGCCGAAGGGCGTCGAGGCCGCTCCCTGGGTTTCAGCCGAGCGTCCAGACGACGCTGTCGGTGTACGTGGAGCCGTTGATGGTCGCGGTCACCGCCACGGTGTTCTGCCCCGGCCTCAGGGTGACGTCGGCCCACACGAAGATGTGGTCGCCGCTGCTCAGGGTGCCAAGAGCGGCGCCGTTGAGGGTGGCGGTGACCGTGTCCGCGTTGGAGTACACCTTCAACTCCGCGGCGGCGTCGGTTCGCTGGGTCCAGCGGCGGCTGGTGATGTGAAGGGTCGGGGTGCCGGCCCAGTTGGCCTCGTACCAGTAGAAGGCGTCCTTGCGGATCAGCCGGTCGTGGGTGACCGGGCCCTTGTCGTTGAGCCCCGGTTGGCCTCCTTCGTTGCGGCCGTCGGAGGCGAAGTCGAACATGGCCCAGACGAACGTGCCCCAGATGTACGGACGCTGGGTGAGCTGCTTCCAGGCCGCTTCGTGGAACAGCGACTGGTACTCCTCGGGGTGCCAGGATCCGCCCGGTGCGGGCTTGGGCGGGTTGAGGGCGTGCTGGCCGGTGTTGGCGCCGACGCCGTACTCCGACACGGCGATCCTGCGGGACGGGGAGTGGGTGTGCAGGTTGTCGGCCCACGCACCGAGGTCACCGTCCTTGGAGCCGTAGTACCAGCCGTAGTACTTGTTGAAGCCCGCGACCTGCGTGTGCAGCCCCGTCTGCGCGTCGTCGGGGTCCTCGCCCCGCACCGCGTAGGTGGAGAGCCGGTCCGGGTCCTCCGAAGCGATGATGCCGGCAAGTGACGCGAGCAGCGTGTTCGTGGCGGTGCCGTTGTAGTCGGTCAGCTCGTTGCCGATGCCCCAGAACACGATCGCCGGGTGGTTGTAGTTCTGCCGGATCAGCTCACGCAGCTGGTTCTGGGTGCCGGCGGTGAAGGCGGTCGAGTCGGTGACCGAGTTGACCAGCGGGATCTCCGCCCAGACGATCAGCCCGCGTTCGTCGGCGAGTTCGTAGTCCTTCTGGTCGTGCTGGTAGTGCGCCATCCGGATGGCGTTGGCGCCGAGTTCCCGGACGAGGTCGAAGTCCTGTGTGTGATCGGCGTCGGTCACCGCCCAGCCCTTGACGGCCCGCTCCTGGTGCAGGTTGACGCCGTGCAGGCCGAGGCGGCTGCCGTTGAGGGAGAAGCCGGTGGTGGCGTCGACGGCGACGGAGCGAAGGCCGAGGCGTTCGGTCACCACGTCCGTGATCGTGTCCGCGCCCGCCGTGACGTCGTGGATCTCGACACTGGCGTTGTAGAGGTACGGATCCGCCAGGCCGTTCCACAGCCGTGATCGGTCGATGCTCACGGTCTGTGTGACGTCCGAGCCGGTGGCCGCGGCCAGGACCTGGGGGGTGCCGCTGGCCTCCGCGACGACGTTCCCGCTCTTGTCGGCGACGACGCTGCGGACGACGACCGATCTGGTGGTGGTGCTGTCGTTCCACACCTTCGTCGTCACGGCCACCGTCGCGGACGCCGCCGTCACATTGCTCTGCCGCAGGTAGATGCCGGGACCCGCGTAGTCCTCCATCCGTATGTGGAGGTTGTCGAGGGCCCACAGACTCACGTTGCGGTAGATGCCGCCCTCGAAGGAGTAGTCCGCGCTCACCGGCGCGATGCCGGTGTCACCGGCGTTGGTCACCCTCACCGCGATCACGTTGTCCCCGCCCGGGACCAGCACGCCGGTGACGCCGAACCTGAACCGGGAGTAGCCGCCCTTGTGCTGCCCGAGATACGTGCCGTTGACCCAGACGTCGGCGACCTGATTGACCCCGGCGAACTGCAAGTACAGTCTCTTCCCGGCCAGTTGGGACGGCACGGTGTAATGGCGGCGGTACCAGCCCACTCCGCGGTAGTAGTTGTTGCCGCCATCGGCACCGTCGACGGCGTTCCAGGTGTGGGGCGTGTTGACCGAGGTCCATCCGGAATCGTCGAACCCGGATGCCTGCGCACCCGAGACGTCCGCTCTGACGAACCGCCATCCCGCGTTGAGATCGATGCGGACACGCGGATTGGGCGCCGTGTACGTCGTGGCGGCGGCCGCGGCACCGGCCGCCGGGATGACCGCCAATGAGGCGAGCACTCCACCGACCGTCCCGCTCATCATCTGCGGGGCCCATTCCCGCCTACGGGGCTGCGTCAGGCCCCGAGGTCCGGCGGAGGTGCCGTAGAGCCGCGGACGACGAGTTCCACGGGTGGTTCGCTCGTCGGCGGCGGGTCGGTGTCGGGCTTCTCGATGGCGTGCACGAGGAGGCGGATCCCTTCCCCCGCCGCGGCCTCGAAAGGCTGACGCACGGTGGTGAGGGGAGGGGAGACATAGGCGAAGACGGGGTTGCCGTCGAAGCCGACGACACTGACGTCCTCCGGTACCCGGCGTCCGGCTTCCCGCAGGGCGTGGATCAGGCCGATGGCCATCTCGTCGCCCGCGGCGAACACCGCGGTCACGGAAGGGTCCGAGGCCAGCTCGCGGCCCGCGGCGTACCCGGAGTCCGGCGACCAGTCACCGTTCAGCAGCGGCGGTTCGGGTGCGCCGCGTGCCGCCAGTGCCGCCCGCCAGCCCTCGATACGGTCCTTGGTGGCGTACCACCGTCGCGGGCCGGCGAGGTGATGGACCGTCGTGTGGCCCAGGTCCAGCAGATGATCGGTGGCCGCCCGAGCCAGGTCACGGGCGCCCACGCCCACGGTCACCGTGCGGGTGGCGGTGAAGGCGGGCGGTGCTCCGAGGAAGAGGACCGGCACGTCGAGGCGGGCGCGGACCTTCCCCTGCACGATGGGTTCGGAGATGACGATGCCGTCGACGCCCTGTTCGAGGAGCGACTCCAGCGCATCGGCGATCTCCTCCGGGTCGCCGTCCGGCGTGTTGACGATGCGGAGCGCGTAACCGGCGTCCCGCACGGCGTGTTCGATGTGCACGAGCAGTGAGGCCGTGCCGTACCCGGCGGTTCCGAGAGCGACGACCCCGATGGACCGGGAGCGTCCGGACGCCAATGCCCTGGCGGCGTGGTTGAGCCGGTATCCCAGCTCCTCCGCGGCCGCGAGGACGCGTTGCCGGGCCTCCTCGGAGACGTAGGGCTCGTTGTTGAGGACCCGGGAGACCGTCTTGCGCGAGACGCCGGCCAGCCGGGCGACGTCCGCGCTGCGCGGCGCGGACGAGCCCGCGCCGCGCTCCGCCCCTGGTGTCATGAAAGTCTCCCGATGGCTGTGTGTCTTCGTCGAAGGTGGCCGACGGCGTGTCTGCGCCGAAGATGGCCGACGGCCTGACCGCGTGGTCAGACCGCGCGGTCATGTCTACGCACCCGGCGGGCGCACGTCAAGAGTCCTCGCAGGGTTCGCCGGTCGGGTTTGTTCGTTCGCGTTTGTTTCCGGTCGCTCTTCGATCACCATCGAACGGCGTGCCCCCCGCCGGACGCGAAGCGTTTCCTCGTGCTGACCCGCTTTTGGAGGTCCACCGGCGATCTCACCGGCCCGTTCGCACACAGCAGCGCATCCGTGAGATCGAACAGTTCGTCGCGTGATCACGTAACGTGCGGAAAAGGCTCACTTCGTGGATTACGCACTGTCGGATCCATAAGGCCAGACATCGTCTGCAAAGACCCGTGCGAACCAGTGAGGCTGGACGTCCCGCAGCCGCAGCGTGCGCCAGCGGCTCGGGTCAGTAGGTTCCGGGACTGCGACTTCCACGTCAGGGCCGTAGGCGAAAAGTCTTTCCTGGCAGACACCGCAAGGTGCCAGGATCCAGTACCCGCGATCGCCATCGACGGCGGTCACGCACACCGACGCCACCACACGTCGCCCTCGCTTGAAGGCTTCGCAGATGGCGCCGGTCTCATGGCACAGGTTCACGGCGCTGTTCGGCACGTCCGGGGCGGTGCTCGTGAGGATCTCGCCGTCGTCGAGGCGCAACGCAGCGGCTCCGGACCAGTCCTGCCCGGGGAAGCGGGTGCGCGCCAACTCGATCGCGGCATCCACCAGTTCTTGATCAACGGACATACGCGGAACCGTACTCCCCGGGCCACAGACAGATCGAGTACCCAGCAGGGACTCACCCACAGGCCAGTCGGCGGAGGTTGAAGAACAAGCTCAGCTTGTCTTTTGGCCTGCACGTCGACTTTCTACGCGTTGTCCATGGCACCGTGCCCGCGCCGGCACTCGGCAACCAGTGTGAGGTCCACCGGTTTCTGAGCCTGTTTCCACCTCCGGGGATACTGAAGGCATGGAACTGCGAGGGGACAAAGTCGGCTACCAGGTACTCGGACAGCAACCGGAGAACACCCGAAGGCCAGGGCCGTGACCTCTGGAGCCGGACGAGCGCCGGGGGAAGAAGAACAAGCTCAGCCGTCGACCATGTCGGGGGACACCGCGCTCATCTCGATCAGCTCTTCCAAAGTTCCCGCGGATGCTGCCGGGGAAGGAAACCGAGGAACTGACGCATCGCCATGGAGGACCGCAGACGCAGCGCGCCGGCGTTGCCCTCCCTGGCCGCCGTGGCCCCCTCCTCGGTCAGTGTCGACGTCATCGCGGCGGTCAGCGCCGGGCCCACGACGGGGTGACCGAACCAGTCACCCATGGGGGAGTCGAGGGTGAGCGGCTGCGCGAGCTGGTCCCCGGGCAGGTCGAGGGCGGCGGTCGCGACGACGTCGTGCGCGTTGGCGGCCAGCTGCACCAGGTACTGACCGGGGGCAACGGGCTCGCTTACCTGCCGACCCTCTCGGCCTCCCGGTGTAGCGCAAATCGGGTCGGCTTGACCCGGTGCGCCGTACGCCACTGCGCCGGTACCGGAAGTTCAGACACCTCTCGGTCGAGCAGTCTCGCAGCTCGATTCGCCGGCACCGCAGTCGCGGTCGAGGCCCCGTTCGTCCGCTCGCGAGCCGTCAGCCTTGTGGTCGTGGGCTCGACCCGCGCAGCATTCCCCTTCTGGCGGTCGTAGGTCGACTGCCGACCACGTCGGACGGTCATAAGATTATGGATGTCAGGTCACGGACTAGGCTGGGAGGCGAGGCAACGGAGTGATGGGAGGAAGCTCGTGGCGCGCTATGCCAAGGAGCACAAGCAGGTCACGCGGCAACGGATCATCGAGCAGGCCGGCCACCGGTTCAAGCAGGACGGGATCGACGGGTCAGGCGTCTCCACACTGATGTCGGACGCCGGGCTCACCAACGGAGCTTTCTACGCCCACTTCGCTTCCAAGAACGATCTCGTCGCCAACGTCGTCGCCGACCAACTGCGCACACAGGTGGCGAGGTACGACACGCTACGGCCAGGCCGCCTCGGACTCGAGGACCTCATTCGCGAGTATCTGTCCCCCGGCCACCGCGACCAGCCAGGCACCGGATGCCCCTCCGCCGCCTTGCTCGACGAGATCGGCCGCTGCGAAGACGCGGCCAAACAGGCTTACACCGAGGGGGCGAGGGCCATCCTGGACGAGATCGCTGCCCGGCTGGCACCTGGCGATCCGACATCCGCTCGCGGTAAGGCCATCGGGCTGTTCGCCATGATGGTGGGAACGTTGCAGCTGTCCCGCGCCCTCTCCGACCAGAGGTCCGCCGACGAGGTCCTCGAACACGGAATCGAGAACGCTCTCACGTTCATGCGCTGAGACGACGGTCGGTCGCCGACGTCCACTCACACGTCGGCACTGAGTCCTTACGAGCGCTCGAGGAACTCGAGGGCTTTCGCCACGAACTGCTCGTGGAACTGGAAGATGCCGCCATGGCCGGCGTCGGGGTAGATCACCAGCTCGGCGTTCGGCAGTCGCCGCGCCAGACCGGCCGAGTTCGATGTCGGCACCATCCTGTCGCTCTCGCCGTTGGCGACGAGCACGGGCTGGCGGACGCCGGACAGATCGTGGGGTCGCTCCAGGCCCCAGCGGTGGATGGCCTTGTGCTGGGCGCCGTACGCGGTGAGGGAGATCGCCTTGTCCCGGTCATTGGTGCGCTCCTTCAGCCGGGCGAGGAACTCTTTTCCGGCTCTACGCCCGTTGGCGGTGCGCGTGAAGAACAGGAACTGCTTCGGATCCTGAAGGTGAACAAGGCCCGGACGGTGTCGAGGTGCGACACCCGCGTCACGTTCTTGATGCCCTCACCGCCCGCCGGACCGGTGCCTGCGAGGATCAGCTTGCGGACGAGCTGCGGATCGCTCTGCACGATCACCTGGGCGATCATGCCGCCCATCGAGAAGCTGAGGATGTCGACTCGCTCGAGCCCAAGCGCCCGGATGAAGGTGACGGCGTCCTTCGCCATCTCCTGAATGGTCTTCGGCGTCGACCCGGTACTGGCGCCAACCCCCCTGTTGTCGAAGGTGATGACCCGGTGCTTGGTGGCGATGCCGTCCACGACGCGTGGGTCCCAGTTGTCCAGGACCGCTGCGAGGTGGGTGATGAAGACGACGGGGACACCGGCCCTGGGACCTAGGTCACGGTAGGCGAAGGTCACTCCCCGGCGGTGAGGGTGCGGGTGGCTGCGTTCTTGTATGAGGTCACCACGTCGCCTCGTACACTCCCGAGCCCTCACCGACCGGCAACTCGCCGACGAAGTCCTCGATCAGGGCGTCCGGAACACCCTCATACTGCTGGGCGTCGTCGAGCCTGAGTGCGCCGCGAGCGCGAACTGACGAACGCAACCGTATGGCCACGTCGCTCGCGGGTACGCGCCCGTCTCGCAGCCGAAGCCGGCAGCCGCGCGGCACGATGGGCGACCGCCCGCGGGCAGCCGACCCTTGAGGTTCCCTCTCGTGTCCGTCGTGGGTGTGGTCACTTCCCGACGAGAGGACCGAGTTGCGGTCTACTGACGGTAAATTTAATATTACGATCGTAATTTCTTTGATCTCGGCGCACCGGCCCCTGGTCCGCCTGCGGCAAAAAGGAGACAACGATGAGGGCCTTCCTGGTCGACCGATACGGCAGCGGGGCCGGCCTGCGTGCCGGTGAGGCGCCGGAACCGCAGCTGGGCGCGGACGACGTACTGGTCCAGGTTCGTGCCGTGAGCATCAACCCGCTCGACCGCATGATCCGGGACGGAGAGATGAAGACGATCCTGCCGTACCGGGTCCCGTTCATCCTGGGCAACGACCTGGCTGGGACCGTGGTCAGGATCGGTGCGGCCGTCACGCGGTTCACGGTGGGCGACGAGGTCTACGCGCGGCCCCGCAAGGACCGGATCGGCACGTTCGCCGAGCTCATCGCGGTGCACCAGGACGACTTGGCGATCAAGCCGGCCACGCTGAGCATGGAGGAGGCCGCGTCCCTTCCCCTGGTCGCCCTGACCTCGTGGCAGGTGCTGGTCGAGCGGGCACACGTCCAACCGGGCCAGAAGGTCCTCATCCATGCGGGCTCCGGCGGCCTGGGCACGATCGCCATCCAGCTGGCGAAGCAGCTGGGCGCACATGTGGCCACCACCACGAGTACGGCCAACATCGACGTGGTGAAGAGCCTGGGCGCAGACGTCGCCGTCGACTACAAGAAGCAGGCATTCGAGACGGTCCTGCACGACTACGACGTGGTCCTGGACCCGCTCGGTGGCGAGACCCTGAAGAAGTCTCTGGACGTACTGAAACCGGGCGGAAAGATCATCAGTGTCGTGGGCCCTCCCGACGCCGCCTTCGGCAGGGAGCTGGGCGCGAATCCGGTTATCCGGCTGGCGATGTCCGCACTGAGCTTCCAGACCCGCTGGCGCGCCCGGCGACGCGGCGTCACGTATTCCTTTCTGTTCATGAAGGCCAGCGGAGACCAACTTCGTGAGCTCACCGCGCTCATCGAGACCGGGAAGATCCGACCCGTCATCGACACCGTCTTCCCTTTCAACTCGATCCCGGAAGCGCTGGAGTACTTCGCGGCAGGGCGCGCGAAAGCCGGCAAGGTCGTCGTCAGGATGACGTGAGGGACCCATTTCCTTCCGAGGCTCCGCCAACGAGAACTCCCTGACACGCCTACCGGTAGCGAGCAGGGCGTAGACGGTCGGCGCCGGGGTCGCGGAACTGCATGTATGGCCGGGTGGTTTCCATGGATTCGACAGCTTCGTCCCAGAGGCGGCCCTCTCCGTGGACGCCCGCGCGGCCCGGATCCGCTGGCTGCGCCGACTGCTGGCCGAGTGATGGGGGAGAGGTGTCGGACGACGGCTCCATGTCGTTGGTACACCGACGAGACCGCCCAGTCCGTGGTCACCCGCCCGGACGGCGACTGGAAGGCCACGGGTACCGGCCCGTACCGCGCAGACGACATCTAGGACGGCCGGACCGACGACGCCCGCCGGGCCCGGCTTCAAGCACTTCGTCCTGCGGCCGCAGACTAGGCTGTCGTGCCGGCCAACAGCGAGGCGACCCCGCGTCTTCCGGCGGTGGCCGCCGATGCCGTCCGGGAGGGCAGAATTCCGCTGACGCGGGTGGAAGGCGCGCGGTCCCTCGGGGACGCGGACGGTGTTCGCGCGCTGCCGTGCTGCGAGCGCAACCTCAGCACGTAGGCGAATGGGTTCTGACCGCCTTCGGCCCCGGCGACCTGGGCGCCTCCACCCAGCCGTTGCCCCTCGCCGCCACCGGCTGCTCCCGCCTCCCGCGCGGCTTTCCGCTCATGGGTGGCGGAGAGGCCGTTCTGCTCGGGGGAGCGGCCCGTCCCGCACCCGGCGTACAGATGCCCGAAAGGCAGAATGGCGGTATGACCCTCCACTGCGCTGTGCTGGACGACTACCAGGGCGCCGCCCTGACCCTTGCGGACTGGAGCCCCCTCGCCGGCCGGGTCGACGTCCGCACGCTCCGCGAGAACATCACCGACCGGGACAAGCTCGTGGAAGAGCTCGCCGACTGCGAGATCGTCGTCGCCATGCGGGAGCGTACCCCCTTCGACGCCGACCTGCTGCGCCGCCTGCCCCGACTGCGCCTGCTGGTGACCACCGGTATGCGCAACGCCTCCATCGACCTCGCCGCGGCCACGGCCCAGGGTGTGACCGTCTGCGGCACGGGAAGCAGCTCCACCCCGCCCGTCGAACTGACCTGGGCACTTCTCCTGGGCCTCGCCCGGCACGTCACCGCCGAGAACCGGGCCCTGCGCGAGGGCGGCCCCTGGCAGTCCACCGTCGGCCAGGATCTGCACGGCCGGACCCTGGGCCTGCTCGGACTCGGCAAGATCGGTACCCGGGTCGCCCGTGTCGCCACCGCGTTCGGCATGGAGGTCCTCGCCTGGAGCGAGAACCTCACCGCCGAGCGAGCGACCGAAGCCGGTGCCCAACTGACGCACGGCAAGGAGGACCTGCTGCGTCGCAGCGACTTCGTGTCGATCCACCTCGTCCTGTCCGACCGCACGCGCGGCCTGCTCGGCGAGCCGGAGCTGCGTGCCATGCGCCCGCACGCCCACCTGATCAACACGTCCCGCGCCGCCATCGTCGACCGAACGGCACTCCTGCGCGCCCTGCGCGAGGGATGGATCGCCGGGGCCGGGCTCGACGTCTTCGAGACTGAGCCGCTCCCCGCCGACGACCCCCTGCGCTCCCGACCGAACGTGCTCGCCACCCCGCACCTCGGCTACGTCACCGAGCGGAACTACCGCACCTTCTACACGGAAGCGGTGGAAGACATCACCGCGTTCCTCGCCGGTACGCCGGTCCGGCGGTTGACGGGCGGCTGAGCCCTCGCAGGTCGGCTCCGCGGCCAGGAGGGCGTCGAGCGTGCGACCACGCCACTGATGCCCTCGCCGGTCGTCCCGTTGCTCGGAAGACACCGTCCAGCTGGACAAGTCCGCCGCCGAAGATGTGACGAAAGCCTTTCGTGTCGCCGGGATTGACGCGTGTCCCCTTGACCCCCGACAGTTTGGGCCACTTAATCAACGGCCCTTACAAAGGCGTGTCCGGGGACGCGGGACGATGAGGGGCCAGGGCGGGAAGAGGGACCCTTCCATGCTTCTCAGACGTCGATTCCGCAGCGCCGGTGCGCAGCTCACCGCGTTGACCATGGCCGCCTTCGGCGGGCTGGCGCTGCTCGCGCCGACCCAGGCCAACGCCGCCGCGGACACGATGATCGGGGCGACACTGACGACCGCGGACCTGAGCCAGGCGCTGACACCGCAGCCGGGCATCACGCTCGGGCCGGTGTCCTCGGGGACCGTGAACCTGTCGGTGGACGACACGAAGACGCTCCAGACCATCGACGGGTTCGGGGCCGCCTTCACGGACACCTCCACCTATCTGCTGCAGAACAAGCTCAGCGCGGCCACCCGCGACCGTGTCATGCGCGCCCTCTTCACCAGGGGATCCGGCATCGGCCTGTCCCTGATGCGGGTGCCGATGGGCTCGTCCGACTACACAGCGACCCCGCCCGGCAGCCCCGGCACCTATTCCTACGACGACAACGGCGGCGTCGCCGACCCCACCCTGGCGAACTTCTCCACCGCGCACGACGACGCCTACGTCATCCCGGTCATCAAGCAGGCCCAGGCGCTCAACCCGGCGATGAAGCTCTTCGCCAACGACTGGAGCCCGCCGGCGTGGATGAAGACGACCAACACCATGCTGGGCACGAACAACGGCACCCTGCGCTCCGACATGTACGGGCCGCTGGCGCAGTACTACGTGAAGTTCCTCCAGGAGTACAAGGCGAAGGGCGTCAACGTCTGGGGTGTCACCCCGCAGAACGAGCCGACCATCTCCCCGTCCACGTACTCGGCCATGCTGTGGCCCGCGAGCAACGAGGCGACCTTCATCGCCGACAACCTGGCTCCGGCGCTGCAGCAGGCAGGGCTGAGCGACACGAAGATCCTCGGCGGGGACGCCGACCACGTGGACACCAATTACGCCAACACGCTGATGGGCAACCAGGCGGCGCGCGACGCGATGTACGGCACGGCGTGGCACTGCTACCAGAACGACCTCGGCAAGATGACCACGATCCACAACTCCTACCCCGACAAGCGGCTTTACGAGAGCGAGTGCTCCACCGGCCCGGGGATCGCGCCGATGAACGCCGCCCAGCTCGCCCTGGAATCCACCTTCAACTGGGGCAACGGCGCACTGCTGTGGAACCTCGCGCTGGACACGAACGGCGGCCCCAAGATGGGCGTCGGCTGCGACAACTGCACCGGCCTGGTCACCGTGGACCAGTCGACGGGCAACGTCACCTACACCGACAACTACTACCAGCTGGGCCAGTTCTCGAAGTTCGTCGTCCCCGGCGCGACGCGCATCGGCTACTCCGACGGCGGTGGCATCTGGGCGCAGGCCTACAAGAACCCGGACGGCGGTGAGGTGTTGGTGGCGTACAACAACAACTCCTCCGCCACCACCTTCACCGCCACCTGGAACGGGGCCGGTTCCTTCTCCTACAGGCTCCCCTCGCACGCCACGGTCACCTTCACCAAGAGCTCCCAGAACGGCGCCGCGCAGATCGTGGGGCAGGGATCGAACCGCTGCCTGGACGACGCGAACAACCCGGCCGACGGAGTCCAGCAGATCATCTGGGACTGCGGGGCGACCAACGCCAACCAGAAGTACACGTACTCCGCCGGCCGTGAACTGCGGATCGCCGGCAAGTGCCTCGGCGCGGACGGCAACGGCACCGCCAACGGCACCAAGGTCATCACCTGGGGCTGCAACGGCACCACCAGCCAACAGTGGACCTTCCACGCCGATGGCAGTGTCACCAACGACCTCTCCGGTCTCTGCCTCGACATCACGGCCCAGGGAACGGCGAACGGATCCAAGGCCCAACTGTGGAGCTGCACCGGCGGTACGAACCAGGCCTGGAGCGTCTCCAGCGGCGGCTGACGCCGCGAACGACTGCGTGCTGCGCACGGCGTGAGAAACGGCCCGACGCAAGAATCCGCCGGGCCGTCACACGCCTGTGGGTCATTCCTGCCCGTGCGTGATGGACCCCTTCGCCTCGACGAAGCCGATGTAGTAGAGCAGTGCCGCGATGGTGCGGACGGTGTGGCCCATGATGGTGGTGCTTTGGTCCGACGGATTCGCTCACGCGTCACGCACGAACCTCGTGATGGCCGCCCACTGGTTCTCCACGTTGGCCGCGAGGACGTTGCCCCGCTCGTTGTCGAAGTAATTCAGGGCAGCGCGGCTGTACGCCGGTGTTCCGGCCGAGGACCTCGCCGTCGCGGGCCGCGTGCTGGGCCTGGTCACACAGCGCGCGAACGCGCGAACGCCGAGCTTGCCGACGCCTGAGAGTCCACCACTGCGCCCCGACGGGCCGCTGCTCAGCGCTCGCACTCCGCGGCGACCGCCGAAGCGCTGTACCTCGGCGGGAGCGGCCCGCAGCGGTCCGCAGCCTACGCGGTGCACCCCGAGTCACTGCGGCTCACCTCGGCGCCGGAGCGTCTGCTCCGCGTCCGCGGTCGATGCCTGCCACGTCTCGGCCTTTCGACCTGGCTGTCGAGCGAAGTACGGGGCCGGCCGGCTTTCCGTATGACAGATCGCGCGACGCCGCTCCTACCAGCGGCAGCGTCAGCCGTCGAGGGGGTTTGCTCCCGCTTCCCCGCTGGGGCAGCCCGCAACTGTGAAGCACATGCCTGCCGGAGTGATCACGCGGCGCCCCGAGCCTAACGTGACGTCACATGCCCACCCTCTTACGAAATCCCGCGCCCGGCAGGCGCACCGCCCTCGCAGTCCTGGCCGCTGTCATGGTCCTGGCCACCGGCCCGGTGGCGACGGCACAGGCGCCGGGTCCACCTTCTACCGCCGACTGCGGTACACACGACCAGGCTCGCCGCGCGCTGAACGTCCTCACCGACCGCGACGGGATCGCCGGTGCCGCGGTCCTGATCACTGACCCCACCGCGGACGGCCCCTGCGGGCGCTGGGCCGAGGCCGCCGGAACGGCGGATCTCCGCACCGGACGCCCCATGAACGCCGCCGACCGGCTGCGCGTGGGCAGCGTGACCAAGACGTTCACCGCGACGGTCGTCCTGCAACTCGTAGCCGAGCGCCGCCTCTCGCTCGAGGACCCCGTCGAGCGCTACCTGCCCGGTCTGATACACGGGCACGGCCACCACGGCGCCCGGATCACCGTACGTCAACTCCTGCAGCACACCAGCGGACTGCCCGACTATCTCGACGCTCCCGAATGGGCCCACCCCGAGCGCCTGCGATACCGCCACTTCGAGCCGCGCGACCTCGTCACCCGCGCTCTCGAACTGCCGCGCCCCCAGGGGCAATGGCACTACGCCACCACCAACTACCTGGTCCTCGGCATGATCGTCCGCGAGGTCACCGGCCGTGCCCCCGAGACGGAGATCGCCCGCCGCATCATCACCCCACTGGGCCTGCGCGACACCTACTGGCCCGGTGACGGCACCCGAGTGCAAGGGCCGTACTCCCACAGCTACTTCACCGGCGAGGACGGCCGACGCGTCGACGGCACCTCCTGGAACATGACCTTCGGAGGGGTCGGCGGAGCCCTCGTCTCCACGCCGGCCGACCTGACGCGGTTCGGCAGGGCCCTGCTCGGCGGCCGCCTGCTGCCCCCGGCCCAACTGGCCCAGATGCGGCGAACCGTGGCCGCCGATCCCGACCGCCTCTGGCCCGGCGCCCGCTACGGGCTGGGCCTGATCTCCTCCCCCCTGTCCTGCGGCGGGACGTGGTGGGGGCATGCGGGGACGGTGCCGGGCGGCCACCGGGCCCTGATCGCCATCGGCCCTGGAGGCACCAACGACACCAACGGCGGTCGTCTCCGCAGCGTCGCCGTCGCCCTCAATGAGGTGCCCGCCACCCTCCAGGCCGAGCTCGACTTCCTGGACCTCGTCGACAAGTCCCTCTGCGAGCACAGGCCTTCCGAAAGGACCACCTGATGACCGGCTCCACCCTCCCCGTCACCTCAACGCCGTCGTCCCCGCGCAAACCGGCCGTCGGCGCCCTGCACCGGCTCGTGCGGCGCACCGCGGCGGGGGCCGCCCTGGGCCTCGTCGGCGCGCTCGCCCTCGCCGCACCGCCCGCCGCCGCCGAACCCGCCCGCGCGACAGCCGACCCCCTCGCCCGCTACCACCACCAGCACCTCGCCTGGAAGAGCTGCCTGCTCGGACCCGACGACGAGACCGGCAAGGAACTGCAGCAGGCGGGCGCCCGATGTGCCGATGTCACCGTCCCGTTGAACTACGACGACCCGGACGGACGTACGATCACCGTCGCGATCTCGCGGATAAGGGCCACCGACACGGACCGTCGCGTCGGCGCGCTGCTGCTCAACGGCGGCGGCCCCGGAGGACAGACGATCGGCGACCCGCCGTGGGTGCGTACGGCGATGCGGCAGGTCGGTGAACGCTACGACGTGGTGGGCGTGGACCCCCGTTTCGTCGGCCGCAGCACGCCGCTGGACTGCCACTGGCCCACCGGCTCCTTCGTACGCGGCGCGGGGGCCGACCGCGCCGGGTTCGATCGTCAGGCTGCGTTCGCGGAGGAACTCGCCCGTCGGTGCCGGACGTACGCGGGTGACGTACTGCCGTACGCCAGCACCCGGAACACCGCGCGCGACATGGACGTCGTCCGCGCCGCGCTCGGCGAGCGCAGGATCTCCTACCTCGGCTACTCGTACGGCAGTTACCTCGGCCAGGTGTACGCCACGATGTTCCCCGGCCGCACCGACCGGGTCGTGCTCGACGGAGTCGCCGCCCCCAGCCGCTACAGCCCCCGGCTGCTGCGCGGCACGGAACCGGCCAACCGGCACGCCCTCGAGGGCTGGGCCGACTGGGCCGCCGCCCGTGACACCACTTACGGTCTCGGCCGTACCCGGGAGGCGGTGCTGGCCGTCGTGGACCGGATTCAGACGGCGGCCGGACGCACGCCCCTGCCGATCGGTGACCACCGGGTGGACGAACACGTCATGCCCGTCATCGTCTTCAGCGGCCTCTCACAGGACAACGACACCGCGTACGCCGATCTCGCGCAGGCCGTGCGGGACATGCGGCGGGCCGCCGACGGCCACAGGGTCACGCCTTCGCCAGGGCTGGCCGCAACGCTCCACTTCCTGCTGAGCGGATCCGAATCCGCCTACGGCAGCGTCCAGACGGCGATCCTGTGCGGCGACGTGGCCGCACCGCGCGACCCCGATACATACTGGCGCGACGTCCAACGGGCCCGCGAACGGGACGCGTTGTTCGGTCCCGTCGCGAACAACATCGGGCCGTGCGCCTTCTGGGACCCGCCGCGCGAGCGACCGACCTCGGTCCGGGGCGACCTGCCGGCGCTGCTCGTCAACGCGACGGGCGACCCGCGCACCACGTACGAGAGTGCTCGGGAAGTACGCCGCATGAACCGCTCCTCCCGTCTGATCACCCTCCGCGGCGCGGACCAGCACGCCGTGTACGGCGTCTTCGGCAGCTCCTGCGTCGATACGACGGTCAACACCTACCTGGCCACCGGCCACCTGCCCACCACGGACATCACCTGCGCCCGGCCCTCCTCATGAGAGCCGCGACGGGCGTGCCCGGTCCCAGCGGACCCAGGCAGGCACGCCCTCTCCGGCACGACGGGCGAGCAGGGCCCTGCCGCAGCTCCGGCCGGTCGGCTACTTGAGCTCGTCTGCGGTGTAGTAACCGCCCAGGACCAGGACGTAGTTGTAGTTGGACTTGTCGACGCTCGTCGGCTGCAGCAGGTAGGCGGGCACGGGCTTGACGCCGTTGTTGTAGGCCCTTCTGCTGTTCACACGCGGTGTCCTGCCCTTGAGTATGTCGTCGGCCATGTTCGCGGCGACCTCGGCGAGCTGGCGCAGGTCCTTGTAGACGGTCTGCGACTGCTCCCCAGCGATGATCGACTTCACCGAGGCAAGTTCGGCGTCCTGGCCGGTGATGATCGGGAGGGGCTTGCGGTCGGAATCGTAACCGTACGACTTCAGGGCGGACAGCACGCCGATGGAGATGCCGTCGTAGGGCGACAGGACCGCGTCGACGGTCCTGTTGGCGTACGACTTGGCGAGGATGCGGTTCATGCGCTTCTGCGCGGTCGGGCCGTCCCAGCGCAGCGTGGTGATGTCGCTGAGCTTGCTCTGGCCGGACTGGACGACCAGCTGCTTGCTGTCCAGGTACGGCTGGAGGAGGTGCATCGAGCCCTCGTAGAAGTACTTGGTGTTG
Source organism: Streptomyces griseus subsp. griseus (assembly GCF_000720255.1). Classification (GTDB taxonomy): domain Bacteria; phylum Actinomycetota; class Actinomycetes; order Streptomycetales; family Streptomycetaceae; genus Streptomyces; species Streptomyces griseus_I. The sequence continues at coordinate 113,625 of NZ_JOJE01000031.1, read as the reverse complement.
TTGTCGTCGGGAGAACCGGCGAACAGCTCGATGTTGAACGGGCCCTTGCCGTCCTCCAGACGGAGCTTCTCGATGATGTAGGTGGCCTGGAGCCTGCCGACCTGCTCGTTGTCGAAGGAGACGTAGTAGTCGACGTTCTTGGTGCCGAGGATGAGCCGGTCGTAGGAGATGACCGGGATCTTGGCGGCGGCGGCCTTCTCGAGCACGTCGTTCAGCGACTCGTTGTCGATGGCCGCGATGATCAGCGCGTCGACGCGCTGCTTGACCAGGTCCTCGATCTGTGAGACCTGGGCCTTCGGGTCGTCGTCCCCGTACACCAGCTTGGCCTGGTACCCCTTGGACTCCAGGTTTTTCACGACGCTCTTGCCATCGGTGAGCCAGCGCTCGGAGGCCCGGGTCGGCATGGCGATGCCGATGGTGCCGCCACCCTGGGAGCTGCTCCCCTTGTCCCCACCGCAGGCGGACAGGGTGAAGGGGAGGGAGGCGGCTCCGGCGATGGTGGCGAGGGCGGCTCTTCGGGTGCGCATGGTGATTGTTCCTTGGTCGTCTCGTCGTTGAGAGGGTGACGGCTCGTCGGGTGCCGGCGGCCAGGACCCCTGGTCAGGGAGTGGGTGGGGCCGGGCATCCGGGTCTCGGCGACTCTCGTGAAGCCCGTGCCGGCGTGCGCCCGTACGCAGATCGGGCAGCGGCGTCCGCGCAGCGGGCACGGACGTCCGTACGGCAGGCCCCGTACGGCGTTCCGGCCACATGTGTGCTGGTTCCGGTGATGCGCAGGGCACTTGCCTTTCAACCGTTCGAGATGTCGTCACCAGGTCGGAATGCTGGCGCGACGCTAAGGCGAGGTACGCGAGGTGTCAACGGGACGAACGGCAACGGTTACGGAAAGTCGCGAAAGACTCCCTCACAGGCCGAAGGCGTTGCCCTCGATGAGGATGAGCAGACCGAGGCTGATGAGGACGAGAGGGAGGAGGACGTGCCCCCACCGGCTGAGGACCCCGGCGATCACGGGACGGGTGGCGAAGTAGCGGCCGGCCAGGCACCACACGGCCACCAGGACCAGGAAGACGGCGGCGTAGACGCTCATCCCGCCCACACCGGCGGTGGCGAACACGGGGACGTAGACGCCGATGTTGTCGCCGCCGTTGGCGAAGGTGACGGCCGCGACCTCCAGCGCCCTCGGGCCGCCCCCGGCCGTCTCGCTTTCGCCGTCTCCGTCGTCTCCGTCGTCACGGTGTCGCCACGCCTGCCAGGCGGCCTTGAGGCCGAGCGCGAGGGGCAGCAGGCCGAGGTAGGGGATGGCGGCCTCGGGCAGGAACGTCGCGCCGAACGCCGCCGCGGCGGCTACGGCGAGGATGGCGGTGAAGCCGAGGTACTGGCCGAGCACGATACGCCGGCCGGAGCCGTGGTGCCCCGCGCCCTGGGCGAAGAACAGTGACAGGACCAGGATGTCGTCGACATTGGTCACAGCGAACAGGCCGGCGGCCTGCCCGACAACGCCCAGGTTCACAGACGGCCACTCTTCCTGCTCGGTTGCCCGACGACAGTATCCGCACCCCGCTCGTCCTAATGCAGGTGCCGAACCACAAGCCGTGCAGGGAGGATCCTGCCATGTCCACTGACTTCGGCGGGATGATCGAGTGCAGACCGGGGGCCCGCCTCCGGGGCCCCGACGACGAGGATGCCGTGTGGCACGCCGCGATCGATCTGTTCCTCCTGGACGTCGGCAACGCCTACGACGCCCTGGCCTGCCTCTTCGGCATCCGCAACTCCTTCGGCTTCCGCCCGTTGTCCGAGGGCCGCGGCTTCCCGGAGGACGCGTCCGAGGAGTTGAGCAGCCAGTTCGCCTCGTACGGCGGCCCTGCCGACGTACACGGGACGACATGGCTCGGCTGGGCCGAGCTCGACTCCGCCGACTGGCGGGAGACCGACAGCTCCGGCACGCGAAGTCGCGAGTCCGTAGCGGGAGACGACACCCACTGGGGCCCCGTCTGGGCTGTGATGCGCACGCTCAGCGCACTCCACGGCGCGGAGAACGTTCGGCTTGTCGTCTGGTTCCACTGAGGGAACGTCCACCAGGCCGATGAGTCCGGCCGGTCGCTCCGGTCATCACCACTAAGAGGCGACACCGAGGAACGAGGAAGAGGAGGGTCACATGCGGCAACCGGAGCCCCACAGCGCGATGCGGCGACTGGACGTGCTCGTGGGCGAGTGGGACATGTGGGCCGTGGGCCGCAGCGTCGGGCCGGTCCGGACGGAGGTCGCGTGGCTGGAGGGCGGCGTCTTCCTCGTGCAACGCGCGGACGCGGACGACGAGTCGGTCCTGCCGGCCGAATGGCGTGCGCACTCTCCGTTCCCCACCGTGATGCTGACGGGCTACGACGACAGTTCGGGGGAGTTCACGACGCTGTACGCCGACGGCCGAGGCGTCGCGCGCACGTACCGGACGAGCATGGACGACGGCGTATGGCGGCAGTGGCGCGCCGCACCCGGTTTCCACCAGCGGTTCACGGCCACCTTCAGCGACGGGGGCGACACGATCCAGGGCGGCTGGGAGCAGTCCGAGGACGGCGAGACGTGGGTGCCGGACTTCGACGTGACGTACGTCCGGGCCGATACGGCGTAGCAGGTCAGGCCGGGTACGCGTGCGTCTGGGCGGCCTTCACCGTCGCCCACACCTCCGCCCCCGGATGAAGGTCGAGCTCGGCCGCGGCCACCGTCGTCAGGTCGGCGGCGAGGGGAAGGGCGCCGGTGAGGTCGGCGCGGATCTGGTCGCCGTGGGTCTCCAGGCCGGCGACCACGCACTGCCAGAGGTTGCGGGCGCTGGACGCGGTGGGGCGGTCGCGGTGCAAGGTGACCGCGCTCGGCGGGAAGGCGACGAAGACCGGCCCGGTGAGGTCCTCCGTGATCGTGATCACCGGCCCCGCGTCGACCCGGACGGCATGCCCCTCGGCCTGCCCCCGGTAGAGGTTCAGGCCGACGAGGTGGGCGATGTAGTCCGTACGCGGGTGGCGGGCGATGTCGGACGGGGTGCCCTCCTGGACGACCCGGCCGTGCTCGACGACGACAAGCCGGTCCGCGAGGACCATGGCGTCCAGCGGGTCGTGCGTGACGAGTACGGCGACGGCCTCGAACTCCGCGAGGTGACGGCAGAGTTGGGCGCGGACCTCCAGGCGGGTCCGCGCGTCGAGGGCGGCGAGGGGCTCGTCGAGGAGGAGCAGCCGGGGTCGGGTGGCCAGCGCGCGGGCGAGGGCGACGCGCTGGGCCTGCCCGCCGGAGAGGCGGCCGGGCTTGGCGCCGGTGTGGTCGGCGAGACCCATGCGGTCCAGCCAGGCGGCCGCCTGGGCGCGGGCCTCAGCCTTGGTCGCGCCGTGGCACCGGGGGCCGAAGGCCACGTTGTCCAGGGCGCTGAGGTGGGGGAAGAGCAGGTAGTCCTGGAAGACGACGCCGACCGGGCGCGACTCGGGCGGCGTACGGTCCAGCGAGGCGCCGTCGAGGCGCAGATGGCCGCCGGTGAGCGGGGCGAGGCCGGCCAGCGCGCGCAGGGCGGTGGTCTTGCCGGCACCGTTCGGGCCGAGCAGGGCGACGACGTCACCGGGCGCGGCCGTCAGGGCGACGTCCAGGCGGAAGGGCCCGCGCTCGACGACGAGGTGGGCATCCAGCCCTGTCCCGGCCGTGACGGCCTTCTCGGGGTCCAGCGCTGTCCCGGCCGTGACGGCCTTCTCGGGGTCCAGCGCTGTCCCAGCCGTGACGGCCTTCTCGGGGTGCAGCGCTGTCCCGGCCGTGACGGCCTTCTCGGGGTGCAGCGCTGTCCCGGCCGTGACGGCCTGGTGCGGGCCCGGCCCTGCCCCGGCCGGCGGGGCGTCCGGCTCCTCCACGGCCTGCGCGGCATCTTCCGTACCACCGTGCGCGATCTTCTCGGTGTGCGTCGTCCTGGTGTCGGTCTTCTCGTTGTCAGTCATGAGGCGGTCATCCAGCGGTCGCGCAGTCCGGCCAGGACAGCGATGGACACGGCGAGCAGGACCAGGCTGAGCGCGATCGCCGCCTCAGGGTCGCTCTGGAGGGCGAGGTACACGGCGAGCGGCATCGTCTGCGTGCGGCCGGGGAAGTTGCCCGCGAAGGTGATCGTCGCCCCGAACTCGCCCAGCGCCCGCGCCCAGGCCAGCACCGCGCCCGCCGCGACGCCCGGCGCGATCAGCGGCAGGGTGACCCGGCGGAACGCGGTGAAGCGGGAGGCTCCCAGCGTCGTGGCCGCCTCCTCGTAGCGCGGGTCGGCGGCCCGCAGGGTGCCCTCCACGCTGATGACGAGGAACGGCATCGCCACGAACGCCTCCGCGACCACCACCCCGGCGGTGGTGAACGGCAGCGTGACCCCGAACCACGAGTCCAGCCAGCGCCCCACGACCCCGTTGCGGCCGAGCGCCATCAGCAGGGCCACACCGCCCACCACCGGAGGCAGCACCAGCGGCAGCGTCACCACGGCCCGCAGGAGGCCCCGCCCGGGAAACTCGACACGGGCGAGCAGCCAGGCCAGGGGCACGCCCAGGACCAGGCTCACGGCCGTGGCAGCCGTGGCGCAGACCAGGGAGAGCTGGAGCGCCTGCCACACCTGCGGGCTGGTCAGCTGATCGGGGAGGTTGCTCCAGGGGGTGCGGACGAGCAGGGCGATCAGCGGCAGCACCAGGAACGCCAGGCCCGCCAGCGCCGGCACGAGCAGCGGGAGCGGTACGCCCCGGGGGCGTTTCCGGACGCGTCGGCGCCGTGGCCCGCCCGTCAGGGTGTCGGCCACGGCACCGGACGTGTCGCGCGGGGAGGTCACGGCTTGAGGAACCCGGCCTCGGTCAGGACCTTCTGGCCCTCGGCGGACCGCACCAGTGCGATGAACGCCTTGGCGGTCCCGGTGTTCCGCGAGCTCTTGAGCAGAGCGATCGGGTAGTCGTTGATGGCGTCGGCCGACTCGGGGAAGTCCACGCCTTGCACCTTGTCACCCGCCGCGTGCACGTCGGTCTTGTACACGACGGCGGCGTCGGCCTCCTTCAGCACCACCTTGTTCAGGGCCGCCTTCACGTCCTCCTCGTAGGAGACCGGGGTGAGCTTGAGCTTGCTCGCCTCCAGGGCCTTCTGAGCGGCGGCGCCGCACGGCACCGTCTTGTCGCACAGCACGACCTTCGGACCCGACTTGGTGAGGTCCTTCAGGGAGGCGACCTTGCCGGGGTTGCCCGGCAGGGTCGCGATCTCCAGCTGGTTGCGGACGAAGGTGACGGGCGCGGTGGCGTTGTCCTTCTTGTCCGTCACGATCGCCATCGTCTTCGGGCTGGCGGAGGCGAAGACGTCGGCCGGTGCACCGCTGGTGATGCCGGCGGCGAGGCTGTCGCTCCCGCCGAAGTTGAAGACGACCTTCGTGCCGGGGTGGGCCTGCTCGAACTCCTTGCCCAGGGTCGTGAAGCTCTCCTTCAGGGAGGCGGCGGCGAAGACGGTGACCGTGCCGGACAGCTTCGGGGAGGAGGACCCCGACGCGGCGGAGTCGGAGCCCGACGAGGAGTCGTCGGAGTCGGAGGAGGAGCAGGCGCTCAGAGCCAGCAGCGCGACGGCTCCGGCGCCGGCCACCTGGAGGGACCGGCGGCTCCGGCGCGCGGTACGGGTCATCACGGGGCACTCCTTCTCACGAACGTCCAACGGCCCGGGGTGGCCGCTGAGCGGTGCATACGCCGATACGCCGATCATACTGCCGCACATGCGAGGGAAAAGGGCCCTGTCTCATCGCAAGAGCGCGCCTCTTGAGTAAATAGGATTGGTATATGCGCTTGCTTGGGCCGCCTCGCAGTCGCCGAACTGCTCGCCTGGCCCCGGCACCCGACGCGGGTCAGCGTCGAGTGCGCCACCCGCGGCATCCAGCACCACACCTTCACCGGGCCGCTCCTCCACGACGTCCTGTCGTCCGCCGGTCCGCACTTCGACCCCGTGCGCCGCGAGGACCGCCTGCGCTTCCTGATCGCCGTACACGGCGCGGATGGCCACCACGCCCTGCTGTCCTGGGCGGAGATCGACCCCGACTTCGGCCGTGCCCCCGTCCTCCTCGCGACCACCGTCGACGACACCCCGCTCGACCGCGCCGGCCCGTAACTCGTCCCGCCCAGGACCGCTGTGGCGCCCGGCACATCAGCGGTGTCCAGGTGCTACGGGTGGACGGCGGCCATCCGGCGGCGAGCAGAGCCACGCTGAGCCGGACAGGGGGTGCGGGGCGGCGATCAGCGTGGTGGGCGCAGTCCCGCGATGAGGAGTTCGACCAGTCGGCGTGGGTCGTAGTCGGGGTCGCCGTCCGCGCCGACGCAGAGGTTGCCGACGCCGCGCATGAGTTCGTAGGCCCGAAGGCCGGAGCGGATCTCGCCGGCGGCGGCCGCGGCGTCGAGCAGTTGGGCGCAGACCGGGACGAGGCGGTCGAGGAAGTAGGTGTGCAGCGCCTCGAAGCCGGTGCTGTCGGACCGCAGTACGGCGGCGAGTCCGTGTTTGGTGACCAGGAAGTCGACGAACAGGTTGATCCACTGCTCCAGTGCGGCGTGCGGACTCGCGCCGGCCTCCAGCAGGGCGGGACCGGCCTCGGCGCAGGCGTCGACCTGGTGCCGGTAGACGGCGACGATGAGATCCGCTCGCGTCGGGAAGTGGCGGTAGATCGTCCCCACCTCGACACCTGCCTTGGTCGCGATGTCGCGTACGGGCGCTTCCACGCTCGGCACCCATGAGTTCATGGCCCTGTGCGAACTGCTCGGCGCCGAGCCCTACATCAGCGGCAACGTCGGCAGCGGCACCGTCCAGGAGATGAGCGAGTGGGTCGAGTACCTCACCCGCGACGGCGACAGCCCGATGGTGCGGCTGCGCAAGGCCAACGGGCGGGACGAGCCCTGGCGGGTGAAGTACTGGGGCATCGGCAACGAGACCTGGGGCTGTGGCGGCAACATGCGCGCCGAGTACTCCGCCGATCTGGCCCGCCAGTACGCCACGTACTGCCGCGACCACGGCGACAACAAGCTCTACCGCATCGCCTCGGGCGCGTCCGACGCGGACTACAAGTGGACCGAGACGCTGATGCAGCAGAGCTACGGCCGGTTGGCCACCGCCATCATCGCCGCCGCCGAGGGACACGGTCTGCGGGTGAGCATCGAGCAGACCGGCGCCTCACGCGAGAACGAACTCGACGTGCTGTCCATGTCCCGCAACCGGCTCTACGACGGGCTGATCCTCAGCACCGTGGGCATGGGCGCGGCCGACGTCGAACGGCTCAAGGTGGACTACCCCGTGGTCATCCTCGGCGAGCGGATCTTCGGCGGTCCCGTGGACCATGTCGCCATGCCCAACGTCGAGGCGTCCCGGGCGGCCACCCGTCACCTGATCGAGCGCGGCTGCCGGCGCATCGCGATGGTGTGCGGGCCGTTGGGAGACGAGGTCGACGTCTCCAGCCTCCGCTTCACGGGCTACCGGCAGGCACTGCTGGACGCGGGCCTGCCTGTGGACCCGGCTCTCGTACAGAGCATGGACGCCTTCACGATGCGCGCGGGTGCGCGACGGGCCCGGGAGATGGTGGAGAGCGGCCTCGACATCGACGGCGTCTTCTGCGCCACCGACACCATGGCCATGGGTGTGCTGCGGGGTCTCGCCGACGCCGGGGTGGCGGTGCCGGGCCAGGTCAAGGTGATCGGCTTCGACAACGTCGAGGAGAGCGAGTTCCTCGTCCCCTCGCTGTCCACCATCGACCCGGACCACGACGCGATGGCCCAGCGAGCGGTCGACCTCCTGGCCGACCGCATGGAACGGGACGAACGAGGCAGGGACCAGGAGGAGTTCGTCAGCTCCTACACCGTAGTGGTACGGGAGTCGACCGGCGGCTGAACGGGGCAGCCGTGCCGCGGGCCGTCATCACCGCGCGGAACGTTTTCCGCGCACAAAGGTGCGTCAGGAGGTCGTTGACCGGCGATCCGCGGCAGAGCCAGGGTGGAGGAGCCACATCGGGTTCCGAGAACGGGTCCCGAGATCGGGTCCACAGACCCGTTTCCGGGCACCGAACCGCGTGCAGGAGGCCGTGATGCTCCAGACACCCACCCGTGGTCACACCGAGGGCCAGGAAGACCGCGAGGACGAACGCGGGGACGAGCTGTTCTTCCAGCTCTGCCGCTGGTGCGGCACCCCGGCCTTCCGCCGTTCGTTCTGCCGGGCCTGCGGATCCGCCGCCTTCCGGCGAGAGCGCAGCGCGGGCGCCGGGGCGGTCGTGCGCCGCAACGGGCACGCCCAGCAGAACACCTGGTTCGTCGCGATGGACGAGGGCTTCACCCTGATCTGCCAGGTCTCCGGCACGGCACCCTTCGTGGTGGCGGTCGGATCGAGAGTGCGGGTCGTACGGGGCGTCGGCCCCCTCGGTCAGGGCGTCCCCGTCGTCGAACTCACCCGCCCGGCATCGCCCGCGGAGCGCTGGTGATGACCGGCGGACTGCCGGGGCGCGGCGCGCTGGAGGGGCTGCGGATCGCCGACTTCTCCCGGGTTCTCGCGGGGCCCTACGCCACGATGCTCCTCGCCGACCTCGGCGCCGACGTGGTGAAGGTGGAGCGGCCGGGCGTAGGGGACGACACCAGGGCCTGGCACCCGCCGGCCGACCATGACGGCACGTCGACGTACTTCCTGAGCGTCAACCGGAACAAGCGGTCCGTCGTCCTGGACCTCACGACCGGGACCGGCCTCGCACAGGCCCGTGCCCTGATCGCCGAGTCCGACGTCCTGGTGGAGAACTTCCGCCCCGGGACGATGGAGCGGCTGGGTCTGGGCCACCGCCGACTCCAGGCACTGCACCCGGGGTTGATCTACTGTTCGATCAGCGGTTTCGGCAGCGGAGAGGGCGCGGCGATCCCCGGATACGACCTGCTCGTGCAGGCCGTCGGCGGTCTGATGAGCGTCACGGGGGACGCGGCCGGGGAACCGACGAAGGCGGGCGTGGCCCTGGTCGACGTGATCACCGGCCTGCACGCCTCCCTCGGCATCCTCGCCGCCCTCCGGCACCGGGACGCCACGGGAGAGGGGCAGCTCGTCGAGGTGAACCTGCTCGCCTCGCTGCTGTCGGCCATGGTCAACCAGGCGTCGGCGTTCGCCGTGGCCGGTGTGGTACCGGGCCGGATGGGCAACGCCCACCCGAGCATCGCCCCGTACGAGACCTTCCCGGCGGCCGATCGTCCCATCGCGATCGCGGTGGGCAACGACCGGCAGTTCGCGGCGCTCGCCGACGCCGTGGGCGACCCCGGTCTCGCCCTCGACGACCGCTTCCGCACCAACGCCGACCGGGTCGCCCATCGCGCCGAACTGCGCGACCTGCTGACCCGCCGACTGGCGGCCGCCGGCGCCGACCAATGGTCGGCCGTCCTGCTGGCCGCCGGGGTGCCCGCCGGACCGGTCAACTCCCTGGACGAGGCCTTCGGATTCGCCCGGAAACTCGGCCTGCCCGGCATCGTCGACATCCCCACCGAACCGCTCTCGCCCCCGGCGTCCGCCGGCGAAGCCCAGCCCGAGCCCTCCCGCCAGGTCGCGAACCCCATCGCGCTGAGCGGTACCCCCGCGCGGTACCGACTGCCGCCGCCGCGCCTGGGGCAGCACACCGCCGAGATCCTCAACGACCTTCCTACGACCGTACCGACACCCGTAACCACCAGGAGCCCCCGATGAGCCGCAAGCCGATCAAGGACCCCCTCGACCTTCTCGACCTCTCCTCCACCCTCAGTGACGAGGAACGCGAGATCCAGGCGACCGTCGCCAAGTTCCTCGCCGACCGGGTCCGCCCGCACATCGGGGAGTGGTTCGAGAACGCCCACTTCGCCCGCGAACTCGCCCCTGAACTGGGAAAGTTGGGCGTACTCGGCATGCACCTCGAAGGCTACGGCTGTGCGGGCACCAACGCCGTCAGCTACGGCCTCGCCTGTATGGAACTGGAGGCGGCGGACTCCGGTTTCCGCAGCTTCGTCTCCGTGCAGGGCTCACTGTCGATGTTCTCCATCTGGAAGTGGGGCTCGGAGGAGCAGAAGCAGCAGTGGCTGCCCCGGCTCGCCGCCGGTGAGGCGATCGGCTGCTTCGGCCTGACCGAGCCCGACTTCGGCAGCAACCCGGCGGGGATGCGTACCAGGGCCGTCCGTGACAGCGGGGGAGACTGGGTCCTCAACGGGTCCAAGATGTGGATCACCAACGGCGGCATCGCCGATGTCGCCACGGTGTGGGCGCAGACCGAGGACGGCGTCCGCGGCTTCCTCGTGCCGCGCGGCACACCCGGCTTCACCACTCAGGACATCAAGCAGAAGATGTCCCTGCGCGCGTCCATCACCTCGGAACTGTCCTTCGACAACGTACGGCTTCCCGACTCGGCGCGGCTCCCGCTCGCCGAGGGTCTGCGCGGGCCCCTCTCCTGCCTGAACGAAGCCCGCTTCGGCATCCTGTTCGGCGCGGTCGGCGCGGGACGCGACTCGCTCCAGGCGGCCATCGAGTACGCCGACTCCCGGGTGCAGTTCGACAAGCCGATCAGCGCCTTCCAGCTCACCCAGAAGAAGCTCGCCGACATGAGCGTGTCCCTGGGCAGCGCCGCCCTCCTCGCCGTCCACCTCGGCCGGCTCAAGGACCAGCGCCGCATCAGGCCCGAGCAGATCAGCGTCGGCAAGCTCAACAACGTCCGCGAAGCGCTCGCCATCGCCCGCGAGTGCCGCACCGTCCTCGGCGCCAACGGCATCTCCCTGGAGTACTCGCCGCTGCGCCACGCCAACAACCTGGAGTCCGTCCTGACCTACGAGGGCACCAGCGAGATGCACACCCTGGTGATCGGCCAGGCGCTCACCGGCCAGGCGGCCTTCCGCTGACCACCGCGGCGCCCTTCCCGGCGCCACGGCAGAAGGCCGGCACCGTGCGCGTACACGGTGCCGGCCTTCTGCCGAGTGGGCACAGCGACAGGGGGCGGAGGAAGAAGCGGACCCCGGCGCGCCGCGGGCGGTGAGCCTCACTGACGGTCGGCGGTGACCTTGGCCGCGGCGGCCTGCCGCAGCCGGCGGATCACGGCGCGCACCGCGGGCGAGGTCTCGCGCCGGCGGTAGGCGCCCACGAGTCTGGTGGTCAGCGCCACGTCCGCGAGGGGACGGTAGGCCACGCCCGGGATCTGTACACGCCGCAGCGAGTCCGGCACCAGGGCCACCGCGAGACCACCGCCCACCAGGGTCAGGGCCGCGATGAAGTCCCGCACCGGCGGAGCGCACCGCGGGCTGAACCCCCCTCGCTGCGCCACCTCGAGGATCTGGTCACGGCAGCCGTACTCCTCGTCGAAGTGCGGGGCCACGAACGACTCGTCGCGCAGCCGCGCCGCCGGCACCGCCTCGTACGCGGCCAGCGGCGCGCCGGCCGGCAGGGCCAGGACGACGTCCTCGGTGAGCAGGCAGGTGGCCGTGACCTCGGGCGGGTACTCCGGCCGCCAGCGCAGAAAGCCGACGTCGATGTCCCCGCAGGCCAGTGCCTCCAGCTGGGCGGGGGTCTCCAACTCGCGTACTTGGAGCGTGAGTTCGGTGCCGGATCCCCCGCAGCGGGTGAGGACGTCGGTCAGCACTCCGGAGAACGCGGCGGAGGCGACGTATGCGATCTGGGCGTGCCCCAGCTCCCCGCGCCCGGCCCGCCGTCCCACCGCCTCGGCCCGGGCGGCCTGGGCGAGGGTCAGCCGTGCCTCTTCGAGAAACAGCCGCCCGGCGCTGGTCAGCGCCGGGCGCGTTCGCCGTCCCCGGTCGATCAGCCGCACGCCCAGGTGCGACTCCAGCGCTCTGACCTGGGCGCTCAGTGCCGACGGGGCCAGGTGCAGACGATCGGCGGCTCGCGCGAAGTGCAGTTCCTCCGCGACGGTGACGAACGATTCCAGCCAGCGCAGTTCCACCGGATCCTCCGTGGTGCGGGGCCCGTGCCGGGGAGGGCACGGGACGGGAAACACCCCGCGGCGGTGTCAGGGCAGAACAGGACGCCGCGGGGTGCGTTCGGGGGAGTTCAGGGAATCACGACGTAGTTGCTGAAGCCGCCGTCGCGGTCCGTGATACGTCCAGAAATCGCCTCGTTGACCTTTTCCAGCGGGAAGGACTTCGTGATCAGGTAGGACAGGACCAGGGCTCCGGTGGCCACCATGTCGGCGATCTCCTGGCCCTGCGCGGTGGAGAACCAGTTGGAGCCGATCAGCTGGACCTGCTCGTCCATCAGCCACTTCACGTCCACGGGCAACGGGTCGCCCACACCACCGACGTTGCTCACCCTGCCGCCGCGGCGGACGCCCTGCATGGAGTCCAGCATGGTCTCCACCGGGGCCTTCGCCCCCAGGGCGCTGATGACGAAGTCCACCCCCTCGCCGCCGGTGCGGGACTTCGCCCACGCGCCGGAGGAGCCCTCGCCCAGCCGCATGACCTCGATGCGGTCCGGGGCCAGTTCCTTGACCCGCTTGAGGAGTTCCTCGTTGCGGCCGGTCCCGAGGACCCTGGAGACACCCGAGGCCAGCGCGAGCAGGGTGGCGGCCACACCGAGAGTGCCGGTGATCCCGTCGATCAGCGCGACCTGGCCGGGGCCGGCCCCGGCGTGCTTGAGGGCGCCGTAGGAGGTGCCGATGTAGCCGAGTTTTCCGGCCTGCTCGAACGTCATGGCTGGAGCTGATGAAACCCGGCGGTCTGTGGTCAATGTCAGCCGGGGCGGCCTCGTCGACACCGACGCGGTGGTCAAGGCACCGGACCGCGGGCACCTGGACGCCGCCGCCTTCGACGTACTGGAGAGCGAACCGCACGTCCCCGCCGCGCTCCTGGACCAGCCGGGCGCCCTGCTCACCCCGCACGTCGCCTTCTCCTCCGACGCCTCGGTGACGGAACTGCGCCGCCGCGCCGCGGAGGAGGTCGTACGGATCCTGGCCGGCGAGGCGCCGGCCCACCCCTGCAACAGCCCCAGCGGCCCGACCGCCGGGCCGGGTGCCCGATGATGGGCCCGAGCTCCGCGCCTACGATGCCGGACCCCGCGCTCTCCGACTTCCTGTTCGCCCACGAGCTCACCCGCCCCGGCGAGCGCGCGCTGGACGCCCCTGGCCGGTGGTGTCTCGTCCGACCTGTGGCGGGTGGACCTGCCGGGCCGCTCCCTGTGCGTCAAGCGGGCCCTGGCCCGGCTGCGGGTCGCGGCCGAGTGGCAGGCGCCCCTCTCGCGCAACGCCTACGAATGGGCGTGGATGCGCTTCGCCTCCCGGCACCGCCCCGACAGCGTGCCGGAACCGCTGGCCCACGACGTCGAAGCCGGGATCTTCGCGATGGCGTACCTGCCCCCCGAGCGGTACCCGATGTGGAAGGCGCAGCTGCTGGACGGCGACGTCCGGGTGGCGACCGCGGCCGCCGTCGGAGAGCTGCTGGGCACCCTGCACGCGCGGAGCGCGGGGGACAGCGCCCTCGCGGCGGAGTTCGCCACTGACGACAACTTCCACGCGCTGCGCATCGAGCCGTATCTGCTGGCCACCGCCGCCGCGCACTCCACCCTGAGCGACGTCCTTCAGGGCCTCGCCGACCGCACCGCCACCACGCACCTGGCCCTGGTCCACGGTGACGTCAGCCCGAAGAACATCCTCGTGGGACCGTCCGGCCCGGTGCTGCTGGACGCCGAGTGCGCCTGGTACGGAGACCCCGCCTTCGACCTGGCCTTCTGCCTCAACCACTTGCTCCTCAAGAGCCTGGTGGTACGCGGTCGCCGCGCCGAACTCCTGTCATCCGCGCGCGTACTGGCCGAGGAGTACATCCGGTACGTCGACTGGGAGCCCCGGCCGGCCGTCGAGGCACGTGCCGCGTCACTCCTGCCCGCGCTGCTGCTCGCCCGTGTGGACGGCAAGTCCCCGGTGGAGTACCTCACGGACGAAGCACAGCGGCTGTTCGTGCGTGAGGTGGCAGCGGCCCTGCTCCGGACGCCGGCCCACGCGACGGCGGACCTGTTCGACGCCTGGACGACCGCGCTCGGGGCCCAAACGGAGTCCGACGGGTGTCTGCCCGACTGAGGCGACCGACGCTGTCGCCCCCGCTCGCCCCACCGCACTCAACCGCAGGCGACCCGACCCGCCCCGCCCCGATCCAGCCCAGGAGGCACCCATGCGCAGAATCGTCACCGGCCATGACGAGAACGGCAGATCCGTCGTCGTCAGCGACGGTCCCGTACCGCGCAGCCGGGAGTTCACCACTCTGCCGGGCTTCGTGTCCCGCCTGCTGTGGGCCACCGAACCCGGTGAACCCCTCGGCCGGACCGGCGCGGACCCCACGCCGAAGGTCACCAGCCTGCTCCCCGCGCCCGGCGGCAACCGGTTCATCGTCCTGACCCTGCCGCCGGACACCGCGATGGCCGACCCGGCGTTCGACCCCGTCGCCCACGGCCGGGAGCAGCAGGCCGACTCGCCCGGTCTCGCGGACCTGATGGAGGCCGACGGCATGCATACGACGCCGACCGTGGACTACGGCATCGTGCTGCGGGGCGAGATCGTCCTCGAACTCGACGACGGCCACCACACCCACCTGTCGGCGGGGGACGTCGTGATCCAGAACGGCACCCGCCACGGCTGGCGCAACCACAGCGACCAGCCGGTCACGATGGCCTTCGTCCTCATCGGCGCCGAACGCGACCGCTGACGGGCGGCAGCCGGACGAAGCCGCAGGCAAGGGCAACGCGGCGCGCCGGGGGGCCGGGGTGCGGGGGAGACGGCGGACTGCCGGAGCCGAAGCCGGGGATATCGACCTCCGACATGCGCCGTCACCGGTCCGGGCACAGACTGGCCGGGTGAGCCGTACGCACACAGGTGACCGGAGCAGGTTAGGCGCCGGACGAGCGGCGTCCCAGCCGCTGGCGCTCGCGGCCATGATGTTCGCGGTGGCGATGACGTTCATCGACCAGACGATCGTGTCGATCGCGGCGCCCGACATCGTCTCCGAACTGGGCCTGTCCACCTCGGGCATGCAATGGGTGGTCAACGCCTACCTGCTGTCCCTGGCCGCGTTCTTCGCCGTCGGCGGGCGCCTCGCCGACCTGTGGGGACCCCGCCGCGTCGTCGTGGCGGGCACGCTGATCTTCGTGATCTCCTCGGTGCTGTGTGGCTGCGTACCCACCGAGGGCTACGCACTGACCTGGCTCATCGTCTTCCGGGCCACCCAGGGACTCGGGGCCGCGCTGCTCTTCCCCGCCGCGCTCGCGGTCGTCGTGGCCGTGTTCCCGGTCGAGCGGCGGGGGCGCGCACTGGCCCTGTTCTTCGGCGTCACCGGAGCCCTCACCGCCCTGGGGCCGCTGCTCGGCGGCTGGTTGACCAGCTGGACCTGGCGGGCGATCTTCTGGGTCAACATCCCCGTCGCCGTCGTGGCGCTGATCCTCACCGCGCTCGCCCGCGTCTCCGACCGGCGGCGCGACGAGCCCCTGGACGTCACGGGCGCGCTGCTGATCGCGGTCGGCATGGGCGCGAGCGTCCTCGGCTTCCAGCAGGCGTCGGTCTGGGGCTGGGACAGCGCGGCGACCTGGGCCTGCATCGTCGGCGGCCTCGCGGTGCTGTACGTCTTCTGCCGCTACGAACTGCGCACCAGCCACCCGTTGATCAACCTGTCGGTCTTCCGCGACCGCGCCTTCACGGTGGACGCGCTGGTGCTCTTCTTCGCCATGCTGGCGTTCGTCCCCGTGTTCTTCTTCGCCTCGGTCTACGCCCAGGTCTCGCTCAGCGCCTCGCCCAACCAGGCAGGGCTGTACTTGCTGTACTTCTTCGCCGGGTTCGCCATCGCCTCCCAGTGGGGCGGCCGCATCCTCGACAAGCAGGGCGCCCGCCCGGCACTGAAGATCGGGTGCGTGCTCGGCGCCGTCGGGTTCGCGCTGTGGGCCGGCAAACTGACCGACCTGTCCATGCACGACCAGTGGCCCTACGCCGCCCTCGCCGGAGCGGGCATCGGTTTCATCCTCGCCCCGGCCTCGACGGACGCCGTCAACCGCTCGATCGACGCCTCCTACGGCGAGGTCACCGGCATCACCCAGACCGTCCGCAACTACGCGGCCAGCGTCGGCCTGGCCGTCTTCGGCACGATCCTGACGCACGCCATGACCGACCGTGTCGCGGAAACGCTCCAGGCGCGCGGGGTCCCGTCCGGCACCGCGCACTCGGTGGCCGGGAACGTGGCGCAGGAGATCACCGGCCAGGCGGATGCCCGTACCCCCACCGGCGGCGGACCCGTGGCGACGGCCATGCGCGACGCGATGTCCTCGATCCGCATGGACTTCGCGGAGGCCAACCAGTGGGTGTTCTACGGCATGGCGATCGCCCTCGGCATCGGCTTCCTCTGCGCCCTGCGCCACCCCGCGGGCCGGGAGCCGGGTGCTGCCGAGGCGTTGGACGCCACGCTCAGCCCGACGGAAGCGAACAAGAAGGCAGGGCGGAGCGACGGTCTCCGATGACCGAATGAGCGGGGAGCCGACTGGGCGATCGGTGCTTGTGCTGCTCGCGGGCGTGAACTCGCCGCTGATCTTCCCGAGGTCCCTCGGTGCGCTGGAGGCGCGGCGCCGCAGCGTGGTCGACGGTCCGCCCATCGTCTTCCGGCGGCCCGGCTGCACGTAGTGCGTGCGACCGCGCCTCCGGTCGGGACGTAGCGCCCCCCGTTGCATGGGGTCAACATCTGGCGTGACCCGGCAGGAGCAGCAGAGGTCAGGGCGGCCCACGACGGCAAGGAGCCGGCTGAGCCTGACGTCGTGCGGCAGTTCACCCCACGAAGGGAGCCGGCTCCAGACGGACGCAGCAGTGGCCGGGGCCGGGGGCCAGGCGCGCCTGGAGGCCGCCTTCGCCGAGCCCGTCGAGGACACCGCCGAGCAGGTGGAGGTTCATGTCGCACACCGTCTGGGTGTGCTCCCGGGCGAGGGCGTGGAAGGGGCAGTTGCCCAGCAAGATGGCGTCGCCCTCATGGCGCGGCTCGAATCCGTACCGCTCCAGCAGGTCGAACGCGTCTGCCTGGCCCTCGGCGCCGAGCCGTGTGCCCAGCTCCTTGGCCTTTCGGCGCAGGCATGTCCGCACCGGTTCACCGGTGGCTTCCGATTCTTCCAAGGCCTGGGCGAGGAGCCGCCCGGCCAGTTCGTAGTGCCGCTCGGGCAGGCTGACGGTGACCTGCTGGGCGGAGCGCTTGTAGAGCTTTGCGGGCCGGCCGGCTCCCGGTCCGGTGCGTCCGCTGCGCCGCTCGTAGACGACATCGAGCAGTGATTCGTCGGCCAGGCGGTCGAGGTGGAAGGCCGCGGTCTGCCGGGCCAGGCCCAGTGCCTCCGCGGCTTCGTCACGGCTCACCGGGCCCGGCTGCCGCACGACGTGCTCGTACAGCCTCCTGCGGGTCGGCTCGTCCAGGGCGGCTACGGCGGAGACGCCGGTGCGGGGTGCTGGTTCGGAGTGATCCACGAACACCAGTGTAAAACCCGTAGCCATTGACTAAAGAAGATGCCCACGCTTCTATGAATAGTGAGAGTTGTCTATAGAAGGAAAGGGCGTGCGTCATGACGTCCGCAACGACAAGCACCACCCCCGCCACCCCGCGGCGGGCCGTTCTTCGTAACGACCCCGGCTACCAGGCGTTCGTCATCCTGCGCACCGGATTCACGGTCGCGCCGATCCTGTTCGGGCTGGACAAGTTCGCCAACCTGCTCGTGGACTGGCCCGCCTACCTCGCGCCGTGGATCAACGACGTGGTGCCGGGCAGCGCCCAGGCAGCCATGTACGGGGTGGGTGTGATCGAGATCGTGGCAGGAGTCGTAGTCGGCCTGGCCCCTCGCTTCGGAGGATGGCTGGTCGCCGCCTGGCTCGGCGGCATCATCGTCAACCTGCTGAGCATTCCCGGCCACTACGACATCGCCCTGCGCGACTTCGGACTCTTGCTCGGCGCGATCGCCCTGGCCCGGCTCGCCCAGCGCTACCACGGCAAGCCGCAGTCGCACTGACGGAAGCCGCAGGGCACGGTTGGCGTGGAGGCGGGTGAGCGCCAGAGGCTCATCCGCCTCCCACCGCTCCGACGACCCGGAGGAAGTGTGGCCGACAACCGGCCAGCAACGACAGGCAGAACTCCGCGCTGGCGCGTTTTGAGTAGCGACGGCAGCCAAGCCGAGATAGCGTTGTGATCAGCAGTCGTGGTTCCGAAGTTCGTTCGCCCGTGATCGCCATCACGGGCGTTCTTGCTGTTCAGCACCTCTCCGGACCAGGGCGATCACCTCCCGGGCGCGCAGGGTGCGAGCTCGGTTTCCCTCGAAGGAGACGGTTATGGCCAAGGGCACAGTCAAGTGGTTCAACAGCGAGAAGGGCTTCGGCTTCATCGAGCAGCAGGGCGGCGGCCCCGACGTGTTCGCGCACTACTCCAACATCACCGGCCAGGGGTACCGCGAGCTGCAGGAGGGGCAGACGGTCGAGTTCGACGTCACCCAGGGCCAGAAGGGTCCGCAGGCGGAGAACATTCGCCCGGCCTGACCGCACTCACTCCGACGACACCCGGCGTTCCCCTGCGGAACGCCGGGTGTCGGCGCACAGGGCTGAACCCGGGATCCCTCACCCGCCCTCTGCCCCGGTCCGACGAGCCAGGCAGAAAAGCACCCGGGCGTACACGAGGGTCGCCGCCGTGATGATCGTCGGGATGACCGCGAGCGCGAGTATGCCCACCAAGGCCCGGCCGTCTTCGGCCCGTGCGAAGGTGCCCTGGTCGTCGTCCAGTAGGAACCGGTAGCCGAACCACACCCACATCGCCAGTGACATCAGCATCCAGCCGATCGACCACTTCTCGATCCGGTGCCCGTCCTGGCGGAACTGCTGCTCTGCGTCTGCCATCGTCTCTCCCCCGCGTCACTGGTGATCAAAAGATCAGTTCATCACAGCGGGAAAGGCCGGACGCGCGGAGGCGCCGTAAAGCCGCGAGGTGAGGGGAACGGAAATCGCCATGACCGTCACGAAGAACTCCGCGTGCCCGGTGCGCAACCGCCCGGCCGTCAACTCCTCGTACGACCGGGGGCTCCGCTGACCGCGGGCGCGGCGGCGGAGCCCGGTCGGGCCGGGTTCGGTCGGGCGTTGGCTGCCGTAAGGCCCAGTGCACGCCAACTCGCTTGGCAGGACATGGAGTTCTACGGGTTCCTCCACTTCGGCATGAACACCATGACGGACCGGGAGTGGGGCGAGGGGCACGAGGACCCGGCCGCCTTCGCCCCGGACGGACTCGACGCCGACCAGTGGGTCGTGGCGCTCAAGAGTGCCGGGATGACCGGCGTGATCCTCACCTGCAAGCACCACGACGGCTTCTGCCTGTGGCCGAGCGACGTCACCTCCCACTCGGTCGCCTCGTCGCCCTGGCGGGGTGGCGACGGTGACGTGGTCGCGGAGGTCGCCGACGCGGCCCGGCGCCACGGACTGCGGTTCGGCGTCTATCTCTCGCCCTGGGACCGCACCGAGGCCTCCTACGGCTCCGGGACCGGGTACGACGACTTCTACGTCGCCCAGCTCACCGAGTTGCTGACCCGCTACGGACCGGTGTTCTCGGTGTGGCTGGACGGCGCGAACGGCGAGGGCCCGGGCGGCGGTGTCCAGCAGTACGACTGGGAGCGGTACTACGCGGTGATCCGGGAACTCCAGCCGGACGCGGTCATCAGCGTCTGCGGGCCCGACGTCCGCTGGTGCGGCAACGAGGCCGGGCACACCCGCCCCGACGAGTGGAGTGTCGTACCGCGCGCCCTTCAGGACGCCGAACGGACGGCGGACCGCTCACAGAAGACGGACGACACGACGTTCGTCCGGCTCGTGCGCAGCGACGACCGCGACTTCGGCAGCCGCGCCGCGCTGGCCGGGCACGAGGACGACCTGGTCTGGTACCCGGCCGAGGTCAACACCTCCATCCGCCCCGGCTGGTTCCACCATCCGGCCGAGGACACCCGAGTCCGCTCCGTGGACGAGCTGTTCACCGTCTATCTGCGTACCGTAGGCGGCAACGCCTGTTTTCTGCTCAACGTCCCGCCGGCCCGGGACGGGCGCATCCGGGACACCGACGTGGCGGTGCTGGAGGGACTCGGGCGGCGCATCGCGGATTTCCGGTCGCGGCGCGTCGAGGCGACCGCGACGGTCTCCTCCGGGAACGTCGGTGACATCGCGACCGCCTGGCCCGGCGCCGCGGGCCGTACGCCGTGGCGGCCCGACGAAGCGGATCCCCTGCCCGGGGTGACCCTCGTGTTCGCGCGGCTCCACCGGGTCGAGGCGGTCGTCCTCGGCGAGGACATCACCCAGGGACAGCGCGTCGAGCACGTCGTCGTACGGGGCCACCGGGACGGCCGGTGGACGACGCTCGCCGAGGCGAACGCGGTGGGCCACCAGCGTGTCCTGATGTTCCCGCCGACGGAGGTCGACGCCGTGCTGATCGAGGTGGCGCAGGCGCGCGACACCCCCGTCCTGGCGCGCGCGGCCGCGATCGCAGCGGCCTCATGAAGAGCGCCCCGCCCCGGTGGGGGCACCTCACGCGGGCCGAGCACATCGTGACTCCCCGCCTCAGGGTGGCGCTCACCGGCAGGGCCGCGACGGAGCAGTACGGCAACGGTCGGTGACCCAGCGCCGTGGGCCGGGTCGGGCGGCGGCCTTCAGCGCGGCTTCCTTGCCCTTGCCGGTGGCGTCCTCGCGGGCCCTGACCTGGGAGGTCTCGGCGAGCGGGACCAGCTCGGCCATGGCGGGGTTGGAGTGGACCGGCCGGCGACGAACTCAAGGGCTTCGCGGAGTATCGGCCGAACCGCGGAATGCCACGACGATCGAGGGCTGGGCCCGCCACCACTCCGGACCACTCCGGCCGATGAACGCGCTGTGCCGCCGCCGGAACGGCCGATCGGGGTCGGTCGCTCCAGCGGCGGCTCGGCTCAGGCTCTGCCCAGCAGCCTCCAGATCTGGTTCTTCTTCGTGCTGAGAGCGCTCGCCGGGTCGCAGGTCCACTGGTGGATCAGGGCCCGGGGCTGAGTGGAGACGTCGGAGACGTCGACGCACTTGCCGCTGTGAACCGCGACCAACTGGTAGTCGTGGCTGTTGCCGAGCGCGGTGACGGGGTTGAGCGTGAACATCTGGTTGGTCTGGCCGTTGCAGGTGTACTGCTGGACGGCCGCGTCGTCGGCCGTGGAGGCACCGGCCACGTCGAGGCACTTGCCGCTGAGCTCGTTGACGACCGTGTAGGTGTTGGTCCGGCCGGCGACCGGCTTGAGGTCGAGCATCTGCTGGTAGCCGCCCTCGCAGTAATACTGCTGGTACTGCGTGCCGTTGGCGGTGCTGAGGTTGGTGTCGTCCAGGCACTGGCCGCTGTTCTGGCTCACGGCGACGGTGGAGGCGGTGGTGTTGGACGGCGGGAGCAGGGTGACGGTGTAGCCGTCCTTGGCGTTCGACCAGGGCAGGGTCAGTGAGGCGGAGTTGCCGCTGACGTTGAGGGTGGTGTCGGAGATGGTCTCCGGCCCGGCCACCGCGCCGCCGTTGTTCCAGGGGACGCGCTGTACGACGGCCCGGACCTGGCTGTTCTCCACCACCGACGTCGTGTTCAGGCCGGTGAGGTTGACGGTGACCGTGCCGGTGTTGCCGCTGCTGCCCAGCAGGACCTTCGCGTTTCTGGCCGTGTTGTCCTTGGTGGCCAGGCCGTCGGTGCCGGTGCCCGGCACGAGGTTGACGATGTTGCCCGACTGCGAGCCGTAGTAGCGGTACATGAACCACTCGCCGAGCGGCAGGTACTGCCCGGCGCTGTTCTTGGTGAGCAGGTTGGCCTCGTAGTCGTGCAGGTTGGTGCCCGAGGCCCAGTTGCCGCGTAGGCCGTCGGCGCCGGCCCGCTCCAGGCGGCCGATGAACCAGGCGCCGCCGCCCGGGGACTGCATGGACAGGGTGGCGTACTCGTTGATCTGGTACGGCCGGGTGTTGGTCAGGCCCGCCGCGGCCAGCGTCGAGTTGGCGCGGCCGACGTCGGTGACCGGGTCACCGGGCTCGTCGTGCCAACTGTAGATGTCGGGGGCGACGTTGTTGGCCTTGATGTAGTTGAGGTAGGTGGTCCACCAGGTGTTGGACGAGTTCGGCTGGCCCGCGATGCTGGGTCCGACGATGAGCTGGTTCGGGAACGCGGCCCGGACACGGGCGTAGAACCGCGACCACATCTGGAGGTACTGGCTCTGCGAGGCGCCCCAGAAGTTCCTGCCGTCGGGTTCGTTCCACAGGTCCCACTGGACGGTCATGTTGTTGGCGCGGACGTCGTTGATGAGCTGGGTGACGAAGTTGTCGAACTGTGTCCAGTCGCCGTTGTCACCGGGCCAGCCCTGGCTGGTGGTGCCGTCGGCGCCCCACAGGTCGTGCGGGAGCAGGACGAACGTGCCGCCGAGCGCGGCGGTCCGCTTGTACTGGGCCAGCGTGGAGTTCCAGCGGGTCTGGTAGGCGGCGAGGCTGGTGGCGTAGCCGCCGTTGTTGAGCTGGGCACCGCCGGCCCGCATGAAGTGCCACTTGATGTCCTTGAAGAAGTGGTCCTGTGGCAGTGAACCGCCCGGGGTCATCCCGTAGATCGTGCCCGAGGCGTGGTGGGTCGGGGCTCCGCCGGCGGTGGCGAAGTCCACGGTGACGGCGGTGTCGGCGGCGTGCGCGGTGGTGGCGGGCAGCAGACCGGCCGCCAGGGCCGTGAGGAGGGCGGCCGTGGACAGCAGGCGTGGTGAACGGTGGCGCATGGTGCGACTCCGAGATCTTTCGAGGGGGGACGTCAGGACTGCTGTTGTGCGAGGGGGGTGACGGCGATGCGGTCGATGACCGGCGCGTACGCGGAACGCTGGGCGTACTGGTTGTGGGTGTCGCCGTTGAAGTCGGGCAGTTCGTCCGCCGTGAACGTCAGCCGGTTCGTGCCCTTCCTCAGCGTCACCGGGACGGTGAGTTCCCAGAAGTTGTTGAAGTGGAAGGTGGTCGGGAACAGCACTCGGCGGGCCGGTCCGCCGTTGACCGAGAGGTCGGCGTGCCGGGCGATCGGGTCCGGGTTGTAGTGGGTGGCGGGCGCCTGCTCCGCGTTGGAGTAGCGGATGGTCACCGCGTGCCGCCCGGACCGCCGGGCGACGACGTCGACGCTGAGGGCGTTGTCCTTGCCGTCGCCGATGTCGGTGACGGCCTTTCCGTTGGAGGCGAAGGTGTAGGCGTCGGTCACCTTGGCGGCGCCGGTGAGGGTGCCGTCCTCGGCCTGGTACACCTTCGTCTCCAGGGCGCCGTCGGCGGGCGCGACCCGCAGCCGGTCCAGGACCAGTTCACGTGCGGCACCGGTGACGGTGATCTTGTTGATGCCGCCGGACAGGAACATCCGGACGCTGTCCGTGCCCTTCTTGCCGCCACCGACCTTGGGCACGTCCAGCTTCTCGCCGTTCAGGGACAGGGTCGCCCGGCCGCCGCCCAAGTGGTCGACGTACAGGGTCGATTCGCCGTCGGTGGGGGAGTGGACCCAGAAGGTCGCGGAGTCGCCCTGGGCCAGGGGCACGGCGCCGGGTCCCGAGGCACCGGGGTGCGTGTAGCTGGGCCGGGCCCCGGCGAGCGTGGCGTACTCGGCCTCGTAGACCGCGGGCGCGGTCACGTGCGCGTCCCGCAGCAACAGGTCGATCTTGTCGATGATGGCGTCGCCCTTGGTGACACCGAGGTCGGGGTCCTTCGCGGCGAGTGTGAGCCGGTGCTTGCCGGCGGTGAGCCGTACCGTGGTGTCCGTGTGGCCCCAGACCACCCACTTGTAGCCGAGAGGGAGGCGCAGCTCCTGCGGGTTCTCGCCGTCGACACGCAGGAAGACGTTGGTGGGCCCCTGTTCCTTCACCAGGCCGTAGAGGTTGTAGGAGTTGGCGAACACGCTCAGGTCGTAGGTGCCGTCCTGGGGCACGTCCACGTCGAACGCGAGCGTCCCGTCGGAGCCGGTGCGCAGCCCGCCGACGTTGTAGGTGCCGGAGGTGGCGAACCCGCCGACGTTGGAGGGCGTCCCCTCGGGGCCGTTCTTCGAGTAGCCGCCGCCGGTGTACGTGGCGTTCTCCGCCTCGTACGTCTTGCGCCAGCTCACCGAGGGTTCGACCGCCGCACCTCCGTTGCCACCGGGGGAGAGGATGACCTGGTACGCCGACATCTCGTTCATGCCGGTCATCGGGATGGTGACGGTGCCGTCGGCGCCGACGGCGACCTCCTGGTCCGACAGCCGCAGCGGCTGGGCCGAGTCGCCGACCTGCCCGCTCCAGGGGATCTCCTGCACGGTGGCGTGCACGGTCGTGCCGAACAGCTCGGGGTCGACGCTCTTGAAGACGACGTCCGCGTCGCCGCTCTTGCCGCCGAAGAGCGCCCTGGACTGCTTCTTCGCCTCGTCGAGGGTGGCGACGCCCTGGAGGGTGTACTGCTGGTTGGGGTGCGGGGCGGTCACCTCGACGGTGTGCCCGGTCATCCGGCCGTAGGCGTTGAACAGCCACCACTGGCCGTTGCCCTTGTTGGCCTCCACGGCCGAGTCGTTGAGGTTGCCGTCGATGTTCCAGTAGGCGAGGTCGGCGTCGATCTTGGACTCCTCGATCGCGGAGACCCACTGGACCACCTGGCCGGGCACGGAGAGGTGGTAGTTGTGCCCGTACTCGTTGACGTTGACGGGCAGCGGGCCGACCCCGACGTCCTTCTCCATCTGCCGGTACTTCGCCACGTTCGTGCGGACCGCGGCGGGCGACGACAGTTCGTGCCAGGTCATCACGTCCGGCACGACGTCGTTGGCCTTGGCGTACTGGAGGAAGCCCTTGACCTGGTCGTAGAGCACGCTGGTGTTGGGGCCGGCGACACGGGCGTCCGGGTCGAGGCCCTTGATGAGGTGGTAGACCTCCTTCCAGGCCGCGAAGTAGTACCGCGGGTCGTTCAGCCAGGAGACCTTGTTGTAGCTCCACTCACCCGTGCCGAACATGTTCCCTTCGGGTTCGTTGAAGGGGACGTAGACGACGTGGTCCTTGTAGTCACCCATGGTCAGGACCTGCTGGACCTGCTTGCGGATCTTCTCCTTGAAGCCGGTGAGCCGCGCCGGACCGTCGGCACCGGGCCACTGGTAGGGGAAGCCGCGGTAGATGTCGGTCATGTAGATGTAGACGTCCTTGCCGCCGGAGTCCACGAACGGCGGCAGCATTTCCAGGGCGTCCGCGCCCGGGTGCTGGGGGCCGTCCTGCGCCTTCGTCGACACCGTGCGGACGTGCATGCCCTCGAGGACGTTGCGGCTCGGCACACCGTCGCCGTAGACCCCGTACAGGGAGCCGGAGGCGCCGCCGTGGAACGCGCCGGTGTCGGTGGCGAGGTCGATGGTGAGCTGCTCCGGTTCCGCCGCGTGGGCCGCACCGGCGGCCGGTACGGCGAGGAGGGCGGCGAGGGCCGTCACGGCCGTGGCGCCGGCGCCCGCTGTTCTCGTGCTGCTTCTGCGTGACACTGAGGTCTCCGTGGGGGTGGTCCGTCCCGTCAGTGATGCGAACCGGTTCGATCAAGGGCACACGGTGCGCGCCAGGGCATACGCGGACTGACGCGCGAGCCATCGCGCATCTGGAGCGCCTGCGTCGAACCGGTTCGCCGGAAGCTAGCACCGCCCGAAACCCGCCAGCAATACCTCCGACACGGATCCGTCCGCTGTCGCACGGAATTGCGCGAGGGGCATTGACAGCCGCCCCCGACCACTCCTACCTTCCCTTCACGCGAACCGGTTCGACAGCTGGTAGAGGATCGAACCGGTTCGATGAGGTTGAATGAGTTCGACGAAGGAGTCCCCCGTGAACATCGGTGAGATCGCCAAGCGGGCCGGTGTCTCGCGGAGCACCGTGTCGTACGCCCTCAGTGGCAAGCGTCCGGTGTCGGACGACACCCGTGAGAAGATCCAGCGGGTCATCGACGAACTGGGCTACCGGCCCAACGCCAGCGCGCGTGCCCTGGCCAACGGCCGGACCAGCACCATCGGTCTGGTCTTCCCGCCGGCCCGTGCTGCTCTCTCCGAGCGGTGTGGACAGCGACCGCTCGTTCCAGCGGCTGCTGGGGGAGCGGCGGGTCGACGGCGCGATCCTGATGGAGATCAGGCTTCAGGACGACAGGGTCGACCACCTTCTCGCCGAGAACTTCCCGGCGGTCTGCATCGGCCGCACCGCGAGCCCCGAGCGTGACTGGTGGGTCGGTCTGGATCACACCGCGCTGGCCGCGGCCTGTGTCCACCACCTGGCCGACCTGGGGCACCGCAGGATCGCCCTGGTCAACCGGCCGGAGCGATTGCTGCACGCGGGCTACGAGTCGGCGCACCGCGGTCTCGACGGCTTCACCAAGGCCGCCGCGGAGCGCGGGCTCACCGTCCGCACCTACGGCTGCGGGGACGACGCCGCCTCGGGCCAGGCCTGTCTGGAGCGGATCCTGCACGAGGATCCCGCCACCACGGGCCTGGTCACGCTGAACGAGGCCGCGCTGGGCGGCCTCTACCGGGGGCTGTCCGTGGCGGGCCGTCATGTGCCGCGCGACTTCTCCGTCACCGGGGTGGTGGCCGGCCGGTGGGCGGAGACGGTGACCCCGCAGCTCACCGCGGCGGACGTGCCGGCGGAGCAGATGGGACGCCTCGCCGTCGACCTGCTCGTCGAACGGCTCGACCATCCCGACGCGGCGCCACGGCACCACCTGCTCGCACCACCCATCTCCCTCCGCGCCAGCACCGGGCCCGCCCATCTCCAGTCGGATCCCGGTTCCACCCCGAACGCCTGACGCCTTCGCGCTGTCTCGCTGAGCACTCCTCCTTCAACGGCCCTCCGGGGTCGATCACCACCCTCACCTCTATTTGGCATGCCCATGTTCAAATGCATGTGGCATCACTAAGGAACGCACCATGAACAGACCCACCGGACGGCGGATCACCGCCGCGGCCCTGACCGTCATCGCCGTCGCCACCGGCACCACCGCCTGCTCGTCCGGCGGCAGCACGTCCGCGAAGGACGAGGGCAGCAGCACGTACACCATCTGGGACCCCTACCCGCAGTTCGCGAAGGACTCGGCGTGGGCGAAGTTGCTGGACGGCTGTGGGACCAAGGCGGGTGTGAAGGTCAAGCGGACGGCGTTCGACACCAGCGACCTGACGAACAAGGCGCTGCTGGCGGCGCAGCAGAACAACTCGCCGGACGTCCTCATCGTCGACAACCCGGTGGTCTCGACGCTGGCCGAGGCGGGCGTGCTGACCACGACCGACGACACCAAGCTGGACACCTCCACGGTGGACCCCAACCTGCTCGCGGCCGGCCAGTCCGGCGGCAAGACGTACGGCACCCCGATCGGCGCCAACACCCTCGCCCTCTACTACAACAAGGACGTGCTGAAGAAGGCCGGTGTCGACGTCGCCTCGGTCAAGGACTGGAAGTCGCTGACGGCGGCGCTGGCGAAGGTGAAGAAGGCGGGCAAGAAGGGCATCACCTTCTCCGCGATCGGCACGGAGGAGGGCAGCTTCCAGTTCCTGCCGTGGTTCTGGGGCTCGGGCGCGAAGCTTACGGAACTCGACTCCGCCCAGGGCGTGTCGGCCCTGAAGCTGTGGACCGACTGGCTGAAGAAGGACTACGCCCCCAACTCGGTCATCAACAACACCCAGACCACCAGCTGGCAGGAGTTCGCCAGCGGGGACTACGCCTTCGCCGAGAACGGCACCTGGCAGCTCGCCAACGCCGAGAAGGCCGGCTTCGACTACGGCGTCCTGCCCATCCCCGCCGCGGGCGGGGGCAACGCGGCGGCCCCGACCGGCGGTGAGTTCGTCACCATGCCCGTCCAGGGCGACACCGGCCGCTACGCCACCACGCAGAAGCTGGTGTCCTGCCTGACCAGCACCGACAACCTCTACGCCACCGACACCACGCTGTCCTACGTGGCACCCACCGCCGCCGTGCAGGACAAGCAGGTCGCCTCGGACGCCAAGCTGAAGCCGTGGGTGGAGGCGGTCAAGGCGGCCAAGGGACGCACCAGCGACGACCTGGGCACCAAGTACCCCAAGATCTCCGAGCAGATGTGGAAGGCCGTCCAGACCGCCCTCAGCGGAGCCAAGTCCCCGAAGGACGCGCTCGCTTCGGCGCAGGCCGCAGCCAAGTGACGTGGACCCGATGAAGCAGACGACACACCCGCCGGACCCCCGGCTGCTCGACCGGGCCGGGGCGGCCACCGCCGCCCCGCCCCCGGTCCGTACCGCGTCCCGTCGCCGCCGCCGCCCCCGCTCGCGGCAGTGGGCGGCCTGGGCCTTCCTCGCCCCGGTCACCCTGTATCTCGCCCTCTTCTACGCCTATCCGCTCTACCGCAACCTCGATCTGAGCCTGCGCAACTACACCGTCCGCTCCTTCGTCCAGGGCGACGCGCCCTTCACCGGCCTCGCGAACTACCGGAAGGTCTTCGACGACCCGACCTTCGGGCCGGCGCTGACCCACACCGTGGTCTTCACGGCCGTGTGCCTGCTCTTCCAGTACGCCATCGGCCTGGCCCTCGCGGTCTTCTTCAACCAGAACTTCAAGCTCTCCGCGACCCTGCGGGCGCTGTTCCTGGTGCCATGGCTGCTGCCGCTGATCGTGTCGGCCTCCACCTGGTCGTGGATGCTCAACAGCGACTCGGGTGTGGTCAACTCCCTGCTGGGCGCCATCGGGATCGGCCCGGTGAACTGGCTGACCTCGCCGGAGTGGTCGCTGACCTCGGTGATCATCGCCAACATCTGGATCGGCGTTCCGTTCAACCTCGTGGTGCTCTACAGCGGGCTCCAGTCGATCCCGACGAGCCTCTACGAGGCGGCCGCACTGGACGGCGCGAGCGCCTGGCGGCGGTTCTGGAGCATCACCTTCCCGCTGCTGCGACCGGTGTCCGCCATCACCCTTCTGCTGGGCCTGGTCTACACGCTCAAGGTCTTCGACATCATCTGGATCATGACCAAGGGCGGCCCGGCGGACTCGTCCACCACCTTCGCCACCTGGTCCTACCGGCTCGGCTTCGGCAACCTGCTGCCCGCCTTCGGTCCCGGCGCGGCCGTCGGCAACCTGCTCGTCGTCGCCGCCCTGGTCTTCGGCCTGGTGTACCTGAGAGTCCAGCGAAAGCAGGCACTGTCGTGACCGGAATCTCCCGAACGTGGTGGAAGACGACCACCGGCCTCGTCCTCACCGCCCTCATGCTCTTCCCGGTCTACTGGATGATCAATGTGTCCTTCACCCGGGACCAGGACATGCGCAAGTCCCCGCCCGCTCTGTTCCCGGTCCACGGGACCCTGGAGGGCTACCGCGCCGTCCTCGACCAGCAACTGCCCTACCTGGGCACCAGCCTGGTCATCGGCCTGGGGACGGTCCTCCTGACGGTGGCACTGGCCGCGCCCGCCGGCTACGCGCTCGCCAAACTCCGCCCCCGCGGCGGCGGCCTGCTCAGCTTCCTCTTCCTGGTCGCCCAGATGATCCCCGGCATCATCATGGCGATGGGCTTCTACGCCATCTACCTCCAGCTCGGCCTGCTCCAGTCCGTCCCCGGCCTGATCGTCGCCGACTCCACCCTGGCCGTGCCGTTCGCCGTACTGATCTTCACCGCGTTCATGTCCGGGGTCCCCGGCGAGCTGCTCCAGGCCGCTCAGATGGACGGAGCGGGGCCCCTGCGCACGTTCCGGTCGGTCGTGCTGCCGATGAGCCGCAACGCCGTCGTCACGGTGTCGCTGTTCGCCTTCCTGTGGTCCTGGTCCGACTTCGTCTTCGCCAGCACCCTCGCGGGCGGTGGCGCGCACGAGCCGATCACCCTCGGCATCTACCACTACATCGGCAACAACAACCAGGAGTGGAACGCCATCATGGCCACCGCCGTCGTGGCCTCACTGCCCGCCGCGGTGATCCTCGTCCTCGCCCAACGCTACGTCGCCGCCGGCGTGACCGCCGGAGCCGTCAAGGACTGACCCCTCCGGTCCGACCACCGGTGACCCCTGCTCAAGAAACGAGTACTCCTTCATGACCGCCGCCCCCTCCGGCCCGGCCTTCTCCCTCCACGACATCCCGTTCAGCACCCACGGCTCCTGGTTCGACATCTCCCCGGTGCTGGCGGAGAAGACCTACGCCGACGATCTCCACCTGGTCTCCCACCAGAACGGCATGCACCCCGTCCTGCGTCTCGTTCCCCTCGACCCCACGACCGGCGAGCGGGCCGAGACCCACACCGTGGCGACACCGAGCCTCCTGACCTGGACCCAGGGACACGGACACATCGACCTCGCCTACGAGACCCCGGACACCGTCCGGCTGCGCGGGACGGGGCTCGGTCTGCGGATCACGGCGGCGGCGGCGGCCCTGACGCCGTTCACGGGCACGTACTCCTTCCGCGACCCGGTGGACGGGGCGTACGTGTTCACCTCGTACGAGACCGGGCGCCGCTACCGGGTCACCGTGCTGTCGGGCAGCGTGGCCGACGCGACCGGCGGGCAGGCCCTGGGCGGTGCCGACCGCGGACTCACGCTCGGCGCGGACGGCGACGGAACCTGGGAGGCCGCCGTCGAGGAGATCGACAGCGCGCGCCGCCCCTACCGTGCCCGGGCGACGTTCGACGAGGTCGTGGCCGCGGCGGAGCGGTCCTTCGCCGCCTTCGCCGGCATGGTGGCACCGTGGCGTTCGCCCGGCACCCCCGCCGCCGAACTCGCCGCGTACGTCCTGTGGTCGGCGACGGTGAACCCGGCGGGGCTCGTCACCCGGCCCGCCGTGCTGATGTCCAAGCACTGGATGGACAAGGTCTGGAGCTGGGACCACTGTTTCAACGCCCTCGCCCTGGCACCGGGAGCGCCCTCGCTGGCACGGGACCAGTTCTCACTGCCGTTCGACCACCAGGACGAGAGCGGGGCGCTGCCCGACTCGGTGACGCACTCGGAGGTCCTGTACAACTTCGTCAAACCGCCCATCCACGGCTGGACCCTCTCCCACCTGCGCAGACGCCTCTCCGAACCTCTCAGCAGCACTGAACTCACCGAGATCTACGACCGGTTGACACGCTGGACCGACTTCTGGCTCACCGTGCGCCGCGCACCGGACGCCACCCTGCCCCACTACCAGCACGGCAACGACAGCGGCTGGGACAACGCCACCACCTTCGACCCCGAGCGCGTGGTCGTCACCGCCGACCTGGCCGCGTTCCTCGTGCTCCAGCTGCACGAACTCGCCGCCCTGGCAACGGAACTCGGCCGCGCCGACGACGCCCGCCGCTGGCAGCGCACCGCGGAGGCGACCCAGGCGGCGATGCTCGACGAGCTGTGGACGGGGGAGCGGTTCGTCGCCCGGGGTGCCGACAGCGGCGACATGTGGGGCAGCTCCAGCCTCCTCGACCTGATGCCGATCACCCTGGGCGAGCATCTGCCCGAGTCCGTCGCCACGACGCTGGCCACCCGGATCGAGGCCCACCTGACCCCGTACGGTCTCGCCACCGAACTGCCCCAATCGCCGCACTACCGCCCCGACGGTTACTGGCGCGGCCCGATCTGGGCGCCCGCCACCGTGCTCGTCGAGGACGGACTGCGGCGCGCCGGGCACCAGCGCCTCGCCGACGAGGTCAGTGCCCGCTTCCGGCACCTGTGCGAAACCCACGGCTTCGCCGAGAACTTCGACGCCCTCACCGGCACCGGCCTGCGCGACCGCGCCTACACCTGGACCGCCGCCGCGTATCTGCTCCTTGCCGAGGCCCACGCGCTCCGGTCCGCGTCGCCCATGTTCTCGGCCACGCCGTGAGGGGCCCGGGACCCATCGCACCCGGGCCCGCTCGGCGGTGAGGCGGCTCAGCGGTCCTGCGACAGCCGCAGAAGCTCGGCGAACGTGCCGCCGGCCTGGACCAGGTCGTCGTAGTGGCCCTGCTCGGTGATGCGGCCCTGTTCCATCACCACGATGTGGTCGGCGACCCGTGTGTTCTCCAGGCGGTGGGTGACGACGATCGTGATGCGGTCGGCGGCGATGGCCTTGATGCGTTCGAAGATCTGGTGCTCGCCGCGGGGGTCCATCTGGGAGGTGGGCTCGTCCAGGATCAGGAGGGCCGGCCGGCGGTACAGGGCCCGGGAGCAGGCGAGCCGCTGCCACTGCCCGCCCGACAACTCCGCACCCCCGAACACCTCACGGGCCAGGAGGGTGTCCAGCCCGGCGGGCAGGCCCTCGACGGCCTCGCGCATGCCGACGGCGTCGACCGCCTCCCACACGGGTCCGTCGTCGCGGGTGCGGGGCTGCCCGAGCGTGACGTTCTCCCGGACCCGCAGCGGCCACCGGCTCCGTCGTCGACTTGGACGCCTGCCGTGGCGACAACGAGGTCAACGACGTGATGTCCGACATCGAACACAGGCATTTCGGACGAAGGCGGTGGCCCCGGGACGGCGGGACCGACACGGCATGTAGGCGCCACCGACCCTTGCCCCGCCCCGAACGCCCACCGCCCGCCGATGGCCGACACACCGCTTCCCCTCGCCGGACATGCGGGGTGTTCGCGCGAGTGTTGCAATGGCTGGAGGGACTGTCCGTCGTGTCCGGTGCCCAGGGCGCCCCACGGGAGATGAGCGAGCATGCCAGGACTCCTTCGCGGTGTCGCGCGCACCGCAGTGATCTCGGGAACGGCCACCGCGGTGTCGAACCGCGTGTCGCGACGTCAGGCGGGCCGATGGGCTCAGCAGGACGATGAACAGCAGGCCGTGGCGCCACAGGGCGCCGGCACCCCGGTCGCCACATCGCAGCCGGCCGCCGACGAGATGACCGACAAGATCGATCAGCTGAAGCAACTCGCCGACCTGAAGGCGCAGGGCGTCCTCACCGACGAGGAGTTCGAGTCCCAGAAGCGCCGGGTCCTCGGCTGAGGCGGAAGGGCTGGGACGGGCAGGCGGGGGTGTCCCCTCGCCGCGTTCTGGTTTCTCGCCGGGCTGCACGAGCTGGAGAATCTGCTGTGGACCGACTGGCCGGAGCATTTCGGGTGGGACAGGCCTCCCTGGTGGTGGCCGCTGCCCCTCCTGACCGTCGCCGGTCTCGTCGTCGGCCTGGTCGTCCGGTACCTGCCGGGCGTCGGCGGTCACGTCCCCGCCCTGGGGCTGCACGCCCCGGGAACGGCACCCGCCGCCCTGCCGGGCGTGATCATCGCGGCGCTGGTCAGTCCGACGCTGGGCGCCACGCTCGGCCCGGAGGCACCGTTGATCGCGCTGGGAGGCGGCCTGGCGGCTCTCTTCGCGCGGCCGGCGCGTGCCCCTACGACGCCGCAGAGCACGGCCCTCCTCGGCGCGGCCGGCTCCGCCGCGGCCCTCTCCGCGATCTTCGGCAACCGCCTGATCGGCGCCGTCATCCTCATGGAGGTGGCCGGTGTCGGCGGCTCGCAACTGTTCGCGGTCATGTTGCCCGCGCTCCTGTCCAGCGGCGTCGGATCGCTGGTCTTCACCGGCTTCGGCCGCTGCACCGGTCTGTCCACCGGCAGCCTGACCCTGAAGCTGGGCGTGCCGTCTGGACCCACCTTCCCCGCGCTGTTCTCCTGAGCGCCGCCGCGGGAGTCCTGCTCGCGCCGCTGCCCGGACTCGGGGTCGTGCCAGGCATGGCGGCGGGCATGGCAGCCGCCTCGGCCGCCGCGCTGCACCTGCCCGTCAGCAGCGTGGTGCTGATCGTCCTGGTGCTGGGCAGCGCCGCGATGATCCCCGTGGTGATCCTCGCGGCCGTGGCGGCCTTCGTGACGGTCCAGCTCCTGCCGTCCGGCCGCCGGGCACCGCCGGCGGGCCAACCGTTCGGCCTTCCGGCAACGGCGCACGGCAACCCGTCCGGGCCGCCGTGAGCGAGACCCACGCCACCGACCGTCGGTCGAGGAGACCCCCATGACGTACGACACACAACAGCGCACGACAACCATGTCCACGGCGGACTTCCGAGCCCTGTACCGCCGGTTCCGCGACCAGGTGGCGGCTGACGGCGGGCACCCCGAGCGCGGAGCGCTGAGCCTGCTCACACCCGAGCGTGTGGTGGCCGCCGCCTCCCAGGTGCGGCACGGACGCACGGTGTCGCTGGCCGCCCCGATCGAGACCACACCGGGGCCTGACGACCCGCAGCCCGCGTCCCACAAGATGATCGCACCGGAGTACGGCCAACTGGACATGCACGGCGTGCAGTTCGCCCGCGACCGGTTCGCCATGAACGTGCACGGCGATGCCGACAGCCACCTCGACGCCCTCTGCCACGTGGTGTTCGACGGGGAACTCTACGACGGTGCCCCGGCGAGCTCGGTGACCCCGCGGGGCGCCGGCACACTCACCCTGGACCTGGTACGGGACGGCATCGTGGGCCGCGGTGTCCTTCTCGACATCCCGCGCCTGCGGGGCGTGCCCTGGCTCGAACCCGGCGACCATGTCACCGCCGACGACCTGGAGGCCGCGGAGCGGGCGCAGGACGTCACGGTCGGACCGGGCGACCTGCTGTTCGTGCGCGTCGGACATCGCCGCCGGCGGCAGCACCTCGGCGCCTGGAACGCGGCCGGGGCCCGTGCCGGTCTGCACCCGGCCGCGATGCGCTTCGTCGCCGAGCGGCGCGTGGCCGCCCTCGGCTCGGACGGCAACAACGACACGGCACCCAGCGCGGTGCCCGAGGTCCCCTTTCCCGTGCACGTCCTGGCCGTGAACGCCCTCGGCGTGCACCTCATGGACTACCTGGACTTCGAGGACCTGGTGCCCGAGTGCGTACGACTGGACCGCTGGCACTTCCTGTGCGTGATCGCCCCACTGCGGCTGCCCGCCGCCACCGGCTCCCCGGTGAATCCGCTGGCCGTCCTGTGAGCCGGGCGAGGGGGCCGACCGGCTGAACCCGGGCCGGACTTACTTCGGGTCTAGTGCCGCGTCCAGGGTGATGGCGGCGTCGATGAGGGCGAGATGGGTGAACGCCTGTGGGAAATTGCCCAGTTGACGGCCCGTGGGGTCGATCTCCTCCGAGTACAGGCCCAGATGGTTGGCGTACCCCATCATCTTCTCGAAGACCAGCCTGGCCCGGTCGGGGCGTCCGGCGCGCGCCAGGGCGTCGACGTACATGAACGTGCACAGCGAGAACGTGCCCTCCGAGCCGCGCAGGCCGTCGGGCGAGGCCTCGGGGTTGTACCGGTAGACCAGGCTGTCGCTGACCAGTTCCTGCTCCATGGCCTCCAGTGTCGACGACCACATCGGATCCTCGGGCGTGATGAACCCGACCGTCGCCATGCGCAG
Source organism: Streptomyces griseus subsp. griseus (assembly GCF_000720255.1). GTDB lineage: Bacteria > Actinomycetota > Actinomycetes > Streptomycetales > Streptomycetaceae > Streptomyces > Streptomyces griseus_I. The sequence continues at coordinate 78,406 of NZ_JOJE01000031.1, read as the reverse complement.
CAGTGACGAGTCGAGGACGTCACTGCCGTAGTGCTGTACGAAGGCCCGGCGGCCCTGGCTCCACCCCTTGCTCATGACCTGGTCGTAGATGTCGTCGCGCGCCGCCTGCCATGGGGCGGCCCCGGCCGGTCGTCCGTTCGCTTCGGCGAGTCGCAGGGCACGGTCGAACGCCACCCAGGACATCACCCGGCCGTAGGTGAAGTCCTTGCGCCCGCCCCTGGTCTCCCACAGGCCCTCTCCCGCCTGGTCCCAGTGGTCGACCAGCCAGTCGAGGTTCGTCAGCAGCGAGGTCCAGCCCCGGTGGCCGACCTGGATTCCGTGTCGGTGCGCGAAGTAGATGCTGTCCAACGCCTCGCCGTAGATGTCCAACTGGAGCTGTGTGGCGGCCCCGTTGCCGATGCGCACCGGTGCGGAACGGGCATAGCCCTCCCAGCGGTCGAGGATCTGCTCGTCCAGGTCGGAGGAGCCGTCGACCTTGTACATGATGTTGAGCGGGCCGGCGTCGCCGTCGCTGCCCGCCCGCTCCTTGACCCGGTCGCTCAGCCACTGGATGAAGGCCCGCGCTTCCTCGGTGAAGCCCAGTCCCAGCAGGGCGTACACCGAGAAGGAGGCGTCGCGGATCCAGGTGAACCGGTAGTCCCAGTTGCGTTCGCCGCCCAGTTGCTCAGGGAGTGCCGCCGTCGGGGCGGCCACCAGGGCGCCGCTGGGCGCGTAGGTCATGAGCTTCAGCGTGATCGCCGAACGTTCCACCGTCTCCCGCCAACGTCCCGTGTACTGCGACTGGCTGAGCCAGGACCGCCAGAACGTGACGCTCTCCTCGAAGAGTTGCTGGTACTCGGTGAGACGGAGCTGGTGCGGCGGCCCGTTTGCGCCCGACTCCAGCACCAGCCCGCGCTGCTGGCCCGCCTGGAGGGTCAGCGTGAGGTGCAGGTCGTTGTGCTTGTCGGTGAGGATGTCCAGCAGCCGTTCGTCCTCCGGCTCCCGGATGGGGTGCACCGTGAGTGTCGTGCCGTCGTCGGCCTCGAAAACCACGCCGTGTTCCGCGAGGTGCAGCTGGTGCGAGCGGCGTCCGTAGTCGAACCGCGGGGCGATCGAGATCTCGAAGGTCATGGTGCCGCGCACACATCGGACCATGCGAACGAGCCGGTGCCGGGCTGTCGCCGTCCGGCCCGTCACCGGCATGAAGTCGAGCACCTCCCCGGCACCCGCCTCGGTCATGAACCGGGTGACCAGGATCGCCGTGTCCGGAAGGTACAGCTGCTTGGTCGCGTACGTCGCGCCCCTCGGCCGGACCGTGCAGTGGCCGCCCTTGTCCTTGTCGAGCAGCGCGGCGAACACACTGGGTGAGTCGAACCGGGGGAGGCAGAGCCAGTCGACCGTCCCGTCGGTGGTCACCAGTGCCGCGGTCTGCAGATCGCCGAGGAGTCCGTGGTTCTCGATGAGCGGGTAGTCGTCCATGGACGCTCCCCTTTCGGCGCTGTTCACGCTGTCCGGTGCTGCTCACCTGAATGCACCAATCAAGCCTAGGCCGCCGTTCCCTGTTCGGCGCGACGAGTCGCTCGGCGCGGGTCCGGAACGCCCGCTTCGCCGGGCCGCTCAGGGGCCCGGCGCGGTCGCCGCCCGCAGCGCCGCCGCCACGACGTGTTCCGTGCTGCCCGACGCGTCGATCGTGACGCCCGGCCCGTCGGCCTGAAGCGGCTGAAGGGCCGCGTACTGGGAGTCGAGCAGTTTCGGTGACATGAAGTGCCCTCGCCTGCGCGCGATTCGCTCCGCGGCCACCGCCCGGTCGAGGTCCAGGCAGATGAACCACACGTTCGCGCCCGTCCCTCGGAACTGGTCCCGGTACACCCGCTTGAGCGCCGAACACGCCACCACGCCCCCGTGCCCCGTCGCCCCGGTGGAGCGGATCCACTCCGTGAGAGCCGCCAGCCACGGGCGCCGGTCGGTGTCGTAGAGGGGGTGCCCGGACGCCATCTTCGCGCGGTTGGACGCCGGATGCAGGTCGTCACCCTCCAGGAACGGCACACCGAGCAGGCCGGCGAGCCGTGCTCCGACGGTGGACTTCCCGGACGCGGACGGGCCCATCACGATCACCACCCGCGAACTGCCGACCGTACCGGCCAACGTGCCTCCCCGAGTGCTGTGGAACACCGCGGCCAGACGCCGCGACCAGAACGCCGCGATCAGTCCACTGTCGCCCGTTCTGCCGTACGGCGCCTCGTCGGGCGCGCTCACCGAATCTGACGGATATTGGTGCCGTACGACGTCCGGCCGGCGCCCGGCTGGGGCACAGGAGGCTCGATGTCCGTTTCACGGTCGATGATGGCCCTCAGCGGCATCGTCGTGCTCGGTATGGCACTGACGGCCTGCACGGAGAAGCAGGCCCTGGGCACGATCGAGGCGCGCCACACGAGCGAGCGTGTCGAGAAGATCACCAACCCGGGGGTCGACGGGTGCCACCGTTTCAGCGCGGCGGTGACCCATGTCGCCAACTGGACACAGAGCGACATCGTCCTCTACCCGACTGCCGACTGCACCGAGCCGCGGGGCGGGGCGAGCGTCTATCTGGCCACCCAGACGCAGGACGGCGTGGTGCCCTCCGAGGCGCTGTGGCGCAGTTACACCGTCGTCAACTGACCCGTCATCCCGTCAGTTGGTAGATGCTCCCACCCATCGTGCACGGAACGAGTCGAGCCTACGCGCGGGTGCGACCCACCCGCGTCTCATGGCGGGCGCCCGCCGGGCGGTTGCGGTCAGAACGTGCCGGGGCGCTCGCCTGCGCGCACTCTGGACGTGGGAAGGAGCAGCTCCATGGAGACTTCCGCGCGGGTGCCGCCGGCGGTCGGAATCCGGTTGCCGTGCCCAGGCGTCGTCCCCGTCGGCGGTTGATGCCACGCGGGTCGTGGTGGCGAGGCCGGGCCAGTGGCGTGGCCGCCTCCGCGAAGGTGTTCCACGCCCGGGTCGAGTCCCGGTTCCCGGTGGTCACCCGCCTCGTGGACCGCATGGTCTCGGTGAACATCTTCGACTCCGCCACCCGCCTCGCCGCCCAGTGCTTCCTCACCGCCGTGCCATTGGTCTTCGTGGTCGGCGCGTACGCCCCGACGTCCGTGCAGAAGCAGCTCATCGCCTCGGTGAGCGCCGTCTTCGGTCTGACCGGGGCAGCGAAGTCCCAGTTGGAGCAGGCGTTCCAGCCCCACAGCGGCGATCTCCAGCAGGCCACCGGAGTGATCGGCGGACTGATGGTGCTGCTGTCGGCCACCGCCGTGAGCCGCGCGGTGCAGCGGCTGTGCCGACGGGCCTGGCGGACGCCCCGGGCCGGCACGAGCCTCGCGCCCTGGCGGTGGCTGGTCTGGATCGCCGTGTGGCTCGTCGTTCTGGTGTTGCAGGAACCGCTGCGCGACGGGTTCGGGCTCGGCCTGTGGCTGGGGCTGCCGATCACCCTCGTGGCACAGACGGCGCTGTGGTGGTGGACCCAGCACCTCCTGCTGAACGGTGTCGTCCGCTGGCCTCCCCTTCTGCCGGGTGCCGCTCTCACGGCGATCGCGGCCACCGCCCTGTCCGCGACCGCGCACTTCTACATGCCACGGGCCATCAACCGGGCCCTGGAGGAGTACGGCTCCGCCGGTTCGGTCTTCGTCCTGCTCTCCTGGCTGATCGTGGTCTGCGTGGCCGTCGCCGTCGGCATCAGCGTCGGCGCCGTCATGTCCCAGGAACCCTTCATGGCGCGACGACTCGGCACTGCGACGTCCGCACGCGGCGAGGCCGCGCGGGAGTGACGTCACCGCTCGCGGGTCCCGACGCCGCACGGCGTTGGGCTGTTTTACGGTGGTTCGATGCGAGTCGTGCCTAAGTGGGCCCTGTTCTCATCGGGGTGTGCGCCGGTCCTCCTGGCCGTCGGCTGGACGGTCGCGGGGCTGATCGAAGGGCCCGCCTACGACCCGGTCACCCAGACCATCAGCGTCCTGGCCGCCTACGGCGCTGCCGGGTTCTGGGTGATGACCGGAGCACTGGTCGCCCTGGGCGCCTGTCACCTGCTCACCGCCTGGGGACTGCGGGCGGCCGCGCTCGCCGGTCGCGTGGCACTCGGGGCCGGTGGAGTGACGGCGCTGGTGGTGGCCGTGCTTCCGGCACCCAGCAACGGCGGCTCCCTCCGGCACGGATCCGTCACCGTGGTCGGGTTCACCCTTCTGGCGGTGTGGCCGGTGCTGGCCGCCCAGCGCGGTCGAGCGGCACCGTGGGGTCTGCGGCCCGTGCCCTCCGTGGCGGTGACCCTCCTGATGGGCGTCGGCGCGGCCTGGTTCGTCATCGAGATGCAGGGGCACGGCGCCGCCGGGGTCGCCGAACGGGTCGTGACGTCCATCCAGTCCCTGTGGCCCTTCGTGGTCGTCACGTCCTGCCTCCGCCATGCCGACGGCGAGAGCTTCCCGGATTAGGGGCTGTCCGGCGGATCATGCCGCAGACGCGGGGTCTGGCCCGTCCACCTGCGGCGTTGTCGTCGGTTGCCGACTCCCCCCACGCTCGGCTTCGCTCGCGGGGGCCCCATCGCGTCGACGCCCTCCTCCGCCTTGCAGTTGGACGTTCCCCCACGCTCGGCTTCGCTCGCGCGGGGGGACCCCCACGACCCCGCTCACCCGGGTCGATGAGTCACCGCTGCCTTCCTGCGACCTGATCCGCCGGACAGTCCCTACCCTCCGCAGGCCCGGTCGCGAACGGTCCCCGGGCTGCGCCTGTGTCAGTCGACGGGCCAGGTGTGCACCGGGGCGTTGAGGTGCATGTAGTCGATGTACAGCTGCGTCGTGCGCCGCAGGGCCTCGTGGCGGCCGGCCCCGCTGGAGGCGGCCAGGCGGTGGAACATCTCCTTCTGCCAGACCGCTCCGTTGCGGCCGGCGACACACCGCTGCTCGATGATGCCCAGCAGCGGCTCCCGCCAGGCCGCGTCCATGCCGGAGTGCTCCAGCCCCCGATGGGCCAGCGGCAACAGGCGCCGCAGGACGAGTTCGGGCACCGGCACCTCACCCATCCCGGGCCAGTAGAGCGGTGCCTCGATACCGTGCCGTGCCGCCGTGTGCAGGTTCTCCTCGGCGGCCGAGAAGGACATCCGGGACCACACCGGCCGGTCCTCCTCCACCAGGGCGCGGGTGAGGCCGTAGTAGAAGGCGCCGTTGGCGAGCGTGTCGGCGACGGTCGGGCCGGCGGGCAGCACCCGGTTCTCCACCCGCACATGCGGTTTGTCGTGCGCGATGGCGTAGACCGGCCGGTTCCAGCGGTAGATGGTGCCGTTGTGCAGGGTGAGCTCGGCGAGTTCCGGTATGTCGCCCCGGTCCAGCGTCTCCACGGGGTTCTGCTCGTCGCAGACGGGCAGAAGCGCCGGGAAGTAGCGCAGGTTCTCCTCGAAGAGGTCGAAGACGCTGTTGATCCACCGCTCGCCGAACCACACCCGGGGCCGTACCCCCTGCTCCTTGATCTCCTGCGGGCGGGTGTCGGTCGCCTGCTCGAAGAGCGGGATACGGGTCTCGTGCCACAGCTCCTTGCCGAACAGGAAGGGCGCGTTGGCGGCCAGCGCGACCTGGACCCCGGCGATGGCCTGGGCCGCGTTCCAGTAGGCGGGGAACTCCTCCGGTGAGACCTGGAGGTGGAACTGGGTGCTCGTGCACGCGGCTTCGGGGGTGATCGTGTCCGCGTAGGTCCGCAGCCGGTCCACGCCGTCCACCTCGATGCGCAGGTCCTCGCCCCGGGCGGCGAAGACCTGGTCGTTGAGCAGCCGGTAGCGCGGGTTCTCCGACAGCGCACTCTCTCCGATGTCCTCCTGGCGGAGCGTGGGCAGGATGCCGATCATGAGCAGCCGGGCCCCGACGGACCGTGCGCGCTGGTCGGCGTGGTTCAGCGCGGCGCGGATCTCGGACTCCCAGGCGTCGGGGCCGCCCTCCGTGAGACGGCGGGGCGGCACGTTGATCTCCAGGTTGAACCGGCCCAGCTCGGTGGACCAGGCGGGGTCGGCGATCGCCTCGAGCACGTCGACGTTGCGCATCGTCGGCTCGGCCGCGTCGTCGACGAGGTTCAGCTCGATCTCCAGCCCGACCTGGGGACGCTCCGACTCGAAGCGTGCCTCGCGCAGCATCTGCGCGAAGGCGTCCAGGCACTCCTGCATCTTGATCCGGTAACGGCGCCGGTCCTCACGGGTGAAGACCAGCGCCGGGACGTCCCGTCCCATGGGTCCTCCCGGGGTGCCCCTCCTCGGACGACACCTCTCCACTCCAGCGTCGCACCACCCTGCCGCCCCCACCAGACGAGCGGTCGGTGTCCAAGGGGGGCCGCTCCGGGGTCAGTGCCAGCCGAAACGGCGGTCCACCACAGCCGCGAACTCCTCCAGGGTCAGTTGCGCGTCCCCGTTCTGGTCGGCGGCGTCGAACAGGGCGGAGGAGGCGTCGGCGTCCCCCAGAGCCCAGAACGGCAGATCCCCCGAGGCGGCCAGATCCGGGCCCTTCGACCGCAGCGCGATGATCACCTCGTCGCGGGTCAGGGTCCCGTTGTGGTCGAGGTCGAGCGCCTCGAACAGCTTCCGGGCCTTCTCGCTCATCTTGGCGTCCTCGTTCCTTCACCGGCGGGGCGGGCCGGCCCACCCCACTCTCAGACGTCAACGCCTCCGCGGCCCCGCACGTTCCCCGCCGGGGACGGCGGTGCCTGTCCTGTCAGGGAGGTGTCCGCAGCAGGGCTGGACGAGGCCGGACGGCCGGCGAGGCCCGGCACCCGCCGAGGTGCCGGGCCGACGGCTCAGCCGACGACGCGGCCCAGTTCGATGCGGTCGATGTTCGGGGCCCACGCGGTCGCATTGCCGAACGTCACCGTGTTGGAGCCCCGGACGAGGTCGACGGGGACGCCCACCGTCCAGTAGTCGTCCCAGCTCCAGGTGTTCTTGAAGGTGACCTTCCGCGGGGCACCGCTCCCCACCGCGATGTCCGCGGTGCGGGACATGATGTCGGTGTTGTAGGCGTGGCCGTTGTCGCGGCGGTCGTTGTGCGCGTAGTGGACGACCAGCAGGTAGCGCCCGGGCCTGGGCGCGTTCACCGTGAACTCGGCGGTGCTGTCGGCACTGTTGCCGAGCCATCCGATGTACGACCCGGAGGAGGCGTGGGCCGAGCCGACGAGCTTGGCGCCGCCCGCGAGGGTCGCGGAAGCGCCCTCGTAGGAGAGCGTGCCGGTGTCGGATCCGTCGCCGGAGACGTCGAGGGAGCGGACCGCGGCGTGCCGGGCCGTCACCGCGACCCGGTTGTTGCCCGCCACCAGGTAGAGCCTGAGCGTCCGGCCCGGCGCCGCGGCCACCTTCTCCCCGTGCAACGCCAGCTGGAGCGCCGCCGAAGCCCGCGGCACCACCGTGTAGTAGCCGTCGCGCGGCGCGTAGACGTCGAAGACCGCCTTGTCGCCCGAGCGCAGCACGAGGGCACCCGTGCCCACCCCGGCCGACGAGGAGTAGTCGTACGACGGCCTGCCACTGATGTCGGCGAGCGTGGCCTCGTACGACGTGGACGGCCTGCCGGTGCGTGCCGTCAGGTCGACGCGGTCCAGGGTGACCTCGGCGTCGCCCTTCGCCAGGGACAGCACGTGGGTGCCGGCGGTGAGCCGTACCGTGACGTCCTTCTTGGCGCGGTAGGTCCAGTTCTCGGTGGACGGGTAGGTGACGATGACCGGCTCCCCGCCGTCGACCGACAGCTTCTGGGTGGCAGGCGCTCCGGACTGGTTGCCGTACAGGATCGCCAGGTCGTACGTCCCCGTCTCGGGCACGTTCACCGTGAAGTCCACCTTGCTGGTGGCGGCGTTGAGGGAGCCGACGTCCTTCGTGCCGGAGGCCGCGTAGCCGTTGGCGTTGCTCACCGTGCCCTGGGTGTAGACCTTGCCGTCGGTGATGGCCGCGTCCTCGGCCTCGTGGGACGCCGACCAGGGGACGGACGCGGCGGCCGGAGTGCCCGAACCGCCGGGGGTGAGGACGATCCGGTACGCGGACATCTTGTGCAGGCCGCGCAGCGGGACACTCACCGTGCCGTCGTCGGCGACCCTCACCTTCGTGCGGGCGAGGACGCGGGGCGCCCGGTGCTGACCCTCGTAGCCGGACCAGGCGGCCTCGGCGACGGTCGCGGTGACCGTGCGGCCGAAGAGGGACCCGGAGACGTTCTCGACCACGACGTCCGCGTCACCGTCCGAGCCGCCGAGCAGGACCTGGGCCTGGCGGCGCGAGGTGTCGAGGGAGGCGAGGCCCTGGAGGGTGTCGATGGTGTTGGCCTGCGGCGGGGTCACCTTGACGGTGTCACCGGTCAGGCCCGCGTACCAACGGAAGAACCACCAGCCGCCGTTGGGGATGTTGGAGCGCGCCACATTGCCGCTGAGGTTGCCGGCGGCGTCCCAGTACGCCTGGTTGGCGAAGACCTTGTTCCGCTCGAACATCGAGACCCACTGCACGAGTTGCCCGGGTACCGACAGGTCGCGACGGTTGGCGTACTCGTCGATGTTGACCGGCAGGGGAGCGATCCCCACCGCACGCTCGATCGACCGGTAGTCGTCGTAGTGCGCCTGGAAGTCGCGCAGCGAGCCGGAGTCCAGCTCGTGCCAGGTCGTCACCTGGGGCAGCACGTTCTCGCGCTTGGCGAAGGCGAGGAAGTCCTTCAACAGGCGGGAGTGGTAACCGGCTTCGTTGGGACCGGCGATCCTCGCGTCGGGGTCGATCGCTCGGATGCGCTCGTACACCGTCTTCCAGTCCTTGAAGAACCGGTCGCGGTTGGCCTCGTACTGCGCCTGATCGGAGACGCCGAGCTTGTACCAGATCTGGTCGGGCTCGTTGAACGGGATGTAGACGAAGCGGTCGCTGTTCGGATCGGCCGCCACCTCCTTGGCGATCTTGTCGACCTTGGGGAGGTAGTCGTCGATACCGAGGTCCTCGTACGGCCACTTGGCGTAGGTGTCCTGCATCATCACCAGGACCTCACCGCCGCCGTTGCGGAAGAACGACTTGGAGACGGTGAGCGCGTCCCCGTTGGGATGCTGCGCGCCGCCCTCCGGCTTCTGCGAGACGCTGGTGATCTTCAGGGGTGCCAGCGCGGCCTCGCTCGGCACCCCGTCGTCGCTGAGGCCGTACAGCGCGCCATTGGCCCCGAGCATCACCGGCCCCTCGGAGGAGGCAAGATCGACGGTGAGGCGCTGGGGGCCGGCTGCTGCCGCCGGTCCTGCGGTGGGGAGGGTGCCTGCCATGACGGCGACTCCAAGTGCGGTGGTGACAAGAGCGGTTTTGAAATGGGGACGCGTACGGGTGGGGGCGATCACGCTGCAGGACCTCCGGTCGTTTGACGGCTCCACTGGCGATTCCGGACACGATGTTCAAAGGTTGCGCGGGAGGGCGGCAAAGGCTGGGCGGGAGGGCGGCCCGCGCACCGCAGCCAGGACGAAGAAGGCGTAGCGGACGCCGCTCCAGGCGCGGGCGGGACGTTCAGTGATCGGTGGACGGCGGCGGCCCCGAGCTCTCCCGCACGACCAGCTCCGGAACGGAGACGGGGTGCGGCGCGATTCGCGCGGACTCCTCGACAACGTCGTGCAGCAGCGCGAACGCGGCCCGTCCCAGGCCGGTGAAGTCCAGACGTACGGTCGTCAGGGACGGAGTCAGATAGGCGGCGTGCGGGGCGTCGTCGAACCCGGCGACGCTGACCTCGCCGGGGACGGACCGGCCGGCCTCGTACAGGGCACGCAGTACCCCGAGGGCGAGGTCGTCGTTGCCGCAGAGGATCGCGGTGACGGACGGGTCCTGCGCCAGTTGCCGGCCCGCCGCGTGACCGCCCGCCGGGCCCCAACTGCCCTGCACTGGACGGTGTTCCGGTGCCCCGGCCTCCCGCAGCGCCTGGCGCCAGCCGCTGGTGCGGGCGCTGGTGCGCCGGGTGCTGGACGGGATGGCGGCGTAGTGCACGGTCTCATGGCCGAGGGACAGCAGATGCCGTGTCGCCTGGTAGGCGGCCTCGCGGTCGTCGGTCCACACCCAGGGGCGGTCGCCGCCGGGCGGGGTCGCCGGAGTCTCGACCACGCCGACGACCGGCAGGTCACCGGGGACGGCGCCCAGTGCCCGTACCCCGGCCGGATCGTAGGCGATCACGATCAGTCCGCCGCCGGCGTCCGCCGCCCGCTGCACCTCCGCGGCGACGGCGGAGTCCTCGTCGGATTCCAGGACTCCGATCCCGACCGCGTAGGACGCGGCGCGGGCGGCCTCCTCGATGCCCTGGAGGATGGAGGCGTAGCCGTAGTGGGTGGTGTTGGAGGTGAGCACGGTCACGCTCTTGGTGCGGCCGCTGGCGAGGGCGAGGGCGGTGGCGTTGCGCCGGAAGCCGAGTTCGTCGATGGCGGCGACTACCCGTTCCCGGGTGGACTGCTTGACACTGGGGTGATCGTTGATCACCCGGGAGACGGTCTGGTACGAGACCCCGGCGGCCCGCGCGACGTCCCTGATGCTCGCGGGACGCTTTGTGTGACCGGTCATATTCATGCCGAGATTGTGACCGGTCACACGGAGTGAGTCAAGAGATCGTAACGGAGACACCCCTGTCTGACGCGCGCCGGCCCCGACGTCCTCGTCAGGTCCGGCGACGCTTCGTCGCCGCCTGGAGTTCCTGGCGGAGGCGTTCGGGGGCCCACTCCTCGTCGACGGCCCGGCGGACCATGTCGGCCTGGGAGGGTGGGGCGAGGCCGTCGACGGGCGGGTCGAGGTCCAGGTCGGTGGGGAAGGGGTAGCCCTCGGCGGTGGCCGCGACCACCCGGCGCAGCCAGTCCTCCGAGGCGCCCTCGGCCTTGCGGCGCAGCAGCACCGGGAAGAGCGCGTTCGCCATCGCCTCGCGGTCCACCGTCTCCATGGCACGGCCGAACGCGGACGAGATCTGGAGCAGGTTCGCCATGCGCCTGATGCCGGCCGAGCGGTTGTGTCCGGCCGCGTGGAAGAGAGCGGGGTTGAAGAACACCGCGTCTCCCTTGTCCAGCGGGAGCTGGACGTGATGGGCGTCGAAGTACGCGACGAACCGCGGGAGCCGCCAGGCCAGATAGCCCGGCTCGAACTTCTGCGAGTGCGGCAGATACAGCGTCGGTCCCGATTCCACCGGCATGTCGCAGTGGGCGACCGCGCCTTGCAGCGTCAGTACGGGGGAGAGGCGGTGGACGTGCGCAGGGTGGGCGGCGGCGCGCTCCCGGGTGAGGAAGCCGAGGTGGTAGTCACGGTGCGCGCTCTGTGCCGCGCCACCCGGGTTGACCACGTTGACCTGTGAGGTGACCTGGTAGGCGGGGCCGAGCCAGGCCTCGGCGACCAGCTCCAGCATGTCGTTGCCGTAGTAGTCGGCGAACACCTCCGGCGCCCGCACGGCCACCTTGTCCAGCGCGCTCCAGAGCCGGTCGTTGGCGCCGGGCTCGGCGAAGTGGTCGCCGCGGGCCGCGCCGGAGGCACGTTCCTCCTCGATCAGGGTCCAAAAGACCCGGGACATGCCGTCCACGGCACCGGCGTCGGTGAAGGCCCGCTGCAGGACGACGATGCCCGGCCCGTCCAGCAGGGTGCGGATCAGTTCGCCCTGCACCGTCCGGCGGCCCTCCGGGGTGGCCGTCAGGGAGCGGAGTCGTTCGCTGTCGTAGAGCGGAACGTTCTGCTCGACCCGCTCGGCCGAGGGGTGGTCGGCCGGGTCGGTGCGCTGCTCGACGAGGGAGCGGAACGCCTCGAGATCGCAGTCCGCCTCGGTCAGCCAGGTCCGTGCTCCCGCACCTGTGAGGGACATTCCTGGTCCTTTCGCCGTCCTTGCTCCTCTGTCAGTCTGGGGAACCCGAACCCATCATTCAATGCGCGAAAACACATCAAAAACACATCAGCACATCGCGGGAAGCGGGCGTGCGGCACCCCTGCACGCTCAAGGAGATCGCCCGTCGGGCCGGACCGAGTGCGGCCACCGTCGACCGTGTCCTCAACGGCCGCGGCGGTGTGCGGGAGGCGACATCGGCACCGCGGGTCCCGGAGCGCTTCTCGACCGCCGTACGCGACGCCCCCGAGGCCGAACTGCCCACCGTGCACCCCCGCGCTCGTCCGCTCCCGGTTCCACTTCCGCGAGAGCGGACCCGCCGCCGACCTCGTCGGGATCCGTGTCCTGCGAGCCGACGGCTCACCGACCGTCAGGTGCGCGGCCGCCGCCACCGTCGCGAGGGCTGACGAGCTGTCAGCGTCCGCCGAAGGCGCGCCGGTAGGCGGTCTCGTCGTCGGCACCGAACACGGTGAGGACGACCCGGTCGAACCCGTCGGGGTGGGCGTCGAGCCAGTCGGCGACGGTGCGCAGGGCGACCGGGGCGGCCTCGTCCTTGGGGTAGCCGAAGACGCCGGTGCTCACACCGCAGAAGGCCAGCGTGCGGATCGTCCCGACCTCGGCGGCGAGGTCGAGACAGGCCCGGAGGAGGAGGCCAGCGCCTCCGCGTCCCGCGTGCTCGGCAGGCCGTCGACGACCGGGCCGACGGTGTGCAGGACGTGGCGGGCCGGCAGATGGTAGCCCCGCGTGATCTTGGCGGTGCCGGTCGGCTCGGAGGCGCCCTGAAGCGCGATGACGGCATGGCAGTCGTCACGCAGCCGGGGCCCGGCGGCGCTGTGGATGGCGTTGTCGATACAGGGGTGCAGGGGTCGGAAGCAGCCGAGCAGGGCGCTGTTGGCGGCGTTGACGACGGCGTCCGCCGCGAGGGTGGTGATGTCTCCCCGCCACAGCGCCGTGCGACGGGCGGCCGGAAAGGCGCTGTCGGGGAACTCCTCCTGGGCAGTTGCTCTGCCCGGACCGTGGGACGCAGGAGACGTTCCGCGCCGAGGACCGCGTCCAGCGCCTCGGAGGCGCCGTCGGGCAGCGGCCCGGGCGGCCGAACGGTCAGCAGGGCGCGCAGTATGCGCCGCGCCGTCGTCGCGTCGGCATCCCCGAGCTCTCGCGGGAAGTCCGCTCGCAGGCCGAGCCGCGACACAGCCGGGTCGTGGGCGAGCAGCCTCAGCGCCGTACGCACGTGCTCGTCCAGCCCTTCGGCCGGGGCGGGCGCCGCCGAGGGCCGGAAGGGGGCGTCCAGGGCTATCGCCGTGCGGTAGCCGGCCAGGGGGAACACTGCGGTCCGGGTCTCCTTCGTGACGGCGCCGGTGCGACAGCCCGGGGCGCGGCGGTGCGGGGCCGACCGGGACGGTCAGCCCCGGAGGGCACGGACGACGTCCGCGAGGGGAGTGGCGGGGTGGCCGGTGAGGGTCCGCACCGCGTCGCTGACGCCGTCGAGCTGACCGGCCGCGATGGCGGTGTACGTGGACACCCAGGCGTCGAGCTGCCACTGCGGGGCGTCGTACGAAGCGCGTGAGGCGTACGCCTCCTCGACCGTCTCCGGCTCGTAGGTGACGGTGCGGCCGAGCACCTCCGTGAGGACCGCCGCGGCGTCGTGCAGCGTCAGGGACTCGGGGCCGGTCAGGTCGTAGACGGCGCCGGTGTGGTCGGTGGGCCGGGTCAGGATCGTGGTGGCGGCGTCGGCGATGTCGTCCTGGGAGACGAACGCGGTACGCCCCCGCTCGGCCGGACCGCGGATCACACCGTCCGCGCCGACCAGGTCGGGTACGAACTCCGCGTAGAAGTTGTCCCGCAGGAACGTGTACGCCAGGCCGCTGGCGCGGATGTGCTCCTCGGTGTGGAAGTGGTCGCGGGCCAGGGTGAACGTGGCGTCGGGCGCGGCGCCGTAGAAGGACACGTACACCAGGTGCCGTACGCCGGCCTCCGCGGCGGCGTCGACGAAGTTCCGGTGCTGGGCGAGCCGGTCGGCGCTCTCGGAGGCGGACACCATGAACACGGTCTCCGTACCGCTCAGACCGCGCAGCACGGCCTCGCGGTCGCCGTACTCGGCACGGACCGGGGTGGCGCCGGGCAGCCGGGGAGCCCGCTCGGGGCTGCGCACCAGCAGCCTCTGCGCCAGGCCCCGCTCGGCCAGGCGGTGAGCGACGCGGCCGCCGAGGCGTCCGGTGGCTCCGGTGACCGTCACCGTCGGTGTGCGTGTTTCGGCCATGGTCGGGATCACTTCCTGTTCGGTCGGTGGGGGTCAGGCCGTGAGCGCGCCGAGGAGCAGGTCCGCCGCGCTCGGCACGGACAGCGCGCGGTCCCCGAGGTCCGCGGGGACCTCCGGGTGGTCCGGGTTGATCCGCACGAGCCGTGCCCCGGGGGTGCGGCGGACGAGGTTCTCCATCGGCCACCGGATCACGCCCGGAGTGTTGAATCCGGCGCCGATCTCCAGGACGAGCAGGCGTGCGCCGTCGGGTGCGTCGCCCAGCCAGCGGGCCAGCCGGTCCCCGGCGGGCAGGTAGGGGCCGTCGATGAACTCGGGCCCCACACGCACGTTGGGGAAGACGTCCGCTCCGCAGTTCGGGCAGACGGGCAGGGCGGCCGGGTCGGTCACCCGCCCGGTGTCCCGGTCGTACACGGTGAGGATCCGGTCGTAGACCGGCTTTGCGGGCCAGGTCTCCTGGGTGCACGGCACAGTGCACTGGAGCCGTCCGTAGTCGCCCTGCGGCGTGAAGATCCGGTCCGGGTCGAAGCCGTTGCGGGCGAACAACGCGTCGACGTTCGACGTCATGACCCAGTGGTCGCGTTCCCCGACCAGCGAACGCAGGTGTCCGTAGAGGGGGTTGGGCCGGGACCCGTAACGGATGTCGTCGATGTGGACGGCCCAGTAGCCCCACATCATGTCGGCCGGCAGGGGGACGCCGAGCAGATAGCGCGAGCGCAGCCCGAGCCGGTACAGCGCCGGAAACAGCTCCTTGAAGCGCTCGGCGTCCCCGTAGTCGTACCCGGCGGCCGCGCTCAGTCCGGCACCGGCCGCGACCAGGACCCGGTCGGCCTCGTCGAGCCGGCTGCGAACCCTCTCGGCGGTCATCTGTCGCCTTCCCTTCGGCACACTTCCTCCCCTCAACCTAGGAGGAAGCCCCGCGCGGGACGGGGCCGGATCGCGACGCGCGATGGTCAAAACCCGACACCGGCGTCACCCTGCACCGTCGGACCGGGCCGCGGCCGCCAGAGTCGGCTGAAGTCGTCTCGCCGCATTGAGGTGGTCGACGGTCCAGATGATGCGCACCGCCGTGTCGGAGGCCCTCCCGTCGTCGTCGCGCAGATCGCGGTCGAGTGAGGCGACCAGCGTCGCCTCGCCCACGGGGTGGCGCGGCATCGGGTCCCGGACGGCCGCGTGCCCGGCGAGGCTCACGGCCAGGTCCGCGTACCAGCCGGTCACCCGGCCCGCCGCGCCCTGGAGCACCAGTCGTGCCTCGGCGCGGTCCGTCCCCGCGTGCCGCTCGCGCGAACGCTGCCACAGCCCCAGCACCGCGTCGGCGGCGAGCCGCAGGCCAACGATGCCGGTGACCAGGGTGGTCATGTCCGCCAGCGACAGGGGCTTCGCGCCCCGCTCGGCCAGGAAGCCCCGGAAGGCGTCGTCGAGCCTGCGCGCGGCGGCCGCCGCCTCACGGCTCTGCGTCAGCGGCGCGCCCGCCGGGGAGGGGTGGGTGCCACAGCGGCCCACGGCGTACTCGACGGCCCCCGCGAGATAGCGGGCACTGTCCGTGTACGCCTCGGCGAGGGCCCGGTGGACGGCCGCCGCGGCGCCGCGCGGCCACAGGAACAGGCCCACGAGCACGCTCACCGCACAGCCCAGTGCGATGTCCTGGATGCGTAGCAGCACGATGTGCCAGTCGGGCTGCTTGCCGATGTTGAACAGGATGGCCAGCGTGAGGGTGAAGGCCGCCTGCCCCGCGGCGAACGACACGGCGGCCGGAGCGATGCCCGCGATCAGCACGGCGAGCGGCAGCAGGAACCACAGCGCGGTGCCGTGATGGGTGATGAGCTGGAGCAGCACGGCTCCGACGACGGATCCCACGATTGTGCCGCCGAGGGCGCGGACCGCGTTCTGGCCGGTGTTGAGCGCGTTCGAGCGCAGCACCGAGAGGGTGCCCAGGAGCACCCAGAACGAGTGCTGCACGTCCGTCGCCTTCACCAGGCCGACCGCGATGCCGAGGCCCACCGCCCCCCGGAGGCTGTTGTGCAGCCAGACCGAGCCCGGCCGCAGATGGGCGACGGCCCGCTCCCGCGCCGAGGCCAGCGGCCGGGCGGGCCCACCCGGTTCGAGGCCGAGCAGCCGCTCCGGCCAGCTGCGCCGTTCCGCCGCTGCCGCCAGATCCACGTTGCCGGCGATCTGAAGCGTCGCGAAGCCCAGTTCCTGGGCGCGGAACGACAGGTCCAGAGCCCCGATGAAGGCGTGGACGTCCGCCTGCGCACCGGGCCGGGGCAGGCTCACCGGCAGCCGAGCGGTGGCCCCGAGCTCCATGCCGGCCATGGCCGCACGCAGCCCCGTCATGGCCGTGCGCAGCGCCTCGGGTGACTGCTGCGATGTGTCCAGCAGGTCGGCGGTACGCTCCAGGACCACCGCTGCCGCCCGCCGTACCGCGTGGGCCTCTGGGTCGCACATCGGGTGCTCCACGGCCGGGGGAGCGCTGTCGGCCACGATGGTGCTGAGCCAGGTCAGCTCGTCGACCAGCCGCACCAGGGCACGCGAGCTGGTGGACAGCCCGGTCGGCCGGTAGGGAGTGGCGGCGAAGGCACGGCGCAGGTCGGTCGCGGCGTCGGCGGCCCGGGCGGCGGTCTCCCGGCAGGCGTGCACGCTCGCCGCCCCGTGGTCGTGCGCGAGCCAGGAGGCGTCGGTGCGCAGTTGTGCCGCCGCGGCACGGCAGGCCCGCGCGGCGGGGGCGCTGAGGGGGTCCGTGGTGGGCCGCGGCCACAGCAAGGAGATCGCGAGCGTCGCGGCGACCGAGGCGAGGCCGGCGCCGGCGAGCCGCGCGGGCAGCTCCGAGACCGGCGCGGACGTGCTCACCGGAAGGACGAAGGCCAGCAGCAGCGCGGTCGACGCCCCGGCGAGCACGGAGCTGACCACACCGGAGAACAGCACCAGGAAGCCGACGATCACCGTGCCGGCCACCGCGACCCAGGTCACCCGGGCGGCGAAGGTACCGAGACAGATGAACAGCAACCAGGCCACCCCGAGACCCACGTGGGCCCGCAGCCGCTGCACCATCGGGCCGGTGAAGTCGACGAACAGCAGCATCGACAGCGAACCGAACGCGGCGTAGAGCGCCATCACCGGTGCGTCGAGCACCTGACCGCACAGGGCGAACAGCGCGGGCATCACCAGCGCGGCACGCACGGCCCTACGGGTCGCGGCCAGCTCCGGGTCGTGCGCCCGCAGCCACGCCGGGACCCTCCCGAGCAGGCTGAAGCCAGGTACTGCCCGCATACGCCGCGACCTTCCGTCAGCGCCGTGCCCGTACGGTCCGTCGATACGCTCAGTATCCGCCGTCCCCGGTCGACCGGCGCCCCGCGCAGCCCTCGGCTGCCGACACCCTCCGCGAACCGTCCCCGGCCACTCGAGGTGCGGGGGAGGGGAGGTCCGCCTAACGTGATCTCGGGGGGCTTCCCGGTGTTCTGCCCACCCCTGGAGTACCCCATGAGCGATCAACGTCGCGGCGCCCGCCGTTCCACGGCCGGATACCGTACGTCACTTCCCTGGCGGATCGTCACCAGCTCCGCCCAGTACGTGGACCGACGCGTCGGCTGGGACAAGCTGCCCGTGCTCCCGGGCCTGCTGACGCTCCTCGGACTGCGCGTCAGTCTCCGGCAGAAGAACCTCCACGACACCGGCCACCTGCCCTCGGTCGACGTGCCCGACCCCGCGCCCCCCTCCGGGAACCACAAGGTCAACCGGACCCCCGACGGCAGCCACAACGACCTCGGCGAGCCGCGGATGGGCATGGCGGGCACCCGCTTCGGCCGGAACATCCCGCTGGACCGGATCGCCCCGGCCACCCCCGAGGACGTACTCTCCCGGCCGAACCCCCGCGACGTCAGCCGCGCCCTGCTCACCCGCGACGAACTGGTCGCCGCCGAATCGGTCAACTCCCTGGTCGCCGCCTGGCTCCAGTTCATGATCCGAGACTGGTTCAGCCACGGTACGAGCCCCGCCGACCGGCCTTGGGAAGTCCCGCTCATGGACGACGACCCGTGGCCGGAGCAGCCCATGCGGATCATGCGGACACCGGACGACCCCACCCGCGACCCGCAGGCACCCGCCGGAACGCCCGACACCCGAGTCAACACGTCCTCCCACTGGTGGGACGCCTCGCAGATCTACGGGTCGAACGAGACCGAGCAGCTCCAGGCGCGCACCGGCGAGCTGGGCAAGCTGCGCCTGTGGGACGGCCACCAGTCCCCGGTCCCCTCCGACCCCTCCCGCGACCCCTCGAAGGTCCCCGGTTTCTGGCTGGGCCTCGCCATGATGCACGACCTGTTCGCGCGGGAGCACAACGCCATCTGCGACCATCTGCACGCCGCTTACCCCACCTGGGACGACGAGGAGCTCTTCCAGCGCGCCCGCCTGGTCAACGCCGCACTCCTCGCCAAGATCCACACCGTGGAGTGGACCCCCGCCGTGATCAGCCACCCCACCACCGTCACCGGCCTGCGCGCCAACTGGTGGGGCCTCGCGGGCGAACGCGTCCACAAGCTGTTCGGCCGGATCAGCGACAGCGAGGTCATCAGCGGCATCCCCGGAGGCGAGACGGACCACTACGGCGTCCCCTACGCCCTCACCGAGGAGTTCGTCGCCGTCTACCGCATGCACCCGCTCATCCGCGACGAGTGGCATCTGCGCTCCGCCGACGACGACGCGACCCTGCGCCACTGCACCCTGCGTGACATCTCCGGCCCGGGAGCGCTGAAGTTCCTGGAGTCCACGGACATGACCGACCTGCTCTACAGCTTCGGCACGCTCCCCCCGGGACTGGTCACCCTGCACAACTTCCCCAAGTTCCTCCAGGAGTTCCAGCGACCCGACGGACACTTCCAGGACCTCGCCGCCACCGACATCCTGCGCACCCGGGAACTGGGCGTCCCCCGCTACAACGAGTTCCGCAGGCTGTTGCGGCTCAAGCCCGCGGCGAACTTCCTGGAACTCACGGGGAACCGGGCCTGGGCCGAGGAGATCGAGCAGCTCTACGAGGGCGACATCGAGAAGGTCGACCTCATGGTCGGGCTGTACGCGGAGAAGCTGCCCAAGGGATTCGCGTTCAGCGACACGGCGTTCCGCATCTTCATCCTGATGGCCTCGCGCCGGCTGAACAGCGACCGCTTCTTCAACGAGTACTACACGCCCGAGGTGTACTCCAAGGCAGGAATGGCCTGGATCGACGACAACAGCATGGTCACCGTGCTGCTGCGCCACCATCCGGAGCTGCGCACCGCACTCGCCGGCCTGACGAACGCCTTCGTGCCGTGGAACACCGCGGGACGGCCGACCGGCTGAGCGTCGAGGCGGGCTGGCCGCCGTCGGCGCGGGACGCGGACACGTCCTGACCGCTTCTCCTGCGACGGTCGGCTCGTGCTGAACACAGGGAACAAGACCGTTCTGGACACCCGGGCGCTCAACCGCGCCATGCTCGCCCGGCAGTTGCTGCTCGACCGCGCCGACGTTCCCGTCCTCGGCGCGGTCGCGCGCCTGGGCGGGCTGCAGGCGCAGGAACCGCAGGAGCCGTTCGTCGGGCTCTGGTCGCGGCTGCGCGGGTTCGACCCGTCGGTGCTGTCGGGCCTGCTGACCGGACGACGGGTGGTGCGCACGCATCTCATGCGCCGCACGGTCCACCTCGTCACGGCGGACGACGCCCTGGCCTGGCGGGCCCGCCACGACCCCATGCTGCGCCAACGGGTACTCGGCACCTACCGCCGCGAACTGGCCGGGGTCGACCTCGACGAACTCGCCGCGGCGGCCCTTGCCGTCATGGCCGACGCCGAGCCGCGCACGATGGCGGAACTGGTGCGGCCGCTCTCCGAACGGTGGCCGACGCCCGGCCCGAAGGCGCTGGGGGAGGTGGTGATCGCCGCCCTCCTCCCCATGGCCCAGCTGCCGCCGCGCGGGCTGTGGCGCACGAGGGCGGGAGTGCGCAACGTCCTGCTCTCGTCCTGGCTCGGGCGCGAGGTGGACTCGCCGTCCCCGGACGGCTCGGATCCCGTCGGTCAGGCGCTGGTCCGGCGCTACCTGGCCGCGTTCGGGCCCGCTGCCTCGGCCGACCTGCGCGCCTGGTGCGGGCTCGCCGGGCTGCCGGCCGCGGTGGCCGCGCTACGCGAGGAGCTGGTGGCCTTCCGCGACGAGCGAGGCCGGGAGCTGCTCGACCTCCCCGACGCGCCACGACCCGACCCCGGAATCCCCGCACCCGTGCGGTTCCTCCCGGCGTTCGACAACGCGATCCTCGGCTACCACGACCGCGGCCGGATCATCGACGACGCCCACCGCGGCCTGTCGGTCACCGGAGCCCGTGTCGTCCTGGTGGACGGCCGGGTCGCCGCGACCTGGGACGTCAAGGACGACACCGTGACGGTCGCCCCGCTGCGCGCCCTGTCACGAGCCGACCGCACCTGTGTCGCCGAGGAGGCACGGGCGCTGGCGTCATTCCTCTCCGACGGCGACAGCCACCGGGTCCACATCGCCGCGTCCGCCTCCTGACCGAAGGGGCGGTGAACTCCGGTCCGTCCGGCGGTGACGGTCGGCGGCCTCACTCCGTCCGGCGGCGGCCGGCCCTCCGTATCACCGCTGTGGCTCGCTCTCCTGCCGTGGCGGAGGCGCGGGAAGGGCCGCCGTACGTCC
The DNA here is from genome assembly GCF_000720255.1 of Streptomyces griseus subsp. griseus. GTDB lineage: Bacteria > Actinomycetota > Actinomycetes > Streptomycetales > Streptomycetaceae > Streptomyces > Streptomyces griseus_I. The sequence goes on along the minus strand of NZ_JOJE01000031.1, from coordinate 57,685 downwards.
GGGCACCGCCGTACGCCCCACGGCTGCCGCGAGCTTGCGCAGGCGGCGCCAGTCGAGGCGGGGTGGCGGCTCCGGCACGCCGGGGCGCACGCGCGGGACCCGGACGCGCAGCGCACGGCGTTCCACCCGGCAGCGGACCGGGCTGGGCAGCAGGAGGGCCTCACCGTCGAGGCCGACCTCCACGTGCGGCTCGTCGGCCTCGACGACCACTTCGTGGGCGGTGAGCACCGCCAGCCCCGCCGGGTTCGGGTCCAGCAGCAGTTCGGCCGCCTCGACGGCACTGTCCACACGGACGGCCAGCACCCCGAGCCGCCCGGAGTTCAGCCGCTCCCGGCGGCCGAACCCGAAGGGGTCGCCGGTGCGGTAGGGGTTGTTGCTGACCAGCACCGCCTGCGGGTCGGTGAGCGCGGTGTCGTCGGCCCGGACGGTCAGGCGCGGGCCGCGCTGCCGGGACAGCAGATCCGGCAACAGGCCCAACGCGGTACCCACCTTGTCGTCGCGGTAGCCGGGGCTCTGCACGACCGCCCCGTAGACCCCGAAGGAGGCGTTGTTGACGAAGGGACGGTCGTCGGCGAAGCCGAGGTCGACGCGGAGTTCAACCCCGTCGCTGAGCGCGTCCAGGCAGGTGGAGGGATCGTCGCGGTCGAGCCCGAGGTCCATGGCGAAGTGGTTGCGGGTGCCGGCCGAGATCACCAGGAACGGCACGTCGTGCTCCGCGGCGACCGCGGCGACCAGGGCCTGCGTGCCGTCGCCGCCCGCCACCCCCAACAGGTCCGCTCCCTGCGCCACCGCTGACCTCGCCAACTCCATGACGTCCTGCTGCTGTTCGGGATCGAGCAGCACGACCCGTGCGCCCAGGCCCTCGGCCTTCTCACGGAGGGAGAACCGCTCGACCTTCCCGCCGCCGGAACGCGGGTTGAGGATGAGGAAGGGGTGCCGCGGCGGAGGCGTCCGGTACTCCTTCATACGGACCGGGCGCAGACCGGTGCTGCGCAGCGCGAACCGGCCCGCCCACACGGCGAAGCACCACAACAGCGCGGAGAGTACGACCACCCACAGCAGGTTCGCCGCGACGAACAGCGCGACGACGGCGACGGGCGCGGCGACCGCCAGCAGCGCAGCGGCCACCCTGGCCGGACCGCGGCGGGACAGCGCCCACCAGAGGGCGGCGGCCGTGACGGCGAGCCCCACGACGCCGACCGCGAGGAGCGCCACGCCCCGTACCCCGCCGAAGAGGAGGGGCAGCAGCGCCGCCGTCGCCGTCGCGGCCAGCGCCGCCCTGGCCGCCCAGGCCTGCCGATGGTGCAGTCGCTCCGCCGATGCCGCTTCCATGAGCCTCTTCCGCGTGTGAGGGCCGACGCCGAACGCCGTCCCTCACCCTGCGCACAGAGGGACGCCCGACAAGATCTCATGGCGCGGGCCACACGCACCACCTTCCCCATGGCGGCCGAACGTGGTGGTCGAGGTCAGGGTCGGGTGAACGCCGTGTCCGTGACGTCGCGTTCGAGGGTGGCGTTCTGGAAGCCGTACGTACCGATGCCGGCGAGCTTGATGATGAGGCAGAAGCGGTCGGTGGAGGACAGCGAGGCGGCCACGTCGCGGTGATCGCGCTTGAGGTAGTGGATCGCGGCCTGGTTCGCCAGGGAGCTCTGGCCGCAGACCAGGAAGACCGGCCGACTGGCCTGCGGGGGTGTGAACTTGGCGACGAGGGCGTGTTCCACGTTGCCCTTGTCCCACAGGTAGCGTTCGCCGCCGACGATGAACGCGACGGATTCGGGGCCCGGGCCCCACGGCAGGATCGTGAAGCCGGGCAGGTGGGTCGCCAGGTGGCCGCCGGTGCGGACGTTGGCGTCGCCGAGCGGTCCGCCGATGCAGAACTCGGTCCGGTTGTCGTTGCTGCCGCGGAAGTCGTTGCTGGACTCGGTGACGACGTCGCTGCCGAGCTGACTGGCGAGCGTGGCCACCTCGATGATGGCGCGGATGTCCTTGTGCGTGGCGACGTCTCGCCGGTTGTGCTTGTTGCCGATGACGACCAGGCAGGTCTCGCCCGGTACGACACCGAAGAAGTCGGCCTTGCGGCGCAGCAGACGGGACCGCTTGCCGCGCTCCCAGAGCCACACACACGCCCCACCGATGAAACTGGTCGCCAGCCCGACCAGCACATTGACCACAACCGAAAGAATGGCAGCCCCCTCGCACTCGAACACCCGCGTGGAGCCCCGGCCACCGGCCCGCCCCCGCCCGGCGAAAATCCTCCACCACGGCGCCGGGCTGAGACAACCGGCCCTCAGTCCAGGGGGTTGAGGAGGAGCAGGGCGATGTCGTCGGGACGGGACGCGATGTGCCCGGCGGGCTGGACGAGGAGGTCGGCGAGGCTCTCCATGGCGCTGTTCGAGGCACTGCCGGCGTTGCGGAACACACCGTCCGCGGCATCCTCCGGGACCCAGGCGAGGAGGGCGGCCAGGTCCGCGGTGGCCTCGTCGATGTCGACGCCCGGCGTCTCGACGAGGCCGTCGGTGTAGAGGGCGAGCACGGAGCCCGGGGGCAGCTCGATCCCGGAGGTGGTGTAGTCGGCGGCGGGATCGATGCCGAGCAGCAGACCGGGGGACAGGTCCAGGACTTCCGTACGGCCGTCGGGGTGGCGCAGCAGTGGCGGCGGGTGGCCCGCGGTGGCCAGGGACGCACGGTGCCGGACGAGGTCGAGGTGGACGCAGAGGCAGCTGGTGAACAGGCCGGGCTCGAGGTCGGTCAGCAGCCGGTTGGTGCGGGCGAGCACGTTGCCCGGAGAGGCGCCGGCGGTGGCGTGGGCGTGGACGGCGGTGCGGACCTGGCCCATGAGGGCGGCCGCGGTGACGTTGTGGCCCTGGACGTCGCCGATCGCCGCGACGGCCGTGGACGCGGGGCCGCCGAACAGGTCGTAGAAGTCGCCGCCGATGCCCATGCCGCGGCCGGCCGGGAGATAGCGGGCGGCGACGTCCAGGCCGGGGATGCGGGGCAGGGCGTGCGGCAGCAGACCGGCCTGGAGGGTACGGGCCAGCTCGTCCTTGGCGTCGTAGAGGCGGGCGCGGTCCAGTGCCTGCGCGATCAGCCCGGCCAGCGAGGTCAGGATGGCGCGTTCGGCCGTGGGGAAGGCGCGGGGCCGGTCGTAGGCGAGGACCATCGAGCCGACGATGTGACCGGAGGCGATCAGGGGCAGGAAGGCCCACGCGCCCATGTCGTCCTGGTGGACGGCCGGCGGATAGGCGCGCTCGAGGTCCGCGAAGGTGCCGAAGAAGCTGGGGTGGCCCGTGGTGGCGACGCGGGCGGCCGGTGTGTCGGAGGTCAGGGGCTCCGCGTCGAAGCGCGCCAGGAGGTCGGCAGGGTAGTTGCGGTGGCCGACGATGTGCAGTCGGCCCTCCTCCGCGGTCATCAGGGCGAGGGCCTGGGCGCCGAACGCGGGCACGATCTGGTCGGCGACCAGTTCGACCACGTCCCGGGCGCCGACGGCCTCGGCGAGGGCGGCCGCCAGGTGCGTCAAGTGGTAGTGCGCGGTGGCCCCGGCCGGATCCCCGGGAGTCGGCAGCATCTCCGGGACGGCGGTCAGGGGCTGGTCTGCCGGGGCGGGCGTGATGTGGACGCTGATGCCGGAGGCGTCGGGGTAGAGCTGGAAACTCAGCCGTGTGTCCGGCGGGCGCAGGGCGGTGAAGGCCGTCGGCCTGCGGCCGATCACCGCCGCGCGGTAGCGGTCCTCGAACGCGGGGTCGCGCAGCCACAGCAGAACCTCCCACGGCCGGGCTCCCAGCAGCGAGGCGGCACCCGTGCCGAGCAGGTCTGCCGCGGCGGTGTTGGCGAAGGTGATCCGGCCGTCCAGGTCGAGCGCGCAGCAGCCCATCGGCAGGCGCTCCGTGAACTCCACCGCGGCGGCCGCGTCGACCCGCTCCTCGACAGGGAGGCGGGGCGGGGACAGCGCCCGTGGTTCGTCGGCCATCACCGGGTGGCCGCCGGCGTCGGCCTGCCGGAGCAGTCGGCCCAGGTGGCGGCAGCCGGCATCCATCAGGTCGCGCTCGTCCGCGCTGAGCTGCGGTGGATGCCAGAGAGGCCACAGCAGTACGACCCCGCCCCGCACGGTTCCGTCGTCGGTGATCGGCACGCCGGCCAGCATGAAGTCGTACGGCAGCACCAGCTGAAGCGGGGGGTAGCGGCGCGCCACTTCCTCCCGGCTGCCCAGCCACACCAGGCGTCGCTCCCGCACGGCGTCCGCCACCGGGACCGGCGCGTCCAGGGCGACCCGCGCCCATGGGGCGGCGAGCCGCGCGGACACCCCGGAGACCAGAGAGAGCCGCAGGGCCCGCTCCTCGGGCGGCAGGAGGTACAGGAGGCCCACCGAGGCACCGACCTCCTGCACGAGGCGACCGAACACATCGTCGAGCCGCTCTGCGTCACCCATACGGCGACACTATGTCCGATCTGCGGCGATGGCTCCCCGGCGCGGGGATGATCCACGTCGTCTCTAAGGGCAACATACGTCGGTGGTAGAAACCCTGAATCGGCGGCGACCGGAGAACGGGTGCATGGATGAACCCGCTCCTCAAGGCCTGTCGCCGCTGCCGTACGGCGCGTACAGGTCGAGCAGGCGGACCCGGGTCGCGTGCAGCCGGTGAGCCAGCACCCGGCCCACCCAGTGGTCCACTGCCCGCCCGAACTCCGGGTCGTCCGCGTACTCCACGCGCACGGCGACGGCGTCGAACTCATGGGCGCGCACCTGGGTCACCGCCTCCGCGCCCAGATTCCAGACGTGCGGCTCGAACAGCCATGACCAGCCGACGAGGTCGTCGTGGCCGAGGCTCTCGATGACCGGTGAGCGACGTCCGGGCACGTGCATGTCGAGCGTGACGGTGCCGCTGCGCACGATCCAGAAGCGGTCGGCGCGTGAGCCCTCCTCGAACAGGCGGGTGCCCTGTGGAATGTCGACCTCATGGGCGAAGCGCATCAAGCGTGTCCGGTGCCGGGCGGGCAGGGCCCGCAACACGCTCGGGGTGGCGGAAACGTTCATCACTGTCTCCAGAGGTGGGGCCGTCCACTCCCAGCGTCCGCCCCCGCCCGTCCCGCGGCCACCGGCCGCCGCACGGATGTGCCCCGAACGGCCCTGTCGGGTACCCGGCCGCGGAGGAAGGGTGGAACACGGACGGAACACGCACCGGCCGCACCTGTGACCGACACCGAGAAGGGACCTGCCATGTCCGTCGACACGCAGCAGGCGTCGTCCACCCGGCTCCCCGAGGAGGAGCTACGGGCGCTCGACGCCCATTGGCGCGCCGCGAACTACCTGTCCGTCGGCCAGATCTACCTGATGGCCAACCCCCTGCTCACCGAACCCCTGCGCCCCGAGCACGTCAAACCGCGACTGCTCGGCCACTGGGGCACCTCACCCGGCCTGAACCTGGTGTACACCCACCTCAACCGCGTCATCAGGACCCGCGACCGGGACGTCCTGTGCGTCTGGGGCCCGGGGCACGGAGGGCCCGCCGTGCTCGCCAACTCCTGGCTGGAGGGTTCGTACGCCGAGACGTACCCGGACGTCACACGGGACGCCGACGGCATGGCCCGCCTCTTCAAACAGTTCTCGTTCCCCGGCGGCGTGCCCAGCCACGTGGCACCCGAGACGCCCGGATCCATCCACGAGGGCGGAGAGCTGGGCTACGCGCTCTCGCACGCCTACGGGGCCGCGCTGGACAACCCCGGACTGCTGGTGGCGTGTGTGATCGGCGACGGCGAGGCGGAGACCGGACCGCTCGCCGCGTCCTGGCACTCCAACAAGTTCCTCGACCCCGTCCACGACGGCGCCGTCCTGCCGATCCTCCACCTCAACGGCTACAAGATCGCCAACCCGACGGTCCTGGCCCGCCTCCCCGAATCCGAACTGAACGCCCTCCTGACGGGCTACGGCCACGACCCGATCCACGTCAGCGGCGACGACCCGGCGACCGTGCACCGGGAAATGGCCGCCGCACTGGACACCGCCGTGGACCGGATCACCGCCCTGCAACGCGCCGCCCGCGAGGAGGGCGCGACCGAACGGCCCCGCTGGCCGGTGATCGTGCTGCGCACCCCGAAGGGCTGGACCGGCCCGGCCGAGGTCGACGGACTGCCCGTAGAGGGCACCTGGCGCGCCCACCAGGTGCCGCTGTCCGCCGTCCGGGACAACCCCGAGCACCTGCGGCAACTGGAGCAATGGCTGCGCTCGTACCGCCCCGACGAGCTCTTCGACGCCCACGGCCGCCCCGAGGAGGAGGTACTGGCCTGCGTTCCCGCCGGCACCCGCCGTCTGGGAGCCACCCCGCACGCCAACGGCGGACTCCTGCTGCGCGAGCTGCCCCTGCCGCCCCTGGAGCAGTACGCCGTTCCCGTCGACAAGCCCGGCGCCACCGCGCACGAACCGACCCGCGTCCTCGGCGAGATGCTCGAACACGTCATGCGGGCCACCGGCGAACGCCGCGACTTCCGTCTCGTCGGCCCCGATGAGACAGCGTCCAACCGGCTCCAAGCCGTCTACGCGGCCGGCGGCAAGGCCTGGCAGGCGCAGACGCTCGACGTCGACGAGAACCTCGACCGGCACGGCCGCGTGATGGAGATCCTCTCCGAACACACCTGCCAGGGCTGGCTGGAGGGCTACCTGCTCACCGGCCGGCACGGACTGTTCTCCTCCTACGAGGCGTTCGCGCACATCGTCGACTCCATGGTCAACCAGCACATCAAGTGGCTGCGCGTGACCCGGCGGCTGCCCTGGCGGGCCCCCATCTCCTCCCTCAACTACCTGCTGACCTCACACGTGTGGCGGCAGGACCACAACGGCTTCTCCCACCAGGACCCCGGCTTCGTCGACCACATCCTGAACAAGAGCCCCGAAGCCGTACGGGTCTACCTCCCGCCGGACGCCAACACCCTGCTGTCGGTGGCCGACCACGCCCTGCGCAGCCGCGACTACGTCAACGTGATCGTCGCCGGCAAACAGCCCTGCTACGACTGGCTGTCCATGGAACAGGCCAAGGTCCACTGCGCGCGCGGCGCCGGCGTCTGGGACTGGGCCGGCACCGAGGACGGCACCCGCGAACCGGACGTGGTCCTCGCCTGCGCCGGCGACGTCCCCACGCAGGAGGTCCTGGCCGCGGCCCAGCTGCTGCGCCGGCACCTGCCCGAGCTGGCGGTACGGGTCGTCAACGTCGTCGACATCGCCCGCCTGATGCCCGCCGGCGAACACCCGCACGGGATGAACGACTTCGAGTACGACGGCCTGTTCACCACCGACAAGCCGGTGATCTTCGCCTACCACGGCTACCCCTGGCTGATCCACCGCCTGGCCTACCAGCGCGCGGGGCACACCAACCTGCATGTGCGCGGGTACCGGGAGATCGGCACCACGACCACCCCGTTCGACATGGTCGTCGTCAACGACCTCGACCGCTACCGCCTGGTCATGGACGTCATCGACCGCGTCCCCGGCCTCGCGGTACGTGCCGCCGCCGTACGCCAGCGGATGGAGGACGCCCGACTGCGCCACCACGACTGGATCCGCGTCCACGGCACCGACCTCCCCGAGGTCGCCGACTGGACCTGGGACGGCTGAACGGCACCACAGGAGCCGGCCGGGGCAGCCGCCCGCCTCACTCGTCGGAGGCGATCGTCGCGCGTACGGTCGCCGCCTCCCCGGCAGGCACCTGCCAGCCGTACCGCTCGGCGATCGCCACGGCCTCGCCGAGCGCTTCCACGGCGTCCGGTGCCGAGGAAGCGGCCAGCACCCGGCCATGGGCGAACAGCAGGGAGGCCAGGTCGAAGGCGTGAGCGGCGGGTTCGGCGCTGAAGCGGTCGCGGAGCAGGGTGAGCGCCTCGCCGGTGGCGGCAGCCGCCTCCACCTGACGACCGGTGGCACGCAGGGCGAGCGCGTACTGCTTCAGCGCCTCCGCGAGGTCTGAGGCGTACACCTCGGGAGCCGTTGCCAGCAGGGCCCGGCACAGGTCCACCGCACGCAGGGCCGGGCCCAGTGCCCGCTCGGCCTCCCCGAGCCCGGTCAACGCGGCGGCCAGCACGTGGGACGCCGCGCTCAACTCGGTGTCCCGGAGGGGAATCTCGTCGCCGGACAGGGGTTCGAGAAGCCGTACCGCCTCCCGCGTGAGCGTGACCGCCCGCCGTTCGGGGCGGACGTCGATCAGGGCCCACGCCAGTGACACCGCCGAGGACGCCACGTCGAGCGCCGCCTCGGCCGCCGCGTCAGGATCGTCCTGGACGTCGGCGGCGCGTTGCCGGTGCCGGCGCAGGGCCTCCTCGCACGCCGCCACCGCGGTCTCCCGCAGGCCCTCGCGGGAGAGCACAGCGGCGTACAGGTGCAGGGCCGCGCAGAGCAGAGGCTCGGTGTCGGGGTCGTGCTCCGCCAGATCCCTGCACACCAGGACGGTCTCCTCGGCGACTTCAGGTCCCCGGTGCGAGCCTGCGTCCAGCAGCGTCCGAGTGTGCTCGACCAGCGCCTCCGCCCGGCTCTCGGACGGCAGTTGCATGGCGGCCGGGTAGTCGTGCAGGGCGACGGACTCGGCGGTCACCTCGGCGGCCTCGCGTCGGCGGCCGACGTTGGACAGGGCGGACGCCAGATGCGTCAGGTCGTGGAGGAGGACCGGCAGGTGCTCCGGGTCGTCCTCGACCAGCGACCGCGACACGAGCACCGCCTCCCGGAACGGATCGACCGCCTCAGGGCGGCGGTCCAGCGCCTTGAGGGCGGTGCCACGGGCGCGGAACACCTCCGCCAGTGCCGCCCGTGGCGGATCCATGTCGACCGATGCGGTGCGGAGCAGTTCGAGGGTGCGGTCGGACAGGTCCAGCAGCTCGCTCCAGCGGTCCAGGACCTTCAGTACGGCCGACCAGTTGGCGCCGACGCGGGCCAGATCCTCCAGAAAGACGGCGGGCTCGGTGGCCACGAACGGCGCCAGCAGCTCGTAGGCCTCCTCGTACTGTTCCAGGGCCCGCAGGTCGTCGCCCAGGTCGGTGAACAAGTTGCCCAGGACATCGACGGCCGTCGCCAACGGGAGCGTCCGGGCGGCCGGTTCGGCCGCGGCCAGCTCACGCATGATCGCCACCGACTCCTCGACGGCCCGTACCCCCTCGTCCGCTCTGCCGGCATCGCCCAGATAGTTGCCGAGGTCGCACAACGCGTCCGCCAGCGCCGGGCGATGGGTGTCGGCGAGTGTCTCGCAGCACTGACGGAGGAGGCCGACCGCTTCCTCCAGCGCCGCCACAGCAGGCTCCGGCCGCTCGTCCCAGGAGTGCTGGTTGCCCAGGTTGATCAGTGCCGAGGCCAATGAGGCCCGATGGACGAGGGGCTGACGCTCCGCCAGTCGGCGCAGCACGGTGACCGACTCCTCGGCCGCGGACAGGGCACGCGCGGCGTGCCCGCATGCGCGGAAGACCTCGACGGCGTCGGCCAGCGTGGTGGGGAGGTTGGGCAGGTGCCGGGAGGGGAAGCGGAAGGCGATCCCCCGGTAGATGTCCAGGGCCTCGCTCACCGAGCGTTCGGCCTCGGTGTGACGGCCGGCCTCCTGGAGCTGGTCGGCCAGGCTGCTGAGCGCGTCCGCCAGGTCGGGGAGGTACTGGTCGGGCGCCCGGCGGGCGAGTTCCCGGTACCGGGTGACCGCGTCCGTCGCCGCTTCGACGGCCTCGGCCCGGCGGCCGACCGCGGCCAGCGCGATCGCCAGGTTGTGGCCGGCGAGGGCGACATCGGCCTCGTGGACCGGGTTGTCCGCGGCCAGGGCCCGGTAGCGCCGAAAAGCGGAGCGGGCCGGCTCGACCGCCTCCAGCCGGCGCCCTACGTCGCCGAGTTGATTGGCGAGGTTCGTCTCCGCCATGGCGAGATCGGGGAGATACCGCTCAGGGTCGTGCTCGGCCAGCCGCTGGTAGCGGTCGATCACCTCCTGGGCGGAGTCGAGCGCCTCGGTGGCGTGGCCGGCGTCGGAGAGCAGGGCGGTGCGGGTATTGATCGACAGGGCGAGATCCGCCTCCGCGCCGGGACCGCCGGCCACCGCCAGAGCCCGCCTCCATGTGATCGCCTCCCCGATGACGTCCAGTGCCTCCTCGGGGCGGCCGACCTCCCCCAGCCGGATGGCGTGACGGTGCAGCCTGCCCGCCAGTTCGGCGGTGGCTTCGGTGGCTCCTCCCCGTGCCGCGTCGCGGGCCACGTCCGCGAGCAGCCCGGCGAGCCGTACGGCCCACCGGTCGAGCACCAGGGTCGGCCACGGGGCGGCCTCGTACAGCTCGCGGGCGAGCGGCCCGGCGGCCCCGCGCTGTCGCACCATCCCGTCCAGGACGGCGTCCAGCGCCTCGCGCAGCGGCTCGGGTTCCACCACCTGGGTGGCCGTGCGCACGGCGGGCACGGCGAGCGGGCCGGGGTTGCGCGTCACGACGTCACGCAGCCGATCCGCCACGGCGCGCTGGTGCGGTACGGCTCGGGAGAGGACGTGGAAGGCCGATTCGACCTGCCGGTCTCCGGCGGTGGGCAACAGCCACTCCAGGAGCCGCTGTTCCGTCCTGAGGACGCTGCCCACCAGGAACTCGCCGAGCCGGTCGGGTTGCAGAGCTCCCCAGTACCGTCCGTCGGAGGGATAGAGGCCGGCGAGCCAGCGCACGGCGACGTCGTGGCGGGAGGTGTTCGTACGGGTCCGAGGCAGTCGGCCGAGGGTGGCCAGAGCCTCCGTCTCGTCCCGGGCGCCGCACAGGGTCGCGGCCGTCACCAGCAGGCTCAGCTCGTCCCACGGCAGATCCGTGAGACCGAAGGCGTCCGCGGTCGACCTCCAGTGCCGGTGCTCGTGCAGGAGCAGGACCACCTCGTCGGGTTCGCCGCCGGCCGTCGGCACCGGGTCCAGGTGCTGCAACACCGCTACGAGGACCGTCATCTGAAGGTTCAGCGCTCCGGCGAAGCGCTCGTCCGTGACGTCCGGGACGGGGGCGCCGAGCGGGTCGGTGCCGGGACGCAGCTCGCGCAGCCGTTCACCGAGGTCCGACGCGGCAATCCGCGCGGCCTCGGTGCGGGCCGCGGCGGACGGTTCGAGGACGGGCAGCGGGAACGGCGCGGCGTCGGGGTCCTCGCTCAGCAGACCGCGGGCGCGGGCGTGGCCGGCGGCCGTGGACCACCACTCGCCGGCCTTGCGGGCGAGCAGCAGGATCCGGATCGGTGGTCGGCCCGGACCGGCGACGCCCTCCGCGGCCGCCAGGTCGCACAGGGACCGTAACTGACTCGTCCGGGCCTCCGCGTAGTCCAGGACGAGCAGCAACGGGACCGCGCGGACGGACAGCAGCGACCGCAGCTCGTCCAGGTCCGCGCCGTCGGCGAGGAATCCGGCGGCCCAGCCGGCCGCCGACGCCTTCTCGACCGCGGCCAGCGCCAGTCGCGTCTTGCCCTGGCCGCCGGGACCGGTGACCAGCCGGATCGCGGTGGGGTCCCTACCGTCCCGCCAGCGGGCGATCTCGGCCAGTTCCTCGTCACGGCCGTGGAAAGTGACGACGGCGGCCTCGGGCCGGAGCAGCGACACGGGCGAGTTCATGGCGTGCCCGCCGTGCGGATGCAGCACCGGCTGGAGTTCCGCTGCTCGTGGCCCGCCGTACGGCAGTCGTAGCAGCTTGCGCATCCCGGGGTCCTCCCACAGCGGGGAGAGGTCCTGGACGAAGAGGCGGCCGGCCTCGGGTTCCGGCACCGCGCGTACGACCACGCCCACCAGAAGGCCGTTGCACAGCACGCCGGAGCCCGACATGCCGCGCCACCGTGAGGCGGTCGGGTCGGGGGAGCCGGTCAGCGGGGCCGGTACCGGGCCGCGCACCCGGACCTCCCGCCACCTCGTCCTGGGCTCCGGGTCGCCGATGACGCCATCGATCTGGGCCGTGTCGCGGAACCAGGGAACTCCGTCGAGGTCGAGCACGGCGGAACCGCTGGGGAAACCCGTCGCCGTGATCGGCGCCCCGCAGGGCCCGGTGACCAGCCGTCCCCAACTCGTCACCGGCAGACCGGGAAGCCCGCCCAGGCGAGGGTCATCGCAGTGCACCACCGCGAGATCCACCACCTGTTCGCCGGGGGTTGTCTCCCCCGGAGGCACGAAGCGGTGGAACACCACGCTGCCTTTCAGCCAGTCGCGGTCTCCTGCCGCCGCCGACCGTACGAAGACCTCCCAGGTGCCCGGTTCCGGGAAGAGGTGCGCGGCGGTCAGCACATGGCCACCGGGCAGCAGCAGGCCGGATCCGATGGTCAGCCCGGGCCGGCCCGGCACACGCGCGGCGACCTCGATGACGCCCTCGTCCAACCGCTGCCCGCCGCTCACCATGGGTCCTCCGGTCTCCGCACACCGCCGGGACGCCCCGGAAGTTGCAAACAGGGGCATTGTGGCAGTGGTAGGGCCCGTCACGGGGTGGGTAGGGCTGGGGCAGGAACACGGAGGAGGGGCATGTCCGAGCAGGGTGGGGGACGGGCGGCGGTCGAGCTCGCCGAGGCGATCGAATCACTACGGGCACAACTGGAGGCCGCCCGGCGGCTGGCGCCGCCGGGGAGCCTGCGCTTCGAGGTCGGCCCGGTCGAACTCGAGTTCCAGGTGGAGCTCGTGACGGGCACCGAGATCAACGGAGGCGCCAAGTTCTACGTCCTGTCGGCCGGAGGCCGGGGCAGCCGTGAGCACCGGACCACCCACTCGGTACGGCTCACCCTGACACCGCAGGACCCGGCAGGGGGTCCGCTGGAGGTCTCCGGTACGACGGCCGGCATTCCCGCGCAGTGACCGTGCCGCGCGCCTCGGCCGCCGGACGCGCGGTCGAGGTCTACCGGCCCGACGGACCCGGCCGGTACGTCGTCGGGACGGGCTTCCTCCTCGACGGCGGCCTCGTGCTGACCGCCGCCCACGTCGTCGGCCCGGCGGGTGGCCAGGCACTCGTCCGGATCCCCGGCCGGGCCGAACCCTGGACCGGCACGGTCCTGTGGCACCGCCACGACGAACCCCGGGGCACCGGCGTCGACGCGGCGCTGCTGCGCGTCACCGAGCCCGGCTTCCGACCGCCGCGGACGCTGCCCGCGTTGGGTTGGGGGCGGCTCGCGGGTGCCACGGGCAGCCGCGAGGTCGAGGCCGTGGGTTTCCCCGCCGGCATGGAACTGCTCGTCGGGGACCGGCCGGTCTTCCGTGACAGCGCCCAGATCCTCGGCGAGATCGCGCCGGGCAGTCGCTTCAAGGCCGGCCGCTACGAGATCAGGGTGCGCACTCCGGTGCCGCCCGCCCCGCGAGGCGCAACACTGGAATCCACCGCGCCGCCCGCAACGCCCTCAGCGGCACGGCACGGCAACGGCTCCCGCTGGAGCGGCATGTCCGGCGCGGGCGTGCTCAGCGAGGGGCTGCTGGTCGCCCTGGTGGCGGTCGACCCGGGGGACCCGACCGGGGGAGCACTGACCGCCGTTCCCGTCGAGTCGATCCTCGCCGACCCGGCGGCGGCACGGCTCCTCGGCGCGGTCCGCCCGCGCAGTGTGGAGCTCGCCCCCGTGCTGCTGCCCCCGCCGACACCGCCCCGCACCCCCGCGGGACTGCTGCGGGCCGACGTGACGCCGGTCGGCTGCCACGGACGGGAGGACCTGGTCGCCGACCTCGTCCAGTGGTGCGACGACCCGGGGGAGTTCTCGCTCAGACTGCTGACCGCGCCCGGCGGCCAGGGCAAGACCCGGCTCGCGAGGGAGCTCGTGGAGAGGATGACCGACCGCGAATGGGCGGCCGGCTTCCTGGACGAGCACTCCCCGCCCGACCGCCTCGACCGGCTCGCCGGCCTTTCGCAGCCGCTGCTGCTGGTCATGGACTACGCCGAGACCCGCCCGGACCAACTCACCCGGTGCCTGAACCTGCTCCACGCGGGCACGGGCAGTGGTTCCCGCGTCCGGCTGCTGCTGCTCGCCCGTGGCGCGGGGGAGTGGTGGAACCGCGCCTGCGCGACCACGAGGGCACTGCGCGAGCTGCCGGCCGACGCGGTACGGCACCTCCCACCGCTCGCCCCCGACACGGCCTCCCGCGCCGAGGCCTTCCGACGGGCCGCGGCCGCGCTGGCACCGGCCCTGGAAGCGTTGCCGGGGATACGGGACGAGGGGCTCCGCCGCTCCGACACCGATGCTCCGCCGCCTGTACCCCGTCTCGGCGCCCCCCGCTACTCCGGCGCCCTCGCCCTGCACATGGCGGCCCTCACCGCCCTGCTGGAGCACCGGGGTCACACCGAGGGCCGGGCGGACCCGGTCGGCCCGGCGGATCGCGCGGAGGAGGACGTGTTGCTGCTCCACGAGGAGCGCTACTGGACGCAGACCGCCCCGGCCCACCGCATCGAGCATCTGCACCCCGCCACCCTCCGCCAACTGGTGGCCGCCGCCACCCTGCACCGCGCGGCCACGCACCGGGAGGCCCGCGCACTCCTGTCCGCACTCGGGTGCCTGGCGGGGGAGACCGCCAACACCCTTCTCGGCGCGGCTGTTTGGCTCCACGAGCTCTACGGCGGACCGGACGGATACTGGACGGGCCTGGTCCCCGACGTACTCGGAGCCCACTTGGTGGGGGCGACTCTCCGGGAGTTCCCGGAACTCCTGGACGAGGTCACGGAAGACATGGCCAGGGACCGGGCCGGCCACGCCCTGCGCGTGCTCTGCCGGGCCCGCGACCACTTCCCCGAACTGCGGGAACGCACCGTCGAGCTGGTCACGAACCGTCCGAGACCCATGGCCTTCGCCGCCCTCGACCTGATGACGCAGGAACCCGACGAGACGCTGGCCACGGCCCTCGATGCCGTCCTCGACGCGGTCGACTCGGGCGCCCTGGACGAGGAGTTGCCCGTCGAGCTGCTGGCCGCCGTCCCCCGCTACACCGAGGTCCTGGCCGACCGGGCCCTGCGGATGGCACGCCAGACCGTCGTCCGTCTCCGAGCCGCACCGGCCGCGCCACCGGCCCGACTGCCTGACGCCCTGCGCGCACTCGCCTACCGCCTCTCCGCCGTGGGGCTCCACACGGAGGCGGTCGCGGCCGCTGAGGAAGCGGTGCGACTGCGCGGTGGGCCGGGCCACGACCAGCCGGGCGGGAACGCCGAGCTGATCGACGTACTGCTCGGCTACGGAGCACGGCTGGACGAGGTGGGACGCCACGAGGAGGCGGCGCGGGTGGGGGACCGGCTGCTCGCGCTGATCGGGTACGTCGAACCGGTCACCGGGGCGGGACCAGAACGAGCGCGCGCGGACGAGCCCAGTGCGGACGGCCGGGAGGAGGCTGAAGGCGCGGAGGATGTCACGGTCGGACCCGAACACCTGGCCACGATCCTTCACCACCACGCCTGTTGGTGCCATCGTGCTGGTCGCTCCGCGGAGGCGCTGCGCCTGGGCGCCCGCAGCGTCGCGATCCGGAGGCTGCTCGCGGACGGCGATCCCGGGCGGCCGCCCGAGGAACTGGCGGGCTCACTCCTCAACCACGCGCTGTACCTCCAGGCGGCCGGGGCCCCGGCCAAGGCCGCCGACCCGCTGCTCGAGGCCGTCGCCACCCTGCGGCGCCTGGTGGAGGAGTCCCCGGACGCCCACCTCGCCGCGTTGGGCAGAGCCCTGCACGACCAGGGACGGCTGAACACCGCGCTCAACAGGCCGGACCAGGCCCTGGTCTGTGCCGAGGAAGCGGTATCCATCCACCGCAGACTGGCCGGCAACGGCCAGTCACGGCCCCGCACGGCGGACCTGGCCGTCGTCCTGGTCGGTCTGGCGGCCCGGCTGACCGACCAGGGAGAGACCGGCAGGGCCCTCGACGCGCTGGAGGAGGCCGTGTCCCTGCGGCGGTCCCTCGCCGCCGACGGGGAGCCTGCCTCCCTCGGCCGGCTTGCCGTCGTCCTCACCGACCACGCCGCGCTGCTGCGGCAGTCGGGGCACACCGACCGGAGCAGACGGCTGACCGACGAGGCGGTGCGCGCGCTGAACACCGCGCGCCGGGATGGATGGAACCCGTCAGGCGCGACCGCGGCCCGCATCCTCATGCACCACGCCCTCGATGTCACGGTCCAAGCCCCGGCGGTCGCTGGGGACTTGCTCCAGCAGGCGGTCACCGAGGCCCAACGCTCCGGCGCGACGGACCTGGCTCGCCGCTGCGAGGCGGCACTGACGGCCCTGGATGAGCCCGCCGGCGGCACGGCCTAGCGACTCCGACTCCCGCGTGGAATGACGGTCCGTCGGCGAAGGGGCCGACGAGGTGCCGAACAACCAGTACGCTCGGACGGAGAACACGTGGCGCCGGGCGCCACACCCGCCGAGGGGAGCACACCGTGCCAGAGCAGCCCGAGCAGGAGGAGGCGCCGGTCTCCCCGCAGCCCGCCGTCGCCGCGGCGCCCACCCCGCAGCCGCAGAAACCCGACCTCAGTGACGATGTCTTCATGATGACCGAGGTGGGCGACGAGATGGAGATCCTGCCCGACCAGTGACCGCCCACGTCCGACCCGCCACCCCGGACGGACTTCCCGCGCCGCCCTGCCCCGACCCGCGCGCGGTGCGGGTGTCCGGCCCTTCGGGCGACGGCACCGGCCATCTGCTCGACGGAGGCCTGCTGCTCACGGCGGCCCGTCTGGTCGACGGCGACGGCGACACCGTCGTGTGCCGCCTGCCCGGAGAATCCCGGCACCGGCGTTGCTCGGTCGTGTGGAGCCGGTACGACACCCTCGTCCCCGAGGCCGTACGGCTGGACGCGGCGCTGCTGCGCGTCCTCGACGACGACGGGGCCGCGCACGCGGGGGCGGCACCCGGGGCGGTGTGCCCCTTGCCGCCGCTGCGCTGGGGCCGCCTGGCGACGAGGCGCCCCGCCGTGCCCGTCCGTCTCACCGCGTTCCCGGGCCCGGGCCAGGACCCGGCCGTCCTCCACGGCACGGTCAACGCCGGATCGGCGGCGAAGGCCGGGCGCTACCACGTGACGCTCTCCGAAGCGGTGCCGCCCGCCCCCGCCGGCGGCCGCTCGCCGTGGCCGGGGGTGCCTGGTGCCGCCGTACTCGGCCAGGGACTGGTGCTCGGTGTCGTCGCCGAGGCGGTACGCGAGTCCGGGCCGGCCTGGCTGAGCGTAGTGACCGCCGAGCGACTGCTGCGCGACCCGGAGTTCCGCGTGCTGGTCGGCCCCGCAGCGCTGGAGGCGGTCGAACTCCGGTCCGCTCTGACACGACCCCCCGTCGAGGCGGCGGACACGTCGCAGTCCCCGGGACCCGGACCCCGGGAGACGGACCAGTTGGCGCGGTGGTGCGAGAAGGAGGCCCCGTTCTCGGTGCGGTTGGTCGTCGGTGCGGACGACGGCACCCTGATGCGCCTGGCCAGAGCCTTGGTGGACCTGATGGGTGGACGCGGATGGGTCACCGGGTTCGTCGCCGCGGACGCCGGAGCACCCGAGGTGGCCGCTGTCACGGACGCCTCCGTGCCCGTACTGCTCGTCGTCGACCAGGCCGACAGCCGTCCCGTGATGCTGCGCGCCCTGCTGGAGGCGGTCGCCCGGCGGACCCTGGTGGGCGCCACGAGCCCGGTCCGGCTGCTGCTCCTGTCCGCCGAGGCCGACGGCGAAGCCCAGACCGGCGTCGTGGCGGGTGGCTGGTGGTGGACGGCGCGCAGGGAGTCGCTGGTGTTGCGGGATCTGCCGCCGGACACCGTGCTGGCACTAAGCGTGGGGTCCACGTGACCCCACGCTCAGCGCCTCGGCCGGCTCAGACCGCCGGCGCCGGGTAGGTCGGGTACTCCACCCCGGAGACGTGCTGGACGACGCGGATGACCTGGCAGGAGTAGCCGAACTCGTTGTCGTACCAGAGGTAGAGGATCGCGTTGTCGCCGTCGACCTTGGTGGCGCCCGCGTCGATGATCGAGGCGTGGCGCGAGCCGATGAAGTCGCTGGAGACGGCGTCGGGGGCCGTGGTGAAGTCGATCTGGCGCTTGAGCGGCGAGGTCAGCGAGACGTCCCGGAGGTGGTCGAGGACCTCCTCGCGGGTGGTCTCGCGGCCCAGCCGCAGGCTGAGGATCGCGATGGACACGTCCGGGACCGGGACGCGGATCGAGCTGCCGGTGATCGGCGCCTTGAGGTCGGGCAGCGCCTTGGCCACGGCGGAGGCGGCACCGGTCTCGGTGATGACCATGTTGAGCGGTGCCGAGCGGCCCCGGCGGTCGGCCTTGTGGTAGTTGTCCAGCAAGTTCTGGTCGTTGGTGAACGAGTGGACGGTCTCCACGTGGCCGCGCAGGACGCCGTACTCGTCCGCCATGGCCTTGAGCGGCGGGACGATCGCGTTGGTGGTGCAGGAGGCGCAGGACAGGATCTGCTCGTCCGGCTTGATCGTGTCGTGGTTGACGCCGTGCACGATGTTCGGGACGTCGCCCTTGCCCGGTGCGGTCAGCACGACCTTGGCGACACCGGGGCGCAGGTGCTCCGACAGGCCCGCGCGGTCACGCCACTTGCCCGTGTTGTCGATGAGGATGGCGTCCTTGATGCCGTACGCGGTGTAGTCGACCTCGGAGGGGTCACCCGCGTAGATCACCTTGATCTCGTTGCCGTTGGCGTTGATCGTGCTGTTCGTCTCGTCGACGGTGATCGTGCCCTGGAACTGGCCGTGGATCGAGTCGCGGCGCAGCAGCGAGGCGCGCTTGACGATGTCCTGCTCACCTCCACCGCGCACGACGATGGCACGCAGCCGCAGGCCGTTGCCGGAGCCGGCCTTCTCGATGAGCAGCCGGGCCACGAGGCGGCCGATGCGGCCGAAGCCGTAGAGGACGACGTCACGTCCCTCGCGGCGCTCGATCTTGTTCTCCCCCGTGGCGCCGGCGACGGCGTCGGCGGTGAACTCCGCCACCGGCAGGCCGCGGTCGTCGGCCTTGTAGGTCGCGGCGAGCATCCCGATGTCGATCTGGGAGGGGCCGAGGTCGAGCGTGGTGAGGGCCTGGAGGAAGGGCAGCGTCTCGGTGACCGAGAGCTCCTCGCCGGCGATCTGCCGGGCGAATCGGTGGGTCTTGAGGATGCTGACCACCGACTTGTTCACCAGGGAGCGGCTGTGCAGCAGGACGGTCACGTCCCGCTCGCGGTGCAGCTTCCCGATCATCGGGATCATCGACTCCGCGATCTCCTCGCGAGTCTTCCAGTTGGTGAACGAGTCCTCGTTGACAGTCACAGGATTATCTTTCGAGCTAGGCGGTGCTCAGATGATAACCACACGCGATTTCGATCATTCAAGCGGTGTCTTGCGGGCCGGGCGGTACGGCCGTGCGGGGAGCCGGTCGCGGTAGCCGTACATCGGTCGAACGGTCCATTGCGCGCCCATGGTTGGTGGCGGTCGACGCACCGTGGCCGCCGGGCGTCGTTCCTCCTACCATGGAGGTCGCCGTCGGGGGAGGGTGGACGTGACGCGTAACACACCGCAGTCGTCCGGGCGTCGGCTGGAGGACTCGATCGCGTGGTCGGTCAGGAACGCGGACGGTGTCGTCGCCATCGGTGCCGCCCTGGTGATCGGAGTGCTGGAGGTCCTCGGCCCCAACTTCAATGACAACGTCGTCTCCGGCGCCACCCTGCTGGTCCTGGCCACGCTGGTCTTCGGGTCGCTGACCGAGCGCCGGCGCCGGCTGGCCGACATCCGCAGCGCGACCGAGGGGACCAACCGGGCGATCGAGGACCTCGCCATGGTGCGCACCCTGGCCGGGGCCGAGGTCGGTCTGGCGCACGAGACGGCCCGCCGGAGCACCGCGCGCTGGGTGTACAAGGGCGGCACCGGCACCTATCTGCGCGCAGTCACCCTGCCGGAGTGCGTGATCGAGGCGCAGCGGGGGCGCCGGTCCCTCAGCATGAAGATCGACATCGTGAACCCCGCCGACGACCGGGTGTGCGCCGCCTACGCGAGGTTCCGGCGCACCTTCGGCCACCGTCCCGACGGCGCGGACTTCGGCGAGTGGACCACCGAGCGCACCCGCAAGGAGGCGTACGCCACCGTCCTCGCCGCCGTCTGGCACCGGCAGCGCCTGGACACCCTGGAGGTCGACGTGCACCTCTCCGCGGTGGCGCCGACCCTGCGCTTCGACCTGTCCGACGCCGGTCTGATCATCACCCAGGACGATCCGCGCCGCGTCAGCCTCTACGTGGAGCGCGGACGGCCGCTCTACGACTACTACGTCACCGAGTTGCACCAGAGCCGCGAACAGGCGGTCAAGCTCGACCTGCGGGAGTCCACCCCGCTGAGCGACGAGCCGACCGTCGACGAGGCCCGACGCCTCTTCGAGCGGCTCGGCCTGGCGCTGCCGACGAGCTTCACCGACCGGGACGTCGGCGACATCATCGACAAGGCGCTGCGCGCGGAGGACCCCTACCGCAGATGAGCGCCCCGGTTGTGCGAGGGGGACGAGGATGGACTACCCGGCCCTGGAACGGGCCGCCCGGCGGGGGGCCGCCGCCGAGCTGGTGCGACACGCCGCATCGGAACTGGAACAGGTCGTCTCGGGCCACCACGCCCTGCGCGCGGTGCGCCACCCCCTGGGTTTCGTCTGTCTGCCCGTCCTGCGTGAGGGCCCCCGCGGAGTCTGTGTGCACGCGTTCGGCCCCGCGGACACGGCACTGACGCGCCATCAGGTCCACTGCCACAGCTGGGACCTGACAAGTACGGTGCTCTACGGGCGGATCGGCAACCGGCGGATGCGGATCGGCGACGAGACCGAGCGACCCACCCACCGTGTCTTCGAGGTGCACAGCGACCCCTCCGGGGTGGACGAACTGCGGCCCACCGAACGGCTGGTGCGTTGCCTGCCCGGCACCGAACAGACCAGCGCACGAGGCCAGACCTACACCCTTCCGGCGGGCGAGTTCCACACCACCGTGGTGCCGGACGGCCGTCCGGCCGCCACCCTGGTGCTGGGGCTGACGCTGCCCGGCCGGGTGGACCTCTCCCTGGGCCCGTTACGGGCCCAGGGCCACCGTGTGGTCCGCAGGATGTGCGACGAGGCCCAGACCGCCCGCATCGCTCGGGCCGTAGTCAGGAGGATCCATGCACCCGAACCAGAACCCGGGCCATCTGCCTGACTCATCGGCCGTCTTCGCCCCCGAGTGCAGTACGGCGGTGGCCGCCGCCGAGGCGGCCGGAGCGTTCCTGCGGTCCCGCCTGCCGCAAGGCTGCGCCGTCCGGCCCAAGGGCGAACGGGGCGACGTCGTCACCGACTTGGACGTGCTGGCCGAACGGCTCGTGATGGACCGGATCCGGGAGCGCTTCCCGCACGACCGGATCCTCGCCGAGGAGTCGGGCGAGCTGAGCGGCGACGACAACGGCCGTACCTGGCTGGTGGATCCGCTCGACGGCAGCAACAACGTGGCGATCGGGCTGCCCGTCTGCGCGGTGGGCATCGCCCTGTGCGTCGACGAGGCGCCGGCCGTGGGCGTCGTCCACGAGCCGGTGAACGGCCGAACCTGGTCGGCCCTGAGGGGTGGCGGCGCGTACGGGCCGCACGGACGCCTCGCCGGGAGCGACCACGCCCGTCCGCTGTCGCCGGCGGGACCGCTGCTGGCCTGGACCCAGGGGTACGCCGTGCCCCGCGACGACCCGGGGGTACGCGCGCTCCGGCACACCCTGGAGGCCCGCTCCCGGCGGCTGCTCCAGCTGTTCGCGCCACTGGTGAGCTGGGCCATGCTGGCCCGCGGCGACATCGACGGGTTCGTGGGATACCGGGCGGAGGCGATCGACCTGCCGGCCGGTGTGCTGTTGGCCCGCGAGGCGGGAGTGGCCGTACGGCATCTGGACCGCCGGGAGTTCGGCAGCGGCTTCTCGGGGCCCGACACCGAGCGCTCCTTCGTGGCGGCGCGTCCGCGGGCGCTGCCGCACCTCCTGGACTGGGTGGCGGAGTGCGGCCCCAACCGGCCTGCTTAGGGGCCCTTTCACCAGGCCCGCCACGCGACCTCATCGGGCGCTCATAGTGAAAAAACCCCTTGGGGCCCTCCCGCGGTTTCCCTACCCGGTCAGCGTCAGCGCGGCCACCGACGCCGTCACCGCGGCGACGGCCAGCACCGCGCCCGTCCCCATCAGACGGGCCACCGGCACCCGTACGCCGTACGCGAGGCACCGCTCGTACCACAGCAGCGTCGCCAGGGAGGCCCACGGCGTCACCACCGGGCCCACGTTGGTGCCGATGAGGAGCGCGAGGAGCTGATCGTGGTTGCCGAGCGGGACGGCCGCCTCTCCGGCGAGGTAGACGGGGAGGTTGTTCAGAACGTTCGACAGCCCTCCGCCGACCGCCGCCGCGCGGAACAGGCCCCCCAGGCCGCCGTCGTCGCCGACGGCGGAGGCGAGCAGGTCGTGCAGACCGTTGGCGTTGACCGTCTCCACCACCAGGAACATCCCGGGCACCATCACCAGCAGCCGCCAGGGCACCAGCGAAAACCGCAGCACTGACCTGCGGCGCACCGCGAACGCCGCCACGGCGACGGCCGCGGCCGTCGCGGAGGCGATCCACAGCTCGACGTCGGCGACCAGGATCGCGAGCAGGAAGCCGGCGCAGGCGAGACCGCAGGCCCGGAACAGCACGGGGTCGGCGGGCCGGTGCACCTCGGGCCGCACATAGCGGTCGGCGCCCCGGTCACGCAGGTCGTCGGCCCGAGCCGCCCCCGGCCCACCGGACGGAACCCCGACCCGCCCGGCCACACCCGTCCCGGCCACGGGCTCGGGCGCATTCCCACCGGTCGTCTCGGGCATCTCCACCGCACCACGACGTCCGCGTCGCCAGAAGAACCCCCACAGGCAGGCCATCGTCACCACGACGGCCGCGAGCTGCGGCAGCCACATCCGGCCCGCCAGCCCCAGCGGGGACAGCGCGACGCGGTCCGCGGCCAGCAGGTTCGTCAGGTTCGAGACCGGCAGCAGCAGGCTCGCCGTGTTGGCCAGCCACACCGTGGTCATCGCCAACGGCACGGCCGCGATGCCGACCCGGGAGGCAAGCGCCAGCATCACAGGCGTCAGCAGTACGGCGGTGGTGTCGAGGTTCAGGGCGATGGTGGTGACGGAGGCGAAGGCCACGCACAGCAGGAACAGGGCCGCGTAACTGCCCCGCCCGGCCCGCGCGACACGCGCCGCCACCACGTCGAACACCTCGGCCCTGCTGGTGAGTTCGGCCAGCACGATCACCGTGCCCAGGAACGCGAGGAGCGGGGCGATCCGGGTCATGGCGTCGGCCGCCGATCCGGTGGGCAGCAACCCCGAGGCCACGCACACCAGTCCGGTCGCCAGCAGCCCGATCGCCACCCGGTCCAGCACATGCAGACGCAGTAGGAGACGCACGGGTGGAAGCGTCGCACATCCGTGCCCCGCTGTGACCGGGGTCCGCGGAGAGTGGCTGGAGAAACCGTCCGTGTCGCCGCCTTTCCGGTGCATCATGGACAGATGGTGGCTCGTCAGATCACCCCGGGGGACACCGGGCCATTGGACTTCTTCGTCAGCTACTCACCCGCCGACGAACGCTGGGCGTCCTGGATCGCCTGGACCCTGGAGGAGGCCGGCTACCGCACGGTCCTCCAGGCATGGGACTTCGTGCCGGGTACCAACTTCGTGGACTTCATGGACCGCGGGGTCAGCGAGTCCGCCGCGGTGATCGCCGTTCTCTCCCGCAACTACGAGCGCTCCCGCTACGGCCGCATGGAGTGGCAGGCCGCGTTGCGCTCCGACCCCGACGCCCCCGAGCGCCGACTGCTCACCGTACGCGTCGAGGACATCCCGGTGGAGGGCCTGCTCGCCACCATCACCTACGTCGACCTCGTCCCGGTCACCGACCCGTCGGCCGCCCGCGAACTGCTGCTCACCCGGGTGCGCCAGGCCCTCGACGGCCGCGCCCGGCCCAGCCTGCGCCCCGGTTACCCCGGCGGCGACGGCCCCCCGCGACCGGCCGGCGCCGCGCTCGCCGCGGGGTCCCCCGCGGCGCCCACCGCACCACCCCCGCCCGGCAGACCCCTCGGCCGCCCCGGCTGGGCCGGACGCCGCAGACCCGCGGCGGCGCCGGTGTACCCGAGGGTCTCCCCGGACGCCGGCGTGCGGGACGCGGTCACCGTGCTGCACCTGGCCGGGCCCGTCTTCGGACGCGGCCAGGACCCCGCCGAACTACAGGCGGCGATCTGGGGCGACCTGGTCGAACTCGCCGACGCCGGCGCCCCCGCGCCCGACCTGCTGGTCGTCACCGGCGACCTGACCGCCTCCGGCAGCCCCCGCGAGTTCGAACGGGCGCTGGCCTTCCTCACCGGCCTGCGGGCCCTGCTCGGCCTCGAACCGCACCGGGTCGCCCTCGTCCCCGGCGGCCGGGACGTCAACCAGGCCGCCTGCCGGGCCTACTTCAGCACCTGCGAGGCCGACGAGCTGCCGCCCCGGCCGCCGTACTGGCCCAAGTGGCGGCACTACGCCCGGCTCTTCCAGGAGCTCTACCAGGGCCTCGACGTCGTCTTCGACAGCGACCAGCCCTGGACCCTTTTCCCCATGCCCGAACTCCACACCGTGGTCGCCGGGTTGAACTCCTCCATGGCCTACAGTCACCGCCTCGACGACCAGTACGGCATGGTCGGACCCGAACAGGCCGCCTGGTTCGCCCAGGCACTGCGCCCCTACGAGGAGGAGGGATGGCTGCGGCTCGGAGCCCTGCGCCACCCGCCCGGCGCCGCCCGCGCGAGCGGCCCGGCACGCGGCGGGGTCCCCGACGCCGCCGGGCCGCTGCGCGACACCGACGTGCTCACCCGGCTGACCGCGCCCCGGCTGCACCTGCTGCTGCACGGACCGGCGGGCCCGGGCGGCCACCCCGTACTGACCACCTCGTCCGGCGAGGTGCAGGTGCTCGGCGCCGCCGGACCCGGCCGGCACCGTCTGCTGCGCATCGCCCGCGAGGGCCTCGCCGACTGGGACGGCCCCGGCGAACCCCGGCGACGCCCCGTCGGGTGGCGGCGCGCCGACCTCGCCTTCCGGCCGGACCCACAGGATCCGGCGGCCCGCACCACGACTGGTTCCCCGGACCGGGCCCACCCGGACGACCGTCGCACGGCGGAACCCGAGCCGCGTGCCGTGCAGACCCCGGCCGAGGCCCTGCTCGCCCGGGTCACGGAGGTCCTGCGCACCCGCCACGAGGGCGCCCAGATCCGCCCGGTGGCCGGCCCGGTCCCGCAACTGCTGGTCACCTGGACACAGGCGGACTTCGTCCGGCAGCAGCGGGTGGCCGTGCACACCGGCACCCCGGCCGCGCAGGACGTCGAACGCTTCGCGGCCCTCGTGCACGCCGCGGACTCCGAGACCGAGGCCGAACTCGTCCACGACGGCCCGCCACCCGCCCGTGACGTGCGCGACCTGGGCCGCCGCAGGGGCATCCGGGTCCGCAGCTTCACCGAGTTCCAGGGCCTGCTCGACCTGCGGGGATACGTCGCCGCGCAGAGCGAACGGCTGCGCACCGACCCCCGCTACCCACCGGGCATGTACCTGCCCCAGCGGTACCGGGAGGTGGAACGCCTCGGTGCCGAGGAGCAGGACGGACTGGTCGACGGCATGCTCCGGCTGCTCGACTCCGACCAGGGACGCTTCCTGCTGCTGCTCGGCGACTTCGGGCACGGCAAGACCTTCGCCCTGCGCGAGCTGGCCCGCCGCATCCCCACCGAACTCCCGCACGTGGTGCCGCTGCTGGTGGAGCTGCACGCGCTGGACCGGGCCTACTCCTTCGAGGGCCTGGTCGCCGCCCACCTGGCCGCCCACGGCGTCGACAACATCGACCTGCGCGCCTTCCGTTACATGCTCCAGCAGGGCCGGATCGTGCTCCTCTTCGACGGGTTCGACGAACTCGTCAACCAGGTCACCTACGACCGCGCCGCCGAACGCCTCCAGGTGCTGCTGGACTCCGCCGTGGACAGCGCCAAGATCGTCGTCAGCTGTCGCACCCAGCACTTCCGGTCCCAGGGCCAGGTGCTGACCGCGCTCGGCGAACGCGTCGGGCTGCTCCCGCACCGCCGGGTGCTGGCGGTCCAGGAGTTCACGCCCCAGCAGATCCGCTCCTACCTGGTCAACCGCTACGACGGCGACGAACGCGCCGCCGAACGCCGGGTGCACCTGCTCGACGCCATCCCCGATCTGCACGCCCTGTGCCGCAACCCCCGGCTGCTCGGCTTCGTCGCCGACCTCGACGACGAACAGCTGCGCGCGGTCGCCGGGGCGGGCCGCGCGCTCAGCCCGGCCGGGCTCTACCAGGAGGTGCTCACCGCCTGGCTGCGCTTCGAGGAGGAGCGCGGCGCCGCCGGACGTGCCCCGGGACTCGGCCTGGACCAGCTGTGGACCGCGGTCACCGCGCTCGCCCTGCGGCTGTGGGAGAGCGGACAGGACTCCCTGCGACTGGACGAACTCACCGACGTGGCCGAGACGTTGACCGGGCTCGCGGACAGCCGGCTGTCGGTGCCGCAGACCGCGCACGCCGTCGGCTCCGGCACCCTGCTCGTCCGTACGGAGGACGGACTGTTCCGGTTCATCCACGGCTCGGTGGTGGAGTGGCTGATCGCCCGGGAGTGCGCGGTGCGGCTGGCCGCCGGCGACACCGCGCTCCTGGGCCGACGCCAACTCAGCCGGCTGGCGGTGGAGTTCCTGTGCGACCTCGCCGACCACCGCGCCTGCCAGCAATGGGCCGAACGGGTACTGAGCACGGGGGACTCCGGCGGCGAGGAGATCGCCCGGGCCAACGCCGTGAAGATCCTCTCCCGGCTGCGCGTACCCGCCCACACCGACCTGCGGGGCGCCGCCCTGGCGGGCGAGGACCTGTCGTACCGCGACTTCTCCGGCGTCGACCTCACCCGCGCCGACCTCACCGACGCCCGGCTGGTCGGCGCCAACCTCTCCGGTGCCGTGCTGCGGCAGGCCCGGCTGACCGGCGCGCGGCTCGATGGCGCCGACCTCACGGGGGCCGACCTGCGCGGCGCCGACCTGCGGCGGGCCCGGCTGATCGGCACCGACCTCACCGGCGCACGCGTCGAGGGCGGCCGGTGGCGGCGGGCGGCGCTCGTCCGCGCGACCACCGGATCCACGCTGCCCGCCACCCCCGAACTGGCCGCGGCCGCGATCGCCCCGGGCATGGCCGTCGACTCCGGTTTCCGGCCCTCCGCCGTCGGTGTGCCGTACGGCTTCGACATGCGCACCAGCCGGCTGCCCGAGCCGATCTCCTACAGCCCGGACGGCGAACTCCTCGCCGTCGGCAGCGAGGACGGCGGCGTGCTGGTCTGCGACGCCGTGACCGGTGTCCCGCTGCGCACACTGGAGGGCCACACCGGCCGCGTCTACGCGGTCAAGTTCCGCGATCGGGTGCTGGCCACCGGCAGCGCGGACGGGACCGTACGACTGTGGGACCCGGTCTCCGGACAGTGCCGGTACCGCCTGCCGATCCACCCGTCCGGAGTCTGGCCCGTCGTCCTCGACGCGGGCGGAACCCTGCTGGCGACCGGTGACGCCGACGGTGTGGTCACCCTCTGGGACGCCGCCTCGGGCACCCCGCTGCACCGGCTGCACGGCCACTCCGCGCCCGTCTACACGGTGGCGTTCGGTCCGGACGGCGCCACTCTGGTCACCGGCGACGCCTCCGCCGCCGTACGGCTGTGGGAACTCGCCACCGGGCGGCTCCTCG
The DNA here is from genome assembly GCF_000720255.1 of Streptomyces griseus subsp. griseus. Taxonomy (GTDB): domain Bacteria; phylum Actinomycetota; class Actinomycetes; order Streptomycetales; family Streptomycetaceae; genus Streptomyces; species Streptomyces griseus_I. The sequence continues at coordinate 30,045 of NZ_JOJE01000031.1, read as the reverse complement.
GCGAACTGCCTGGGCACCGGGGCGCGGTGTTCCGGGCCCGGTTCAGCCCGGACGGCACCCTGCTCGCCACCGGCGACATGGGCGACGGGCGGTCCGGCACGGTCCGGGTGTGGGACGTCGCCGAGCGGCGGGTCCGGCACGAGCTCACCGGCCACGCCGGCCGCGTCTACACGTTGGACTTCCACCCCGGCGGCCGTTTCCTGGTGAGCGGCGACACCGAGGGCGAGGTGCGGCTGTGGGACCTCGCCGCAGGCGGCTCGGCCGGGCTGCTCGGCGGCTGCCGCGGCGCCGTGTACCAGGTGCTGTTCGACCCCGAGGGGACCCTGCTCGCCGCCGGGGACAGCGCCGGCGTGGTCCGGCTGTGGCGCGTCGACCCGGCGGCCGACCCGGTCCCCGGCGGCCCGCCCGTGGCCGTGCCGCTCAGCCGACAGCCCTCGGAGCACCGCGGCTCGGTCTGGGTCTGCAAGTTCCGCCGGCACGGCGACACGCCCGCACCGGACACCGGCTCACTGCTGGTGACCGGCGGCAACGACGGAGTCGTACGGCTCTGGGACCCGGCGACCGGCCAGGGCAGGCGCATCCTGCGCGGCCACGGCCGCCGCATCGGCACCCTCTCCTTCAGCGCCGACGGTTCGCTGCTCGCGGCCGGCGGCAACGACGGCGTCGTCCGGCTGTGGCACTCCGCCTCCGGGCGCAGACTGCGCGAACTGACCGGCCAGAGCGACCGCCTGGTCTCCGCCGTGTTCAGCCCGGCGGGCGGCACGCAGCTGGCCACCGCGAGCAGCGACGGCGACCTGTACCTGTGGAACGCCGCCACCGGCGAGTACCAGCGGGAGATGGACGTCGAGACGGAACACGTCTGGGCCGAGGCCTTCAGCGCCGACGGCGAACTGCTGGCCACCGCCAACGACGACGACACCGTACGGCTGTGGTACCGGGCCACCGGAGCGCACGTCGTCACCATCGACGAGCACTTCGGCCGGGTCCGTTCGATCGCCTTCCGGGGCGACGGCGCGGTCCTCGCGACCGGCTGCGACGACCGCAGGGTGCGGATCTGGGACACCGCCGACCAGCGGATCACCGCCGTCCTCGACGGCCACACCGACCGCGTGTACGCCGTGGCCTTCGCGGCCGACGGCTCCTGGCTGGCCAGCGCCTCCTGGGACGGACAGGCGGTGATCTGGAAGGACGGCGCGGTGGCGCACCGCCTGACCGGCCACACCGGCAGGCTCTGGACGGCCGCCGCGCATCCCCTGCGGCCCTTGCTGGCGACGGCGGGCGACGACCGTACGGTCCGTCTGTGGGACGCCCGCACCGGCCGCGAGACCGCCGCCCTGACCGGCCACACCGGCCGGGTCCTCGCGGTCGCCTTCAGCCCCGACGGCTCCCTCCTCGCCAGCGGCGGCGAGGACGGCACGGTACGGCTGTGGAACGTCCCCACCGACGTCCCCGCCGACGATCCGGGCCACACCCCGGCCGCCCTGCGCGCCACCCTGGTCGGCATGCCGGGCGGCTGGGCCGCGCTGTCACCGTCCGGGGGCTACAAGTGCGAGGGTGACATCACCGGCGAGTTCTGGCACGCGATCGGCATGTGCCGCTTCGAACCCGGCGAACTCGACGGGAACCTGCCGGGGGTGCGGCACGTGCCACTGGAGGATCCGCTGGAGTGAGACGGGGCGGGGCGGGCGTCGGAGTGCGGCCGTCTCACGCGTCCCGGGCGAGAGTCCAGACGTCCGTGTCCCACGCCAGGTGCCGGAGCAGTTCGTCCTCCGTGGGCGGGGGAGTGGCCACCGCCGGGCCCGCGGGGGAGTCGGCGCGGCGTGAGATCTGTCCGCTGACGGCGATGTTGTGCTCGACCCGGGAGCGGCGGAGCGACTCGTAGGCGGTCAGCGCCTTGTCGATGTTCGGGGCGTCGCGCAGGGCCTTCGCGAGGACGACCGCGTCCTCCAGGGCCATCGAAGCGCCCTGTCCCGTCGCCGGTGAGGCCGCGTGCGCGGCGTCGCCGATGATCAGAGTGCGTGCGGTGCGCCAGGAGGCACCCGGCGGCATCTCGGTGGCGTGGGTGACCATGATGCTGTCGGTGGTGGCCGCGACGATGCCGGCGGCCGGGGTGGCGTCCCGGCGCAGCAGAGGGAGGAGCAGCTCGCGCCACCGGTCCGGTGTGTCGTCCGCGAGGTCCCCGGGCGGCAGCGGCTCGCCGGTGACACGGGCGAACCAGTACGTCTCCCCGGTGGGACTCACCGCGTACCCGAAGGCGGCCGCGCTGCCCCGGATCAGGGTGATGCGCCCGGTCCCCTCCGTCACCGGTGCCTCGGTGGTGTATCCGTAGAAGACCCGCTCCCCGGCGTACGCGGGCCGCGTGTCAGGGGCGAACGAGTGGCGCACGGCGGAGTTCAGGCCGTCGGCGCCGACGAGGAGGTCGCCGGTCGCGGTGCCGCCGTCGGTGAAGTGGGCGGTGACGGCGTCCGGGCCCGCCTCGACGGAGACGAGCCGGGCGCCGTGCCGGACGTCGACGCCCCTGCGTACGGCCTCCGCCTGCAGGGCGGCGTTCAACTCGCCCCGGCGCAGGCACCGGTACCGCAGCAGGGGGTCGTCGGCCCCGGCGAGGGGCCGGTTCGCCAACTCGGCGCCGGTACCGTCGAGGACGCTCAGCGCGGTCAGCTCGAACCCGGTCGCGGTGACCGCGGCGGACGCGTCGATCTGCGCCAGGGCCCGCATGCCGTTGCTCGCCAGCGTGAGGAACGCGCCGATGTCCTCGGCGGCGGTGGGATGCGCCTCGTGCACGGTGACCTCGAACCCGGCCTTCCGCAGGGCCAGTCCGGCCGCCGTGCCGGCCGTGCCACCTCCGATGACGAGAATGCGCGCCACGCCTCCAACTCCCCTCGCGTGTCGGACGACTCCGGTGGCCGTGTCATGAATCCAACGCCCGGGGGACGGCCGGGGTTCCGCGGGACGAGGCGATGGCCGGCTCCCGGATCAGGACCGTCGCCCCTGGTACGTGCCCGGCGTCTCTCCGAACGTCCGGCGGAAGACGTCGATGAACGCGCTGGCGGAGCTCCAGCCGCAGCGGTGGGCCACGGTGGTGACCGGGGTGTCCTCGGCGAGCAGGACCAGGGCGTGGTGCAGCCGCAGTTGGGTGCGCCACTGCGGGAAGGTCATGCCGAGGTCGGCCCGGAAGAGCCGGGACACCGTCCGTTCACCGGCACCGACCTGCCGGGCCAGTGCGGCCAGCGTGCGGTCGTCGGCCGGGTCGGCGCGCAGGAGGTCGCAGAGGTCACGCAGACGTGGGGAGGTGGGGGTGGGCAGGTGCAGCGGCTGCTGGGGCGAGGCCCGCAGTTGGTCGAGGAGGACGGCGCGCAACCGGGCGCGCTCCGGGCTCTCGTCGAGCGGCGCCCGCGTGTAGGCGAGGAGGAGTTCGCGCAGCAGAGGGGCGACGGCCAGGACGGTCGGCTGCCCGAGCCCGAGCGGGTTGTCGTCCGCGGGCAGACCCACCAGGTGCAACTCCAGCTCCCCATGGGCCTGGTGGGCGTGGACCGTACCGGCCGGGACCCAGATGGCCCGCGTGGCCGGGGCGACCCAGGAACCCCTGCTGGTCGTCACGGTCAGCACACCCCGCCCGGCGTACACGATCTGGTGGTCGTCGTGCCGGTGGGCGTCGATCTCCGCGCCCGTCGCCATCTTCTGGGTCCGGGTCGGCGCGACCGGCTGGTGGCGGATCTGCGTCATTGGTTGGCAGTTTATTGGAAGTACGACACCGGCGCGCTGCCGACGATGGTGACGTGTCGAGAAACAAGTCGATCATCCTTCTCTCGGTAGGCCACGCCTGCGTCGACGTCTACCAGGGCGCGGTCGCCGCGCTCGTGCCGTTCTTCGTCGCCGAGCGCGCCTACGGCTACGCCGCAGCGTCCGGCGTCGTCCTCGCCGCGTCCCTGCTGTCCTCCGTCGCCCAGCCCGTGTTCGGCTTCCTGACCGACCGCTGGGCGATGCCCTGGCTCCTGCCGTTGAGCACCCTGCTCGGCGGCGTGGGCATCGCGCTCAGCGGGGTGAGCGGCTCCTACGCGCTCACCCTGACGTTCGTGGCGGTGTCGGGGCTGGGCGTGGCCGCCTACCACCCCGAATCCGCCCGTATGGCACGGCTCGCCGCCCGCGGCAGCCACAGCGCGATGAGCTGGTTCTCCCTGGGCGGCAACGTGGGGTTCGCCCTGGCCCCGCTGCTGGTCTTCGCGGTCGTCAGCACCGGAGGTCTGCGGCTGTCGCCGTTGCTGGTGGTGCCTGCCCTCGTCGGCAGCGCGCTCTGCCTGCCCGTACTGCGAGCGCGCGAGGGCCCCGACGGCGCCCGGGGGGACGAGGCGCCGCCGGCCGGCCGTGACGACCGATCCTCGTTCGTGCGGCTCTCGCTCGCGGTGGTCTGCCGGTCCGTCGTCTTCGTCGGACTGAGCACGTTCGTCTCCCTCCTCGCCGAGCAGCGCATGGGCGGCGACAGGGCTGCGGGCACCGTGGCACTGCTGGTGCTCTATCTCGGCGGTGCGGTGGGTTCCGTGCTCGGCGGCAGACTGGCCGACCGCTGGGGCCGGGTGACCGTCTCCCGCTGGTCGTACCCGGCGACCGCCGTCGCGGTCGCCGGGATCGTGACCGTCCCGGGCCCGGGGCTCTACTTCTTCGTCGCGCTGGCCTCCGCCGGTCTCTACGTGCCGTTCTCCCTCCAGGTCACCCTGGGCCAGGACTACCTGCCCTCCCGGGTCGGCACCGCCTCCGGCATCACCCTCGGCCTCACCGTCAGCGTCGGCGGCCTGACCAGCCCCCTCATCGGCACCCTCGCCGACGCGACGTCCGTCCGCACGGCGCTGATTCCGCTGATCCTCATGCCCGTACTGAGCTGGCTGCTGTTCAGGACACTGAGTGAACCGCCCGCACCGCAAGACACTCGTCACCCCGGGAAGGGGGATCTGACGGGGACGAGCGGGGACCCGGCCGCCGGTTCCGGCCGGTGCACGCCCCGCGGCCGGTAGCCGAGTTCGTCGGAGCGGCCCAGCAGGTCCGCCAGGTACCAGACGATGGCCAGCCACATCTCCGTGCCCTGAAGCCCCGGCTCGGGGCCGGGACCCGGGCCGCCGGGACCGAAGCCGAAGCCCCGGCCGTCCTGCCAACGGGCCAGTACGGCGGACAGTTGCCGTTCGGCCCAGGCGCGGATCTCGGCCGTACGGTAGCCGTCGCCGCCGCCCGTTCCGAGCTGCCGGGTGCACAGCCACAGCGGGTGGGCGACGTCCAGCACGTTGCAGGCGTTCTCCTGCCCCGCCCCGAAATGGCGTGTGTCGCGGGCGTGGGCCAGGACGGTGTCCACCACCCGCTCCGGATGCGGCACCGGCAGGCCGAACTGGGCGAACGAACCGCGGGTGAGCCGGTAGTAGCCGTTGACGACCTGGAGCCGGCCCGTCTCGGGGGAGAGGACGCCGGTTCCGCCCCACATCCCGGTCGTCGGGTCGGCCCGGGTCAGCAGCCAGCCGAACAACGCCTCCAGGGCACCCGGCCGCACCCCACCCGCCCCCACCCGCCGCAGGTTCCAGTGGGCGGCCGTCGCCCAGGAGTCGATCCAGGCCCCCGCGCCCCACGCACCGTCGCGCCACGGCAGTCCGTCCAACCGCTCGACCAGCTGATGTGCCGTCATGTCCGTTGCGCCGCATACCGGATGGGGAAAGGAGGTGCCCAGCAGGTCGAGGGCGTAGCCGACGCAGAGCACGTGGTACAGGGCCGCACCCTCGCCGACGAAGCCGTCGTCGTCCACGGTGGGCGGCCCTTCCCCGAGTTCCGGCACGAGGCCGGTGACCGGGTCCTGCGCCGCGCCGAGCCGCCCGACGTGCTCCTCGGCGGTCAACGGCTCCGGTGCCCGGCCCAGCAGCAGGTCGGCGATCTCCACGGCGTCACAGTGCGCCCGGACCGTCGGAGCGGCCCCGGGGCGGTCGGCATAACGCTCCCCGTCCCAGCACCGGGCGAGGAGTTCGGCGGCCTGCGCCCGGGCACGGTGCGCGAACCGGGACAGCGGGAGGTCCGCGCCGTGGCCCGTGGAGCGCGACGGCACCTCGTCGCCCCGGCGCGCACGACCCCCGCCACCCTCCCGGCGGTCCCGCAGTGCCCGCGCCGGGTTTCCCGCTGCCACCGTCCACGCCGGCAGGTCCTTCGTCACGACCGCTCCCGCGCCGATGACGCAGTGGTCGCCGATGGTCACGCCGTCCACGACGATCACGTGCGAGCCTATCCACACGTCGTCGCCGACCTTGATGCCCCGGCTGGTGAGCGGCTGCCGGAAAACCGGCCGGTCGGGGGACATGGAGTGGTTGAAGCCCAGCAGCGAGGTGTGCGCGCCGATCCGGACGCCGTCGCCCAGCACGACGGTGCCGCGCACCGTGGTGAACGGGTTGAGCGTGCAGTCGGAGCCGGTGGTCAACTCCCCGGTGACGTAGGCGTGGGCGGCGATATACGAGTCGTTCCCGAGCCGCAGGCGGTCCGGGAACACCGCCGCGGACCCGGCGACGTAACACCGCTCACCCACCTCGCTGTCCCCGCCGATGGCCCGCTGCCGCTCCCGCTGCCCGGCTCGCTGTTCCTCGCTCGCCTCGGCGGCGAACAGCCAGGGACAGTGGTCGAAGTGGGCTGCGGACGGCCGCTGTTCGTGACCCCGCTGTCGATGATCCCGCTCTTGGTGGTCCCACTCTTCATGATCCCGCTCTTCTTGATCCATGGACGCACGCTAGGGAGCCGGGAGCCCGTGTGGGAAGAGAGCGGCGCCACGACCCGTGTGCGGCCTCAGCCGCGCTCCGTCAGCACGCCCAGCAGGGACTTGCGCAGAGGCTCCCCGGCGACGAGGAAGCTGTCACTGCCGGCCCTCCAGGGCCCACCGTCGGCGGTGATGACCACGGCGCCCGCCTCGCGGGCGACCAGGACGCCGGGCAGGAGGTTGGTGTCGTCCCGGCCGAACTGCCAGAAGCCGTCGAGGCGTCCGGCCGCCGTGTCGGCGATCTGCCAGGAGGTGGGCCCGAGATTGCGTACGGCGGCCACGTGCGGCAGTACGGCGGACAGCGACCGCCCGGCCTGCTCGGCGGCCTGCGGCTGCCGGGCGACGAACGGCGGCTGGCTGGTGGCGAGGACGGCCGCGGCCAGGTCCGTCTTCACCGACGGGCTGACCGGCAGGCCGTTGCGCGCGGCCCCCTGCCCCCGGGCGGCCGTGTACGTCTCCTTGAGCAGCGGGGCGTGCAGGACGGCCGCGACGGGCTCGCCGTCGCTGACCAGCGCCAGGCTGACGCAGAACTGCGGCAGCCCCTGGAGGAACTGCACCGCCCCGTCCACGATGTCCACGATCCACACCTCGCCGTCCGACGGCAACGCGGCCAGGCTGTCCAACTCCTCCGCCCAGGCGGCACCAGGCCGCAGCGCCCCCAGCCGCCGCCTCACGACGGCGTCGCCAGGGGCCTCCACCGCGGCGAACGCAGCGGCGAGTTCGTCGAAGGTGACCGCGGGGGCCGGCCGGGGCGCGGCCAGCAGCAGTTCGCCGACCTCGTGCGCGGTGTCGGTCATGGCGGTGAGCAGGTCCTGGTACGTCATCTCGGTCTCCCCGGGTGCGCTGGTGTACGTCCTGATCCTCGGCGGGGATGCCCATGCGGCGACGCTCCGGGCCCCTGAAGTGAGCGATACTGCCGTTCATGGCGGATCGAATGGCGGATCAGGTACTCGACGACCGCGACCAACGGCTGATCGGCGCGTTGCAGTGCGACGGAAGGCTGACCGCCGAGCGGGCCGGCGAGGTGCTCGGCATGAGCGCGCGCACGGTGCACCGGCGTTGGCAGGCCCTGGCGGCGGAAGGAGTGTGCCGGGTGATCGCCCTGCCGGCACGGCCCGACCCGGTCGGTGCGATGCTCCTGCGGATCCGGGTGCTCGGCAGCAAGCTGGACGCCCTCACGGCCGCTCTGGCGGCGCGCCCGGACATCCCCTTCATCGACCTCTCGGCGTCCGGCGACGAGATCCTCGCCGTCTCGTTGACCCGACCCGGCACCCGAGACCACCTGGTCTTCCGGGAGCTGCCCGCCACCCGTGCCGTCACCTCGGTGACGGCGGACACGATCCTGCACGTCTTCGCCGAGGCGTCCGACTGGCGGCACGGCGTCCTGAGCGACGCGGAACGCGCGGCGCTGACCCCTCCTCGGGGTGACACCCAAGGTGCCTCGGACGAGGTGGACCGCGACATCCTCGCCGCCCTGGAGGACGACGCCAGGGCTCCGGCGGCGGCGGTCGCGGCGCGCACCGGCCACCCGGACTCCACCGTGCGGCGCCGCATCGCCCGGCTCGCGGCCGCGGGCCGTCTGCGCACCCAGGTCGTGGTCGATCCGAGGCGGCTGGGGCTCTCCATCGACGCGAACGTCCTGATGCGCGTCGCGCCCGACCGCCTGGACCCGGTCGGCCGCGCCCTGGCCTCCCACCCGGCGGTCCACGGCGCCTTCTCGACCACCGGCACGGCCGATCTCCAGGTGGCCGTCTGGGTGCGGGACCTCGATCACCTGTACCGGTTCATCACCCGGGACCTCGGTGGCCTGGGCGTGGACGGTGTGGAGACCGTCATCATCGGCCAGGCGGTCAAACGCCCCGGCCGGTCACCTTTCCCGGCACGGTCCGCCGTCTCCGATCGTGTCTGATCACGATTCCCCGTCCTCAGGAGGATTGGCTTCCGCACGGGTCGGGTACGCGAGGCCAGACCCCGTCCGGACAGATCACGCCGACGGGACCGCACCGTTCGCTACCTGGGGACCTGCCATGGAGACACCCGCCAACGACCACACCGCCACCCCCGCCCAGCAGGCGCTGGACGCACTGGCCCGAAACACCGAGGACACGCTGGCGCTGGACACGCTCGCCCACAGCGAGGTGCTCGTGCCGGTGCCCGACGACGCCCGCGAGGAGGACGCCACCGACCCCGGCGCGGTCGCGCTGCCCGTGCTGGAACAGCCCGGCGGGGAGGTGATGGTGCCCGTGTTCACCTCCGAGGTCGAGATGGCCGAGCTGCTGCCGTTCGTCTCCCGCTACCGCCTGGTACCCCTCGGCGCCCTCGCCTCGCAGTGGCCGTCCGGCGACCTCTCGCTCACCATCGACGCGGCCAACAACCACAGCCTCACGCTCACGTCTGAGGGTGTACGGACGCTGCTGGCGCGGCCGTAGCGTCGTGGCCGGGCGCAGGCGGCCCGGATCGTCCGGACCGCTTCCGCGAGCCGGGAGCGGACCCGTCAAGCACAGGGCTGCTTCGACGGGGTCCCTTCCGGGAGCAGCTCACGCTCGGCTTTGGTGTAGTCGCGCCCCGCGGCGGCGCACAGGGTGTGGAACTGGATGTCGGGGCGCAGATCGAAGATCTGGCGCAGGCGGCCGGTGTCGACGGTCAGGTGGTGTCCGCGCACGAAGCCTGTGATCCAGTCATCGCCCGAGACCGGCAGGGTGTACGAGACACGGTCGTCCCTCCGGTCGTAGAACTGGACCCGATACTTGCCGTAGCGGTACGTGACGACGCTGTCGCCGGGACCGAACCCGATCAGCGCGTCGTTGCCCGTGCGGGGCGCGCCACCGGCAAGTGTTTTCCGGCGGTCGACGTCCCACACGCGCACCTGCCCGTCGGTGTGCTGCACGGCGAGATGTGAGCCGTCCTCGTCGAAGGCGAGTGCGCCGGCGGTGTGGGAGGTGATGATCGGCACGCTGACGGCCTGCCCCTGCAGTGCTGTGACCCGTCGGGGAGCCCGGACGTCCCACAGGAGGATCTCGCCGCTCTGGGTCCCCTTCCTGGTGACCGCGGCGACCTGTCCCGGATGCCCCGGGCGGGCGCTGAGCTGGCTCTTCGCGAGACTGGCTTCCATGCGGCCGGTGCCGGCCCAGTTCGGTGTGGGGTGAACCAGGAAGGGGCGGGTGCGCACGGCCGGGTCGGCGGCGTCGACCCTGGTGAGTCGGCCGTCCACGGTCAGCAGAACGATCTCGCTGCCCTGAAGTGCGGCGACACTGTCCACTTCGCCGCCTCGCAGCTCAACGACACCGTCGAGTTCCTTCGCCCCCGGCACGACATCGTCGAGCAGCACACTCTCGCCCAGGTCCCGCGCCGAGTACGACCTATACAAATTGCCGGTTTCGCCCCACACCACGATCCGCTTTGAGTCGGCCGTCCACGTGGGTATCCAGTCCACCGTCTCGGCGGGCTGCGGGAGCGACACCGACTGGTGGCGGGTGCGGGAGGCGTCGAGGATCTCGAGGCGCCGGGCGGAGGCCAGGGCGACGAAGCGACCGTCCGGCGAAACGCTGTATTTCCCCATCGTGCCCCGGAACCTTTTGCCCCCCGCCGGTTCGGCGCGCACCGCCATCAACGTCGAACCGACGGGGACGAGGACGGTGAGCCCACCGTCCGCGCGCGGCACCGCCGCGACACCGGCGTACGCGGCGGGGGCGTCGCCCGAGGTCGGGATGCGGGTCCGGTAGGTCTGCCCGGTGCGCAGGTCCGTCAGGATCGGCTCGGCGTACCCGCCGGCTTTGCCTCCTGAGTCCCAGGTGCTCTCCGGGAATTGGACGTCGAATCGAGAGGTGGCGTCCGCCGGCCCCCCGCCGGTCGGGAGCTCGGTCCTGCGCCCGGCTCCGACACCGAGGGCTTGTTCGTACGAGGTGGTGGTGCCCGACGTGACAAGGACCTCGCCGCCGACTCGTAGCTCCGCGCCACCCGAGTCCCCGGTGGTGGAGGTGTAGCTCAACCGGCCGGTACTGAGGTCTCTGACCTCGATACGCGGGCCGGCCGCCTCAGGGGGGTGGCTGATCGTCGCGACGGTGTTCGCGTCGGAGGTGAACGCGGCCTCTTTCAGCCCCTTCCTGGGAACGAGCTCGTTCGGTACGTGAATGCGGGCGCCGGAGGGCACCTGCCACACCTGGCCGAACGCGGGGGTGCACGGCCGGCTGCCGTCGTAACACTTGGTGGAGTTGTCGCCCATCATCAGCAGCAGCCGCTTCCCGTCGCTGCTGAAGTCCAGATTGCCACTGGCCTGCTCGGGAAGGTCGTGGTCACCGATCTCCAGAAGGGTGGGCTGCTGGGGACCGTCCAGCCGCCACAGCCGCACCCCGTCGGCTCCGGTCGCGGCGAAGAAGCGGCCGTCCGGGCTGAGGGCCGTCTCCAGCGGCCCTCCCGTCGGGGCGCCGCTCAGCGGCCGTGCCCGAGGTTTACGCTCGAGAGCGCCGGTGACCACGGTGAACTTCAACCCGGTGCCACGACCGGGCTTCGACTTCACTATCAGGGTGCGGCCGTCCGGGGTGGCGTCCATACCGGTGACCTGACCGTCCCACACCATCGGATGGCTGCCCTCCAGGTACTGCCCGCGGATGTACTGGTTGAGCAGTGCTTGTTGGGTCTTGGGGTTCTGCCGGGTCTTCCACGCGGCCAGGGCGAGCTGGAGCGCGGTGGCGGGGTCGCTGCCCGGGCGGTCCTCGGCGGTCTGGGCGAGCAGGTTCGCGGCCTGGGTCCGCAACTGCTGCTCGGTGGCCTTGAGGCTCCGCCAGGTGGAGAACGCCAGCACCACGGCCAGCACCGTGAGAACGGCCAGCCCCGCGACAGCGCCCTGTCTGAGGCGGGCGCCGCGTCGGGAGTGGCGGCGGCTCAGCCGGATGTAGTCGCGTTCCTCGGCGGAGACGTCCTCGGGGTGCTCGGCAAGCCTGCGCTCGGCGTCGGCCAGGTCGGTGCCGTTCAACAGGCGCCCCGGCTCACGATCCTGAATCTGCCAGCGGTGCAGGTCGGCTCGCAGTTGTTCCTGCCAGGAGCGGAAGTCGCGGGAGTCGACGAGCCACCGCCTCAGGCGCGGCCAGAGTCCGGTCAGTGCCTCGTGTGCCAGATCGACGATCTCCTCGCCCTCGGCGCCCCCCGGGGCGCGGGAGAGGACGACGAGCTTGCCGGGGGCCAAGTCCCGTGCCAGAGCGAGCAGTTCCGGAGCGAGGTCGGCGGCGCGGGTGGGCCTGCGGGCGAAGGAGGTGCCACCGTCGTCGGGCCGGGCCAGCTGGACGAAGAGCCGTCGGGCGCAGTCCTGTTGGGCTTGGGTCAGCGCGGCGAAGGCGTCCTCCGCGTAGCCGACGAGAGCGCCCGCGACGCCGCCCAGCTCGTCGTAGGCGGCGTGGGTGAGCATCGAGCGAGTGCGGCGCCTCCACAGCTCGGTCAGGGCGAACTGGACCAGTGGCATCCGCCCGGGCTCGTCACCCGCGTCGACGACGATCCGCTCCGGAAGGCCCGGCTCGAACCACAGCCCCGGCACGGCGTCGACGGGAGCCGTCACCGCCCGCTCCAAGTCCTTCGCGGCCAGCGGCGCGAGGAACTCCACGGCTTCGCTGACGAGGTCGGACGTGCCGGGCGTCACCAGCACACCGAGCGAGTCGGGCCGCGCGGTGGCGACGACCCGCAGCACGGCCGCACCGTCGTTGCCCGCCAGGGCGGCGAGCAGCGCGAACAGGTCGCGGGCGGCGGCGGGATCGGCGCCCGCGTACTCCTCGAGCTGGTCGACGAAGAGAACGTGCCCGGCGCCTGCTCCGCGTGCGAGAATCCTGCCCCGTAACTCGGCGGGTACGTCGTCCTCCCCGTTCTCCAGGAGCACCGCCAACTCCTCGGCTCTGGTGAGCCGTTCGACCTCGCCGAGCCCCGTCTCCAGAAGCCCGGTCAGCGCCCGGGCGAGTACGGCGACCGCCCGCGCCCCCGGCACGGGCCGCAGCTCGGACACGCTCATGCCCTCGGCCCGTGACCGGGGCAGCACCCCTGCCCGTACGAGGGATGACTTCCCGCACCCGGAAGGCCCCGCCACCAGCGTCACCGGCCGCCTGCGCACGGCCTCCGCCACGCGGGCGATCTCGCTGTCGCGGCCGTGGAACAACTCCGCGTCGTCCTCCGTGAACGCCGCGAGCCCCTTGAACGGACAGCGCGGCCGCAGGGTCGGTTCGTCGACCAGATGGGCCGACGGCACCAGATACGCGGTGGGCTCGCCCCGGTGCGCGGCGACCATCATGCCGACCACGCCGTCCTGGGCGTCGTCCCACACGGGCGCCCCGCTGTACCCCTCCGCGACGCGCGGCCCCGGCTCCTGTGTCTGGATCTGCAGCCAGCCCGAGCCCTGTCCGGCGCGCAAGGTGCCCGACGCCCATACGCCGTGGTCGGCGCCGGCCGGGTAGCCCAGTGCCCGGAACGTGTGCCCCCATACCTCGGTCCCGTCGACCAGCGGCACCGGCCGGGCTCCCTCGACCGCCGTGTCGAGCCGCAGCAGCGCGACGTCCACCCCGTCGCGCCGCCACGACACCACGCCCGCCCGCGCCCCGGGGCGACCGCCCAGCAGCGGAAAGTCGAGGCCCACCTGCCCCTCGGGCACGCTCTCCGCGGTGTCCGGCACGCCGAGTGCCCGGGCGACGACATGGGCGCAGGTGCACACCACATCGGCGGCGACGAGGAACCCCGCGCCGATCACCGCGCCGGCGGCCGAGTAGATCCGAACCTGTGACGCCTCCAGGACGTCGCTCCCCCGTACAGCGGCCATGGACCCCCGCTCCCTGACGTGTCGCGTGGCACTGGACAAGTCAGCATCCCCGGCAGGGGCTTGCCCACACAACTCACCGCGCACGCCACAGGACCAAACCGGACGGCCCGCCAGGCCGCCCCTCCGGCCTACTGCCCGCCCAGCATCCGCACCAGCGCGCCCCGCTGCAACGGCAGTACCTCCGCGTGCAGCTCGCGGCCCTTGGCGGTCAGGGAGACCCAGACGCCGCGCCGGTCCTCGGCGCACACGGAGCGTTCCACCAGGCCGTCCTTCTCCAGACGGGCGATGAGGCGGGAGAGCGCGCTCTGGCTGAGATGGACCCGTCCGGCGAGGTTCTGCACGCGGCACAGGTCGCCCGGTGCGGGTGCCTCGGAGGCGAGGATGTCGAGGGCCTCGAAGTCGCTCGCGCCCAGGCCGTACGGGTGCAGCGCGCGGTCGATCTCGCACATCGTGCGCGCGTGCACCGACAGGATGTCCCGCCACCGCTCCTCGAGCCCGGCGTCGACGGTCTTCGATGCCATACCCGCACGGTAACACCGATTCCGGACATAGTTGACTATGCAACTATGTCCGGGAGGGAGCCTCAGGCGGCCGGATCCTGGGTCAGCCCGACCAGATTCCCGTCCGCGTCCTTCACGAAGGCGATCAGCTTGCCGCCGCCCACGTCCTGGACGTCCTGAAGCACCTCGGCACCCGCCGCCTCCAGGGCCGCCAGCCGCGCCCGAATGTCGTCCACGTGCCAGTACGGCACCGGGCCGGTCATTCCCCTTGCGTGCCCGTTCGGGTCCAGTCCGACGTCCTGCCCCGCGGACTTGAAGCCGACGTAGTACGACTCGTCCGCGTACGGCTCGACCTCCAGCAGCGCACTGAACAGGGCCTTCGCCCGCTCGAGGTCCTTCACGGGATAGATGATCGTCTTCAGCGCGGCGGCCATGACGTACTCCTCGGGTCGACATGAGAGCGACGGCTTCCGTCGCTGTTCCCACGCTAGGCCGGAGACCCGCCCCATCGCTTCTCCGATCCTGACCGGCCACCGCCGACCGGTTCCCGGTCCATGGCGGCGGACGTTCCGGCCGGCCGATGCTCGTGGCTGCGGACCTATGGAGTGGCCCCCTCGGTCCCCCCGGCACGACGCAGCCGCCCTCACCGCCGCAGCACCGCAGAGCCGCCCCAGCCGTGCCCATCGTCGCAGCACGACGAAGCCGTCCCCGTCACGTCGACTCACGTCGCACCAACTCCGTGGGGAGGATCACCGCGGCCGGGTCGTCCCCGCCTATCTGGGCGAGCAGGACGCGGACCATCTCGTTGCTGATGCGGTCCCACGGCTGGCGGATGGTGGTGAGGGCCGGGTTGGCGGCGGTGGCGGCGGGGGAGTCGTCGAAGCCGCCGACCGCGACGTCCTCGGGGACCCGCCGCCCGGCCCGCCGCAGTGCCGCCAGCACGCCCTGCGCCATCAGGTCGGACGCGACGAACACCGCGTCCACGTCGGGGGCCTGCGCGAGCAGCCGCTCGGCGCCCGCCTCGCCGCTGGCCCTGCTGTAGTCGCCGGAGACGATCAGCCGCTCGTCGCTCTCGACGCCCGCCTCGGAGAGGACCTCCTTGTAGCCGGCGAGCCGCTCCACACCGCCCGGGGTGTCCAGCGGTCCGGTGACCACGCCCACCCGGCGCCGTCCGAGGGACAGCAGATGGCGGACCATGTCGCGCGCGCCGTCGCGGTCGTCGGCGGCCACGTAACTCACCTTCGAGCCCAGCCCGATCGGCTTGCCGCAGGCCACCAGCGGCACCCCCGCCTCCCGCAGCTCCTCGGCGACCGGGTCCCCGGAGTGACTGGAGACGAGGAGCACGCCGTCGACGTGCCCGGCGGTGATGTACCGCGTGATGCGCCGCCGTTCGTCCTCGGTCCCCGCCAGCATCAGCAGCAGCGGGATGTCGTGCGCGGCCAGCGCCTGGGTGCAGCCGCGCAACAGGACGTTGAAGTTGGGGTCCTCGAAGAACCGCTCCTGGGGCTCCGTGAGCAGGAAGCCGATGGAGTCCGAGCGCCCGGTGATCAGCGAGCGGGCGTGCCGGTTGACGACGTAACCCGTCTTCTTGATCGCGGCGTTCACCGCTTCCTGCGCGGTGGGGCTGACGTAGTGCCCGCCGTTGAGCACCCGCGAGACGGTGCCCCGTGAGACACCTGCCTCGCGCGCCACGTCGTGGATCGTCGGCGGTCTGCGCCGGGCGCCCGCATTGCTCATGGTCATGACTTTACGGCCCCGGACAGCAGATCCAGGCTCCAGAACCGCTGGATGACCAGGAAGAGGGCGACCAGCGGGATCACCGCGAGGAACGCGCCTGTGATCACCAGGGTGTACAGGGCCGGGGTGTTGGCACCCTGTTCGAGGAGGGTGAACAGTCCGAGCGTGATCGGGAACCTCTCGTCGTCGCTGAGCATGATGTACGGCAGCAGGAAGTTGTTCCACACCGCCACGAACTGGAACAGGAACACCGTCACCAGGCCGGGCACCATCATGGGCAGCGCGATCCGGGTGAAGATCCGCCATTCGCTCGCCCCGTCCATCCGCCCGGCCTCGACGATGTCGGCGGGGACGGCGGCGGCCGCGTAGATTCGGGCCAGGTAGACGCCGTACGGCGAGAGGATCTGCGGCAGCAGCACGGACAGGTACGAGTCCGTGAGGTCGGCCTTCGCCAGCAGCAGGTACTGCGGTACGGCGAGGATCACCGGCGGCATCAGCACGCCGGCCAGCAGCACGTTGAAGATCGCCTCCCGGCCGCGGAAGCGGTAGATCGCCAGCGCGTAACCGCTGAACGCCGACACACACGTCGACAGCAACGCGCCGAGCCCGGCGTAGAGGGCGGAGTTGCCCATCCACTGCCAGTAGATGCCGTCGCGGTAGGCGCTGAGGTCGGTGAGGTTGTCCATGAAGCCGGTGCCGGGCAGGAACGTGAACGTGGAGAACAGCTCACTGCCGGACTTGGTGGACGCGATCACGACCCAGGCGACGGGAAGCAGGCAGTAGATCGCCCCCAGCAGCAGCGTGATCGTCGGGACCAGGGCGATCCGGTTGCGCAGTGGCGGACGGCCCTGCGCGGTACCGGTCGTGCCGGCCGCCGAGGGGACCTTCTGGACGGCGAGAGAACTCATCGTGCTGCCTCCTGCCTGTTGCGCCGGTTCGCCGCCCGCAGGAAGCCGAACGACAGCACCAGCGTGGCGAGGGCGATGATCACGGCCTCGGCGGCCGCCTGGTAGATGTCACCCGTGCCGAACGCGTCCCGGTACACCTTCATCAGCGGACTCCACGTCGTGGACACCGAGTTGGTGAGGGGCTTGAGGGTGGTCGGCTCGTTGAACACCTGGAGCGTGGCGATGATCGAGAAGAAGAAGGTCAGCACCAGGGACGGCGCCACCATCGGGATCTTGATCCGAAGCGCGATCTGCAACGGGGTGGCGCCGTCCAGCTTCGCCGCCTCGTACACCTCGGCCGGGATGGCCCGCAGGGAGGTGTAGATGACGATCATGTTGAAGCCGGTGCCGCCCCAGACCGCGATGTTCGACAGGGCGAGGTACAGCGGACCGCCGTCCAGCAGGTCGGGCTGCGGCAGGCCCAGCCTCTCCAGCACGAAGTAGAACGGGCTGACGTCCGGCAGGTACAGGAAGCCCCACAGCAGCGCCGCCACGACACCGGGGATGGCGTACGGCAGGAAGATCGCGAGCCGGGTGAACGGGGCGAGCCGCACCTTGTCGGAGTCGAGCATCAGCGCGAACAGCAGCGCCAGGCCCAGCATCACCGGGACGACGACGCAGCCGTAACCGAGCACGCGCAGCGCGCCGTCCACCAGTTCGTTGTCGGTGAGGGCGTCGGTGTAGTTCTC
This sequence comes from Streptomyces griseus subsp. griseus, assembly GCF_000720255.1. Classification (GTDB taxonomy): domain Bacteria; phylum Actinomycetota; class Actinomycetes; order Streptomycetales; family Streptomycetaceae; genus Streptomyces; species Streptomyces griseus_I. Next base: position 12,610 of record NZ_JOJE01000031.1, on the reverse strand, counting down.
CACACCGGCCCAGACCTCCCTACGGGCACCCGACCCCAGGCCGAGCCCGGAGACCTTCACCTTGCGGAAGCTGAGCCAGATCGCGTACCCGATGGGCAGCGCGAAGAACAGAGCGAACAGGGTCGCAGCGGGGAGGAGGAAGGCATACGGGGCCCCCTTGACCCCGTACGACCTCCGGCTCGTGGTGGTCACTCGGAGACCTCGAAGCCCTGCTTCTTCATGTCGGTGACCGTGGCGTCCTGCATGGTCTTCAGGGCGGCGGTGAAGTCCGACTTGTCCTTGGCGGCCGCACCGAAGGCGTCCTTGAAGGACGTGTAGGCGACGTTCACGTTCGGGCCCCACGCGGACGGCGCGGTGGTCTTGGCGATCTTCGCGGCCTGGCCGTAGAAGTCGGGCTGGTTGGAGAAGTAGTCCGGCGGGGTGGTGAAGGCGCCGCTGAGCTGGGCGGACGAGGAGGCCGGGTAGATGCCGCCCTCCTTCGCGAGCGCGTTGAGGGCGTCGCCGTCGGTGTTCAGCCAGGCGGCGAACTTCGCGGCGGCCGCCTTGTGCTGGGAGTCCGTGGTGACGGCGGTGGAGGAGCCGCCCCAACTGCCGGTGACATTCTCGGAGTTCGACCACTGGGGGAGTGGGGCCATGGCCCACTTGCCCTTGGTGTCGGGGGCGGCGGTGTTCAGCGTGCCCGGCGCCCACACCGCGCTGACCCAGGCGATCTGCTTGCCCGTGTTGATCGCCTTGTTCCAGGCCGGCGTGTACATCGGCTGGTTGTCGACGGCGCCCTCCTTGACGAGGTCGCCCCAGAACTTCGCGACCTTCTCGGTCGCCGGGTCGTCGATGCCGACCTTCCACTTGTCGCCGGAGGTCGTCCACCACTTGGCGCCGGCCTGCTGGGCGAGACCCGCGAAGAGACCGGAGTCGTTGGCGGAGAAGGTGGTGAGGTCCTTGTCGGGCGCCACCTTCTTCAGCTGTCTCGCGGTCCCGGCGAACTGCTCCCAGGTCGTCGGGACCGTCAGCTTGTACTTCTTGAAGAGGTCCTCGCGGTAGTAGAACATCATCGGGCCGATGTCCTGCGGCACCGCGTAGACCGCGTCCGTGCCCAGCGTCGTCTGCTGCCAGACGCCCTCGGCGAACTTGTCCTTCGCGTCCCCGACGTTCTTCGCTATGTCCGCGAGCGCGTCATTGCTGACCAGGGTCGGCAGCGCCTGGTACTCGGCCTGCACCAGGTCCGGCGCCTTGCCGGCCTTGTGCGCGGTGAGGATCTTGGTGACCAGCGTGTCGCCGGACGCCTGCTTCTTCACCGTGACGGTGATCTGGTCCTTCTTCCCCGGCCCCTTGTTCCACAGGTCCACGACCTTGTCCATGCCGGGCGTCCACGTCCAGTACGTGAGTGAGGCCGGCCCGGACTCGGCCGCACTGTCCTTGTCCTCCGAGCCGCACGCGGCGAGGGCGGTGGCGCCGAGCGTGACGGCGACGGCCGACGCGGCGACCTTGAAGAGCCGAGAGCGCTTCGTGTTCGGCATGGAATTTCTCCCCTGACCTGGGCTCCCGCCTGCTGCGAGAGCCTGCCATGCTTCTGTGAGCGTTCACAGTAGAGAAACATCCCGGACACTTGTCAATGGTTGTTGCTGTGCGGTTATGTTGGGCTCGCACCGCCGCCAGCCGTGTGTGCACGTTCCCAAATGATCGACCAAAACGGGAGAGATCCATGCCGGAGACCACACCCAGGGGCCTCACCAGGCTCGCCTTCGGTGGGGACTACAACCCCGAGCAGTGGCCGGAAAGCGTCTGGCACGAGGACGTCCGGCTGATGCGGGAGGCCGGTGTCACCCTGGTGAGCGTCGGCATCTTCTCCTGGGCCCTGCTGGAACCCTCACCGGGGGAGTACGACTTCGGCTGGCTCGACCGGATCATCGACCTGCTCCACGACAACGGCATCCGCGTCGACCTGGGCACCCCCACCGTCACCCCGCCCGTCTGGTTCTACCGCGCGCACCCCGAGGCGCTGCCCGTGACCGAGGACGGCACCCGCTACGAGTTCGGCAGCCGGGCCGCCATCTGCCACAGCAACGCCGACTACCGCGCCGCCGCCGCCACCATCACCACCGAGCTCGCCGAGCGCTACGGCGACCACCCGGCCCTGGCCATGTGGCACGTGCACAACGAGTACGGCGTCCCCGTCTCAGCCTGTTACTGCGACTCCTGCGCCGCCCACTTCCGCCGCTGGCTGCGCACCACCCACGGCACGGTCGACGCCGTCAACGAGGCCTGGGGTACCGCCTTCTGGGGCCAGCGCTACACGGACTTCGACGAGATCAACCCGCCGCGCCGCACCCCCACCGTCGGCAACCCCGGCCAGGCACTCGACTACAAGCGGTTCGCCGACGCCACCATGCGCGAGAACTTCGTGGCCGAGCGGGACATCCTGCACCGCCTCTCACCCGGCGTGCCGGTCACCACCAACTTCATGACGGCCCTCAGCCAGTGCGACTCCGTCGACTACTGGGCCTGGGGCCGCGAGGTCGACATCGTGACCAACGACCACTACCTGATCACCGACGGCCGCCGCACCCATGTCAACCTCGCGATGGCCGCCGACCTCACCCGCTCCGTCGCCGACGGCGCCCCCTGGCTGCTCCTGGAACACTCCACCTCGGGCGTCAACTGGCAGCCCCGCAACCCGGCCAAGGCCCCCGGCCAGATGGCCCGCAACTCCCTCGGCCACGTGGCCCGCGGCTCCGACGGCGCCCTGTTCTTCCAGTGGCGGCAGTCCCGGCGCGGCGCCGAGAAGTTCCACTCCGCGATGCTCCCGCACGGCGGCACCGACACGCGCGTGTGGCGCGAGGTCGTCGAGCTCGGCGCCTCGCTCGACTCCCTGAGCCCGATCCGCTCCACCCGCACCGTGGCCGACGTCGCCGTCCTGTGGGACTGGCACTCCTGGTGGGCGCAGAACCTCCAGTGGCGCCCCAGCGAGGACCATGACCCGCGCGAGCGTGCCGACGCCTTCTACGAGGCCCTCTACGACCGCCACCTCACTGTCGACTTCGCCCATCCCGAAGCCGACTTGTCGAGGTATCCCCTTGTCGTCGTCCCGGCCCTCTACCTGATGACGGAGGCGGCCGGCCGCAACCTCCGGGAGTACGTGGAGCGGGGCGGCACCCTCGTCGTCTCCTACTTCTCCGGCATCGTCGACGAGCACGACGCCGTCCACGAGGGCGCCTACCCTGGGCCGTTGCGCGACGTCCTCGGTCTCACGGTGGAGGAGTTCTCACCCCTCCTCCAGGGCGAGCGGGTGCGCATCACGGGACTCGACGGCTCCGAACTCGCCGGCGACGTGTGGACCGAGTTCGTGGTGCCGCGCGGCGCGGAGACCGTCTGGACGTACGCCGACGGCCTCACCGCCGGCCATCCGGCCGTCACCCGGCACCGCCTCGGCGAGGGCACCGCCTGGTACGTCTCCACCCGTCTGGGCACCGAGGGCCTCGACGCGCTCCTCGGCTGGGCCGCCGACGACGCGGACCTCGCCCCGCGCGCCGACCTGCCCCGGGACGTGGAGGTGGTCCGCCGTACGGGCGAGTCGGGCAGCTATCTGTTCGCGATCAACCACACCGCCGGCGACGCCAAGGTGCCGCTCGACGCGCCCGGCACCGAGTTGCTCACCGGGGAGCGTGCCGTCGGCCGCCTCGCGGTCCCCGCTGGAGCCGTCCGGGTCGTACGACTCGACGGCTGAGCCGACTCCCCTCCGCCTGTGCGAGCCGCGAGCCGCGGGCGGAGGGGCCCCTCCACTGACGAGGGACCCCCCATCCCGATCACGTCGAAGGGACGACGGACGACGATGTTCCATCCCAGACGCACCCTCCGGGCCCTGCTGTTCCCCCTCGCCGCGGGGCTGGCCCTGACCGCGCTGCCGGCCCAGACCGCCCAGGCCGCGAGCGCCCTCACGAACGGCGGCTTCGAAAACGACGGCACCGGCGCGGCCACGCCCGGCGGCTGGACCGAGTACGGCGACACCGGTGCCTCGTTCACGGAGGCCGGCGGCCACAGCGGGAGCTACCGCCTGTCCCACTGGGCGACCACCGCGTACAAGGTGGAGACGTACCAGTACCTGTCGGGGCTGACCGACGGCCGCTACAGGCTCACCGCCTGGGTCCGCTCCAGCGGGGGCCAGAAGTCCGCCTACATAGCGCTGAAGAACTGCGGCGGCACCGAGCAGCGCACCGACCTGCCGGTGTCGACGAGCGGATGGATCCGTATCGTCGTGCCGGTCAATGTGAGCAACAACCAATGCACCATCAGCATCAACAGTGACGCCAACGCCGGCAACTGGATCAATGTTGACGACCTGACCTTCACGTCCGGCACGAGTGGACTGCCGATCAAGGGTGCCGACATCTCCTCCCTCCCCAAGAGCGAGGCCAAGGGCGGCGTCTACAAGAACGGCTCCGGCGCCACCGGCGACGCCGTCACCATCCTCAAGAACGCGGGCATGAACTACGCGCGCGTGAAGGTGTGGGTGAACCCCGCCGACGGCTACAACAACAAGACGCGCGTGCTGGCGCTGGCCAAGCGGGTCAAGGCGGCCGGCATGAAACTGCTGGTCGACTTCCACTACTCGGACAACTGGGCCGACCCGGGCAAGCAGACCAAGCCGGCGGCCTGGGCGGGCCACTCGTACAGTCGGCTCAAGACGGACGTGTACGACCACACGTACGACGTGTTGAGCGCGTTGAAGGCTCAGGGCACCACCGCCGACATGGTCCAGGTGGGCAATGAGATCAACGGGGGCATGCTGTGGAACGAGGGATCCACCTCCAACTGGTCACAGCTCGCCGGTCTGCTCAACTCCGGCTACAGCGCGGTCAAGGCGGTCAACCCGTCCACGACCGTCGCCCTGCACCTGGCCAAGGGCGGTGACCTGGCCGGCACCCGGTGGTGGTTCGACAGCGCGGTCTCCAACGGTGTGAAGTTCGACGCGATCGGCCTGTCCTACTACGGCTACTGGCACGGTCCGCTCTCCGACTTCCAGAGCACGCTCGACGACGCGGCCGCCCGCTACGGCAAGCCCGTCTTCGTCGCCGAGACGGCCTACCCGTTCCGGCTGGACAGCGACGACTCGCTCACCAACCAGATCGACACCACCGGTGAACTCGTCACCGGCTACCCCGCGAGCGTGGCCGGTCAGACCGCGTGGATGAACACGGTGGCGAACATCGTGGAGGCCGTCCCGAACGGCCGGGGCCTCGGCGTCTTCTACTGGGAGGCGACCTGGACCGCGGTCAACGGCAACGGCTGGGACCCGACCGACGCCTCCTCCGGCAACGGCTGGGAGAACCAGGCCCTGTTCGGCTACGACGACAAGGCACTCGGATCCATGTCGTGGTTCAGCCACCGTTGAACCCACGACGAAGGGGCCCGGCCGCGCGGCAGCGGCCGGGCCCCGCCCGTGTTTCCGGGAATGAGGACCGACCGGCACGATGTGGGCCGAACGCCCTTGTGCCGTAAGGGCGTTCGATCCCGGACAAGGCGCGCGGAGTTGCGGACACGGTGGCGTCCGCTGCGAAACATTGGGAAGACCGGTACGAGGAGGCTCGGACAGAGGGGAACGACATGCTGAGGACTCCTGTCGGTGAGCGACGCCTGGACATCCTGGAATGGCTCAAGGACCCGGTCACGCACTTCCCGCCCCAGCGACACGCCGACCTCGTCGAGGACGGAGTCGGCGAGGACGCCATCGCCACCAAGCTCGGCGTACGCCGCCACGTCGCCCGGACCCACCTCACCCTGCTCGCGGACCTCGGCCTCCTGCGCGTCCGGCGCATCCGCCGCCGCGCCTACTACCGGCGGGACGAGGTACGCATCGCTGAGATCGCCCGGATGTTCGAGAAAGGCTGGTAGGAGACTTTGATGCGGACAGCGCACCGCCCCGAGACCCTCGTCCCCCGCAGGTACGTCGACATCGGCGCCCGGGGCCCGGAGGACGTCGTCGCCGACTCCCACGGCCGTGTGCTGACCGGCGTGGAGGACGGACGCGTCCTGCGCCTGGACGGACTCAGCGATCCCACCGGGGCCCGCGTAGAGACGCTCGCCGAGACCGGCGGCCGGCCGCTCGGCCTGGAACTCCTCGACGACGAGACCCTGCTGGTCTGCGACGCCGAGCGCGGACTGCTGCGGATCGGCCTGGACGACGGCACCGTCCACGTCCTCACGGACACCGCGGCGGGGGAGCGGCTGCGGTTCTGCAGCAATGTGATCGCCCTGCCCGACGACAGCGTCTGTTTCACCGTCTCCAGCCGCCGCTACCCCCTCGACCAGTGGATCGGCGACCTGGCCGAGGACACCGGCACGGGCCGTCTGCTGCGCCTCGTTCCCGGCAGCACCACCCCCGAGGTCCTCCAGGAGGACCTGCACTTCGCCAACGGACTCGTCCCCAGCGCCGACGGCTCCTTCCTGGTCGTCGCCGAGACGTCCGCGTACCGGCTCACCCGCCACTGGCTCACCGGCCCCCGGGCCGGACACAGCGAGCCCTTCGTGGAGGACCTGCCGGGGATGCCGGACAACGTGTGGCGCGACGGACGGGACGGACCGATCTGGGTCGCCCTGGCCGGACCCCGCGTCCCCCCGCTCGACCTGCTCCACCGCGCCCCGGCCGTCGTACGCCGCGCCGCCGCCCGCGCCGCCGTGCGCGCTCCCTTCCACCCCACCGGAACCGTCGGGGTCCTGGCGATCGACGACGACGGCCGGATCGTCCACCACCTGACCCGCCGCCGTTCCGGCTTCCGCATGGTCACCAGCGTCTGCGAGACCGGCGGTCACCTGGTCCTCGGCAGCCTGTGGGAGCGGGGCGTCGCGGTGTGCGAGGCCCCGGCCGCGCGCTGAGAGCGGCGTTACCCTGTTGACCGGCCGTGATCACCCCGCGAGCGCGGTGACGGGGCCGAGGCAGGAGACGTACGACATGACAGTCCCGGAGGCCGAGAGCGTCCGCACCCCCGCCGCCAGGCGGTCCGCCCGGCACAGCCGGTGGTCCGTCGTCGCGGTGGTCGCGGCCGGCGGCGCGCTCGGCGCGTCGGCCCGGTACGCGGCCTCGCTCCGGTGGCCCACCGGGGCCGGCGGCTTCCCCTGGACGATCTTCTGGGTCAACGTCGTCGGCTGTGCCGTGATCGGTGTGTTCCTGGTCGTCGTCACCGAGGCGATGGCCGCCCCCCACCGGCTGCTGCGCCCGTTCTTCGGCACGGGCGTGCTGGGCGGCTTCACCACCTTCTCGACGTACGCCGTCGACATCCAGAAACTGCTGGACGCGGGCCGTGCGGGCACGGCTCTCGCCTATCTCGCCGTGACCCTGTTCGCGGCCCTTACGGCGGTGTGGCTGGCGGCGACGGCGACACGTCGTGTCCTGATCCGGAGGCAGCGATGACCAGGCTGACCGGCAGTGCCCTGCGCGTGACGGTGTTCGTCGGCGAGAACGACACCTGGCACCACAAGCCCCTCTACAGCGAGATCGTGCACCGGGCGCACGCCGCCGGCCTCGCCGGGGCCAGTGTCTTCCGGGGCATCGAGGGCTACGGCGCGTCCTCCCTCATCCACACCTCCCGGCTGCTGTCCCTGAGCGAGGACCTGCCGGTGGCGATCGTGATCGTCGACTCGGAGGAGCGCGTGCGCGCCTTCCTGCCACAGCTCGACGAACTGGTCACCGAGGGGCTGGTGATCCTCGACGACTGCGAGGTGATCCGGTACGCGGGCCGGGAGGGCAAAGAAGGCGAACCGGACACGAAGGGTAAGAAGTCGTTGTGAACTGGCTGCTGGTCGTCGCCGGCGGGATGGTCGGCGCCCCCTTGCGCTACCTCACCGACCGCGCGGTGCAGTCCCGGCACGACTCGGTCTTCCCCTGGGGCACCTTCGTGGTCAACGTCACCGGCTCCCTGGTCCTCGGACTGCTGACCGGTGCCGTCTCGGCCGGGGTCGCCGGTTCCCACCTGCAGCTTCTCCTCGGCACCGGCCTGTGCGGGGCGCTGACGACGTACTCCACGTTCTCGTACGAGACGCTGCGGCTGACCGAGACCGGCGCGGGTCTGTACGCCGCCGCCAACGTCGTGGCGAGCATCGCGGCGGGCCTCGCGGCGGCGTTCGCCGGGGTGTGGCTCGCGCAGGCGCTGTGGTCGTAGGCAGCCGCGGCACACCCGTACCTGGTAGGACTGGCCGAGCACTGTGTCGACCCGTCCCCAGAACTGGATCCCATGAGCGCCATCTCCGTCGGTCAGGCTGTCGTCCTCGGAGCCGTCGAGGGGGTGACCGAGTTCCTGCCCGTGTCCTCCACCGGCCATCTGAAGATCACCGAGGGGCTGATGGGAATCCAGGTCGACGACCCCGCCGTCGTGGGGTTCTCGGCCGTCATCCAGGTCGGCGCGATCGCCGCGGTGCTCGTGTACTTCTTCAAGGACATCGTGCGGATCGTGTCCGCCTGGGGCCGCGGCCTCGCCAACCGGGACGAGCGGTACCACCACGACTACAAGTTCGCCTGGTGGGTCATCTACGCGACGATCCCCATCGTCGCCGTCGGCCTGGCCGCCAAGCCGCTCATCGAGGGGCCGCTCGCCTCGCTCTGGGTGGTCGCGGGCTCGCTGATCGTCGGCAGCGCGGTGATGTGGGCGGCCGACCAGATGGGCCGCCACAAGCGGGGTGAGGACGACACCTCGTTCAAGGACGCCATGCTCGTCGGCAGCTCGCAGATCCTCGCCCTGCTCTTCCCCGGCTTCTCCCGCTCCGGCGCCACCATGTCCACGGCCCTTATCCTCGACCTCGACCGGATCGCCGCCACCCGGCTGTCCTTCTTCCTCGGCATCCCCGCCCTCACCGGCGCCGGCCTCTACGAGCTCAAGGACGCCCTGGGTACGGGCGTGGGCGCGGCGCCGCTGGCCGTCGGCACGGTGGTGTCGTTCGTCGTGGCCTACGCCTCCATCGCCTGGCTGCTGAAGTTCGTCGCCAAGCACTCCTTCAACGCGTTCGTGGTCTACCGGATCGTCGTCGGTGTGCTGCTCTTCGGACTCCTGGCCACGGGTGCGCTGAGCAGCTGACACGGCCGACCGGCAGCGGCGGGAAGTCTGGTTTCAGGCGTCCCGCCCGCTGAATTTCTCCATTCGACGCCCTTGACACCGCCCTCACGTCACCCGGAGTATCACTTCCGTGAACCTGTCAGACAGCCAGACAGCTGGTTCGGTGCCGCGGCGCGTCAGCGCCATGGAAGCGGTGCTGACGCACCTGCGCGCCGCCATCGAGCGCGGTGACTACGCGATCGGCGACAAGCTCCCCTCCGAGGCGGAGCTCTGCCGCACCCTCGAGGTGTCCCGGCCCGTGCTGCGGGAGGCCCTGCGCGCCCTGCAGACCATGGGCCTGACGGTCTCCAGGACCGGCAAGGGCACCTTCGTCGTCGCGCGTGCCGTCGAGGACCCCACCTTCGGCGACTACGCGGCCAGCGACCTGCTGGAGGTGCGCCGCCACGTCGAGATCCCGGTCGCCGGGTACGCGGCCAGGCGCCGTACCCCGGAGAACCTGGACCACCTGGCTCATCTCCTCGACCGCATGGAGCGGGAGACGGACACCACCGCGTGGGTCGCGATGGACACCCTCTTCCACCTCGCCGTGGCCGAGGCCGCCCAGAACCCGGTCTTCCGCCGGGTCATCGAGGAGATCCGCGACGCACTGGCGCGTCAGTCGGCCTTCCTCAACGAGCTGGGCGGACGGCGCGAGCAGTCCAACCGCGAGCACCGGGCCATCGTCGAGGCCCTGATGGACGGTTCCGCACACGACGCGGTGGAGGCCATGTCCCACCACCTCGACCGCGTCGAGACCACCCTCACCGACATCGTGCGCTCCCCGCGCACGGACATCCCCACGGAAGGCGGAACCGAGGCGTGAGCGAGCAGTTCCTCAAAGACGAGACGCGCCCATCCTCCCCTCACGTCGACGCCGGCGACGCGGGCTACAGCAAGTCCCTGAAGTCCCGGCACGTCAACATGATCGCCATCGGCGGAGCCATCGGCACCGGCCTCTTCCTCGGCGCGGGCGGCCGGCTCGCCGACGCCGGGCCCTCCCTGTTCATCGCCTACGCGGTCTGCGGCGTCTTCGCCTTCCTCGTCGTGCGCGCCCTCGGCGAACTCGTCCTGTACCGGCCCTCCTCCGGCGCCTTCGTGTCGTACGCCCGTGAGTTCCTCGGCGAGAAGGGCGCCTACACGGCCGGCTGGATGTACTTCCTCAACTGGGCCACCACCGGCATCGCCGACATCACCGCCGTCGCCACCTACACCCACTACTGGGGCATGTTCTCCGACGTCCCGCAATGGGTGATCGCGCTGATCGCGCTCGCCGTCGTCCTCATCGTGAATCTGATCTCGGTGAAGATATTCGGCGAACTGGAGTTCTGGTTTGCCATCGTCAAGGTCGGCGCACTCGTCGTCTTCATGTGCATCGGCATCTTCCTGCTGGTCACCCAGCACCCCGTCGATGGCGCCGCCCCCGGCCCCTCGTTGATCACCGACAACGGCGGCGTCTTCCCCAGCGGCCTGCTGCCCATGCTGCTGATCATCCAGGGCGTCGTCTTCGCCTACGCCTCCGTCGAACTCGTCGGAGTCGCCGCCGGTGAGACCGAGAACCCCGAGAAGATCATGCCGAAGGCGATCAACTCCATCATGTGGCGCGTGGGCCTGTTCTACGTCGGCTCGGTCGTCCTGCTGTCGATGCTGCTGCCCTGGAACAAGTACACCTCCGGCGAGAGCCCCTTCGTCACCGTGCTGTCCAACATCGGCATCCCCGCCGCGGGCGGCGTGATGAACCTGGTCGTGCTCACCGCGGCCATGTCCTCGCTCAACTCCGGCCTGTACTCCACCGGCCGGATCCTGCGCTCCATGGCGATGTCCGGCTCCGCCCCCAAGTTCACCGCGGTCATGAGCCGCAGTCAGGTCCCGTACGGCGGCATCCTGCTGACCAGCGGCATCTGCGTGCTCGGCGTCGGCCTCAACTTCGTCGTGCCCGCCGACGCCTTCGAGATCGTGCTCAACTTCGCGGCGATCGGTATCCTTTCCACCTGGGGCATGATCATGGTCTGTCACCTGCTCTTCTGGCGGAAGACCCAGCAGGGCGAACTGACCCGCCCCGGCTACCGACTGCCGGGCTCCCCCTGGACCGAGATCGTGACGCTGGCGTTCCTCGCCTCCGTCCTGGTCCTCATGTACGCCGACGGCGGCGCCGGACGCACCACCGTGCTGTGCCTGCCGCTGATCGTCGCCGCGCTCGTCGCGGGCTGGTACGCCATCCGTGCCCGCGTCGCGCGCCTCTCGACCGAGGCCGACGCCTGACCCAAGGCGCCGGTCGCCGCCCACCACCAGTGAACAGGCAGTGATGTACAGCAGTTCCCTCGCCGACGCGCCCGCCGTCCGTGAACCCCTGCACGCTCCCGTCGCCCATCTCGTACGCGGAGGGGTGATCGAGGGCATCCACTACGGTTCCGTCGTCGTCCTCGACGCCGACGGCGAGGTCCGGCTCCAGCTGGGCGACGTCGAGGTCGCGTGTTACCCACGCTCCGCCCTCAAGCCACTCCAGGCCGTCGCCATGGTGCGCGCCGGGCTCCCGCTCGACGGGGAACTGCTGTCACTCGCCGCCGCCAGCCACTCCGGCGAGGAACGCCACCTCGCCGGCGCCCGGCGCATCCTCGAACTCGCCGACGTCAGCGAGGACGACCTGCGCAACGTCACCGACCTGCCGTTCGACCCGGTCGTCCGGGACGCCTGGGTCCGCGAGGGCCGCCTGCCCTCGCGGCTCGCCCAGAACTGCTCCGGCAAGCACGCGGCGATGCTGTACACCTGCAAGCTCAACGACTGGTCCCTGGAGGACTACCTCGACCCCGCCCACCCGCTCCAGCGGGCCATCGCGGAGATCGTCGAGGACCTCACCGGGCAGCGCATCGCCCGCGTCACCGTCGACGGCTGCGGCGCGCCCCTGTTCTCCGTCTCCCTGCACGGCCTCGCCCGGGCCGCCGCCCGCATCACCACCGCCCCGGCCGGCACCCCCGAGGCCCGGGTCGCGGACGCGATGCGCGAGCACGCCGAAATGGCGTCCGGCGCCGGCCGGGACGTCGCCGCGCTGATGCGGGCCGTGCCCGGACTCCTCGCCAAGGACGGCTTCGAGGGCGTCGAGGTCGCCGCGCTGCCCGACGGCCGCGCCGTCGCCGTGAAGATCGCCGACGGCGCGAACCGGGCCCGCATACCGGTCACCGCCGCCGCCCTCGCCCGCGCCGGGGTCGACCCGGACCTGCTCGGCGAGTTCGCGGGCGAGCCGCTGCTCGGCGGCGGCGAACCGGTCGGCAGCGTCCGGCCGGTGCGCGCGCTCGACCCCGTCGCTGCCGCCGCCCACGCTTGATCCCCACCTCAGGTCAACCACCTCAAAGAAGAGGACCCGCTCACCCATGACCGCCGCCGCCACCCGTAGCGAACACGATCTGCTCGGCGACCGGGATGTGCCCGCCGAGGCGTACTGGGGTGTCCACACCCTGCGCGCCACGGAGAACTTCCCCATCACCGGGACGCCGATCTCCGCGTACCCGCATCTGATAAACGCCCTTGCCGCGGTC
>NZ_JOJE01000030.1 GCF_000720255.1 Streptomyces griseus subsp. griseus | reverse complement strand
GGTCGTCGGCATCATGTTCGGCCTGTCCATGGACTACCAGGTCTTCCTGGTCAGCCGGATGCGCGAGGAGTGGGCCCACACCGGCGACAGCCACCGCGCGGTCCGGGTCGGCCAGGCCGAGACCGGCAAGGTGATCGTGGTCGCCGCGACGATCATGGTGTGTGTCTTCGGTTCCTTTGTGTTCGGCGGCATGCGCGTCATCTCCGAGTTCGGCGTCAGCCTCGCCGTCGCCGTCGCCGTGGACGCCCTGCTGATCCGCATGGTCGTCGTGCCCGCGCTCATGCACCTGTGCGGACGGGCCAACTGGTGGCTGCCCCGCCGCCTGGACCGCGCGCTGCCCAACGTGTCCGTGGAAGGCCCCGCCGAGGAGTTCGGGCACCCGCTGCACGCCGTACGGGAGCCGGAGACCACCGGCCTGGCCCGCTGACCGTCAGCACGACGGACCGACATCGCACATCGGCCGGTGGAAGGGTGCTGACCTCGCCTTCCACCGGCCGGCGCTGCTTAGAGTGAGGGAATGGAACTGCCCATGGTGTGGCGACAGTGGCTGGCCCGTCATGACCGCATCACAGACGCTCTGCCCGCGATGCCTCTGGTCGTGATTGCCGCGGCGGCGACCGCCGTCGGTCAGGACGGCTGGCAGGAGCCTCGGTGGCATGAGGTCGCATGGACAGCACTGTCCTGCATGCCCTTGGCCTTCCGGAGCCGCCGGCCGCTGGCGGTCGCCCTGTTCACGGTGGCGGGCGACCTCACGCTGATGGCCGTCGCCTCGCACATCGCGCCGACGCCGGCGGCGAGCCTGGTCGCCCTGTACACCCTCGCCCTCCTCGGCAGCCGGCGCACCGCGTGGACGGTCGGGACAGCGGCGGCCGTGGCGATCACCGGTGTGTACGCCGCCACCCACGGAGAGTCCGTGGTGGCGGGGGCCAGTCTGCTGCGGTTGGACTTCGCGATCGGAGCCACCACGCTGGGCCGCGCCGTCCGCAGCCGCCGTGAGAACCTCGCGGCGGCCAGGGCACGGGTGGAGCGTGCCGAGCGCATGCAGGAAGTGGAGGCCCGGCGCCGGGTCACCGAGGAACGCGTGCGCATCGCGCGCGATCTGCACGACGTCGTCGCCCACCACATCACCCTGGTCAACGCCCAGGCCGGTGTGGCGCACCATCTCATGCGCGCCAACCCCGACCAGGCCTACGAGGCGCTCGCCCACATCAAGGACAACAGCCGCGCTGCGCTCGACGAACTGCGCGCCACCGTCGGCCTGTTGCGCCAGCCCGACGACGCGCCGGACTCGCGGGCCCCCATCCCACGCCTGGCCGATCTCGACAGCCTCGTGGGCGGGTTCCGGGCGAGCGGGCTCCCCGTGTGCGTGTCCCGGACCGGGGATCCTTCGCCGCTGGCGCCGGCCACCGAGCTGACCGCCTACCGGATCATCCAGGAAGCCCTCACCAACACCCACAAGCACGCCTCGGCCACCCGGACCGAGATCATCCTCGCCTACGGCGTGCACGCGCTCAGGGTCACCGTGACAGACGACGGGCGCCCCGGCGCGCCCAGGGGCGCGGGCACCGGTCACGGTCTGATCGGCATGCGCGAACGGGCCGTCGCCATAGGCGGTACCGTCACCGCCGGACCCCGGCCGGAGGGCGGCTTCCAGGTCGTCGCCGAACTGCCCCTCTCGCTCGCCCCCACCCTGTCTGACGCCCCGTGAGGAAAGGCCACTCATGCCCATTCGCGTCCTTCTCGCCGACGACCAGGCCCTGCTCCGCGGCACCTTCCGGCTGCTCATCGGCGCCCAGCCGGACATGGAGGTCGTCGCTGAGGCCTCCAACGGGCGGGAGGCGGCGCGACTGGCCCGGACCGAGCGCGCCGATGTCGTGGTCATGGACATCCGGATGCCCGAAGTCGACGGTATCGAGGCGACCCGGCTGATCGCCCAGGACGAGGACCTGGCCGGGGTGAAGGTCCTCGTCCTGACCACCTTCGAGGAGGACGACCTGGTCATCGAGTCCCTGCGGGCCGGCGCGAGCGGCTTCCTGGGCAAGGGGATCGAACCGGCGCAACTGCTCGACGCCGTCCGCCTGGTGGCCGCTGGCGAGGCGCTGCTCTCCCCAGCGGCCACCAAGGGTCTCATCTCCCGCGTCCTCGCCCACCCCTCCCCCGGCGACCTCGTCGACACCACGCGACTGGCCACCCTGACCCCCCGGGAACGGGAAGTGCTGACACTGGTGGGCTCCGGCCTGGCCAACGACGAGATCGCCGAACGCCTCTTCGTCACCCCCGTCACCGTCAAGACCCACGCCAACCGCGCCATGGCCAAACTCGGCGCCCGCGACCTGTTCGCGGGGGACGTGGGCGAACGGGTCGAAGGAGTACCAGCGCATGGCGTTCTCGTGCGTCATCTTGTTGATGTCGTCGTCCGGCACGGAGTTGGCAATCAGCACCTCGTGGGGTTCCTCGGGGGCGTTGGGCCACATCGAGTCGCTGTGCGGGTAGTCGGCTTCCCAGCAGATGTTGTCGATTCCGATGTCGTGACAGAGCTTCACCCCGATCGGGTCGCTGATGAAGCAGGTCAGGAAGTGCTCGCGGAAGATCTCCGAGGGCCGCCTTCCGCCGAAGTCCTGGAGCGTCCAGGTGGCGTGCATTTCGTAGGTACGGTCCAGGCGGTCCAGGAAGTAGGGGATCCAGCCGGTGCCGCCCTCCGACAGGGCGATCCTGATGGCCGGGTACTCCTTGAGGACGCGGGACCACATCAGGTCGGCGGCCGCCTGAACGAGGTTGATGGGCTGGAGGGTGATCATCACGTCCGGCGGTGCGTCGGGCGCGGTGATAGCGAGGCGGCCGGAGGATCCGATGTGCAGATTCATGACCGTGCCGCAGTCGGTCAGCGCCCGCCATACGGGGTCCCAGTACTCGGAGTGGAAGCTGGGGTAGCCGAGCGGGACCGGGTTCTCCGGGAACGTGAGGGCGTGACACCCCTTCTCGGCGACCCGCCGGATCTCCTGGGCGCACAGCTCGGCGTCCCAGATGGCCGGGAGGGCCATGGGGATGAAGCGGCCGGGGGGGGCGGCGCACCACTCGTCGATGTGCCAGTCGTTGTAGGCGCGCACCAGGGCCAGCGAGAAATCGGAGTCCTCGGTGGCGAACAGGCGGGCGGAAGCCCGGGAAGGAAGGGAAGTTCAGCTGCGCGAGGACGCCACCGGCGTTCATGTCGGCGACCCACTCGTCGACGTCGTAGCAGCCGGGCCTGATCTCCTCCAGGCCCTGCGGCTCCATGCCGTACTCCTCCTTGGGCCGGCCCGCGACCGCGTTGAGTGCGGCGTTGCCGATCCTGGCGTCCCTGAACTGCCAGACGTCGCTGCCATCCTCGCGGTGGACCAGACGCGGAGCGTCCTTCTTGTAACGGGCGGGCAGGTGGTTCGCGAACAGGTCCGGCGGTTCGATGATGTGGTCGTCGACGCTGATGAGGATCATGTCATCGCGGTCCATGGGACTCCTTGTAACTGAGGGCGGATCAGTCCGAGGCGGGCAGGGCCTTGGGCGGTTTGACCGCCAGGGGCCTTCCTCCGTACGTGAGGTGGCCGGCGCCGGAGGCGGTGCAGAGGAGTTCGAGCGTGTCGGCGGGGTCGACGAACCGCTTGCCGATGAGGGTGTCCGGTACCTGGCTGGTCGGCTGTGGGGCGGGGGCTCCCTGGGGCGGCAGCATCGGGCTGCCGCCGCATTCGACCGGGCCCGCCGGACGTGTGCCTGGTCCAACCGAGGACAGCCAACCCCAAGTTCTTCGGGTTGTACCGCATCCTCGCCGAGCACCACGTGCAGTTCGACGTGCTCCGCGAGGACTTGGTGGACCCGGAGCGGCTGCGCCGGTACGCGGCCGTCGTCCTGCCCGACCCCCGCCTGAGCGTCGGAACGGACCGCCCTGTCCTCACCACCGGCGCCACGGGAGCCGACGTCGACGCGCACGTGCAGGGCGCGTACTTCGCGATCCGGCCGGACGACCGGCCGGACGACAGGAAGCAGCTCACCGGCCTCGACAACCTGGACCTGGTGTACCTCTACGGCAGGTTCGCACCGTACGAGGGCGAGGGCGAGGGCTTCCTGGCGTACATCCCGCCGCACATGTTCGGTCCCCCGGAGAAGTGCTACCACACCGAGGTCTCCGACACCCCCGGTCTGGTGCGGACGCCGTCCGGCGATGTGGTGATCCCCTGGAACGTCGGCACCCACTACCAGAGTTACGCCTACGACGGCCACGCCCGTCTGGTGATGGCGGCTCTGCGCGACCTGCTCGGTCTGAAGCCGCGGCTCACCACCGACGCACCCGCCACCGTCGAGGTGGTGGCGCGGGACAACCCCGGCGCCGGCGCCCTCCTCGTCAGCCTCGTCAACCTGACCGGCCAGTCGGGCACCGCCTTCCACGCGCCGGTCCCGGTCCGGGACATCCGGGTGGCTCTCACCACCGACCACACGCCGCTGCGCGCGCACGCGTTGCGGGCGGGCGTGGACATCCCGCTGTCCGCGCACGACGGGACGCTGTCGCTGACGCTGCCCGAGCTGGCGCTCTTCGAGACCGTCGTCGTCGAGTACCGGGAGTAGCCGTGGACGCCTCCGTGATCCGTGAGTTCACAGCCGTCCTCGGCGAGGAGAACGTCCTCACCGAGCCGACCGAACTACGGACGTACGAATGCGACGGGCTGACGGGGTACCGGGTGACTCCCCCGCTGGTCGTGCTGCCGGACTCGGCGGCCGAGGTGGCGGCCGCCGTCGCGGTCTGCGCCCGCCACGGAATCCCCTTCGTGGCGCGCGGCGCCGGCACCGGTCTGCCCGGCGGTGCCCTGCCGGTGGCCGACGGAGTGGTCGTGTCCGTGCAGCGCCTGCGCCGGGTGATCGAGGTCGACCCGGTGAACCGGCGGGCCGTCGTCGAGCCCGGTGTCACCAACCGTGAGATCAGCCGGGCCGCGGAGCCGATCGACCTGTACTACGCGCCGGACCCCTCCAGCCAGCAGGTGTGCACGATCGGCGGGAACGTGGCGGAGACCTCCGGAGGCGCCCACTGCCTCAAGTACGGCTTCACCGTTCACCACGTCCTCGCCGACGGCACGATCACCACGCTGGGCGCAGACTCCCCACAGCAGCCCGGGTACGACCTGCTCGGCGCGTTCATCGGCTCCGAGGGCACTCTCGGCGTCGTCACCAGGGTCGTGGTCCGGCTCTGTTCCACGGCTCGCTGGAAACGCTCGGCGTGATCGCCGAAGTGACCCTGCGGCTGCACCCGTCGGCCGAGGCGTCGTGCACCGTCGCCGCCGTCTGCGCGCCGGAGCAGAGCCTCGGCTTGGCGGACCGGTTGATGCGGGACGGTCTGGAGCCGGTGACACTGGAGTGGTACGACGGCCGGTTGCTGGCCCGCTTCGAGGGCACGTCGGCGGGTGTGGCCCGGCGGGCGCGCGCCACGGGATTCGAGGAGGCCGACCCCTCGGTCTGGGACGGGGTAGCGGGGGTGTCGCCGGGCGAACCCGGTGACACGGTGTTCCGGATCGGCGCGCTGCCCGGCCTGTGGCCATGGGTGGCCGAGCGGGTGCGGGCGGCGGCCGGCTCGCCGCCCGTCTTGAGTGGTGGGCTCGGGACGGGTGTGCACATGTACGGCTCCGGAACACCACGGCCGCCGCGCTCGACCCGCTCCGGGAGGACATCGCCGGCCGGGGCGGCAGCACGGTCGTCCTGCGTCGTGGGACCGACGTGCCGGCGTGGGGCCCGCCGCCGGCATCGGTGGCCGTGATGCGGGCAGTCAAACAGCAGTTCAATCCGTCGGACCGATTCGGTACCGGAAGGTTCTCCCCATGGTTCTGAACTCGTTCGACGAGACGAATCCCCCTCGCCGGGAGTTGCTGGACGATTGCGTCCACTGCGGCTTCTGCCTGCCCAGTTGCCCCACCTACCTGCTGGACGGGAAGGAGATGGATTCGCCGCGTGGCCGCATCCACCTGATGGATCTGGCCGACCGCGGCGAGGTGCCTCTTGACGCCACGTTCGCCCGGCATCGACGGGTGCGTCGGCTGCATGGCCTGTGTCACCGCGTGCCCGTCCGGCGTGCGGTACGACCGGCTGCTGGAGGCGACCAGGCCGCAGGTGGAGCGGAACGTCCCGCGCGCGCCCGCGGACGCGCTCTTCCGCCAGCTGATCTTCAGCTTGTTCCCCTATCCGAACCGCCTGCGCGCGGCCACCGTGCTCGGGCTGCTCTACCAACGCAGCGGCCTGCAGCGCCTCCTCCGCCGTCTGGTCCCGCCCCGACTCCGCGCGCTCGACGGTCTGCTGCCGCCCGTGCGCCTGCGCGCCCTGTTCACCCGTGCCCCGGCCTTCGTGCCCGCACGGACCGAACGACGACTGCGCGTCGCGCTGTTGACCGGATGCGCGCAGCGGGTCTACTTCGGTCACGTCAACGCCGCGACCGTACGGGTGTTGTCCGCCGAGGGCTGCGACGTCGTCGTCCCGCCCGGCCAGCCTTGCTGCGGCGCGCTGAGCATGCACGTGGGCCTGGACTCCGACGCGGCGCGGCGGGCACGCGCCACGATCGACGCCCTCGGCGACCTGGACGTGGACGCGATCGTGGTCAACGTCGCCGGCTGCGGGGTCCACGCTCAAGGAGTACGGCGAGCTGCTGCGCGACGATCCCGGCTACGCCGAACGAGCCGAGGCGTTCTCGGCGAAGGTCCGCGACGTGAGCGAGCTGCTCGCCTCACTCACGCCGGTAGCCCCGCGCCATCCGCTGCCGGCCCGGGTGGCCTACCACGACGCCTGCCACCTGGCCAACGCACAGCGGATCACGGCCGAGCCACGGCAGCTCCTCGGAACGGTCCCCGGCCTGACCCTGGTCGACGTGGCGGAGCCGGAGATCTGCTGCGGCTCCGCAGGCATCTACACCCTGGTGCAGCCCGAGCCCGCCGAACGGCCGGGCCTGCGCAAGGCGGACAACCTCCTCGCCGGCGGGCCAGACGTGATCGCAACGGGGAACGCGGGCTGCTTGCTGCAGATACGCCGTCATACGGGCGACCCCGGCATCCCCGTCGTCCACCCGGTCGAGCTTCTTGATGCCTCCCTCCGCGGCGATACGTCGATCCTGCGGGCCGCGCACCCGCCGAGGGGCCTCCCGGGTCCGGACTCGGTTCCGGCCGACCCGCAGGATGCGCCCCGGCCGTGACGCCGAGAACCCGGAGCTGCCGGTCCGTCTGACGGCGGCAGCTGTGGGAGCTCGGTGCGGATCCAGTCCTCGCTGCCTACGGAGCGACGGTGGAGGCGGGCCTGCGGGGTCCCTTCGTACGCGGACGGCCGATGCCGCGGACCGGTTGTGGATCGTGGACGGCACCCTGGTCCCGGTCCGCGACCGGAACATCGGCTCATCGTCACGCAACTACCGGTTCTCGGCGAACGTGCAGGTCATCGTCGATGCCGACATCCGCCTTGTGATCGCCGCCGCCCGCCGGGTGCCCGGCACCACCGCGGACGCGCACGCCTGGCGGGCCTCCGGGCTGAGCGAACACTGCCAGGGCGTGACCGTCCTGGGCGACGGCGCCTATCTCAACTGCGGGATGGTCATGCCGCACCGCAAACGGCCTCACCGGCCCCTGCTGCCGGGCGAGGAGGACGACAACGCCGCCCACCGCAAGGTGCGAGCGCGCGTGGAGCATGTGATCGGCCGGATGAAGAACTACAAGATCCTCCGCAACTGAAGCAGCACGGCGACGGCCTCCACCACGCGGTCCAAGCCGTCGCGCATATCCACAACCTCGCCCTCGCATCATGCAGAAGACCGCGATCATAGGCCCTGACCTACCCAAACACGGCCTTGTGCAACGCGCTTTAGGTCGGGCGTCTCGCCGGTGGCGAGGGTGGCCAGGGCCTGGGGAGATGTTGATGCCAGTGGCCAGCTCGAGGAGGAGTGGTATGAGGTCCCCCGTCGGCCGACCGTTGACCTCGATCAGGCGGGGACCGCTCGTCGTCGACCGCAGCTCGACGTGAAGCACCCCCAGCTCAGGCCCAGAGCCCGGACCGCGGCGGCCACGACCCCTTCAACAGGCCGCTCGACCTACTCGGCATCGCCTGACCTGCACGATCACCCGCAACCCGGACTTTGAAACGACCCTGCCTCATGCCTCCCGCCTCGGGCACGAGAAGATACCGAGGGAGAAGCAGTACCTGCGTGTACTGCTTCGCCCGCAAGACCCACAGCTAAGGTCCCGGCCAGGAACTTCGCTTAGTAGCGGAAGAGAACCTGGGTGCTCTGGCCTGCCCTGCGAGCGCATTCGGCGGGGTCCACACCGGAGGCCAGCCAGGAGCCGAACTCACCGGCGGCGTCCTGGACGGCCGACCAAAGGGCATGCGGCGGATCATCCGGAAGGAAAGGCCGCACCCTGGGGCCCCGTTGAGGCTGACCCCCGTGGAAGGCATGCGGCTTGGTGTTTCGCCTCCAACACCTCCAGCCGGCCGGGCGCCAAGCTCGGGCTCCGGCACCGGCTGCGGGCCCGTGTCGAGGACCACATCAGGGCCGCCCGGGCCACCGGCTGCGGATTCTCCCCCTGCACCGCACGGCCCAGAACCAGATCTGGCTGGAGATCGCGCTGGACCTGCTGGCCTGAATGCCGATGCTCGCACTGACCAGCAAGACCAGACTCCGGGAGCCCCGCCGCCTGCGGCTCCGCCCGTTCACCACGGCCAGGCAACTCGTGACCATCGGCCATCGGCGGATCCTCCGCCTGGCCCGGCACCGGCCCTGGAGCAACCACATCACCGCCGCCCTCAACCGGCTCAACCAACTCCCGGACCCAGGCTGGCCAATAGATGCCCCGTCCCTTCGACAGCACCTCAAACCCGGAGCAGTGGAATCCGGCGCCATCCCGAAGCGACACTCGTGTCTTCAGCCTGCACAGCCCCAGCCCACGGCACGAAAACGGTCCACCGACTCCGTCGGCGAACCGTCACGAAATTTCAAGGCTAACGGAGTCCTGTCTCCTTGCGGGTCAACGCCACGTTTCTGCTATCGGGGCGTCAGATCACCCAATTCCGCTGAATACCCAGGGTTAACAGCCAGGTTGACCAGCGCCTTTGTCCACGCTTCCTACGTTGGACAACTCCAACGACAGTGCCTGGCTTGCCAACGCGGACCGGCCGCTGACGGGGTACGAGCGGATCTTCGGCACCGTCGGCACGCAGCGCTCCCTGCGGACGCGGGGCGCGCTCGAGGACGTGGCGGCGCTGGCCCGGCGCGGCGGCCTGACCGTGCGGGACCTCCAGCGGCAGCAGTACGCGAACCGTGTGCCGGCGGGTGATCTGGTCGCCGCCGACGCGGCGAAGGCGTGCGCGGCGCTGCCCGGCGGTACGGCGACGGGCAGCGACGGCGCGGCGGTCGACGTGCGGGAGGCGTGCGCGGTGCTCGCCACGTGGGACCGCGCGGCGACCACCGACAGCCGCGGGGCCCTGCTCTTCGACCGCTTCTGGCGCAAGCTGCCCGCCTCCCAGCTGTGGAAGGTGCCGTTCTCGGCCGCCGACCCCGTCCACACCCCGAACACGCTGGACACCACCGCCCCCGCCTTCACGAAGGCTCTCGCGGACGCGGTGGCCGAACTCCGCGCGGCGGCGATCCCGCTGGACGCCCCGCTCGGCAAGCACCAGTTCGTCGTACGGGACGGGCGGCGCATCCCCGTCCCGGGCGGCACGGAGTCGCTCGGCGTCTGGAACAAGGTCGAGCCCGTGTGGAACCCGGCGGACGGCGGCTACACGGAGGTGACGACCGGCTCGAGCTACATCCAGGCCGTCGGCTTCGACGACGGCCGCTGCCCGGTGGCCCGCACGGTCCTGACGTACTCCCAGTCGTCGAACCCGAACTCGCCGCACTACGGCGACGAGACACGGCTGTTCTCGGCCGGGCGGTGGGTGACGTCCCGGTTCTGCGAGAAGGACATCCTGTCGTCGCCGGCGCTGCGGGTGGTGCGGGTGCGCTCGTAGCGGAGTGGCGGTCCGCCGTCCCGGGAGCGGCGGACCGTCCGTACTTCCGTGCGCCGTTGTCCTCCGGGGGGCCGGGTCGCAGAATGACGGAGCACGTGCGATGTCGGGGAGCGAGGGGGCCGAGGCCGAAGGGCCGCGGATATATCGGGGGGATCATGGGATTCGACGTCGACATTCCCGAACCGTCCTATGTCGAGCTGGAGCTCGAACCCGTCAAGGTGCTGCACGGCCCCTTCGACCCGCACGCGGTGAGAGAGCGGGTCTATCTCGGTCACCCCCTGGTGTGGCGGCTCGAACCGGACGCGCTGCCGGAGGATCTGAGGCCGTACGCCGAGCAGAACGCGCAACACCGCGTGTTCCACCTCATGCTGCTGGAGGTGAACTTCCGGCACGATCCCCGCGAGCCCGTCCTGCTGGTGAACCTCGAGGTGATGCTGAGCGCCGGTGCTCACCAGCAGGGCAAACCGGCGGTCGCCATCCGCGTGTCGCCCCGCGGTCTGAGCACGCCCCGTGTCCGCAGCAGCAGGCTCGCCGTCGCGGCCGACTTCGGCGTGCTGAAGCCCGAGGCCGAGCGCAGTCGGCAGGACGAGGCGGGCGAGCCCTATCTCCGTGTCGAAGGTGTCGGCACGTCGGTCGTCCACTGGGAGTTCACTCGCGTCGCCCCTCGGGAACTGGCCGACCCGCACCAGCTCACGCTGCTCACCGACACGCCCCGGGGCGTGCCGGTCGACGCCGTGCTGAGCCTGTCGGCGACCGTGCGCAGGAAGCGGGCGGGGTTCGTCAACTGCACGGCACGGATCCCGGACTTCCTCGCGATCACACCCGTGTCGGGCTGACGCGGGGGGGGCTCAGGTCCAGGCTCCGACGAAGGTGAACGCTCCCCAGAGGCGATAGGCCGGGTAGCGTTCGCGGGCCGTGAGCTGTGCGGCGCGAAAGGCCTTCCGCTTTCCTTCCCCGGCGTCCAGGCGCACGTACAGCTCCTCGAAGAAC
This sequence comes from Streptomyces griseus subsp. griseus, assembly GCF_000720255.1. GTDB lineage: Bacteria > Actinomycetota > Actinomycetes > Streptomycetales > Streptomycetaceae > Streptomyces > Streptomyces griseus_I. The sequence goes on along the minus strand of NZ_JOJE01000030.1, from coordinate 147,738 downwards.
ACCGACGCCACGTCCGCCGTCACCGGCCACAGGGCCCCGATCACCGTGGACGCCCCGGCCAGCAGGAAGGCGGCGGGCAGCCCGCGGAGGTTGTCGTTGAGGTCGTAGCGGCCCATGGCCGACTCGCAGGCACTGAGTGTGACCAGGTCGAGACGGCTCAGGTCGGCCTGCGCGACCTGGAAGGCGTAGAGCCTGCCGTCGTTGTCGGGGTCGGGATTCAGGTACAGGCACTGGAACCAGGCCGCCTCGGCGTCGTGCGAGCCGTGCGCGGCGATGTGCAGGTGCGTCGCGTGCTCGGCGGCGGCCAGCAGGCTCGCCGGGGTGACCTCGGCATCCTCCATGAGCCGGCTCGGCCGTACGCGTGCGGCCAGGTTCCGTACGTGCTCGCTCACCGCGGCCTGTTCGACGAGGCCGAAGGCCGGATGGGCGGTGCGGGTGCCGGCGATGACGATCCGACGCGGCGCCACCGGCGAGGCGGGGTCGCCCAGGACGGCCGTCGTCGGAATCGTCGTCACCGTCCAGTCGTCGGCCAGGGGACGGCCGTCGTGGTGCAGCAGATGGAACGGTACGTAGTGCAGGGGGCCGTGGGGCCAGAAGCAGAGGTGCCTGCGGCCCTCGGAGCGCCAGCGCTCGAGCGCCTGCGCCGGCGGGCCGCCGAGGCGGACGTAGCAGCGGGACAACAACTCGCCGGCGTGCGGGCCGACGGGTCGGCTGTGTCCGTCGGCGTTGAGGTACAGCCGCAGGTTGGCCACGTCCGCGGCGAGCGGGTGGAACTTCACCAGCTGGTCCTCGCTCGTCATGCCGACCACACCGGCCACGGCGTCCAGGCGCATGAGGTAGCCCTCGCACCCGTCGGCGGTCACGGCGATCAGGGTGAGACAGGCTTTGTTCACCGGCACTTCGGCCGTGTTGGTGCCCGCCAGCTCTCCGACGAACAACGACACGAGCACCGTGTCGGCCGGCAGCACGTGCCTCAGACGCCCGAGTTCGGTGCTCGGATGCCGGGTCGACAGGCCCGGGTCGTCCGACGTCAGGAGGTCACCCAGCAGGTCGCGCGTCACTGACCGGTCGAAGGCCTGGCGCAGGCTCCGCAGGGAGCCTTCCACCGTGGAGTCCGGCGCCGATTCGCCGAGCGTCACGTAGTACAGGGCGGACATGCCGCTCGGCACCCAGTCGAGGGTCTCCTCGAGCTCGTCGATCCGCGGCGGCACGTACGGTCCGAGGGCGGCCTCACGGCCGCGGATCTCCGCCATCAGCCCCGTGGAGGCCGGGCCGACGCGCCGGGGCCGGGCGTTGTCGAGCAGGATGCCGACGTCGACGCCCTTGAACATGCAGTGGTGCGTGAAGGTGATGGCGGGCGGCACATCCTCCGCCCGCAGTTCCTGGTCCGCCAGGAGGCCGAGAGAGTGTACGAAGTCCTCGTTTCCCTGCACCATCGACGGGGTCAGCGTCCGGACGACGGGGTTCAGCGCCATGAGCACCAGTGCCGACACCCGGATCGGGTCCTCGGCGTCCTCGACGGGTACGAAACGGCCGATGACCTCCTGTGCGAACGTCCGCATCAGCTTGGGCAGCCGCAGGTGGGACAGGAGCCTCACCTGTTCCTCGGCGATGTCCGCGTACTCCAGGAACGCCTCGCGCACCCGGCCTGCCCCGGCCAGTGCATCGGCGTACCGGCGTCGTGCCGACACCGCCATGTGGAGCATCAGCCACTGGTGGCCTTCGGCGTACACCGAGTCCAGTTCGGCGACCTTGGCGAGCAGTGCGGCCGCTCCCGCGCCGTCGGCGTCCCGGACGTGGCTGATCAGGTGGAGCAGTGTCGCCGCGGCGGCGGCCGGTTCTTCCCGGCCGAGCGCGTCGATCTGCGGCAGTTGCTCCTCCACCGCGGCGAGCCCCGCCCGGCGCTCCATCCCTTGGCAGACGTACCGGTTCTCGGGCAGTCGGTGCACGATCATGTCGTAATAGCTGAGGATCAGTTGCCGGTTGGAGAGGTCGGGCAGGACCTCCTCGGCGCACGCCTGGAGCTCTGCGAGGAGTGCGGGGCGGTCGATGAAGCGCCCGGTCACGATGAGCGTGGTGAGGGTGCGGTCCGGGCCGTGGGCGTCCCTGAGGCGGTCGAACGGGCTCGGGAGGAGTTCGTCCAGGTGGCGCGGTGCGGGCCTGGCTCCGTACCCGACCAGCAGGTCGAGCAGGAGCAGGCGGTCTTCGGGGGCTCGTTCGGCGTCCAGGTGGACGAGTGCCTCCTCGGCCGTCTCCAGCAGTCGCCGTTCGAAGTCGACCACGTTCTCGCCCAGGAGCCGCAGGAAGTCCAGGGCGCGCACCTTCCGGTACAGACACAGCCCTCTTACATGACCACGGGCCGTTGCCAGGGCCCGTTCGAGCTGGGCGAGGGCGCTTTCGGCGGCATGGACGGGGTACGGCATGGGTGCCCTGTCCATGTCCTCGCTGACCCGGATCGGGCTCTGGGCGATGCGATGCCGCTCGCCGATGTCGGGGCCCAGCATCAGGGTTCGGCGCTTCGGGCCCACCGGGTCGATCCACTCGGCGAGCCTCTCCCACACCGCTTCCTTGTCGTAGTTCGCCAGGTAGGGGCCCAGGATCAGCGCGGCCGCGCCCTGGAGTGTGTCGGCGCGTTCCTGTTCCTCCGACGCGGCCAGAGCACGGGCCTGACGGGAGAGGCGGCGCCTGCGCAGTCGCTCGATGCGGTCGTCCAGGATCGCGATCTGGCGGTCGACGACCGCGAGGGCGTGGTTCAGCCGGTCGCCGTCCGCCACGCGCTCCAACCGTGTCCGCGCCAGTTCCACGTAGACGTCGGCGGCTGTCCACCAGGGCGAGTCCCGGTCCTCGCCCCAGCGGGCCCGCGCGGCCAGGAGGGTGAGGTGGGCCAGGACACAGGCCCGTTCCGGGGACCGGTCCAGAACCTGCCCGGCCAGTCGGCAGGCGGCACGCACGTCGTCCTCGGTGAGCGCGGACCAGTCGCGGTTCGCCACGCTCGTCGTCGCGAAGCGGAGGGTGATGATCCGTTCGGTCACCCGGTCGGCCAAAACGAACAGTTCCTGCACGGGCGCCCCGGGCTCCATGGCGCTCCCTTCGGAGACGGCCCAGGGAGCATGCCCTCCGGAGCGGGCGCGCACGCGCGGTCGGCCGGGTTCCTGACTGGGTGTCACACGGCCCGGTCGCGGCCCTCCCAGTACGGCTCGCGAAGGCGGCGCTTGTACAGCTTGCCGTTGGGGTCTCGGGGCATTTCCGGGGTGAAGTCGATGCTCTTGGGGCGTTTGTAGCCGGCGAGGTGTTCGGCGCAGTGGTCGAGGAGCGCGGCGGCGAGGGCGGGGCCTGGTTCGTGGCCGGGGGCCGGTTCGACGACAGCCTTGACCTCCTCGCCCCAGTCGTCGTGCGGGATGCCGAAGGCGGCGGCGTCGGCGACGGCGGGGTGGGAGAGGAGGGCGGACTCGATCTCCGCGGGGTAGATGTTCACGCCACCCGAGATGATCATGTCGATCTTGCGGTCGCGGAGGAAGAGGTAGCCGTCCTCGTCGAGGAGGCCCAGGTCGCCGACGGTGAAGAAGTCGCCGATGCGGTTCTTGCGGGTCTTGGTCTCGTCCTTGTGGTAGGCGAAGCCGCCGGTCGTCATCTTGAGGTACACCGTGCCGAGTTCGCCGGGCGGGAGACGGTTGCCGTCGTCGTCGAAGATGGCGAGCTCGCTGATGGGCCAGGCCTTTCCGACCGTGCCGGGCTTCTTCAGCCAGTCCTCCGCCGTGGCGAAGGCTCCGCCGCCCTCGCTGGCCGCGTAGTACTCCTCCACGCAGGGGCCCCACCAGTCGAGCATGGCCCGCTTGACGTGATCGGGGCAGGGCGCGGCGCCGTGGATGGCGTGGCGCATGGAGGAGACGTCGTAGCGGGCCCGCACCTCGTCGGGGAGGGCGAGGAGGCGGTGGAACTGGGTGGGGACCATGTGCGTGTGGGTGCACCGGTGGGTGTCGATGAGCCGGAGCATCTCCTCGGGCGTCCACTTGTCCATCAGGACCAGGCGGTGGCCGATGTGCAGGGACGCGCCCGCGAACTGGAGGACGGCCGTGTGGTAGAGCGGCGAGCAGACCAGGTGCACGTTGTCGTCGAACGGCCTGATGCCGAAGATGCCGAGGAAGCCGCCGAGGTAGGCCTCCTCGGGGGGCTTGCCGGGCAGCGGGCGCCGGATGCCGCGCGGGCGGCCGGTGGTGCCCGAGGTGTAGTTCATGACCCAGCCGAGGGTGCGGTCGGCAGGGGCGGACTCCGGCTGCCCGTCCAGGAGTTGGGCGTACGGGCGGAAGCCCTCGACCGCGCCGACTGAGTACCGGTGGGTGGCCGGCAGGTCCGCCTCCTCGGCGGCCCGGCTTGCGGCGTCGGCGAAGCGTTCGTGGGCGAGGAGCACCTTGGCGCCGGAGTCGGAGACGATCCAGGCGATCTCTGGACCGACGAGGTGGTGGTTGACGGGGACGAGGTAGAACCCGGCCTGCGTGGCGGCGAGGTACGCGGTGAGGAACTCGACGCCGTTGGGGAGGACGACGGCGAAGACGTCGCCGCGTTCGAGTCCTGCGGCGCGCAGTCCGTGCACGAGCCGGTTGGCGGCCGCGTGCAGGCGTCCGGCGGTCCACTGCTCGCCGTCGGGGGCGACCAGGACCGTGCGGTCGGGGTCCTGGCCGGCCTGGGCCCAGAAGCCGGCGGGGGGTGTGCTCGTCACTGGCCGCTCCTTCCGGCAATGCGGTTGACGCGGTCGACGGCGCGTTCGAAACCGCGGGTGAGGTCGTCGAAGACGGCCTGGACACTGCGTTCGCTGTTCATCCGACCGACGATCTGGCCGACGGGGGTGCCGAGCAGCGGCTCGACCTCGTACTTCTGGATGCGGGAGACGGCCTCCGCGACGAGCAGGCCCTGCAGGGGCATGGGGAGGGTGCCGGGGCCGTCCGGGTCGTCCCAGGCGTCGGTCCACTCGGTGCGCAGCTGGCGGGCGGGCTTGCCGGTCAGGGCACGGGAGCGGACGGTGTCGCCGGAGCCGGCGGCGAGCAGCTTGCGGGTGAGGGCGGGCGAGTGCAGGTCGGCCTCGGTGGTGGTGAGCCAGACGGAGCCGAGCCAAACGCCCTGGGCGCCGAGGGCGAGCGCGGCCGCCACCTGCTGTCCGCTGCCGATGCCGCCCGCGGCCAGGACCGGCAGCGGGTCCACCGCCTCGACGACCTCGGGGGTGAGCACCATGGAGGCGATCTCGCCGGTGTGCCCGCCGGCCTCGTACCCCTGCGCCACGACGACGTCGATGCCCGCGTCCTTGTGCTTGCGGGCGTGGCGGGCGCTTCCGGCCAGGGCGGCGACGAGGACACCCTGGTCGTGGGCGCGGGCGACGACGTCGGCCGGGGGTGAGCCGAGGGCGTTGGCGAGCAGCCGGATCGGGTAGTCGAAGGCGACGTCGAGCTGGGTGCGGGCGACCTGCTCCATCCAGCCGGTGATGCGCCACCCGGACGCCTCGCCCTCGGCGAGCTCGGGCACCCCGTGCTTGACCAGGGTCTCCCTGACGAAGTCCCGGTGCGCCTCCGGGATCATCGCCTCGACGTCGGCCTCGGTCACTCCCTCGACCTTCTTGGCGGGCATGACGACGTCGAGGCCGTACGGCCGTCCGTCGACGTGGGCCTCGATCCAGTCGAGGTCGCGTTTGAGTTCGTCGGGGGCGGTGTAGCGGACCGCGCCGAGCACGCCGAAGCCGCCCGCCCGGCTGATGGCAGCGGCGACGGCGGGAAACGGCGTGAAGCCGAAGACGGCGTGCTCGACCCCGAGTTGGTTGCTCAGCTCCGTCTGCATGGGCGCAGGATGCCGCAGCCGTCCGGACGACGGAAGAGGTTTTCTGATGCTGCGTCAGATTTTCTGCGCGCCCGACCACGGCCGCCGCGAGCGGACCGACACCGACCCGCCGGCCGGCCGCGGAGGGACCGGCCTCGGCCGCTACTGGCCGAGGAAGGCCTTCCGCACCTCGTTCGGCCCGTCGAAGTGGTCCTGCTTCAATCCGTCGAGGCGGCTGACGACTTTCTCGTCCGCCTTGTTCTGGCGGACACGTTCCACCAGGTGCTGCTTGTCGGTCGGGCAGTTCATGCCGCAGAGGGCTCCCTGGAGGCCCCACGTATGCGACTCCTCAGCGGCCGGCGGCTTCCAGCACCGCCATCGCCGCGTTGTGCCCCGGCACCCCGCTCACGCCTCCCCCGCGCACCGCCCCCGCTCCGCACAGCAGGACGTTCGCGTGCCGGGTCTCCACTCCCCAACGGCCCGTGTCCTCTTGGGCGTACGGCCAGGACAGGTCGCGGTGGAAGATGTTCCCGCCGGGCAGCCGCAGGTCGCGCTCCAGGTCCAGCGGGGTCTTCGCCTCGATGCAGGGCCGGCCCTCGGCGTCGGTGGCGAGGCAGTCGGCGACGGGCTCGGCGAGGTGGGCGTCGAACTGGGCGAGGGTCAGCCGCAACAGTTCCGCGCGTACGGCGTCGTTGTTCCGTTCGAAAAGGCGTGCGGGGGTGTGCAGGCCGAACAGTGTCAGGGTCTGATAGCCCTGCCGCACCAGGTCCGGGCCGAGGATCGTCGGGTCGGTGAGCGAGTGGCAGTAGATCTCCGAGGGCGGGGCGGCGGGCAGTTCACCGGCCGCCGCCTGGGCGTGGGCGGTGGCGAGCTGGTCGTAGCCCTCGGCGATGTGGAAGGTGCCGGCGAAGGCCTCGCGCGGATCGACGGAGGTGTCCCGCAGCCTGGGCAGCCGCTTGAGCAGCATGTTCACCTTGAGCTGGGCGCCTTCGGCGGGCCTGGGCGGGGCGTCGCCGGTGAGGGCCGCGAGGTGCTGCGGCGAGGCGTTGACCAGGACGTGCCGGGCGGTGACGGTACCCTCCGCGTCGGCCGTCCGGTAGCCGACCTCGGCGGTGGTGCCGTCCGTGTCGATCCGCACGGCCTCGTGTCCGGTGGCGAGGACGGCACCGGCGGCGCGGGCCGCTGCGGCCAGCGCGTCGGTCAGGGCCCCCATGCCGCCGACGGGGACGTCCCAGGCGCCGGTACCGCCGCCGATGACGTGGTAGAGGAAGCAGCGGTTCTGCTTCAGCGAGGTGTCGTGGGCGTCGGCGAAGGTGCCGATGAGCGCGTCGGTGAGGACCACGCCCCGGACCAGGTCGTCGGTGAAGTGCTCCTCGATCGCGACGCCGATCGGCTCCTCGAAGAGCGTCCGCCAGGCGTCCTCGTCGTCGATGCGGCGGCGCAGCTCGTTCCGGGTGGGCAGCGGCTCGGTGAGCGTGGGGAAGACCCGCTGGGCGACGCGGTTCGTGCGGTCGTAGAAGCGCTGCCAGGCCGCGTACTCGCCCTCGCCGCCGGTCAGTCGGGCGAACGCCTCGCGGGTGCGGCGTTCGCCGCCGCCCACGAGGAGCCCGGTGGGCCGGCCCGCGCGCTCGACGGGTGTGTACGAGGAGATCGTGCGGCCGCGGACGCGGAAGTCCAGGCCGAGGTCCCGCACGATCTTCTTCGGCAGCAGGCTGACCAGGTACGAGTACCGTGACAGCCGGGCGTCGACGCCGGCGAAGGGGCGGGTGGAGACGGCGGCGCCCCCGGTGTGGTCGAGCCGCTCCAGCACCAGGACGGACCGTCCGGAGCGGGCCAGGTAGGCGGCGGCGACCAGGCCGTTGTGGCCGCCGCCGACGATGACGGCGTCGTACGCGCGGTGTCCCTCGAGTGCAGGCATGGTTCTTCGTAACACGCGATGATCACAATCAGCCAGAGACAGGCCCGGCCGACGGCGGCGGATCCGGCGACCACCCGGCACCCCGGCCCCACCCTGACCGCCGCGCTGCTGGTCAACCGGCGGGGACAGTCCTCAGATCGCGGTCGAGAGTGCTACGTGACGCCAGCGGTCGAGTTCACCTCGCACCAGATCCAGCTTCGCCTCGACACGCTCGACCGCGTCCGCGCCCAACTGCAGCCGCAGCGGGGGCTCGGCGGCCTCGGTGACGTCGACGATGGCTTTGGCCGCCTTCACCGGATCGCCTGGCTGGCGGCCGTCGTTCTGGGCCAGTGCCTCGCGCACCGGTCCCGCGCCGGCGGCGTAGTCCGCAATGGAGGCTGGTTCGATCTGGATGCTGGAGCCGCTGAGGAAGTCGGTGCGAAAGCCGCCCGGCTCCACGATCGTGACGCGCACGCCGAGTGGGGCCAGCTCGCCGTGCAGTGCCTCGGAGATGCCCTCCAGGGCGAATTTCGACGCACCGTACAGGCCCACCGCCGGAGCAGTGGAGAAGCCACCCACGGAGCTGATGTTCACGATGTGTCCGGAGCGCCGGGCGCGCAGCGTGGGCAGGGTCGCACGCAACGTGTTGAGCGCGCCGAACACGTTGACGTCGAACAGTGCTCGGGCTTCCTTGTCGGAGATCTCCTCGATCGCGCCCACGAGTCCGTAACCGGCGTTGTTGACCACGACGTCGATCCGGCCGAATTCAGCCAGGCCCGCCTCCACCGCAGCCGTCAGCTGCTCCGGTTCAGTCACGTCCGCGCTCACCGCCAGCAACCCGTCAGGATTTTCCGGGTACGCGCGCTGCACCGCCGACCTGTCCCTCGCCGTAGCGATCACGCGATGCCCGCGGTTCAGAGCCTCACGCGTGATCTCCGCGCCGAGCCCACGCGAAGCACCGGTGACAAACCAAACGCCCATGTTCTCCCGCATCCCCTCGTCCGATGGCCCCGATGGCCGACAGTCCGACGGTAGAACCTAGAGTCGGGTCTAGATCAACAGATGGTTGACAGGGAGGGCGCTCATGGATTTGAGCATCGGCGAGGTGGCTCAGCGCAGCGGGCTCAGCGTTCACGCATTGCGCTTCTACGAACGGGAGGGCCTGTTCGCCAACCCGGTACGCCGCCTGTCCAACGGCCGCCGGATCTACCACGAGGAGGACCTGGAATGGCTGGCGATCTGTACGAAGCTGCGCTCCTCCGGCATGTCACTGGCGACGATCCGGCAATACATCGACCTGGCCCGCCAGGGCCCGGGAAACGAGCATGAGCGCCTCGAGTTGCTGCGTCGGCACGAAAGCGACGTAGAGAAGCAGATTCGGGATCTGCAAGAGACCTTGCAGGTGATGCGATACAAGGTACGGATCTACGAGGAGCATGTCGTCCGCGGTGAAGCCGACCGGCTCTGGAATCCGTCCCGCCCGGAGTGAGGATGCGGCCAGGCGGGCGGGTGCCGTTTCCTCGCGGCTGGGACGGCAGCCTCCTCACTGTGGGGGGCCAGAGCGCCGGAGGGGCTCGCAGCGGCCGTGGCCCGTCAGAACGCGAAGTCGCGAGGCTCCCCGCGCAGCGTGATCCAGCGGAGTTCGGTGAATTCCTCCGCCGCGAAGCCCGTGCCGAAGCGGCCCCAGCCGCTCTCCTTCACACCGCCGAAGGGCATGTTCGGCTCGTCGTTGACCGGTTGGTCGTTGACGTGCACGATCCCTGCCTCGAGACGGCGGGCGATGTCCAGTCCACGATGGGCGCCGCTGGTCAGGACACCCGCGGTCAGCCCGTAGCGGGAGGCGTTCGCGCGCTCCACCGCATGGTCGGCGTCGTCGACGTCTCCAGGATCACGACCGGGCCGAAGGTCTCGTCGAAGGAGACTTCGGCGTCCTCGGGTACGTCGGTCAGAACGGTTGGCGGGTACCACGGCGGCTCGGCCACTCCCCCGGTCAGGAGACGGGCGCCCATCGAGACGGCCTCCTCGACGCGGCGGTCCAGGAGGGACAGCGCCCATTCGTTGATGACCGGTCCGAGCACGGTACGTGGATCGCGCGGGTCGCCGACGGGCAGCGCCGCGGCCTTCTCGGTGAAGAGGCGGGTGAATTCCTCGGCGATCGGCCGCTCGACGTAGATACGGCGGGCGCACATGCACACCTGTCCCTGGTGCACGAACGCGCCGTAGATCGCGGCGTCTACCGCGTAGGACAGGTCGGCGTCGGCGAGGACGAGGAGGGGGTTCTGGCCGCTGAGCTGGAGGACGATGCGCGTGAGGTGGCGGCCTGCCGTCTCGGCGAGGCGGCGGCCGGTGGGCGTGGAGCCGGTGAAGTTGACGCGGCGCACCGCCGGATGGGAGAGCAGCGCGTCGGCTATCGCGCCGGCGTCGCCGGGGGCATGGGTGATCACGTTGAGGACGCCCGGAGGGAGTCCGGCCTCGGCGAAGATCTCCGCCCAGAGCGTGCCGCCGGTGAGGGGGGACTCCTCGGACGGCTTGAGGACGACCGTGTTGCCGAGGGCGATCGGGCCGACGATGCTGCGGCCGGACAGCACCAGGGAGGCGTTCCACGGGGCGATGGCCGCGACGACTCCGACCGGCTGACGGACGGCGAGCGCCCGGGTGCCTGGGATGTCCGAGGGCAGCACCTGTCCGACAGCGGTGGACCGTGCCTCGGTCCCCGGCCGACGTCTTCGCCAAGCCCTGCACGACCACGAGATCGCCCTGGGTCACGGTCCGCCTGAAGGTCAGCGAGGTGTCCGGGAACTGCTGGAGGTAGCCCGTGACGCCGCTGACGAAGGCGTCGCGGCCGTTGCCGAAGTTCGGGTTGTGCTGGATGTCAGTGTCGGCGCTGATGTACTTCTCGGCGGCCTTGCCCGGCCGGTGCTGGTTGAAGGCCTCGTCCAGGAGGGCCACGGCGGCCTTCTGGTTGCGCAGTTCCTGAGCGGACAGATGGCTGGTCGCACGCGCCGGCGTGACGTGTTCCGGCGTGGCCAAGGCGGAGGGAACGATCACCGCGCCGGCCACGAGGGCGACGGCGGCTGCGGGCAGGGAGATACGAAGGGAGCGGTTCATCGTCAGGATCACCTTTGCTTTTTCAGCGAACCTGGCATGCGCATGACAGCTGGCAACAGATGGCGAGTTCCTGAATGCGGCATGCCTGAACTGCATCAATGCTCCCCCTTCGGAGGGGCCGTGGCGATTCCTGAACCGATGTCCTGATGGTCAAAATGCGACTCGTTCGTCGCCAGTCCCCGGATCTCCCTGCGGAAGTCGATCGGGGAACGCCCCGCGCGTTGCATGAAGTACTTGCTGAACTGGGAGGGCGTGACGAAGCCGAGGTGGTCCGAGATTCGTGCCGCGCTCTCGTCGCCGTGCGCCAGCAGACGCTTCGCCTCCAGCACGACCCGGCGGTCGATGAACTCCTTCGCGCTGAGCCCGGCGTTGGACAGGGTCGCCCGGGCGAGGGTGCGGCCCGAATAGCCGAGCATGCGGGCGTAGTCCTCCACCCGTCGGGTGGAGGTGAAGTTCCGTTCGACCGCGTCACGGAACCGCAGGTAGGTCTCGTCCGGCTCCGGAGCGGGACTGCCGACCGGGACGGTGAGATGGGCCAGTCGCAGCAGGAGGACGGCGAGGAGGTGGCGCAGGGCCGCGATGTGCGCTTCGAGAGGCAGGTGACCGAGCGCCTGGAACTCGCGGCTCAGGTGTTCAGCGGCCATGGTCACCGCCTCGGCGTCGGCGGCGACGGGGGTGGTGACGACCGGTGCGTGCGGGTCGTCGACTCGGGCGGCCGTTGCCGTGGCCGGATCCAACACGTCCTGCTGGAAGAGGATCAGAGTGCCCTCGGCCTTGGTGAGGTCACCCCATTGATGCACCTGCCCTGGGCGCACCCACAGCCAGGAGCCCGGCCGCAGGGCGTAGCCGTTGAAGTCGACGACATGCCAGAGGTCGCCCGCGGTCAGCGTGAGGAGGTGATGGAAATCGGGGCGCTGGGGCCCGGCCAGGGTGCGCTCGGAGACGCGCCGCCGTAGCTCCGCCAGCGACATGACCTCGACACCGGCGGGAGTACCCGCGGGCGCGACGAACGGGATCTCCGGGATCTCACACGGGGATCTGTGTCGGTTTTTGGCCATCATCAGTCGGAAGCTTATCCGGCTACCACCCGGCGGTCTCCGTACGTTGGCCGTGCCGCTGCTGAGACGAACGGCTCTGCCGGCCCAGCCCCGGGCGGACGACTCTGCGGGAGTGCACGGCGTCGATCGCCGGAGTGTGGGCGATGGCCGTCATTCGGGCACAGACCGGTCCGCGGCGTGAGTCGTAGGTTCCACGTCCCTGCGGTGGGAGGGCAGCAGCGCGTCGAACGTTGCGGCGAGGGAATCGATGCTCGGCCGGGCGCTGGGGTCCGGTTCCAGGCAGGCGTCGACAGCGGTGGCGAGCGCACGCGGCAGACGGCGCAGGGTGCCCACTGGTGCGGCCCTGCCGTCCAGTTGCGGGTAGCGGCCCTGTCGGCCGTAGGTGCCGCTCGGGCTCGCGGACGTGGACGGGGCGCCGTCGTCACCGGCCGGCTCTCCGTCCGTCGTGGTGGTGGTGATCTCGAGGAAAGGAAGGTCACCGGTGGCGACCTCGTACAGGGTGATGCCCACCCCCCATACATCCGCGGCGGCGGACAGGCGGCCGCCGCGTGCCTGCTCGGGGGCGAGATAGCAGGGGGTGCCTATGCCGCCGGGGGCGAGCCCCGGCGGGCGGGCGACGCTGAGGTCGAGGAGCTTGGCGCGTCGGCAGTCGATGATCACGTTCGAGGGCTTCACGTCCAGGTGCAGCAGGTCCCGGCCGTGCAGGTAGTGCAGTGCGGAGCACAGATGCAGGCCCAGGAAGGCCACGTCAGGGGCGGCGAGCCGGCGGCGCAGGCGGCCGATGAGGTGGGCTACTGTCTCGCCGGCCAGAGTCTCCAGGACGACGAGGGGCTCGGGCGTCTCCACGGTCTCGTAGGCGCGGACCAGATGCGGGTGGCTGAACGCCTGTAGCCAGCGGCCCTCACGCAGGAGCCGTTCGCGCAGCCGCAGTTCGTGCCGGCGGTCCGGACGCAGCGTCTTCAGCAGGCAGCGGCAGTCCCGCTCATGGCTCCAGGCGTCGTACACGTCGAGCCAACCGGTTCTGGTCAGATGGGCCAGGATCTCGTAGCCTCCGACCGGCCTCGCCCCCGGCGGCAGGGGCGCGAGCGGCGGGGCGGTCCGTGGCCGGGGGAGCGCGCGCGGCGAGGCGAGGTTCGGACGGCTCATGGGATTGCCTTGGTCGTGGAAGCCGTGAAGACCGTGTCGGCTGGGTCCGCGGGAGCGTGCAGCCGGTGCAGCCGGGCGTAGGTCTTGCCGCTCAGCAGCAGGTCTTGGTGGGTGCCCTGCTCGACGACCCGGCCGTGGTCCAGTACCAGGATCCGGGTGGCGTCGCGGACAGTGAGCAGGTTGTGGGAGATGACGATCGTGGTGCGTCCGGCCATGAGCCGACGCAGCGGCTCCATGACACGTCGGCCCGATTCGGCGTCCAGGCCGGTGGTCGGCTCGTCCAGAACGAGGACTGGCGCGTCACGGATCATGGCCCGGGCGATCGCCAGGCGCTGGCGCTGGCCTCCGGACAGCAGCCTGCCGCGCTGGCCCACGACGGTGTCGTAGCCCTCCGGCAGAGCGGTGACGAAGTCGTGCGCGGCCGCGGCGCGGGCCGCCGCGACGACCTCCCGCTCACTGGCGTCCGGACGGCCGTAGAGGATGTTCTCGCGCACGGTGCCGTGCAGGACCAGCGTCTCCTGGAGCACCACGGCCACGTTGTCCCGGACGTCGGCGAGCCGCAGGGTCCTCAGGTCCGCTCCGTCCAGCCGAACGGCACCGTGCTCGGGGTCGTAGAAGCGCAGCAGGAGCTTGGCGACGGTGGACTTCCCCGCGCCACTGGCCCCGACCAGCGCAAGGGTCTGCCCGGGTTCGACACGCAACGACACATCGCGCAGCGCGGGCCGGTCGGTTCCCGGATAGGTGAACCCGACACGGTCGAACTCCACCTGCCCGCGAGCGCGCCGGAGCCGGGCGGGACGGGGGGCCTCACTCACCAGCGGGCGCTGGTCGAGCAGCTCGACGATCCGCTCCGCGGCGGCGGAAGCCGCGTAGAAGGTGCTGGTCAGGTGGGACATGCCCCGGATCGGGCTGTAGAGCTTGCCGAGCAGGGCCAAGAAGACCAGAAGCTCACCCAGGGTGAGACGGCCGCGGGCCAGTTGCCAGGTGCCCAGGCCCATCACGAGGAGGGCCCCGCTCAGCTCGACGAGGTCGACCAGCGGCCCGAAGACGGCACGGATCCTGGTCGAGGCCATGGTGGCGCGGTACCGGCCGAGGATCTCGCGATGGAACCTGTTCTGCTCCCACTCCTGGCGGTTGTACGCCTGCACCAGAGCGATGTTGCCCAGTACCTCCTCGGCGACCGCGCTGACCGAACCGCTGCGCCGGCGGCGTTCCCTGGAGGCGGCCTTCACCAGCCGGGAGAAGTACCGGGCCGCGCACCAGAACAGGGGCACGATGACGAGGGCGAACAGCGTCAGGTCCCAGCTCAGGTAGAAGAGCATGCCCAGGAAGATGCCCAGCCGCATGACGTACCACAGTGCCTGGGCCACGCCCGAGAGCAGGAACGTCTCGACCGCGTCGACGTCACCGGTCACCCGGGCCAGGACATCGCCGAGCCTGCGTCGTTCGAAGAAGCCGAGGGAGAGGCGTTGCATGTGCCGGAAGACGTCCGCTCGCAGGGCGAGCAGGAAGCGCTCACCGACCCAGACGGAGGTCACGTCGTCGGCGAACGACAGGAGGCCCGAGGCGAGGCTGAGCCCGGCGTATGCCAGGGCGATCGGCAGGAACGAACTGAGGTCGCGCTGCACGAGGACCTCGTCCACCACCACTTTGAACAGCCATATCTCGGCCGCGTCGATGGCGGGGCCGACGACGCAGAAGGCGACCAGGGGCAGCAGCCACTTCCGCCCGCCACGCGTGTACGGCCAGAACCGCCGGAAGATCTGCCGCACCGGCAGTGTCGGCGCGGCAGCGACGAGCTGCTCGCCCTCCGGCTCGGCGACAGTGAGCAACCGCCGCAACGCCGCGAACGGGGCGGCGCTGCGGACGGTGCGACGGAGGAGTTTCACGGGACCGTGATTCACCGGATGTCGTCCTCCGACGACCGGGAGCCAACGCCCACCGGCCGCCGAGGAACACCAGCGTCACTTGTGCGTGCCGGTGCTGGAGGTACGGCGACGGTGCTTGCGGTGGTGGGACGTCCTCCCCTTCATGCTGGTCGTGGACTTCTTGCCCTTGGAGTGCCTCTTGGCGGGTGCCAGGTGGCTGAAGAGGGACATGATCTTTCCCTTCATCTTGCCGGTTCACTAAGAGATACGAGCGGCCTCCGCCATGGGATTGCGATTTCCGTAAGAATTTTTCGATTCCGGACAGAAGGCCCACGAGCGCACTCCCTTTAGGTCGCCTGCTCTGCCTGGCCGAGGTGTACGCCGAGACAGCGCGCGACGAAGCGACCGCACAGGGTGTCGCAATTTGACCATGGGGAGTCCCCGTTCGTGCCGGTGAACCCGGGGTCTTCGGCCTAGTTTGAACACATCGGCGCTCGACCGCCGGTCCACCCCGCGCAGGTCCACACACAAGGAAGACAGTCATGAGCAACGCAAAGAACATCGTCCTTCAGGCCGCCGCCGAACTGTTCGGAGACAAGGACCCCTCCGCGGTGGACCGTTGGGTGGCGGCGGACTACAAGCAGCACAGTGCCCTCGCCGCGGACGGGCCCGAGGCCCTGCGCGGGCTCGTCGCCGGCCTGGGCGAGGACTTCCGCTACGAAGGCGCTCGGGTCATCGCCGACGGCGACCTGGTCGCCCTGCACGGCACCTACCACGGCTTCGGTCCGGACCCGCTCGTCGGGTTCGACATCTT
This sequence comes from Streptomyces griseus subsp. griseus, assembly GCF_000720255.1. Classification (GTDB taxonomy): domain Bacteria; phylum Actinomycetota; class Actinomycetes; order Streptomycetales; family Streptomycetaceae; genus Streptomyces; species Streptomyces griseus_I. The sequence goes on along the minus strand of NZ_JOJE01000030.1, from coordinate 132,045 downwards.
CCGAGTCGACGCCGACGGCAAGCTGGTCGAGCACTGGGACGCCCTGACCCCGCTGGTCGAGGACACCGTCTCCGGCCGCTCCCAGACCGACGGCCCCGCCGCGGTCACCGAGACCGACAAGACCGACGCCAACCGTGCCCTGGTGGCCGAGTTCGCCGAGAAGGTCTTCGTCGGCGCCGACTACTCGGTGCTCACCGACTACATCTCCACCGAGACCTACCACCAGCACAACACCGAGGCCGCCGACGGCCTCGACGGCTTCGGGGCGGCCGCCGCCAAGTGGGCCGAGCAGGGCAAGAACCTCGTCTACAAGAAGGTTCACAAGGTCATCGCCGAGGGTGAGTTCGTCCTGACACAGTCCGAGGGCGAGTTCGGCGTGTCCGTCGCCTACTACGACCTCTTCCGTGTCGCGGACGGCAAGATCGTCGAGCACTGGGACGTCATCGCGCCCGTCCCGGCCGAACTGCCGCACGGCAACGGCCTGTTCTGACCGGCCCGTAAGCCGTCCGGATCACCTGACACGTCGACGGAGCGCAAAGGCATGAGCAACCTCACCTACGCAGGAAAGACGTACAAATTCAGCGTCGACAACGGCGTCGTCTTCCACAACACCTACAGCCCCGACGGCACCACGCTGCACTACGAGACCGTGGCCGGCCCCGACACCGGCGCGAGCGAGGACGTCACGCTGCACGCGGCCGAGGTCGCCCCTGGCGTCTTCCTGCTCGGCTGGGTGGAGAAGTCCGGCATGACCGTCACCCACGCGATGAACCTCAACGCCCTTACGGGGCACGCCTTCTGGACCTACGAGACTCCCGAGGGCCGGATCGGCGAGCTGCACGTCGGCACACTCGAAGAAATGTGATCCACCTGCCGACGGCCCGGCCCCGCGCGTACCGACGTGCGGGGCCGGGCCATCACCGATCCGCGCCGAGTCCGGTGCCTTCGCCGGGACGGAGACACACTCTCCCTTCCGCCCGGCAGCGACCCCGGCCACAGCCGCTCGACTGGACGGGCGTGTCCGTGGTCCCCGGTCCGCTGCCGGAGGGGTCCCACCGGGAGTCATCGAGTCGCCACCTCCGGTGCGAGCCGGTACTCGACGGACACCATCACCGCGTTCAGCTCCCGCGCCCAGTCCACGAGCATGTCCACACCGGACCGGTGGTTACGGATCACCGTGCCGCCGCCGTGGACGTGATGGAGCACGGACCGTAGGCCGCGGGGCGGCAGATCAGGAGCGTGACAGCCGGTAGAAGTCGGTCGCGGTGCCGGCCAGGATCGCCTGGGTCTCGCTCGCGGAGCAGTCGGCGAGGAGCTCCTCGACAGTGGCGGCCCAGAGATTCCAGCCGCCGGCGAGCACGCAGACCGGCCAGTCGGAGCCGAACATGAGCCGGTACGGGCTGAAGGCAGAGAGCAGCACGTCCCACACCGGCCGGATGTCGTCGACGGTCCACTTCTCGTGGTCGGCCTCGGTGACGAGCCCCGACATCTTGCAGCGCACCTGTGGATATCTGGCCAGAAGGCGGATCTGACGTTCCCAGTCGGCCAGCTCGCCGCCGGCGACGGGTGGCTTCCCGGCGTGGTCGAGGACGATCGGGAGGTCGGGGATGCTTGTCGGCGCCGGCTCCGCCCTGGCCGCACCGTCCACCTACACGCCCACCTGGGACTCGGTGAACCAGCACCCGGCGTCTCCCGAGTGGTTCAGGGACGCCAAGTTCGGCATCTACTTCCACTGGGGGGTCTTCAGCGTCCCCGCCTACGACAGTGAGTGGTACCCGCGCAACATGTACTTCAGCGGCAGCACGGTGAACCAGCACCACGTCGCCACGTACGGCGACCCGTCGGTGTGGCCGTTCCACAACTTCATCAACGGTGCGAACGACAAGGCGGGCAACTTCACCCAGTTCGCGCCCAAGCTCAAGTCGGCCGGCGGCAACTTCGACCCCGACGAGTGGGCGCAGCTGTTCGTGGACGCCGGGGCGAAGTTCGCCGGGCCGGTCGCCGAGCACCACGACGGCTTCTCGATGTGGAACAGCCAGGTCAACGAGTGGAATTCGGTCGCCAAGGGCCCGCAGCTCAACCTGCTGCAGCTGTTCACCGACGCCGTCCGCGCGAAGAACCTGAAGCTGCTGGTGTCGATGCACCACGCCTACAACTACCTCGGCTACTACCAGGCGGTCCCGGCGCAGTCCGACCCCAGTCTGAAGAAGCTCTACGGACAGCTGGACAAGACCACGGAAGACCAGCTGTGGTACGACAAGCTCAAGGAGGTCATCGACCTGGCCAAGCCGGACATCATCTACCAGGACGTCCACCTGGACCAGATCGCCGAGACCCAGCTGCTGAACTTCCTCTCCTACTACTACAACCAGTCCAACTCCTGGGGCCGTGAGGTCATCGCCACCTACAAGGACGCGTTCAACGGCCACGGCGAGGTCTTCGACTACGAGCGCGGCGGCCCGGCCGACATCACATCGCCCTACTGGCTGACCGACGACAGCGTCTCCAGCACCAGTTGGTGCTACACCGAGGGCATCGGCTACTACACGGCGCAGTTGTTGCTGCACGCGATGATCGACCGGGTCAGCAAGAACGGCACCGTCCTGCTCAACATCGCGCCGAAGGCCGACGGCACCGTCCCCCAGGGCCAGCGCGACATCCTGCTCGGCATCGGCGACTACCTGAAGCGCTTCGGTGAGTCGGTGTACTCGACCCGGGCCTGGACCGCCTATGGCGAGGGGCCGACGAAGATGGGCGGCGGCACCTTCATGAACCCGAGCGCCGGCACCGCGCAGGACATCCGCTTCACCCGGAACAAGGCGAACGACACCCTCTACGCAACGGTGCTCGGCTGGCCCGGCAGCACGCTGACCATCAAGACGCTCAGCTCCAGTCGCATCAACCTGGGCTCGCTGACCTCGGTGAAGCTGCTCGACAGCACGGCCGGCACCTACATCGATCTCCCGAACCGGACGCAGGACACCACCGGGCTCAAGGTGACCCTGCCCTCGTCGGCGCCGTTCTCCGTACCCATGTACGTGCTGAAGCTGACCTTCTCCGGCCAGATCCCCCCGCTGCAGCCGGTCGACGGTGCCCTGGTCTTCACGGACGTCAGCTACAGCGGAACCTCCGCGGCGCTCGGCCTGGGCGACTACACCGCCGACCAGCTCGACCTGCACGGGATACCCGCGCTCAGCATCTCCTCGCTGAAGCCGACCCCGGGCCGGCAGATCGTCGCCTACTCCGGCGACAACTTCACCGGCACCCAGTGGACCTTCACCGCCGACAACGCCGACCTGCGGGTCACCGGCCAGAACGACAAGATCAGCTCGCTGAAGGTGCAGTTCAACCCGTCGACCTATCTCAAGATCGTCAACTACACCGACGGCCTGGCCCTGGACAGCGGCGGCAACGTCGCCGGCGGATCCGACCTCAAGCAATGGCACTGGTTCGACAACGCCAACCTCCAGTGGCAGGCGGTCGAGGTCGGGGGCGGCTACTACAAGCTGGTCAACCGGACCAACGGCATGGTCGCCGACAGCTGGGGCGCCACCAGCAACGGCGCCACCTGCAAGCAGTTGGCCTGGAACGGCCACACCAACCAGCAGTGGAAGATCACACACCGCGGCGGCGGCCAGTACAACATTGTCAACCGCACCACGGGCAAGTGCCTGGACGGCGGCGGCAACGTCCCCGAGGGCTCGGTCACCAAGCAGTGGGACTGGGGCAACAGCACCAACCTGCAGTGGACCATCAGCCCCGTCTGACCCGCTTCCGCGAGCCCGTGGCCCGGTGCGGCGCCGAACCCCGGCCCGCACCAGGCCACAGGCGGGCCCCTCAGCCCCCCTCTACCGCTCGCTGTCTGCGGGCCGCGACCTTGCGGTACAGGTCGACCGCTTCCGCGCCCCGGCCCAGTTGTTCCAGGCAGTGGGCCTCGTCGTTGCGGCTGGCGAGGGTGTCGGGGTGGTCCGGGCCCAGGACTCGCTCGCGGGCCACGGCGACCCGGCGGTACTCGGTGAGGGCGTCGGCCCAGCGGCCCAGCCAGCCGAGGCCGACGGCGACCTCGCGCCGGCTGACGAGGGTGTCGGGGTGCTCGTCTCCCAGGACGCGCTCGCGGATCACGCAGACGTCGCGGGACTCGGCGAGGGCCTCCTCCCAGCGGCCGAGACGGCCGAGGTTGACCCCGAGACCATGGCGGGCGCGCAATGTCTCCGGGTGGGCGGGGCCGTGGACACGGGTGCGGTCGTCGACCAGGTCGCGGTACAGGCGCAGCGCCTCCGCGCTGTGGCCGAGACGGCCGAGGCTGATGCCGATCTCGTAACGGGCGGCGAGGGTGTCCGGGTGGTCGGGGCCGAGCGCCTGGGCCCGGGCCGCCGCGACCTCGCGGTAGGTCCGCAGTGCCTCCTGTCGGCGGCCCAACTGTCCTAGTGCGTAGGCGACTTCGTAGCGCGTGACCAAAGTGTCCGGATGCTCGGGGCCCAGCACCCGGGCGCGGGCCGCGGCCACCTCGCACGCCATGCGGTACGACTCCTCGTGGCGGCCGAGCCTGCTGAGGTTGAAGGCGAGGTTGTGCCGGCAGCGCAAGGTGTCGGCGTGGTCGGGCCCCATCAGCTGCTCCCGGGCCGCGAGCACCGACACATACACCTTGTGGGCGTCCTCGTGACGCCCCAACTGACCGAGGACATAGGCCATTTCCTGGCGGACGGCGAGGGTGTCGGGGTGGTCGGCGCCCAGCGCCCGGATCCGGGCCGCGGCCACGTGCTTGTACTCGCGCAGCGCGTCTGCGGCGCGCCCGGTACGGCTGAGGGTGAAGGCGACCTCGTAGCGGCTGGCGAGGGTGTCGGGGTGGGCGGGGCCGAGGAGGCGCTCGCGTTCGGCGGCGACGGCACGGTGCACCTCGCCGGCCTCGGCCCAGCGGCCGAGCCGGCCCAGGCTGAGACCGGAGTTGTGCCGTCCGGCCAGCGCGGTGAGCGTCCGCGGGGGCGGGACCGGCGGTTCCTCGGGGGCGCCGGACGGCTGGACTCCGTCCGACTGCGGGCGCGGGATCCACTCGCCGGTGAGGCCTGCCCCGGCGTCCGGCGGGGTTGCGGGCAGCGTGGCGCCGGACGCCTTGTGGCCGGTGGTGATGCCCCGTGTCCAGGACGGCAGGCGGGGTTCGCGCCCGGTCTGTTCGGGTGGCCGGAGGTCCGGCCGGGGCGTGACCACGGTCGGCACGTACGCCGGTGTCGTACGGCCCAGACCGATCCTGCGTCCCAGCTCACGGCCGTCGCGCGGGCGTTCCTCAGGGCGTTTGGCGAGCAGGTCGAGGATGACCTCCTCGAGGTAGACGGGCAGCTCGGAGCGGTGGCTACGGGGCGGGCGGGGCGGGGTGTCGCGGTGGCCGACGAGGATGGCCCAGGGGTCGTCGAGGTCGAACGGGGGCGCCCCCGTGGCGATCTCGTAGAGCACGCATCCGAGTGAGTACAGGTCGCTGCGCTGGTCGACCTCGGTGCCGCTGATCTGCTCCGGGGACATGTAGTGCGGGGTGCCCATGGCGATGCCGGTGCCGGTGAGGCGGGAGGTGAAGCCGATGTCGTGGCCGAGGCGGGCGATGCCGAAGTCGCAGATCTTCACCGTGCCGTCGGTGAGCCGCATGATGTTCGCGGGCTTCAGATCGCGGTGCACGATGCCCTGCGCGTGGGTGTAGGCGAGGGCGGCGGCGACCTGGTCGGCGATCTCGACGACGTCGGCGACGGGCAGCGGATGGTGCTTGTTGTCCTCCAGGAGCTGGCTCAGGTTGCGGCCCTCGAGCAGTTCCATCACGAGGAAGAGGATGCCGTCGGACTCCCCGAAGTCGTGCACGACGGTCACCCCGCGGTGCTGGAGCGCGGCGGCCACCCGGGCCTCGCGTCGGAACCGCTCCCGCAGGACACGGGTGAACGCCTGGTCGCGCTGCGGACCGAGCGGCTTGAGGCACTTCACGGCGACCTTCCGGCCCAGGGACTCGTCCCGGGCCCGCCACACCTCGCCCATGCCACCGCGCCCGATCAGATCGAGCAGCCGGTACCGGCCCTGGATCAGCCTGGTCTCCGCCATCCCCTACCGCCGCCCCGTCCCCGTCGCGCCCTCCCCTGGTCCGGCCAGTATGGCGGCCTTTCACCCGACTTTGTACGGTGCGGGGCGGGCCTCGGGGCCCAGCCGGTCCATGGCCCGCAGGATGTGTTTGGGCGGAAGTTGCCACCGCAGACGTGCGGGAACGCTGCGCAGCAGGGTGCCGGTGACACGCAGCCGGCGGGTGACGACGGCCGCTCGCGGGGCGGGCCGGCCGTACAGCTCGTGGGCGTACGGCGGCAGGGAGGCGTACGCGAGACGCGCCACGCGCCGCCACAGCCCCTCGCGCGCCGGGATCAGGAGGGGGTGGATCGGTGGGCGGCGCAGGAAGTCGTCGACCTCGCGTGCCTCGGGGCCGACGGCGAGCTCGGGCCGCACCTTCTCGAAGTAGGCCTCCATCCCGGCCCGGTCGGCGGGGACGGTGTCGGGGTCGAGACCCACCAGCCGGCCGCTCACGCGATGTTCGGCGATGTAGCGGTCGGCCTGGGGGTCGGTGAGCGGATACCCGGAGCGGCGCAGTACGTGGAGGTAGGAGTCGATCTCGGCGCAGTGCACCCACAGCAGCAGCTCGGGTTCGTCGACTCCGTACGTCTCCCCCGTGTCGGGGTCGGTTGCCGACAGCATCCGGTGGATCTTCCGGACGCGGGCGCCCGCCTTCTCGGCGGCCTCGGTGGTGCCGTACGTCGTGGTGCCCACGAAGTTCGCCGTGCGCATGAGCCAGCCCCAGGCGTCGCGCCGGAAGTCGCTGTTCTGCAGGACGCCCCGCACCGCGCGCGGATGCAGGGCCTGGAGGTAGAGGGCGCGGACACCGGCGACCCACATCATGGGATCTCCATGCGCCTGCCACGTCACCGACCTCGGGCCGAACAGCCCTTGGTCACATGTTCGGTCTTCCGTCATGGCGGCAGTGTGACCGGGCTCGTTGGATGGCACCAGACCACGGTCACGACCTGCGCTGACGACAAGTGGCTTCAGCGGCCAAAGCAGCAGTATCAGCGAAATGGTCGGCACTTCGGTACAGCGCAGGTCATGAGGCGTGTGTCGCCATAGCGGGGCCAGAGATTTTCGGGATGGGCGCCGTCCGCCCAGTCGGCGGACGCGGTACGCGCAGCTGGAGAAGTGGCGCCTCACGGACATCTCCGTGGACACTGCCAACCGTCTCCAAGGCCGGCCGGCGACATCGTCCGGTTCCAGCAGCCCGGCCAGGCGGGTGGCGGCGTCGACGCCGATGAACCCGACGCCGTGGACGCCACCGGTGATCACGACCCTGGCCCCCTTTCTGACTCAAGCCGCGGTGCGGCCGTTTGTGGTGATGAAGTCGATCGACCGGGAGGTGCGGCGCTCCAGGGCGAGGTCCGCGGCGATGCCGCCCATGGCGGGCGAAAGCTTGAAGCCCTGGCCGGAGACGCCGGCCCGCAGGGCACTTCTCGCTTTCGCGGGCCACACGTTCACTGCCTCAGTGGACGGTTGCCCGTCTCAGGGCTGAACGGCCGAGCGCAGTTCGGGCAGGGTCAGGACCTCGTCCAGCGCGTCGACGTAGAGATCCACGTGCTCGCGGCGGAAGGTCATGGGCGGTTTGATCTTCAGTACGTTGTCGTGCACGCCATTGGGGAAGACGATGACGCCCCGCTCCTTCATGAGCTCGGTGACCATGAAGGCCTGCTCAGTGGCCGGCATCTTGGTGATGCGGTCGCGGACCAGTTCGACGCCGAGGTAGAGCCCTTCCGCCCGCACGTCACCGATGAGCGGTTGGCGCTGCTGGAGCTCGCGCAGCGACTGGGCGAAGTACCCGCCCACGCTCACGGCGTTCTCCCTCAGCCCATCCTGCTCGACGATGTCGAGCACGGCCTCGCCGATCGCGCAGGAGACCGGGTTGCCGCCGAAGGTGTTGAAGTACTTCATGCCCGTGTCGAACGCGTCGGCGATCTCCCGAGTCGTGACCACCGCCGCGAGGGGGTGCCCGTTCCCGAGCGGCTTGCCCATCGTGACGATGTCCGGGACCACCCCCTGGAGCTCGAACCCCCACCAGGGCCCCAGTCGTCCGACGCCGACCTGGACCTCGTCGGAGATGCACAGGGCGCCCGCCCGCCTGGCAGCAGTGAACACGCCATCGAGGTAGCCGTCGGGGAACACGATGTTCCCACCCGATCCCATCAGGGACTCGGCGATGAAGGCGGCCGGGGGTCTGCCGTCGGCCGTGATCCGCTCGATGACAGCCGCGGCGTCGCGCGCGTACTTGGCTCCGGCGTCCGCGTCGTCGTACCCGTAGGTACTGCGGTAGCGGTCCGGGATGACGACCTCGTGGGTGGTCGCGGGTGCGCCGGCGCCGCCGGGGCCCTTGTAACGGTTCGGGCTGATCCCGGTCACCACGCCGGTGTTTCCGTGGTACGCGCCGTCGATGTTGACGATGTGCTGCCGACCCGTCACCTGGCGGGCGATCCGCAGCGCCAGGTCGTTTGCCTCGCTGCCCGTGCACACGAGGAAGACGACCTCGAGCGGGTCGGGCAGCGTGGCTACCAGCTTCTGCACGTAACTGGCGATCTGCGGGTAGACGAAACGGCTGTTGGTGTTGAGCTTGCGCAGCTGTCGCGTGGCGGCGGCCGTCACCCGTGGCTCGGCATGGCCGACGTGGGTGACGTTGTTCAGCGAGTCCAGATAAGCCAGGCCGTCCTCGTCGTGGAACCACACGCCCCGCCCACGCACAAGGTTCATCGGGTTGCGGTAGTAGTTGCGCTGGGAGCGAGCGATGTGGCGACGGCGCACTGAGACGACGTCGTCGATGGTGGGGACTGCGGCGGAGGATTCGGTGAACCCGAGGAGCCGGGCGGGGTCGGGTGACAGGTGGCTCCACACCTGCCGTGCGGAAGGCGGCACGACACGAGGGGGCGGCCACGTGGCCATCCGTGCGGTGCGGTGGACCTGTACCTGGACGCAGGACCCGAGCGGGTCCGTCTCCTCGCTCGTGCCGGCGCGTCCCAACGGCGCCCCGGCCGGGACTGTCGCCGCAACGGGCGGCGAGTCGTCCAGTCCCCACCAGCACGTCCAGAACTCCAACCCCTGGACCGCATGTCGCAGTACCAACGGCATGCCGGCGCCACCGCGGGCTTCGACGACGCCGGACAGCGGGCTGGCAACCTCCTCGGCGTCGGCCACGATCAGCAAGCCGCCGACGTGAACCGTCGCGGGCTCGTCGGCTCCCGGGCGGCGCCGGCCCCCAAGGAGCAGCGATGCGCTGAGGTGGGGCACGTAGCCCCGTCGCCGTCGTCCGTCGAGGACGTCGTCGATGCTCGCGCGCACGGCCCTCGCGTCGTGCCAGTCGACTTCGTCGTAGAGATCACTTGCGGGTCGCAGGTCGAGCAGTTGCGGGGCCGGTGCGTGCGGGGAACCGTCTCGGGCCGTCTCTGCCAAGACTTCTTCCAAACCCCGCTGCTCCCGCGTCCGGGGGAGCCCACACGCGACCCGGAACGTCGCCTCGGCGACATCGGGGCAAACCTCGGCCGCCTGCGCGATCGCCGGCCAGGTGTGTTGCATGCGGGTCCGCCCGTACGGCGTGTCGCTCTCGGCGACCCGGCGCGTCCACGTCACGGCGTTCATGCACAGCCGGGCGGCCGCCAACGGATAGACAACCGCCAGTTCCTCAGCCGTGAGGGGGAGCACCGAGTGGAAGCCGGCCACGACTTCGGCCGCCGCAGCGAGCGGGTCGGCCTTGCGGACCATGGCGTAGCCCGCCGCGATCGCCACCTCTGCCGCGCGCACACTGTAGAGCGAGTCGCCCAGGTCGACGATGCCGGAGATCCGCAGCCCCCCGTCCTCGTCGGCGTCGGCCAGGACGTTGGCGTCATTGAGATCCTGGTGTATGACGCTCCGGGGCAGTCGGTCCCATGCCGGCAGGAGCTCGTCGTACCAGCCCATGATCGTGCGCACCGACTCCCGCCGATCCGCGTCCTGTACAGCGTGCAGCGACGCCTCGACGATCTCAGCGGCCCGGCGCATGTCCCAGTCGTGCGGTTCCAAGCCCACCGGTGGCTCCATGCTGGAGAGTCCGAGGCTCAGCCGCCCAGCGGCTTCTCCCAGCTGACGCAGAAGCGCCGCGGGGTGGTCGTCGAGTTCCGCCAGGACCCGGCCCTCGATCCAGCTCATCACGCGGACCACGTGCGTACGGCCCTCGTGGACGACGGCGGCAAGGAGCTTCCCCTCGCGTGTCGGGACCAGTCGTGGCACCGGAAGGTCGGGAACGGTGGCGGCCAGATGCTGGAGGAGCGAGTTCTGCCAGAGGACGTCGGCCGAGTCCGGCTCCGCGCGGGTGACCCGCACGAAGTAGCGCATGCCGTCATCGCCGGTGATCCGGACGTTCTGGTCGATCTCCCCTCCCAGTGGGTGCTGATCGTATCCCTCGAGTCCGAAGGACTGCCGCAGCACGTGGTCGAGGAGCGAGCCCGGCAGTTGGCCGGTGTGACCGGGGATGGTCGTTCCGTCCTGGCCGGTGGTGGTCGCTGAGGTCATCGGTGCGTTCTCTCTCTCGTCGTCAGGTCGCTCATCACTCACCGTGGGCCTGCGTCACTACGCTCAGGTCGTGGCCCCCCGCCGCCACCCGTGTCGGACCTCGATGCGGTGCCTGGGAGGAGGCGGGGACGGCTGCCGCGGCTGTGTCTCGATCGCTTCACGGGCTGCACAGACCTCGGTCGAGTCGACGACCGACAGGTCCAGGGCGGACTCCCCCGTTCGGCACTTCCCCTCGATGCCCCACTCCGACGGCCGCAGGGGCCCCGGGCCAGGACGCGCTTCAACACCCAGGGCCAGTCGGCGATCAGGTCCGAGGCGGGCCGTCCGTCAAAGGCGGAGCCCTCATCGAGACCGGTCATCAGCTCACGCGGCGGCGGTTATGACGTCCCAGGTGACGTTGGCGGCGAGCACCCCGCGCAGCGCCTCGGCGGGCTCCATCGGTGTCCTCATGTCCTCGACCCCCGCCTTGAGCTCGGCGTAGTCTCTGGGGGAGTCCTGGGTGATCTCGCTCCCGCTCTGCCTGGCGAACCGGTTGGCTCGGCCGCCTTGGTCATCGCGTCCTGGTGGGCTCCGTAGCGGAAGGCCACACTGCCGAGGAACGCGGCGCCCCTCAGCAACGCCTGCTCAAGGTGACGGACCGGGGATCAGGTGCTCACGGAAGCGTCATAGCTGCTCCAAGTGCGTGGTCATGTCACGAGCCCATTCCAGCCCGAGGTGATGCGTCAGTGAAACACCGCGGAGAATCCGGCAACAAGGGACGCGAAGCCGCGACATCGACCCCGTATTTTGTGCCTGTGCACAATTACTGCCAGGGAGCCTCACCGGCATGTCAGCGGCATTACCCGGAGACGGCCCCGGATCCGCCCGGTGACGGCTGTCGTCGGGAGAGGCGGTCCTCATGAGCGGCCCAGGGCGCCGTCAGGGCGGGGCTCGCCACGACGCCGTGCAGGCGATCGCGCGCCGGCTCCTCGAGGAACGGCTCGACGAACTGACCTCTCGTGCTCTCGAACAACTGGAAGCAGAGGAGCCCGCCTACGCGTCGGCGGACTGGGACCCGGTCCAGAAACGGGAGGGGATGCGACGAACCCTCGAACTCGCCCTGACCCGGCTGGCCGGCGGTCCCGTGCCCCGGACGGTCTCGCGCGCCACCGAGGACGTGGGACGCGAGCGAGCGGAGCAGGCGTTCCCCCTGACCGCTCTGATGCACTCCTTCCAGCTGGATCTCAGGACCCTGTGGGAGGCCGTGCTCGCAGAGGGGCGAGCACGCGGCATCAGCGCCGATCCCGACTTCCTCGACGGGCTGATCCGCGTCTGGGAGGCGACGGACGCCAACAGCGTCGAGGTCGTCGACGCCTACCGCCGCACCGAGCGTGACCTGGCGAGCCGTCGTACGGAGGTGCGCAACCGCGCCTTCAGCCGCCTGGTCCTGGAAGGGGAGCAGGATCCCTCCACCGTCGCCGAGGCCTCCACGTTGCTCGGCTTCTCCGAGAACGTCGCCCTGACCGTGGTCGTGGTCGAATCCGTTCCTACCGGGGACCCGGCTGTGTCCCAGGTCGACGATGCGCTGCGTCGGGGCGGCCTCGTACGTCACTTCGGATGGATGGGCGACGAACTCCTCGGCATCATCGGTCACGGACGGCGCGATGAAGAGGCCATGCTTGCCATGCTCCGGCCGTTCACCCCGTGGCGCTGCGGCGTCGCGGAAGTCCCGGGCCTGGCGCTGACGGCGCGGGGCATCCGGTTCGCACGTGCCGCGATCCGCAGCTCCGCGCAGCCCGGAGTGCGGCACGTGGAGGGCCACTGGATCGGGGCGATCATGTCGGCGCAGGAGGAGCTCACCGGTGCGATGGCCACCGGCGTGCTGCGCCCACTGCTCGAGCTGCGCGACCGCGACAGCATCGTCGAGACCCTGCGCTGGTACCTCGACCTGGGCTCGGTCGCCGAGGTGGCCGCTCGCACCTACCGTCACCGGAACACGGTGGGCAATCGCCTGCAGGCCGCGGAAGAGGCGACCGGGCTGAAGCTGTCCCGACCGAACGACGCCGCCCGGCTTGTCCTCGCCCTGGCTTGGCTGGAGACGGACGCGGGCGCCCGCTTCCGGGCGACGATGCCCTGATCCACCGATCGCTGGACGGGTCGAGGCAACCGGCCGGGACCGCGACCGAGAGAGCTGGCGCCAAAGCGCGGCGGTCAGAGGCCACATCCCGTCATGAGGACGGCAGCCTTGGCGGCCGACAGCCCGGTCACGCCGCCGGGCAGCAGCGCCGAGCGGCCGCGGTTCGCGCCGGAGCCGCTCGCGGTGCCTCTCAGAGACCCATCGGTTCGGGCGGAACTGCATCGGATCCCTGACAGGGATTGTGCACAGGCACAAAATACGCGGTCGATCTCGCGGCCTCACGTCCCTTGTTGCCGGATTCTCCGCAGTGCTTCACTGACGCATCGCCTCGAGCCGAAGAGAGGCTCATCGCATCGGAGCAGCAACGATGCTGCCGCCGACTACCCGATCAGCATTCGCCGTCCCCGGCCCGTCCGGGGGCTCGTCCTCCAGCGGCGGCCCCTCGGGCACCCCCTCAGCCCCCATGCCCCCTCAACAGGTCGCCGCCCCAACTCCTCGGCAGCTTTCTGAACTTCCGATGCGGCCGTCCTGGCCGCACTCGACGAGATCGCGACTCCCGGTAAACGGAATGTCCTATATGCCTGGAAAGAGGTTGAATATCATGCGTCAGATCGTCACCTTCGATGCCTACGGCACCCTGGTCGACTTCCAGCTCGGCCCCACCACCCTGAAGGTCCTGGCCGACCGGCTGGACCTGGACCGTCTGAACGTCGACGAGTTCCTCGACGACTTCCGCATCATGCGGTTCCACGCCGTTCTGGAGGCATACCGCCCCTTCCACGAGGTGCTGCCCTCCAGCCTGGAGACAGCGATGCGTCTGCACGGTCTGGAGTACCGGCAGTCCGACGGCGAGGCCCTGGTCGCGGCCGTGCCCACCTTCGGCCCCCACCCCGAGGTCCCGGCCGCCCTGCGGGCGCTGAAGTCCCGGTACGAGATCGCCATCATCTCCAACACGGACGACGACCTCATCGCCCAGAACCTGGCCAACATCGGCGTCGAGTTCGACCATGTCATCACCGCCCAGCAGGCCAAGGCGTACAAGCCGTCCCGGCAAACCTTCGAGTACGCCTTCCAGACCATGGACATCGACCCCGCCCAGGTCATCCACGTCGCCCAGGGCTGGGAGTACGACCTCATCCCCACCCGCGACCTCGGCCTCGCTCGCCGCGTGTGGATCAACCGCTACGGCCACAACGGCTCCATCGGCGCCCGCGGCAGCGCCGACTACCAGCCCTACGACGAGCTGCCCGACCTGTCCGGCCTGCCGGCCCTGCTCGGCTGCTGAAGCCGGGACCCAGACAAGCACCCCTGGACGACCAGGAAGACCCGAGGACGTACGTCATGAAGCAGATCCCCTACTGGCTCGACACAGCTCCCGCCTTCCCCGACCGGACCGGCAAGCCCCTGCCCGAGCAGGCGGACCTGGTGGTCATCGGCGGCGGCCTCACCGGCCTGTCCACCGCCTACCACGCGGCACGCAAGGGCGCCCACGTCGTCCTCGTGGAGAAGGACAAGGTCGGCTCCGGCGCCTCCGGGCGCAACGGCAGCATGTGCACCCAGGGCATCACCATCAGTCCCGCCGAGGCGCGCAAGCGCTACGGGCAGCCGCGGGCCCGGGAACTGTACGACGCCTTCCGCGAGGCGGTGGACGTGGTGGAGGAGCTGACGGTCAAGGAGCAGATCGACTGCGACTTCCACCGCGTAGGGCGTCTGGGCGTCGCGTTCAAGCCGCAGCACTTCGAGAGCATGCGGGCCAAGCAGCGCGACCTGGCCGACAACTTCGGCCACGACACCACGCTGCTGAGCAAGAGCGATCTACGTGCCGAGCTGGGCTCCGACTACTACCACGGAGCCCTGCTCGACCCGCTCAGCGCGCACCTTCACGTCGGCAAATACGTCCATGGCCTGGCCGAGGCCGCCGAACGCGCCGGGGCTCAGATCCACGAACGCAACGCCGCCACCGCGCTGCACCGCCTCCCCGAGGGCGGTTTCCTCGTCGAGACCCTGCACGGCACCATCCGCGCCACGCAGGTCATGGCGGCCACCGACGCCTACACCGACAAGGCCATGCCCTGGTTCCGCAAGCGGCTGATCAACGTCGGCAGCTTCGTCATCGTCACCGAGCCACTGGGCGAGGAGCGGGCCCGGCAGCTCATCCCCAACAACCGCGTGGTCGTGTCCTCCAAGAACATCGGCCACTACATTCGAATCACCCCGGACAACCGCCTGGCCTTCGGCGGCCGGGCCCGCTTCGCCCCCTCGGACCCCGCCTCGGACGTCAAGAGCGGTGACGTTCTGAAGCGGGAGATGACCGAGATCTTCCCGCAGATGGCCGGGGTGAAGGTCGACTATGTATGGGGCGGCATGGTCGGCTTCTCCTACGACCGCGTTCCGCACGCGGGCGAGGCCAACGGCCTCTACTACTCCATGGGTTACTGCGGCCACGGCGTCCAGATGGCCACCTACATGGGCCGCGCCATGGCCGAGGTCATGGACGGCCACCCGGAGGCCAACCCCATGCGCGGCTTCGGCTTCCCCAAGGTTCCGGTGCCGTTCTACAACGGCACCGCCTGGTTCCTGCCCTTCGCCGGGGCGTACTACAAGGCCAAGGACCGGCTGCGCTGACCCTCAGCAAGAGGCATTCGTCAAGTTGCGTCAGCCGCAGTTACCAATATCGGCTCGCGAACCGGGGACAGCCCGGTCGTGCAGTACCGCATACCCGCGGCGCTCGAGCCGGGCGAGTGATCTCGTTTTGACCGCCGCAGGGGTGATGGAGCAGACCACGTCGTGGCTGTCCGGCTACCGCAGACTCACCCACCGCTACGAGCGTAATTCCCGCAACTACCTGGCCTTTCGCAGGCATTTACGCCAACGAGAAAGCCTCGTCACACAACATCAACGCCGCACCCTCGGCATCCCCAGACCGATCCAGGAGATGATCTCGCGCTGGATCTCGTTGTTGCCGCCACCGAAGGTGAAGATCACCGCCGAGCGGTAGCCGCGCTCCAGTTCACCGCGGAGCACCGCGCCCGCCGAGCCCTCCTGCAGCGCGCCCGGAACGGCGACGATCTCCAGGAGTGCCGCGTAGGCGTCCCGGCGCGCCTCGGAGCCGTAGACCTTGACGGCGGAGGCGTCCTGCGGGGTGAGGGTGCCGTTGTGGACGGCGGTGACCATCTGCCAGTTGAGGAGCTTGAGGGCGTCGAGGCGGGTGTGGGTGCGGGCGAGGAGGCGGCGCACCCAGGGCAGATCGACGACGCGGCGGCCGTCGGCGAGCTTGGTCTCCATGGCCCAGCGCTGTACGTCGTGCAGGGCGCGGATGGCCATGGTGCCGTGGGCGGCGAGGGTGACGCGCTCGTGGTTGAGCTGGTTGGTGATCAGCCGCCAGCCCTGGTTCTCCGCGCCGACGCGATGGGTGACGGGGACGCGGACGTTCTCGTAGTAGCTGGCGGTGGTGTCGTGGCCGGCGAGGGTGTGGATGAGGGTGCAGGAGTAGCCGGGGTCGGTGGTCGGGACGAGGAGCATGGTGATGCCCTTGTGCGGCGGTGCCTCGGGGTCGGTGCGCACGGCGAGCCACACCCAGTCGGCGGTGTCCCCGTTGGTCGTCCAGATCTTCTGCCCGTTGACGACGTACTCCTCGCCCTCACGGACCGCGCGGGTCTTGAGGGACGCCAGGTCGGTGCCCGCGCCGGGCTCGCTGTAGCCGATCGCGAAGTCGATCTCGCCGGAGAGGATCTTCGGCAGGAAGTACGCCTTCTGCTCGTCCGTGCCGTACCGCATGATCGTCGGGCCGACGGTGTTGAGCGCCATCAGCGGGAGGGGGACGCCCGCCTGGGCGGCCTCGTCGAAGAAGATGAACTGCTCCATCGCGGTCAGACCGCGCCCGCCGTACTGCTCGGGCCAGCCCACGCCGAGCCAGGCGTCGGCGCCGAGCCGTCGGATCGTCTCGCGGTAGAAGCGTTTCTGGGCGGCCGGGTCGGTGTGCCGGGCCGGGGCGTTCTCGGGCACCAACTCGGCGAAGTAGGCGCGAAGTTCGCTGCGCAGCCGCTGCTGCTCGGGCGTGTGGTCGAGATGCACGGCGCCTCCTGGCTCCCCTGGGCCGGTCCTGACGGCGCACACGGTAGAACGTGTTCCAATAATTGGGAATGGCGGGGAGACGTGAAGAGGCCCTCGGCTGCGCGGTGAACTCGCGCGGCCGAGGGCCTCTTTCATCGGGAACCGGTCACGGTGCCACGGGAGTCGGCCGCGCGGCGGCCACCTCCCGCTCGACGGCGCGTGGCGCGAGCACCCGCTCCGCGAGCAGCCCGAAGACCAGCCCGAAGGTGGTCCACAGGGTGGCCTGCACGGCGAGCGCCGCGAGGCGGAACTGCCACAGCAGGGTGGCCGGGAAGTGCTCGGGGACCTCGTTGAAGGACGGCAGGAAGGCGTACGCCGACCCGACGGCCAGGACGAGGAACGCGCCCGCGGCGAGGGTCGCGTTCCAGTTGCCCAGGCGTGGCGCCAGGCGCCGGCCCAGGATCACGGCGGCGACGGCGAGCAGGACGCTCAGCGCCACCATCAGGAAGTAGAGCGCCGTGCGCTGTCCGATCGTGTCGGGGTCGCCCACGGCGGGCGGGTTGGCGGGGTACTTCAGGAACGGCACGACGTAGACGGCGACCAGGCCGGCCGTCGCCAGGAGCAGCGCGCTCGCACGGGGCCCGAAGCGGCCGATCCGGCCGAGTGCGAAGCAGTACGCGAGGGCGGCGATGCCGCCGAACGCGACGCCGTAGACGAGGACACCGGTGGACAGGCCCGCGGTGGACTGCATCGTACGGCTGACGGGTTCGGCGCCTCCCCCGTGGTGGTGGGCGTGCGCCTCCTCGAAGGCGATGGCCGCGTCGACCCGCGACTCGCCCAGGAAGTAGGCGACGACCAGGGCGAGCAGGCCCGCGGCGAGTCCCGCGAGCATGCCACGCACCAGGAGGGCGCGGACGGTGGTGGAGTTCATGGTCTGGTACGTCCTTCCCCGGCCGTCAGTGGCAGGGGAAGCCGAGCAGGTGGCGGGCGTCGTGCACCCACTCGTGGACGTCCTCTCCGGACATCACGGAGGTGGCGCCCTGTTCGGCGCCGACGAAGTAGAGCAGGACCAGCATCAGGATGCCGAAGAAGACCGCCCAGGGGACGATCGCGCCGATCGGCAGCTTCTCGGGTACGGCAGTGGGGGCAGCGCTCGGCTGGACGGCGGACTGCGCCATGGCAGGACCTCCCTGGGGAACTCGCGTCCCATTTCGGTGGTGCACAGGACGACGGGCGCGGGTCTGACTCGCCCGGCCCGCACCGAAGTGCGTGCCCGGCATACAGTGGCGCGACCGTGCCGGAATCCCACCGGCTTCCACGTACCGTCGTCGATTTCGACGTGACCGTACCGCGAGGCAGGGAATCGGCCAAGGGCGCGTGGGTGCGTGGCGTGCGCCCGGGTGGGCCTGGCGGCACGTCAAGTCACGGGCTGCGGAAGGGTGTTGGGGGCGAGGAGTGGCCGAAGTAACGGAGTGGGCATGACAAGCCGAGTGATGTTGGTCTCACCGGCGATCAGTGCGGCGCTGCGGGAGGCCCGCTTCGACGACGGCTGCTCCCTCGACCCGGCGGGGCTGCGCCGCGCCCGGGCGGCCGCGGGCATCCTGCCGTCCTGGGAGCGCGCCTGGTCCTCCCCCACCGTGCGCTGCCGCGAGACGGCCGGGGCGCTCGAGCTCGACGCCGTGGAAGTGCCTCGGCTCGCGGGGCTGGACGCCGGCCGCTGGCGCGGGGCGACGCTGGCGGAGGTGGGCGCGACGGAGCCCGAGGCCCTCGCCGAGTGGCTGGCGGATCCCGGCGCCGCCCCGCACGGCGGCGAGTCGGTCCGAGAGCTGTGCGACCGGGTCGCCGCCTGGCTGGAAACGGCCGCCGGGGCCCCGGGGCGGAGCGTCGCCGTGGTCGAACCGGAGGTGATCCGCGCCGCGGTCGTCCACGCCCTCGGTGCACCGGCACAAGCCCTGTGGCGCACGGACGTACCGCCGCTGACGGCCGTGGAGCTCAGCGGAAGGTCGGGCCGCTGGAACCTCACGGTGGGGCGGCCACTGGGCGGGGCGTAGCGAGCGCAAACCACCGGGCGGGCCGGTCGGCGCGGCCGGGGCAGGCGATCGTCGGCGCTCGGCGCGGCGACCGGTCGCCGGGCGGGCGGTCGCCGGGTGCTCGGCGCGGCCGGGGCAAGCGGTCGTCGGCGCTCGGCGCGGCGACCGGTCGCCTGGTGGGCGGCGCGGCCGGGTCGCTCCCCGGGCGCGGCCCGGTGGCCTCCTCGGCCGGCGTGGAGGCCGACGGAGGCGGCCGGGGTGCCACGGTGAGGGTCGGGCCGGGTCAGACCAGGGTGGCGATGAACTCCGTGCAGGCCTTGGCGCACGCGCGGCAGGCCTCGGCACTCTCCTCGGCGCCGGGGTGCGCGTCGAAGACGTGCGCGCTCTCCAGGCAAACGGTCCGGCACCACTCCAGCTGGACGCGCAGGCTGGCCTCGTCCAGATGGTTCTGCTCGGACAGCACTCGGCAGGTCGCGTCGCACACCTCCGCGCACATGATGCCCTTGCGGCGTACGAGTTCCTGCTGTTCCGTCCCGTCCGGATCCACGAGGCTCGCCCGTAGCGCGCACGCCCGGGCGCATTCGGTACACGCCTGCGCACAGGCGAAGCGGTCCTCCAGGAACCGGAAGAGCTCCTGCTGGGATGTCGTCGGTGTCACGTAGACCCGGGTAGCCGGTGCGGTGAGCGTCAAACCCGGGTACGGCGGAGCTGCCGGAGGTCCTCGGGCGGTAGCGGAACCGGATCGGCCGGTTCACTCACCCTTCGAGGGGTATTCACCTGATATGAGTACCGCAACCATGCAGCTGGCCGAAGCGAGCGGGCTGCTCAGCATCGGACTCTTCGTGGTCGGCGTGGCCGTGCTGGCCGTTCTGGCCGGTGGCTTCTGGCTGGGCTACCGCATCAAACTCAACGAGTCGCCCCGGCCGCGACCCGAAGAGCAGCCGCACCTCCCCCCGGACGGACCGGTCCATGAGGTGCAGGAGAACCGGGAACCCGACGAGGTACCCCAGGTCTCGAAGGACGGCCGTGCGCTGACCCCGTACGAGCTGACCAATATGCAGACCCGCTCGAGCCCGTCGAAGCAGCGCCCGCGCTGGGGCCGCGGCAGCAGCGGTTCCTTCGGCGGGGGCGGACTGGGCGCCCACTGAGGATCCGGCCCGAGCGCACGCACTCGACTCCGAGGAGTGAGATTCATGGCCGACTCCGGCCGCGGCACGCTGCCGCTGCCCGACTACGACCATCTGCCGATCGGCGGCCTGGAGAGCCGCGTACGGTCGCTGGCCGCAGGGGACGTGGAGAAGCTGCTCGCCTATGAGCACGAGCACGCCGACCGCCGCCCGGTGACGGAGGTGCTGACCTCCCGCCTGGAGCAGCTGCGGGCGGGCGCCGAACCGACCTCCGGAGACCCCGGGGCGCTCCGTCCCGAGCAGGGCCGCGGCCGGTCGGCCTCCCACGTCTCCCCCGCGACCTCGGCCCAGCCCCTCAGCCCTCCCCCGCACGGCACCCCGGACCAGCGGGGCAAGCCGAAGGGCGACCGGACATAAAGCCTGGTCAGCCAGGTCACAGCACCTCTGTGAGGCGCGGTTGCCGTCTCAGTGGGTCGACAGTCGGCCTCCTCGGCCCAGGGACGCCCTCGCTCGGGGTGCGACCGTGGGCCGGTCGCCTCGGGCGAGGGTTAGGGCGTCGAGGTGCGCCTGGATGTATGGCACGGCCACCCGTTGGAGCTCGAGCTCGCCGTCCACGAAGGCGGGGTGGACGTTGACCTCGAACACGACTCCGCCGTTCTCGACGGCCAGGTCGACGCCCGCGAAGGGCAGTCCGACGGAGGCGGTGGCGGCGACGGCGAGCTCGGTGAGGCGGGCGGGCAGGTTCTCCGGGGTGATGTGGAGGGCGGTGGCCCCCTGGCAGGTGTTGCACGGGGTGTCCGTCCGGGGTTGTACGTGCTCCCGGGCGTGGATGACACGGCCTCCGAGGACGAAAACGCGGAACTGGTGACGGGCACCGTCCGGCCTGATGTTCCGCGCGTCCCGGGAGAGCAGCCAGTCGGTACCCCGCTCCGCGTAGAACGCGGCGGCCTCCTCGAGCTGGACCGGCGTGGTCACGTGGAAGGTGTCGTTGCCTCCCGTACCGATCACGGGCCGGGCCCAGGTGTCCCCGCCGAGCCGGTGGAAGGCGGTCTCGGCCTCGCGCGCACCGGGCCGGGACAGCACCTCGGTGTCCATCTGGGCGACACCGTCCCGGGCGAAGCGGGCCACGGTGAGGTTCTTCTCCGTGGCCGTACGCCAGGCGTCCGTGCCGGTGGCGAGGGTGACCACGTGGTGCGCTTCCAGGAGCTGCTGGAAGGCGGCGAGTCCCTGTCGGCGGTGCGGCGGGATCTCGTAGACCACGACGACGTCGGGCACGAAGTCCAGCCCCTCCTCGGGGACCTTCAGCCGTAAGCGGTCTCCGTCGGGGACGGCGCAGCCGGTCCCGTCGGGGGCGAAGTGGCGGGCGTCGATACGGACGGCGGATGCGCCGGTGAGCAGTTCCACGGCTGTGGCCAGGTACTCGCGGCAGCCTTCGGAAGAGGTGGGGTCGGCGATCAGGGCGATGCACGGTCGGGACACAGCGGCCTCCCAGGGCTTTGGACACGCGCTCGGACCGCGGACACTCGGCTGCCTGGTCCGAGCGGTTTCACGGGGTTGGTGCTGTCGCGCGGGTGGACCTCGGGTCACGTCGCTCCGGCCCGCCGCGCCCGTGTACGCGGGGCGCGCCGGGAAGTGGTGACGGCCGGGCGGTACGGCCGGTGGCCACCGGGGGTGGGGCTCCGCCCTGCCGACGTACGGCACAAGGCTGGGCGCCACACTGTAAGGGCTCAACAAGACCCCGTGACAGGGCGCACACGTGCCCGTCCCCTGCTCCCGCGTCTGCGCCGTTCGCCCCGATGTGTGCGCCCCGCGGGGACCGTGCACACGGGATGCACGGCAACTGGGGCGTCGAGGGGACTACGGGGCCTGCGGGGCGTGGGAGTCCGCCCGACCTCGGTCGAGCCGCTCCACGTGGGCGATGTTCTCGCGGTCCTCGGCGTCTTCGCCGGCGTCGGCGGCGAACCAGGCGTCCAGGATCTCCTTGAGCAGCGGTTCGGAGGTCAGCCGCAGGCTGAGCGCCAGCACGTTGGCGTCGTTCCAGCGGCGGGCGCCGTCCGCCGTGTACGCGTCGGTGCACAGGGCCGCCCGTACCCCGGGCACCTTGTTCGCGGCGATCGAGGCACCCGTGCCGGTCCAGCAGCACACGACCGCCTGGTCCGCCGTCCCGGCGGCCACCTCACGGGCCGCCGTCTCCGAGCACACCGCCCACCGCGGGTCGTCCCCGGTCCGCAGCGCGCCGTAGGCGCGCACCTCGTGGCCCCGGGCCCGCAACTGTTCGACGAGGGAGCGGGCGACGGGTTCGTCCATGTCGGAGGAGACGGAGATGCGCATGTGGCGGAGCCTACTCGGACCACGCCCGTGCCACGCCGCCTTCCGTCACTCCCCTTTCAGCGCCAGCGGCAGCGAGCTGAGGCCGCTGAGGAAGTTGGAGTACACCGGCCGGGCCGGACCGGTCAGCTCCAGCTCCGCCACCGTGTCGCGCAGTCCGGCCAGGACGGCCCCGATCTCGGCCCGGGCCAGGTAGGCGCCCAGGCAGAAGTGGCGACCGTAGGCGAAGGTCACGTGCTTGTTGGGGCTCCGGTCCAGGCGCAGCCGGCCGGGTTCGTCGAACACCCGCTCGTCGCGGTTGGCGGAGGCGTTCCAGACGGTGACGACGTCCCCGGCGCGGACCGGCCGTCCCCTGATCTCCGTGTCGGTGGTGGCGGTGCGCCCCGAGTGCAGCGCGGGGGTCGTCCAGCGCAGCATCTCCTCCACCGCGGTGTCGATCCCCGTCTCGCCCCGCTTGAGCGCCCGCCACTGGTCGGGGTGGTCCACCAGCGCCAGGGCGGCGCCGACCATGGACAGCCGGGCCGTCTCGTCGCCCCCGAGGATCAGGCTGTAGCAGTTGAGCATGATCTCGTCGTCGTCCAACGGCAGCCCGTTCACGCGGCTGCCGGCGAGCAGTGCGATGACGTCGGCGTGACCGCCGGCGCGCCGTTCACGGGCCAGCTGGGCGAAGTAGAGCAGGATCTCGCTCTTGGCGATCCAGGCGTCGGCCGCCGTGCTGTCCGCGTCGTGCGAACCCAGCGCGGACGAGGTCAGCCGGAGCACCTCGGCCCGGTCGCCGTCCGGCACTCCGAGCAGGTCGCAGATCGCACCGAGCGGGATACCCGCGGCCACGTCGGTGGCGAAGTCGCAGGTGCCCTGCTCGATCGCGTCCCGCAGCAGCCGCCGTACCGACCTGCGGACACTGTCGACGATCGGTTCCAGGGCCCGCGGGGTGAACGCCGACATCAGGACGCGGCGCAGTCCGGTGTGCCGCGCGCCGTCGGTGATCGCGAGCATCCGGCCGGCCGCGGAGTCGCCGCCGGCCAGCAGGGTCTCCAGGACGTTGCCGCCCTCGGAGGTGAAGCGCGCGCTGTCCCGGTAGACGGCGGTGACGTCGGCGTGCCGGGTCACCACCCAGAAGCCGGGGGCGGATCCGGTCTGCGGGTTCCAGTGGACCGGGTCGTGCTCCCTGAGGTGGCGCCACACGGCGGACAGGTCGCTCTCGGCGTGCAGTCGCGGCTCGGCCAGGTCCAGTGTGTCGAGTTCCTCGGGAGCGATCGTCCGCCGCGAGTCCATCGTCTCGTACCCCGATCCGTCTATTCGCCCATGGCCCGGATGAGGCTCTTGGGGCGCATGTCGGTCCAGTGCTCCTCGACGTGGTCCAGGCAGGACTGGCGGCTCGCCCGGCCGTGCACGACGGTCCAGCCGGCCGGGACCTCGGCGAAGGCGGGCCACAGCGAGTGCTGTCCCTCGTCGTTCACCAGGACGAGGTGCTCGAGGGTGTCGTCGTCGAACGGGTTGGTGCTCATGGGGAGTCGCTCCTGTCGTGTCGGGCGTGTGTGGAGTGTCAGGCGTGCGTGAGGAGTCGGGCGGTCAGGCGTGCCGGGGTGCGGTGGCCCGGAGCCGGCGATCCAGCACGGGCCCGATCCGGTCCAGTGCGGCGGGCCCCGTCATCCCTCCGTGGAGGCAGGGGATGTCGTGGTTGTCGACGCGCCCTTCGACGTACGGCCGCCATGAGCCGTGCCGTCCGGGGTGTGCGTCGGGATCATGGGCGGCGGTGAAGAAGAGAAGGTCGCCCTGGTACGAGGCGGGGGCGAACTCCGCCATGAGGCGACGGTTGTTCGCCGTCACCTCGACCAGTGCCTCCAGTTCGGCGTCGTCGAGGCCGCCCGGCAGGTCCGGCACGCGGCGGACGAGTTCCGTGAACCTCGCGTCGGTCAGCTCCTCGTCCTCCGGTGCCGCCGGGCGCCCCAGGATGGTGAGGAGGGCGCGGAGCACCGCGGGCCGATCGGTCGGGCGCGGGCCCCGCGCCGTCCACTCGCCGGGGAACGAGTCGAGCAGCGCCAGCAGCGCCACCCTCTCCCCCGCCGCCTGGAGTTCCGTCGCGACGCGGTGGGCTACGAGACCTCCCATGGAGTACCCCAGCAGGTGGTACGGGCCCCGCGGCTGAACCTGGCGGATCAGCGCGGTGTGCTCGGCGACCGCCTCCGCCAGACTGCCCGACCGCACCTGCCCGGGCACCAGGCCCCGCGACTGGAGCCCGTACAGCGGCCGATCGGCGTCGAGATGCCGGGCCAGCCCGGCGAAACCCCAGGCCAGCCCGGAGGCCGGCGGGAGACAGAACAGCGGCTCACGACGGCCACGGGTGCGCAGGGGCAGCAGGACGCCGAGGGCGGTACCTGAGGTGGCCGGGGCGGCCGGAACGACCGGGGCGACCGGGGCGACCGGGGCGACCGGGGCGACCGGGGCGACCGGGGCGACCGGGGCGACCGCCGAAGTCGGCGGCCCGGCCGACCTCGCCAACCCCGCCACCGACGGTGTGTCGAAGACCGCCCTCATCGTCGGCTCGCCGCCGAGTTCCGCACGGATGCGGGCCGTCAGTCGGGGGACCAGCAGGGAGTGCCCACCGAGGTCGAAGAAGCTGTCGTGAACGCCGACGCGGAGCGGATCGAGTCCGAGGAGGTCGGCGACGATCGCGCGGAGGCGCTCCTCCTGCTGGGTGCGCGGTGCGCCGGACGCCGGAGCCGGGGCGCCGGGGGCGGGCAGTGCCGTGCGGTCCAGCTTGCCGCTCGCGGTGAGGGGGAGGCGTTCGAGGAGGGTGACCGTGGAGGGCACCATGTGCGCGGGCAGGGCACGGGCGAGATGCGCGCGCAGCTCGGCGGGCCGCGCCCCCTCCGGTTCACCCGGCACGGCACAGGCGACCAACTGCTTCTCGCCCAGCGCGTCCTCGCGCACCGCGGCCGCCGCCTGTGTCACAGCCGGGTGGGCCGCGAGCACGGCCTCGATCTCGCCGAGCTCGACGCGGAACCCGCGCACCTTCACCTGGTGGTCGGTCCGGCCGAGGAAGCGCAGCTGTCCGTCGAAGCCGCGCACGGCGAGGTCGCCCGTGCGGTACATCCGCTCCCCCGGGCCGCCGAAGGGGTTGGCGACGAACCGCCGCGCGGTCAGTCCGGGGCGGCCGAGGTAGCCGCGGGCCGGTCCGCCGCCCGACAGGTAGATCTCCCCCGGTACCCCGTCGGGCACGGGCCGCAGGGCCTGGTCGAGGAGGTGAAGGCGGTTGCGCGCGAGGGGGCGGCCCAGCGGCGGCGCCCCGTCCGTGGCGTGCGGGTCCACGTCGGACTGCCAGGCGGTGGCGTAGACGGTCGCCTCGGTGGGGCCGTAGAAATTGATGATGCGGGCGGCGGGGAACGCCGCTTCGAGGTCGGTGCGGAGGCGTTCGGGGATGGGCTCGCCGCCGAGTGCGACGACTCTGGGTGAGATGTCCGGGGGGTCGGCGACCACCGTGCTCAGCACCGATGGCACCCCGCTGATCAGGCTCACCTCACGGACGTCGGTGTCGTCCGCGGTGAGTGCGAGCAGGTTCTCCACGATCTGGATGCGGCCGCCGCACAGCAGGGGAGAGAAGATCTCGAAGACGGACACGTCGAAGTTGAGCGAGGTGGAGAACAGCACCTCGGCAAGCCGCTCGGGACCGAGCGTGGCGTGCGTCCACTCGACGAACTCCACGATGCCCCGGTGGGTCTCCAGCACGCCCTTGGGTCGTCCCGTGGAGCCGGAGGTGTACGTGACGCAGGCGAGGTTGTCCGGCCGCGACTCCGGCAAGGACCCCTGACTGCCCCCCGCCTCCGGTGGGAGCGTCACCGTGTCCGCGGGCAGCACCCCCACCGTCTCGTCGGTGGCGAGGACGACCACCGGCCGGGCGTCGCCGACGATGTACGCGAGGCGGTCCGGCGGGTAGGCCGGGTCGAGGGGCAGATAGGCCGCCCCGGACTTCAGCACGCCGAGGACCGCCGTGACGAGGTCCGTCGTGCGCGGCAGAGCGATGCCCACGACACGTTCGGGCCCCGCCCCGAGCGAAACGAGCCGACGGGCCAGCCGTTCGGCGCGGTCGTCCAGTTCGCGGTACGTCCAGGTGGCGCCCCGGTCCAGTACGGCCACCGCGTCCGGGGTGGCCGCGACCTGGGCCGCCCAGAGGTCGGTGAGTGTGCGGGTCGCCGGCGGCGCGGAAGGGAGTTCCTCTCCGGTCTCCCCGGGTGCCAACCCGACTCCGCCGAGGAGGCGTTCGGGGTCCTGCGCCATGGTCTCCAGGAGCCGTACGAGGCGGTCGAGCGTGGCGTTGGCCCAGTCGGCGTCGAAGAGGTCGGGCCGGTAGGCGAGCCGGAAGCGCGGCCGCGGGCCGGGCAGGGCCACCAGGGTCACCGGATAGTGGGTGGCGTCACGCCCGCCCGTACCTACGACACGCAGGCCGTCGCCGGGACGGCCGGTCTCCTGGTCGTCGACCGGGTAGTTCTCGAAGACGACGAGTGTGTCGAAGAGTTGGGGCACCCCGGCCGCCCGCTGGATGTCCGCCAGGCCGAGATGATGGTGGTCCAGCAGCCGGACGTATCCCTCCTGGACCCGGCGCAGCAGTCCGCTCAGCGGCTCGTCGGGTCGCAACCGTACCCGGGTGGGGACGGTGTTGATGAACAGGCCGACCATCGACTCCACACCGGGCAGTTCGGCCGGGCGGCCGGAGACGGTGGCGCCGAAGACGACGTCGTCGTGGCCCGTCGTACGGCTGAGCAGGATCGCCCAGGCGGTCTGCACAAGGGTGTTGACGGTGACACCCAGGTCGCGTGCCAGTGCGGTCAGCGCGGTGCCGGTCTCTGACGTCAACTCGACACGGGCCTGTGCCGGTTCTCCCGAGCCCCGGCCGTCGGGCGCGTGCGGGGCCAGCCGGGTCGGTTGGGAGAGCTGGGCCAGCGCGTCCCGCCAGGCGGCCTCGGAGGCGGTACGGTCCCGGCGGCCCAGCCACTCCAGGAAGGTGCGGTAGGGCGGGGCGGGGGGCAGAGCGGAGGGGTCGTCGCCGGCGTCGTACAGGGTGCGCAGTTCACGCAGGAGGACGGAGACCGACCAGCCGTCGAGCAGGATGTGGTGGTGGGTGACGAGCAGCCGGTGCCGCCGCTCTCCCGTGCGGACCAGTGTGCACCGCAGGAGTGGAGGCGTGGCCGGGTCGAATCCGCGGTCCCGGTCCTCGTCCAGCAGGCGGGCCCACTCCCGCTCGGTGTCGGTTTCCGGCCCGGTCAGGTCGGTCTCGGTCCACGGCAGGGTGGCCCGGCGCGGCACGACCTGCACCGGTTGCCCGCCCCTGCGGCGCCGGAAGGCCGACCGGAGGGTGGGGTGGCGTTCCAGGAGGGCCTGGGCCGCGGCGCGCAGCCGGGCGGCGTCCACGGTGCCGTCGAGTTCGAAGACCAACTGGACCACGTAGACGTCCCGGGAGTGGCCCTCGTGCTCGTACACGGCGTGGAAGAGCAGGCCCTCCTGGAGCGGGGTCAGGGGCAGGACGTCGACGGACGCGGACTTCGCGGGCGACGCGGATTGCGTGGGCACGGGCTGTTTTGTCGGCGCGGGCTGTGCCGTCATGGGGTTCGTACCGTCTCTTCCGGGTCGTCCTGGCCGTCGAGGCCCGCGGCGAGTTCGTCGAGTTCGTCCTGGGTGAGGGCGTCGGTGTCCGGGTCGGCTCCGGGTGCCCGTGCGGCCCTGGCGGCCAGGGCGGTGAGCGCGGAGTACCAGCCGTCGGCCAGGGCCCGTACGTCCGCCTCGGTGAGCACGCCGTCGGACCACGTCCAGTCGGACAGCAGGCGGGGGCCGGTGTCGGAGTCCTGGACGACCGCGTTCAGGTCGAGGGCGTGGGCGGCGGCGAGGCCGAGGTCGGTGCCGACGCCGAGGGCCATTGACTCCGGGGCGAAGGCCCAGTCGGTCGTGTCCGCGGCGACGGTGTCGGCCGGCGCGGGGAAACGGCCCAGGTAGTTGAAGCCGATCTCGGGCGTCGGCGGCTCGGCCAGATCAGGGGCGGTGTCGGGGTTGAGGTAACGCAGCAGCCCGAAGCCGACGCCGTGGTCGGGCAGTTGGCGGAGCCGCTCACCGACGCGCCGGGCCGCGGTCTCGGCTCCTGGTCCGGCGCTCAGGGCGTCGCGCGGGTCGATGCCGTCCAGGTCGAGGTGGACGGGGTACAGGGAGGTGAACCAGCCGACCGTACGGGACAGGTCCAGCCCCGGCGCCACCTCCTCGCGGCCGTGCCCCTCGACGTCGACCAGGACGTGCGCGGAGTTCTGACGGTCGGCGACGGCGAGGGCGAGCCCGGTCAGGAGCACGTCCTGGGTGCCGATGCCGAAGGCGGCCGGGACAGTGGTCAGCAGCGGAGCGGTCACGTCCGGCCCCAGGGTGAGCCGCAGTGAGCGGGTGGTGGCGGCGGTGTCCCGTTCGGGGTCCAGCGGGCGGGCGCCCAAGAGGGTGCGCGCGGCGGCCGCCATACGGCGCCACATCCCGGCCTCGGCGACACGCGCAGGCGTGCAGGCCTCCTCGCCGAGGAGGACGGACCAGCGGCGGAAGGAGGTGCCGACCGGCGGCAACTCGGCGGGGCGCCCTGCGCTGATCGCGGTCCAGGCGGCCTCCAGGTCCGGTACCAGGATCCGCCAGGAGACCCCGTCCACCGCCAAGTGGTGGATGACGAGCAGCAGACGTCCGGGCCGGTCGGGGCCGGCGTCGAACCACACGGCGCGCACCATCACCCCCGCCGCAGGGTCGAGCAGCTCCAGGACCCGGTCGAACTCCTCGGCGACGACCCGGTGCAAGTCGTCCGTCCCCGCGACGGCGCGACGGTCGAGCAGGTCGGCGGCGCGCACCTGCCCGACCGGGCGCACCTCCAGGTCCGGGGTGGGGGTGAGGCGGGCCCGGAGCATGGCGTGGTGGTCGATGAGGGCTTGCAGGGTCTCGGTCAGGTGGGCCGGGCCCGCGCCGGCCGGGACCGTCAGGAGGACGGACTGGCTGAGCCGGTCGACAGGGCCGCCGCGCTCCAGGAGCCAGCGCATCACCGGAGTGAGGGCCGCCGTGCCGACACCGTCGTCCGCGGCGGGGCCGGCCGCTCCCACGGGGCCCCGGGCGACGGCGGCCAGCCCGGCCACGGTCTGGCGCTCGAAGACGTCCCGGGGCCTGATGACGACTCCGGCCTCCGCCGCCCGGCTCACCAGCCGGATCGAGGAGATGCTGTCCCCGCCGAGCGCGAAGAAGCCCTGGTCGAGGGGGACTTCGGTCAGCTTGAGGAGGTCGCCGAAGAGTCCCGCGAGGATGCGTTCGGCGGGCGTCACCGGTTGCCGCCCGGACGCGGTGCCTGCGGGTGCGGAGGGCGCGGGCAGGGCCTTGCGGTCGAGCTTTCCGTGCGGGGTCAGCGGGAGGGCGTCGAGCACGACGACGGCCGACGGCACCATGTAGTCCGGCAGCGCGTGCTCCGCGTGCCGTCGCAGCTCCGCCGGGTCGAGGGCGGGGCCGGGCCGCTCGGGAACGACGTAGGCGGTCAGGCGTCGCTCGCCGGGCTCGTCCTCGCGGACGACCACCGCGGCACGGGCGACGGCCGGGTGGCGGGTCAGGACCGCCTCGGTCTCGGCGGGCTCGATGCGGAAGCCGCGGATCTTGACCTGGTCGTCGGCGCGTCCCAGGTACTCCAGTTCGCCGTCGAGCGACCAGCGCGCCAGGTCGCCCGTCCGGTACATGCGTTCGCCCGGTCCGCCGAAGGGGTCCGCCACGAACCGCTCCGCCGTCAGCCCCGGTCGGCCGAGGTAGCCGCGGGCCACTCCGGCGCCGGCGAGGTACAGCTCACCCGTCGCGCCGGGCGGCACCGGACGCAGCCAGGCGTCCAGAACGTGCGCCCGGGTGCCGTCGACGGGGCGGCCGATGGGCGGGGCCTGGTCGCCGGAGAGCGGCACGCTGATCGTCGCGCACACCGTGGACTCGGTCGGCCCGTAGGCGTTGGCCATACGGCGCCCGGGCGCCCACCGGGCCACCAGCTCGCCCGGGCACACCTCCGCGCCCACGACCAGGGTGCGCAGGGCGGGGAAGTCGGAGGTGGGCAGTGTGGCGAGTGCGGCGGGCGGGACCAGGGCGTGGGTGATACCGCCGTCCCGCAGGGCCCGTTCGAGGTCGTCGCCGACCAGAGGGCCGGTATCCGCCGGCACCACCAGCGTGCCGCCCGATGCGAACGCCATGAGCAGTTCCATCACCGACGCGTCGAATCCCGGTGCGGAGAACTGCAGGACCCGGGAGTCCGGGCCGAGGCGGAAGCGGTCCCGCTGCGTCCGTGCCAGGGCCGCCAGGCCCCGGTTGTCGACGACGACGCCCTTCGGCACGCCGGTGGAACCCGAGGTGTAGATGACGTACGCGGCCTGGTCCGCGGAGTACGTCACCGGCAGCTCGCCCGGGGTGCCGTCCTCCCGCAGGTCCCGCAGGACGTACGCCGGCCGGGCGTCGGCCGTCATCAGTTCGACGCGCTCGCGGGGCTGAGCGGGGTCCACCGGCAGGAAGGCCGCGCCGGCCAGCGCCACCGCGAGCAGCGCGACGATCCGGTCCGCGGAGCGCGGCATCAGCACCGCCACCACGTCACCGGGACCGATCCCACGCCCGGCCAGTGTGCGCGCCAACCGCTCGGCCCGTGTGTGCAGTTCGTCGTACGTCAGGTCGTTGAGCGCGGTGGCTCCCGGAGTGCGGCGGGCCTGCGCGCGGAAGAGTTCGGCCAGTGAGGCATGGGGAATCTCGGGCGTGGTGGCGTTCCACGCGTCGATCCGGGCCCGTTGGGTGGCGTCGAGCAGATCGAGGTCGCCGATGCGCCGGTCGGGGTCGGCGGCCACGGCGGTCAGGAGGCGCACCAGCTGTCGTGTGAGCCGCCGGGCCGTGGCGGGGTCGAAGAGGTCGGTGCTGTACTCGGCGACGCCGTCGACCCCGGCGGGGGATCCGTCGTCGTTGCGCCGCTCGGTGAGGTAGAGGGACAGGTCGAAGCGGGCGGCCCCGGTCTCGACGGGTTCCCTGGTGACGTCGAAGCCGGGCAGGGACGGCGCGGGTTCGGCGGTGTGGCCGGTGAAGGCCAGCATGACCTGGAAGAGGGGGTGGCGGGCGAGGGTGCGTTCGGGACTGAGGGCCTCCACGAGGAGGTCGAACGGGACGTCCTGGTGGGCGTAGGCGGCGAGGTCGACGTCCCTCACGCGGTGCAGGAGTTCGCGGAAGGTGGGGTTGCCGGAGGTGTCGGTGCGCAGGGTGAGGCTGTTGACGAAGAACCCGACGAGGTCGTCGAGCCTGCCGTCGGTGCGTCCGGCGACCGGTGTGCCGATCGGGATGTCGGTGCCGGAGCCGAGGCGGGTCAGCAGTGCGGCGAGGCCCGCCTGGAGCACCATGAAGAGGGTGACGCGCGAGGACACGGCGAGGTCGGCGAGCCTGGCGTGGAGCTCGGCGTCGAGGGCGACGCAGGCGCGGTCGCCCCGGCCGCTGGGCTCGGCGGGCCGCGGGCGGTCCGTGGGGAGCGGGAGTTCCTCGGGCGCGCCGCGCAACGCCTCCTTCCAGAAGGCGATCTGGCGTTCCATCAGGTCGCTGTCCGTGGGGTCCAGCAGCGCTCGCTGCCAGCAGGCGAAGTCGGCGTACTGGACTGGCAGTCGCCGCCACTCGGGTGCGTGCCCGGCCGACCGGGCCGCGTACGCCGTCTCCAGGTCGCGCATCAGCGGTGCCATGGACCAGCCGTCCACGGCGATGTGGTGGGCGAGCAGCAGCAGGACGTGGGTGTCGGCGCCGAGGTCGAAGAGGGTGACGGCCAGGGGGAGGTCGGTGGCGAGGTCGAAGCGGTGGCCCGCCGTCGCGGTGAGCAGGGCGGGCAGTTCCTCGGGGGTGGCCCGGACGACCCGAGGGTGTGGTCGCGCCCGGCCCGGGTCCAGGACGTACTGGTGGGGCGTGCCCCGGACGTCGGGGCAGAGGGTGCGCAGCGGTTCGTGGCGCGCCACGACGTCGGCGAGGGCCTCTTCCAGCGCCGCCCGGTCCAGGGGTCCGGTGAGGCGCAGCGCCCAGGGGACGGTGTACGTGGTGTGTCCGCCGTCTAGGCGGCTCATGAACCACAGACGCTGTTGGGCGTACGACAGGGGCAGCGGGTCCGGCCGCCGCTGGAGGCGGGTGAGCTGCGGACGGTGTACGTCGTCCGTCTCCCCCACTCGGGCCGCGAGGCCCGCGGGGGTCGGCGTCTCGAAGACCGCGCGGACCGGGAGCGTGGCACCGAGGGCACTCCGGATCCGGTCGGCGAGCCGCATGGCGAGCAGCGAGTCGCCGCCGAGGGCGAAAAAGCTGTCGTCCGGGCCCGCTTGGTGCGCGGCGAGGCCGAGAACGTCGGTGAAGAGCCCGCACAGGATCTCCTCGTGCGGGGTGCGCGGGGCCCGGCCCGTGCCGGTGGCGGGGCCGGTGGCGGGCAGAGCGGCCCGGTCCAGCTTGCCGTTGGCGGTGAGCGGCAGCCGGTCCAGGACGACGACGGCAGAGGGGACCATGTGGCCGGGCAGCACCCCGGCCACGTGCCGCCGTACGTCTGACTCGTCAAGGGAGGCGGAGACGGGGACGGCGTAGCCGACCAGCCGTCCGTCCTGCACGAGGACGGCGGCCCGCGCCACGCCGGGGTGGGAGGCGAGGGCCGCCTCGACCTCGCCGGGCTCGATGCGGAAGCCGCGGACCTTGACCTGGTCGTCCGCCCGGCCCAGGTACTCCAGGCCACCGTCGGCCGTCCGGCGGGCCAGGTCGCCCGTGCGGTACATCCGGTCGCCCGGGCCGCCGAAGGGGTCGGCCACGAACCGCCCGGCGGTGAGCCCCGGACGCCCCAGGTAGCCGCGCGCCAGGCCGGCACCGGCGACGTACAACTCGCCGACGGCTCCCGGGGGTACGAGTCGCAGTCCGGCGTCCAGGACGTAGGCGCGCAGGTCGGGAAGGGGGCGGCCGATGCCGGCCGTCACCCGTCCCGCCGTCAGGGGCAGGCCGGTCACATGGACGGTGGTCTCGGTGATGCCGTACATGTTCACCAGGACGGGAGCGTCCTGCGGATGGCGCGTGTACCACTCGGCGATCTGCCCGACATCGAGCGCCTCTCCACCGAACACGACGTGACGCAGCGCCAGTTCGCGGGAGACCTCGGGGAGGTGGGCGTCCGCGCGCAGCAGTTCCCCGAACGCCGACGGGGTCTGGTTGAGCACGGTGACGTGCTCGCGGGCGAGGAGCCGCAGGAACTCCCGCGGGTCCCGGCTCACCGCGAACGGCACGATCACCAGCGTGCCGCCGTGCAGCAGCGCTCCCCACAGCTCCCAGACCGAGAAGTCGAAGGCGTAGGAGTGGAACAGCGTCCACACGTCGTCCGGGCCGAAGTCGAACCACGCGCGGGTCGTTTCGAACAACCGGACCACGTTCCGGTGCGGTACGGCGACGCCCTTGGGCCGGCCGGTGGAGCCGGAGGTGTAGATGACGTAGGCGAGGTGGTCGCCCGTCAGGAGGGGCGGGGCCGTCTCGGGGGCCTCGGGCAGCCGCTCGTCCAGGCGGATCACGGGGACGTCGGAGCTGGGCAGGCCAGAGGCCAGGCCTCCGGTGGTGAGCAGCAGCACGGGCGCGGCGTCGGCGAGCATGAAGGCCAGCCGGTCGGCGGGGTAGTCCGGGTCCATCGGCAGGTAGGCCGCGCCCGTCCTGAGCACCGCCAGCACGGCCACCACCAGGTCCGGGGAGCGGGGCAGCGCCAGGGCGACGAGCCGCTCCGGGCCGGCCCCACGGGCCGCGAGCAGTCGGGCCAGGCGGTCGGCCCGTGCGTCCAGTTCCGCGTACGTCAGCCGGGTACCGTCGTGCACCACGGCCGTCGCGTCGGGGGTGCGGGCGGCCTGCCGGGCGAACAGTTCGGGCAGGGCCGCGGCCGGCGCCTCGGCGGTGGAGGCATCCCCCAGCAGCAGCTCGCGCTCCCCCGGCAGCAGGGCCGCCACGTCCGCGGCGCGGCGGGACGGGTCCGTGGCCAGGGCTTCGAGGACGGCGGCGAACCGGTCCACGAGGGCGCGGGCGCCGGTCTCGTCGTACCGGTCGGGGCGGTAGGACAGCCGGAGCGCCAGGCGATGGGCGGGCAGGACGGCCAGGGTGAGCGGGTAGTGGGTCGCGTCGCGGCCCGTGACCTGGGTGACCCGCGGCGATGAAGCGCCTGCCGGGTGGTTCTCGAAGGCGAGCAGGGTGTCGAAGAGTTCGCCGTCGACGCCGGTGCCCCGCCGGATGTCGGCAAGGCCGAGGTGCTGGTGCGCGAGCAGGCTCGTCTGCCGGCCCTGGAGGGCGGTGAGGAGGTCGGCGATGGTGGCCTGGTCGTCCCAACGCACCCGCGTGACGGTGGTGTTGATGCAGAAGCCCACCAGCGAGGCGATGTTCCGCAGTTCGGGCGGGCGCACACTGACGGTCTGGCCGAAGACGACGTCGGTGCGGCCGGTCAGCCGGCCGAGCAGCATCCCCCAGGCGCCCTGGACGAGAGTGTTGAGGGTGATCCCGAGGGACCGTGCCGTGGTGTCGGCGGCCCGGCTCAGTTCCTCGGGCAGTTCGACGACGAGTTCGTCCGGCAGGACGGCCGTGGGGTTCGCCGAGGGGGCGAGGAGGGTGGGTTCGACCACTCCGTCCAGCGCGTTCCGCCAGGCCGACTCGGCACCGTCGCGGTCCTGGCGGGACAGCCAGGCGAGGTAGTCGCGGTAGGCGGGCGCCGGGGGCAGCGAGGTGGGGTGCTCGCCGGCGTACAGGGTGCTGAACTCTCGTACCAGCAGCTGCTTGGACCAGCCGTCGAGGAGGATGTGGTGGTTGGTGACGACGAGGCGGTGGCTGTCCTCGGCCCAGCGCACCAGCAGGTACCTGAGCAGCGGTGGCCGCGCGAGGTCGAAGCGGCGGGTGCGCTCCTCGTCCAGGAGGCGCTCCCACTCCTTGTCGCGTTCGTCGGCGCCCAGGCAGGACAGGTCGGCCTCGACCCAGGGCAGTTCGACGTCCGTGGGCACGATCTGCACGGGCCGTCCCGCCTCGCGGCGCCGGAAGCAGGCGCCCAGGTTGGGGTGCCGGTCGAGCAGGGCCTGCCCGGCGGCGCGTACGGCGGCGGGGTCGACCGGACCCGTGAGCTCCAGGACCTGCTGGGCGGCGTAGACGTCGGGGGCCCGCTCGTCGTCGTACAGGGCGTGGAAGAGCAGCCCTTCCTGCAACGGCGACAGGGGCAGGACGTCGGCTATTCCGGACCGGGGCACCGTGGGTTACCTCCACTCGCTGCCGAACTCGGCTTCGAGTTCGTCGATCTCTGCTTGGGACAGGGACACCAGGGACAGGTCGGACGGGGTGTGCCCGCCGGCTCGGGTGCCGTCGGCCTGGGCGGTCAGCTGCGCGCACCACAGGTCGGCGAGGGTGCGTACGTCGTCCTCCGACCAGACGCCGGGCGCCCAGGACCAGGTGGCGTCGAGCCGGCCGTCAACGGTGGTCACGGCGGTGATCTCCAGACCGTGGGCGACGGGCAGGGCCGGGTCGTGGGCCGCGCCGAGACGGAGCGGGCCGGGGATCTCCTCGGGCGCCGCCGACCAGTCGGCCTCCGGCTCCCGGGTGGTGCATCCCAGGTAGTTGAAGCCGACCTGCGGGACGGCGAGCGCGGCGAGGACGGGCCCGGTCTCGGGGTTGAGGTGGCGCAGCAGACCGTGGCCGATCCCGTGGTCGGGCACGGACCGCACCTGTTCCTTGACGCTCTTGAGGACGTCGGCCGGCCGGTCGAGGTCGACTCCGGTGAGGTCGAACCGAGCCGGTACGACGCTGGTGAACCAGCCGGCCGTGCGGGACAGGTCGACGCCGTCGGCGATCTCCTCGCGTCCGTGCCGCTCGATGTCGACGAGCAGGGCGGGGTGGCGGTCGCGGGGCCGTCGCCACCGGACGAAGGCGGCGGCGAGCGCGGCGAGCAGGATGTCGTCGGGGCCGGCGTGGAACGCGGCGGGGACGGTGGTCAGCAGGCGGGTGGTGAGGTCGGCCGGGAGATCCCGGGAGAGGTGGCGCATCGCGCCGACCACGTCCCGCGTGGGGTCGAGTCGACGGGCGCCGAGCAGCGGATCGGGTGCCGACAACAGTCGCTGCCACACGGCGAGTTCGGGGACCCGTGCCGGATCGCGCGCCTCCCGTTCCAGCAGCCGGGCCCAGTGGCGCAGGGAGGTGCCCCGCGCCGACAGCTCCTCTTCGCGCCAGGCGGCGGCCAGGTCGGTGCGCAGGACGTTCCAGGAGACGCCGTCCACGGCGAGGTGATGAATCGTCAGGAGGAGGCGGCCAGGGCGGTGGGGACCTGCGTCGAACCAGGTGGCGTGCAGCAACTTCCCCGCGTCAGAGTTGAGTTCGGGTACGACGTGGGACAGGGCGGGTGCGAAGCCCGCGTCCGGCACGGCGACCCGGTGGAGCAGCGTGCCGGCGTCGACGCCGCCGGGAGGCGGGATGACCGCCGTCCACTCGTCCTCGGAGACGCACATCCGCAGGGCGTCATGGTGGTCCACGAGCGCCTGGAGGGCTCCGGCGATCCGCTTCTCCTCGGCCCCGGCGGGTGTGACGAGCAGGGCCGACTGGCTGAACGCGCCGATCGGTCCGCCGCGTTCGCGCAGCCGGTGCATGGCCGGGGTGAGGGGCAGGTCGCCGATGGGCGCTTCCTGTTCGGGGGCCGGGCCAGCGGCCGGGCGCTCCGCCGCCACGGCGGCGAGCGCGGCGATGGTCCGTTGCTCGAACACGTCACGCGGGGTCAGGCGCAGTCCCGCGGCGAGGGCACGGCTCACCAGGTGGATGGAGGTGATGCTGTCGCCACCGAGCTCGAAGAAGCCGTCGTCGACGCCGGGTTCGGCGACGCCGAGCACGTCCGAGAAGAGTCCTTGCAGCGTCTCCTCCTGCGGGGTGCGTGCCGGCCGGCCCGCAGGGGACGTCTCCCGCGCGGGCGCCGGGAGGGCCGTCGGGTCGAGCTTCCCGTTCGCCGTCATCGGCAGCGCGTCCAGCGTCACGAGCGCCTCGGGGACCATGTGGGCGGGCAGCTGCCGGGCGGCGTGCGCGAGGAGGGCGGGCCGGTCCGTGTCGGCGGCCCCGACGACGTAGGCGATCAGGCGGCGGACTCCGGTGTCGTCCTCGCGGGCCGTCACCGCTGCCCGGGTGACGGCGGGATGGGCGGTGAGCACGCCCTCGATCTCACCGGGCTCGATCCGCAGGCCCCGGACCTTGAGCTGTCCGTCGGCCCGGCCGCGCAGTTCCAGGGTGCCGTCGGCGCGGCACACAGCCAGGTCACCGGTACGGTACATGCGCCCGCCGGGCTGTCCGAAGGGGTCGGCGACGAACCGCTCGGCGGTCAGGCCCGGCCGCCGCCAGTAGCCGCGGGCCACCTGGTCTCCGGCGACGTACAGCTCTCCTTCGACGCCGGTCGGTACGGGTTGCAGCAGGGCGTCCAGGACATGGGCGCGGGTGTTCCACATGGGGCGGCCGATGGGCACGGGGCCGGTGGGCAGGTAATCGCCGGGTTCGATGCGGTGGTCGGTGCAGCCGACGGTCAGCTCGGTGGGGCCGTAGTGGTTGATCAGACGCACGCTCGGGTGGTCCCGGCGCCAGGCGCGCAGGGCCTCGCCGACCAGGGCCTCGCCGCCCAGCATGAACTCCTCGGTGGGCGAGAGGTCGTGCGGCAGTGCGGGCAGCAGCGGGAGGTGGCTGGGGGTCGCCTTGAGGAAGGTGCAACCGCCCGGCGGTGGGGTGGCGCCCGCCTCGTGGAACGCGGCGATGTGGACCCGTCCGCCGGCGGCCAGCGCCCCGTGCAGGGTGGTCACGGTGGCGTCGAAGGTCATCGTCGCGTGCAGCAGCGAGGTGCCGCGCAGGCTCGGGTACGCCTCGACGCACCGGGCCACGTAGGTGGTGAGGTTGCGCTGCTCGACGACGACACCCTTGGGGAGGCCGGTGGTGCCGGAAGTGTAGATCAGGTAGGCGGGATCCGCGGGGTGGGCCTCCGCGAGCGGGGCGCCGGGGTCGTCCGGGGCCTCGTCGGGGGGCAGGACCGGGCAGTCGACGCCGGCGGGGAGCCGGTCCCTGGTGATCACGCAGACGGGTGCCGCGTCGGAGAGCAGGTGGGCGGTGCGCTCAGCGGGGTGCTCGGGGTCGAGCGGGAGGTAGGCCGCGCCCGCCTTGAGGACGGCCAGGACGGTGACCGCGATCTCGACGGACCGGGGCAGCGCGAAGGCGACGAAGCGGCCGGGCCCGGCGCCGCGTGCGGTGAGTGCACGGGCCAACCGATCGGCCCGTACGTCGAGTTGGCGATAGGTGAGGCTGGTGCTCGGGTCGGACACCGCGATGGCGTCCGGGGTCTCGGCGGCCCGCTCCTCGAACATCCGGTGGAACAGCCTGTCGGGGATCTCCCGCGCGGTGTCGTTGAACTCGGCCACCAGCCGCCGGCGTTCGTCGGGCGCGAGGATGTCGAGGGCGCCGATGGGCAGGTCCGGCTGTGCGACGGCGGCCCGCAGCAGTCGCTCCAGGCGGGCGGCCAGGTCCCGGGCGGTACGGCGGTCGAAGAGGTCGGCGCTGTATTGCAGGACACCTTCGATGCCGTCCGGGGAGCCGTCGGGCGCGCGCTGTTCGCCCAGGTTGAACGTCAGGTCGACCTTGGTGGCGCCGGTCTCCACGGACAGGGTCCGGGCGCTGAGCCCGGGCAGGTCGAGACGGGGCCCGGCGGTGGGGCGGAAGGCCAGCATCACCTGGAAGAGGGGATGCCTGGCCGGTGAGCGGGGCGGATTCAGCGCCTCGACCAGATCCTCGAAAGGCAGGTCCTGGTGGGTGTAGGCCGCCAGGTCGGTCTCCCGGACCCGGGTGAGCAGGTCCCGGAAGGTGGGGTCGCCCGAGGTGTCGGTGCGCAGGACAAGGGTGTTGACGAAGCAGCCCACCAGGTCGTCGTACGCCTCGTCGGCTCGGCCGGCGACGGGGGTTCCGAGGGGGATGTCGGTGCCCGCGCCCAGCCGGGTGAGCAGGGCGGCGAGCCCCGCCTGCACGACCATGAAGACCGTCGTCCCGCTTCCGGTGGCCAGCTCGCGCAGCCGCTGGTGCAGGGCGGAGTCCAGCCGGACGGGGATGTCCCCGCCCCGCCGGGTGGCGCGGGCCGCTCGTGGACGGTCCACGGGCAGCGGGAGTTCCTCGGGGATCCCGGCGAGCGCCGTACGCCAGTGGGCGAGCCGGGGCTCCTGGTCCTGGCCGAGGTCGGCGTGCTGGCGGAGGCAGTGGTCCGCGTACCGCACGGGCAGCGGCGCCCAGTTGGGTCCGCGTCCCGCGAGCCGCGCCCGGTACGCGGTCGCGAGGTCGCGTGCGAGGGGGTCCAGGGACCAGCCGTCCGCGGCGATGTGGTGCAGGACGAGGAGCAGGACGTGCTCCTCGGGGCCGAGGACGAGGAGGTGGGCGCGGATCGGGAGGTCCCCTGCGAGGTCGAAACCCCGGCTTGCCGACTCCGTGAGGAGCGAGGGCAGTTCGGCTTCTGTGGCGTCACGGACGCTCAGGTCGGGGTGTGCGCGCTCCAGCAGCCGCTGGCAGGGGATGCCGTCGGCGTCCGGGTAGACCGTGCGCAGGATCTCGTGCCGGTCGACGACGTCCCCGAGGGCGGCACGCAGGGCCTCGGCGTCCAGGGGGCCGCCGGTGAGTCGCACGGCGAGCGGGACGTTGTAGGCGGCGCCGGGCCCTTCCAGGCGGTGCAGGAACCAAAGGCGTCGCTGAGCGGACGACAAGGGGACGGCGCTGGGGCGAACCGCGCCGGCACGCACGACGGGGCGTCGTCGTGCGGCTGCCGCCGTACCGGGCGCGATCCGCCGCGCCAGGCCGGCCGGGGTCGGCGCCTGGAACACGTCGCGGAGGGTGAGCTCGGTGTCGAAGGCGGTGCGCACGCGACCGAGGAGGCGCAGGGCGAGCAGCGAGTGGCCGCCGAGGGCGAAGAAGGCGTCGTGGGGGCCGACTTCGGGCAGTCCGAGGACGTCCGCGAACAGGGCGCACAGGACTTCTTCGTGCGGGGTGCGGGCGGGACGGGTGGCCGTGGTGGTGGTCGACGTCGGTGGGGCGGGCAGCGCGGCGCGGTCGAGCTTGCCGTTGGCGGTCAGGGGCAGCCGGTCCACAAGGACGACGGCGGAGGGGACCATGAAGTCGGGCAGGAGCTCGGTGAGTTCGTCGCGCAGGGCGTCCGGCGACGGTGAAGCACCCGCGGCGGGGACGGCGTAGGCGACCAGGCGCCGGTCCCCCGGCCGGTCCTCACGGACGACGGCGACCGCCCGCGCGACCTCGGGGCGCCCGGCCAGCGCCGCCTCGATCTCGCCGGGTTCGACGCGGAAGCCGCGCAGTTTGACCTGGCCGTCGGCCCGGCCGTGGAACTCCAGCTCGCCGTCCGGGGTCAGCCGGGCGCGGTCGCCGGTGCGGTACATGCGGGCGCCGGGCGGGCCGAACGGGTCGGCGACGAACCGTCCGGCTGTCGCGCCGGGGTGGCCGAGGTAGCCGCGGGCCACACCGGGACCGGCCACGTACAGCTCCCCCACCGTTCCGGGTGGCAGCGGCTGGAGGGCGGTGTCGAGGACGTGGGCGCGCATGCCGTCCAGGGGGCGGCCGATGGGCAGCGGATCAGGGACAGGGGCGTCGGCGGTACAGGGGCGGCTGGTGGCGAAGGTGGTGGTCTCGGTCGGGCCGTAGCCGTCGGTGACGGTCAGGTCCGGGCAGACCGCGAGGACCCGGCGGACCGCGGCCGCGGGAACGGCCTCGCCGCCGGTCCACACCTGACCCAGCCCGGCGAAGCAGGCGGGGTCCTCCTCCGCGGCAAGCTGGAAGAGTCCGGCCGTGAGCCACAGCGCCGTCAGCCCGTGCCGCTCCGTCAGTCGGGCGACGGCGCCGGCGTCCAGGTCCTGGTCCGGGTCGGCGACCACGGCGGTCCCGCCGGTCAGCAGCGGCACCCACATCTCGTACGTGGAGGCGTCGAACGCGGTCGGCGAGTGGACCAGCACGCGTGCGTGCGCGCCGTCGCCGAACGCCGGGTCCGTGGCGAGCGCGGTGACGTCGCGATGGGTGACGGCGACACCCTTGGGAGTGCCCGTGGAGCCCGAGGTGAAGCTCACGTAGGCGAGTTGGTCCGGGTGGAGGCGCACGCCCGGGTCCGTGTCGGGCTCGGTGGCGAGTGTGGGGTCGTCTGTGGTGAGGGTGACGACACCGTGCGTCGCACCGTCGGCGGCTCCTTCCGGATGCGGTATGCCTCCGGACAGCCGGTCGGTCAGCAGGACGGCCGCCGCCGTGTCGGTGAGGATCCGTCGGGTGCGGGCGGCGGGGGCGCGCGGGTCGAGGCCGACGTAGGCGCCGCCTGCCTTCAGGACGGCGAGGAGTGCTGCGACGAGGTCGTCGGAGCGGCGCATCAGGACGGCGACGCGGTCCTCGGGGCGGACGCCGAGGGAGCGGAGTCGCTGGGCCAGGCGGTTGGCGCGGGCGTTCAACTGCCGGTAGGTGGTGCCGCGTTCGCCCTGGACGACGGCCGTGCCGTGCGGGTCGGCCGCGACCCGGCGGGCGAACAGGTCGGGCACGGTGGCCGCGCCCGGGCGGGCCGTGGGAACGGTCGGGCGGGCCGTGGGAACGGTCGGGCGGGCCGAGGGAACGGTCGGGCGGGCCGAGGGAACGGTCGGGCGGGCCGAGGGAACGGTCGGCCGGGCCGTGGTCCGCTCCTCCGGCAGGAGGGTGTCCACGCGGCCCACCGGAGTTCCCGGGCCGAGGGCGGCTGCGGCGAACTCTTCCAGGAAGCGGACGAAA
The DNA here is from genome assembly GCF_000720255.1 of Streptomyces griseus subsp. griseus. Lineage (GTDB taxonomy): Bacteria > Actinomycetota > Actinomycetes > Streptomycetales > Streptomycetaceae > Streptomyces > Streptomyces griseus_I. The sequence goes on along the minus strand of NZ_JOJE01000030.1, from coordinate 89,989 downwards.
CGCCGGTGGTGGGCGGTGAGTTCGGGCTCGGTGTAGTGGTCTGGGCTCGCGTCGAGGTCGACTCGGATACCGGCGCCGTCCGAGCGGTCGTAGACGTTCACCGCGAGGTCCTCGACCGGTCCCGTGGACAGGTTGTGGCGTGTGGTCGGCTGTCCGGCGAATCGCACCTCGGGCCCGAAGGCCATGATGTTGACCACCGGCCCGAAGAACCGTCGCCCGTCCTGCGGCCAACCGAGGTCCCGGCGCAGTTCCTCGCCGCGGAACCGCTGGTGGGCCAGGAGGTCGCGGGTGGCGGCGGCCGTGCGTCGTACGAGGTGGAGGGCGGCGGTGTCGGGGCGTACGGGGAGCCGCAGTGGCAGGACGTTCGACGCCATGCCGGGGGTGGCGAGTTCGGCCCCGGTCTCGCGGCCGGTGACGGCGAGGCCCAGGACGATGTCCCGGGCGCCGGTGAGCCGGTGGAGGTAGGCGGCGGTCGCGGCGAGGACGACGCGTGACCAGCGGGTGCCGGCGTGCTCGGCCGCCGCGTGCACCAGATCGCCGGCCGCCGTGGGGAGATGGCCCGTGCGACGCAGGAACCGGTCGGCCACCTCCGGCTGCCGGGTGGAGAGGCTCACCGGGTCGGGACGGTCGTCCAGCGTCCGCGTCCAGAACAGCCGGTCCGCCGTGTGCCGTGTGCCGGCGTGGTAGGCCTCGTCCTCGGTGACCAGCGGGGCGAGGGGTGCGGGCGGCGGGGTGTGGGGCGTACCGGCGACGGCGGCCGTGTAGGCGTCGGCCACCCGGCGGGCGATGAGGGAGCAGCTGTAGCCGTCGACGGCGATGTGGTGGTAGCGCTGGTACCAGATCCAGTGGGCGTCCGCGAGCCTGAGCAGCGCGTACCGGAACAGCGGGCCGCATCCGAGGTCGAAGGCCGTGGCGAAGTCGGCGGCCATCCAGGCGTCGGCGGCGGACCGGGGGTCGGGGTCGTCCGTGAGGTCGACGACCGGCAGCTCCCAGGCCGGGTCGGCGTCGACGATCTGCCGGACTCCCTCCTCGACGGCTCCCTCGTCGGCGGCTTCCGTGAAGCGGACCCGCAGCGTCTCGGTGGTGTCCACCACCTGGTGTACGGCGGCCGTGAAGCGGGCCGGGTCGACGGGTCCGTGGATCTCCGTGTACTCGCCCACGTTGTAGGCGGGACCGGCGTGGTCCAGCCGCTGGCCGAACCACATCGAGCGCTGGGCGGCCGACGGCTCCAGGGCTTGGGGGGCGGTCACCGGCCCGCCTCCGCGACGACACCGGCGCCGATGTCCGCGGCCATACCGGTCAGCATCCGTTCCACGCGGGCGGCGACGTGCCGCGGGCCCTCGTCGCGGCCGCGCCAGGGGACGCGCAGCCACGGCTCGGCGGGCACGAGGGGGATGTCTCGGGCCTGGCGGGCCCGCCCGCCGCCGGTGATGTTGAGCAGGACCAGTTCGTCGGCGCGCACCTGCCCTGCGACGACGGCGTCGGCGAGGGCGGCCAGTGCCACTGCGGCGCCGGGTTCGATGTCGATGCCCTCGGTCTCCTCGAAGAGGGCCATCGCTGCGAGCGCTGCCCCGTTGTCCGTGCACAGGACGTCACCCCCGCTCTCCACGAGCGCGTCACGGACTCCGCCGCGCACGGTGAACGGCGGACGCCGGTTGGTCAGTTCCCGGGCCAGCGGCTCGTGCTCCCGGTGAGCCGGCGGCTGTCCGGTGGACCGCCACGCCTCGTGCAACGGGGCGAACGGGGCGTTCTGGCACATCAGCAGGCGCGGCAGCGTCTCGCCGGGCGCGCGCACTCTGCGGGCCGCCTCGTGGGCGCCGATCGCGCCGGTGCCGCTGCCGACGGCCTGGACGTACGTCTCCGGCAGCCGCCCGATCGTCTCGGCGGCGGCCAGCATGACGCTGCCGAGTCCGTCGCGGCGGCCGACGTTGCGGGCGCCGCCCTCGGCGTGGTGGCCGGGGAGCCGGGCGAGCAGGTCGGCGCAGGCGATGGCGTCGCTGTAGGTGGCGGTGCCGTCGAGGACGACGAGCCGTACGCAGGGGTCGAGCGGGGCGGGGAACCGCATCCGTTCCAGGGCGGGGGCGGGCACCACGAGCAGGCAGGGCACCCGGTGCCGGGTGGCGGCCCAGGCGAAGGCGGCGGCGGTGTTGCCGGCCGAGGGGATCACGAGGACGGGCGGCGCGGCGGGCAGCCGGCCCAGCACCGTGTACGCCTCCAGGTCCTTGAACGTGCACGTGGGCAGGTGCGCCCCACGCTCGGGCCAGTGGCCGTTGAAGGCGACCCAGAGGCGGCTGAGGCCGATCCGGCGGCCGAGCCGCTCGGCGGGGTGGACCACGGGCCCGGGAACGTCCGGGAAGGTCTGCGCCACGGGCAGCATGGGGGCGTGGCGAAACAGCCCGGTGTTCTCCGTCGCAACCGTTCCGCTTCCGTCGTATTCGGCGCACAGAAATGCCGGTTCGTGCCGGCCTGTGCAGTCGAGGAGGAGGCCGTCGTCCTCGTATCGGGCTCCGCACGAGGAACACACGACCTTGTAGTGACGTGCTCCCGGGCGTACTCGGGACATGTGCGCCTGCCTTCCAGCGTGCCGCGTTCGCGACCCATTGGAACCGGCGCTTCGGAACCGGCGGGCAACGTGCGAATTACCGTTGCCCGACATCTGGTTGACACATACGGATTGGACGGACTGTTCAGTTCCGCTTCATCCGCGCTTTTGCGCGGGGCAGTTGAGAAAGCATCGGCTCCAGGGATAGTCCGAGGCACAACGGGCCGTACCCGGAAGGGCGGGGGAGGAAAGAGTGATGCGCTGGTGAATGCGAACGTGAGGAATTGTGTGGAGCCAGCTCACTGGCTTCCCTCTCGGGTTCCGGTTTCCTTTCTGTCATCGAATGGCGAAGCACGGGAATTCGACTCCGCCGGGGGCGTGACGGGCCGTTCGTACGCGGAGCCCGCGGCCGGATCGCTGCTGACGGCGTACCGGAAAATGGTCGTCGGGCGCCGCTTCGACGAGCAGGCGACGGCCCTCGCCCGCCAGGGCAGGCTCGCGGTACACCCGTCGAGCCTCGGCCAGGAGGCCTGCCAGGTGGGCGCGGCTCTGGCGCTGCGCGACACCGACTGGCTGTTTCCCACCTACCGCGACTGTGTGGCGCTGGTGAGCCGCGGCATCGACCCCGTCGAGGCGCTGACGCTGCTGCGCGGGGACGCGCATTGCGGCTACGACCCCGTGCGGCACCGCACCGCGCCGCAGTGCACTCCGCTGGCGACCCACGCGGCGCACGCGGTCGGCCTGGCACACGGCGAGCGGCTCAAGGGCGCGGACACGGTCGCCCTTGCCCTCGTAGGCGACGGCGCCACCAGCGAGGGCGACTTCCACGAGGCGCTGAACCTGGCGGGCGTGTTGCAGGCCCCGGTGGTCTTCCTGGTGCAGAACAACGGGTACGCCATCTCCGTTCCGCTCTCCGCCCAGTGCGCGGCACCGAGCCTGGCGTACAAGGGAGTTGGCTACGGTATGCGCTCCGAGCAGGTCGACGGCAACGACGCGGCGGCCGTCCTCGCGGTCCTGACCACGGCCGTCGAGGACGCCCGGTCGGGCGGCGGCCCGTGGCTGGTCGAGGCGCACACGTACCGCGTCGCCCCGCACACCAGTGCCGACGACCCGTCCCGCTACCGTCCCGCCGCGGAGGTTGAGCAGTGGCTGGGCCACGATCCTCTCCCCCGGTTGGAGTCCGCGCTGCGTGACCGCGGCCTGCTGGACGACGCCGGGGTCAAGGCGGTGGCCGACGAGGCGGAGTCGTACGCGGCCGGGGTCCGCGCCCACCTCTCCACCGAACCGGACCTGGATCCACTGACCTTGTTCGACCATGTGTTCCGTTCACCGACCACGCACCTCACCGAACAGCGCGACGCCCTGCGGGCCGACCGGGAGGGCTGCTGACATGGCGACGGGCACAACGCTGGCTCAGGCGCTCAACAGCGCGCTTCGGGACGCCCTCGACGCGGACGGACGTGTCGTCGTCCTCGGTGAGGACGTCGGCCGCCTCGGCGGCGTCTTCCGGGTCACCGACGGGCTCGCCGCGACGTTCGGCGGTCACCGCTGCTTCGACACGCCCGTCTCCGAGGCCGGCATCGCGGGGCTCGCGGTGGGCATGGCGATGGCCGGGTGGCGGCCGGTGGTCGAGATGCAGTTCGACGCGTTCGCCTACCCGGCGTTCGAGCAGATCGCCTCCCACATCGCCAAGATGCGCAACCGTACCCGGGGCGCGCTCCCCCTGCCGCTGGTGGTCCGTGTCCCCTACGGCGGCGGCATCGGCGGAGTGGAACACCACAGCGACTCCAGCGAGGCGTACTACGCGCACACGGCGGGCCTGAAGGTGGTGACACCGGCGACGGCGGCCGACGCGTACTCGCTGCTGCGCGAGGCGATCGATGATCCGGATCCGGTGGTCTTCCTCGAACCCAAGCGTCTCTACTGGACCCGGGAGGCGGTGGAACTCCCCCTGCGCACCGAGCCGTTCGGCACCGCCGCCGTGCGCAGGACCGGCCGTGACGTCACGTTGGTGGCCTACGGGCCGTCGGTGGCCGTAGCACTGGAGGCGGCGCGCGCGGCGGCTGCCGAGGGCCTGGACGTGGAGGTACTGGACCTGCGTACCCTGGTCCCCCTCGACGACCGCACGCTCACGGCGTCCGTACGGCGTACCGGGCGGTGCCTGGTGGTACACGAGGCGCAGGGCTTCGCCGGGGTCGGCGCGGAGATCGCGGCCCGCGTGCAGGAGCGGTGCTTCGACGCGCTGCGGGCGCCGGTCCTGCGCGTCACCGGGTACGACATCCCGTACCCGCCACCGCTGTTGGAGGGCGCCCACCTGCCGGGCACGGGCCGCATCCTCGCCGCGTTGCGCCGCCTGCTGCCCACCGGCACCGGGCGCGGGCCCGACCGGTCCGCACCCGCCCCGGCGGCCGCGGTCACCGCAGGCCATACGTTCCATCTGCCAGACCTGGGCGAGGGGTTGGCGGAGGCCGAGGTCCTGGAGTGGAGGGTCGCCGTCGGCGAGTCGGTCGCGCTCGACCAGGTGGTCGTAGAGGTGGAGACCGCCAAGTCCGTGGTGACGCTGCCGAGTCCGCACGCGGGGACCGTGACGGCCCTGCACTGCGAGCCGGGTGGGACGGTCGAAGTGGGGGCGCCTCTGCTCAGCGTGTCGGAGGAGGGCGCTCCGGAGAGGGCGGCCGAGAACGCGTCGCACGGCCGGTCGGGAGCCGTGCTCACCGGGTACGGAACGAACGGTTCGGCGTCGTACCCCGCGGCGCTCACCGGCGGGGCCACCCGCGTCCCTCTCGACACCGCCGCCGCCGACAAGTTCCTCCGCGGCCACCGGGACACGCCCGCCGTCACCATCTGGACCGACGCCGACGCCACTGACCTGCTCGCCGCCCGGGTCACCCTCGGCGCCGGTCTGCTGCCGCTGCTCGCCCGGGCGTGTCTCGCCGGGCTGGCCGCTCATCCCGCGCTCAACGCCCGTGTCGACACCGAGCGCGGGGAGCTCGTTCGGCTCCCGGCGGTGCACCTGGGTTTCGCCGCGCAGACTCCCCGGGGTGTCGTCGTCCCCGTGGTGCGGGACGCCGACCGGCTACCCCTCGACGCCCTCGCGGCGGAGCTGCGCCGGCTGACCGGCCTCGCCCGCCGGGAGGAGCTCCCGGCGGGCCTGCGGACCGGCGGTACGTTCACACTGAACAACTACGGGGTCTTCGACGTCGACGGCGCCACGCCGATCCTCAACCACCCGCAGACGGCGATGCTCGGCGTGGGCCGTGTCACCGACCGCCCCTGGGTGGTGGAGGGCAGGGTGGAGGTGCGCAAGGTGGTGCACCTCTCCCTGACCTTCGACCACCGAATCTGCGACGGCGCGACCGCGGCCGGTTTCCTCCGTCACGTCGTGGCCGGTGTCACGGCTCCTGACGGGACGGAACCGAGGACGCCCCTTCCCGGACCCCGGACTGCTTCCGAGTGACGCGATACAGCTCCTGGGAGGTGCTGATCAGCTCGCGCTGCTCCTCCTCCGAGCCGACCATGGGCTGCGACCCGCGCAGCGGCACCTGGGCGCTCTCCGGCAGGAACCGGACGGTGACCAGGCCGATGACGCCGGCCAGCATCAGGTAGTAGGCGGGCATCATGTCGTCGCCGGTGAGGCTGATCAGCGCCTCGGTGACCAGCGGCGTGGTGCCGCCGAACGCGGCGACGGCGAAGTTGAAGCCGATGCCCATGGCCGCGTACCGGACGGCCGTCGGGAACAGCGCGGGCAGGGTGGCGGCGCTCGGCGCGGCGAAGCAGGCCAGCAGGGTGGAGAGGATCAGCACACCGAGGATCGGCGGCCAGGTGCCCTCCATCTTGATCAGCATGAAGGAGGGCAGGGCGAGGAGGACCATCGCGGCCGCGGCCCACCCGTAGATCGGACGCCTGCCGACCCGGTCGCTGAACCGCCCGATGAATGTGATCAGCACGACGATCCAGACCATACCGATGAGTACCAGGACGTCGGCGGAGCCGCTGGAGCGGTTCAGGGTCTCGGTCTGATACGTCGGCAGGAAGCCGGTCACCATGTAGTTGGTGACGTTGTAGAGCAGCACCAGGCCCATGCAGATGAGCAGCGGCTTCCAGTGGTTGCGGACGATGCTCTTGAGCTCGCCGCCCGTCGACTCCTGGGCGAGGCTCTTCTCGTGCTCGTCGAGCTGCTGCTGGAAGGCCGGCGACTCCTCCAGCTTCATCCGCATGTACAGACCGATCACACCGAGCGGACCGGCGATCAGGAACGGGACGCGCCAGCCCCAGGAGAGCATCTCGGCGTCGGTCAGGAGCAGGTTCAGCAGTGTGACCAGGGCGGAGCCCAGCGCGTAGCCGACGAAGGTGCCGAAGTCGAGCCAGCTGGACAGGAAGCCCCGTCGGCGGTCCGGTGAGTACTCGGCCACGAAGGTGGTGGCGCCGCCGTACTCGCCACCGGTCGAGAAGCCCTGGATCATGCGGGCGAGCAGCAACAGGATGGGGGCGGCGATGCCTATGGTGGCGTAACTCGGGATGAGGCCGATGGCGAACGTCCCGGCCGCCATCATGATCATGGTGGTGGCCAGCACCTTCTGCCTGCCGAGCCGGTCGCCGAGCGGCCCGAAGACCAGGCCGCCGAGGGGGCGTACGACGAAGGCCGCGGCGAACGTCGCGAAGGAGGAGATCACCTGGGCGGCCGGGGAGGCGCCGGGGAAGAAGACCTTGCCGATGGTGGCCGCAAGATAGCTGTAGACCCCGAAGTCGAACCATTCCATGCAGTTGCCGAGCGCCGACGCGCCCACCGCGCGTTTCAGCAGCGGCGGTTCGACGACCTGGACGTCCTCCTTGCGGAAGGCCCGCTTGCTGCGGCGGAGCCTGCCGGTGAGGTCGTCCCGGACCTGCCGGGGCAGGTCCACGACCGCCTTCGCCACTCCGGACCTGGGTTGCCCGCCGGGCTTGGCGTTGACCACGTTCTTCCCTTTCTCTCGACCTTCGCCTACGCGAATCCTGCACAGGCTTGATCGACCCGCGCACCCCCATGCTCCTGCCCGGGTTTACTCGGGACATACGGGTATCAGTGGTCACACTGGTGGCTGTTGGCCGCCTCACATCAGTTCGACGACACGACCTTGGTCACGTTGCCCTGCGAGACGGCCTCCAGACAGCCGCCTTCGCCATAGTCGTTGCTGATGTACACATCGATGGCCGCGACGGTACGGCGCAGATCATGTGCTGTCCGCGGACGGTGTCTTCCTGCTCGCCCCGGACGGGGTGACGGCACCCTTCCCGGACGGCCTCCGAATGAGGCCGGGGTCAGCCCGGACCGCCTTGGCTCAACCCTGCGCGTCCATCAAGGCGCTGACATAGGCATCCAGCCGCTCCTCCACGGCTCGCGTGGTCAACTCCGTCCTCCCTGCCTTCCGCCATGGCTGCGACACCAACTGCACTTCTTCCGAGGCGGCCAGCCCGTCGCGCACCAGCCAGTACAGCCGTTCGCTCGCGGACGCGGCGAGCACCCCGCCGGCCTCCTCATACGCCTCATGGAACCGCAGACCCCACTCCGGTCCGTGCAGCAGCGCGAGATTGACGGAGCAGTGCGCCACATCGAGATCCGCCGGGCCCCAGGAGGTCACTGCCCAGTCGACGACGCCGGTGATCTGGGCATCTGCCAGCCTTGAGGGCGGCACGTCGAACAGCACATTGCCTGGCTGGAAGTCCCGGTGCAGGAATCGCCCTTCAAAGGGTGGCACGGGCTTGCGGATCACATCGATCGCCTCGGCCCATACCGCCGCATCGGCGCCCTTCGGAGTCACTACGGTGTCGGCGGTCGTCAACGTCACATACTTTCGAGGCCGCTCGGAGGGTCGTAACGCGTGGATCGCCACGAGTTGACGGGCCAGCAGAGGGAGGCGCGTCTCCAAACCCTCATCCTCGAGGACCGTCCGGCCAGCCAGGTGTGTCATAAGGAGCGACGGATACTCGCAATGCGCGGCGGTCGAATCGACCGCGACCAGTCCAGGAGCCGGCACACCGGTCCCCGGAAGCAGGGTCAGGGCGCCGGCCTCCCTGCTCAGCCAGTCCTCGGCGTGCTCCACGTTGACGAAGGTCCTCAGCACCAGGTCACGCGTGCCTCCACCTCGCGTGCCGATGGTCAGCCTCCGCATTTCGGCACTGATGCCGCCGTGCAGCACCTCGGTTCTGACGACCCGTTCACCGAACTCCAGATGCCGGTTCACCCAAGCCAGTGTCAGCGGTCGGACAGCCACCGCCTCATCGTGGATGGTCACCGGGCCGCCTCATCATCCGGACGGCTGCACACGCGAACGCTTTGTGGGAGGCCATGGCCGTACTGCTCAAGCCACTGGTGCAGGCGGTGGATGTCCTCGCAGCGGTGGCGGGCGCGTTCGATGATCTGGGTGCGGGGCAGCATTGCGGGCGGTATCAGGACAGGCGCCACTTCAGGCACTTCGGTCACCGTCTCCTCCTTGTTGCGTTGGCGCAGGCAGTCGCGGTGATCCACCCTCATCCCTTTCGACTGAACGCGGCTACGGGGGCTGCCGCCAGGTGGTCCGCCGACACCTCGCCGCCCGCCGCGCGGGCACCGCCGGTCAAAAAGCCCTGTCACGGGCGCGCAGCCGGTCGATCTCGGCAAGCACGCGGGCCACATGCGGACGCACCCGCGCCCGCAGTTCATCGCTCCAGCTCTCCTCAGAGTAGGGGCAGTCGAGATAGAGCCGCCTGGCGTGCTCAAGGGCGGCGCGGTGCTCGGGCGGGAGCTGGGCAAGGGCCCAGTCGGCGGCGGCGTCCTTCGACTTGATCTCGCCGGTGGCGAGCGTGGTCCAGATACGGGCGAAGGTCAGCAGGACGTTGCGGGTGTCGCTGTCCAGGTCTTCGAGCAGGCCGGGGATACCCGCCACGCTCGCCCGGACCACGTCGGCCTGGGGAACTGGGGCGAGGACCTGCGCGGGGCGGGGGCCGGCGAGGGGGTGGTCGCCGGTCAGCGCCATGGTGATCAGCAGGGCCAGATCGGGCATCGGCTCCGGCCGGGGGACCTCCCCGGCCTCGTACTCCGCACGCAGCCACTCGCCGTAGAGGAAGTCACAAATCGGCGGGTACCGCCACGGCCGGACCTCGGACTGGACGACCACGGTGACCTCGACCGGGCGGGCGTTGTGCCGGGAGCCGGAGATCCGGAGCAGTCCACCGAGGAGTTCCCGTCGATCCTGCTCGTCCATTCGCCGCCGGGAGACGACCAACACGTCCACGTCGCTGGCGGGCCTGAGTCCACCGAGCACGGAGGAGCCGTGGAGGTAGGTGCCGATGACGTCTTGGCCCAGCACACCGCCGACCAGCCTCACGATCTCCTGAACCTGATTCACAGCCCCAGCGTCTCCTGTCATCCGGTGCGTGCACAGCACTGAGCGCCGGCGCCGTCGAGCCGGTGCAGGATCTCCTCGCCGGAGCCGGCGCCGGGCTCCGGCCCTCGACCAGACCAGGAAGCGCCGATGGGCCGTCGGCTTCGATGTCCCGAAGCAGGGCGGTAGAGCCCGCCGAGCGCGACCACGGGGCCAGAACGTGGATGACGGCCGCGAACAGCCTCTCCATACCGAGGCCGACGGCGCCTCACCACACAGGGACACGGCCTCAAGGGACGCTCCGGTCCATCCGGTCGTCGAGGGCATCCGGCCAGGCTCCGCGTCCAGTCAGGTCGAGCACGAGGGCCGCGATGTTCCAGGCGTCGTCCTCGCCCCGGTGGTGCCGCCCTTCGAGGGGCAGCCCGGCGATCCGCAGGGCCTGGGCCATGCCGGGCCGCTTGCGCAGGCCGTACGCCTCGGTAAAGGCGGCCTTGGCGTTGGTGTGGCGGCCGCCGAAGGGGTACGGCGTACGGGTCGCCGCGCACTGCCGGGTGAACTGATGACGGTCGTAGTCGCCCCAGCTGGCCCACGGCCGCTCACCGCTCCGGTGGAGGGCCGCCAGTCGGCGGCAGGCCTCGGCGAACTCGACGCCGGTGTCCACTTCCTGTGGGGTCAGGCCGGTCAGCTCGGTGCAGAAGTCACTCACGGTGGACCGCGCGGGCCGCACCAGGATGCGATGCCGTGCGACGCGCTCCCGGGCCGCCAGGTCCACGACGGTCAGCCCGATCTCGATGATCTCGCTGACGGCGCCGGGCGGTGGGGATCCCCGCCAGCAGGTCGCTTCCACGTCGACGACGTTCAACCAGGTGGCGCGTCCGCTGCGGTCCATGGCGGGCAGCCTAGGAAGCAGAAGAGCGTCCGGTCATCCGATTTTCCGCTCCCCCATCTGGCTTCGCACGGCTGTTCACCTGACGCTGCATCTGATAGGAAACATTCCTATCAACCATCCGCCCCCCACAAGCCACTTGGAGTCAAAGTGGTCAACTCCACCGAGCCGGAACGTTCCGCCTCGAGCCCCTCCCGCCGCGCTCTCCTCACCCTGCTGGGCGCCTCCCTGACAGCGGTCCCACTGCTGGGCGCCTCGCACGCCTCCGCCAACGCCCGCGCTGTAGGCCTCGACGACCCGGCGATGAAGGAGATCGCCATGAAGCTGGTCTCCAGCGCGGAGAACTCCTCGCTCGACTGGAAGGCCCAGTACAAGTACATCGAGGACATCGGCGACGGCCGCGGCTACACCGCCGGTATCATCGGATTCTGCTCCGGCACCGGCGACATGCTCGACCTCGTGGAGCTCTACGCCGAGCGCAAGCCCGGCAACGTCCTCGCCAGGTACCTCCCCGCCCTGCGGAGGGTGAACGGCACCGACTCGCACGACGGCCTCGACCCCTCGTTCCCCGGCGACTGGCGCACGGCGGCCCGGGACACGGTGTTCGAGCGGGCGCAGAACGACGAGCGCGACCGCGTGTATTTCAACCCGTCCGTCAAGCAGGGCAAGACCGACGGGCTGCGGGTGCTGGGCCAGTTCGCGTACTACGACGCCATCGTCATGCACGGCGACGGCACCGACCCGACCAGCTTCCGCAACATACGCAAGCGCGCCCTGCGCACCGCGAAGCCTCCGGCGCGGGGCGGCGACGAGGTCGCCTACCTCAACGCCTTCCTCGACGCCCGGGTCTGGGCGATGAAGCAGGAGGAGGCGCACAGCGACACCAGCCGGGTGGACACCGCCCAACGCGTCTTCCTGCGCAAGGGCAACCTGGACCTGACCCCTCCGCTGGACTGGAAGGTGTACGGGGACAGCTACCACATCGGCTGATCCGGCGCGGGCCTGCTCGGCCTTCCGCCTCCGCCCCGACCTCGGCGTCCGCCCCGACCTCGACCTCCGCCCCGACCTCGACCTCCGCGCCGACCTCGACCTCCGCCCCGACCTCGACCTCAGCCTCCGCCCCGACCTCGGCCGAAACGTTCCGTCCGCCTGATCCCTAAGGTGGGGTCCATGACCGAGGTCGAGGTGGTGCAGCTCCTGGTGTCACCGGAGCACCGGCTCGCGGGACGTCCGTCGGGCGGACCTCCCGCCGCTCCGGACGACGAGCTGGTCCGGCAGGTGAAGGTGCGCGGCGGCCTCGGGCTGGTCGGCGACCGTTACTTCGGCCGGCGGGCCCATCGCGACGCGGCCGTGACGATCATGGCCGCGGAGCACCTCCCCCTGGACATCGATCCGGGCGTCGGACTGCTCCAGACCCGCCGGAACATCCTGATCCGGGGCTTCGACATCGACTCCTGCATCGGCTCCACGATCTCCCTCGACACCGGCGCCGGCCCCGTCACGTTCTCCGTGAACCGCCCTGCCAGGCCGTGCGCGTGGATGGACGTCACGATCGGCCCGGGGGCGCAGCGCGTGCTGCGCGGCGGGGGCGGGGTCCGGTGCACGCCCCTGTCCGACGGAGTGATCACTCTCGGCACGGCGGCCCTCTCCGTGATCGAGGGGCCGCCCGCCGGTCAGTAGCCGGTCACCGCTCCAGGCGGGCCGCCGCGGCGAGCGCCACCGCCGCCGCCCCCGTGCCCAGCACGGCGCCCGCGATGACGTCCCCCGGGTAGTGCACCCCGGTGTGGACGCGCGAATACCCCACGGCACAGGCGAGCAGCCCGAGCGGCACCGTGGCGGCCGGCCAGGCGGGACCCACGGCCGCCGCGAACGCGACGGCCGAGGCGGTGTGGCCCGACGGGAACGACGCGGACTCCGGCATCGGCACGTGCCGCCCCGGGAACGGCGAGTCCTCGGCGCGGTGGGGACGGGGACGGCGTACCAGACGTTTGCCGAGCAGGTTGGCGGTCGCCGAGGCCACCCCGATGGCGGCGACACCGATCGCCGCAGCGCGGCGGGGGCGGCCGGGGAACAGCGCCATGAGGCCGGCGACCGTGAAGGAGATCTTCGAGTGGTCCGCCGCCGCGGACAGCCGCCGCAGGGCGGAATCCAGCGCGGGGGTCTCGGTGACCGTCACGGCCTCGTACAGCGTCTGGTCGAGGGTGGCGAGGTCGCGCACCAGGCCGCGCAGGGCCGGGTGTTCCCTCGACGTGCGGTCAAGCATCGCTCTTCTCCTGAGTCGTACGGGGTCGGGGAGACGGGCTCAGCGCGAGACGTACCACGCGCCGCCAGTCGACGGACGGTGCCATGTACGTGGCGCCCGGGCGGTGTCTCGGCACCCGCACCCGCAGCGCACCGGGCCGTACGGTGCACACGACGGGCGTGGGCAGGGTGAGTGCCTCCCCGTCGACGGCCACCGGGATCTGCTCCTCGACGGCCTCGACGACCACGCGACGTGACGTCAACACAGTAATGCCGCCGGCCCGTTCACCGCGCAGGGCCAGCTCCGCGGCCTGCGCCGCGCTCTCCACGCGGACCGCGACCACCCCGAGCGCACCCGCGTCCAGCCGGGGCCTGCGCCCGCCGCCGAGGGGATCGACCCGTCCATAGGCGTTGTTGCTCACGAGCAGCGCCTGCGGACCCTGCAGACGGGTGTCCCCGGCCCGCACGTCCAGGGAGGTGCCCTTGTCACCGACCAGCAGATCCGGCAACTGGTCGAGGACGGTCGCCGCCTTGGCGTCACGGTAGTCCGGGTTCTGCACGATCTCCGCGTACGTACCGAAGGAGACCGTGTTGACGAAGGAGCGCCCGTTCACGTCCCCGAGGTCGATGCGCAGTTCCACCCCGTCGGAGAGGGCGTCGAGGCCGCTCGCCGGGTCGTCCCGGTCCAGGCCGAGGTCCATCGCGAAGTGGTTGCGTGTCCCGGCAGCGATGACGAGGAACGGAATGTGGTGCTCGGCGGCCACGGCCGCGACCAGCGCCTGGGTGCCGTCGCCGCCCGCGACACCGAGCAGGTCGGCGCCCTCGGCCACGGCGCGCCGGGCCAGTGCCATGGGGTCCGGGTCGGCGTCGAGGTCGAGCAGCACGACGCGGGCGCCCAGCGCCTCGGCCCGCTCCACGAGTGAGTGCCGGCCGACCTTCCCTCCCCCGGACCGCGGATTCATGATCAGGACGGGCCGTCGGGGCGGCCGGACCGAACGGCTGTGCATGCCGCGCGGTCGGCGCAGGCGTCGCAGCGCGCTGCGGGCGCACGCCAGGGCGGCCACCCACGCTGCGATCGCGGCCACCGCCACCACCCACAGCCCCGACACCGCGTAGAGCACCAGGACGGTCACGGGGGCGGCGAGGGCGAGCAGGGTGCCGAGCAGGCGCACCGCGCCCCGGTGGGCCAGGGTCCACCAGAGACCCGCGCCCGCCAGGGCGAGACCTACGAGGCCGAGCAACAGGATCAGCCAGCCGCCGGAGCCCGCGCCGACGGCCACCGCGGCGACGGCACCGGCGAGACACAGCAGGGCGAGCCGGGCCCAGGCCCGCGCGGAGCCCGCCCCTCGGTTCGACCTCTTGACCTTCGCCATGCCCCTCCCTCTTCCCTCTTCCCTGTCTCTTCCCGCTTCCCTCTTCCCTGACTTTCCTCCATGGTCGATGACCGCCCGGAGGTTCGGCATCCCGGCCTTGCGCGCGCATCGGCGAACCGCTTCGAATGCCCCGCCATTTGTGGAACAAACGTGCGGATTATGGGTGCGTGATGGCCGTTATGTGGGGCACTTGAACCGGCGGAGGTTGATAAAATGGTTCCCCTGATTCTTGTTCTGCTCCTGGCCCTGGTCCTCTTCGGCGCCGGTTTCGCGCTCAAGGCGCTGTGGTGGATCGCCGTCATCGTGTTGGTGCTCTGGCTGGTGGGCTTCCTGGTCCGGCCCACCGGGGCAGGCGGCCGCCGGGGCCGCTGGTACCGCTGGTAGGCAGGAGCGACACAGCACGGGCGGGCCCGTCGGCACGGTGCCGACGGGCCCGCCCGTGTCCGCGGCTCACCGGCTCAGCACAGCACCCTGAGCGCTCCCGGCAACACCCGCGCCGTGACCGGGAGGGCGGCCTCGACCTCGCCGTCGGCGCCGTAGGGCACGGGGCGGTCGGCCTCGACGCGGATCTCCCGACCGCGCAGGATCCGCACCTCGGGCCGCCGCACGTGCGCTCCCGTCCGCAGTTCGTTCATCAGGGTGAAGAACAGGCGTCGCGGCGCCTCACGGATCATCACGACCTCCAACAGGCCGTCGTCGACCCGGGCTCCGGGCGCGATGATCCGGCCCGAGCCGTAGAAGCCGGAGTTGGCGATCACCACCGTGTAGCCGCTGTGCGCGTGTTCCTCGCCGTCGACGGTCACCCGGTAGTGGGCCGGACGCCACGTGGTGACCGCCCGCAGTCCGCCGGCGTAGTAGGCGGCGGCGCCCCGCAGCATCTTCGCCCGGTTGGCGTACCGGTTGGCGACCGCGTCGACGCCCGCGTACACGCTGCCGAGCACGACGGTGCCGTGGTGGACGGCCGACTCCACCTCGACGGTGTCGACCGGGCGCGGCTCGCCGCTCAGCAGCACCTCGGCCAAGGCGGGCGCCTGCGTGGGCAGCCCGAGGGCGCGGGCGAAGTCGTTCCCGCGGCCGGCCGGGACCAGCCCGAGGGTCGCACCGGTCCCGCTGAGGGCTCCGCCGACGGCCCCGGCGATGCCGTCCCCGCCGACCGCCAGCACCACGCGCCCGCGTTCCCCGGCGTCCCGGGCGACGTCCTGCGCATGGCGCAGGCTGCGGCTGTACTCGGTCTCCAGCTCAGCGCCCGCCTCCCTGAGCAGCCGGGCCATCGCGAGCAGCGCGGCGGCGCCGGTGGAGCCGCCGGCGGTGGGGTTGACGACGGCGGTGAACTGTCGCATCGGTGGGCCTCCGGCTGACGGCGTTCGAAGAGGAAGGACTTGACACGGTGTCGGGTCAGTCGAGGGGCAGCAGCACACCCGGGTTGAGCACTCCTGCGGGGTCGAGCCGTCGCTTCACGGCTCGCAGGGACTCGATGCCCAGGGGCCCGGCCTCGCGGACGTACCCGTCACGGTGGTCGGTGCCGACCCCGTGGTGGTGGGTGATCGTGCCCCCGGCGGCGAGGATCGCCTCGTTGGCGGCGCGCTTCGCCCGCGTCCAGTGCGCGAGGGGCTCGTCGCCCTGGGCGGAGACGACGGTGAAGTACAGGGAGGCGCCGTTGTCGTAGACGTGGGAGATGTGGCACATGACCAGGGGCGGGGTGCCGGCCTCGCCGAGGGTCGCGGTGAGCGCCTCACGGACGGAGGCGTACAGCTCCGGGATCCGGGACCAGAAGGTGGCGGTCTCCAGCGTCTCGGCGAAGGCGCCCGCGTCGAGCAGCGCGTCCCGCAGGTAGGGAGCCGAGTAGCGGCCGTGGGCCCACTTCTCCCCCGGTTCGGCGCCCAGATGGATGCCGCCGCAGTCGCGCAGTACGGCGGCTGCGTGCTCACGGCGGTGGGCGGTGTCCTCGGGGGTGCCTTCGTAGCCGGCGATCGCCAGGCATCCCGCGGCCTGTTCGGCGGCGGAGCCGATGGCGTCGGGCTGGGCCAGGCCGACGAGGGTCTCGGCCTCGTCGGACAGCCGCAGCACGGTCGGGCGCGGTCCGTCCTGGGCGAGCCTGCGCAGCGCGTCGGCGCCCTCCTGGAAGGAGGCGAAGCGCCAGCCCTCGTAGACGCGGCTCCGCGGGACGGGCCGGATCCTTACGGTTACGGAGGTGATGACGCCGAACGCTCCCTCGGAGCCCAGGATCAGCTGGCGCAGGTCGGGTCCGGCGGCCGAGCGGGGGGCGCGGCCGGTGTCGATCGTGCCCCGCGGGGTGGCCAAAGTCAGGCCGAGGACCATCTCGTCGAAACGTCCGTAGCCCGCGGAGGCCTGTCCGCTGGAGCGGGTCGCGGCGAAACCACCGATCGTGGCCCACTCGTAGGACTGGGGAAAGTGCCCCAGGGTGAAGCCGTGCTCGGCGAGCAGCGCCTCGGCCTGAGGGGCGCGCAGCCCCGGTTCCAGGATGGCGGTGCGGGAGACCGGGTCGAGGGCGAGCAGTCGGTCCATGTGACGCAGGTCCAGGGCGACGAAGTCGCCGCGCCGGCCGGGGGTGAGGCCTCCGACGACCGAGGTGCCGCCGCCGAACGGCACCAGGGCCAGGCCGTGTTCGGCGCAGGCCGCCAGTACCGCGAGCACCTCGTCGTGGCTGTCCGGGAGGATCACGGCGGCGGGGACGTCGTCTACGTCGCCGCGGCGGATGCGCAGCAGGTCGGGCGTGGACTTGCCGCGCGTGTGGCGGACCCGTGTCTCGGCGTCGGTCCGCAGGCGCTCCGCGCGGCCGCCGACGGCGACGAGCAGCGCGCGCAGTGCGCCGGGATCGAGGGCGGGTTCGGGTACGGCGATCTCCTCCAGGGCGACCGGCTCGGCGCCGTACGGCTTCACGCCGAGCAGATCGCGCAGAAGCCCGATCACCGTGTCCGGCAGCGGCGTCGCCCTGGCGGGGTCGCCCCAGCCGCTCCACAGCATGTCCATGGCCTGCGTCCTCACGGGTCGATGTCGGGATTGCCGTCTCCTGTGCGGCCGGTGCGGGAGAAGCACATCGCCCGGACTCACCGGCAGTTACACTGTGACACATGACGCCTATTCGTCACAACAACTCGGACAGCGACGTGGTGCTCGACGCGGTGCGCGACTGTGTCCTGGCCGTGGGAGTCCGCCGTACGACGCTGACCGACGTGGCCCGCCGCGCGGGTGTCTCGCGCATGACGATCTACCGGCGCTGGCCCGATGTGCGTTCCCTGGTCGGCGATCTGATGACCCGCGAGTGGGTCGAGGTGGCCACCCGCGCGAGGCCCGGGCGCCGCCCGGGGACGGACGCGCGCTCCCTCGTCGTCGACGGACTCGTGGCCGGCGTGGAGGCCTTCCGCGCCCACCCGCTCTTCCGCAAGATCGTCGACGTCGACCCCGAACTGCTCCTGCCCTACGTCCTGGACCGTCGCGGGGCCAGCCAGGAAGCGCTGCTGGAGCTGCTGGCGGGCGACCTGCGGGAGGGACACGCCGACGGATCGGTCCGGCCCGGTCACGCCGAACGGCAGGCCCGTTCCCTGCTGCTGATCGTGCAGTCCTTCACCCTGTCGCTGCGGACCATGACCGATGAGGACGACGCCGATCTGGACAGCGCCGCGTTCCTCGCCGAGTTGCGGACCATCCTGGAGAGGATCCTCACCCCATGAGCGCCGCCACCACTCCCCCGGTCCGCGGGTCGTCGCTGTCCACCGCCCGCCGCTCGCGCGAACTCGCCGACAGCGTGGGCGGCACGGATGTGGACGTCCTCGTCGTCGGACTCGGCGCGACCGGCGCCGGGGGCGCGCTGGACGCGGCGTCCCGCGGTCTGTCCGTCGTCGCCGTCGACGCCCACGATCTGGCCTTCGGCACCTCCCGCTGGAGCTCCAAGCTCATCCACGGCGGACTGCGCTACCTCGCCTCCGGCCAGCTGGACGTGGCGCACGAGAGCGCTGTGGAGCGCGGGGTGCTGATGGAGCGCACGGCGCCCCATCTGGTGCGCGCCCAGCCGTTCCTGCTGCCCCTCACCCCGCTGGTCCCCCGGGGCCAGGCGGCCCTGGCCTGGGCCGGCTTCCGGGCCGGCGACACCCTGCGGCTGGCCGCGCGCACGGCCCGGGCCACCCTGCCCGCGCCGCGCCGGCTCTCCACGGCGGAGGCCCGGCGCCTCGCCCCGTCGGTGCGGGCCGACGGTCTGCGCGGGGGGCTGCTGTCCTGGGACGGGCGGGTCACCGACGACGCCCGCCTGGTGATCGCCCTCGCCCGCACCGCCGCGGCGCACGGCGCGCGCGTCCTCACCCGGGTCCGGGTGCTGCGGCTCACCGGCTCCGGTGCCGTGGTGCGCGACGAACTCACCGGCGAGTCAGGGGAGATACGGGCTCGCGTGGTGGTCAACGCCTCGGGGGTGTGGGCGGGCGAGCTGGTGGACGGCATCCGGGTGCGGCCCTCGCGCGGCACACACATCGTGCTGCGCTCGGAGCACCTCGGCTCCCTGCCCACGGGCCTGCACATCCCGATCCCGGGCGAGAGCAACCGCTTCGTCCTCGTGCTCCCCCAGGGCGACGGCCGGGTCTACGTCGGACTCACCGACGAGCCCGTCGACGGCGAGGTCCCCGACGTTCCGGAGGCGCCGGAGACCGACATCGGCTTCCTGCTCGACGTGCTCGGCTCCGTCGTGACCACGCCGGTCCACCGGTCCGACGTGGTGGGCGCGTTCGCGGGGCTGCGCCCCCTCCTGGATTTCACTCCGGCGGGCCAGGCGGAGGACACGCGCCGCACCTCCGACATCTCCCGCCGACACGCCGTCATCACCTCGCCCGACGGGATCGTCACCGTGGTCGGCGGCAAGCTCACCACGTATCGGCGCATGGCCCAGGACGCGGTCGACGCCGCGGTGACCGCGGCGCGCCTCGACGCGGCCCCGTGCCGCACCGCCCGCCTCCCCCTGGTCGGCGCCGCACCCCCGCGCGTCCTCGACACCTTGCCGGCGGCCCCACGCCTCCTGCGGCGCTACGGGACCGAGGCACCGGCCGTCCAGGCGCTCGCCGCCCGCGACCCCCGCCTCGACGACCGCTTGCTGCCCGGACACCCCGCCACCCGGGCCGAGTTGCTGTGGGCCATCCGGCACGAGGGAGCCCTCGACGAGGCGGACCTGCTGGACCGGCGCACCCGCGTCGGACTGGTCCCGGAAGACCGGGCGGCCGCGCTGGAAGCCGTACGCGAGCTCCTCGAGGAGGCCCGTACGCGTGAGCCACGACCCTAGGCGTGTGATCCCAGCGGGCCGGGGGTCCTTCGGGATACCGGGGTGTCGGCCGTGACGTGCGGAAGGACCCGGTGGGCCGCCCGCCTCCTCCGAGGGGGCCGACGCGTAGTGGACGTTTCCCCTCGGAGCCGTCTCGCAGCGGCGGGCGGGCCATCCGGCCGGCCGTACCGACGCCCGCGCCCAGAAGCCCTGTTTGCGGTGTTCAGCGTCGTACTCGGCGTACGCGGGTGTTCGCCCGGTGCGGTGAGCCCAGGCACCCGCCCTCGAAGCAGGGGGCAGGTGCCGGGCGTCATGGGCAGGGCGGGACTTCGCGGAGCCCCTGGACGTCCGACCCATGCTGCGGGCGGTGCACGGTCAGGCTCGCGACCTCGAACGACATCTCCGTGACGTCGGGGTCGGGTGGCGGGTGGTAGCGGCCCGCGCACACGGAGAGGTTGACGATGAGGTAGGCGTGCCAGTCGCGTCCCACGCCGTGTCGGTCCCTGCAGAAGGGTGTGCCGTTCAGTGTCCACACGACGTGTCGGGCACCGAACTCCACGCCGAGGTCGATCCAGCCGCCGGGGCGGACGGCTTCGTCGCGGCGGTAGAGGTGACCGCCGCGCACATGGTTGGAGAGCTCCAGCAGGTCCGGGTTGTCCGGGTGGTACTCGAAGACGTCGATCTCCTGATCGCCGTCGCGCCAGGTCCAGATCGCCGGCCACGCGCCCATCTCGGTGGGCAGGCGCACCCGCGTCCGCAGCAGGTCCCCGGTGCGGACGAGGAACCCCTCCTCGCTGTCCTCGGTGGTCAGCAGCCCGGTGTCCCACAGGCCGTCGGGGCGGCGCGTCGCCCGGAACGTCCCGCTGCGGCAGTAGGCGGGGTCGGCGACCAGGTGATCCAGCTTGTTGTCGCCCGGGTTGACGGGTCCACCATCGGGATAGGCCCACGAGCGCCCCGCGACCCATTGCCGCGGCGAGGCGAAGTCGCCGGTGAAGACGGGGGCGGCGGTGAAGACGGGGTCGGCCGGCATACGGCTCCTCCATTGCCCTGGCGTGGACAGGCGCAGGGGTTCTGCCCGAGCCGGACGTCGGCATGCCGTCCTACGGGGAGTCAAGTGCCTCTATCACTCTCGCGGGTGAAAACCCATCTCCTTTCCCTACGCCACGCACTTGATCGCCCACATAGTTACCCCAGTGTTACTTTCCAGTATGTAACCGGCGGTAACAAGCAGTGCTAGTTTTTCGCGCACCCAACACCGGAGCAGCGCGAGGAGTGAACTGTGAGCCGCTACACAGCACGTCCGCCTTCCACGTTCAGCCGTCTGACCGCAGCCGCGGTCGCCGCCATGGCATGTCTCTGCGTCGACGCGACCCCGGCCGACGCCGCCACGGTCGCCGAACCCGTCGTGTCCCGGGGGGTCACCATCCCCGCCTTCTACACGCCACCCACCCAGCTTCCCGCGACCAACGGCACGTTGATCCGCCAGGAGCCCCTCCCCCTCGGGCTCTCGCTGCCCGGCCTCGACGGCCGCCCCCTGCCGGGCACCGCCACCCGCCTGATGTACAAGTCCACCGACGCCGACGGCCGGGCCGTGGCCGTGACCGGCGCCTACATCGAGCCGTCGGCCGACTGGAAGGGCGACGGGCCCCGGCCCCTGGTCGCGATGGCCTCCGGGACCATGGGGCAGGGTGACCAGTGCGCACCCTCGTTCGCCCTGGAGCACCCGCTCACCCTCACCGAGCAGACCGCGTCCATCGGCTACGAGAATCTGGCGATCTACCGTCTCCTCGCCACCGGAGCGGCCGTCGTCGTCACCGACTACGTCGGCCTCGGCGCCACCGACCGTCTGCACACCTACGTCAACCGCCTGGACCAGGGCCACGCGGTGCTGGACGCCGTCCGTGCGGCGCGTGCCTTGCCCGCCACCTCCCTCGCCCCCGCCTCCCGGGTCGCCCTCTACGGCTACAGCCAGGGCGGCGGCGCCACCGCCTCGGCGGCCGAACTGCAGCCGACGTACGCGCCCGACATCCAAATCGCCGGGACCTACTCGGGCGCGCCGCCCGCCGATCTGACCGCCGTCATGAAGGGGATCGACGGGAGCGCCCTGGCCGGGGCCCTCGGCTGGTCGATCAACGGGTTCGCCCAGGCGTACCCGGATCTGCGCAGTGTCGTCGACGCGAACATAAACGACGCCGGGCGCAAGGCCCTCGCCGACATGTCGACCATGTGCGTGGGCGACGCGATCCTGGGCTACGGCTTCGCCAACAGCACCGCGTGGACGACCAGCGGCAAGTCGGTCGCCGACATCATCGCCGCCGAGCCCCGCGCCCAGGCCGTCCTCGACCGGCAGCGCATCGGGACGCTCAAGCCGACCGGGCCGGTCCGGCTGGCCACCGGGATCCAGGACGACATCGTTCCGCACGGCCAGGCCCGTCAACTGGCCGTGGACTGGTGCCGCAAGGGTGGCGACATCACCTACGAGGCCGTGGACCTGCCCAACCTCGGCGACCGGCTCCTCACCAACCACATGGCCCCGCTCATCACCGACCAGAGCGCGGCGATCTCCTGGCTCACCGACCGCCTGGAGGGCGAACCCACCACGTCCAACTGCTGGACGCTGCCCTTCCAGCGCTGAGGGGGTGACGTCAGCGGGCCTCGACTGCCCGGGCGGCCCCGGCGGTCTCCCAGGGCCGTGGCCCGCTTCCGTCGGCCCAGGCCAGCAGGTCCTGCCGGTCCACACAGACGATCCCGCACTGCTCGGCGTACTCCACCGCCGGCGCGGTGAAGTCACTGGTGGTGACGAGGACGGCGACATCGGCCTCGTGGACGGTGAAGCAGGTGCCGCCGAAGCGCTGCATGTCCTGGGAGCCGACCCGGTGGGAGTCGCCGTAGCGCTTGCACTGGATGACGATCCGCCACCCCTCGGGGGACACGGCCACGACATCGGCGCCCAGGTCCCCGGCACCTCCGACGACCTCCACGGCGGAACACGCGTCCCGCTCGCAGAGGAAGGCGATCGCCGCCTCGAACTCCTCGGGGTCCAGGGCGTCGTAGTCGATGTCGATGCCCTCGGCCACGCGCTGACGGGGAACGGCCGCGGTCTCCAGCGCGTCGGCCGCCTGCGTCGCCGCCTCGTCGAGAGCGGTCGCGGCCCGTCGTGCCGCTCTCGCCAGGTGCAGGCGGCGCCCGAGGCCGGCGACGGCCGCCACACCCAGCAGGGCCAGGACGAACGCCCAGCCGGGATGTCGCTCCACGGTATCGGCCACCGTGCGGGCCGCGAATCCCAGGATGCTCACCACCAGGGCGAGCAGGACGAAGAAGAAAGCTGTCGAGCGCAGGTCGAACGCTCGCCGACGGTACGCGGGCGGTGTACGACGCGCAGGTGCGGCCACGGTGATGAACCCCCTCTTGGGACGGACGTGAAGATCACCTCCTCCGTCTGCCCAAGATCGGCTCGTTCAGTGGATCGTGAAGATCTGGTCGAGGCCGACGATGCGCAGGATGCGCATCGTGTTCGCCGGTACGCCGGTCAGGGCGACGTCGGCGCCGGCGGCGGTGGCGTGGTTGCGGGCGGCGATCAGGGCGGTGATGCCGCTGGAGTCGCAGAACTCGAGACCGGCCAGGTCGAGGATCAGACACTGACCGGGGTCGAGGGTGAACCGGGCGACCCGGTCGCGCAGTTCGGAGGCGTTGGAGTAGTCGAGTTCTCCGCCGATCTCCAGTACCGGACCGGTGGCGGCGTCTCTTGGAGTGATCTTCAGCAGGCTCATGGCGTTGTCTTCGTCGTGGGGTCGGAGTGGATCGGGACGGAGGAAGGGGCTCCCAGGGCGAGGAGGGCGGTGTCGTCGTCCAGACCGTCGCCGAACGCGTTCAGCAACTCGGTCAGCGCCTTGACCACGTCCTTCGGCGGGGCGCCGGCGTGGCGGGTGGCGAACTCCCGCAGGGCGTCGTCGCCGTACAGCGCGCGGTCGGGCCCGGTACGGGCTTCGGTGAGGCCGTCGGTGTACAGCAGCAGCGTGTCGCCCGGGGCCAGTGTGGTGGTGACCGGGGTGAAACGCGCCGTGGGCAGTATGCCCACCAGGAGCCCGCCGGGGGTGGGCAGGAACTCGCTGTCGCCGTCGGCCCGCAGGACCAGGGCCGGAGGGTGGCCTCCGGAGGCCAGTGACACGGTGACCCGGCCGCTGTCCCGGTCGGGTTCGAGGGTGCCGAATATCGCGGTGCAGTAACGCGGATCGCTGCCGGTGTAGCGCTCGTGGAGCACGGTGTTCAGCGTGTTCAGGGCGGCGACCGGGTCGGGGTCGTGGAGGGCCGCCGCGCGCAGGGTGTAGCGGGTGAGCGAGGTGACGGCGGCGGCCTCGGGGCCCTTGCCGCACACGTCGCCCAGGAAGAAGGCACACTGTTTGCCGTCGAGGGCGAAGACGTCGTAGAAGTCTCCGCCGAGGCGGTCGGGCGAGGCCGTGTGGTAGTAGGCGGCGGTCTCCAGACCGGGCACGGCGGGGAGTGTGTCGGGCAGCAGGCTGCGTTGCAGGACGGCGAACGCCTGCTGGAGCCGGGCGCGGTCGGCCTCCGCCTGCTGCCGGGCCTGCTCGGCGGCCTTCCGGCCGCGCAGGAGTTCCTCCTCGTAGGCGCGCCGGTCCCCGGCGTCGAACAGGGTGGTGCGGATCAGGAGCGGTTGGCCCTCGGAGCCGTACTTCAGGGCCGAGGAGACCAACACGGGCATGCGGGTGCCGTCGGCGGCCTTGATCTCCAGGGCGATGCCGCCGATCTCGCCCTGCATGCGCAGCAGCGGGGCGAAGTGGGTCTCGTGGTAGAGCCTGCCGCCCACGGTGAGCAGGTCGGCGAAGCGCATGCGCCCGACGACGTCGTCCTGGGTGAGGCCGAGCCAGCCGAGGAGGGTGGCGTTGATCTTCGCGATCGTGCCGTCCATCAGCGTGGACAGATAGCCGCACGGGGCGGTCTCGTACAACTCCTCGGCACTGTCCTCCAGCAGCGAGGCGAAGACCGCGTCCGCCGCGTCGTCGTCCGATTCGTGCGGGTCTGGCACCTGCCCGACTCGGCACATCACCGCAGGTCCGCGAGGAACCGGGTGATCGCCTCGTTGGTGGCCTCGGGTGCGGACAGGTGCGGGCAGTGGCCGGTGGCGTCCAGGGTGACCAGCCGGGAACCCGGGATCGCCGCGTGCACGAACGCCCCCACCTCGCGCGGGGCGATGGCGTCCTGCACGCACTCCAGGATCAGTGTCGGCACGGTGACCGTCTTCAGATCCTCGCGGGAGTCGGACAGGAAGGTGGTGCGGGCGAAGACATGGGCCATGTCCGGGTCGGTGGCGCAGAAGCTGTTGGTCAGCTCCTCGCCGAGTTCGGGCCGTTCCGCGTTCCCCATGATCACCGGGGCCATCGCGGCCGACCAGCCCAGATAGTTGGCCTCCAGGGACGCCAGCAGTTCGTCGATGTCCTCGGAGCTGAATCCGCCGCGGTAGCCCTCGTCGTCGAGGTAGCGGGGCGAGGGCGCGACCATCACCAGGGAGCCGATGCGCTCCGGGGCCCGCCCCGCGGCCAGGACGCCGATCATGGCGCTGACCGAGTGCCCGACGAACACGGCGTCCCGCAGGTCGAGTGCCTCGCACACCTCCACCACGTCCTGGGCGTAGCCGTCCAGGGATGAGTAGCGGTCCTCGCTGAAGGCGGACGGGTCGGAGCGGCCCGAGCCGACGTAGTCGAAGAGCACCACCCGGTGGGTGTCCACGAGGGCGGGCACGGTGAGCCGCCACATGTTCTGGTCGCAGCCGAACCCGTGGGCCAGGACGACGACCGGTCCCGTCGGGTTGCCCGTGACGGTGACGTTGTTGCGGCGGGGGGTGTCCATGCCCGTGATCCTCTCACCACGGGCATGGGTTCATGTCATCCCGTCCGGTGGTCGCCCCCGGCGTTCAGCAACTGCTGGAAGTGGGCCATGCAGGTCAGACAGTGGCGGTCGGTGTCGGCCCCGCCGGGCCCCGTTGCGGAAAGCTCCACTCCGCAGAGACTGCTTCTCGCGTGCCGGGCCACCACGTGCCACACCAGATCGGAGCTTCCTGTCTGCGGACCTACGCACATCTCGTACACGACGCGCCTCCCTTGACGGCGATGCTTCCAGCGCACCGCACCATCGCCGCCACGTCCCGGTGGGCGGGCCGTTCGCGTGAATTTCCGGCGCGTCCCGGTGGCGCGAGGTTTGCGGACCTGCGCGCGGGTCAGCCGATGGCGAGGGCCCGCAGGTCCTGGGGGGCTCCCCGGAAGGCGTCGTGGTCGCCGACCGTGCGGCCCGTCGAGGTGTACTGCCACATCGTGTAGTGGCTCCAGCCCGCGGGCAGGGTGCCCGCGTCGGAGGCGTACCGGGCGATCCACAGCGGGTTGGTGGCGGCGAAGCCGCCGTAGTTCCCGGTGCAGGTGGTCCACCAGCTCGTCGCCGTGTAGATCACGGCGTCCCTGCCGGTGCGGGCCCTGTAGCGGTTCAGGAAGTCGCGGATCCAGCTGACGAGCCCGCTCTGCGACTTGCCGTAGCAGGCGTCCCCGTAGGGGTTCCACTCCATGTCGAGGGCGCCCGGCAGGGTCTTTCCGTCCGCGGACCAGCCGCCGCCGTGGTCGACGAAGTAGTCGGCCTGGGTGGCGCCGCTCGCGGTGTCCGGGGTCGCGAAGTGGTAGGCGCCGCGGATCATGCCGATGTCGTAGGAGCCGCCGTACTGCTGGGCGAAGGACGGATTGCGGTACGAGGTGCCCTCGGTGGCTTTGGAGTAGGCCCACTTGACGCCGCTGCCCCAGAGGGTCGACCAGGCGACGGAGCCCTGGTAGCTGGCCACGTCGACACCCTCGGTGAGGGTGGCCCGGGCCCGGCCGGGCGTGCCGGACCACCCGTCGTGGGTCAGGACCCCCATGCCCATGTAGGCCGAGCCACGGACCGGGACCTGACCGGCCGGGGAGGCGCGGACCGGGCGGTGGTCGGCCGGGGAGGCGCGGACCGGGCGGTGGTCGGCCGCCGAGGGGGTGGCGGTCAGGGGCAGGACGAACGCGAGCACGGCGACCAGTAGGCCCGTCGTGCGCAGTCGGAAGCGGCGCGCCGCTGTGATCAGGGATCTATGCACGGATCCCATCCGACCCACAGTCACGTCTCCCCGCACGTCGGCGTCGTCCACCCGGGGCCCGCCGCCGTTCTCCCACGCGACCCCGTGATCCGACGTCTGAACGTCGGGTGTCCGGGTATTCGGGCGTGACAGGTCATCACACGCGTCGTCGGTCACCACCCGGACGGCGCTGAGCCATGAGGGGTTGGGATGAGGAGCTTGGTGCGCCGGCGCGGCCGCACGACTCGGGAACTGTCCGCACGACACGCACGTCACCTGCGCGCACAGTTGGGTGTCGCCGCCGACATCGCCATCACCGTGCGGCGCAGGGAGGTGATCGCCCGTCTGCGGGCCGATCTGCGCGCCGGCGGCGAGCGGGTGCTGCGCGGCCGGGTGACCGTCGACGACGTCCTCGAGTACGCCCGTCAGCACTTCGGCCTCACCGCGGTCCCCCGCGACCAGGCCGCCTCCGTACTGCGCGCACGCTATGAACTGCGGGCCGGCAACGTGGACCTGGACACCGACGCCTACTGCGCGTCGTACCGGCCGACGGCGGCCTGAGCACCGGCGCCCCGTCCGGCCCTCACCGCGGATCTTCGACTGGCCGTGCGGCCGCTCCTCCCCGTCGTCCATGAGGCGCGCGTACAAGCCGAGCCCGCGGCACGACGACCACCCACGAGCTGCCAGAACACCAGCCGCCCCCGAGCCGCCCCCGCCCGGCCCTCACCTCGGTCACACCGCTTCGCCCGGCAGCGCGGAACGGCTCACGCGGATCTTCGACTGGCCGTGCGGCCGCTCCTCCCAGTCGTCCATGAGGCGCGCGTACAAGCCGTGCCCGCGGGCGAGGGACAGGAGGGTCTCGGCCCGGTAGTAGAAGTCCTCGTGCAGGACCTGGTGTTCGGTGCCCTCGGTGCGGTCGAAGGTGAAGTCGAAGAAACCCTTCTCGGTCAGGACCCGGCCGACGTGGGCGAGGCACTCCTCGATGACGTGCGGCGGGGAGTGGGAGAAGACGCTGTGCGCGTGGACGACGTCGAAGTGGTCGTCGGGGAGGAAGTCCAGGGTGAGGTCGCCGGTGAGGGTCAGGTGCGGCAGCTTGTCCTGGAGGCGGCGCTCGGTGAGTGTCCTCTTGGCGGCGATGAGGATGTCGGGTGAGATGTCGATGCCGTAGTAGTGGCCCGGGGCGAGGTAGTCGATGAAGCGCCAGCCGCCACGCAGGTTTCCGCAGCCGATGTCGAGCATCCGGTGTTCGGGGGCGAGGCCGTGTTCGACGAGGTAGTCGAACTGCATCTGTCCGAGGGCCAGCCACCGTTCGTGGGACCTGCTGCCGACGGCGGCCTCCGGGTCGCGGCGGGTGTCCCCGGCCATCACCGCCCGGTAGTAGCCGACGTGGTCGGGATGTCTGAGGCGCAGCCAGGTGTCCCGGGTGGCGCGGCGCAGGTACGGGGCGACACGGCCGGGGTGCAGCAGGGCGTATCCGATCTTGTGGGTGAGGGTGGACCGGTCGCGGTCCGGTGTCCTGCGGGGGTTGCTGCGCTGGGCCATGCGGTGACCTCCGTAGCGGGGGCGCTCCCCGATGCGGGAAGGAGCCCGTGAGCGCTCTCCTGTCCACGGCACCACCGCCCCCGCCGGTCCACCAGCGAACCGGCCCGTCCGGGTGGTGCGCGTCCCACGGGACCGCTGCGGTTACTGGTGGGTTCAGTCATGTCGGACCCGCTGTTCGAGCGCCGCGGGCGATCATCTTTACTCTGTGGGGCCGTCACGTACACGGAGCGTCCAGCCCGGAGCAGCGCCCGTCGTAGGAAAGGAAGTCATGGGGTCCCATCCGAGCAGCGGGCCGACAGCCCCTCACGAGCCGCTGGAGTCACTGAGCCTGGAGCCGCTCATGACCCGGGACTACGAACGCGACCCGGCCCTCGTCTACGAGCGCCTGCGCCGTACGCACGGTCCGGTGGCGCCGGTCGACCTGCTGGGCGTCCCCGTCTGGCTGGTCCTGGGCTACGAGGAGTCGCTGGAGGTCCTCCGGGACGACGACGCCTGGCCCAAGGGACTGGAGAACTGGCGGGCCCGTGAGGAGGGGAGGGTCCCGGAGGACTGGCCGCTGGCCCCGTCGCTCGACGTCAACCACGTGCTCATCCAGGGTGGAGAGGGCCACCGGGGTCTGCGGGCCGCGTGGGACGCGGCTCTGCGGCCCTTCCAGGACCCGCGCAACCCGCGGGCCCGGCAGCTCAGGGCGAGCATCGCCCGCGACGCGGACGAGCTGATCACGCTGCTGTCCCAGGGCGGCGGCACCGGCTGGGCGGACCTGTCGGCCCAGTTCTCGCGGCCGTTGCCGTTGATGGTCGCCAGTCATCTGCTCGGCTTTCCCGGCTCCCAGAACGACGACGCGCTGATGGACATGTGGCGCGTGCTGGACGCCGGCCCCGACGCCGGGCCCGCCCTGGAGCGGCTGCTGGCGGCCCTTGCGGACCTCGGCGCGCTGAAGATGAAGGAGCCGGGCGACGACTTCCCGTCGTATCTGCTCGCCGCCCACCCCGGCCTCGGTGTCGAGGAGCTGGCCCGGGAGCTGATGATGCTGCTCGGCATGACCTCGGACCATGTCGGCATCCTGATCTCCAACACGGTCGTCGAGGTGATCAGCGGGAACGCCTCGACGCGGGCCAGCCTGTCGGCGGGGATGATCAGGGAGACCATGAACCGGGTGGTGATGCAGAAGCCGCCGCTGATCAACTTCGTGCCGCGGTTCCCCGTGGCCGACACCCGGCTGGGCGACTACACCCTCGCGGCGGGCGACCCGGTGTGGGTGTCCGTCGGTGCCGCGCACGCCGACCCGGCCTTCTCGGACAACGTCTGCCCCGCGTCCACCATCAGCACCCGGGCGCACCTGGCCTGGGGCGCCGGGCCGCGCCAGTGCCCGGCCAGGGAGCTGGCGACCACCACGGCGGCGATCGGGGTGAGCCGGCTGATCGAGCGCCTGTCGGGTCTGGAGCTCTCGCTGCCCGTCGACCAACTCCCCTGGCGCTCCTCCCCCTTCATGCGCGGCCTGCGCTCGCTGCCCGTCCGCTACTCCCTCGCGAACCCGCCCGCCGCCCCGCCCGCGGGAGTGCCGCCCCTGCCCGCCGCCCCGCCCTCCATCGGTGACGCTCCGGCCCTCGACGCCACGGAGAGGCCACGGTCGTCGCTGTGGCGCTACCTGGCCGGACTGGTCCGCGGGCGGTGACGCGTTGGCCGCCCAATGCGCGGGCGGCCACCCGGCTCGCGATCAATCGGTCTCAGCGTCGGTGACGCCCGTCCGCCTCCCGGGTGCGGGGCGCATTCCCGGTCCGAGTGTCGGCGGCCGTCGATAGGGTCGGGCACCATGACCGACTGGACCGGGGTACGCGAGCGGGTTCTGGCTCTGGCCGCGGTGCCGGGCAGCGACAAGGTGTTCGGGGCG
Source organism: Streptomyces griseus subsp. griseus (assembly GCF_000720255.1). Classification (GTDB taxonomy): domain Bacteria; phylum Actinomycetota; class Actinomycetes; order Streptomycetales; family Streptomycetaceae; genus Streptomyces; species Streptomyces griseus_I. The sequence goes on along the minus strand of NZ_JOJE01000030.1, from coordinate 59,815 downwards.
ATGGGGCACGGATTCGCGCTCGATCCGCCTCTGACGGCCTCCGAGGTGGCCGATCTCGAAGCGTGGTCGGGTGTTGAGCTGCCCGAGGACTATCGCTCGTTCCTGATGCATGTCGGAGCCGGCGGCGCCGGCCCGGCCTACGGCGTCCTTCCGGTGCGGCGCGAGGGCGTCGGCGGTTGGCGCTGGGTCGGCGACCTTCCTGAGGAGGTCGAGCCGGACATGCTCGCCGAGCTGTTCCCGGGAGGGGCGGACCCGGTGGCAGCGGCAGGGATCCTGGCTGAGCGGCCGTTCAGGGAGCAGTTCGACGACCTCGCCGATCTCGACGCGGCCTTCGACGTGTGGGAGGAGCGTCCGGCCGAGGTGCAGTACGACCCTCGCTCCACTGCTGGGGCGCTGTGTCTGTGCGATGAGGGCTGCGGGCTGATGGTCTGGCTGGTCGTCACGGGCTCGGAGCGCGGACGGATGTGGCGTGACCCGCGCTGCGACGGCACGGATCTGCACCCGATGCGCGACGCCGACGGCTCTCCGCTGGACTTCGCCGCTTGGTACCTCGGGTGGCTCACGGCCGCCGAGGCTGTCTGCGGCCTGGACCGATGACGGCGACCACAACGAACTCAACCTGCGTTGCGGACACAAGTGGGGCCGCTCGCGCGGGGAGCCGCACACTCGTGACATCGGTGTGCCGACGGGGAGTGAGGCGGTGTGGAGGGTCGGGCGCGTGCCGTACGGGGTGCCGTCGCCGCCGCGTCGGCCCTGCTCGTCGTGAGCGCTTGCGGTGGCTGGCCGGGCGGCGGGCAGCAGCCCGGCCAGGAGCTGCGGATCATGGTTCCCAACACTCCCGGCGGCGGCTACGACACCACGGCCCGCACCACCGCCCGAGTGCTCCAGGAAGCGGGGATCGCACCGGACGTCCAGGTCTTCAACCTGCCGGGCGCCGGCGGCACCGTGGGCCTGCAACGCATCGTCAACGAGCGGGGCAACGGCACGCTGGCTCTGCAGATGGGCCTGGGAGTCGTCGGGGCGTCGCACGTCCTGCACTCCACGGCGACCGTCGCCCGGACCACGCCCCTGGCCCGGCTGATCGAGGAGGCGGGTGCCGTGGTCGTACGGAGCGACTCGCCGTACCGGACGATCGACGAGCTCGTCACCGCCTGGCGCGCGGCCCCCGGTCATGTGTCCGTGGGTGGCGGCTCCGCCCCGGGCGGGCCCGACCACCTGCTGCCCGTGGAACTGGCCCGGGCGGTCGGCATCGCGCCGGAACGGGTTCATTACGTGCCCTACGACGGCGGCGGAGGCGACCTGCTGCCCGCCCTCCTGGACGGGAAGGTCGACTTCGCCACCAGCGGGTTCGGTGAGTTCCTCGGCCAGATCGAGGCCGGCCGGCTCCGGGTCCTCGCGGTCACGAGCGAGCGGCCGGTGCGTGCTCTGCCGGGCGTCCCGACCCTCAAGGCCTGCGGTGTCGACCTGGTCTTCCACAACTGGCGGGGCGTGGTCGCGCCGCCCGGCATCAGCGACCGGGACGAGAAGCGCTGGATCGACGCCCTGACCGCGCTGCACGACTCCCCCGCGTGGCGGACCGAACTCACCCGGCACGGCTGGGACGACGTCTTCCTCACCGGCGAGGCCTTCCGGAGATACCTCGAGCGACAGGACGAGTTCGTCGCCGGCCTGGTGAAGTGACAGCCGCACCCCAAGGGAAGGTCATGTGATCGCAAAGACCACAACCTCCCTTGCTTACCGAAGCGAGACAGCCGGATTTGCCCGCGGGCACCATGTGGGCCACCCCAGCACCTCGAAAGGCGGTGACTCACATGCGTCTGCGCACCCCCCTCAACCTGCTCACGGCGGTCGCCCTCGTGCTCGCGGGACCGCCCCTGCTCACCGCGGGCGACGGTGCCGACAGCGGCACACGGATCCCTGGCCTGCGTTTCATGGTCCCCAACTCCCCCGGCGGCGGATACGACATCACGGCCCGCACCGCCGCGAAGAACGCCGAGGACGCCGGACTCACGCACAACATCGAGGTGTTCAACCTGCCGGGCGCCGGCGGCACCGTCGGTCTGAGCCGGCTGGTCAGCGAACACGGCAACGGCAAGCTCGCGATGTCGATGGGACTCGGCGTGGTCGGCGCCGTCCGCTCCAACCACGCGCCGAAGACCCTCGCCGACACCACCCCCATCGCCCGGCTCACCGAGGAGCAGGACGTCGTCGTGGTCGCCAAGAATTCCCCGTACAGGACGGTCGACGAGCTCATCGAGGCCTGGAGGAAGAACCCCGGGAAGCTGCCGGTGGGCGGCGGTTCGTCGCCCGGTGGGCCGGACCACCTCGCGCCGATGCTGATGGCGCGGGCCGCCGGGATCGCCCCGAAGGAGGTCAACTACATCCCCTTCGACGGCGGTGGCGAACTGCTCGCTTCGATCCTCGGCAGCAAGGTCGCCTTCGGGGTCTCCGGCGTCGGCGAGTACCTCGACCAGATCAAGGCCGGCGAGCTGCGGGTCCTCGCGGTCACCGGCCCGGAGCGGGTCGACGAGCTCGACGCCCCCACCCTCAAGGAGTCGGGGTACGACGTCGACTTCACCAACTGGCGCGGCATCGTCGCCCCGCCGGGCCTGTCCGACGCCGAGCGCCACAAGCTCACCCGCCTGGTCGAGGAGCTGCACGACTCGCCCGAGTGGCGGAAGTCCCTGCGGCAACACGGCTGGGACGACGCCTTCCTGACCGGTGAGAAGTTCGGCGCGTTCCTGGCCGCCCAGGACAAGCGCGTGGTCTCCGTACTGAAGGAGCTCGGCCTGTGACCGCCTCCGCCGTTCCCGAGGCCGAGACCGCGAAGCGCTCCTCATGGATGCGCGAGCACTCCGAACTCGGCCTATGTGTCCTGCTGTTGGCTCTCGGGGTGCTGGTCCTGACCGACGCCCTCACCATGGACGTCGACATCGCGCAACGCGGTCCCGTCGGACCGAGGACCGTGCCGGTCGTCGTCGGCGCGGGTCTGCTGGTGGTCGCCGCCCTGCTCGCCCTCGACGTCCTGCGCGGCGGCCGAGGACAAGCCGAGGGCGGCGAGGACGTCGACCTGTCCGAACCCGCCGACTGGCGTACGGTGCTGCTGCTCGCAGGAGTCTTCCTGGGCTCCGCCGTCCTCATCGAGCCGCTCGGCTTCCCCGTGGCGGGGGCGCTGTTGTTCTGGGGTGCCGCCTTCGCGCTCGGCAGCCGCCGGATCGACCGCGACCCGCTCATCGCGGCCGTCCTCTCCTTGGTCACCTACACCGTCTTCAACAACCTGCTCGGGGTACCGCTGCCCGGCGGCCCGCTGATGGGAGCGCTGTGACATGAACGCCCTCAACTCCCTGTTGGACGGCTTCGGGACCGCGCTCACCCCGCTGAACCTGCTGTGGGCGGCGCTCGGCGTGCTGCTCGGCACCGCCATCGGCGTCCTGCCCGGCATCGGCCCGGCGATGGCGGTGGCGCTGCTGCTGCCGGTGACGTACGGACTCGATCCGATCGCCGCGTTCATCATGTTCGCGGGCATCTACTACGGCGCCATGTTCGGCGGCTCGACCACCTCGATCCTGCTCAACACCCCCGGTGAGAGCGCGGCCGTGGTCGCGGCCATGGAGGGCCACCCGATGGCGAAGTCGGGGCGCGGCGCACAGGCTCTGGCGGCGGCCGCCATCGGGCACTTCGCGGGCGGCATGGTCGGTACGGTCCTGCTGGTCGCGCTCGCTCCGGCGGTCGCGAAGCTGGCGGTGGACATCGGTGCCCCGGACTACTTCGCCATCATGGTGCTGGCGTTCATCGCGGTGACGTCGGTGCTGGGCTCGTCCCGGATCAGGGGGCTCGCGTCCCTGCTGATCGGGCTGACGCTCGGTCTGGTGGGCCTGGACCAGATGACCGGCCAGCAGCGCCTGACCTTCGGCTCGCTCCAACTCGCCGACGGCATCGACGTGGTGATCGTGGCGGTCGGACTGTTCGCGATCGGCGAGGCCCTGTGGGTGGCGGCCCATCTGCGCCGCGGCCAGGGCGAGCCGATACCGGTGGGCCGGCCGTGGCTCGGCCGTGACGATGTGCGACGGACCTGGAAGTCGTGGCTGCGCGGCCCGTTCATCGGCTTCCCGTTCGGCGCGATCCCGGCCGGGGGCGCGGAGATCCCCACGTTCCTGTCGTACGTCACGGAGAAGCGTCTGTCGAAGCACAAGGACGACTGGGGCAAGGGCGCGATCGAGGGCGTCGCGGGACCGGAGTCGGCGGCGTCGGCGTCGGCCGCGGGCACCCTGGTGTCGATGCTGACCCTGGGCCTGCCCACGACGGCGGTCGCGGCGGTGATGCTGGCCGCTTTCCAGCAGTACGGCATCCAGCCCGGACCCCTCTTGTTCGAGCGGGAGCCCGAGCTGGTGTGGGGCCTGATCGCGTCCCTGTTCGTCGGCATGGTGCTGCTGCTCGCGCTCAACCTGCCGCTGGCTCCGGTGTGGGCGAAACTGCTGCGCATCCCCCGGCCGTACCTGTACGCGGGGATCCTGTTCTTCGCCGCGGTCGGCGCGTACGCGGTGGGCGGCGAGGTCGTCGACCTGGTGATCCTGCTGATCATCGGGCTGATCGGCTTCGGCATGCGGCGCTACGGCCTGCCGGTGCTGCCCGCCGTCATCGGCGTCATCCTCGGCCCGAACGCCGAGCAACAGCTGCGACGTGCCCTGCAGATCAGCGACGGCAGCGTCACGGGACTGGTCAACACACCGTTCTCGGTGACGGTCTACGCGGTGATCGCGCTCCTGCTGGTGTGGCCGCTGCTGAGGAAGCTCGTCGTCCGCGGCCGTACCGCCGCCTCCTGAACCGTCCGACGGCCGCGTGCCACCGGCTCTTTCGCGGTGGTCGGACGGAGGTCATGATGGTGCGACCCGTCACAGGAACCGCCCGGTCGTGTCAGCAGCAGAGATGTGAGTTCGTCGTGGTCGCCACCTTCCGTCGCCACACCCTCGCGGGCGAGATGCTGGTGCTCCAGCTCGCCATCGTGGTGGTGGTGCTGCTGGCGGTCGCGGCGGTCTCGCTGGCCCAGTCGGAGGCCACCTTCAACCGGGTCGAGGGCCGCCGGGTCGGTGCGCTGGCCGAGCAGTTGGCCGCCAATCCACTCGTACGCAACCAACTGCCCCGTCCTGCGCCGGAACAGACGCTGGGCCCGTTGCTGCACTCCACCCTGGTGCAGTCCGGGGTCACCTCCGTGACCGTCGCCGACGCCTCCGGGCGCGCCGTCACCTCGACCGATCCGACGGTCATCGGCGACCCGCTGCCGCTGGGGCCGGGTGTCACCGGGGGCCGGGGCTGGTCCGGCGAGGTCACCTGGGACGGCGGCCATGAGCTGGTGGCCCAGGTGCCGGTGCTGGGCGCGACCAGTGGCGACCTGGGGCGCACCCTGGGCATCGTCATGATCGGAGAGCGGTCCCCGACGGTGTGGCAGCGGCTCGGCGGGGCGTCCTCGTACCTCCTCGCCTATCTCGGCATCGCCAGCGGGCTCGGGCTGGCGGGCTCCTGGCTGCTGGCGCGGCGCGTCAAGCGGCAGACCCTCGGACTGGAACCGCGGGAGATCGCCGGGCTGGCCGAGCACCGGGAGGCCATGCTGTACGGGATCGCGGAGGGGGTGGTCGCCCTCGACCCGCAGCAGCGCGTCACCCTCGTGAACGAGGTGGGCAGACGGCTGCTCGACCTGCCCGAGGCGTGCGTGGGCAGGACGCTGGCCGACCTCGGCATCGAGGGCCGGCTGCGGGACGTACTCACTGGAACGGGGCGGGACATGGCGGGCCGGCACGACCAGGTCGTGGTCCGCAACGGCCGCGTCCTGGTGATGAACAGGATGACCGTCACGAAGGACGGCCGTCCGCTCGGCTCGGTCACCACACTGCGCGACCGGACCGAACTGGCCCGGCTGGAACGGGAGATCGGCTCCTTCCGCAGTTCGTCCGAGCTGCTGCGGGCCCAGGCCCACGAGTTCGCCAACCAACTGCACACCATCTCCGGGCTGATCCAGATCGGTGAACAGGACGAGGTGGTGCGCTACATCCGCACACTGACCCGGCGCCGCCAGTCCCTGGACATGACGATCGGCCGCCGGGTGCGGGACACGGCCGTCGCCGCGCTCCTCATGGCGAAGTCCTCCCTCGCCGCCGAGCGGAAGGTCACGCTGAGGATCTCGGACAGCACGGCTCTCGGCCGGCTGGCTCCGGAGGACGCGGCCGACGTGGCCACCGTCGTCGGCAACCTGGTCGACAACGCGGTCGACGCCGCCGCCGGGGCCGGACCCGGCGGCCACGAGGCCTGGGTCGAGGTCGCGCTGCGGCAGGACGCGGCCAGTGTGGAGATCGCGGTGCGCGACTCGGGCCCTGGGGTCGCGCCCGAACTGGCCCAGGAGGTCTTCACCCACGGCTTCACCACCAAGGCGGCCGCGGAGGGCGAGCGGGGCATCGGGCTCGCGCTGACGCGGCTCGTCTGCGAGCGCCGTGGCGGGGAGATCACGGTCACCAACACTCCCGACGGCGCCGAGTTCACCGCGCGCATGTCCGTGAGCCACCCCGTCGAAGCGGTGGCGGAAGGAGCGGCCCGATGACCGCAGTGTCCGACGTGATCGATGTCCTCGTCGTCGACGACGACTTCATGGTGGCCCGGGTCCACCGGACCTTCGTCGACCGGGTGCCCGGTTTCCGGGTCGTCGGCACGGCGGGTACCGGCGAGCGGGCCGTCGCGGCGGTCGAGGCACTCCGCCCCGACCTGGTCCTGCTCGACCTCTATCTGCCGGACACCTTCGGCCTGGACCTCATCCCGCGACTGCGCGGTGCCGGGCACGACTGCGACGTCATGGTCATCACCGCCGCCCGCGAGGCCGACACCGTGCGCGGCGCCGTACGCCAGGGCGTGGTCGACTACCTCCTCAAACCCTTCGACTTCGAGGACCTGCACCCCCGTCTGGAGCGGTACGCCGTCCGGCGCGGCCGTCTGCTCACGGCGGTGGTGCGCGACCAGGCGGACATCGACCGCGTCCTGTCCGGGAGCCTCCTCCCCACCGTGAGCACTCGGCTGCCGAAGGGTTTGAGCGTCGAGACCGCCGACCTCGTCGAACGCGCCCTCCGCGACACACCCGGCACCCTCTCAGCCGCCGAGTGCGCCGCCGTAACCGGCATCTCCCGCGTCAGCGCCCGGCGTTACCTGGAACACTTCCACGCCACCGGCACCGCCACCGTCTCCCTCCGCTACGGCGCCGCCGGCCGCCCGGAACGACGGTACGGCCGGCGGGGGTGAGCCGTCTCAGGCACCGGCGTACCCCAGTTGGCGTCGCATGTACGGCGTCATGAGTGTCTTCGCCTTGGCCAGGACGGACGTGCGGCTGCCGAGGACCGCCGTGTCGCCGCCCGGGACCGGCAGCATGGTCAGTCCGTCGGCCGGGCCGAACGGCACGATGAGCGGGGTGCGGTGCATGGGCCGGTAGAGGCGGGGCTCCTTGCGATGCCTGCCCGAACTGTTCAGGTGGGCGCGGATGTTCCATGCGGCGAGGTCCGCCTGGGCCAGCGCGGCGGGCGTGATCTTGAGCTCGGTGGCGTCGTTCACGTCACCGACCGCGAAGACGTCCGGTCGGCCGTCGACGCGGAGCGTACGGTCGACCTTGACGTGCCCGGACGGGTTCAGCCAGTCGCCGTGCCCGGCCAGGCGCAGCCAGAGCGTGTTGGGAGTGGTGCCGGTCGCCCAGAAGGAGAGGTCGGCCTCGATGATGTTGCCCTGGGCGTCGCGGTAGGTGCCGAAGTCGTTGCCGGGTGACATGAAGGAGTCGAGCCGGACCTCGACGCCGTGCGACTCCAGCCAGGCGCGCGCCCTGCGCCCGGCCCGCTCGCTGCCCGTGGCGTGGAGCAGCGAGGGCCCCGCGTGCGCGAGCGTGACCCTGGCCTGCGGACGGGCGAGGCGGATCTCGGCGCTCAGCTCGACGCCGGAGGGCCCGCCGCCGACGACGAGGACGTGGTCGGCGCCGCCGATCCTCTGCTGGTGCCCGGCGAACGACTTCACCGCCTCCTCGGTGGTGGTCCCGGTGAAGCGGGCCGGTTCGGGATAGTCGGCACCGGTGGCGATCACCACCACGTCGTACGGCAGCCGCTCCCCCGTGGCCAGCGCCACCTGCCGCTCGGCGGTGTCGATACGGACCACCTTGCCCGTCACCACGCGGCCGTTGCGCAACAGCCGGTCGTAAGGGATGAAGGGGGTCACCGACCACTCCGGGTGGACGCCGGCCCGCAGGGAGGCGATGCGATGGAAGAAGACCTCCTTGCGGTCCACCAGTGTGACCCGGGCCGTTGCGTCCAGCCGTTTCGCCAGACGGACACCCGCATAACCGCCGCCGATCACCACTACGTCGCCGTCACGCACGCCGAATCTCCTGTACCAGGTGGGGGAAGCGAGCGCCCGCGGCGGGTGGGCAGCCCTAGGCCACTCGGTCTGGCAGGGAGCGTAACGCTTGAAACATAAAGCTTTGGTGGGACTCTGTGAGCGTTCCGTGAAGCATCCGGGCCGACGGCCTCTGGTCGGAACGTCCTGACACCACCGCCGGCTTCTCCAGCGGACAACGTGGACGCCGTAGCCTCTTTCGCGGCGAAGGGAACGCGCTGAAGGTCTGGTGCACGGTGACCATCACACCGAGCGTGCGGCTGCGATCCCGGGCGAGCAGTCGGGCAGCGCTGTCCGGGTGGTGGCCGATCTCGTCGGCGGCGCGCAGGACCCGGTCCCGGGTCGCCTGACTCGCGCCGGGCTGGGTGCGGAAGATGGTCGAGACCAGCGCCCGCGAGACGCCCGCCCTGGCGGCGACGTCCGCCGCGGGTGTTTTACCCGGAGACCTCGCGGCATACGACATGGGCTGGGTGCCGACGGGTGGGGCACGAGCTCCGCCAGGCGGCCGCCGCCCCCAACGAACGAAGGGCCTGACAACGTGCTGTCCGACAAGGTGAGCCGGGTCGTGGACACCCGGGTCGACAACCCCGGAGCGGTCACGGCCGGATGCAACCTGACCGGGACCCGACGCCCCACCACCAACCGTTAGGAGGACGGCCATGGACGTCAGGGACGACGCGGCTCAGGCCCCCGCCTTCACGACCGACGCCCCGCCGCCCGCCGTATCCCGGCGGCTGCGGGTCATCACGGTCGTCGCCACCTTCGGCGGACTGCTCTTCGGCTACGACACCGGTGTCATCAACGGCGCCCTGCCCTACATGACCGACGATCTCGGTCTGACCCCCGTCACCGAGGGCATGGTCACCAGTTCGCTCCTGCTCGGTGCCGCCCTGGGCGCGGTCGTCGGCGGTCGGTTGTCGGACGCCCGCGGCCGGCGCCGTACCATCCTCAGCCTCGCGGTGCTGTTCTTCGTGGGCGCGCTGGGCTGCACGCTCGCGCCGACCACCGCGGTCATGGTCGTCGCCCGGTTCGTGCTCGGCCTCGCGGTGGGCGGCGCCTCGGTGACCGTGCCGGTGTATCTGGCCGAGGTCTCGCCCGCCGAACGACGCGGCGCACTCGTCACCCGCAATGAACTCATGATCGTCAGCGGCCAGTTGCTCGCCTTCACCTGCAACGCGATCATCGCCCGGGTGGGCGGTGGGTCCGGTGGGATCTGGCGCTGGATGCTGGTGATCGCCACGATGCCGGCCGTGGTGCTGTGGTTCGGCATGCTGGTCGTGCCGGAGAGCCCGCGCTGGCTGGCCTCGCGGAGCCGCTTCGGCGAGGCGCTGGAAGTACTGAGGCAGGTCCGGTCGCGGCAGCGGGCCGAGGCCGAGCTGAGCGAGGTCTCCGCACTCGCCGTCAAGGACGAGCGGGAGAAGCTCGGCGGCCGGCAGGAGATGAGGTCCACGCCGTGGGTGCGCAAGCTGATGTACGTCGGCTTCGGCATCGCGATCGTGCAGCAGATCACCGGCGTCAACACGATCATGTACTACGGCACCCAGATCCTCACCGACGCCGGCTTCGCCGCCGACAGCGCCCTGACGGCGAACATCGCCAACGGCGTGATCTCGGTGCTGGCCACCTTCGTCGGTATCTGGCTGCTGGGCCGCGTCAACCGGCGGCCGATGCTGATGACAGGTCAGATCGGAACCACGGCGGCTCTGTTGCTCATCGGTGTCTTCTCCCTGGTGCTGCCCACCGGGGACGGCCGGGCCTACGCGGTGCTCGCCATGACCGTCACCTTCCTCGCCTTCCAGCAGGGCGCGATCTCGCCGGTGACCTGGCTGATGCTGTCGGAGATCTTCCCGATGCGGATGCGCGGCTTCGGTATGGGTGTGGCAGCCGTGGCGCTGTGGCTGACCAACTTCGTGATCGGTCTGGTGTTCCCGTCCCTGGTGGACGGGATCGGGATCTCCAACACCTTCTTCCTCTTCGTGGTGGCGGGAGTCGTCTCCCTCACCTTCGTCAAGCGCTACGTCCCCGAGACCAAGGGCCGCACCCTCGAATCCCTCGAAGCCGAACTCCGGGCGCGCTTCTCCTGACCTCCGTCCAAGGACTCGACCATCACCGTACGTGTAGGCGTCATCGGCGCCGGAATGATCGGCCAGGACCACATCCGGCGCCTGACCGAGGTCGTCACCGGGGCGGCTGTCACCGCGGTGACCGACATCGACCAGGCCCGCGCGGTCGACGTGGCCGCGCGGGTGGGCGCGGTGGCGCTGCCGTCCGGCGCCGAGCTGATCTCCTCCCCCGAGGTGAACGCCGTCCTCGTCACCTCCTGGGGCCCCACCCACGCCGAGCACGTCCTGAACGCCATCGCGGTCGGCAAGCCGGTGTAGTGCCAGAAGCCGCCGGCCACCACGGCCGAGGACTGTCAGCGCATCGTGGAGACCGAGCGCGCCCACGGCCGCCGCCTCGTGCAGGTCGGCTTCATGCGCCGCTTCGGCCCCGGCTACCGGCAGATGAAGGAGGTCATCGCCTCCGGCGCGGTCGGTACTCCGCTGATCGTGCACTGCGCCCACCGCGACCCGACCGTGCCGGACGTCTACACCTCCGCGATGGCCGCGCAGGACACGGCAGTCCATGAGATCGACGTCCTGCGCCGGCTGCTCGACGACGAGATCGTCTCCGCCCAGGTGATCACCCCGCGGGCCACCGGCAAGCGGTTCGCCCACCTCAAGGACCCCCGGATCATGTACTTCGATACGGCGAGCGGTGCCCGTATCGACCTCGAGGTCTTCGTCAACTGCCAGTACGGCTACGACATCCAGTGCGAGACCGTCGGCGAGGAGGGCCTGGTCCGGCTGCCCGACCCGCCCGCCGTGGGAGTCCGTACCGCCGGCCGGCACGGCACCGCCGTCCTCCAGGACTGGAAGGGCCGGTTCGCCGAGGCCTTCGACACCGAGTTCCGGGAGTGGATCGACTCCGTCGCGACCGGCGGCGAGCTCACCGGTCCGTCCGCCTGGGACGGTTACGCCGCCACCGTCATCACCGACGCCGCCGTCCGCTCCCTGGACTCCGACGGCACCGTCATCACCGTCGACATGAAGCCCCGCCCGGTCTTCTACGGAGGCACCGCATGAAAATCGCCCTCGACCCGTACATGTTCCGCGCCCTGCCGATCGACGACATGGTGCGCACGGTCGCCGAACTCGGTTACGGGTAAATCGAGTTGCCACCCCGCGCCGACTTCATGCCGTTCTTCCCGCATCCGCGGGCGGACGACGAGCGCGTGGCGCAGCTCAAGAACTCCCTGCGCGCGCACGGCGGGCAGCTCTCCGCCGTCCTGTCCTTGTACAAGTGGTCCTCGCCCGACGAGACCGAGCGGCGGGCCGCCGTCCGCTATTGGGAAGCGGATGATCGAGATCACCGCGGACCTCGGGTGTCCGCTGATGAACTCGGAGTTCAACGGCCGCCCCGAGCGCGCGGCCGAGAGCGAGGCGGCGTTCTGGCGTTCGCTGGAGGAGTCGCTGCCGCTCTTCGAGCGTGAGGGCATCGCACTCAACCTCGAGGCGCACCCGGACGACTTCTGCGAGGAGAACGCCCAGGCCGTCGACCTCGTCCGGGCGACCAACAAGCCCTGGGTGAACTACCTCTACTGCGCCCCCGCACAGTTTCCACCTGTCGGGTGCCGCGGAGGTCGGCGCGGGCATCGCGGCGATGATGCGCTACGCGGGCGGCAGGCTCCAGCACGTGCACATCGCGGACTCCTTCAATCACAAGGGGGCCGGCGGCCTGCGCTACATCCTCAACCCGCCCGGCACCACCGCCCGTGTCCATCAGCACCTGGACATCGGGCACGGCGAAGTCGGCTGGGACGCTTTCTTCGGCACGCTGCGAGAGCTGGACTTCGACGGCGTCGCGACGGCCTGCGTCTTCGCCTGGGAGGAGCGCGCGCGGGATTCGTCCGCCTTCATGCTGGACCGCATCACCAAGGAGTTGTCCCGCTGAGCGGTCACGTGCGGGGCATGTCCTCCGGCTGGGTGTCCGCGAACTCCCACCAGGCGAGCGGCAGCCAGTCCCCGTCGACGAAGCCGTCGACGGAGCCCCCGGTGCCTCGGATGGCGACCTGGGTCCCCACCGGGTAGCTGGTTCCGGACAGGCCGGACACCGGGACGAGCAGCACGCCGAAACGCTGTTTCAAGGTTCTTGATCCTTCCGAATCCGATACATACGGAAACAAGACTTTGCAGTGCCTACGTGCAAATCATCGCACCATGGACCACTCTGGAGTGTGAGGAGTTCCACAGAAAACGTGACGAGCTGCGGGGATCAAGGATTTTCCCCGAACGAAGGCCGAGCTCCCCGGAGCCGCCGTTCCCGCAAGTGATCGAGCAAGCACACAGAGTGGAGGTGCTCGACAATGAGGGCCGTCGTGTACAAGGGACCGTTCGAGGTAGCGATCGAGCAAGTGGAGGATCCTCGCATCCAGCACCCGAACGACGTGATCGTACGTGTCACGTCCACCGCCATATGCGGCTCCGACCTGCACATGTATGAGGGCCGCACCGCCGCCGAGCCGGGGATCGTCTTCGGCCACGAGAACCTGGGGGTCATCGAGGAGGTCGCTGAGGGCGTCACGTCGCTCAGCCGAGGAGACCGGGTCGTCATGCCGTTCAACGTGGCGTGCGGTTTCTGCAAGAACTGTACGGCGGGGTTCACCGGCTTCTGCGTGACCGTGAACCCGGGCTTCGCCGGCGGGGCCTACGGCTACGTGGCCATGGGCCCCTTTGTCGGAGGCCAGGCGGAGTACGTACGGGTGCCCTACGCCGACTTCAACTGCCTGAAGTTGCCCGAGGGCACCGAGAAGGAGACCGACTTCGTCCTGCTCGCCGACATCTTCCCCACCGGTTACCACGGCAACGAACTGGCCGACGTACGTCCCGGTGACACGGTCGCCGTCTACGGCGGAGGCCCGGTAGGGCTGATGGCCGCCTACTCGGCGATGGTGCGCGGGGCGAGCAAGGTGTTCGTGGTCGACCGGGTGACCGAGCGGTTGCAGAAGGCCGAGGAGATCGGCGCCGTGCCGATCAACTTCGCCGAGGGCAACCCGGTGGAGCAGATCCGTGAGCAGACCGCGGGCGAGGGTACGGACAAGGGCATCGACGCCGTCGGCTACCAGGCCCAGGCGCGCGGCGAGGATCGCGAGGAGCCGGCGACCGTTCTGAACTCGCTGGTCGAGACGGTCCGGCCGACGGGTGCTCTGGGCATACCGGGTCTGTATGTTCCGCGGGACCCCGGCGGACCGGACGAGTCGGCCAAGCAGGGCATGCTGATGGTCTCCATCGGGCGCATGTTCGAAAAGGGACTGCGTATGGGGACGGGACAGTGCAACGTCAAGCGCTACAACCGTCACCTGCGTGATCTGATCATCGAGGGCCGTGCGCAGCCCAGCTTCGTCGTCTCCCACGAGCTGCCGCTCGACCAGGCGCCGACGGCATACGAGAAGTTCGACAAGCGGATCGAGGGCTACACCAAGGTCGTCCTCCACCCCCACGAGTGAGAACCCTCTCGGCCGTCGACACCACGACCGAGCAGCACACGCATCACGCGCACCGCGGCCTCGGGATCACCGCACGGCGACCCCGAGGCCGCGGCGACTCCCCGTGCCACGGCGACAAGGCCGCCGACCGCTTCCGGCGCGACGTGCTCGACCGTACCGGCGTGCGCACGCCATCGCCTCAGCCGTGGATCCGAACGTCCTCCCAGAAGACGTCGCAGCCACAACTCGGCAGTGCGACGGGCCGTTCGGGACGGGGGTGGGCCAGTGACCGGCCCCTTGCGCGGCCCGGTCAGGCAGTCGAAACGGGACCGGGCGGCACGTGAACCGTCATGATCAGGTGGCAGGTCGTGGTGCCCGCGCCACGGTAGATGTGCGGGGTGTCGCCGTCGAACGTGGCGGTCTGGCCGGCTTCGACGGTGTGCTCGGTGCCGTCGACGACCAGGTTCATCCGGCCGGCCGTGACGCTGACGGTTTCCACGACTCCGGCCTGGTGGGGGTGGCTGGGGTACTCCTCGTCCGGTTCCAGTCGCCAGCGCCAGACCTCGACCGGGGACGGCCCTGAGGTCGTCAGCATGAGCCGGGCCTCGCTGCCCCGTTCCCCGGTCCACAGCGGTGCCACGGAGCCGGCGTCCACCACTCGTACGCGCCCTTCGGGCGGGCCCTGCATCAGGGCGGACACCGAGATGCCGAGGGTGTCGGCCAGCCGGACCAGGGTGGCGAGGTTGGGGTTGCCCTGGGCCTTCTCAAGTCCTACCAGGGCCCCCTTGCTGACCTGGGCACGCCGGCTGAGTTCCTCCAGGGACAGGCCCGCGCGGAGGCGCGCCGCCCGGACGTTGTGCGCGACCGTCCGCAGGGCTGCGGCTGTCTCGGCCACCTGATCACCATCCTCGCGGCAAGACCATTTGAATGCACCGCACGGTCGTTTGGTTGACATCCGTCGGTCGTTCTGTTGTACGGTTCAGTCGTTCCATTGCATAGTAAGGGATGTGCCGTGACCGTTCTGCTGCTGGCCCTGGGCAGCTCACTCGCCTACGGATGCGCCGACTTCCTCGGCGGCCTGGGTGCCCGCAAGGCCCACGTACTGCGAACCGTACTGATCGCGGCCCCCGCCAGCCTCGCGGTGGAACTGCTGCTGTGGCCGGTGCTCGGCGCCTCGTTCAGCACCGCGACCCTCGGCTGGGGTGCCGCGTCGGGGGTCGCCTCGGCCGCCGCGTTCGCCATGCTCTACCGCACCCTGGCGATCGGTCCGATGAACGTGCTCTCTCCCGTGACCGCGCTGGTGTCCGCCGCGCTGCCCGTCGGTGTGGGTCTGCTCCAGGGCGAGCAGCCGGCCGCCGCGGGACTGGTGGGGCTGCCGCTCGCGCTGGCGGCGGTGGTGCTGATCAGCGCCGGACATGGCGTCGGCTCGGCGCGTCCCTCGCGTACCGCGCTGCTGCTGGCGTTCGGTGCGGGCGCCGCCATCGCCCTTCAGCTGGTCTTCCTGCACCAGGCGCCGTCCGACAGCGGAGTGGCCCCGCTGATCATCGGCCGCTCGGTGTCGTCGGCGGTCACTCTGGCGGCGGCAGGGCTGATGCACCGTCGGCTGGGCTCCGAGCGGCCGGCGTACGCGATGTCGGCGGCCGCGGGCGCGCTGGACTCCGTGGCGAACCTGCTGTTCCTGCTGGCCGCCCGCAGTGGGGACCTCGCCGTGGTCGCCGTGATCACCGCGCTCTACCCGGCAGGCACCGTCCTCCTAGCGCGCGGCGTTCTTGCCGAACGCATCCACCGCGGCCAGCTCATCGGCCTGGGCACCGCCGCCGTCGCCGTCAGCCTCCTCGCCCTGACCTGAACGAGCCCTGACGCCGCCGAGCCCCCCGCCCCGACGGCCCAAGTCCCGACGGCCCGACGGCCCGGCGGCCCCGGCGGCCCGAGCCCCGACGAGTCCCCGCCCTCGCCGCCCCACCAGCGCCACCCGACGCAGAAAACGGAAACCACGCTCATGACCACCTTTCGCCTCTCCCCCGCCGTCGCAGACGCCTTCCCCGACACCCTCATCGCCCTGGTCACCGCAACCGGCCTGCGCGGCCGGGAGTCCTGGCCCCGCACCACCGCGGCCCTGGAGGAGCTGGAGCGACAGCTCGCCGACGACACCTGGTACCCCGCCGGCGAGACCGACCCGCGCATCGAGGCCTGGCACACCGCCTACCGCTCCTTCGGCACCAACCCCCGCCGCATCCGCCCCAGCGTCGACGCACTCGGCCGCCGCCTCGCCAAGAAGGGGACGCTGCCGCGCATCAACCCGGCCGTCGACTCCTACAACGCCGTCTCCGTCCGTCACGGCCTGCCCGCCGGCGCCTTCGACCTGGACCAGGTCGCCGGGAACGTCGACATCCGCCACGCGGACGGCACCGAGTCCTTCACGCCGCTCGGCGAGCCCGACACCGTCGAGCACCCCAAGCCCGGCGAGATCATCTACGCCGACGCAGGCGGGGTCCTGACCCGCCACTGGAACCACCGCGACGCCCACCGCACCCGCGTCACCGAGGACTCCGCACACGTCGTCTTCGCCCTCGAAACCCTCCAGGCCACGCGTGACGGCGATCTCCTCGAGGTCGCGGCGGAGGAACTCCAGGACCTGCTCTCACCGCACGCCGAACAGACCACCGTGCACTACCTCGGCCCGGCACAACCCCAGGCCACCGTCTGAGTTCTTCCATGTGGCGGAATTGCCTTGGGACGCGCTGTGCCGGACCCGGTCAAATCCTCCACATCTCTGCACGACGGACGCAAGCAAGCCATCATGCCCGCTGCTTCGACCCCGCTGCTCTTCCCGCACGGCCACTGGCACGGGTCCTGGTGCCGGAGTGAGGTCATCGCCCGGGTCGCGGCCGCGGGCCGCCCGGCCGTCACCGTCGTGGCGCCGGCCGTGGGACTGCTCCTGCTGGACGTGGCGGTGCAGTGCGCCCAGGTCACCAACCAGGCCCGCATCTTCGCGCTGCGGCCCGAGGCCCGCAGCCGTCTGAACACCGGCTACATGACCTGCGCGTTCCTCGGCGGCAGCGCCGGGTCATGGCTCGGCACCCGCGCCTACGTCCAGCTCGGCCGGGGCGCCGTCTGCGCTCTCATCGCTCTGGCCGCGCTCCTCGCCCTCACCGCGTACCTGTCCGGCATATCGCCGTATTCGTCGAGGATGTCGAACTCGTAGCGCGAGCCGAACATGGCCGGGCGGTGCGTTCGGCGGTCCGGGAAGACGTGGTCAGGCGGGCTGCCACAGCTCGATCCGATTGCCCTCGGGATCGGTGACCCAGCCGAATCGGCCGACCCCGTCCATGTCCTGCGTTTCCTCGACCACGTCCGCGCCCCTGGCGCGCAATTGCGCGAGCATCGCCTCCAGGTCGCGGACCCGGAAGTTGAGCATGGTTCGCTGGGCGCGGGACCCGAAGTAGTCGGTCTCGTTCTCGAACGTCGCGAACACCGTCGGCCCGGCTTCCTGACGCCACAGGCCGTTCTCATCGGCGTCCAGACCCAGACAATCGCGGTACCACGCGCTCAGGGCCACCGGATCGGCGGCCCGCATGAAGTACCCGCCGATCCCAAGCACACGTTCCATACCGCCATCTTGCCAGGACGGCGACGGGGCGGGCCGACACCACACCATCGGTTCCTTACGTACCGACGTCCGGGAAGGCGCTGCCGGTCCGTGCCCGCGCGCTGTTGAAAGCGGTGTCGGGGGTATCTGCCTGCGCCGCTTCCCAGAGTTGATCGAACCGCCGGATCAGGGGCTGGACCTCGTGTGCGCGCGCGTTGATCCTGGTCGAGGAGATTACGCCGAGCTGGTCGGGGTGGAGCTCGTAGGACAGCGCCCCGTCGAAGACGATGAAGTCGATCATCCGGCCGCGACGGTAGTGGAGTGGGAGCGTCTCCAGAGCGACCACTCGGACGTCGACACCCAGGGCCTGCTGCTCGGCACGCAACGGATCGATGGCGGCCAACTCGTCCCTGCGGCTGACAACGAACAGCCGCCTGATCCTGATCCCACGCTCGGTGATCGCCTCACGCTGGGCCGTCAGATAGCGGCCGGCCGCTTCGGTGTTCCAGAAAACTTCGTCGGCGGGGCTGGTGTTGATGGAGTCGATGCTGTTTCTGGCGCACCTGGTGAGTGTCATGAGCCAGTCGTGGTTCTCGCCGGGGCACTCGGTGCTGAGGTTGGTGAGGTCCTCCATCTGCGCGGCGAGGCGGTCGATCTCCGCGAGGGCGAAACCATGAAGGATGCCCGGGCCGACGGTGACGACCTTCGTGGTGTGCTCGGCGAGCCTGGGGACACCGTCGCCGCGTAGCTTCTCCACCTCGCTGAAGAGTTTGGTCGCCGTGTTCATGTCGGCGAACCGCTTGTCGAGCGAAGTCTCCACCACCTCCATCTGTTTCGCGAAGGACACCAGGAACTGCACGATCAGCGCGGTGCCACCGCACAGCACGGACAGCACGAGCTGCCACGGACGGTTCCACTCGTCGGCCCCGAGCAGTTGGGCGAGCAGATAGACAACGCCCACGACGAGCACGACGACCAGGATTTTCTGAGTCCCTTCCCACCGGCTCATCGCGACCGGTCGCCGCCCGCGCCCGGTCTCCACGGCCTGCGTCCCGGCACGCGGGGAGCGGGAGGCGGACACGTACGGTCGGACCCGGATGCCGATGAGCGAAGCCAACACGCGACGTCCCAGCGGAAGCTCACGCTGCTGCTCCAGCGTGGGTGGCAGCCCCGTCATGCCGACCCCTCCTCCTCAGTCACCGGTTCGGTGTGCCTCGCCGCCATCTCACGGCCGCTGACACTGCGGCTCGCCTCGTCGGGTGCGGCCACCGGCCTGGTGTCGGCGTGCGGCCGCCGCACGGACGGGGGGCCGTCGACGCCCCCGGAGCGGCGGGCCACCTGGCCTCTCGCAACAACTGGGGACGCCCCCTCCTCCCCGGTTGCACCCGGGGCGTCGGCGGAACCCTGCTGGAGTTCGGCAGGGGCCGCCGGCCACTGAATTGCGGTTGCTGGTGGCGGAGCTCCGGAGTGAGGCGGTGACGCGGTGGGTGCCGGCTCCGGGGACTGTCCCGTCAAGGCGTCGTTCAAGGAAGGGATGCGGCAGAGTTGCATGAGGATCACCGGTGCCGACATCCCGATGACAAGCGCGGCGTACGCTCCCGTGATCTGCCCGCCCGCACCCATCGCCCACACGGCCCCCGCCCCCATCACCGTGTGCAGCACTCCTGCGACCGGATCGGCAAGTGGATCGAAGTACTGCCCGAACCGAGGCTGTTCATCCCCTTGCTGTCCGGGCGGTAACCGCCGATACGCCCGGCGATCCGCCTGCCAGTCCTGCAACCGGGCGTACACGTCCACCAGTGCCCGCAGCACACCCCCCGCCGCTCCCAACAGCAACAGCGTCGGCACATCCACGACATCCCCCGGGTGCGTCCGTACAGCGCACATCAGAAAGCGCAAGCCTAGGGCCCACGACCGGGACCAGAGGAAGAAACTCCGATTTCCACTCGAAGTTGACCATGGGTGAAACATGCCGCCGGTCTCGCGGAAGCAGACGACCCGCCGCGATGAGTTCCGGCCGGATCGCGAGTCTGTTCCGGTGACCGTCATAGGACGGCGCAGGACGGCGTACGACGCCGCCCCGCACGAGACACCACGGAGGACACCATGACGACCGCACCCGACGACCCGACCACCGCGCTGTCCGGCCGCCCGCCCGTCGTCGACCCGGCCACCTGGCAGACCGCCCGTGACGAACTCCTGGTTCGCGAGAAGGCCCACACCCGCGAGGGCGACGCCATCGCCGCGGCCCGCCGACGGCTGCCGATGGTGGAGTTCGACGGGACGGTCGAGGTCGTCGGACCCGACGGCCCCATCCCCTTCCTGGAGCTGTTCCAGGGCCGCGACGAGCTCGTGGTCTACAAGCACATGTGGTACGACGGCGCGCCGCACCAGGGGCAGTGCGAGGGCTGCACCACCACGGCCTGGCACCTGAAGGACGCCGTCTACCTCAACGCCCGCGGCGTGTCGCTCGCCGTCCTGACCACGGGCCGGTGGGACGAGGTGGCCTCCTACGTCGAGTTCATGGGCTACACCCAGCCCTGGTACTCGGTGCGGGGCGTCGAGGGGCCGGCCGGCGGCGAGATGGGTTACCTCGCCTGCTTCCTGCGCGACGGCGACCGCGTGTTCCTCACCTACGCCACGACGGGCCGTGGCAACGAGCGGGTCAACGGGTCCCTCGGCCTGCTCGACATGACGCCCTACGGCCGCGGCGAGGCGTGGGAGGACCACCCCGAGGGCCGGCCCGTGCTCGGTGATGTCCGCGAGGGGCACCCGTCCGAGGGCCGCCAGGCCTGCTGGTACTGGCGCTCGGACGCGGACGGGAACGCCACCTGGGGCCCGACCAGCCGCCCCGTACCCCAGTGGACCCGCCCCGGTGCCACCCCCGTGGAGACCCTCGGCCGGCGCGGCCACCACCACTGAGGTGCGGTTCGACGTACACGTCCCGCGGGCGGCCGCGCGGTGCCGTCGCGATCAGTTCGGCGGAGCGTTCGGCGGCCGGACGGAAGAGGCGGTGGTGTCCTACTGCGGGGCTGTCCAAGCGGCCAACAGGCGCAGGGCCTCTCCGGAGGGTGTACCGGGTTCGGCGGTGTAGACGGTCAGTGTGAGTCCGGGTTCGGCGGCCATGGCCAGGCCGCTCAGGCCAGGGTGAGGTCGCCGACGACAGCTGATTCCCTCGCTGCTGGCCGCCTCCGACGTGCTCGGCACCGGCTGGTGCGGGGCGGTGGCAGCCGCGGCCGGCTCAGGCAAGACCGTCGCGGTCGTCGGCGACGGCGCGGTCGGCCTGATGGCCGTCCTGGCCGCCAAGCAGCTGGGTGCGGAGCTGATCATCGCGATGTCCCGCCACCCCGAGCGGCAGGAGCCGGCCCGGTTCTACGGCGCGACCGACATCGTCGAGGAGCGCGGTGACGCGGGCGTGGCGAAGATCAAGGAGCTCACGGGCGGCCTCGGCGCGCACTCGGTGGTCGAGGCCGTCGGGACGGAGGAGTCCGACCATGCGGGCCATAGGCGCCACCCGCCCGGGCGGGCACATGGGCTTCGTCGGCGCCGCCTACGACGTCACGCTCAAGGGTGTCGACCTGTTCTTCGCCGGCATCCACACCGAGGGCTGCCCGGCTCCGGTGCGCCGGTTCCTGCCCGAGCCGATCCAGCTCATCTGGGACCGCAGGATCGACCCGGGCAAGGTCTTCGACCTCACCCTGCCGCTGGACGAGGCCGCGGAGGGCTACAGGGCCATGGACGAGCGCCGCGCCACCAAAATCCTCCTCACCCTCTGACCCGGTTTCGCCTCTGGGCCGGCCTCCTCCCTGCCGAGGCAGACTCAGGGGGAATGCCCGGTGGGGCGTCACCGCACCCACGACCCAGCGACAGGAGATGACGACATGGCACTGGTACTGGTCACCGGGGCGTCCAGCGGGCTAGGGCGGGACACGGCGAACGCGTTGGCCGACGAGGGGCACGACGTGGTCATCCACGTCCGCAGCCCGGCCCGGCTGATCGACGGGGAAGACACCGTCCGGTGGAAGGGCGTGGTCACCGGTGACCTGGCCGAGCTCGACGACATCCGTGGCGTTGCCCGGCAGGCCGCCGACTACGGCCGTTTCGACGCCGTCATCCACAACGCCGGCGTCATGCACCGCCCGGAAGTGGTCACCGTCAACACGGTCGCGCCCTACATGTTGACGGCCTTGATGGACAAGCCGGCGAGGCTCGTCCACCTCAGCAGCTCCATGCACCGCACCGGCTCCACCGACCTGCGACGGCTGGCCGCCGGCACCGCTTCCTACGACGACAGCAAGCTGTGGGTCACCACCCTCGCGCTCGCCCTCGCGCAACGATGGGAAGGGACGTCCAGCCATGCGGTCGACCCCGGGTGGGTCCCCACGCGCATGGGCGGTGCGGGCGCGCCGGACGACCTGGCCGCCGGGCACCGGACACAGGTGTGGCTCGCCACCGGCGACGACGTGGCCCCGGACACCGGCGGCTACTGGTACCACCGGCAGGCACACGACCCACATCCCGCCGCGCGGGACGAACAGTTCCAGGCGCACCTCATCCAGGCTCTGGAGAGCCGCACAGGCGTTTCGCTCGGCTGAACAACGCGTGCCAGAAACTGCGCATCGCTGTCGAGTGACTGCGCATCATGGAGACGGAAAGGACTCAAGGGCTTCGGCTCCGTCGGTCATGAAGAGATACTGGACAGTGTCAGCAGCAGTGCCGCCGGAACCGCCTCGGACCGCGACCGGACCACCAAGATCGATAACTGGCCAAGCCCACCCCGAACTGCAAAGCTGAAGGTCAGAGAGTCATCTGGCCAGTCTCCCAGGAGGTTCCTCATGAGGATGCTCATCAACGTCGCGGAGACCGTGGTCGCGGACGCGCTGCGGGGCCTGGCCGCGGCTCATCCCGAGCTGACGGTGGATGTCGAGAACCGCGTGGTCGTACGGCGGGACGCGCCCGTCGCGGGGAAGGTGGGCCTGGTCTCGGGTGGCGGTTCGGGGCATGAGCCGCTGCACGGCGGTTTCGTCGGCCCCGGCATGCTGTCCGCTGCCTGCCCTGGTGAGGTGTTCACATCGCCCGTGCCCGACCAGATGCTGCGCGCGGCCGCCGCCGTGGACAGCGGAGCGGGTGTGCTGTTCATCGTGAAGAACTACACGGGGGACGTGCTCAACTTCGACATGGCGGCCGAACTCGCCGAGGACGAGGGCATCCAGGTCGCGAAGGTTCTCGTCAACGACGACGTGGCGGTCACCGACAGCCTCTACACGGCCGGTCGGCGCGGTACCGGCGCGACCCTGTTCGTGGAGAAGATCGCCGGTGCCGCCGCCGACGAGGGGCAGCCGCTGGAGCGCGTGCAGTCCATCGCCCGGCAGGTCAACGAGAACTCCCGCAGCTTCGGCGTGGCGCTCAGTGCCTGTACGACTCCCGCCAAGGGCAGTCCCACCTTCGACCTGCCGCCGGGGGAGCTGGAGCTGGGCATCGGGATCCACGGTGAGCCGGGCCGGGAGCGGCGGCCGATGATGACCTCCGGCGAGATCGCGGACTTCGCCGTGCAGGCCCTCCTGGAGGACCTCACCCCGAGCAACCCCGTCCTCGTCCTGGTGAACGGCATGGGCGCCACACCGCTGCTGGAGCTGTACGGCTTCAACGCCGAGGTGCAGCGCGTGCTCGCCGACCGCGGAGTCGCCGTCGCCCGTACGCTGGTCGGCAACTACGTGACCTCCCTCGACATGGCCGGCGCCTCGGTCACCTTGTGCCAGATCGACGAGGAGCTGCTGCGGCTGTGGGACGCGCCGGTCAGTACGCCGGGCCTGCGCTGGGGCATGTGACCGGCGGAGAACGGCCGGAGACCGACCCCGACGTATCCACCACGCAAGGAGATCCAGTGCTCGACGCCGAGTTCTTCCGCCGTTGGATGACGGCGACCGCCGCGTCCGTGAACCGCGAGGCGGAACGGCTCACCGCCCTCGACTCCCCCATCGGTGACGCCGACCACGGCACCAACCTGCAGCGCGGCTTCACCGCCGTGACCGCAGCCCTGGAGAAGGAGCCGCCCGCGACTCCCGGTGCCGTACTGACCCTGGCGGGACGGCAGCTCATCTCGACCGTCGGCGGGGCGTCCGGTCCGCTCTACGGCACCCTGTTGCGCCGTACCGGCAAGGCGCTCGGGGACGCCGCCGAGGTGGGCGCGGAGCAGCTCGTCGAGGCACTGCGGGCCGGGGTGGACGCCGTGATGACCCTCGGGGGCGCCGCTCCCGGCGACAAGACCATGATCGACGCATTGGTGCCGGCCGTCGACGCACTCGGCGACGGCTTCACCGCGGCCCGGACCGCCGCCGAGGAGGGCGCCGTCGCCACGACTCCCTTGCAGGCCCGCAAGGGCCGGGCGAGCTACCTCGGGGAGCGCAGCATCGGGCATCAGGACCCGGGCGCGACCTCCTCGGCGCTGCTGATCGCGGCCCTCGCGGAGGCGAACGGTGAGTGAGGACAAGCTGGTCGGGATCGTGCTCGTGTCGCACAGCGCCGAGGTGGCCGCCTCGGTGGCCGAGCTCGCCCGCGGGCTCGCCGGCGGCGGCACGGAGGTGCCCGTGGCCCCGGCCGGCGGCACCGAGGGGGGCGGGCTCGGCACCAGCGCGGAGCTGATCGCGGCGGCCGCCGCGTCGGTCGACCGCGGCGCCGGCGTCGCCGTCCTCACCGACCTCGGCAGCGCCGTCCTCACCGTGAAGGCTCTCCTCGCGGAGGGCGACGAGCTGCCCGCCCGCACCCGCCTGGTGGACGCCCCGTTCGTCGAGGGCGCGGTGGCAGCGGTCGTCACAGCGGCGACCGGAGCCGACCTGGCCGCGGTGGAGGCGGCGGCCGCGGAGGCCTACAGCTACCGGAAGGTGTGAGGAGCGGAGGCTCACGGCGGGCCCGGCCCGGTGGGATTCACCCATGCCACCGCTCCTCCCCCACGGCCCCGACCTCACCGGCCGTCAGTCCTGGCCCGGCGCACGGCCGTCCCCGCGAAGCGCCGCGCCAGCCGCTCCCCCGTCTCGACCGCGGCGGCGTGGTCCTCGATCGGAGTCGCCCTGGAGTTCTTGAAGACGATGTAGGTGACGCCCGAGGGTGCTCCGCCCCTGCGCGGGTCGGTGGGGAGACCGAGCCCCGCTGCCGTGGCGTACGACGCTTCGCCGATGAGGTCGGCCGGCCCGGCGTCGCCGACGACGGCGTACTGCACCCGGTCTCCGTGGACGACGGCCGCGACGGAGCCGCCGCGCACCCCGTGTTCGCGAGGTTTCCAGCGCGAGCTCGGGGCGGGTACGACGATGTACGGCAGCGTCTCGGCGCTCAACGGGCGTCCGTCGGACTGCTGATAGGCGGTGGCGCGCGAGAACCACGGGTCCGTCCTGCGGTTGCAGTGCGCACCGGGGCGCCCGTCGCAGTCGATGTCCAGGTCGGCCGTCCAGAACACGGCGCCCTCGGTGCCGCAGACCGGGATGCGGGCGGGCGCGCCGGCGTCACTGCGGTAGTACCTGCGGGAGATGGGGACGCAGCCACGCACCTTGGCCAGCAGGTCGGCGGCCGCCACGGTCCTTTCGTGGCGTGCCACCGGCTCGTGAGGGAAGTGGGACGCGACGGGCTGTCCGGCCTGGGCCAGCAGGAGGAGCCCCGTCGCGGCCAGGGGCAGCGAAGGGACTGGAACGTTCAAGAGCCCGCTCATGGGCAGATTGTGACGGACCGTTGACACAATCCGGCGTTGCTGCGTCCCTGTGGCCATTCCGATAGGCCGTACAGCCGTACGTGAACGCTTCTGACGGCCCGACAGGGGGCGGGGGCCCGAGCCTGTCCCGGCTCCGGCCTCCCGGCCGCCCACGCCGGCGCGGGATCAGCGACGACAGCGGTCCGCGCCACCGGCACGAACTCACCATCGCTCGCGCTGAGTTCGGCCGTGAGGAGATTCAGCATACGTAACTCCCCCGGACTCCTGGAACCTGCGGTCCCGGTTGCGCCGGCCTCTTGATGCTCCGCCGACGGCCGCGACACCGCACCCGGGGACTTCCGCGCCGGCGCCCACCGCGCCGACGGTGCGTTCTACGTCGACCTGTCCTGGGAGCCGCCGCGGGTGGACGGCGTGGTCACGGAGTACGGCATCGAGCTCGACGGGCGTCCGGCGACCTCACTGGTGCGGGGCGGGACGGCACCCCCGCGAGTGTCTCCCACAGCTTCCACGTGGGCCGGAGCCCGGCGTGGAGCACTCGGTACGTCTCAGAGCCAGGCTTCCGGACGGTACCTGGGGCGCCTGGTCCACCCAACACGCCGTCACGAGGGGCGACACCGACCGGCGTGACGCGCGAGGGCACCAACCCCAGCCACGCATGACACGCGCGCGGGCATCGGCCGTTCGTAGGAATCCGGGGGTATCCGTCACCTGACCGGCGGTGCTCCGCGTGCGGGGCGGGGCGGGGACGCGTTGGCTGCCTCTGAGGCAGCACGGGCGTTCCCGACCCCCGGCGGCGCAAGGGATGTACCGCCAACCGTGCCGCCGGAGGACACTCCATGCGCACTACTCATCCTCTCCTGCGCGCCGGCCTGACCGTCGCAGCCGCCGCCGCGCTGCCGCTCGCCCTGTCCGCCGGACCGGCCGCCGCCCAGTCCGGGATCTCCGTGAGCACGACCGGGTCCACGATCTCGGTGGTGACCGGCGCGTGCTCCCAGATCAACGGCAGCTGGGGCACCGCGTCCCTGCTCACCGGCTCGCAGGCGAACTTCGCCCAAGGGCGCCAGGTGGCACTGTCGGGCACGAGCGTCAGCCAGTCCGCGGCCTGGTCGAACGTGGGCCCCGGCACCTACACGGTGATCGTGATGTGCTCCAACGGGGGCACCGCGGGCACCCAGTCCGTCATCGTCGCCCCACCGTCACGGCCCACGATCTCCGCGACAGCGACAGCGACAGCAACGGCGACGGCCTCGCCCTCGCGCGGTGTCATGGGCGGTCTAGGCGGTTCCAGCCGGGACTACGGCCCGCTCACCCTTACGGCGGGCGGCATCCTGGTGGGCACCGGAGTCGTCGCGACGGCCTGGTTCCTGCGCCGCCGCTCGAAGCCGTACCGCCTCTAGTACCGCTTCGAGCACCGCCCGAGGTCACGCCGAGTCGTGCCGCTCCGCCACCACGGACAGTTCGGCCAGCGCCTCGGTGAGCCACTGGATCCAGAAGGTCTCCAGTTCGATGCCCGCGCGCAGGACCAAGTGCTGGAGCCTGGCCTGCGCGCCGCGCTGGCCGGGCGGGAAGTCGCGCTTCTCGATCTCCTCGTACTCGGCCAGCTGCAGCCGGTGCAGCTCCAGGTGGCGGCGCAGGTCGGCCTCGAGACCCGCGGTGCCGACGACGGCCGCGGCGCGCAGCCTGAGCAGCAGCGCGTCACGGTGCGGCTTGGGGTCCTGGGACGCCGCCGTCCACCGCGCCAGTTCGGCGCGGCCCGCGGGCAGGACCTCGTAGGCCTTCTTCTGTCCGCGGGCCGGCTGTTCGCTCGGCAGGGCCCGGATGTGGCCCTCGGCCTCCAGCCTTCCCAGCTCGCGATAGATCTGCTGGTGCGTCGCCGACCAGAAGTAGCCGATCGACTTGTCGAACCGGCGGGTCAGATCCAGCCCCGACGAAGGCTTCTCGAGCAGGGCGATGAGGATCGCGTGCGGGAGTGACATGGGGTCATCCTAGGGACGGCTCTGGAGGGCTAGAGGGCGGCCGCGACCTCGGTGCCCTGCTTGACGGCCCGCTTGGCGTCCAGTTCGGCGGCCACGTCCGCACCGCCGATGAGGTGCGCCTTCGTGCCGGCGGCCACCAGCTCCTCGTACAGGTCCCGACGCGGCTCCTGTCCGGTGCACAGCACGATGGTGTCGACCTCCAGGACGGTGGACTC
The DNA here is from genome assembly GCF_000720255.1 of Streptomyces griseus subsp. griseus. Classification (GTDB taxonomy): domain Bacteria; phylum Actinomycetota; class Actinomycetes; order Streptomycetales; family Streptomycetaceae; genus Streptomyces; species Streptomyces griseus_I. The sequence goes on along the minus strand of NZ_JOJE01000030.1, from coordinate 32,403 downwards.
CTCACCGACGGTGATGTGCAGACCGGCGTCGTCGATGCGGTCGTAGCGCACGCCCGGGACCATGGTGACGCCGCGGTGCTTGAGCTCGGTGCGGTGGATCCAGCCGGTGGTCTTGCCGAGGCCCGCACCGACCTTGGTCTCCTTGCGCTGGAGGAGATGGACGGTGCGGGGCGGGGCCGGGCGCTCGGGGGCGGCCAGGCCGCCTGGCGCCTTGTAGTCCATGTCGACGCCCCAGTGCCGGAAGTACGTCCGCGGGTCCTCGCTCGCCTTGTCGTCGCCGTCGGTGAGGTACTCGGCGACGTCGAAACCGATGCCGCCCGCGCCGAGGATCGCGACCCGGTCGCCGACGGGTGCGCCGTCGCGCAGGACGTCCAGGTAGCCGAGGACGCGGGGGTGGTCGACGCCCGGGATGTCGGGGGTGCGGGGGGTGACTCCGGTGGCGACGACGACCTCGTCGAAGTCGGAGAGGTCCTCGGCGGTGACGGGCGTGTTCAGGCGTACGTCCACGCCGTGGGCGTCGAGCTGGTGGCGGAAGTAGCGCAGCGTCTCGTCGAACTCCTGCTTGCCGGGGACCTTGCGGGCGACATTGAGCTGGCCGCCGATCTCGCTCGCGGCGTCGAAGAGTGTGACGTCGTGGCCACGTTCGGCGGCGCTCACGGAGCAGGCGAGGCCGGCCGGGCCCGCGCCGACGACCGCGACGCGCTTGCGCAGCCGGGTCGGGGAGAGGACCAGCTCGGTCTCGTGGCAGGCGCGCGGGTTGACCAGGCAGGAGGTGATCCGGCCGCTGAAGGTGTGGTCGAGGCAGGCCTGGTTGCAGCCGATACAGGTGTTGATGGCGTCGGGCGTGCCCGCGGCGGCCTTGTTCACGAAGTCGGGGTCGGCGAGCATCGGGCGGGCCATCGACACCATGTCCGCGCAGCCGTCGGCGAGCAACTGCTCGGCCACTTCCGGGGTGTTGATGCGGTTGGTGGTGACCAGCGGGACGGACACCGCGCCCATGAGCTTCTTGGTGACCCAGGTGTAGGCGCCGCGCGGCACGGAGGTCGCGATGGTGGGGATGCGGGCCTCGTGCCAGCCGATGCCGGTGTTGATGATCGTCGCCCCGGCGGCCTCCACGGCCTTCGCGAGGGTGATCACCTCGTCCAGCGAGGAGCCTCCGGGCACCAGATCCAGCATGGACAGCCGGTAGATGACGATGAAGTCCTCGCCGACCGCCTCGCGCACCCGCCGGACGATCTCGACGGGGAAGCGCATGCGGTTCTCGTACGTTCCGCCCCAGCGGTCCGTGCGGTGGTTGGTCTGCCGGGCGATGAACTCGTTGATGAGGTAGCCCTCGGAGCCCATGATCTCCACACCGTCGTAGCCGGCCTGCCGGGCGAGGCGGGCGGCGCGGGCGTAGTCGTCGATGGTGCGCTCGATGTCGGCCTCGGTGAGCTCTCGGGGCACGAAGGGGCTGATCGGCGCCTGGAGGGGGCTCGGGGCGACGAGGTCGCGGTGGTAGGCGTAGCGGCCGAAGTGCAGGAGCTGCATCGCGATGCGGCCGCCCTCGCGGTGCACGGCGTCGGTGATCAGACGGTGCTGCCCGGCCTCGGCGTCGGTGGTGAGTTTCGCTCCACCCTCGCCGGGGCGTCCCTCGTCGTTGGGGGCGATGCCGCCGGTGACGATGAGGCCCACTCCCCCGCGGGCCCGGGCGGCGTAGAACTCCGCCATGCGCTCGAAGCCGCGCTCGGCCTCTTCCAGGCCTACGTGCATGGAGCCCATGAGGACGCGGTTGGGCAGCGTGGTGAAGCCCAGGTCGAGCGGGCTCAGCAGGTGGGGGTAACGGCTCATCGGGCCCTCCGTGCGGGGTGTGGTGCCCTCCGTTGTAGAGGACCCGCACAGCATTGTGCAACTAGTTGCACTAATTCTTTTGCAACTAGTTGCACAATGACCCGGGCGGCCGGGGCGTCAGCGGCTCGCCAGCCGGAGGTGCAACTCCCTCTCCTGGTCGCCGGAGGCCGCGGTCAGGTTCTCCACCGAGAACAGGCCGTCCAGGGTGGTGCGGAACCGCTCGATGGCCCAGTAACCGCCCTGCACGTCGGCCGTGACGGAGGCCTGGAGATGGGCGGGACGGGCTCCCTCGTGGGGGTCGGCGACGTCGAACGTGCCGAGCCACACCATGGGTCGCGTCTCGTGCAGTTGCTCTGGCACGTCCTCGTCGCACCGGTCGGAAGAGAAGCACGCGCACAGCGTGTCGAACACGACCCGCGCGTCCTCCTTGCTGCAGTCGCTGATCGCGACGGAGACGGATTCCTCGTGCGGACGCTCGCTGTCCATTTCGTGAACGCTCCTCTCATGGCGGGACTGCGGTACCGCGAGTTCCCCACGAAACCGCACTTCATCCCAGGGAAGCCCCGGGAAGCACATGCGGCACCTCAGCCGCGGGTGAAGCGGTAGGTCTTGCTGTCCGTGAGGACACAGAAGCCCGGCGAGACGACGATCACGCGCAACACCGCCGTACGGCGGTCGTAGTCGACGCCCTCCGCCTCGAACGTGCCCGAACAGGAACTGCGCAGGGGCAACTGACGCAGGGCGGTGACATGCCCGGACACGTCCGACGCGCCGTTCGGCGGGGCCGACAGGTCGACCTGGAGCAGCGGCTTGGTGATGCCGAACAGGGTGCCCGCGGGGTCGTCGGAGGAGCACAGCAGCCGGGTCGCGTCGACGAAGTCACAGCCCTGGACGTCCCGTACGGCGTGGTCGAGGCGGACCGTGGACGCCTGCGGCAGGTTCGCCGACGGCGAGGTGGCCGGGTTCACGCCCGGGGTCGGGAAGACCAGCAGCCGGCTCATGGTGCCCCACTCACCGGCCACCATCCACTGACCGTCCGGCGACACCGCGACCCAGGAGTTGTTCAGCGCCTCCCCGGAGCTCAGCGTGTGGACGTACTCCGACCAGCCGCCGCCGGGCGCCTGCGCGCGGAACATCTTGGTGGTCCCCGAGTCCCGTTGGTACGGCTCGATGTAGTGGCCGTCGTAGGAGGCGTCGGGGTCGCCGACGTGGTTCCACCCGCGAGTGCTGAGGCCGAGGGGGATCGTGCCGATGCCCGTGTAGCGGTTGGCGCTGCCCGCGGGGATCTCGACCGAGGCCAGGCCCTGGCTCTCGGTCAGCGGATCGGCGCGGTCCGAACCGGCCTCGGTCCAGGTGTCGGCCGCGGCGGCGGGCGGGGCGGCCGACAGTACGGCGGCGGTGGCGAGGGCGACCAGACCGGTCAGGGCCAGGTGACAGCGGTGCCGGAGGGTGCGCGGGGGCATGAACCGACTCCTCGGTTGGGGGGTGGGAGGTGATCGGCGGACAGTCTGGCGGCACCCGATAGTCATGTACAGACCAAAGAACAAAACGCGGGGTGTCGAGGGGACGCCGGGCCCACTCTCGGGGGATGGTGGAGGCCGGCGTGGAGATGAGGTTGAGCGCGGTGCAAGGTGGGGAGTCGGCACGGGAGACAGGCGTGCTTCGCGGACGGCGGAGGCGGTGCTTGCGATGAGTGCAGCCGGGTCGCCCGCATCCGAGGGCGGTGCACCGGTACGCGAGCCGGTGCGGCCGAGCGGACTGCTCGACGTGCTGAACGTGGCCTCGGTGCTGTTGGACGCCCGGGGACACATCGTCCTGTGGAGCCCGCAGGCCGAGGAACTGTTCGGCTACCCGGCCGAGGAGGCGCTCGGCCGGTACGCGGCCCACGTCATGGTCCACGAGCAGCACCACGACCTCGCGGTGAAGCTCTTCGCCGACGTGATGGCCACCGGCGAGGGCTGGGCGGGCGCCTTCCCGATCCGGCGCAAGGACGGCAGCACACGGCTGGTGGAGTTCCGCAACATGCGGCTCCTGGACGAACAGGGCCAGGTCTACGCGCTGGGGCTCGCGACCGACCGCTCGACCCTGCGCCGGCTGGAGCGGGACGTCGCGCTGTCGACGCGGATGGTCAACCAGTCACCGATCGGACTCGCCGTCCTGGACACCGAACTGCGTTACGTGTCGATCAACCCCGCCCAGGAGGACATCGACGGCATCCCGGCCGAGGAGCACGTGGGCCGTACACCCCGCGAGCTGCTGCCGCGGCTGGACGTGGACACCTTCGAGTCGGGGGCGGAGGAGGTGCTGCGGACCGGCCGGCCGCTCGTCGATCTCTCCCTCGTCGGCCGCACCCCGGCCGACCCGGACGAGGACCACGCCTGGTCGCTCTCGCTGTACCGGCTGGAGGACACCGCCGGGACCGTGCTGGGCGTGGCCGCGTCGATCGTGGACGTCACCGACCAGCACCGGGCGGGCGTCGAGGCCGAGGCCGCCCGGCGGCGCCTGGCGGTGATCGTCGATGCCTCCGCCCGCATCGGCACCACCCTGGACCTGGACCGTACCGCCCGTGAACTGGCCGACGTGGCCGTACCCGAACTCGCCGACATCGCCGCCGTGGACCTGCTCGACGCGGTCGTCGGCGGCCGGCGCACCGGCCTCGGTCCCGCCGAACCTGCGGTGATCCGCGCGCTCGCCGTCCGGGCGGACCACTCCCCGGAGGGCCTGGAGGCGGCGGACCCGCCCGGGCAGGTGGCCCGCTACGGGCACGACCGGCTGATCACGGAGTGCGTCCGCACGGGACGGCCGGTGCTGGTGGAGCGGGTGACGGACGAGGACCTGGCACGCATCGCCCGCTCACCGGAGGCGGCCGGGCTGCTGGGGCGCGCGGGCGTCCACTCGTATCTCGCGGTACCTCTGATCGCGCGCGGCGAGGTGCTCGGCGCGCTCGACCTGAAACGGGCCGGCAATCCGCTGCCGTTCGGCCGGGACGACCTGTTGCTGGCCAAGGAGCTGGCCGCCCGCGCCGCCGTGCAGATAGACAACGCCCGCTGGTACCAGAACGCCCGCGACACCGCCCTCACCCTGCAGCGCAGCCTGCTGCCGAGCCACCCCTCGGTGACGGGCGGCCTGGAGGTCGCCTCCCGCTACCAGCCCGCCGGGGCCACCACCGAGGTCGGCGGGGACTGGTTCGACGTGATCCCGCTGGAGGGCGGCAAGACAGCGCTCGTCGTCGGCGACGTGATGGGCAGCGGCATCAGCGCCGCCGCCACGATGGGCCGGCTGCGCACCGCGACGAACACACTCGCCTCCCTCGAGCTCGACCCCGCCGTGCTCCTCGAACACCTCGACCGGATCACGCAGAGCCTCGACCACTCCATCGCCACCTGCCTCTACGCCGTCCACGACCCCCAACTCCGGCAGTGCAGGATCGCCAACGCCGGGCATCTGCCGCCGGCCCGCGTCCGGGCGGGCCGTCCGCCGGAGCTGCTCGACCTGCCCACCGGAGTACCGCTCGGGGTCGGCGGCGTGGCGTTCTCCACCACCACCGTCGACTTCGCGCCCGGCGACCAGTTGGTGCTCTACACCGACGGGCTGGTCGAGACGCGCAGGCATTCCCTGGACGAGCGCCTGGACACGTTGCTGACGCTGCTCGACGACCCCGCGCGCCCGCTGGAGGAGGTCTGCGATCTCCTGCTGCGCACACTGCACCACCCGGACAATCACGACGACGTGGCGCTGCTGATCGCTCGCGCGCGGACGTAGATTCACAGGCGATCATTACCGGTTCTTTACCGACCGCATTCCACAATCACAGCAGGGCGGTACCGCGAGCGAGGGAGTGGGCCGTGACGCAGGATCCGGATCGGAACAACATCGACGGCGGCGCACCGGGCGAGTGGGAGGTCCTCGCGGGACCCGGCGGGCCGGAACGGGAGCGGACCTCCCTGCGCGAGCTGTGGCAGCGGCGGTCCGTCCGCGCCCGGACGGTGATCGTGGCCACGGCCGTGGCCGTCCTGGCAGTGGGCGGCACCGTCGCCTACGCGGCGAGCTCGGGCGGTTCGGACGGCGGGGCCGCTCCGGCGGCCGCCGCTTCCGCCTCGCACTTCCCCGAAACGCCCCGCGGCCACCACGGCGGCGGCCCCTGGGCCGGGCTCGGCGGCGACGCGGTGCACGGCGAGGCGACCGTGAAGGACCGCGACACCGGCGAATGGATCGTGCGGATCTGGCAGCGCGGCACCGTCGAGAAGGCCGACGGCGACCAGGTCACCGTCAGGAGCGAGGACGGCACCGCGTGGACATGGGCGGTGGGCAAGGGCGCCACCGACCGGCGCGACGGTTCGTCGGACCCCGTGCAGAAGGGCGAGACCGCGTACCTCGTCGGTGACCTCTCGAAGGACGGCACCCGCACCGCGATCCGCGTCCGCGCGGGCTCCGACGACAAGGGCCCGGGCAACTGGCGCGGCAAGCGGGGGCACGGGCCGTGGGGCCACGGCGACCGCACCCCCTCCCCTCAGCCGTCGGGCAGCGGCGCCCGGACCTGATGACGCCTCGGACGACTAGGTTCTGGTGCCGATCACCACGTGGGCGTGCCACTCCTCCGAGACGGTCAGTTCGGTGGTCAGGCCGACGCGGGTGAAGGCGTCCACGGCCGTCGGCGCCTGACGTTCGCTCGTCTCGACCAGCAGCACTCCCCCGGGGGCCAGCCACCCCGGTGCCCCGGCGGCGACCCGGCGCAGGACGTCGAGCCCGTCGGCGCCTCCGTCGAGGGCGGTCAGCGGCTCGTGATCGCGGGCCTCCGAGGGAAGCAGCGCGACCTCCTCGGTCGGGACGTAGGGCACGTTGGCGGCCAGGATGTCCACGCGCCCCCGCAGCGCGGCGGGCAGCGCCTCGAACAGGTCACCCGTGTACACCTGGCCGCCCCGGCCGGCGACGTTGCGGCGGGCGCAGCGCACGGCGGCCGGGTCGATGTCGGCGGCGTGCAGCTCGACCGGGCCGAGCGCGGCGGCCAGGGCCGCGCCGAGCGCGCCGGAACCGCAGCACAGGTCGACCACGACCCGGGCGTGCGGCGCGCGGGCGAGGGCCCGGTCGACGAGGAACTCGGTACGGCGGCGGGGCACGAAGACACCTGGTGCCACCTGGATGCGCAGACCGCGGAACTCGGCCCAGCCGAGGACGTGTTCGAGGGGCAGGCCCGCGACGCGGCGCTCCACCATGGCGGCGAGTTCGTCCGGCGTACGGGCGGTGGTGAGAATCAACTCGGCTTCGTCCTCGGCGAAGACACAGCCGGCGGCGCGCAGCGCGGCCACGGCGGAGTCGCGGGACGGAGCGGGAACAAGTGGAGGCATGGAAAGCCGAGAGCCTTTCGGGAGCCGAAGGGCGCTCTCGCGTGTCGCCTATGAGCGGCGGTCCACGCCATCTCGAGGTGAGAGCACCCGACCTGACACAGCGGTAATGGGTCCCACCTCCTCGGCTCCGCGCGGCTGGGTCCCTCCACAGCCGGACGCTCACCCTACCGTGGGGCGGCCTTGGGAACCCGCCCAGTTGTACTATGCAACCAAGAGTGAACGGGAGGGCGAGTGGCAGCCGAGGCCGTGGAGACCATCCAGCGCGAGATGACGAGCTTCGCCCGTCGCGCCCGGGCGACGGCGGGCCGCATGCACCCCGAGCTGTCCCTCGTCTCATACACCCTGCTCGCCCACCTGGAAGGGAGCGATGGCTGTCGCGCGACCGACCTGGCCGCGCACTACGGCCTGGACAAGTCCACCGTCAGCCGCCAGGTGACCGCCCTGGAACGCGCCGCCCTGATCGAACGCCGTGTCGACCCGGACGACCACCGCGTCCAGCTTCTGCACCTCACCGACCCCGGCCGCCGCATCCTGGCCCAGGTCACCGAGAGCCGCCGCACCGCCTTCCAGGAACGTCTGGAGGACTGGCCGAGCGAGGACCTGGAGCGGTTCGCGGCCTATCTCGTGCGCTACAACGGCTGGTCGGCGCCGGAGGACTGATTCCGTCGGCCGGCTACGGCACCGCCACCGCCCGTTCCTCTCCCAGCCGCTGCGGTGCCCGGGCCGCCAGGAACGCCGTGGTGCGGCGCAGGCGGAAGCCGAGGGACTCGTAGAGGCGGATGGCGCTGGTGTTTCCCGCGCCGGTGTGGAGGAACGGGGCTTCGCCGCGTTCGCGGATGCCGTGGGCCACGGCGAGGACGAGGCGGGAGGCGAGGCCCTCGCCGCGGAAGGCGGGGTCCGTGCAGACCGCGCTGATCTCGGTCCAGCCCGGCGGGTGCAGGCGTTCGCCGGCCATGGCGATCAGGGCGCCGTCGCGACGGATTCCGAGGTAGGTGCCGAGTTCGATGGTGCGGGGCAGAAAGGGGCCGGGCCGGGTGCGGGCGACCAGGTCGGTCATCTCTTGGACGTCGGCGGGGCCGAGGCGGACGGCCTCCGGGTCCGGTGCGGCGGCCAGACCGTCGTCGACGAACTGCGCGCCCTCGATGCGGGCGGTGATCTCCCAGCCGTCGGGAACCTCCCCGCCGAACCCCGGCAGCGGCACCTCGGCGCCGGGTCCGGCGAGTGCCGCGAGGTCCGCCCAGTCGGCCGGCTCCGGCTCGTCGGGCAGGGCCAGCCAGGGCGAGACGTCGACGGGGTAGCGCAGGACCCGGCCACGCCGCTGCGCGAAGTGGGCGTGGGGGCCGGTCAGGGCGGCGAGGGCCGGGTTGTCGAGGATGTGCGGCCGCGCGGCCCTCGGGACGGTCTCCGACGTGCTCATATGGCGGCCTCGGCGATGACGGGGGCCTCGGTGGACCGGATCCCGGGGGTGGAACCGTGCCGCGGCCTGTCGCACCGCGGGAAAGTCTGCGCCTGTCGCATGGTTCGTGTTCTCCTTCGCTCTCGCCACGTCACCGGCCGCTCGCTCCGTCCGGCCCGGCACCAAGAGGAAAGAAGGCCTGTTCAGCGGCTATTCCCGGGGCGCCGGTGTGTTCATACGGCCTTAACGATCTGCGGGTGGGCGACGGTCCGGGGCACCCCTGGCGGGCACGTACGGTGGAACGCATGCACGTCACACGAGGCTTCACAGGCCGCCCCCGTGTCACCCATGCCGGACTGCCGCCCGGGCAGTACGACGCCGGCGACGACTGGCCCGTCCTGTCCGCGGAGGTGACGCCCGACCTCGCACCCGCCGAGTGGACGTTCCGCGTCGACGGGATCGTGGAGCGGCCGCGCACCTGGGACTGGGACGAGGCGCAGGCACTGCCGGCGTCGGCGTACGAGGGGGACATCCACTGTGTGACGGGCTGGTCGAAGTTCGGGGTGCGGTTCGGGGGCGTCTCCCTGGACGCCTTCCTGGACGCCGCGCGGCCCCAGGCCTCCGCGACGCACGCCGTCGCCTACTCGCACACCGGGTACACCAGCAATCTGCCCCTGGCGGACCTGTCCGGTGGGCGGGCGTGGATCGCCTTCGCGTACGAGGGGAAGCCGCTCGCGCCCGAGCACGGTGGCCCGGCGCGGCTGCTGGTGCCGCATCTGTATTTCTGGAAGAGCGCCAAGTGGATCGCGGGCATCCGGATCCTCGGCCACGACGAGCCGGGGTTCTGGGAGCAGAACGGCTACCACGCCCGCGGCAACCCCTGGGAGGAGCAGCGGTACTCCGGTGACTGAAACCTTCACCTCCCCCGCCTTCACCCCGCCCACGCGCTTCGCCGTGCCCGGGCGGATCGCCGTGAGCGAGCAGACCGCCGGCGCGTGGCAGACGGCCACGCTCACCGAGATCCGCCGCGAGACGCCGCGGGCGGCCACCTTCCGCTTCGCGGTGCCCGGCTGGGCGGGGCACCTTCCCGGGCAGCACCTGATGCTGCGGCTGACCGCCGAGGACGGGTACGTGGCCCAGCGGCACTACTCCCTCGCGTCCGCGCCCGACGACCACGGGCACATCGAGCTCACGCTGGACCACGTCGACGACGGCGAGGTCTCCGGCTGGTTCCACACGGTGGCCCGGACCGGGGACCGGGTCGAGGTGCGCGGCCCGCTGAGCGGCTTCTTCGCCTGGCCGGGCGACCGGCCCGCGCTGCTGATCGGGGCGGGCTCCGGCGTCGTGCCGCTGATGTCGATGGTGCGGCACCACCGGGCCCGGGGGCTGGCGGTGCCGTTGCGGCTGCTGGTGTCCGCACGTGCCCCCGAGGACCTGATCTACGCCGACGAGTACGGCGCCGAGACCACGCCCCTGTTCACGCGGAGCGCGCCGGAGGGGGTGCCGGTGGGTCGGCTGGCGGCCGCCCATGTGGCACCGCTCCTGGCCGAGCCGCCGCCCGGCGGGTGGGAGGCGTACGTATGCGGCTCGAACGCCTTCGCCGAGCACGCGTCGCGGCTGCTGGTGCAGGCCGGCCAGCCAGTGGAGCGGATCCGGATCGAGCGGTTCGGCTGAGGGACGCCCGGAACGCACCCGGCGAAACCGTCCGACTCTTCCCGTTTGCGCCTCTTGGGTGAAGGATGTCCTGTGAACGGGGTAAGACATCCATGTGGGCACTCGTACGCGTGACGGCGAGGAGGTCGACATGCGAAGCCGGGTGCACGGCTGGCGCCGGCGTCCCAACCCCCTGCGACGCCGGTCCGACGTCGTGGAGAGGTGGACGCTGCTGATCGTGGCTGTGCTGCTGCTGGTGGGCGCGCCGCTGGCGGGGGCGGTGGCCGGCTGGTGGGCGCACGACGAGGCACGATCGGTCGCGGCGCAGCAGCGCGCGGACCGGCACCGGGTGCGGGCCGAGGTCATCGGCAAGATCCCGGACACACTGCCGTCGGTGGAGGGCGGCCAGGAGAACTCGTTCCGGGTGGCGGTGCGCTGGACGGAGCCCGGCGAGAAGGCACGGACGACCAAGGCGACCGTGCCGGCGGGGACGCGGACCGGTGACACGGTCGACGTGTGGTTCGACGCGCGCGGCCGCACGGTGGCTCCCCCGCCCGGCGAGACCGAGGTCTGGCAGCACACCCTGGCCATGGGCGCGTGCGCAGCGGGCGGCACGGTCGCCGTGATCCTCGTCGGACACGTGGTCGTACGCCGGGTGGCGATGCGGCACCGCATGGACGAGTGGGAACGGGCGTGGGCCCGCACAGAGCCGGAGTGGACCCGCCGCCGAGCCTGACGTCGCCTGACCAGCGGAATCCGCGGCTGATAACAGGGGCTCGTCGATGGCGTGCCGGCCTGTGAAGGTCTGGTCAGTCGTCCGACCCTCCACGTACCGTGTGATCATCCGCACGCTCTCTCCACGAAGGCGGTTGTTGATGGCCCTGTTCGATCTCCCTCTCGACGAGCTCCGCGAGTACCGCAGCACGTCCGCCGAACCGGCGGACTTCGACGCGTTCTGGTCCAAGACCCTCCAGGAGGCGCGTGAGCACGACCTCGACGCCCGCTTCGAGCCGGTCGACACGGGACTGAGCACGGTGCAGGTGTACGACGTGACGTTCGCCGGGTTCGGCGGTCACCCCGTCAAGGGCTGGCTCCGGCTGCCGGCCGGGGCCGAGGAGCCGCTGCCGCTGGTCGTGGAGTTCATCGGGTACGGCGGTGGGCGGGGTCTGCCGCACGAGAACCTGCTGTGGGCGTCGACGGGCAGGGCGCACTTCGTGATGGACACCCGGGGTCAGGGCAGCGGCTGGGGCGGCGGGGGCGCCACGGCGGATCCGGTGGGTGCCGGGGTCGCGTACCCGGGTTTCATGACCCGTGGCATCGAGGCGCCCGAGCAGTACTACTACCGCCGGGTGTTCACGGACGCGGTACGGGCGGTCGAGGCGGCCCGGTCGCATCCGCTGACGGACTCGGCTCGGACCGCGGCGATCGGGGGCAGCCAGGGCGGCGGCATCACGATCGCCGTGGGCGGCCTGGTCCCGGACCTGGTCGCGATCGCGCCGGACGTGCCGTTCCTGTGCGACTTCCCGCGCTCGGCGACGGTGACGGACCGTCACCCCTACCGTGAGATCGGGCTGTTCCTCAAGACACACCGCGGCCGCAAGGACGACGCCCTGCGTACGCTGTCCTACTTCGACGGTGTCCACTTCGCCGCGCGCGGCCGGGCGCCCGCCCTCTTCTCGGCGGCCCTGGAGGACCAGACGTGCCCGCCGTCGACCGTGTTCGCCGCGTTCAACGCCTGGGCGCACGACGACAAGACCATCGAGGTGTACGAGTTCAACGACCACGAGGGCGGCGGCCCGTTCCACGAGGAGGCCAAGGTGCGCTGGTTGCGGTCGTACGCCTGACCAACCCCTGGCGCTGCTGTCCGACCAGTCGGTACGTTCGGGTACGCCCGGGTCGCGGTGGCGCGGCCCGGTTCCCGACGGACGACGGAGGGCGCATGTCCGAACTGCACGAGCCACAGGTCCAGGGCCACTGCGACGCACGCTTCACCGCGCTGCGCACGACGTTCGAGGAGAACTTCCGCGACCGGGACGAGCTGGGTGCCGCCCTGGCCGTCACCGTGGACGGCGTGACCGTGGTCGACCTGTGGGGCGGCTGGGCGGACTCCGCGCGCACCCGGCCGTGGGAGCACGACACGCTGGTCAACGTGTGGTCGACGTCCAAGGGGCCGGTGGCGCTGTGCGCGCATCTCCTCGCCGACCGGGGGCTGCTCGACCTCGACGCGCCGGTGGCCGCGTACTGGCCGGAGTTCGCCGCCGCCGGCAAGGAGAAGGTCCAGGTACGGCATCTGCTGTCGCACCGCTCCGGCCTGTCCGGGCTGCGCGAGGAGCACTCGCTCGACCAGCTCTACGACTGGGAGCTGACGACCTCCCGACTGGCGGCGACGGAGCCCTGGTGGGAGCCGGGGACGCAGTCCGGGTACCACGCGCTGACGTACGGCTTCCTGGTCGGCGAGGTCGTCCGGCGGGTCACGGGGCTGCTGCCGGGTGCCTTCCTGGAGCGGGAGGTCACCGGACCGCTCGGGATCGACTTCACCGTCGGGCTGCCGGAGAAGGAGGCGGGGCGGGCCGCCGAGATGGTGCATCCGCCGGTCACGTCGAGCAGTGAACAGGCGGAGGTCTTCAGTCAGTTGACGCCGACGGCGATCGCCGCCGTGGCCAACCCGCTGGTCGGCGCGAGGCAGGCCAACACGCCCGAGTGGCGGGCCGCAGAGATCCCCGCGGCCAACGGTCACGGCACCGCGCGTGGGGTCGCCGCCCTGTACGGGATCTTCGCGGGCCGTGGGTCCTACGACGGCCACCGCGTCCTCTCCGAGGCGGCGGCCGAGCGGGTGCGCGAGGGGCAGGGGAGTTGCCGTGACCTGGTGCTGGGCGCCGGGTTGGAGCATGACACGGAGATCGGGCTCGGTCTGTGGCTGAGCGGTCCCAACGCCTCGTACGGGCCCAACCCGCGGGCGTTCGGCCACGACGGCTTCGGCGGCTCGTGCGGGCTCGCCGACCCGGAGGCGGGGGTGTCGCTGGGGTATGTGATGAACCGTATGGGCCCTCACATCGCGGACGATCCACGGAAGATGGCCCTGGTGGAGGCCCTGTACAGCGCTCTGTAGCGGGCTCGGCGTGCGTCCGGCGGCTCAGGAGGGTCCGGGGTTCAGAAGGGTCCGGGGGTTCAGAAGGGTCCGGGGGCTCAGGAGGGTCCGGGCCGGTCCGTCCTCCGCGCCTCGACCATCCGGACGCGTGGGCTTCCGTCGCCCCGGGTCCCGAACTCGGGCAGCGCGTGCAGGGTGACGTCGAAGCCGGCTCGCTCCAGCTCCCGTCCCACGTCACCGAGTCGGAAAGCGCGGTAGTACATGACGAAGCGCGGTCGCCACAGCGCGTTGCGCACCCGCATCACCGCGTCGAAGCCGAGCAGCATCCAGAACCCCGGGGACGAGGGTCGCGGCGGGGCGAGCACCGGGAAGGCGAACGTGCCGCCCGGCCGCAGCACGGAGCGCACCTGGCCGAAGACGCCCGGGAGTTCGTGTGGGAGGAAGTGTCCGAACGCCCCGAAACTCACCACGAGGTCGAAGGCGGACCTGAACGGCAGCGCGCGGGCGTCCGCACGCACCCACGCCACGGGCGGCCCCGCCGTCTCCGCACGCCGCCTCGCGACGTAGAGCATCCCGGCGCTGAAGTCGGTCCCGGTCACACCGCGCCGGCACACCCGCGCCAGCACGTCCACTCCGGCGCCCGTGCCGCAGCACAGGTCGAGCCCGTCGTCGTAGGGTCCCGTCCGCACCAGGGCCGCGCCTACGGCGTCGAGCACCGAGTCGGGCGTACGGAAGGGCGTGTGGTCGAACTTCGGGGCGAGCAGGTCGTAGCCGTGCTCCACGGACGACAGCGCCTGGACGGCGAGTTCGCGCAAGGTGGGGCCTTCGGGGCTGAACATCCGTGTCACCTCAGGCGACGCGCTGCTTGAGAACGGTGAGTACGCGCTCGCACCAGCGCACGTTCTCCTCCTCGAAGGAGATGCCGGCCATCAGTGTCAGGTACGGCCCGATGCGGTCGGCCTCGCTCAGGTACTCGTCCTCGGTGCGGCCGTCGAGGAGGCGTTCACGGACCCGGAGGTAGCGGTCGAGCTTGCCGCGCGCCCAGGTCATACGCTCCTCGATGAGGGCCCGGGTCGTCTCCGGGTCTCCGCCGTCCATCGCCTGGATCTTGATGAGGAGTTCGTCGCGGATGGCGGTGGGCCGACGCGGCGGCCGTTCGGCGAAGGCCCGCAGATCCTGTCGGCCGGCCTCGGTGAGCGTGAACATCCGCTTGTTGGGCCGTCGCTCCTGCCGCACGACACGGGCCTCGATCAGTCCGTCCTGTGCGAGGCGCTCCAGTTCGCGGTAGAGCTGCTGGGGCGTCGCCGGCCAGAAGTTGGCCAGGGACACGTCGAAGACCTTCGACAGCTCGTATCCCGAGGCCTCGCCCTCCAGCAGGGCGGCGAGGACGGCGTACCTGAGGGACATGTGGACACCGTAACAGCAGGTGACTACTCTCAACGAGACTACTCAACTAATTGATTATGAGGTGATTCGATGCGCGCGTTCCGCGAGGCGGTCGAGGCGGGCGATCTCGATGCGGTGGAGGCACTGCTGGCCGAGGACGTGCTCTTCACCAGTCCCGTCGTGTTCAAGCCGTACCCGGGCAGGGCGATCACCGCGGCGATCCTGCGGGCGGTGTCACAGGTCTTCGAGGACTTCCGGTACGAGCGCGAGCTCACCGGCGCCGACGGCCGCGACCACGCGCTGGTGTTCACGGCGCGGGTCGGCGACCGGGAGCTCAGCGGCTGCGACTTCATCCATCTGGACGAGAACGGACTGATCGACGAACTGACCGTCATGGTCCGCCCGTTGTCCGGCGCACAGGCCCTGGCGGCGGCCATGGGCGCACGATTCGAGCAGATCGCGAAGGAGGCGGAGGCTCGATCCTCCGCGCACTCCTGACGACGACGTCCTCAGTCGTCGCCGTTGCACCCCTGCCGGGGCGTCACGGGCCCTCTCCGCGGCCCGTGGCGCCCCGCTCGCGTTGTACGGCGGGGGAACAGGAGAGACCGGGGCGATGTTGAACGGACCAGAACGACCTGTGTCGTGGAACAGCGTCAGGTGTTACGCTGCCGACAGCACTCGTGCACGCCCCGTCGTGGGCGCCGGTGCCGTCTTCCTTTCAGTCCGCTGATCCGCAGGCCGGTTCAGGCTGATGCGGTCAGTTTCCCCGCACACCTCGTGAGCAGCGCTCTTGCGCCATGCCGAGGCACGTGTCTCTCTCCTCTTCCCCCCGCATGTCTCATGCCGCCCGTCCTGGAAAGGACCCGTCTTCATGACCACCGCTCTCGAACACCCTCCCGTACAGCAGCAGGCCCACCCCCAGCCCCAGCCGGTGACCGGTGTCCTCGACATC
Organism: Streptomyces griseus subsp. griseus; assembly: GCF_000720255.1. GTDB lineage: Bacteria > Actinomycetota > Actinomycetes > Streptomycetales > Streptomycetaceae > Streptomyces > Streptomyces griseus_I. Next base: position 16,753 of record NZ_JOJE01000030.1, on the reverse strand, counting down.
GACAGCAGCGGGAAGGGGCACCTGCGCTCCACGGACTGCCTGCCCACGCCCGCCGACCCGCAGGTCTCGCCCGCGCTGATCCGCCGCCACGGCCTGCGCAAGGGCGACCTGGTGGACGGCGTGCGTGGTGGGCGCAACTCCGTGACCGAGGTCGCGTACGTCAACGGCCGTACGCTCGACGAGCTGCGCGGCCGCCCTCACTTCCGCGACCTCACACCGCTGCACCCCCGTGAGCGCATCCGCCTCGAACACCCGGCGTCCGGGCTGACCGGACGCGTCGTCGACCTGGTCGCACCGGTCGGGAAGGGGCAGCGCGGGCTGGTCGTGGCGCCGCCCAAGACCGGCAAGACCGTGCTGCTCCAGCAGCTCGCGGCGGCGATCGCCGGCAACCACCCCGAGTGCCGTCTGATGGTGGTGCTGCTCGACGAGCGCCCCGAGGAAGTCACCGACATGCGGCGCTCCGTGCGCGGCGAGGTCTACGCCTCGACCTTCGACCGGGCACCGAAGCAGCACATCGGGCTGGCCGAGCTGGTCGTCGAGCGGGCCAAGCGGCTCGTCGAGGCCGGCGAGGACGTCGTCATCCTCCTCGACTCGCTCACCCGGCTGTGCCGGGCCCACAACAACGCGGCCGCCGCCGGCGGGCGCACCCTGAGCGGCGGAGTCGACGCGGCCGCGCTGCAGGGCCCCAAGCGGTTCTTCGGCGCCGCCCGCCTGGCGGAGGAGGGCGGCTCCCTCACCGTCCTCGCCACCGCCCTCGTCGAAACGGGCTCCCGAGCCGACGACTTCTACTTCGAGGAACTCAAGAGCACCGGCAACATGGAGCTCCGACTGGACCGCGAACTCGCCGCACGCCGTGTCTTCCCGGCCGTCGACATCACTCCCTCGGGCACCCGCCGCGAGGAACTCCTCCTCGCACCCACCGAGTTGACCGCGGTACGCGGACTGCGGCGGGCCCTGCGGACCCGCGACGGGCAGGCGAACCTGGAGACCCTTCTGGAGCGGATGCGGCAGTCCCCGGACAACGCGACGTTCCTGCGCCGGATCCAGCCCACCCTGCCGGGTGCCCCGGCCTGAGGTTGGTATCAGGTCGCTGATGGAGGCGCAGGCCGGCGCTGCTGTCGAGCGCCGTCCGGAGTGACAGCGAGCCCGGATGGGGGCCACCACCCCGGCTCGACGTGCAGGTGCACAGTCGCCCGCCTAGCGTGTTGGCGAACGGAAGCAAAACCACGCACCTCGGCGTGCCACCGGTTCGGACGGGCTTCGACGATGTGGGCGTGGGCAGTGCCGGGGCCCCATGGTTGCCCGGTGCGCGGCTTCCCCACACCCTCCGGGAGTTCGGCATGTCCCGTATCACGATCAACGGCGTGACGATGGACCCGCTGGCCCAGGCCGACGACCTGGCCACCGCGTCGCTGGTGTCCGAGGACGCCTCCGCGTCCAATTACCTGCTCGTCCAGACCACACACCCACCCACGGCCGAGGAGAAGGAAGAACTGGCGGCGCTCGGGGTGGTGATCCACGAATACGTTCCGGACGACACCTATCTGTGCGGCTTCCGGCCCACGGAGCTGGATGCCGTGCGCGCCCTGCCCTTCGTGGCCTGGGCGGACGTGTACTTCAAGGGCTTCAAGATCGCCCCGTCGCTCCGGTCGAAGCGGCTGCGCCCGGGGGTCGCCGTGCTGGCCGATCCCATGGAGGCGGTGGGTCCCCGGACCCGGACCGTCGACATCGTGCTGCACGAGGACGTCGAGGCGAGCTCGGACACGCTACGGGACCGGATCGCGGCGGCAGCCGGTGTCAGCACCGGCGACATCGAGCCCGACCGCGACAAGGTACGCATGACGGTCCGTGAGGAGGACCTGCCCGAGCTGGCCGGGCTCGACGAGGTGAAGGGGATCGAGGAAGTCCCGGAGAGGGTGCTGTACAACACCGTCGCTGGGAACCTGATGCACGCCCACGTGTCTCTCAACGGCACGAAGTTCCGGGGCGAGGGCCAGATCGTGTGTGTCGCCGACACCGGGTTCGACAAGGGGTCCGCCACCAATGTGCACCCCGCATTCACCGGCCGGGTCAAGCGCCTGGTCGCACTGGGCCGTACGAGCCCCGCGCGGACCGACGACCCCGACGGGCACGGCACCCATGTGGCCGGCTCCGTCCTCGGCGACGGGACGTCACAGTCGATGGGCGGAGCCATCACCGGCACGGCACCCGAGGCGAGACTGGTCCTCCAGTCCCTGCTGGCCGACGACGGCTCGCTGTCCGGCATCCCGCGGAACCTGCGTGACCTGTTCGAGCCGCCCTTCCTGGAGGACGGGGCGCGGATCCACACCAACTCGTGGGGTCCGACCACTCCGGGGCTTCCGTACAACAAGAGCGCGCGCGAGGTCGACCAGTTCGTCTGGGACAACAAGGACTTCGTCATCTGCTTCGCCGCCGGCAACGACGGTACGGACCGCGACGGCGACGGTCGTGTCAACCTGAGGGCCGTCAGCGGGGAGACCGGGGCCAAGAACGTCATCACGGTCGGCGCCAGCGAGGGCGACCGCCCCCAGATCCCTCACACCTATGACGACCTGAGGCCGCTCTCCTACCCCGCCCCGCCGATCCGCGGGGACAGGATGGCCGACAACCCCGCCGGGATGGCGGCCTTCAGCAGCCGCGGCCCGACCCAGGAGGGACGGCCCAAGCCCGACTTGGTCGCTCCCGGCACGGCGATCCTTTCGACGCGCTCGCGGATCGCGCCCGACGACGGTCGCTTCGGCGTCTCCACGGACCCCGCGTTCATGTTCGACAGCGGCACCAGCATGGCCACCCCGCTGGTCGCCGGCTGTGTGGCGGTGCTGCGCGAGACGCTGGTGAAGAACGGCACTGTGAAGCCCAGTGCCGCGCTCATCAAGGCCATGCTGATCAACGGTGCCGATGAGCTCAAGGGCCAGTACGTCCCCTCCGAGGCGGGCCCCTCGCCCAACAACAGCTCGGGCTTCGGCATCGTCAACCTCCAGCGCGCCGTCGTCCTGCCGACCGATGCCGGCCGGGCGGGCTTCACCGACGCCAAGGAACTGGACCAGGGAGAAGAGCGCGCGTTCGGCATCACGATCCCCGAGGGCGCGCCCAGCACCCTGAAGGTCACCCTCGTCTGGACGGACCCCCCTGGCCCGGCCCTGCAGAACGACCTCGATCTGATCGTCCGCGCAGGCGGCCAGGAACGCCACGGCAACATGGGCACGGATCCCGGGTTCGACCGCGTCAACAACGTCGAACAAGTGCACTGGCGGGACATCCCCGCCGGGGAGGCCGAAGTCGTCGTCCGCGCCTTCCGGATCACCCAGTTCGCCCAGCCGTACGCCGTCGCCTGGCGCGTCCTCTGACTCGCACCCGGGTGATGTCCCGGCCCGTCGGGCCGGCGCGCGTGCGGCGCCCGGCCCACCGCGGCGGGCGCGGCAGGGGTCACTAGTCTCGGTGATCGTGAACAGACGACGCCAGAAGAAGCTCACCAAGCGCCTGGTTTTCGCGGCGATGCTCGGCAGGGGCACCGAGGTGCGCGCGCTGCTGCGAGCCGGGGCCGATCCGGGGACGCCCGACGTCGAGGGCACCACGCCTCTCTACGCGGCGTCGGTGCACGGTGCCGCCGACATCGTCCGCGACCTGCTGGCGGCCGGCGCTCCACCCGATGCCGAGAGCGGACACGGTCAGGAGGGCACTCCGCTGTGCGGGGCCGCCTGCTGGGGCCACACGGAGGCGGTGCGCGCGCTCCTCGGACACGGGGCGGATCCGAACCTGCGGGAGGACCGGGGCACGGGCCTGTCGCCGCTGGACTGGGCGCAGAAGGGGCCGTATCCCGAGACCACGGCACTGCTGCGCGCCGCGGGAGCCCGGTAACCCCCACGCCCCACGCCGGTGACGGGTTCGTGTGGGGCATCCGGGTGCTCGCGTGGGGTGTTCGGCGCGGTCGGCGTGGTGCCGGAGAGGTCCGTTTCTACGTTGATCATATGACTATCGGATTCTCATCCCGGGTGGCCGCGTCGACCTGCGCGGTCTGCACGGCGGGCGTCCTGGCCCTCGCTCCCGCCGCGGCGGCCGTGCGCGGCGGGACGGACCCCGGTGCGCCGGACCGGCCCAGGGCGGCCCTCCCGCGTCCCTCGCTGCTCCAGCGCCACGGCACACAGGTCCGCCCGCGCACCGGGGCACCCAGGGTCCCGGAGGTCTCCGCCCTGTCGTGGCTGGTGGCCGACGCCCACAGCGGCGCGGTGCTCGCGGCGCATGACGCGCACCGCCGACTGCCGCCCGCCAGCACCCTCAAGACGCTGTTCGCCCTCACCGTGCTGCCGGTCCTGCCCGGAGGCGTCCGGCACCTGGTCAGCGGGGCGGAGTTGGCGGACGTGGGGCCGGGCAGCAGCCTCGTCGGGGTCGCCGAGGGACATGCCTACCGGGTGGACGACCTGTGGCACGGGGTCTTCCTGAACTCCGGCAACGACGCCGTGCACGTCCTGGCCGCGCTCAACGGCGGCTGGCGCGCCACAACCGCCAGGATGCAGTCCAAGGCCCGCTCCCTGGGCGCCCGCGACACCCACGTCCTCTCCCCCGACGGCTACGACACCCCGGGCCAGGTGTCGTCGGCCTACGACCTCGCGGTGTTCGGGCGGGCGGGGCTGCGCAACCCGGACTTCGCACGGTACTGCGGCACGGTCGAGGCCACGTTCCCGGGCCGCGGCGGTACGTACCGGATCCTGAACACCAACCGACTGCTGACCGGTGCCGGCGGGGTCGAGCGGTATCCCGGTGTGATCGGCATCAAGAACGGCTACACCAGCAACGCGGGCAACACGCTCATCGCCGCGGCGCGCCGGGGCGGGCGCACTCTCGTGGTGACGGTGATGAACCCTCAGGCGGGCGGCGGGTTCGCCGTGTACGAGGAGGCGCGGGCGCTGCTCGACTGGGGGTTCGCCGCCGCGGAGCGGGTGGAACCGGTGGGATCGCTGGACGCGCTGCGGGCCACGCCCCGGCAGGGGCCGGTCACGCTGCCGATCGCGGCGGCGGTCGCCCCGGACGGCGGGGCCGGCTGGCCGGAGGCGGCGGCGATCGTTGGTGCCGCCGCTCTGGGCGCGGCCGCCGTGGCGGTGGCGCTGCGGCTCCTGGGGGTACGCACCGAGGGGAGTTGACCGACCGGCAGCCACAGCAGCAGGCCCAGGGTGATCCAGGCGTAGGCGCTGCCGCCGATGAAGCCGTCCACGCCCGACGCGTCGTCGAACCAGAGCCACACCACGCTGCTGCACAGCACCGCGTACAGCGCGCCGGCGACGCGCGGGTGTCCGGCGCGCAGCAGTACGGCGAAGCTCGGCAGCAGCCACACGAGGTGGTGCACCCAGGTGATGGGACTGACCAGGCAGGCCGTCAGCCCGGTGAGGGCGAACGCGGCCTGCCACTCCCCCGCCGCCACGGCCCGGCGCGCCCGCCACACCCACACCCCGAGCACCAACAGGACCACCGCCGCCCAGACTTCGCGGCCCGGCTCACCGAGGCGGGCCAGGACGCCCTGCAACGACTGGTTCGAGACGTAGTCGAGGCGGCCCACCCGGGTCGTGTCCCACAGGGCCCGGGTCCAGTAGAAAAGGGACGCGTCCGGGGCCACCAGGGCCGCGAGCCCGGTCGCCGCGGCGGCGACGACCGTCGCGGCGACCGCGGCGCGCCACCTGCGGGCCACCAGCAGCAGCCCGATGAAGAGCGCGGGCGTCAGCTTGATCGCGGCGGCCAGCCCGATGCCCACTCCCGCCCAGCGGCCGCGCCCGGTGGCCAGCAGCCACCCGTCGACGAGGACGAGGGCCAGCAGCAGGACGTTGACCTGCCCGAAGCTGAAGGTGTCGCGCAGCGGTTCGAACAGGGCCAGGGCGCACAGGGCCAGCACGCAGCCGTACCAGCCGTGCCGCCGCCACGCCCGTCCGGTGAGCAGGCGCATCACCAGGACCAGCGCCGCCGCATTGAGCAGCAGTGCGACCGCGATCGCCGTATGCAGTCCCGTCCACGCCATCGGCAGCATCACGACCGCCGCGAACGGCGGATACGTGAAGCCGTACGTCGTACCGGGCACCCGGTAGTCGTAGATCCGTCCGCCGTGGTGGGTCCAGCTGTCGACCGTGCCGTAGTAGACGCGCAGGTCGAACCAGTCGCGCAGCAGCGGCACCGTCGCGGTGAACACGGTGACCGCGATGCCGAGAGCCAGCACCAGGAGAAGACGGCCGCGGTCGGTCCGAGGACCCTTCATGTCATACGCCCTCGTCATGCCGTACGCCCTCCCAGCGCCGGAGCCTGTGCCGTCTGGTGGGCCTGCCACAGGACGACCGCGGCGAGCGCTCCGCCGGAGACGGCCAGGACCAGTTGGCCGGTGTCCGCCGGGCCGCCGCTCGGCAGGACGGCGAGGGCGAGCACGCCGGTCAGGGCGGCCGTGCGGTGCCGCGTCGAGGCGCTCGGGGCCGCGGCGGCGATGAGGAACAGGCCCCACAGTGCGTACCAGGGGCGGATGGCCGGCCCGAAGGCGGCCACCGCCGCCAGGCTCAGGCCCAGCGCGTACACGGGGCGCCGGTGGCCGCGCCACCATATGGCGAGGACGAGGGCGGCGGTGACCGCGAGCCCGAGGACGTGCCAGGCCGGGACGGCCAGCGGCGCCAGGTCGCTGCCGAACCTCTCCAGGAGGGCTCCGGTGGCCCGGCCGAGGAGACTGGTGAGGGCCCAGTTGTGCCAGGAGACCGGGGTGTCCAGAGCGCCTGTCCAGCCGTACCCCGTGCCCGCGACCGCCGTGGCGGCGACGGTGGTCGCGGCGGACGCGGCCGCCGTCGACAGGACGGCCCGTGCGGGGCGGTGGCCCGCGCGCATCCGCAGCACCACGAGGGCCACGAGACCGAGCGCGGCGGGTGCCTTGACCAGGGCGGCGAGGGTGACGAGGACGGCGCCCAGAACGGGCCACCGGCCGAGTGCGGCGACGAGGCCCGCGCCGAGCAGGCCGAGCATGATGGCGTCGTTGTGGGCGCCCGCGACCAGGTGGAGCAGCACCAGCGGGTTGAGGACGCCCAGCCACAGCGCGGCGGCCGGGTCGGCGCCGCAGTGCCGGGCGAGGCGGGGCAGGGCGGCCGCCATCAGGGCCACGCCGAGCAGGGCGACGAGCCGCATGCCGAGGAGTCCGGCCGGGAGTTCGCCGTGGGTGAGGCCGGCCAACGCGGAGGCGAGGGCGAGGAACACCGGGCCGTAGGGGGCCGCGGTGTGCTGCCACAGCGGGGCGACCTCGTCGGCGAGGGGGCCGCCGAGCCGGGCGGGGCCGTGGGTGTATACGTCGATGTGCGCGTCCACCATGGCGCCCTGGGCCAGGTAGCTGTAGACGTCCCGGCTGAACAGCGGCGGGGCGATCAGCAGTGGCGCCGCCCAGACGGCGAGGACCAGCAGCAGGGCTCGGGGGGCGGGCGGGTCGGTGCCGCGCACGAGGCGGCCGAGCAGCAGCCAGGCCGCGATGAGCAGGACGACGCCGAAGTACGCGCCGACCAGGCCGACGGCGGCGTGCGGCGAGGAGGGCGCCAGGAGTTCCCGGGCGGGCAGGGCGCCTGCGGTCTCACCGCCCAGCGCGAGGAAGCCGGTGCCGGCCAGGCCCAGTACCTGGCAGCGGCGGAGATCGACGGGAAAAGCCATGGCCAACACTCCGTCAGCCTGTCGACGTCGGGTGGCCGGAAAACGACGCTGCCCTCTCGGGGCGGCGGCGCGTGGGCAACCGGCGGGTGATGCCGGGTCGAATCCCGCTCACGACGCCTCTGCCCGGCCGGGCAACGCTGGTGCCATGACGACGGCACCTCCAGGCGGGCGTCCGTCACCGCGGTCCTCCAGCGCCTCGCCGCAGGCGTTCTGCTCCTGGGCGCCGCGGCCGGTCTGGTCGGACAGCACGGCGGGCGTGGGGTTCAGAACACCGACAGCCCGGTCAGCGTCGTGAAGCGGTCCAGCGCCGCCACCCCCGCCACCGAATTGCCCCGCTCGTCCAGCCCCGGGCTCCACACGCACAGCGTGCACCGGCCCGGCACGACGGCGATGATGCCGCCGCCGACGCCGCTCTTGCCGGGCAGCCCGACCCGGTAGGCGAAGTCGCCCGCCGCGTCGTAGGTCCCGCACGTCAGCATCACCGCGTTGACCTGTTTGGCCTGGCTGCGGCTGAGCAGCCGGGTGCCGTCGGCGCGGATGCCGTGCCGGGCCAGGAAGGTGGTGGCCAGGGCGAGATCGGCGCAGGAGGCGGTGATCGAGCACTGGCGGAAGTACTGGTCGAGCAGCTCGGGCACCGGGTTGCCGATGTTGCCGTAGGACGCCATGAAGTGCGCCAGGGCCGCGTTGCGGTCGCCGTGCCGGGCCTCCGATGCGGCGACCTCCGCGTCGAAGGACAGCCTCGGGTTGTCGCTCTCGGCCTGGAGGAACCGCAGCAGTTCGCCGGCCGCGTCGCCGGTACGGCTGTGCAGGCGGTCGGTGACGACCAGCGCGCCGGCGTTGATGAAGGGGTTGCGCGGGATGCCGTTCTCGTACTCCAGCTGGATCAGGGAGTTGAAGGGGTTGCCGGAGGGCTCGCGACCCACGTGCTCCCAGAGTTCGGCGCCCTCGCGGGCCAGGTCCAGGGCGAGGGTGAAGACCTTGGTGATCGACTGCGTGGAGAACGGCTCCCGCCAGTCCCCCACGCCGTACACGGTGCCGTCCGGTTCGGCGACGGCCATGCCGAAGCTGCGCGGGTCGCGGGAGGCGAGCGCCGGGATGTAGTCGGCGGGCCGGCCGCGTGCCGGGGTGCCCGCGATCTCCGACGCGATGCGGTCGAGAACCGGCTGGAACTGCGAGGACATGATCGTCATCATGCCGCACGCCTGGCTGCGGGCGGTTGCCGGGTTGCGGGCCCGCCACCCTCGTCGTGCCGTCCAATCAGGCATGTCTTACGCCAAACTCCGCGTGCTGGCCCGTCGGTCGCGGACCCGCACGTCAGGGTGAAGGTGCGCGGTCCCCATGAGGCGGGGTCCGTTCGGTCGTCGAGCAGACAGGAGCGATGTTGCGCCAGCGGAACGAACGCACCGAAGCCACCTACTCGATGCGGCGGGACGGCAGGAGCAGAGCCGGCGCGGCGGGCCTGTGCGCCACGGCGGTGCTGCTGGCCGGATGCAGCATGCCCGCCCCGCACGTCCCCCTGCGGGAGAACGCCCAGGGCGGACGGGACTTCTACCTCAGTGCGCAGGGTGACGACAGCGCCGACGGCCGCACCCCGCAGACGGCCTGGCGCACCCTCCGCCGCGCCGACACCCTGCGGTTCGAGCCGGGCGACCGGCTGCGGCTCCAGGGCGGCGCGCGGTTCCGGGGCACGATCAGCATCGGCCAGGGAGATGCCGGCGATCCCCGCAAGCCCGTGGTGATCGAGTCGTACGGCAAGGGCCGCGCGATGATCCTGGCGAGCGGGACACGCGGGATCGAGGTGCACAACACGAGCGGCATCGTCCTTCGTGACCTGGTGATCGCGGGCGACGCGGCGGCCTACCGGAGGCGGGAGGGCATCGTCTTCGTCAGCGATCTGCCGGGCAGCCGGAAACTGCCGTACGTGCGGGTCTCGGGCATCGAGGTGAAGGGCTTCAGCAACGGCATCCGGCTGCACGGCGGCGCCGAGGGGTCGGGCTTCCGGGACGTGGTGATCAGCGACAGCGCGCTGCACACCAACCAGGACGCGGGCCTCGTGGCCGACGGCCCCGCCTTCGACGCGGACGCGCCCGCCTACGCGCACGAGGACATCACCGTGTCCGAGGTGACGGCGTACAAGAACGTCGGCGACCCCCGGGCGGCCCATCGCAACACCGGTAGCGGCATCGTTCTGGGCAGCGTCCGGCACGGTGTGGTCGAGCGGTCCGTCGCCCACGACAACGGGGAGTTCTCCTCACCGGACGCGATGGAGGGCCCCGAGGGCATCTGGACGTACGACTCGACGCGGATGACGTTCCAGAGGAACGTCTCGTACGGCAATCACACCGGCTCCCAGGTGGACGGGGGCGGATTCGGCCTCGACAACAACGTGTCGCACTCGGTGATGCAGTACAACCTGGCCTACGGCAACGACGGGGCCGGCTTCCTGGCCTACTCCGCCGTCCTCAACACCGCCCACACGGACAACACGATCCGCTACAACATCAGCCACAACGACAGCCGCAAGCTCCAGGCCTACGGCGGCATCGTCGCGTTCGGCGCGCGGGTGAGGAACCTCGCGATTTACCACAACACGGTACTGACCACGGCCAACGATGTCGTCCGTGCGCCCGCGCTGCGGCTCGAACAGAGCCTGGCCTCCGTCACCGTGCGCAACAACGTGTTCGCGACGGACGGGCCTCCGGTCGTGTCCTCCCAGGACGCTTTCGACCCGTCGGCCGTGCTCTTCCAGGGCAACGACTACCACAGCCCGCAGAGTTGGAGCCTGCAGTGGGGTGATGCCTGGTTCACCGATCTGGCCGCCTGGCGCCGGGCGACGGGTCAGGAGATGCTGGGCCCGCGCGCGACCGGCACCTCCGTCGACCCCTGCCTCGCCCAGGTCCCGCTGCCCGTGGCCGGTCCGAACCTCTACGGCGCCGGTCCGACGCGCGGCGCACTGGCCTCCCGGTGCCCGCGCACGCCGGCCGGTGCCGCCGTGGACCTCCGGAGCCTGGGCGTGAACCCGGGGCCGGTGGACTACTTCGGGGCGCCGCTGAGCGGGTCCCTGGGTGTGGGGGCCGTGCAGTCCGGTCCGAAGGCCTGAGGGATCGTCACCCGCAGGGCGTCGCCCGGGCCGGGCTGCGGGACGTGCGCGGGGCGGCCCAGGGCACGCACGTGCCAGCCGGCCACCCTCCAGGCCGCCGGGTCCAGGGCGTTGCGCGCGTCGAGCAGACGCGGCGCCCGGACCACCTCGGCCAGCTTGACCGGGTCGAGTTCGCGGTACCGGCGCCACTCGGTCAGGTGCAGCACGACGTCGGCGTCCCGGCACGCCTCCATGACGTCCGTGCAGTAGGTCGGCCCTGACAGCGCGGCCCGCGCGTTGTCGAGGCCCTCGGGGTCATGGACGGACACGTCGGCACCCTCGGCGACGATCTCCGCGGTGACGGCGAGCGCCGGTGAGTCGCGTACGTCGTCGCTGTCGGGCTTGAAGGTGGCGCCGAGTACCGCGACCCGCCGTCCGGCGAACGCACCCCCGAGGAGATGACGGGCGAGGTCGACGGTCCGCCTGCGCTGCCGGTGGTTGATCCGGTCGACCTGACGCAGGAAGGACACCGCCTCCCCGACCTGGAGTTCCTCGGCCCGGGCGAGGAAGGCGCGGATGTCCTTGGGCAGGCAGCCGCCGCCGAAGCCGAGTCCGGCCGACAGGAACCGGCGTCCGATGCGGACGTCGTGGCCGAGGGCGTCGGCGAGGGTGACCACGTCGGCCCCCGAGGCGTCACACACCTCCGCCATGGCGTTGATGAAGGAGATCTTCGTCGCCAGGAAGGAGTTGGCGGCGACCTTCACCAGTTCCGCGGTGGCGGGGTCGGTGCTGACGTAGGCGACCCCGGCGCGCAGCATCGAGTCGTAGACGGCGCGCAGCAGCTGGTCGGCGCGGGGCGAGGTGACGCCGACGACGAGCCGGTCGGGGCGCAGGGTGTCCTGGACGGCGTAGCCCTCGCGCAGGAACTCCGGGTTCCAGGCGACTTCGGCGTCTACGCCGGGACGCAGTCGCGCCGCGACCCTGCGGCTCAGCGCACGGGTGGTGCCCACCGGCACGGTCGACTTGCCGACGATGAGGCTGTCGCGGGTGAGGAGCGGTACCAGTCCGTCGACGACCGCCTCGACATGGCGCAGGTCGGCGGCGAGGGAGTCGGGGCGCTGGGGGGTGCCGACGCACACGAAGTGCAGGTCGCCGAAGTCGGCCGCCTCCTGGAGGGAGGAGGTGAAGCGCAGCCGCCCGTCCTCGGTGTTCCTGGTGAGGATCTCGGGCAGACCTGGTTCGAAGAAGGGCGCCCGGCCTGCCGCGAGCGCCTCGATCTTCCTGGTGTCGGTGTCGACACCGAGGACGTCGTGTCCGATGTCCGCCATGCACGCCGCGTGCACGGCGCCGAGGTAGCCCGTACCGATGACGGTCAACCGCATGAAGGTCCTCCTGTCTTGGGGCGCCGCCGACGTCGACGGGCTCAGCGGGCGTAACCGCGGGGGTTGAGTTCCTGGAACCGCCAGGCGTCACGGCACATCGCGGCGAGGTCGCGGGCGGTGGTCCAGTTCCAGGCGGCGGCCACGGCGCTCGCGTCGGCGACGAGTTCGGCGACGTCGCCGGGCCTGCGGTCGACGACCCGGTAAGGGATGTCCCGGCCGCTCGCCTCGGCGAAGGCGGCGACCAGTTCGAGCACCGAGGTGCCGGTGCCGGTGCCGAGGTTGAACACCCGCATGCCGGTGTCGTCGTCGAGGTGCTCGACGGCCACCCGGTGTCCCTCGGCGACGTCCATGACGTGGATGTAGTCCCGGACTCCGGTGCCGTCGGGGGTGGGGTAGTCGTCGCCGAAGACGCTGAGCCGCTCGCGTCGGCCGACGGCGACCTGGGCGACGTACGGCATGACGTTGTCGGGGACGCCGTGCGGGTCCTCGCCGAGCAGGCCGTCCGGGTGGGCTCCGACCGGGTTGAAGTAGCGCAGCGCGAGGACCTTCATGTCCGTCAGGTGGGCGCAGACGTCCGCCAGGATCCGCTCGCACATCAGCTTGGTGCGGGCGTAGGGGTTGGTGGGGGCGACCGGGCTGTGCTCGGTCAGGGGGACGTTCTGGGCGTCGCCGTAGACGGAGCAGGACGAGGAGAAGACCAGGCGGCGGACGTCGTGTTCGTGCATGACGGACAGCAGGGCGCAGGTGCCGCCGACGTTGGTGTCGTAGTACTCGACCGGCCGTGCCACCGAGTCGCCGACCGCCTTGTGGGCCGCGAAGTGGATGACCGCGTCCACCCGGTGGGCGGCGAACACCTCGGCGAGGGCGCCGCGGTCCCGCACGTCGGTGTCGTAGGCAGCGGTGAGGGGGCGGCCCGCGGTCTTGGCGATGCGCTCCAGGGCGCGGGGCGAGCTGTTGACGTGGTTGTCGACGACGACGACTTCATATCCGTGGGCGAGCAGTTCGACGCAGGTGTGGCTGCCGATGAAACCGGCGCCACCGGTCACCAGGACCGTTTCGGGCATCGGGTACCTCGTTCTGTTCTGTCGTGCCGGAGTGTCGCAGGGGGCTCGGGGCTCCAGGGTCCGGGGCGCGTGGCGTCAGCCCGCGAGGAACCCGCGGAGGTAGGTGGGGAACAGCATCAGCGCCCAGGCCAGCGGTACGAGGGCGACGAGGCCCGCGGTCAGGGGCAGGACGGCCGTGCGCAGGGCGCGGTGCACGCGGACGCCCGCCGACCGCGCGGTCTCCCGGATGTGCAGGACGCCGACGGCGAGGGTGACGAGCGCGTAGGAGAGGGATCCGAGGAGGCACAGGAAGACGTAACCGACCGCGGGGCCGGTCAGCTCTCCGAGCACGGCCGCGCCGGACAGCACGACGGTGATCAGGAGGTAGGGCAGCATCAGGCGCAGCGGCAGGGGCTCCATACCGTCGCGGACCTTGGGCGTGACCTTGAAGACGACCTTCCTGGGCCGTACGCGCTGCGTCAGCGCGGCCGCGGCTCCCCAGGCGACATAGGGCCAGCGGGTCAGTGCGAACAACCAGCCCTCCCAGCTCAGCAGGGGAGCGTCGACGGGGCGCAGCAGGCCGCGTCGGCGCAGCAGCAGGGTGAGCAGGACCAGGAACAACGACATGGTCCAGAAGTGCAGCAGGAATGCGGCGTAGTTGACGTTGATCCAGGGGTGGCCGGTGACGGCGGCGATCGGTGGCAGCAGCAGGCCGGCGGTGGTGGTCAGCGCGAGCAGCGGATAGTAGGAGAGGGCGAACGCGAAGCGGACCCGCAGTCGGCCGGGCATGCGGCGCAGGTGCTTGGGGAGCATGCCCAGCAGCATGAACACCAGGCTGCGCGACCACTGGAACTCCTGCGTGACCATGGCGGCGAAGGTGATGGGGCCGTCGCCGTGCGCCTCCGCGTCGATGGCGAACGCCCCGTGCCAGCCGGCCGAGTTCAGCAGGAACGTCGTCGAGAAGTCCTCGGCCAGTTCGGGTCCGAGGCCGCCGATGTCCTGCAAAGCACGAGTCCGTACGGCGTAGTGGGAGCCGATGCACAGCGGTGCGAGGCCGTCGGAGTGGCCCAGTTGCATGGGTCCGTGGAAGGTGGCCTCGCGGTGCAGCCGGCCCCGGGCCGACCAGGAGGTGCCGGCGTTGGCGTCGCACACGCTGGGGGCGGCGACATAGCCGACGGCCGGGTCGGCGAACGGCCGGACCATCTCGCTGAGGTAGCGGGGGTGGGGTACGTGGTCGACGTCGAGCTGGGCGACCACGTCGTAGTCGCTGTAGCCCCAGTGGTCGTAGAAGTAGGCGAGGTTGCCCTCCTTGCACCGGGTGCGGCGGGGCCAGGCGTCGCGGTGGTACGCCGGGTCGCCGCGCCGGCAGGAGACGCGCACGGCGTTGGTCTCGCACCACTCCAGGATCTCCTGGGTCGGGGCCTCGTCGCACAGCCAGACGTCGTAGGGGTGGGGGAAGTCCTGGCGCAGCATCGCGGTGAGGGTGGCTCGGGCGACGGCCCAGGGCTCGGACGGGGCGCGGGTCACGACGAAGGCGGTGCGCAGCCCGGGCACCTCGACGGCGGGGTTGAAGGTGCGCAGCCGGACCATCACGACGACGAAGTACAGCGGCAGCGCGGACAGGTACAGCAGCAGTGCGCTGTTCACCGCGAAGCCCGTCCAGCCGACCCGGTGCTCCGGGCGCAGCCACCACTCCCAGAAGACGACCAGGGCGGCCCACCAGCACACCGCGAGCAGGGACACCTTCGTCCGGTCGAGGCGGCCGAGGACGGGGATCCAGGAGACGGTGCGGGGCGTGAGCGCCCTGCGCGGCTTGCCGAAGACCGGTCCGTCGGCCGGCATGTCGACGACGTTGCCCGATGAGAGGGTCCACAGGTGGGTTCTCAGCATCGCGTCGTCGGTGGCGGGCAGGTGCCGACCGCCGTGGATCGTGGTGCCGCGGGCGCGGTCGTAATCCGTCTGGGTCACGACGCGGCGGGGGTCGCGCCGACGGGACCGGGCTCGGCGGTGACGACGCCGGCCTGTTGTCCGCCGCGGACGGCGGAGAGCGCGGCGGCGATGTCGTCGGGGCGGGCGGCGAACCACTCCACCGTGCGGCGCAGACCGACCTCGATGTCGATCTCGGGACTCCAGCCCAGGCGCTCCGACGCCCGTGTGATCACCGGCCGACGGCGGGTGGGGTCGTCGACGGGCAGCGGATGAAACCGGATCTCGGCCTGTGATCCCGTCAGGTTCAGAACAAGGTCGGCGAGTTGCAGCACCGTCAGTTCCACGGGATTGCCGAGATTCACCGGGCCGGGTTCGTCCTGGTCGAGCATGGCGACGATTCCGCGTACCAGGTCGTCGACGTAGCAGAAACTGCGGGTCTGCTTTCCGTCGCCGTAGACGGTCAGTGGTTCTCCGGCGAGTGCCTGGACGATGAGGCTGGAGACGACCCGGCCGTCGTGCGGGCGCATGCGCGGACCATAGGTGTTGAAGATCCGCATGATTCCGGTGTTCGTTCCGCGGTTCGTCCGATAGGCCTGGGTCAGCGCCTCGGAGAACCTTTTCGCCTCGTCGTAGACGCTGCGCGGGCCGATGGGGTTCACATGGCCCCAGTACGTCTCGTCCTGCGGGTGTACTTCGGGATCGCCGTACACCTCACTCGTGGAGGCGAGGACGAAGCGGGCGTCGTGGCGGGTCGCGAGGCGCAGCGCGTTCTCCGTGCCGCGACTGCCCACGGCGAGGGTTTCCAGCGGACGTGCGAGGTAGTCGGGGGGCGAGGCGGGACTGGCCAGATGGGCCACCGCGTCAACGGTTCCAGAGACCTCGGCCGACCGGCTGACGTCACCGCGGACGAGTTCGAAGGCCGGATTTCCGAGGAAGGGGGCGATGTTGGCGGGGGCGCCGGTCGAGAAGTCGTCGAGGCACACGACTTGGTCGCCGCGCCGCAGAAGTGCTTCGCACAGATGCGAGCCGAGAAAACCGCCGCCACCTGTCACGGCCACACGCATGAATTCTCCTGGATTCACCGAAGGATTCCATCGCTCCGCCCGGCGCAGGGTGTAGGGGAGACGTTCACCAGGACAGGAGACAGAGACGGCCTGTTTGGGAAGACCGCCAATTCAGCATATGAGCGTTGATAGCACTTTCTGGAGAATGGCGAGGCGGGCTGGGCCGATCGGCCGGTAGGCCCGGGTGAATGCCGCGTCACACATTCCCGCCGTCGCTGGGCTGCGACGGCTTCACCGCGTCATGGACGCTTCATACCTGGGTGTGAGGGCACCCCGCGTGTCGGTCCGGTGTGACACACCGGACCGCCTCCACGCGGGGTGCCGTGGTGTCAGAGCACCGGCGCGGGGCCGCTGCCCGCGAGCACCTCGGGGCGCAGCAGGTCCGCCAGGCGCTCGGCCGGTAGCAGACCCTTTTCCAGGACGAGTTCGGCCACGCCTCGGCCGGTGACGAGGGCCTCCTTGGCGATGTCGGTGGCCGCCGTGTAACCGATGTGCGGGTTGAGGGCGGTGACCAGGCCGATGGAGTTCTCCACGCTCGCGCGCAGCGCCTCGGTGTTGGCGGTGATCCCGTCCACACAGCGCTCG
>NZ_JOJE01000029.1 GCF_000720255.1 Streptomyces griseus subsp. griseus | reverse complement strand
CTCCGAGCGGGGGAAGAACTCGTACCAGGCGCCGTACAGCGCCCGCTCCCGTTCCACCAGCAACGGCAGCGTCTGCGACGCCGTCACCGGGTCGCTCCAGGCCTCGACGTGGAACGTCCAGCGGCCGACGGCGTCCGGGGTGACGTCGGCGCCCCAGCGGTCGGTGCCGGGGGCGAGTTCGCGCATGGGGGTCCAGGGGCCGGGGCGGCCGTCCGGGTCCGTCAGGACCACGTTGGCGGCGACCGCGTCGTGGCCCTCGCCGAAGACGGTGGCGGTGACCTGGAACGTCTCGCCCGCGACCGCCTTCGCAGGGCGCCGTCCGTACTCCACCGCCGGGCGCACGTCGCGTACCGGGACTCGGCCGATGGCCGGGATCGAACTCATGGGTATCACCTCCGCCGTACTAAAGCCGGGCCTGTCGGCCCGGCTGGGGATCCTGCGCCGGAAGGGGTCTAGAGCCCCGCCGGGGAACGTCGCTCGGACGGCGGACCCCGCCTGCCGACCCCGGCGGCGTACGGCCGTTCGCCCTGCTCCCGGAGGTAGCGTTCGGCGGCGTCGGCGGCCTCCCGCGCACAGCGCTTTCCCATCAGGACGCAGAGGGTGTAGCCCGAGTCCTCGAAGGTCGCGCGCACCGTGAGGTCGGCGGGGGACGCGAGCATCACGCGTTCCCACGCCCGGTACCGCCGCAGCTGCCGTGCGACTTCGGCCTTAGCGGGTAGCAGCATGGCGCCCTTCACCTTCCCGGGCTCTCGATGGGCACATGCCCGACGGTCGGGCCGGTGGCCGTGCACGCCAGAGGCACGGTCCGCTTCGGCGATCGAGGCTTTCACCCATGGTGCACACACAGCCACGCAGCGTCCTGTTGGATCTTCAACTACCTCTCGCGCCTCTCGGTGGGGCTCGTGTTGCACGAATGGCGTAAGAGCCGCACTGTGGGGAGTGACTCAGAAGCGAACAGTGCCCACGCTCCGTGTTCGGGGCTCGGCCCCGCGGGGGCCGAGAGGGAGCGAAGGTCTCGCCGGTGAGGAGCGAACGACGATGAAGAGCGCAGTGCCCTGCTACTACCACCTCGACCTGGAAGTGAGCCCCGAACGGGTCGGACAGGTCGGCCGCATCCTGGCCGCCCACCTCCGGCTCTGGGACCTCGAGAACCTCGTCGAGCCCGTCTGCCGCGGTGCCGGACTGCTGCTGACCGCCATCGACGAGCACGCGACGGACAAGAAGGCCTCGATCGAGCTGTGGTGGACCGGCCAGCACCTCATCACCGCCGTGGGAGAGGACAACCGTGACCTGCGCCCGGACCAGGACCTGCGCGGCTGCCTGGAACACATCGCCGCGATGAGCGACGGCTGGGGCTGCTGCGCCACGGACACCGGCAGCAAGGTCATCTGGTTCTCGCAGCGCGCCCGCGCCGGCGAACGCGTCCCGCTGGTGCCGACGGCACCCGCTCCAAACGTGTGGGAGGGACTCGATGTCCCCCGTGAGCTCCCGGTGACCGCGCTGGCCTCCATGGCGGACGGTGTCCTGGAGGACGCCCGGTGACGCCGAGGCCGAAACACCGAGCAGGGGTGGCCGCCTGGAGCGGGCACCCCTACCCGCTGGGCGCCGAACACGACGGCGAGGGCACCAACTTCGCGCTGTTCAGCGAGGTCGCCGAACGCGTCCAGCTGGTCCTCGTCGACGACGACGGCACCGAACACCGTGTCCCGCTGACCGAGGCCGACGGCTTCGTCTGGTACGGCTATCTGCCCGGCGTCGGCCCCGGTCAGCGCTACGGCTACCGGGTGCACGGTCCGTGGGACCCGTCCGCCGGACACCGCTGCAACCCGGCCAAGCTGCTTCTGGACCCGTACGCCCGGGCGGTGGACGGTCAGATCGACAACCACCGCTCGCTCTACGAGCGTTCGCCCGGCGGCCCCGATCCCGCCGACAGCGCCGGACACACCCTGCTGGGCGTGGTGACCGACCCGGCCTTCGACTGGGGCGACGACCGTCCGCCCCGGCGGCCCTACGCCGACACGGTGATCTACGAGACCCATGTGCGGGGCCTCACCCTCACCCACCCCGACGTGCCGCCCGAACTCCGCGGCACCTACGCGGGCATCGCCCATCCGGCCGTCGTCGAGCACCTCGTCCGGCTCGGCGTGACCGCCGTCGAGCTGATGCCGGTGCACCAGTTCGTGCAGGACGGCGTGCTGAAGGACCGGGGCCTGTCCAACTACTGGGGCTACAACACCATCGGTTTCTTCGCCCCGCACAACGCCTACGCCGCCCACGGCACCCGCGGCGAGCAGGTCCGCGAGTTCAAGGGGATGGTGAAGGCGCTGCACGCGGCCGGGCTCGAGGTGATCCTCGACGTGGTGTACAACCACACCGCCGAGGGCAACGAGAAGGGCCCCACGCTCTCCTTCCGGGGCATCGACAACGCCTCGTACTACCGCCTGGTCGACGGCGACTGGGCGCATTACTACGACACCACGGGCACCGGCAACAGCCTGCTGATGCGCCACCCCTACGTCCTCCAGCTGATCATGGACTCACTGCGGTACTGGGTCACCGACATGCACGTCGACGGGTTCCGCTTCGACCTCGCGGCCACACTGGCACGGCAGTTCCACGAGGTGGACCGGCTGTCGGCGTTCTTCGACCTGATCCAGCAGGACCCGGTGATCAGCCGCGTCAAGCTGATCGCCGAGCCCTGGGACGTCGGCGAGGGCGGCTACCAGGTCGGCAACTTCCCGCCGCTGTGGTCGGAGTGGAACGGCAAGTACCGCGACGCCGTACGCGACTTCTGGCGGGCCGAGCCGCACACACTGGGCGAGTTCGCCTCCCGGCTGACCGGCTCCGCCGACCTGTACGCCCACAGCAGGCGGCGCCCCCGCGCCAGCGTCAACTTCGTGACCGCGCACGACGGGTTCACGCTGCACGACCTGGTCTCGTACAACGACAAGCACAACGAGGCCAACGGCGAGGACAACCAGGACGGCGAGAGCGTCAACCGGTCCTGGAACTGCGGGGCCGAGGGCGAGAGCGACGACCCGGCCGTGCGGGAACTGCGCGCCCGCCAGCAGCGCAACTTCCTGGCCACCCTGCTGCTGTCCCAGGGCATCCCGATGCTGAGCCACGGCGACGAACTGGGCCGCACCCAGGGCGGCAACAACAACGCCTACTGCCAGGACAACGAGGTGTCCTGGATCGACTGGCGGCTGACGGGGGAACAGCGCGACCTCGCGGACTTCACCCGCCGCGTCATCGCCCTGCGGGCCGCCCACCCCGTCCTGCGCCGACGCCGCTTCTTCCTCGGTGAGACGGTCACGCATGCCGGGCAGCCGCTGCCCGACCTGGTGTGGCTGCGCCCGGACGCCCGCGAGATGACCGACCGCGACTGGCAGCGCCCCGACGCCCACTGCGTCGGCATGTTCCTCAACGGCGACGCGATCGCCGAGCCCGACCCGTACGGGCGGCCCGTGATCGACGCATCGTTCCTGCTGCTCCTCAACAGTTCCTGGGAACCCGTCGACTTCCGCCTGCCGGCCGCCGCCTACGGCGAACGCTGGACGGCCCTCGTCGACACCGCCGAGCCGCAGAGCATCCCGGACGAGGCGGAACACAAGGCGTCCACCACCCTCACCGTCGAGTCCCGCAGCCTCCTGCTGCTGTCCAGGCCGTCCCTGCGGGAGGAGTGAGACCCGCCGAGCCCCCGGAACCAGCCCCACCGGAGAGAACACGGATCACCCCCGGAGCCCGCGGGCCCCGGGGGTGATGTGCCGCCCGTGCGCCGGGCCGGACACCTTCAGCGTTCGCGGCGGGAGGTCACGGTGAACTGGGCTCCGTCCGGGTCGCGCAGCACCGCCTCGTCGGCGGCCCTGCGCAGGACGCTGCCGCCGTTCCGCTCTGCCGCGCGGGCGCAGGTGGCCACGTCCGACACGGCGAAGTGGACCTGCCAGTGCGGCCGGATGGTGGGATCCGGCGCCGATCCCAGGGCCCCCGACTGGATTCGGGCGACCACGTCCCCCTGGCTGCGCAGGACGACCTCGTCGCCCTCGTAGTGGACCTGACAGCAGCCGAGGCGGTCCGACGCCCAGTCGAGGATCTCGCCGTAGAAGATCGCCGCGTCGAAGGCGTCCCGCGTGTGGAGGCGGATGAAGGTGGGGGCGGCGCGGCGCCAGTTCTCCCAGGCGCCCATCAGGTCGCCCTCCCAGATCCCGAAGGTCGCGCCGTCCCGGTCGGCGAGCAGCGCGGCCCGCCCGGGCGGGAAGGACAACGGCCCCACGGCCGCCGTACCACCGCGCTCCCGCGCCCGGCTCACGGCCTCGTCGGCGTCCGGCACGGCGAAGTACGGCGTCCAGGCCACGGCCATGTTCCACATGACGGCGACCGCGGCGATCCCGGCCACCGGCACGTCGTCCGCCAGCGCGATCCGGAAGCGGTCCCCGAGCCGGTTCCTGCGCCACTTCCAGCCGAGCACGGCCGAGTAGAAGTCCTGCGTGGCGTCCAGGTCGCGACTGGTCAGGCTCACCCAGCAGGGCGCGCCGAAGACGGAGTGCGTGGAGACGACCTCGGCCGTGGCGGGGGAGGGTTTCGTGTCGTGGTTCATGGCACTCGCGTCCTGCTCTCGTCGTTCGGCGTCCCCCGGTCTTCCTCCAGTGTCCGGCCGGACCCGCTCGGGGCGCTTGCCGAGGAGGCCGGTGGCACGATGGAGGGGTGGCACGAGTACCCGAGGAGCCCGACGACGAAACGGGCCGGATCTTTCAGCTCCAGGAAGAGATCGACCAGCTCAAGGAGGCGATTGTCTCGCACGCCGTCGTCGACCAGGCGATCGGAATGGTCGTGGCACTGGGGCGGGTGGCACCGGACGACGGCTGGGCGGTCCTGAGAGAGGTCTCCCAGCACACCAACATCAAACTCCGCAGCGTCGCCGAACTCATCGTCCTCTGGGGGCGCAGCGGCGACATGCCCCCGCAGATCCGGGGGGAACTCGAGGACGCCCTCGACCGTCACGGTCCCACCCAGGTTCCGGGGGCACCCCCGGTCGAGTGACGCGGTGCGGGCGGCACTCAGCGCGCGCAGCCCGTCTCGGCGAGCACCTCCTTGCGCAGCCGGGCGAAACAGCCGCTGAGCAGCCGCGAGACGTGCATCTGGGAGATCCCCAGCTGCTGGGCGATACGACTCTGCGTCATGCCCTGGAAGAAGCGCAGGTAGAGAATGGTCCGCTCGCGCTCGGGCAGCGCCTCCAGGCAGGGCTTGAGGGCCTCACGGTCGACGACGGCGTCGAACCCCGGGTCCACATCGCCGATCGCGTCCTGCAGCGCGTAACCGTCGGTGCCGGGCATCTCCGCCTCCAGAGACAGCGCGGTGAAGCACTCCAGGGCCTCCATCCCGATGCGCACCTCGGCCTCCGTCAGATGCGCGTGCTCGGCGATCTCGACGACCGTCGGCGCGCGCCCCGGGATCGTCTGTCCCAGTTCCTTCGACGCGTGCCGGACGCGGTTGCGCAGGTCCTGGACCCGACGCGGCACGTGCAGGGTCCACATGTGGTCACGGAAGTGCCGCTTGATCTCCCCGGTGATCGTCGGTACGGCGTACGCCTCGAAAGCGCGGCCGCGGTCCGGGTCGTAATGGTCGACGGCCTTGACCAGACCGAGGGCCGCCACCTGGTAGAGATCCTCCAGGCTCTCGCCGCGGCCCCGGAAGCGGACGGCGATCCGCTCGGCCATCGGTAGCCAGACCTCGACCAGGCCGTCCCGCAGCGCCGTGCGCTCCGGGCCCTCGGGCAGCCCCGCGAGCCGGACGAAGGCCGCGGCCGTGTCCGGGGCGTCGTCGTGGGGGTGCTGTCGTGTGCTGCCGGCGGTACGCATCCTGCGCGCCTCCCTGAAGCAGGTGCCTGGTGGACGGACACCGTGGAAAGGGCGCGTGCGCGGCCGACGACGTACGTCGCTTGAAAGCGGGCGGCCCGTTCCCACGGACGTGCCTCCTGTCCGAAGCACTGAAGTGCACCTTCCCGGGCAGCAGATTTCAAAACAAAAGGTAGCAATTAGGTACATACAGCACCTCTGGAGCGTCGAGGGGCATCTCTTGACCCGCCCTTGGGCTCATTACCTCTGCTACAGAGCTAATGTCGGAAACGTGGAGCAGGAACCCGTGCAGCAGACCTTCCCGGAAGAGCTGGCCGACGCCCTCGTCGGTGTACAGCGGCTGGTCCGGCGCCGACTGCGCGCCGGGCTCGCCGTGCCGCGGCTGCGTGGCGCCGAGGTGGAGCTGCTGCGCCTGGTGCGGACCCGGCCCGGCATCGGTGTGTCCGAGGCGGCAGGCGAACTCCACCTGGCCGGCAACTCCGTGTCGACGCTGGTGAACCAGTTGGTCAGGGACGGATACCTGATCCGCGAGACGGATCCCGCCGACCGACGCGCCGCCCGCCTGCTGCTCACCGAGGCCTCCGAGATCCGGCTGCGCGCCTGGCAGCAGCGCCGCGCCGCCCTCGTCGGCCGCCATGTGGCCCGCCTGGACGAGGCGGACCGGGAGGCGCTGCGCGCGGCGCTCCCGGCCCTGCGCAAGCTCGCCGTCACCCTTCACGAGGAGGTCGAGGAGTCATGACCGGCGACGCCGCCGCCGAGGCGGTCACCTGCACCGGGCTGGCCTACGCCTTCGGAGGGACCAAGGCGGTCGACGGCCTCGACCTGACCGTCCGGGAGGGTGAGGTCTTCGGGCTGCTCGGCCCCAACGGCGCCGGGAAGACCACCGCGATCCGCTGCATCACCACGCTCCTGCCGGTCCCGCCCGGCATGGTCGGCGTCTTCGGGCACGATGCCGCCCGCGACCGGATGGCGGTACGGCGCCTGCTGGGCTACGTCCCGCAGCAACTGTCCGCCGACGCGGGCCTGACCGGCAGGGAGAACGTCGACCTATTCGCTCGCGTGTTCGACGTGCCCCGCCGTGAACGCGCCGAACGCGTCGCACAGGCGCTGGCCGCCGTCGACCTCGCGGATGCCGCCGACCGGCTCGCGAGCACCTACTCCGGCGGTATGGTCCGCCGGCTCGAACTGGCCCAGGCGCTGGTCAGCGCGCCCCGCCTGCTGATCCTCGACGAACCCACGATCGGCCTCGACCCGATCGCCCGGACCAGTGTCTGGGAGCACATCGAGGCCGTGCGCGCCGCCACCGGCATGACGGTCCTGGTGACCACGCACTACATGGACGAGGCCGACCACTACTGCGACCGGGTCGGTCTGATGCACCGCGGCCGCGTCCGCGCCCTCGGCACCCCCGTCGAGCTGCGGCGGGGACTCGGTGAACGCCGACGCGCCGAGGGTACGGCGGACGCGGACACGCTGCCCACGCTGGAGGACGTCTTCCGGGACGTCGCCGGCAGCGGCCTCGACGACGAGTCAGGAGACTTCCGCGATGTCCGAAGCACCCGCCGCACCGCGCACCGCGTCGGCTGACCGCGCCCGCCTGGAGGGCATCGGCCTCCTCGTCCGGCCGCCGCAGCCCCGCGCGGGCCGGCGGGTGCTGCCCGCCCGGGTGGCCGCGATGTGCGCGGTCGAACTGCAGAAACTGCGCCACGACCGCACCGAGCTCTACACCCGGGCCGTGCAGCCCGCCCTGTGGCTGCTGATCTTCGGCCAGACCTTCACCCGCATCAAGGCGATCCCCACCGACGGCATCCCCTACATCGACTACCTGGCGCCTGGCATCATCGCCCAGTCCGCGATGTTCATCGCGATCTTCTACGGCATCCAGATCATCTGGGAGCGCGACGCCGGCGTGCTCAACAAGCTCCTGGTCACCCCGACCCCGCGCTCGGCGCTCATCACCGGCAAGGCGTTCGCGGCCGGGGTGAAGTCGCTGGTCCAGGCGGTCGTCGTGATCGTGATCGCGGCACTGCTCGGCGTGGCGCTGACCTGGAACCCCCTCAAGTTGCTCGGGGTGGCCGTGGTCGTCGTCCTCGGCTCGGCCTTCTTCTCCTGCCTGTCGATGACGATCGCGGGCATCGTGCTCAGCCGCGACCGCCTGATGGGCATCGGACAGGCGATCACGATGCCGCTGTTCTTCGGCTCCAACGCCCTCTACCCGGTGTCGGTCATGCCGGGCTGGCTCCAGGCGGTCAGCAAGGTCAACCCGCTCAGCCATCAGGTTGACGCCCTGCGCGGTCTCCTCCTCGGGACGCCGGCCGACCTTCCGGCCGACTTCGCTGTGCTCGCCGTGGCCGCCGCGCTCGGCATCGCCGCGGCCTCCTCGCTCCTGGGCCGGCTCGCCCGCTGATCATGGCCGAGAACGTGATGTGCGGCACGCTCGGGAAAGCGGTCGCGCGACCCGGATCGGGATTGTTCCTGCGCACGGCTTGATCAGCGATCAAAAGGGGTGAACTCCCTGGCCACAGCCCATTCTGCTCATTTGACAGTGCGCTGAGCCCACGGATAGGAAGCAGCCCGAAGAAGTCGAGAGGTGGACTGTGTACGAGCCGAACGTGGTCGGGGACTGGCACGAGTACGACGAGCATGCCGGTCTGCGGGTCCGCGTCCACCGCCTGGAGCCGGCCGAGCCGCCCCGCGGGAGGGATGACGCGGCCGAGGGAATGACGTATTTCCGTCTGCGCGTGACCGTCGAGAATCGCGGCGGCCGCCACTACGGCATCCACCTCGAGGACGGCCAGATCGACGTGCGGATCGGCCCTGACGGCGAGAGCGCCTTCCTCGACTGGCGCAACTCGCAGTTCATCGAGGGCTTCGACGTCTACCCGCTGCGCCGGGCCACCGCCGTGCTCTACGCGGCAGGCCCCGAGGCGGCGCTGAGCCAGGTGGACGTCCAGGTGCAACTGCGGGTCGAGGAGGAGTGGACCGACCGCCGGCTGTGGACCGGCGGCATCGGCCTGACCGAGGGCGCCGGCGGCGCCCCCGCGGCCCCGGGACGAGACAGCCTGGCCCGACAGGTGAGCAATTTCCTGCGCGACCAGGCCGAGGAGGGCACCGCCTGACGCGAGGCGGGGCCGGTCGGCCGTCCGGGTCACATCCCGGTCGGCTCGGAGGTGTCCCGGCGCCGGGACAGCAGGACTCCCAGAGCGACCATGCCGATGCCCAGGAAGAAGTGCAGCCAGTCGTCGGCCGTGCTGAACGGTACGAAGTTCGCTCCGCCGTCGTGGTCGATGATCAAGCCGTACAGCCACAGCACCAGATAGACCGCGCCCCCGGCCAGCAGGAACGTCCCGGCGAGCGAGGCCGTGCGGGCCATGGCGACACCCGCTACGCCGAAAGCCAGGTGCACGAGGTTGTGCAGGACGGACACCTGGAAGATCCCGAGCAGTTCGGCCCCGGAGTCTTCGGAGGCGAACTCCATCGAGCCGTAGTCGGTGGTGATGCCGGGGATGAACCCCAGGACCCCCACGAGCAGGAACACCGCCCCGACCAGCAGCGCCGCATGCTGGACGGGGGTGCGGGCGGCTGCCCTTTCACGCGTGTACGTCGTCATGGCCCCCTGCCTCCCTCTCGCGGCGCCGAACGGCGGCGAGTGGCCCTCGCCCCGAGGCGCTGTCTCACAGGGGTTCCCGGTGTCGACCGCGGTCGGATGCATCGAAGCGGCAGAGGAAGGCGCGTTGCCGTCAGTGCGGGATGCCGTCGATGATCTCACGGGCGCCCTGGCGCAGCAGCGCCACGGCGACCGACGTGCCGAGGGTGGCGGGGTCGAGGGGGCCGGCCCACTCATGGGCGTTCAGGCGGGTCTTGCCGTCCGGGGTGAACACACACGCCCGCAGGGACAGCTCTCCACCGCGGTCCACCTGCGCGAACCCGGCGATCGGGCTGTTGCAGTGTCCCTGCAGCACATGCAGGAACATGCGCTCCGCCGTCGCCTCCCGGTGGGTGGCCGGATCGCCGAGCCCGCTGACCGCGTCGATGACCTCGGTGTCGTCCTGGCGGCACTGCAGGGCGAGGATGCCCGCGCCGATCGGCGGCATCATCGTCTCCGGTGACAGCACCTCGCTGATCACGTCCCGCCGGTCGATGCGTTCCAGACCGGAGACCGCGAGCAGCAGCGCGTCCGCCTCACCGGCCGCGAGCTTCTCCAGCCGCCGGTTGGCGTTGCCCCGGAACGGCACGCACTGCAGCTCCGGGTGGGTGGCGGCCAGTTGGGCCCGTCGCCGCACCGACGAGGTGCCGATCCGCGTTCCCGCGGGGAGTTCGTCGAGGGTGAGCCCGTCCGGATGGACGAGCGCGTCCCGGATGTCGTCCCGCTTCAGGAACGCGGCGAACACCGTGCCCGCGGGCAGCGGCCGGTCGGCTGGCACGTCCTTGACGCAGTGCACCGCGAGGTCGGCCTCCCCGGCCAGCAGCGCCGCGTCGACCTCCTTGGTGAAGGCGCCCTTGCCCTCCACCTGCGACAGGTCCCCCATCCACTTGTCGCCGGTGGTCCTCACCGGGACGACCTCGGTGCGGATGCCGGGGTGCAGGGCGGCCAACTCGGTGCGGACGCGTTCCACTTGGGCGAGAGCCATGGGGGAGTCGCGGGACACGATACGGATGAGTTCCGGGACGGACATGCGGGACACGATAGACCCTCCGGACCGGGGCGCGTGCCCCCTCCGCCACTGTCAAGGGACCACGGGCAGGCTGTAGCGCAGTTTCTCCTGCGCTCGGGCGCCGAGACGGTCGTAGAAGCGCGCCGCGCGTTCGTTCCACACGGGCGTCTGCCACTGGACCTCGGTGAGGCCCAGGCGGCGGGCCTCGGCGAGGACCGCCTCGACGAGCAGGGCGCCCAGGCCGAGCCCGCGGTGTCCGGGCGCCAGGAACAGGCAGTCCATGTGAAGGTAGGCCCGCCCCTCCCAGGTGGACACCGCCGGCTCGCACGTCGCGTAACCGACGACCTCGCCGTCGGGCAGTTGGGCCACGAGACAACTCAGCCGGGGCGCCGGGGTGGCGAAGAGCAGGGCGGCCAGGCGGCCGTCGAGCCCGGCGGCGGGCGGCGCCGCCCGCTCGTACCGCGCGTGCTGGGCGGCGAGTTCGGCCACCCGGGGCAGATCGGCGGGCTCGGCGGGGCGCACCAAGGGGTCGCCGGTCACCGCACGGTGCCCTCGACGGTGTCCGCACCCCAGGCGGTGAGGCGCTCGCCCAGCGGTCCGGTGCCGTCGAGGACGTGCCGGGAGAACGCCTCGCGCTCGTGCGCCAGGACTGCCGCCTCCCAGACGCAGGGGGCGAGTCCGGCCCGGCCCGGTCGCAGTAGGTCGGGTCGGCCGACGGGGCCGACGAAGACCGCCAGGTCAGCCATGTCGCCCTCGATCCAGCTGTGCACGAGCACGTAGTCGCCGTCACCGCCCGCGTGCACGATCAGCACGGCGAGACCGAGCGAACCGCGCAGCCGCCCCAGTGTCAGATGATCCTCGGCGACCTGGAGCGCCGCGGCCGCGTCCGCGTCGGTCACGGTGCGGCCCGGCGCCTCGAGGGCATACACCTTCACCAGGTGTCCGGCGGCCTCGCGGGTGCCCAACGGCCGTGCGGGGCGGGCGTGATGCTCGTCGGCGAGGGCGAGCAGGGCTTCGGCCGCCACCGCCGACGGGAGTTCCTCGTGATGATCCATAAGGACATCATGAGTGCCGTTTCCCGGGTACGTCCACGGCGTATGCCGGGGGGCCTGCCCGGCCTGCCCTCCTCAGGTCAGCGGGACGCTGAGTTCGACCGCGCGCAGGGCGGCGGCGAGGGCGGGTTCGTCGCCGACGTCGAGGGCCGTGTCGGTGAGCTTGACGACGTGCTCGTCGCCATGGGCCAGGGCGCGTTCGAGGACCTCCTCCGGGGTGCGGAGGGAGGGCGGCGCGTAGGGGACCGGTTCGGCGGGGGCGTACATCGCGGTGACCGCCGCGGACGCCGTCCACGCGGCGTGCAGGCTCGGCGCCCACAGCTCGCGGGGGAGCGAACCGAGTGTGCGCAGCACGGCGTTGGGGGCCGTCGCCGCGTGCACCAGCATCGTCTCCTCGCCGTGCCCGTGCGTGGCGTACCGGTGGGTGGCGGCCCGGACGAGTTCGGTGAGCCGCTCCCGTGCGGTGTCGGGGTCCGTCACGTCGTCCGCCCACACCGGCAGCGCGCGTACCACCGCGAGCCGGTCGGGGAACTCCTCGCTGGGCGCGTGGACGGCGGGGACGGCGTCGAGGGAGGCCGCGGCGGTCGACGCGCCGGGCAGCGCGGTGATGCCGGAGACCGTGAGGTGGACCGCTGCCCAGTAGCCCAGGCCGTGGGCGAGTTCGGCCCGACGGGGCGCGGTCTCCTGCGCTTCGAGGGCACGGACGGCGTGGCCGACGCGGATGACGGGGTGCGTGGAGCCGCCGTAGAGGCCGGGCAGCAGGCGCGGCCACCACTCGGCGAGGACGTCGCGCCATGGGCGGTCGGCCAGGGCGCGGGAGAAATGGTCGATCCAGTCGGCCACTCGGCGTGGATCGCCCAGCGCCTGCCGCCAGTTGTCGTCCGTGACGGGGGCGAAGGGGGAGGGAAACTCCTCCAGCCTGCGCTGATACAGGTCCAGCCAGCGGTGCAAGGCGTCGGCGTGGCCGTGCGCGGCGAGCGCCTCGACGACCATGGGGGCGTGGTTGGTGTAATGGCCGACGCGCTCCGGTCCCGCGCTGTGCAGCCGTTCCAGAGCTTCTTCGAGGTGTCCGCTCGTGTCGCTGGTCTCCATGAGCGTGACGTTATGCCGCGCCGCGGGCGGCCGGAATCGGGCGCGGGACCCAACCCGAGGGCGCCTCGGGTCCTACGTCCCGGGCCCGACTCCGGTCCGGAGCTCAGGCGTTGGGATCGAACGCGATCCCGGACGGCTTCGCCTTGGCGAGGTCGGAGGCGAAGTTGGCGTCCTTGAGGGCGAAGTTGGCGCTGCCGAAGTCGTACGCGGTCAACTTGTCGCGCAGACCCGCCGGGTAGCCGTTCCAGCCGACGAGGGGCGGGTACTGCCAGGTGCCCTCGTGGTTCTCCGGCGGTTCGTCGTTCGAACCCGCCAGCCGGAAGCAGTGGGTGCTGATGCCGTCCTTGTGGTAGACGATCTTCGGGTGGGTGCCGTCGAAGCGGACCTCGGAGGCCCCGTGCACGGTGTACGAGCCGTGGTTGGACGTCGACACGTACTTGACCTGGTTGTCCTGCACGAACACCACGACGTGCTCCCAGTCGTTGCGGTGCCCGCCGATGCTGCTGCCCGCGACGGCCTGGTCCTTCTCGAAGTACAGGCCGTACATGAAGGCGCACCAGCCGTTGTTGCACTTGGAGCGCGAGTAGCTGTTGGTGTTGTCGAGGTCCGAGCCGTCACGGCAGTCGCCGCTGAGCGAACCGGTGGGCTTGAGACCGCCGTTGATGGTGCCGTCCGGGCCGATCGCGGGGGTCGGGTAGCAGCCGTCCGTGTCGTAGTCGAAGGCGGGCTGGTACGCCTTCTCCTGGCTGTCGGCGTTGCCGGGCAGGGCCTTCGGTGGGGCGGCGAAGGCGGCGGTGGGGAAGGCGACCACGAGCGCGGCGGCACCGGCCAGTCCGGTGACCCATCTCCTGCGGTGTGCCTTGAAGGTCGGTGACGACACTGCGTCCTCCTCTGATCCGGGCGCAGCCCAACGGCTGTGGGGGAAAAGGAGGTTCAGCTTCCCCGCTTTCCCCTGCCGTGCCAAGGGTTCGCAGGCGTATCCACAGTGAAGCGCGGGCCAATACTCGGATCATGACGTCGTTTCAGACGGCGTCGTCCGGAATGTCGGCGGCGGACTCCTCCGGCGTGAGGTCCGGACGCAGCCGCAGCCACGACGGCTGACGCAGCATCCCGGCCCGGGTACGGGTGCTGTAGCGGACCTCGCCGACCAGCCGGGGCAGCACCCAGTGGGCGCCCGGCACCCGCGGCACCGGGTCGAAGGGGCACACACCGGTCGCGTCGGCCGCCAGCAGCCCGGCGAGTTCGGCGCGTTCGGCCTCGCTCCAGCCGGTGCCCACGCCGCCGACGTAGCGCAACCGCCCCGCCGCCCGCTGGCCGACCAGCAGCGCGCCGGGCAGGCCCGACAGGCGCCCCCTGCCGGGCAGCCAGCCGCCGACGACGACATCCGCGCTGCGCATGTTGCGGATCTTGATCCAGGCACGGGAGCGCACCCCGGGTTCGTACACCGAGTCGAGCCGCTTGCAGACCAGGCCCTCCAGGCCGTGTTCGAGGGTGGCCGCCAGGGCCTGCCGGCCGTGGCCGGTGATCGCCGCCGGTGTCGACCAGAACGTCCCCGTCAGGCCGAGCTCCTCCAGCCGCGCCCGCCGCGCCGCGTAAGGCTGGGGCAGGAGGGAGTCCCGCCCGAGGTGCATCACGTCGAACAGGACGAGATGGGCGGGCACCTTGGCCGCCTGGCGCGCGGCGCGGCCGGGGGAGTGGGCCAGGCCCATCCGGGACTGGAGCAGCTGGAAGTTCGCGCGGCCCTCGTCGTCCAGCGCCAGGACCTCGCCGTCCAGTACGGCCGGCGTGGTGCCGAGGGCGGTGCCCAGCGCCGCGAGTTCGGGGTAGGCGCCGGTGATGTCCTCCCCGGAGCGGGCCCGCAGCAGGACGCTTCCGTCCCCGGCGAGATAGACCACCACCCGCTGGCCGTCCTGCTTGGTCTCGTAGGCCCAGCGGGCGTCCTGCGCGGCCGGCGGCAGCGTGCCGGGCGTGGCCAGCATGGGCGCGATGAGGGGGAGGGGCACGGTTGACGTCACGGGGGAAGATGTCGACGCACCCGGGCGTCGCCACGCACCGCGTACGCCGGTTTCGCCTGAACGGACTCAGGACCCGGCGGGCGGCGGAGCCTGCACCGGACCGGACTGGTGGGCGATGACGTGGGAGTGCCCCTCCGCCACCCAGTTCATCAGCTCGCGGTCACGGGCGGTCGGCGCGGCCGGGTCCTCGAGGGCCGCGAGCCGGGAGTCCCGCGGGGGGACCGCGTGATGAGCACCCGGGTGGCGTGCGGCGAGAGCAGGGACTCCCCGGCGGCCACCGTGCGGATGCCGTCGAGGAGTGCTCGGCGGTGACGTCCTTGCCGAGGCAGCCGCTGCGGCCCGCCCACCCCGCTGTCAGCCTCCGCTTCGCCCCCGCGATCCGCCGGACCAGCGGCACGGTCTCGGGCAGCGGCCGGCAGCCACCACCGGCGCCGTGCCGGTCGCGGTGAGCAGCAGCACGGTGACGAACACCGAAGCCCGGGCCGCCCGCCGCAGGGTCGTTCGCGCGGTGACGTCGTTCCTCTCGACGTGGTGTGTGTGGGCGGAGGGGGATGCCATGGGGACCGGCGGCCACGGCAGCCGTGTCGTTGCGTAGGCTTCCGCTCCGAAGACCGCGTGCAGGCGGTGGGCCCCGGGCGGTTCGAGGGACTGGCCGCTCAGGGGTGGTGCGCAGTCCCGGTACGGTGGTGATCATGGCGGGCAGGGCGGTACGGGCGGAGCAGGCCGGGGCGACCCGGGAGCTGATCCTGACCGCGGCCGAGCGGCTGTTCGCCGAGCGGGGCGTGTACGCCGTGTCCAACCGCCGGGTCAGCGAGGCGGCGGGGCAGGGCAACAACACGGCCGTCGGCTACCACTTCGGCACCAAGACCGACCTGGTCCGCGCCATCGTCCGCAAGCACGCCGCCCGGATCGAGGAGGGCCGCGCCCGCCTGGTGGCCGGCCTCGACGACTCGGCCGACCTGCATGACTGGGTGTCCTGCCTGGTCCGTCCGGTCACCGAGCACCTGGCGGCGCTGGGCTCGCCCACCTGGTACGCCCGCTTCTGCGCCCAGGTGATGACCGACCCGGCGCTGTACCCGATCATGGTCGAGGAGTCCCTCACGGCGCCCTCCATGCGGCCGGTCGTCGACGGACTCGACCGCTGCCTGAACGAGCTGCCCGCCGAGGTCCGCGCCGAGCGCGGCGACATGGCACGCCATCTGATCCTGCACACCACCGCCGAGCGCGAGCGTGCCCTCGCCGAGGGCACCCCCACGCCGCGCGCCACCTGGCAGGAGGCCGCCACCGGGCTGGTCGACGCCATCGTCGGCCTCTGGCTGGCGCCCTTCACGCCCACGCGCTGCTCCACGTCCCCGCGCTGACCCACACCCATGCGCCAAGCCGGACGCGGCTCAGCGCTCAACGCCCTCGGCCGGGGCCGGCCGGGCCCCCACACCTCCCAGGGATTACTTGAGTCAGGCAAGTGAAGCGGTTACTTGAGTCAGGCAAGCAGAAGGGTAGGGTGGATCCATGCCCCAGTTACCGCAGGCAACGCCGACCACGAAGCTCGCCCGCGGCGCCGGTCAGCGTGTCCTGATCGTGGCCGGTGAGCCGGGCGTCGCCGACCTCCTCGGCACCACCCTGGAGCTCGCCGGCTACCGGATCCGCGTCACCGACACGGTCACCGAGGCCCTGGTCCGGCTCGCCGAGCAGCGGTTCGACCTGGTGGTCGTCGACCTGGAGCCGGTGGCCCTCGAGGGAGTGGGTGCGGCCGGTCGTCCGACGATCGCCCACCGTCCGCCGGTCCTCTATCTGGCCGCCTGCGAGTCCCTGGACCGGATCCTTCCCGAACTCGCCGAATTCGGCCCGGGGGAGAAGGACTACGTCACCAAGCCCTTCCGTATGGCCGAAGTCCTCGCCAGGATCAAGGTCTTGCTGCGCGCGGCGGGCCCCGGTCACCGGGGGGCGCCCCTGTCCTACCGCGACCTGATCCTGGACGACGCCCTCTGTCAGGCCCGGCGCGGCTCCCGGGAGCTGCACCTCACGCCCGCCGAGTACCGGCTGTTGCGTCACCTCCTCGTCAACGCGCACCGGGTGCTGTCCAAGGAGCAGATCAGCCGGTACGTCTGGGGTGACTTCCGCGGGGGCAACGCGATGGAGCAACTCGTCTCCCGGTTGCGCCGCAAGGTGGACCGGGGCGAGTCGGCACTCATCCACACCCGGCGGGGCTTCGGCTACTGGCTGGGGGAGCTCGAGGGGATGCGCTGAAGAGGGTCGAGGCTCCCCTTCGGTGGTGCGGGGTTCACCGGACGCCGTCCGTGGCGTGATCCAGGTCACGTCAGGTTTCCGTCAGGGAACTGACCGGACGGTGTCAGCCCCCTCTGTTTGCATGTGCTCATCGAGGCCTCGCCCCATCATCCCGGCTCTCCCGCCGGCCCGGAGCCCCCCATTGACCGAGGAGAGACATGGCCCATCCCCTGGCGGGTGCCGTGCCCGAAGCGCCGGACGCCGTCCCCGAGTTCCCGATGCCCCGGGCGGCCCGCTGCCCCTTCGATCCGCCTCCCGAGCTCAAGGAGCTCCAGGAGCGGGGGCCGTTGACGAAGGTGCGCCTGTGGGACGGCAGTGAGCCGTGGCTGGTGACCCGGTACGCCGAGCAGCGGGCGCTGCTGGGCGATCCGAGGGTCAGCGCGGACACCGACACCCCGGGCTATCCGACCAAGGCCTCACCCGGGGGTGGCGAGGGCAAGCTCAGCTTCATCATGATGGACGACCCCGAGCACGCCCGGCTGCGCCGGATGGTGACGGCGCCCTTCGCCATCAAGAAGGTGGAGGCCCTGCGGCCCACCGTGCAGCGGATCGCGGACGACCTGATCGACGAACTGCTGGCCGGACCGAGGCCCGTGGACCTCGTGGAGGCGTTCGCCCTGCCGATCCCCTCGCTGGTCATCTGCGAACTGCTCGGCGTGCCCTACGCCGACCACGACTTCTTCCAGGACAACACCAAGACCATGGTCCACCGGGACGCCACCCCCGAGCAGCGGGGCGCGGCGAGCCGGGAGGTGGCCGGGTACCTGTCCCGACTCCTCTCCGAGCGGCTCGCCCGACCGCAGGGCGACCTGCTGTCGGGCATCGCCGGGCGGATCACCGCCGGGGAGATCGACCACCGGCAGGCGACGGAGATGGCGCTGCTCCTGCTGATCGCGGGCCACGAGACCACCGCCAACATGATCGCGCTCGGCACGCTCGCCCTCCTGCGGAACCCCGGCCAGCTCGCCCTCTTGCGGGACACCGGCGATCCGAAGCTCGTCGCCTCCGCGGTCGAGGAGCTGCTGCGTTACCTGCACATCACCCACCTCGGACGACGTCGGGCGGTCACCGAGGACATCGAGATCGGCGGTCAGGTCCTCCGCGCGGGCGAAGGCGTGATCATGGTCAACGAGATCGCGAACCGCGACCCCGCGGTCTTTCCCGACCCCGACCGCCTCGACCTCACCCGCGACGCCCGCCGCCATGTCGCCTTCGGCTTCGGCGTCCACCAGTGCCTGGGTCAGCCGCTGGCGCGGATGGAGCTCCAGGTCGTCTACGGCACCCTCTACCGGCGCATCCCGACCCTGAAGCTCGCCTGCGCCCCGGAGGACGTCCGGTTCAAGCACGACGCCTTCATCTACGGCGTGCACGAACTGCCCGTGTCCTGGTGACGGCTCCCCGTCCCGCAACCGAACGACGAAGGGGATTTTCATGAAGGTGGAACTCGAAGCCGACAAGTGCGTCGCCTCGGGGCAGTGCGTGGTCGCAGCCATGGAGGTGTTCGACCAGGACGACGACGGCATCGCGGTCCTGCTGGCGGAGCGGCCCGGCGCCGAACACCTCGACAGCGTGCGTGAGGCGGTCGCGGTCTGCCCCGCGGCCGCGATCCGGCTGGTCGAGAAGTGAACCGAGCCGTCGTCGTCGGCGCCTGTGCCGCCGGGCTCGCGGCCGCCGAGACGCTCCGCCGAGAGGGCTACGACGGCACCCTGACCCTCATAGGCGACGAACCGCACCCTCCGTACGACCGGCCGCCGCTGTCGAAGCAGCTGCTCGCCTCCGACTGGGAGGCCGACCGGCTGGTACTGCGCGCCGCCGACGACATCGCCGCCCTCGACCTCGACCTGCGCCTGGGCACCGCCGCGACCGGCCTCGACCTGGCCGGCCGGGTCGTCCGGCTGGCCGACGGGTCGCGGGTGCCGTACGACGGTCTGATCGTGGCCACCGGGGTCAGAGCGCGCCGGCTGCCGGGCGGAGGCGGCCATGTCCTGCGCACCCTGTCTGACGCGCTGGCGCTGCGGGAGCGGCTGGGTCCGGGCCGGCATCTCGTCGTGGTGGGCGCCGGGTTCCTCGGGGCGGAGGCCGCCGCCGTGGCCTGGCGTCTCGGGGCCCGGGTGACGCTGCTCGAACCGGCGCCGGTGCCGCTGGCACACGCCGTGGGCGAGGAGGTCGGCCGGATGCTTTCGCGGGCCCACCTCGACCGGGGCGTCGAGCTGCGCACCGGGGTCACGGTGACCGAGGTGGGCGACCGCGCCGTACGGCTCGCCGACGGCGAGGTGGTCGAGGCCGACGAGGTGCTCGTGGCGGTCGGGTCGCTGCCCAACACCGAATGGCTGGCCGACAGCGGGCTGGCCGTGGGTGACGGTGTCGTCTGTGACGCCTACCTGGAGGCCGCCGAGGGGGTCTACGCGGCCGGTGACGTGGCCCGCTGGCACAACCCGCTGTTCGGGACGGCGATGCGGGTCGAACACCGTACGAACGCCGCCGAGCAGGGCATGGCCGCCGCGCGCAACCTGCTCCGTCCCGAGGGACGGAAGCCGTTCGCGCCGGTGCCGTACTTCTGGTCGGACCAGTACGACATGAAGGTCCAGGCGTACGGCTTCCTGCGCGGGCACGACGAGGTCGCCGTGGTGGAGGGGGACCTCGCCGAGCGGCGGTTCGTGGCCGCGTACCGCACGGGCGCCCGGGTGACCGGAGCGCTGGCGGTGGGCATGCCGCCGAAGGTGATCCGGCTGTGGCGCCGGTCGATCGCGTCCCGGGCGTCCTGGGATGAGGTGGCGGGTCACCGAGTAACTTAATTGAGTCACGCAACAAGATGGTAAAGTGGGGCTCATGTCCACCGAACGGCTCCCCACGGCCTCCGCCTCCCCGGAAGTGACCGAGATCGAGCGTGCGCTCAACCGGATCACCTACCTGAGCACCCGAGCCCGCCAGCACGAACGGCTGATGGCCCTGGCCGGTGTGCCGCTGGACCGGGCCGCCGTGGCGCTGCTGCGCCAGATCGCCGACTCGGAGCCGCTGCGGCCGGGCGAGCTGGCCGCGCGGCTCGGAGTGGAAGCCTCCCACGTCACCCGGACGGTGCAACAGCTGCAGAGGTCCGGCTATGTCACCCGCGTCCCCGACCCCGACGACGGCCGCGCCCAGCGCATCGAGCTCACCGACGCCGGACGCCGGGCCATCGGCCGGATCCGGGAAGCCGGATCGCGTGGCATGCAGATGGCGCTGGCCGACTGGGACCCGGAGGACCTGCGCCGGCTCGCCACCCTCTTCCACCGCATGGTCGACGACTTCCTCGCCCACGCCGTCGAGGAGGGGACGGAACAGCGGCTGCCCACGGCGTGACAGGGGGTTGATCGCCGCCCCCATCTCCCTCTGTCTGCAGCGGACTTGAGAAGGGTGGGGCCCGATGGGTTGCCTCGGGCTACCGTCGCGTAATATCGCGCGGCAGGTCGTCAGAGGAGGAACCGTGCCACGGTCCGAACGCTCATCCCTGCTGCTCGCGGGCCTGCTGGCCACGGCGGGCGTCGCCCACTTCGCCAGTCCACGGCAGTTCGACGCGACCGTGCCGCGCGCCCTGCCGGGCTCGCCCCGGACCTGGACGTACGCCAGTGGCGTCGCCGCGCTGGCGCTCGCCGCCGGTGTGGCGCTGCCCCGGACCCGGCGGGTCGCCGGTCTCGCCACGGCGGCGTTCTTCGTCGGCGTGTTCCCCGCCAACGTGAAGATGGCCGTGGACTGGCGCCACCGTCCCGCACCGCAGAAGGCCGCCGCCTTCGGCCGACTGCCCCTGCAGCTGCCCCTGGTGCTGTGGGCGCGCAGCGTCGCCAAGAGCGCGGAGGGCCGGTCATGACGGAGAACCTCAAGGTCGGCGACCGGATCGAGGACTTCTCGCTGCCGGACGAGACCGGGACCGAGCGCAGCCTCTCGGAACTGCTCGCCGAGGGCCCGGTGGTCCTCTTCTTCTACCCGGCCGCCCTCACGGCCGGCTGCACCGCCGAGGCCTGCCACTTCCGGGACCTCGCCGCCGAGTTCGCCGCCGTCGGCGCCCGCCCCGTCGGCATCAGCGGGGACTCCGTCGACCGCCAGCAGGAGTTCGCCGGGCAGCACTCGCTGGGCATGCCGCTGCTCTCCGACGCCGAGGGGAAGATTCGGGAGCGGTTCGGCGTGAAGCGCGGTTTCTCGCTGGCCCCCACCAAACGGGTCACCTTCGTCATCGCGCAGGACCGGACCGTCCTGGAGGTCGTCCGCAGCGAACTGCGCATGAACACCCACGCCGACCGGGCACTGGCCGCACTGCGCGCCCACGCGTCCTGACCGGACCGTCCCGCCGGTCCTGACCGGACTGCTCCGACCGTTCCGACCGTTCCGACCGTTCCGACCGTTCCGACCGTTCCGACCGGGCCGTCCGGAGCGATCTTCGTCGCGGTTGATGCACCGCCGTATCCGGACCATTCTGGACACTATGGAGCATGTCGCCGCTGCGGCGATCATCGACGCCCACGGCAGAGTGACGGGGTGGAGCGACGGCGCCCGGGTGCTCACGGGCTACTCGGCCGAGGAGACCGTGGGGCGCCCGGCCGCTGAGCTGCTCGCCGAGGAGCTGCCGCCGCAGACGCTTGCCGCACGGTCCGGCCACGTCACCCTGCGCCACCGTGACGGGCACCCCGTCCCCGTCACCCTGACGGCGTGCCCGGTGCTCGGCCCGGACGGCGAGGCCACCGGCTTCGCCGTCACCACCGAGCGGCCCCGCGGCCCCGAGGTCACCCTGGCCGGACGGGCGTTCGAGCAGGCGTCCATGTCGATGTCGATCTTCGACACCCAGCAGCGCTATCTCCGCCTCAACGACGCCGCCTGCCGGGTGATGGGCGTCCAGGAGGAGGTCCTGCTGGGCCGCCACTTCCCGGAGACCGTGGAGGACGCCGTGCACAGCCGCGGCTTCCACAGCAACCTGCGCCAGGTCGTCGAGACGGGCATGCCGGTCCGCTACGAGAGCTTCACCGGCGCGCCCGCCCTCAACCGGGAGCACGCCTGGAGCACCGAGATGTGGCCGGTGCGCGACCTCGAGGGGAAGGTCACCGGGGTCGCCCTGGCCGCCTTCGACAGCAGCGAGCAGTTCTGGGCCCGCCAGCGCCTGGCCCTGCTCAACGAGGCGGCGGCCGCCATCGGCACCACCCTGGACGTGGTGCGCACCGCGGAGGAGCTGATCGGCCTCCTGGTGCCGAGGTACGCCGACTTCGCCAGCGTCGACCTGTTGGAATGGGTCCTCGGCGCCGAGGAACCGCCGCCGGTCCCCGACGGCGAGATCACCATGCGCCGCGTCGCCCACGGCTCCGTCACCGAGGGAACCCCCGAGGCGGCCGTGCACCTGGGCGAGACCGACGTGTACCTCTCGTTCTCCCCGCCTGCGCGGGCGCTGCGGTCGGGGCGCGCGGTCCTCAGCCAGGCGGGCGATCCCGACTTCATGCGGTGGGTCGACGAGCGCAACACCCGCGCTCCCGCGGGCCGCCCCTTCCGCAGGGGTGTCCACTCGATGCTCGCCGTGCCGCTGCGGGCCCGCGGCACCACCCTGGGCGTGATCGTGGGCATCCGCATCGGCGCCGTGGACGACTACGGCCCCGACGACGCCGTCCTGGCCGAGGAACTCGCCAGCCGCGCCGCCGTCTGCATCGACAACGCCCGTCGCTTCGCCCGCGAGCGCACCACCGCGCTCGCCCTCCAGCACAGCCTGCTGCCGCGCGGACTGCCCGGACAGGCCGCCGTCGAGGTCGCCCACCGCTATCTGCCCAGCGGCTCCCTCGCGGGCATCGGCGGCGACTGGTTCGACGTCATCCCGCTCTCCGGCAGCCGCGTGGCCCTCGTCGTCGGTGACGTCGTCGGCCACGGCATTCCGTCCTCGGCGACGATGGGCCGGCTCTGCATGGCGGTCCGCACCCTCGCCGACGTCGACCTGCCACCGGACGAGCTCCTCACCCACCTGGACGACCTCGTCACCCATCTGGCCGCGAACGACGCGGGCGAGGACGTCGCGGAACTCGGTGCCACCTGTCTCTACGCCGTCTACGACCCCGTGGCCCGCCGCCTCACCGCCGCGGCGGCGGGCCACCCCGCCCCGGCCGTCGTCCTGCCCGACGGCAGCGCACAGCTCATCCGGATGACCCCCGGC
This sequence comes from Streptomyces griseus subsp. griseus, assembly GCF_000720255.1. Taxonomy (GTDB): domain Bacteria; phylum Actinomycetota; class Actinomycetes; order Streptomycetales; family Streptomycetaceae; genus Streptomyces; species Streptomyces griseus_I. The sequence goes on along the minus strand of NZ_JOJE01000029.1, from coordinate 73,866 downwards.
CCCCCGCTCGGCGTCGGCGGCCTGCCCTTCGAGGCGACGGAACTGGAACTGCCCGAGGGCGCGGTCGTCGCCCTCTACACGGACGGCCTGATCGAGGACCGCGACCGTGACGTGGATCGCGCCACCGCCGAGATGTGCCGCGCCCTGGCCGCTCCCGCCGACTCGCTCGACGACCTCTGCGACACCGTCCTCAAGGCCGTACTGCCGGAGGAGCCCAGCGACGACGTGGCCCTGCTCCTGGCCCGTACCCGCGCGCTGGGCACCGACCAGGTCGCCACCTGGGACGTGCCGCCGGACCCCGCACTGGTGGCCGTCACCCGGCAGGCCGCCACCGACCGGCTGACGGCCTGGGGACTCGACGAGGCCGCCTTCGTCACCGAACTGGTCGTCAGCGAACTCGTCACCAACGCCATCCGGTACGGCGAACCGCCCATCAAGCTGCGCCTGATCCGGGACCGCTCCCTCATCTGCGAGGTCTCCGACGGCAGTTCCACCTCCCCCCATCTGCGCCGCGCCCACGCCTTCGACGAGGGCGGACGCGGCCTCCTGCTCGTCGCCCAGCTCACCCAGCGCTGGGGCAGCCGGCAGACGACCAACGGCAAGACCATCTGGGCCGAGCAGCCCCTGCCGCCGGACCTGTGACCACCCCGGTCGCCGGCCCCCGGGGGCCGCGCCCTCACTTCTCCGTCTCGGGCCGCGGTCCGGCCGACACCGGGCGCCGGTGAAGGTACGCGGTCACCGCGCCCATCCCGGTCAGAGCCGCGAGGGCCCCGAAGCCGTAGGTGAGGGTGGTGAGCGAGGCGATGGCGGCCACGAGCAGCGGGCCGCCCGCGTCGCCGAGTTCGCGGCCCAGTTCGGCCGCGCCCATGGTCTGGCCGAGGCGCTCCGCGGGCGTGTTCGCGGCCAGCGCCGCGAAACCGAGCGGGGTGATCAGCCCCGTACCGGCGCCGATCAGGGCGGCGCCGACGAGGATGCCGGTCAGCCCCGGCAGCATCGCGCAGACCAGACCCGCCGCGGTGACCACAAGCCCCGCGGTCAGGCCGGAACGAGTCGTCAGGCGGCCGTCGTCCACAGCGCGCCCGGCCAGCGGCTGGACGACCGCGGCGCAGCCGGCGAGCACCGAGACCGCTGCCCCGGTGGCGACCGCGCCCAGCCCGGCGGCGCGGCCGGAGACCGGCAGGAAACCGACACCGACCGACAACGCCGCGGTCGCCGCCGCCAGCGCGGCCGTCGGTGCGAGGAAGACCGGGTCGGCCAGCCGTCGAGCCAGGTCCAGCACCGTCTGGCGGGCCTTGGGCAGCGGGGGGACGACGGGAACGGCGAGCAAGGACCAGACGGCGACCGCCGCGCCGAGCACCGCGAGGACCGCGAACAGCAGCCGCAGGCCCCCGGCCCACACCAGGACGCCGCCGAGCAGCGGGCCGAGGGTGTATCCGATGGACTTGTAGAAGCCGTAGCCGCCGAAGGCCCGCCCCTGTTTCGCCGCCGGGTTGAGGCGGGCGACCAGCGCGGAGGCGGACGGCGAGAAGGCGGAGGCCGCGGCTCCCTGCCCGAGGCGCGCGGCCCACAGCCAGCCCGGGCTGTCGGCGACGACGTACAGCCCGGACGCCGCGGCGAAGGCCGCGAGCCCGCCGAGCAGTACGGGGCGGGCACCGACGCGGTCGGCGAGGGTGCCGAAGAGCGGCTTGAGGACGACCTCGGCCCCGTCGTAGAGGGCGAGCAGCCCACCCAGCACCAGCAGGGAGCCGGCCGCGTCATCGGCGTACCCGCCGAGGTTGGCGGCGATGCCGTGCGCGCCGAAGGCGGTGGTGAACCCGGCCGCGTACAGCGGCCACATCTGCCGGACCGGGGCAGACCGCGCGGTCACCGGTCCGCCTCCGGAGCCTGGTGGAGGGCGGCGAAGACCCGCTCGGCGTAGTCCTCACAACCAGCGGCGCACTGCTTCAGCCGCCGACCCGCCTCGGCCGCCTCCGGAGCACCGAACACGTCCCGCGCTGTGAGGTCCCGATGCCAGCGCCGCAGCCGCTCCAGCGACTGCTCCTCTTCCTCCAGCTCCGCCAGGGTGAACTTGGCGATGCGGATCTCCTTGGCCAGTTCCTGCTCGAACTTGCCGCAGTCGGCCAGGAACTCCGCCCAGTCCGCGGAGCGGGCGGCGGTGAACATGGCCCGGAAGCGGGCAGCGTCTTCGGGACCGCGCCCCGAGGCGGTCAAGGTCACGGCCTGCCCGCCGGCCTGCTCCGTGAGCGTCACCGCGCGGCCGACGCCGTCCGCGAAGACCGGTACGTCCGGAACCGCCCAGACCCCCTGTCCGAGCGAGAGCGCGCCGACCTTGCGCAGCTCCCGCCAGACCGCGACCCGGTGCCGGGAGGGCTCCGAGGACAGTTTGATCACGAGGACGACCCAGCGGCTCCCGGGTCCTGAGCTCGACGGTTCTGAGCTCGACGGTTCTGCGTTCGACGATTCCGTGCTCGACACGAGGAGAATGTAGCAGCCGTTACATCCGCGAGTGTGCCGCTGATCCATGCCGCCGGACCGGCCGGGACGACCTCAACGACGACGCGCTCCCCCCTCCGCGGTGACCTGGCCGAGCGTCCGGCCGGTGCGGGCCGAACGCGCACGGCGCGGGTCGGGTGTCCTGGGCGCCGGCCGCCCCGCCCGGCCGGCCCGGACGAGCAGCCAGGCCTCCTCGCCGTCGTCCCCGCCCCGGAACCGGGTCAGCGCGTACTCGCCGCGCAGCTTCGACCCGTGCAGCCGGAACGTGGCGTGTCCCCGCCGCAACGACTCCTCGAAGTCGACGGGTCGCCCCTTGCGGTCGTGGCTGAGCGGCTCATAGGTCCCGACGTCCCAGACGATCACGGTTCCGCCGCCGTACTCGCCCGCGGGGATGACGCCCTCGAACTCCTCGTACTCCAGCGGATGGTCCTCCGTGGGCACGGCGAGCCGCTTGTCCTTGGGATCCGGCGAGGGCCCCTTCGGGACCGACCACGACTTCAGTACGTCGTCGACCTGCAACCGGAAGTCGAAGTGCATCGTGCTCGCGTCATGGATCTGCACCACGAACCGGGGTCCCTCCCCGTGCCGCGCCGTGCGTCCCGGGGGCTCCGCGGTCCGCGCGAAGTCGCGCTTGCCGTGGTACTCCCGCAGCCGCTCCCGCTCACCCACGTCCTCACTCCTTCCGGCGGCACTCCGGCGGCCCCCGGGTACCCCCGGCCCGGGGCTCAGAACTCCTCGTGCGTCCCGGGGTCCCCGCCGAGACGTTGGTGCGCCCGCTCCGACACGGCCCGCATCTGCGCCGGGCCGAGAGAGAAGCCGAAGACGTCGAGGTTCGCGCGCTGCCGCTCGGGGCTCGCCGACTTGGGGATCGGTACGGCGCCCAGCTGGACGTGCCACCGCAGCACGACCTGGGCGGGCGTCACGCCGAGGGCCTCGGCGGTCGCCACGACGGAGGGGTCCTGAAGCAGACTCGTGCCGCGGCCCAGCGGGGTCCAGCTCTCGGTGCGGATGCCCTTGGCCTCGTGGAAGGCGCGCAGCTCGTCCTGGGGGAGGTGGGGGTGCAGCTCGATCTGGTTGACGCAGGGCAGGACCCCGGTCTCCTTCTCCAGCCGCTCAAGGTGGGCGACGGTGAAGTTGGAGACGCCGATCGAGCGGACCAGACCGTCCTCGCGGAGTTTGATCATGGCCTTCCAGGAGTCGACGTACTTGTCGACGCGGGGCAGTGGCCAGTGGATGAGGTACAGGTCGATCCGCTCCAGGGCGAGCCGCGCCCGCGACTCCTCGAAGGAGGCGAGCGTCTCCTCGTACCCGTGGTGCCGGCCCGGGAGCTTCGTGGTCACCACGATCTCCTCGCGCGGCACACCGCTGCGGGACAGGCCGCGGCCCACGCCGGTCTCGTTGCGGTAGTTCGTCGCCGTGTCGAGCAGGCGGTAGCCCAGGCCGAGGGCCTCCGCCACCGCCCGCTCGGCCTCGGCGTCGTCCATCGGCCAGGTACCGAGTCCGACCGCGGGGAGCGTCGTACCGTCGTTGAGTTGGTGCACCGGGATGTCGATCACCATGGGGCCTTTCCTCGACCGATCCGTACCCCCAGCCTCGGGGACGGCGGGCCGGTCGATCAAACGCACAGGCCGGGGGCGGTCGAGACGGCGGCTTCAGAAGTTGGAGATCACGCTCGTCAGCACCTGGGCGATGACCTTCGGGTTCTTCGCGTCGTACGCGCGGGCGCCGGTGGCCGCGGCGATCTTCTCCAGGACCGACTTGCCGTCCGCGTCCTGCTCGTCCGCCGTGGAGCCGTAGGCGATGGTGAAGATCCGGAGCCGGTCGTCGGGATCCCCGATCCTGGACAGCACATTTTCCAGCGTCGGGTCGGCCGGTACCCCCTCGTTGCGGCCGTCGGTGAGCAGCACGATCGCGTTGATGGCGCCCGGGTCGTAGCCCTCGCGCAGGGTCTTCGCCGCGGCGTCCACCGTGCCGTACAGTCCGGTCGCGCCGTTGGGCACGAGTTCGGCCACCTCCTCGGCGAGCTGCACGCGACGGGTGACGCCATCGGCCCCGGGCGCCGGGCCGTCCATCGGGCCGATGGGCACGAGCGACTGGTAGTGGTGTCTGCCGTCGAGGCTGGCCGCGTTGGAGAACTTCCACAGCCCCACCCGGTCGGCCGGGCCGAACCCGCCGAACAGCGCCGGCTCCGCGTCCTTCAGCAACTGCATCTTCGTCTTGCCCGTGCCGGGCACCTTGTCGTCCATGGACAGTGAGGTGTCGATGACGACGAGGACGTTCGCCGGGCGGCGCAGCCGGGACCACGCCTGCTGGATCCGGTCGAGCACGGGCCCCGTCGGCGCGTGGTAGGCGGAGATCCTCGTGTCCGGCAGGGCCCCGTTCTCCCGGGTGACGGGCGCACCCGGCTTCAGGTCGTGGGTGCGGTACCCGTACGGCGCGAAGTGCTTCCCGAACACGTCCGGGTCGTGCAGCTGCCGGCGGAAGTCCGTCGCCACCGCCTGCTTGGCCGGGGGCAGGTTCTTGAGGACGACGTAGGGGTGGTCGCTGACCGGATTGCTGTCCCTGGGGTACAGCGACACGAGCGGTGTCCGGGGCTTGCCGGTCTTCTCGCAGCCCGGCTCGTCGCTGTACGCGCCGCAGGGGTAGCCCTGGTTGTATGCGACGACCGCGTTCTCCTCCACGGTGACGGCGGAGATGTAGCGCGTCGCCTCCTGCTCACCGCCCGCGTCGTCCGCGGCGCGCAGATTCGCCAGGAACGTCAGGGTGGTGTCCCCGTAGTGCACGACCGACTTCTCGATGGTCTTGACGAGCACCTGGTTGGCGGGCGCGTCGATGTCCTTGGGGGACATCTCGCCGCTGGTGCCGGTACGGGCGTAGAAGGCGCCGATGGTCGCGTTGAGGCCGGAGGTCGAGTACTCGGGGTTCGTCTTGCCCAGCTTGAGGGCGCCCCACTGCTTCTCGCCCTTCCTGCTCCAGAAGTCCGCCGGATCCTCGGCCCATTTCGCCAGTTCCTTCCAGCCGATCCGCTGCTCCGGCCAGCCCAGGGCCTCGGCCATCGTCTTCGGCATGGCGATCGTCAGTGGGCTGGTCACGATCGGCTCGGCCGTCTCCGGCAGCCGTTCGAGCGCCTTCGGCTCCGCCTTCGTACGGGCCAGTGCCAGCCACTCGCTGCCCGCGGGCGACCACACGTCGGGCTGCTCCCCGTCGGTTTCGCCCCAGCCCTTGGCCAGGGCGCGCATCCCGGTGCCGGAGTTGACCCCGTTGACCTTGATCTTCACGCACTGGCCGTCGACGCGTCGGGCTCCGTACTCGGCGGCGGCCTCCGCGAGCGACTTGGAGAGGTCGATGGAGGCGGCCACGACCAGCGTGGTGTCGGCCTCTTCCGCGGGGCACGTCGGCAGCGCGGAGGGGCCCTTGAGGGTGCTCGGGCCGCCTGTGCCCGGTCCGTCGTCCTCCGGGAGCAGGAAGGGGACGAGCGCCGTGAGCACCAGGACAGCGGCGAGGGCCGTGGCGCGCAGCGGGGTGAGGTGTCTGCGCACGGTGCGCAGTCCGCGTGACAGCGGGGCGGGAACGGCGGTCGATGCGGCTCCCGTCCCCCTCCCGGTGGCCTCGGAGGTCTCGGTGGTCCCGCCGGGAGCGGTGGACGCCGGTGGCTCGGAGGCGTGGTGCGTGCCGGTCGAGGCGGAGGGTGCGGGAGGGGCGCCGAGGGGCATGGACGGTTCGGTGGCGGGGCCGTCCGAGAAGAGGGTGAGGGCGGGTGGGACGGATCCCGGCCGACCGTTGGTGGGCTGGGCAATCACCCCAGGGGCTGTTGCCGCTCCCTGGCCTCCGCCGGGGGCGGACGTTTCAGGCGCCCCGCGGCTGCCCGTCGCCGCTCCGGGTCCCCCCGGTGCGCCCGGCCCCTCCGCGGCTCCGTGGACCGGCGTGGACCCGGCCTCGGGTCTCAGCCCGTTGCTCGGCTGCCCGTTGGCCGGCTGTCCGTTGGCCGGTTCCTCGGCGCCCGGCGGGGCGGGTCTTGGTCGGTCGTCGCCCTGTCGGACGACCGGTCGCGCCGCCTCGCTCTTGGCGAACTCCCTGAGGACTGCGACGGCGAAAGCGGCGGCCCGCGCGGCGGCGGTCCGCTGAGTGCCCTTGGCGTCCGCCTCCCGCTTGCGACCGTCAGCCTTGTCGCTGATGCAGCGGATCGTCAGCATGTCCAGCCGGCCGCTGACATGCGCCGCCCGGGCCACCCCGGCGCTCTCCATCTCGATGGCGACGGCGTCGTTGTAGTTCTTGGTCAGGTGCTCCGAGAGGTTCGACGTCCGGTCGTTGAGCACCACCTCACCGGCGGCGATCGGCTTGTAGTACACCGTGACGTCCGGTTCGTCGGTCGCCCGGTACGCCGCCTGGAGCAGCCGCCACGAGGCGTCCCAGGCGCGGGGACGGGCGAGGGAGACGCCCGGGTCCACCTTCGCGCCCTGGTAGGCGTAGATCCGCGTCGCGACGACGACGTCACCGATCTCGAGCTCCTCGCTCAGCGCACCCGCGACGCCGACGAACAGCAGTGCCCTGGGCCCGAACAGGTTGTAGGCCTGACCGGTGATCAGGGCCGCGTTCTCGTTGCCCTCGCCGATCAGCGCCACCGCGGCGGTGAGCCCCGTGTCGGCGAGCCACCCGCAGTCGAAGACCGTCCCGGAATCGTCCTCGCGCCGCACCACGTCGGTGAGGTGGGCGCGTACGGCTGCGTACTCCACGGGCAGTGCCGTGAGGATCACCACGGTGGGAGGAAATTCTGTCACCTGATCAACCGGGCCTTTTCTCCCATGCCTTGACCGCGACCTGGGGGAAACACCGTAGCCGTGCAATGCCGCCGAGGCAGCAACTCCGTCAGGTCCGGGGGCCGTTGCACTGCAATCGTGACGGATTCGATCCGATTCGACGGGACGGCCCCCTTCTGCGACGCCCCGTCGCCCCGTCCGACGATCGCTGTCACGATCTCCATGGAGGCGGCGACATCACCGGACGACCATCGGAGCGCGCATGAACACGGACCGGGGCACGGCGGAGGCGACGGAGCGGACGGCGGGGATCGAGGTACGGCCGGTCGCCGGGCACATCGGCGCCGAGATCACCGGCGTGGACCTCGCCGCAGACCTCGACGACGCCCAGACGCACGCGATCAGGGCGGCGGTGCTGCGCTGGAAGGTCGTGTTCTTCCGCGGGCAGCGGCTCGACCACGCCGGGCACGTGGCCTTCGCCCGCCGCTTCGGCGAACCCGTCGTGCTGCGGGGGCGCGGCAGCGCCTCACCGCCCGGCTTCCCGGAGATCGAGACCACCGCCGACCGGCTGGAGCTGGGCGGCCGGTTCGGCATGGAGCACGACGAGTGGCTACAGCGCCGACGCCACACCCTGCTGCGCGGATGGCACTGCGACCACGGCGCCCGCGTCGACCCGCCGGCCGCGACGATCCTGCGCGCCGAGACGGTCCCGCCCTACGGCGGCGACACCACCTGGTCCAACCTGGCGGCCGCCTACGCCGGACTCTCCGCCCCGGTGCGCGCGTTCGTCGACGGGCTGCGGGCCGAGCACCGGCTCGGCGTCGGCTACCAGCCCCGGCCCGGCGACGACGCCTACCTCCGCCATCTGCTGGACCACCAGGTGGCGTCCCTGCACCCGCTGGTCCGCGTCCATCCGGAGACGGGGGAGCGGGTCCTGTACGTCAACGGCTACTACGTCGAGCAGATCGCCGACGTCTCCCGCGCGGAGAGCCGGGCCCTCCTCGACATGCTCCTGGAGCAGGCGGTCCGGCCCGAGTACACCGTCCGCTTCCGCTGGGAGCCCGGCAGCGTGGCCTTCTGGGACAACCGGGCCACCATCCACCTGGCCCCCAGCGACAACGTTCACCTGGACTTCCCCCGGACCATGCACCGCGTGATGCTCGCCGGTGACGTGCCGGCCGGCGTGGACGGCAAGCCGTCGGAGCCGATCACGGGAACGGAGCCGGGCCGCTGGTGAGGCGGCCCCGCCCTGACGGGCGGCGTCAGGCGGGTTGCGCGCGGGTCACGAACGGGCGGTCGTCCTCCGGCAGGAACACGACGAACTCACGGGAGCCGTGGACCACGCGTGCCAGTCCCAGACGCCGGCCCGCGCGCACCACGGCCTCGATCGGTTCGCCGCCCTCGACGATCCGGTCGAGCTGCGCGTAGTGCCGGATCAGGCTCTTCGACGGCCCGTTGATCCAGAGCTTGACGTCGGCTCCCTGCAGCAGTGCCGCCAGCACCTCCTCGCGCAGTACGCCGGGCTGCGCGCACCTCACCCGCTCGTGCAGGCGCTCCTGCACGCCGGGCCTGCTGGGTGCCTCGGCCGCCAGCGCCGCGCACCTGGCGCAGGCCGTTTCCCCGCTCGGGAAGAACGGACTCCGGTACACGGTCAGCCGGTCCTCCGGGATGCCGCACAGAGTTCCGCCCGCCGCGAGGGCGTGGCCCACGCCCGGCGTGTCGGTCTGCTCGCACGCGGTGAAGAACGCGGGCTCGCGCGCGGAGGCGAAGCTCCAGCCCTGCCGGTCCTGCCGACCTGACGCCGTCACCGGTTGGCCGCCCCGGCCCGCCAACCCAGCGCCGGCCCCAGCTTCGTCGCCATGTCGGTGAGGATCTGTACGTAGTCCTCGTGCTCGAAGGTGAACGGCAGCGCGAACGCCACCTCGTCCACCTCACGGAACGCGGCGTGCGCGTGCAGCCGCTCGGCGATCTCGTCGGAGGTGCCCACCAGGTCGGGCGCGAACATCAACCGGGCGGGGCCCTGCGGGGTCGCCGTACGGGGGAGGCGCTGGGCGGCGTACTCCTCGTACCGGGCGCGCTGTCCGGGCGACGCGGAGTCGGTCGGGATGACGACGAGTCCCTGGGAGACCCGCGCGGCCTCGCCGTCCGGGTGGGCGGCGCGGAAGGCGCGCACGTGGGACAGCTGGACCTCGGCGAAGTCCGGTGACTCGTCGGGGCCCTCGGCCTTGACGACACTGCTCGTCAGGAAGTTCATACCGTGCTCACCGGCCCACCGGGCCGAGCTCAGACTGCCCCCGCCGTACCACAGACGGCGCCCGAGACCGGGGGAGTGCGGCTGCACCACGTCGGAGAACACTTCGAACCCTTCGACGCCGCTGAAGTCGGTGGCGGACTTCCCGCGCACGAGATCCAGCAGCCGCCGTACCCGCTCGTAACCGAAGTCCTCCGCGTCGGCCGTGTCCGGGTACAGCGCCTCCTTCACCTGGTCGTAGTGCATCGGCGGGCCGACGCTGACCCCCGGGTTCAGACGGCCGCCGGACAGGATGTCTACCGTCGCCAGGTCCTCCGCGAGGCGCAGCGGGTTCTCCCAGCCCAACGGGGTCACGGCGGTGCCCAGTTCGATGCGCCGGGTGCGCTGGGAGGCCGCCGCGAGGACGGCGACGGGGGAGGAGATGCCGTACTGCAGGTGGCGGTGGCGCACCCAGGCGTTGTCGAAGCCGAGCCGCTCGCCCAGCTCGATGATCTCCAGGGTGGACTCGTGGCCCCGGCGCGGGTCGTCCCCGTCGAACAGCCCGATGGTCAGGAAGCCCAGCTTCCGCAGGGGGCGTGAGGTCGTCGGCACGGGCTTCCTCCATCGGTCACGGCGCACGGGGCCGTACGGCGCCCGGGGCCGTACGGAAACTCGGGTGCGATTGTCGCAGGGTGTCTCAGGTCAGCGGGATGGTTACCTCGTCCTCGACCGGCGGGTGGAGTTCCTGCGCGCGGTTGCCGGTCGCGGCGAAGCAGCGCAGCCGGATCGCCTCCGGGGTGACGTCGAGACGCAGGAAGCTCTTGAAGAACGGCGGGCTGTAGGTCGCCGAGCCCGGCGAGAACAGTGAGGTGTAGATCTTGCGCACGGGCAGCCGGAACCGTGAGACGCGGTCGGGACGGCCGCCGGCGCCCAGCAGAGTGGCGACCAGCCGCGTCCGCCAGGTGACCCGGGCGTCCGGGCCGGGGGAGCGGGTCGGGGTGATGCCGAGCCGCTCCGCGATCACGGCCGTGGCCTCCGCCTCGGTGAGCGTGAAGAAGCGGCGCAGGCGCAGCCGTCGGCCGTACAGACCGCTGTAGAAGGCGAGGGAGTCGCCGCGCAGCGGATAGCTGCGGAAGTCCTGCTCGGTGACGCCCGCGATGTCGACCCGGGGAATGATGTGCGTGGCGTGCATGAAGGCACCGCCGCCGCCCGAGACCACGTACTGGAGGATCCGTCCTCCGTCCAGCTTCACGGGGTAGCGCTGGTAGTTGTGGATGTCCCCGCCGATCGCCGCGACGAAGTGGTGCTCCGGGTCGCGGACGATCTCGTCGACCGTGCCGCCCCCGTCGATCGGGCAGGGGTGGTGCTCGCCGTCCACGTACAGGGGGGAGCCGGTGATCAGCACCTTCGGGCGGGGGCCCGTGGACACCTCGCGCAGCCACGCGCCCTGTTCGGCGTCGAGGGTGCCCAGCAGGCCGGTGTCGATGCCGATGATGCGCACGGGCCCGGCGTCGATCGCCCAGTAAGGGCCCGGCTGGACCGCTCGTTGACCGGCCGCCGACCGCAACCGCCGTGCCTCGTCGAGGTGTTGACCGTCCGTCGTCTGGGGCCGGTGCCAGAGCAGCGACCGCAGCCAGGCCCGGCTGAGCGGGCGGGCCCGGGGCTCCGGCGGCAGCGGCGGTGCGTCGTCGCAGAAGACGCGCATGAACGCGCCGAGGTCCTCGTACCAGTCGTGGTTGCCGGGTATCGCGTAGATGGGCGCCGGGTAGTCCTGGTACGGCCGGAAGAACTTGGTGCCGTAGTCGTCGGCGCTGCCGACGGGGTAGATCACGTCACTCGCGAGGACGGCGAAGTCCGTGCCCCGACCGATCTTCAGGAACCCGGGCACGACGGCGTACTGGGAGTCGTCGCCCTCACCCGTGTCACCGATGACCATGAACGAGAACGTGTCCCCGGTGTCCCGTCGGATCACCTTCTCGGCGCTCGCTCCGGCGGCCTGACGCTGCGCCACCCAGCGGGCGCGGATACGACCCGTGGGGTCCCCGAACCAGGAGGCCAGGACGCCGTTGCGGGCGACCCACAGCGTCTTCGGGTTCAGCCAGGACAGCTTCTCGACCCTGGGCGGCATGAGCTTCGTGTACGCGCCGCGTTCGAGGGTGCCCCAGCCGGCGCCCTCGGCGGTGTCGCGTGAAGAGTCGGACACCGGGGCACCGTAGCAACGATCTACGAGGACACCGGGACGGGGGTCCACCCTGCTGGCCGCGGCGGTGAGTTGCCCAGGGGCCTTGGGCGAGAATGCCGTCAGGAAAGATCAGTTGGAGGAGAGTCCCGCCATGAGTGGTCCACAGCACGCCCACGCCAGTCTCGACGGGCTCGTCATGGGCGACGCCTTCGGTGACGGATGGTTCCGGCCCTCCGAGGAGCCCGTCGAGGAGATGCGGGCCATGCGGCAGCCGCGTCCCGCTCCGTGGCCGTGGACGGACGACTCGGCCATGGCGTTCGTCCTGTTCGCCCATCTGACGAAGCACGGGGAGGTCCGCCCGGACGACCTGGCGCGGGAGTTCGCCGCCGAGTACGAACGCGACCCGGGACGCCAGTACGGCCCGTCGATGCACAGGGTGCTGCGGCGCATCGGGGCGGGCGAGGACTGGCGGGCGGTCACCGCGGAACAGTTCGGCGGACAGGGTTCGCACGGCAACGGCGCGGCCATGCGGATCGCCCCGCTGGGGGCCTGGTTCCGGGACGATCCGGAGGTCGCCGCCGCACAGGCCCGACTGTCCGCGCTGACCACCCACGCCCACCCGGAGGCCGTCGCCGGCGCGGTGGCCGTGGCCGTCGCCGCTGCGTTGGCCGCCGCCGGCGCGGGCCGGGACGCCCCCGAGCGCGCGGCCTTCCTGAGGGAGGTGGCCTCGCAGGTGCCCGAGAGCGACGTCCGCTCCCGACTGCTGGTGGCCGCCACCTTCCACCACCGCACCTCGGTGCGCCACGCGGCGTCCGTGCTGGGCTCGGGAACGCTCATCTCGGCCCAGGACACGGTGCCGTTCGCCCTGTGGTCGGCCGCGGGTCACCTGGACGACCTGGCCGAGACGCTGTGGCAGACCGTGGCCGGCTGGGGCGACCGCGACACCACCTGCGCCATCGCGGGCGGCGTGGTCGCCGCCCGCACCGGCACCGGGGGCCTGCCGGCCACTTGGCGGCAGGCCCGCGAGGACATCCCGGCCTGGAGCGGCTGGGACGCGGGTGCGGCAGGGTGCGCCTGAGCAGGCCGGCCCCGGCTCAGCGCGCGTGCCCCGTCACGACCGCCCGCCGAACTGCCAGTTGTGCACCTCGACGTCGGCATACCCGTCCGGGGTCAGGACGGCGCGCGCCGCATCCCGGTCCGGCGCCCGGACCAATGCCGCCGTCCCCAGCCACGCGGTGCCGTCGTCCGAGAGCAGCGGCCCGTACGCGATCAGCTCGTCTCCGCCGGGCGGCACGGCGACATCCACCGCCTCCCCCTCGCCGAGCCCGATCACCAGGTACCGGTCGCCCTCGTCCGGCCCACCGGCAAAGTCCCACATCGTACGCCCCAGCAGGTTCCGCCACCTGCGCAGCAGCACGTCCCGGTACGCGCCGGCCTGGTAGTTGGGCTCGTCGAAGGCGAACGCGCGGGCGGCCGCCGGGTCGGGCAGGTCGACGATGTGCACGCTGCCCGTGGGCGTCTCGCCGTCGTCGGCCATCGTCGGCCCACGGGCGATCATCTCCCTGGCGAACCGGTCCATGTAGGACCAGTGCTCCTCCAGCAACTCGTCACGCAACTCCAGGGATCCGGGCCGATCACGGTGGTAACAGAAGAACTCCATGCGCACAGAATGTCGTTAACGGGATCTGTCCTCAACGGAGTTCGGCGCGCCGACGATCATTGGACGGACAACCCCGTCGCGGCGGTGGGAGTGGCGGGCCTGTGGCGCCGGGGCGGCCGTCTGCGGGAGTTGCACGACCGATTCTCGTTCATGGGCTGGGACGAACTGGCGCGCACGTTCGCGGACGGTGACCCCGTCCCCACGAAGTGGCGACAACTCCTGACCAGCGAATGGCACCCGCATGACCGCACTCGGGCATGGAGAAGCGCCCGCGACTCCTTAGGGGTCCTTTCACTATGCCCACCCGGGCCGCGCGGCCCGGCACCGCGCCTCGCCGCGTTGCCGGAGAGCCCTCGTAGCTCCGCTACGAGGGCTCTCCGGCGCCTTGCGATGCACGGCACCAGACCACGCGGCCTGATCGGGTGCTCATAGTGAAAGGACCCCTTAGGCCGCGGGCGCCTGCCCGCGGGTCAGAACGTGCGCTTGAGCAGGTCCAGCAGCGCCGCCCAGTGCCGCTCGTCGCCGTCCTGGTGGTACGCGGCGGTGTCGGCCTGGGTGAAGCCGTGGTGGGCGCCGGGGTAGACCTCGCAGCGGTGGCGGACTCCGGCCTTGGCCAGCGCGTCCTCCAGGCGCTCGATCTGCTCGGGCGGGAGGGAGGGGTCCTCGTCGGCGTGGCCGAAGTACAACTCGGCGGTGACGCGTTCGGCGACGAGGTGCGGGCTGTCGGGCGTGTCCGTCGCCAGCCGGCCGCCGTGGAACCCGGCCGCGGCCGCGACCCGCTCCGGGAACGTGCCGGCGGTGAGCAGGGACAGCCGGGCGCCCATGCAGTAGCCCGTCAGCGCGACCGGACCCTCGGCGACGAGCGGGCTGTCGGCGAGCCACCGCAGGTAGGCGTCGGCGTCCCGCATGGCGAGCTCCGGCGTCAGGGACTGCATCACCGGACCGATCTGCTCGAAGATCTCCGGGCGCGCCCGGGGGTCGATGAACTCGGGCAACTCGAAGACCGGCGCACCCCCGTGCCGGTAGAAGAGGTTGGGTACCAGCACCGTGTAGCCGGCCGCCGCCAACCGGTCGGCCATCGACCTCAGGTGCGGGCGCAGGCCGAAGGCGTCCATGTAGAGCAGCACACCGGGACGGGGGCTGCCGTCGCCGGGATGCGCCAGATAGCCGTCGGCGGTGCCGTCCTCGGTGGGGATGTCCACGGCTGTTCCCTGAACGGAGGTCATGGGGTACTACCTCTCTGCGCGGTCGACTGCGAGCAAACGTCGCCGGCCCGGGGGCGCGGGCCGCGGTCATCGTTGCACGCACCATCCAACGGCCCGCGAGGACCCCCGGCGCCCCAACCGTCCCTTTACTCGAACCGCGACGTGTCGCCCGCCCCCCGCCGCACGATCTCCGCCTCGCCGCCCGAGAAGTCGATGACCGTCGTCGGCTCGGTGCCGCAGTCCCCGGAGTCGACCACCCCGTCCACCGCGTGGTCGAGCAGGTCCTTGATCTCCCATCCCTGGGTCATCGGCTCCTCCTCACCGGGCATGAGCAGGGTGCTGGACAGCAGCGGCTCACCGAGCTCGGCGAGCAGCGCCTGCGTCACGACGTGGTCCGGGATGCGGACCCCGACCGTCTTCTTCTTGGGGTGCTGCAGCATGCGCGGCACCTCCTTCGTCGCGGGCAGGATGAAGGTGTAACTCCCGGGCGTCGAGGCCTTGATCGCGCGGAAGACGTCGTTGTCCACGTGCACGAACTGGCCCAGCTGCGCGAAGTCCTGGCACACGAGAGTGAAGTGGTGCCGGTGGTCCAGCTGGCGGATCGTCCGGATCCGGTCGATGCCGTCACGGCTGCCCAGCCGGCACCCCAGGGCGTAGCAGGAGTCCGTCGGATACGCGATGAGTGCCCCCGAGCGGACACTGTCGGCCACCTGGGAGATGGTCCGCGGCTGCGGGTTGTCGGGGTGCACGTCGTAGTACTTGGCCATCTGTCGAGCTTATGCCTCCGCGGCGCCCTGCGACCTTCCGCGGCTCCCCCGCCACCGTGCCCGGCCCCCGGCGACCGCGCTCACCAGGCGTGGCCGCCCCCACGTCGACGTGAGGTAACGTCCCCGAACGGGGGGTACGCACAGGCTGACACCAGGGACGAGGAGCAGGCCGAGATGGCTGGCCGGGACGAGCGGTACCACGGTACGGACGTCACCCCGGGAGGGGACGCGGCGTGGGCGGAGGAACTCCTCGACCAGCTACGACCCTCGGGGCGCGACGTCCGCAAGGTCGTCGACTGGCTCGCCGGCACCCTCGGGGCGACGGCCTCCCTCCAGGACGACACCGGCGCCCTCCTCGCCGGACTGCCGCCCCCGCCGGCCGACCACCTGGCCGCCGACATCGTCGCCGGACGGATCGCCTCCGCCGCCTGGGAGGGGCGGGGACAGCACCTGCGCCTGGTCCGCGTCACGCTCCCGCGCCCCGCGTCGGCGGGCGTGCTGGTCGTCGCGCGCACGGCCCCGTTCGACCGGCGGGCGTCCGACATCGTCACCCACACCGCGGCGGTGCTCGAACTCCTGCTGCGGGCCCGCGAGACCACGGCGACCGGACGACGGCTGAAGCGGGCCACCTCCGACCTGCGGCTGGCCATCCTGCAACTGCTCATGGTGGAGGACACCGTCGCGGCCCGCCGTGTCGCCGCCGGTCTGTGGCCGGGGCTGCTGGACACCGACACGGCCTGCGTCTACGTCGTCGAGAGCAGCCCCGACGAACGCGACCGGCTGGCCGAGGCGTGCGTCGATGTCACGGCGGAGCAGGCCCTGGTCGTGCGCTGCCCGGCCATGGACGGACACGTGATCGTCGTGACCCCCCGCGACTCCGCGGCCGCGGAACTGCGCTCCCTGCTCGACCGCAACCCCCACACGTTCCTCGGCGGCAGCACCCGGCAGGCCCTCGCCCGGACCGCCACCGCCTACGGGCAGGCCGTCAGCGCCCTCGCCGTCGCCCGCTTCCGCCCCGGCAAGGCGGCGGTGTACGCCGAACGCACCCACCCCGAACGCCTGATGGACCCGGACGCGCTGCGGACCTGGACCACCCGGCTGCTGCGCCCGCTCGACACCCTCCCGCACCACACCCGCGCCGAACTCCTCGCCACCACCCGCCTGGGCCTGGAGTTCACCGCCGTCAGCGCGGCGAAGGTCCTCGGCGTCAGCCGCAACACCGTGCGCGCCCGCATGGAACGCGTGGAGAGCCTGCTGGGCACCGACTTCTCCGGCCTCACCGTCCGCGCCGCCGTCCACCTCGCCCTGAACACCCAGGTCGGCTTCATGGAGCAGGCGACCGACACCGCGGACGGACCGGCCGCCGTCCCGTTCGACGAGCTGCTCGCCGGGCCCGCGCTGCGTACCTGGGCCGACGCCCTCCTGGGCCGGCTGGACACCGACGGACGCGACCTGCGCCGCACCCTGCGCGCCTGGATCGCCGCCGGCGGCAACGCCGAGCGCGCCGCACAGCAACTCGGTGTCCACGCCCAGACCGTCCGCGAACACGTGCGCGGTGCCGAGCCCGTCCTGGAACGCCAGCTCCTCGCCGCCGGCAGCGACCTGTACGAGGTCGTCCTCGCCCATCTGACCACCGGCGACCTCGAACACCCCGACCTGCACCGGGAGAAACCGGGCCATTAGGACTCACCTGTGCACGGGTGAGCCCCCAAGGCCCGCGAGCGGGCACCGGCACGGTTCACAAGCGGAGCCCCGCCCACGTAAGTTCATGGCACCGCGGGGGCACGACCGGAACGGGGGACCGGTCGGCGCCCCCGCGACGTCATCCCCGCAGCCGGACCGGCACCTCCTGCCAGCCGAACGCGATGAAGGACGGCACCTGCCTCAGCTCCTGCCCGGGAACGGCGAGTTCAAGCCCGGGAAAGCGGTCGAAGAGGGCGGGCAGCGCGGTCAGTGCCTCCATGCGGGCCAGCGGCGCGCCGATGCAGCGGTGCACCCCGATCCCGAACGCCAGATGGTCCTCGGCCCCGCGCCCGGCGTCGAAGGCGTCCGCGTCCGGCCCGTAGTGCGCCGGATCCAGACCGGCGGCCGCGTACGTCGTGATGATCGCGTCCCCGGCCGGGACGGTGACGTCGCCGACGGTGAGCTCGCCGACGGCGAACCGCAGCGGCAGCGAGGCGATGGACGGGTGCACCCGCAGCGTCTCGTCGATGACCGCGTCCCAGCCGATCTCCCCGCTCCGCACGGCCGCCAGCTGCTCCGGGTGCCGCAGCAGCGCCACCACCGCGTTGCCGATCAGGTTCACGGTCGTCTCGAAGCCCGCCCCGATGACCAGCAGCAGCGTGTACAGCAACTCCTCGTCGCTGAGCCGGTCGCCGTCCTCGTCGCGCACCCGGATCAGCTCGGTCGTCATGTCGTCGCCCGGGTGCTCCACCTTGTGGGCGATGAGCGCGCCGAGAACCGTGCCGATCTGCTCCTGCACGAAGGCGGCGTGCTCGGGGCTCGGGTCGGAGGTGTCCATGATGGCCGCGATGAGGCGTCCCGTGACCTCCCGCAACTCCTCGGGCACCCCGAACAGTTCGCAGATGATCCGCATGGGCAGCGGATGCGCGAAGCCCTCCTTCAGGTCGACCACCCCGTCGTCGGCGGCCGTCAGCGTGTCGAGCAGATCCTTCGTGACCCCCTCCACCCGGGTGCGCAGCGCCTCGGTGCGCCGGTGGGTGAAGCTCGGCGCGACCAGCTTGCGCAGCCGGGTGTGGTCGGGGCCGTACGTCGACAGCATGTTGACCACGCCGACCCAGCCCAGGATCCAGGCCCAGGACGGACGTTGTTGGACTTCCTCCCACAGGTTCCAGTGCAGCCGGGGGTCCTTGCTGACCCTCGGATCGAGGATCAGCTCCTTGAGCGTGTCGTAGCCGGTGGGCGCCCAGGCGGGGATGCCGCCGGGCAACTCGACGGGGACGATCGGGCCGAGGGAGCGCAGCCGGGCGCTCTCGCCGGGGATGTCGGCGCCGAACGGGTCGAGCGCGATGCGGTCGGTCACGGTCACGTCGGTTCTCCTGGCTGGTCGGGGGAGCGGGGGCGGAACCGCACGGGCAGCGCGGTGAGGGAGCGGTGGAAGGGGCCGGGCCGCCAGCTCAGGCGGTCGCGGGGCAGTGTGGGCTCCAGGTCGGGCAGCCACTGGGTGAGCCGCTCGATGGCTTCGGTGACGATGAGCAGCGTGTGCTGCTTCACCGGGCAGGCGTGCGGGCCCGCGCCCCAGGACAGGTGCGAGGCGTCGCCCGGATGCCGGGCCGCGCCGTGCTCCTGCTCGGCGAAGTGCCCGAGGGCGCCGTAGGAGACGACCACCGGCACCGCGTCCCGGATCCACACGTCGTGGAAGGCGACGGGCCTGCGGGCGTAGTAGATGCCGTAGTTCGCCAGCGGGGTCTCGTGGTGCAGCACCTCCACCACCGCGTCCATGACGGGGCGGGCGCCGCTGGTGAGGGTGGAGTAGAAGGCCGGGTTGCCCAGGATCCGCGACAGCGCGTTCGACAGCAGGTTGGCGGTCGGCTCGTACCCGGCGCCCAGGGTGAGGAACACCTGCCAGGTGACCTCCTCCACGGTCAGCCCGGCGGGATGCTCCAGGAGCCGGCTCGGCAGGTCGTCGCCGGGGCGCTCGGCCTTGGCCGCGATGAGGTCCAGCACGTACCCCGCGTACTGCGCCTCGCCCTCGGCGGCCCGTGGACCGCCCTCCATCATCGTGCCCAGGCCCTCGTCGAGCCGGTCCCCGTCGCTGTCCGGCATTCCGAACAGGTCGTTGAAGACCAGCGCCATCAGGGGCCGCGCGAACTCCCCGACCAGATCGGCCTCGCCCTTCGGCCCGACCCGGCCGACGAGCAGGTTCACCGCCCGGTGCACCCGGGCGCGCAGGTCGTGCGGCTCCACCAGGTCGAAGACGTCGATGAGCGTGGTGCGGTAGCGCAGGTGGGCGGCGCCGTCGGAGAACAGGGCGTTGGGCCGCCACCGCATCATGCCGAGGACCGGCGCGTCGTCGGCGACGGTCGCCTCCCAGGGCCGCGGGTCGTGCGAGAACGTCTCGGTGTCGTGCAGCAGGTCCAGCGCGGCCCGCCGGTCCGTGACGACGTACGCCGGGACACCCGGCGCCAGCTCCGCCCAGCCGATCGGTCCCTGGGCGCGCAGTGCGGCGTAGTAGCGGTACGGGTCGAGCGCGAAGCCGTCCTCCCACAGCCGTACGGGCACGGAGCGGGAGAAGGCCTCCTGCGCGGGGGTGGGGCTCGTGGGGGAAGGTGTGGTCACCGGCTCTCCGGACGGTCGCGGTCGATCAGGTGCTGGACCAGCGCGAGCAGCGCGTCCACGGACGAGTTCCGCTCCCGCGCGTCGCAGGCCACCATCGGCGTCCCCGCCTCCAGGTCCAGCGCGCGGCGCAACTGCTCCTCGCTGTGCTGGCGCGGCGCGTCCGGGAACACGTTGAAGGCGACGGCGTACGGCAGTCCGCTCTCCTCCACAAGCCCCAGGACGTCGAACGACGCGTCGACGCGGCGGCTGTCGACCAGCACCAGCGCGCCGAGGGCCCCGTAGGCGATGTCGTCCCACAGCGGACGGAACCGCTCCTGCCCGGGGGTGCCGAACAGGTAGAGCACGATGCCGTGGGGCAGGCTGATCCGGCCGAAGTCGATGGCGACGGTGGTCGTCGTCTTCTCCCGCACCCCCTCGAGGTCGTCCACCTGCGCGGACGCCTCGGTGAGCCGCTCCTCGGTGTGCAGCGGCCGGATCTCGGAGACGGAGTCGATCAGGGTCGTCTTGCCCACCCCGAAGGGGCCCGTGATCAGGATCTTGACGAGGTCGCGGGCGGTGTCGGGCAGGTGCGGGGCGTCCGGGCCGGGGACGGAGGCGCTAGGAACGCTTGAGGTCGCGGAGGCCATCGGCCACTCTCTTCAGCAGGTCGGGGTCGAACCGTGCGGCGGGCGGGATCGGCGCACGGGCACGGACGAGGTCCTTCTCGGCGAGGTCGGCGGCGAGCACGCGCACCGCGGAGACCGGCAGCCGCAGCAGCGCCGCCGCCTCCACGACCGTCAGCGAACCGCCCTCCAGCGCCTCCAGCAGGGCGAGCTGGGCGGCGGGCAGCCCCGCGGGCACGTCCTCGCCGCTGCGGTTCAGCACCGAGAGCCGGTCCAGCCGCACCCCACGGTGCTGGGCCACACCCGCGGTGGACAGGTACGCGGGGACCAGGGGACGGCCGCCCGGGCGGCCGGTCATACCGGGCTGTCGTCGCCGTCGGCCTCCCGGGGCGCGGCGGCCATCGCCTTCTCGCCCAGCCGCGCCACCTGCGAGTGAACCCGGTGCGCGAGCAGGTCCAGACGCACCTCGCCGTCTCCGTACGCGGCCACGCAGGTGCCGTGGTCGGTCGGCACGATCAGCACGTACCCGTGGTCCGACTCGATGACGACCTGCCGGACCTCGGCCCGGTCCCGGTCGGCGAACGCGGCAGCCGCCGTACGACAGGCCCCCTGCACCGTGCTGGTGATCGCGGCGACCCGCTCGGCCGACGGCTGGGTCAGCGCGTCGGTGTACCCCGTCACGAGCCCGTCCTTGGTCAGCAGGACGGCGGCGACGACGTGCGGCACCTGAAGGATCGGTTCCAGCACCCAGGCCGTGTCGCTCAAGTCGCGGCTGGTCATGCCGCTCCCCCTTCGTGGTCGGTCGGTTCGGTCTCGTCGGGCCACCGGTCGGTGCCCTCCGCGGCCGCGGCGCGGGCCGCCGCGGTGCCGGCCTGCAGCGCGCCGAGCGCCGCCGCGGCCTCCTCGGGCCGCCGCGCCGGGCCGGCCGGCGCGGTCTCCTGCCGGGCGGTCACCCGGCTGCGGCGGCGCCGCTGCGGCAGACCGCCGGTGTCCCCCGGATCGTGGTGCCCCGACGCGGCCGGGGCGGCGGGGTCGTCCCGCTCACTGCCGTAGCCGTGGGCGGACGCTGCTGGAGCAGCCGCCGAAGCAGCCGTCGGCGCAGGAGCCGTCGGCGACGGAGCCGGCACCGACGCGCCCGGGTCCTCCGGCGCGGCGCGTCGGGTGGTGCGCGGGGCGCTCGCCGCGGGCGGCTTCTCGACCGGGTCGATACGGCTGAGCAGATGGCTGTCGACACGCAGCACCGCCCGCACTCCGCCGTAGGGGGAGGGCGAGGAGACGTCCACGCTCAGGTCGAACTGCCGGGTCAGCCGGCCGACCGCGGCCAGCCCCATGCGCGGCGGGTCGCCGAGTTCGGTGAGCAGGATCGGGTCACCGCCGGCCACCAGCCGCTGGGCGCGCGCCCGTTCGTCCTGCGTCATGCCCAGACCGGCGTCGTCGACGGTGACGCACACGCCGTGGTGGACGTGTTCGAGACCGACTGTGACCTCGGTCTCCGGAGCGGAGTGCCGAAGGGCGTTGTCCAGGAGCTCGGCGACGATGATGGCGACCGGTTCGACGGCGTGCGAGACGAGGGCGGTGCCCGGCTCCAGATGGTTGTGGACCGTCACCCGGTGGTAGCCCGCGAGCCGCGCCTGACCTCCCGTCACCGCGTCCACCAGGTGGGACTCCTCCCGGGCGAGCCCGACCCAGGCCCCGCACACCACGGCGGTCACCTGGGCGCGCCGCAGCGACTGCTCGTTCTCGTGGTCCAGCTGGAACAGCGTCTGCGCCAACTCGGGATCGTCGTAGCGCTGCTGCAGACTCCGCAGGGCGTCCTGGAGCCGGTACAGCGCCGCCTGGATCTCGCGGGTGGCGCCGCGCAGCCCGGCCTGGGCGGCCGCGTCGACGCGGGTGTGCTGGGCGAGCAGTTCGGCGCGCAGCCCCCGCAGCACGAGGTCGAGGGCGTGACCGAGCGGCGTCCCGGTGGTCTGCGGTCGCAGCGGGCCCGGCACCACGACGTGCGGGTGCGCCAGTTGGCGGGCGGCGGCGGGCACGCGCCGCTCCGCGAGGTGCTCCACCTCGGCGGTGAACGCCTGGACCAGACCGTCGACCTGGGCACGCAACGCGGTGATCTCGGTGCGCTGTCTGGCCCGTTGGCGCCGCAGCCGCATCAGGCCGCCGCCGAGGGCGAGCGCGGACAGGGTGCCGGCGGCGAGGACGCCGACGGCCAGGTCCGGTAATTCGATCATCGAAGCGGTTCCATCAGAGGTCGGGCAGGGCGGGGTCCGGGCTCCCCGAGTGGGGCGTTCGCAGCACAGTACACACCGTCATTGATCGTTCTCGCACGGTCGAGTGATACTTCGCCGTCGAAAGTGACCGGCCTCTCTTCGTTTCTGCGTCAACTGTCTGAATTGCCGTACGGGTTCATCGAGTTGGTGCTAGTCGACCAGCGGCGCCAGCACCGCGAGCGTGCCGTTGGCCCGGCGCAGCGCGGCCTCCAGGATGACGGGCGGGTACAGCGCACCGCTCCCGTCGGGCGGGATCAGCCACTCCAGGAAGCGGCCCGGCCGGTACGGCGGGGGAACGGCGACCCACGCCCCCTTGCCGGCGTGCCGCAGTCCCGCCCCGACCCACTCACTGCCCGGGTCCGGCGGCAGGAAGAACCCCACCCGCTCCGCCGCGGTGTCCACCAGGGTCGGTCCCGGCAAGGGAGACGACGTCTGCCACAGCAGGTCCAGGGCGAGCAGGCCCAGCCGCTCGGGGACGCTCAGCAGGTCCCAGTACCGGCCCGCCTCCAGCAGCGCGACTCCGTCACCCCGGTCCCAGTCCCGCTTGCAGGCCCGCGGGTCCGGCGCGGCGGCCGCCAGCCACTCCACACCACGCCTCCACGCCTCATCGCTCATGTCCGGCTCCGTGTGCCCTCCGCTCGGCCCGCCCGGCAGGTCGATCCGGCATATGCATGCTCGTGGATATCTCCACGGCAGGGAAGGGGTGGCGCACCCTGGCGCTTCGCAGCGGCTTGCCGGCGCTGACCTCGGCAGCGCCTACTCCGGGACGTGGGCTGAATGTCCGCCTCCGGCAACGGCTGTCACCGACCTGTCACAGCCCCCGGGGGCACCACAACTCCTCCGGGTCGTCCCGTGTCGAACCAGGCGTCGGCGAAGTACGGGCGGATTCCAGTTGGATCCGGCACGCAGCCCGCACTCGACCGCAAACGCCGGCACGACCACGACCACTCGTCACCCCTGGGGGAAACAGGCATGTCCCGCACACCGCGCACGATCCGCCGCACCGGTACTTCCGCCGCCGTCACGGCAGCCTTGTTCCTGCTGCTGACCGGAGCCGCCGTCCTGGCCGCCCCGGCCTCCTACGCGGGCGTCCCCGGCGGCACCGGCGCCGCCGACCGCAACAACGACTTCAACGGCGACGGCTACGCCGACGTCCTCATCGGCGCGCCCGAAGGCAGAGTCGACGGGAAGGCGGGCGCCGGATACGTCACCGTGCAGTACGGCGCCCCGAACGGCATCGGCACCAACACCAGCACCCCCAAGGGCCGCACCGCCGTCTTCAGCCAGTCCACGCCCGGCGTCCCCGGCACCTCCGAGGCCTGGGACGGCTTCGGACACGCGGTCGCCTCCGGTGACATCGACGGCGACGGCTACGACGACGCGATCATCGGCGCTCCCGGTGAGGCCGAGGGCACCGTGGCCGGCGCCGGCCGGGTAACCGTCCTGTACGGCTCCGCGCAGGGCCTCGGCACCCGCGCCGGTTCCTTCACCGCCCCCACCCCCACCTCCGGCGCCCGCTTCGGCGCGGCCGTCGCCGCCGCCCGCTTCTCCTCGGCGACCCCGAACGACGACATCGCCGTACTCGACGAAGACGGGGCCCAGGTCTTCACCCTGCGCCAGGGCAGGCTCACCCGCACGGCCCGCCTCGCCCTGCCCCAGCACCCCGAGGGCCACCGCATCCAGCCTGCCGGCCTGACCACCGGCGACTACGACAAGGACGGCTTCGCGGACCTCGTCGTCTCCGGCTTCAGCCAGGCGGACACCTACGCCCAGGGATGGTCGGCCGTCTATGCAGGCGGCGCGAGCTTCACCCACCTCCGTGACCTGCGCGGCGGCACCGCCAGCGCCTCCGGCGACATCGACAAGGACGGCTACGACGACCTCGTGGTCGGTCAGGTCAGCAGCCCCGACGACGAGGCCGAGGGCCTTACCGGCGGACTCATCGGCGTGTACTACGGCGGTGAGGACGGCCCTGTGGGCGAGGAGGGCGCGGCGCAGTGGTGGACCCAGAACTCCGCGGGCGTCCCGGGCGTGGGCAGGCACGGCGACGCGTGGGGCGCCGACGTGTCCGTGGCCGACGTCAACGGCGACGGTTACGCCGACGTGGCCGTCGGCGCACCCGGCAAGGACCTGGGCAACGAGGCCGACGCCGGCGCGGTGTGGCTGCTGCGCGGGGCCGCCGGGGGTCTGACCGCGACCGGCAGCCAGTCCTTCGACCAGAACACCGCGAACATCCCCGGCACCGCCGAGGCCGAGGACTCCTGGGGCGCCCAGGTCCGGCTGGTGGACACCGACGCGGACGGCCGGGCCGAGCTGGTCGCCGCCGCGCCCGTCGAGAACGCCGGCGACGGAGTGGCCTGGTTCCTGCCCGCCGGACCGTCGGGCCTGCTGGCGAGCGGCTCGTGGTCGTTCGGCGCCGGATCACTGGGCGCGCCCGTGGTGGGCTCCCGCTACGGCTCGGCCATCGACGAGTGAGACGGCCGCCCGTAGGCCCGTGACGTACCGGATTCTCCCCGTGTGGCCCGGTTCGGGACGGGTACCCGTCCCGCGCCGACAGACCGCGAACCGACGGAGGAGGTCCGCATGACCAGTGGAACGGAGACCGGCGGCGTCACCGGCACGCAGGACAAGGACTACAACCTGATCTGGTACGTGGAGGCGTGCCTGAGCAACGCGCTGCGCCTGGAGAGCTACATCCAGGACGCCGAACGCGAGAAGGACACCGAGGTCGCGGACCTGTTCCGCAAGGCCCAGGCCGACAGCCGCAAGGGTGCCGAACTGGGCAAGGGACTTCTTCGCTCCCGCCTCGACGGCGGCTGACACCGAGCCGCCCCTCCGAGGGCCCGGACACCGTGGAGACACGGCGTTCGGGCCCTTCCGCATCCGGCCGTCGCCCGCCGGACGGGAGCGGCCGGCAGTCGGCCCGATAACGTCAACACCGACGCTTGACAGTGCACTTGGCCTCCGGCCCACCGCAGTCGTCATCGGCGCGAGCGCCGCGGGCCTCTTCGCCGCCACCGCGCTCACCGCCTTCGCCGACGTCACCGTCATCGAACAGGACACCCTCCCGGACGGCCCCCCACCCCGCCGCCGGCGTTCCCCAGGCCCGCCACGCCCACATGGTGTGGAGCGGAGGAGTGAGGGCCTTCGACGACCTGCTGCCCGGCGTCGTCGACGAGGTCCTCGCCGAGGGCGGCCGTCTGGTCCACATCATGGGCGACCTGGTCTCCCGCGCACCCGACGAGATCTGGTTCCGCCGGTTCACCGCCACGCACCACCGCAACCTGGTGTGCTCGCGCGACCTGCTCGACCACGTCCTGCGCCGACGCGCCCTGGCCGACCCACGCATCACCGTGCGCCAGAACACCACCGCGCTCGCCCTGGAGGGCGGTGCCGGCCGCGTCACCGGCGTGCGCGTGCGCACCGGCGACGAGGAACCCACCCTCACCGCCGACCTGGCCGTCGACGCCTCCGGCCGCGGCTCCCGCACCCCGCGGTGGCTTGTGGACCTCGGGCTGCCCGAGCCCGCCGAACGCGAGGTCGACGCCGGCGTCACCTACGCCACTCGCCTCTTCCACGCCCCCCGGCACGACCGGCGACGGCGCCTTCCCGCTGGTGAACGTGCAGGCCAACCCCGCCAAGGCGCCCGGCCGTGGCGGCATCATCCTGCCCGTCGAAGGGGACCGCTGGATCGTCACCCTCACGGGCAGCCGCGGCTGCGAACCCACCGCCGACCCGAACGCCTTCGTCGACTTCACCCTGAGCCTCGGCGACCCCGTCATCGGTGAACTCCTCAAGGACGCGACGCCGATCGGGGACATCGCCACCACCCACGCCACCGCCAACCGCCGCCGCTCCTACGAGAAACTCCGGCAGTGGCCGGACGGCCTCCTCGTCCTCGGCGACGCCGTGGCCGGCTACAACCCCGTCCACGGGCACGGACTCACCGTCGCCGCCCGGAGCGCCGTCATCGTCCGCGAGACCCTGCGCGCCACGGACCTCACCGCCCCGGGCACCGCCCGCCGCCTGCAACGCGCCGTGTCCCGCCCTGTCGCCGTCGTCTGGGACCTGGCGGTGGGCCAGGACGCCTCCTACCCCGGCGCCACCGACACCCCGCCCACCACGGCGGACCGCTTCCTGGCCCGCTTCGTCGACCGTCCCGTCGCCACCGGCGCCCGCAGTCCTCGCGCGCTCGGCGCCCTCCTCGACGTGATGAGCCTGGAGAAGCCGCCGATCCGCCTCTCCTCGCCCGACATGCTCCTCCCGATGCTCTTCGGCCCGAAGAAACCGCACCTCCAGGGCCCACCACTGACGGAGGCCGAACGCTAGAGCGCGACGCGCTGAGCACCCGCGCACGGAGCGCAGGGCGGGCGGAAATCCCCGTCGGCCCTGCTCACGTACCGAGCGCCAGGACGAGCGCGGTCAGTGTGGCGACCGCGGCCGTACAGGCCGGTCCTGCGCCCTGATCACCGGGCCCTCGTCGTTCTCGCCAGGTCACCGGGGCTCCGTCGTCCCGGTCGGCGTGCTCGTGAACACCCGTACGTCCCAGGGGCCGAGCTCCACCACCGCACCCGCCGCGACCGACGTACCGGCCAAGGTGTCGGACAGGTCCACCGGGGCCTCGACCCGGACGGGCTGCCAGCTCCAGTTGTGGACGACGTGCACCCGGGGTCCGTCGGGCGAGGTCCCGGTCGTCGCGGTGACGGACGCCGGGAGATCGCCCCAGGCGTGGCGGGCGGACGGGGCGAGCCATCCGGCCAGCGCCCGGGCGAGGTCACGGCCGGGCACCGTGCCGACGTACGTGACGCGGCCCGCGCCGTGGCCGCGGGTGGTGACGGCGGGCCAGCGGCCGAAGTGCGGGTGGTCGTAACCGACGAGCACTTCGGCGTCCGTGACGGTCAGGCCGTCCGCCCAGTGGGTCGCCGTGGCGCCCTCGGGCAGGTCGATCCCACCGCCGGGGGCCGGCCGCACCGGGACGTCCCGCAGCAGGTTGCTGAACTCCTCGTAGCTGACGCCCGCCGCCCTGGTCAGGCGCCCCGGAGCCGGCTCGTGCCGGGCGCGGGCCTCCTGGTCGGCGTAGCCGGTGCGCGGGCCGAGCACCAGGTGGCCGCCCGCGTGGGCGTAGGTGGCGAACCAGTCGAGCGTCGTGTCGTCCACGACGTACAGGGCCGGGACGACGAGGACGGGATGCCGGCGGGCCGCCTCCTCGGGGGTCATACCGGGGCGTTCACCGCTCGGGTCGTGGAGCTGGCGGGCGTGGACGATGCGGACCTGGCGGCCGGCGTCGAAGGCGCCCCGGTAGAAGGGGTCGAAGATGCGGTGGTAGGCGGCCGGGTCGGGTTCGCCGTCCGGCGTGGACAGCGGCGGATACTTCTGCATCAGCCACTTGCTCGGCGTCGAGTAGACCATCGTGATGTCGGCGTCCGGTTCGAGCCCGGCGACGAGCGAACCGGCTGCCTCGAACTCGGCGCCCAGCCGGGCGAGTTCGGCGTAGACGCGACCGGGACGGCCGCTGTGCGGAAGGATCCCGCCCCAGTACGTCTCGGCGCCGAAGTGAAGTGTGTGCCAGTGCCAGTACTCGATCATCCGGGCCCCGCGGGCGACGAGCGCCCACGCCGCCTGACGCCACTGCCCGTCGTAGGCCGGCCGGTTGTCCCAGGGGAAACCGATGGAGGACGCGTTGGTCTCGGTGACCAGGAACGGCGACTGGCGGGAGGAGAACATCCAGTCGGCGGTCTGGTACAGCGCCCACACCCCGGTGGTCTTCCACACCTGCTCGTGGTCGTCGGGCGTGGGGTCGGGCAGCGCCAGACCGTCCTGCATGTCGTAGTACGGGTTGCCCGTGGCGACGTCGAGACGGTCCGTCATCTCGTCGTCCTCGACCGCCTGACGGGTGTAGGAGATGCACGTGGTGACGAACTGCTCGGGGTGGGCGTACTCACGCACGATGTCCGCCTGCCAGCCGATGAACTCGGTGACCTGACGGGCCTGGAACGCGCGCCAGGCCACGTCGTACTGCGGCTGCGCGTTTCCGTCCGGGGTCCACAGGTCGGCCCAGGTGGACAGGCGGTGCGACCAGTAGACGAGGCCCCACTCGCGGTTGAGGGTCTCGACGTCGCCGTACTTCTCGCGCAGGTGGTCCACGAAGCGCTGGAAGACGCCGTGGTTGTGGAGGAGGTGCAGGCCCGGCTCGTTGTCGACCTGGAAGCCGATGACCGCCGGGTGGTCGGCGTAGCGGGCGACGATCTTCCGGATGACCCGTTCGGCGTGGAAGCGGAAGGCAGGGTGCGTGAAGTCGACCTCCTGACGGGCGCCCCAGCCGTGGCGCCGCCCGGTGGCGTACTCGCCGGTGATCTCCGGGTACTGCCGGGCCAGCCACGGCGGCACGGCGTACGTCGGCGTGCCGAGCATCACGGAGATGCCGCGCTCGTGGGCGCCGTCGAGGACCGGCTGGAGCCAGTCGAGGTCGAACCGGCCGTTGTCCGGTTCCCAGGTCGACCACACCGACTCGCCGACCCGGATCACCGAGAACCCGGCCCCGGCCATCAGGTCCAGGTCGTCCTTGAGTCGTTCGTACGGCTGATACTCGTGGTAGTACGCGGCGCCGAAGAGGACGCGGGCAGGCAGAGCCGCCATGAAGGAAACCTCCGGGGAAGTGGGGGAGTGGTGCGAGGTGCGCGTGCCCTACTGCTTGACGCCGCCGGCCGCCAGGCCGCTCTGCCAGTAGCGCTGGAGCAGCAGGAAGGCCACGACCAGCGGCACGATCGAGAGCAAAGAGCCGGTCACGACCAGGGCGAGCATGTCGCTGCTGGAGCCGGCCCCGCCGTTCTGCGCCTGCGCCGCCCAGGACGCCAGGCCGACCGTGATCGGGTACAGGTTCGGGTCGTTGAGCATGATCAGCGGCAGGAAGTAGTTGTTCCAGGTCGCCACCAGCGTGAAGAGCAGCACCGTCACCAGACCGGGACCGAGCAGCCTGAGAGCGATCCGGAAGAAGATCCGGGCCTCCCCGGCACCGTCGATGCGAGCGGCCTCCAAGAGGCTGTCGGGCACCGCGTCCTGGGCGTAGACGCGCATCAGGTACAGGCCGAAGGGGTTCACCAGCGAGGGCAGGATCACCGCCCAGGGGGTGTTGACCAGACCCGCCTTCGCGAAGAGCAGATAGGTCGGGATCGCCAGCGCGGTGGTGGGGACCATCACGGCGCCGAGGACCAGGTTGAAGGCGAGACGGTCGCCGCGGAAGCGGAACTTGGCGAAGCCGTACCCGCCGGCGGCCGCGAGCAGCGCCGCGCCCACCGCGCTCACCACCGCGTACACGGCGGTGTTGAGCAGCCAGTGCAGGAAGACGCCGTCGTCCTGGGTGAACGTCTCCTTGATGTTCGTCAGCAGCCGCGGAGTGTGCGAGAACCACAGGCCGAAGCTGTTGAACAGGTCCTCGGTGCTCTTGGTCGAGGCGACCACCAGCCAGAACAACGGCAACAGGAAGTAGGCGAGGGCCGCCAGCATGGCGATCGTCAGCGGGGTGCTGCGGCGGCGGGAGGACGGGAGGGAGGTCACGGGGTCCTCCTGCGGTTCGCGGTGAGCAGGACGGCGTAGGAGGCGATCACGATGACGAGACCCAGCAGGAAGGACACCGTGGCCGCGTAATTGACCTGCTGGCCGGTGAACGCGAGGGAGTAGCCGTACAGGTTGGCGGTGTAGGAGCTGCTGATGACGTCCGGGGCGATGTTCATCAGCAGCTTCGGCTCGTTGAACAGCTGGAAGCTGCCGATGACGGAGAACAGCAGGGTGAGCAGCAGAGCGGGACGCAGGGCCGGCAGCTTGACCGACCAGGCGATCCGCCAGGCGCCGGCGCCGTCCATCGCGGCCGCCTCGTACAGCTCCTGCGGGATGGTGCGCAGGGCGGCGTACAGGATGATCATGTTGTAGCCGACGAACTCCCAGGTCACGATGTTCGCCAGGCTGCCCAGCATCCAGCCCTCGCTCAGGAAGTGCGGGGCCGGCAGGTCCAGCATCCGGCTGAGTTGGGCGAACGGCCCGAAGTCCGGTCCGTACAGATAACCCCACATCAGCGCGGCGACCACGCTCGGCACGGCGTACGGGACGAAGATGCCCAGCCGGATCACCCGCGCCAGCCGCAGCAGACCGCTGTCCAGCGCGAGGGCGAACAGCAGCGCCAGCGCCAGCATCAGCGGGACCTGGATCACGAAGAACAGCGCGACCCGGCCGACGCCGTGCAGCAGCAACGGGTCCTGGAGGGCCTTGACGTAGTTGTCGAGGCCGACGAAGACCGTTCCGCCGATGAGGCGTTGCTGGAACAGACTGAGGTAGGCGGCGTAGCCGAGCGGGGCGAGGAAGAGCAGCAGGAACAGCACCAGGAACGGCGCGACGAACAGCGGCCCCGCCGCCCGACGCGCCCTCACGGACGAGGCCATCTCAGCTCCCCTTGACCGTGAAGCCCTGGTCCTTGGCGTACGTCGTGAGCCGCGACTGCCAGGTGCCGAGGGCGCGCACGGTGTCGGTGTGGTCCGCGAGGGACTTGCCGACGGTCTCCGTCCAGTCGGTGGCCGCCTGATCCAGGAACGGCGGCCACTGGAACGAGGAGTTGACCGTGGAGCTGATGTCGGCGAAGAGCTGGTTGACCTTCTGTCCGCCGTAGAATGCAGGCGCGTCCCCGACGAAGTCGGCGTCCGTGAGCAGCGCCTTCGTCGCGGGGAAGAAGAACTGCTCGGTCGCGAACATCTTCGCGCTCGCCGGGTCGCTGTTGAGGAACTTCGCGAACTCGGCCGCCGCGATGGGGTTCTTGGTGGACCGGATGACCGCGGTCGTGGAGCCGCCCCAGTTGCCGGAGCTCGGCTTGGCCGCGTCCCACTGCGGCAGCGGGGCCGCCCGCCACTTGCCCGCGGTCGCCTTGGCGGAACCGGACAGGAACACCGGCCCCCAGGCCGCCGTCAGCCAGGTGGCGTACTTGCCCTTGTTCAGCGCCGCGTACCAGGAGTCGGTGAAGTCCGCCTCGACCCCGATGACCCCCTCCTTGGCCAGCCCGCCCCAGAAGGCGCCGAGTTTCCGGGAGACCGCGTCGTCGACGCTGATGGTGATGTCGCTCTTGCCGCTGGTGGCGTAGGGCTTGGCACCCGCCTGCCACAACAGGCCGTGCCAGGCGGCGACCTGGTTGGCGGCGAGGTTGGTGAGGTAGACGTCCGGGTCGGCCTTGTGCAGCTTGCGCGCGGCGGCGGCGAACTCGTCCCAGGTCTTGGGGACCTCGATCCCGTGCTTGTCGAAGATGTCCTTGCGGTAGAGCATGCCCATCGGGCCGGTGTCCTGCGGTATCGCCCAGACCTCACCGTTGCTGCCGCTGACCTGGCCCCAGGTCCAGTCGACGAAGGTGGACTTGAGCGCCGAGGCGCCGTACGGCCGCAGGTCCAGCAGGCTGTTGGTGATGGTGAAGGTGGGGATGGCCTGGTACTCGATCTGCACCATGTCGGGGGCGCCGCTGCCCGCCTTCAGCGCCGTACGCAGCTTCGTGTACTGGGGTGTTCCCTGGCCGGCGTTGACGGCCTTGACCTTGATGGCGGGGTACTTCTTCTCGAAGAGCGCGATCTCCTGCTGGATGTTCGGCACCCAGGTCCAGAACGTCAGCTCGGTCGGCGTCTTCATCGCCTTGTCGACGTCGGCCTGGCTGACCGGCTTGGCGGAGGTGGAGGAGCCGCCCGAGTCGCCGCCGCCGCACGCGGTCAGGGCGGCGCCGAGCGACAGGGCGCCCGTAGTGGTGAGGAAGAGCCGGCGGCTCAGGGAGGAGGAGCTGGGGAAGGATCCGGTTGAGGGCATGGTGAACTACCGCCGATCGCAGAGGTGACGGCACGCCCGGCGAAGGCGTGCGCGAACAGGGATGGAGGAAGCTGGGGGAGCAGTGGCGGGACGTGACGACGGAAGGCGTCGACGGGTCCGGGCCGGGCGCCGCGGCCGTTCGGCTCGGGGCCGCGGGCAAAGGGGGAGGAGAGGGCGCGCTCGCCGGTGTCACGGGATCGTCCGAAGCGGCGGGGGCGCGGCGCGGCAGGGGCGGAAGTCAGCAGGGGCCAGTGGGGCGGCTCGACGCCGGGCCGCGTGTCCGGCCCGAGCCCTGCTGTGACGTACTGCTCAGGAGCGTGTCGAGGCACCTCCCTTCGAGGGCGGCGGAGCGGTCGACGCCCGTACGACGAGGTCGACCGGTGGGTCGGTCGCCGGCAGGGGATCCGCCCCCGGGTTCTCGATGGCGTGCACGAGACGCTTCAGCCCCTCCTGCGCCACGGAGTCGAAGGGCTGACGCACCGTGGTCAGGGGAGGAGTCACAAACGCGGCGACCGGTACGTCGTCGAAGCCGACCACGCTGACGTCCTCCGGTACGCGCAGACCGGCTTCCGCCAGTGCGCGGATCAGGCCGATCGCCATGTCGTCGTTGGCGACGAACACCGAGGTCAGGCTGTCGTCGGACGCCAGCTCGCGCCCTGCCGCGTGCCCGGAGGAGGCCGACCAGTCGCCCTCGACCACCCGCGGCACGGGTCTTCCGTGCGCGACGAGTGCCGAACGCCAGCCCTCCAGGCGGTCCTTGGCGGCGTACCACCGCTGGGGTCCCGCGAGATGATGGACCGTTGCGTGTCCCAGGTCCAGGAGGTGTTCCACGGCGACCCGCGCCATCACGTCGGCGCCCCCGCCCGCGGCCAGCACCGTGGGAGCGTCGACCGGCGGCGGCGCGCCGAGGACCAGGACCGGCACGTCGACCCCTACGGAGCTTCCGCCGCCGTCCGCATCCTCGTCGATCGGCTCGGAGATGACGATGCCGTCCACGCCCTGGTCGAGGAGCGAGTCGACGGCCCCGGCGATGCCCGCCGGGTCGCCCTCCATCGTGTTGACCACGCGCAGCGCGTACCCGGTGTCCCGCACGACCCGCTCGAGACCCATCAGCAGCGACGCGGGACCGTACAGGGCGGTCCCCAGCGTCACCACGCCGATGGAGCGGGTGCGTCCGGAGGCCAGCGCGCGGGCCGCGTTGTTCCGCCGGTAGCCGAGTTGTTCGGCCGCTTCGAGGACGCGCCGGCGCACGTCGGCGGAGACGTACGGCTCGTCGTTGAAGACCCTGGAGACCGTCTTCTGGGAGACGCCCGCCAGCCGGGCCACGTCCACACTGCGCGGTGCGGCGGAGCCTCCGCCCCGTCCTGTTCCTCGCGTCATGGTGTTCTCCCGCGGCCACATGTGTCGAGCGCCCATCATGTCAGACTCTTCCGTCTGACAGCGCAGTCATGTCTGCGCTGTCATGTCTACGCAGTCATGCGGTGTCCGTCAAGACTCCGGGAGATAACGGCTGGGGCCGTACAGGCCCAGGAGCCCGTGCCCGCCCTGTTGCGCCGGGGCGAGGCGCGTCAGCCCGCCGGTGAGGGACCGAGGCGGGCTCGTCGGGGGCGAGCGGGCCGAACACAGGCTGTCCGGGCTGGTCAGTCGCTCGGACAGGCCTGTCCCGGACAGGACGACGGGGCGCGACGGATGGCGTGATCCGCCGTTGTCCCAGTGTCATGACCACCGCACGATGAAAGACATGGGAAGCCAGGGGGAGCCGCCGCCGTACGAAGCCGTGGACGCCGCCGGTTTCGTGGCGGCGATGCGGAGGCTCAAGCAACGGTCGGGGCTGACGTACCGCGAGTTGGAGGTGCAGGCCGCCCGGAGCGGTGACGTGCTGGCGCGCAGCACGCTGGCCGACGCCCTGCGGCGCGCCAGTCTGCCCCGACCCGAGGTGGTGGCCGCCTTCGTCCGCGCCTGCGGGGAGGAGCGGTACCTCGACGACTGGCTCGCCGTACGAGAGCGCGTCGCCGCCGAGTCGGCCGCGCCGCCCGAGGAGGGGCCGGAAGAGAGCGGGGGAGCGGGCTCGGAGCGTCCCCGGGCGAAGAGGTTCCGCCCGGCGTTGATCGCGGCCGTCATCCTGATCCCGGTGCTCGCCGTGGCCGCCTGGGGGCTGCTCCCCGACAGCTCCGACCCCGAGGACGACTCCGCCGGTGCCGGCGCCCCACGTACTTCGACCGCCTCGGCCCCCGCCGACGGATGGGTCACCATCCGCCCCTCCCGCACCCCCGACCTCTGCCTGACCGACGGCCGCGACCGCGCCGGCGCCTACGACAGCGCCGTCGCCGTCCAGCTCCCCTGCGCCCAGGCCACCGTGCCCCGCACGTACCTCGAACCGGCGGGCGAGGGCCTGTACCGCATCCAGTGGCACCATCCCGAACTGGGGAAGGGCTGTCTCACGGTCATGAGCTCCGGCCCGGTCAGGGCCATGCTCGAACCCCGGGACGACTGCGCCCACGCCACCCTGTTCCGCCTGACGCCCGTCGGCGGTGAGCGCGCCCGGGACTACTCGCTCCGGCCGTCCACCGGCGGCCGGTGCGTCGGCATCGCCGGCGACGACACCGCCGTGGGAGCCGAAGCGGTCGAGGAACGCTGCACGGGCGCAGCCGACCAACGGTTCTTCGTCAGGGCGGACTGACGCGGACCGGGGCCCACCGGAGTCCGCCTGTCCGACCGCAGTTTCGGACAGGCCTCCCACCGGCCCGGACACCGGCCCGCTGTCCGGGACAGTCCAGCCCCCTTGGCGGGCCACCGACCACCCATCAGGCTCGGTGGTGCCGGATCGGCGGGGACACGTGTCGCGCCGACGGCCGGCCCCGCGGGGGTGAGTCGGCCGCGCGGCATCCGGGGGAAAGGGGGAGCCGGCCGCGGCGTCATCTGCGCGCCGCGGCCGGCTGTCGGTCGCCCGTACCTCCGACTACCGTTCCGGCACCTCCAAGGCCTCCCCGGAAAGCGGGTCGGGGTTGAACACCGGGTGGTAGCTCTCCGGCGGCGCCAGGTAGCTCATGGGCAGCCCGCCGGTGTCGATGACGATCTGGTCGACGGCGATGGCCGGGTCGACCATGAACACCCGCAGAACGTGCTCGCCGGGTTCGGCGACGGTCACGGTGGCGGTCAGCCGCTCCACGCCGTCCTCCACGTTGCGAGCCCAGGCGTCACCCCGGTTGCCGGTGGCGACGGCCTGCCCGGACAGCACGGTGACCGGCTGGTCGTCGAGGGCGACGGCCACCCGCCGGTGCCCGCGCTCATCGAGGGACGGCAGCCGGAAGACGGTCACGGGAAACGTCCCCGTACTGCTGAAGCGCACCCGGTACCGCAACTCCGGCGCCCGGACGGCGGGATCACCGTCGAACGGTGCCGCCGTGGACGGCACCGCCTCCACCGCGCCCGTACGACGGCCGAGACCACGCACGACCCGCCAGCGGGCTCCGCCGCGCGCCACCCGCCGGTCGGTGTGCACGGCGTCGATGGAGACGTACCCGTGGGCCTCGACGAACCCACGTGCCCGTCCGCGCGCCCGCGCCCCGTCGTTCACCACCCGCAACGGCACCTCGACGCTGCCCTGCTCGACACTGTCCTGCTCGGCTCCGGCCCCGGTGACGGTGACCGTGGCGTCGTGTGTGCCTTCCGGCACCCGCTCCCAGTCCACCTCCACCCACACCCGGGTCTGCTCGGTGAGGGAGCCGCCCCTCGAACTCAGCCGCACCCAGGGGTGACTCGCCTCCGCCGCCCAGTCCAACGTGAGGAAGCCGGTGTTGAAGACGTCCACGAAGCGCCGGTCGCGGGTGTAGGAGGAGAAGGACAGCGGCCGGCTCGCTCCGGTCTCGTTCCCCTCGGCCGCCACTCCGAGACCGGAGGTCTCCCGCCGGGCGACCCGGGTGACGGTGGGACGGCCGGGCGCCTTGGGGATCTGCGACGGGTACGGATTGACGATCCCGTCCCACTTCCCGCCCGCGACCTCGGTGTTGTACCGCTTGGTGATCGCCGCCTCCTCGGCGTGGGCGGCCTCCGCGAGATCGGCGAAGCGGTTGGTCGCGGCACCGCGCCCCTGCCGGACCGCGAGCGCGTTGCGGTCCGCCCAGTAGTACTTCAGGTTCATCAGGTACGCGCCGTGCACCGGGTACTCGACCAGCTCGTAGTACGCGTCCCGGTAGGCCTCCGGCAGCTTGGCGCCCACTGCCCTGGCGCGCCTGAGGAGCCGGTCGTACGCGGCCGTGCGACGGCCGCCCTCGTCCCCGTGATGGACCGGCGAGAAGACCCCGCGGTCGATGAACTCCGGACGCTTCTCCGCCGCGAGCCGGTAGTACTCCGTGCGGATCGCGGCGATCTCCCGGCCGTGCCGCTGCCCGAACTGACGCCCCGACCACTCCGCGAGGGCGCCCTCGACCCCGTCCGCTCCCCAACGGCCCACGTCCCAGGCCATGTCCATGGAGAAGGACAGACCGGTCTCGATCGACTTGACGTCCCCCACGTTGAAGATCCACATCCGGTCCACGCCATGCTCGTACACCCGCCGCAGCTCCTGCCAGACCTTGGCCGGCTGGGTGGTGTCGAGCCACAGGTAGCTCTTGGGGCGGCCCCAGTAGGAGAGGTGGTAGTAGATGCCGTTCCCGCCCGGGCGGGCGCGCTCCGCGTCGTTCGGCAGCTGGCGCATGTTGCCGTGGTTGTCGTCCGGCCAGATCAGCGTGATGTCCTCGGGCACCCGGACGCCCGCGTTGTACAGCTCCAGGACCTCCTTGTACGGGATGAAGATCTGCGGCTCGGCCTTGGTGCCGACCTCCTCGGCGAGGATCCGGCGCTGGTCGGCGATGATGTCGTTCATCACCGCGACCTTCTCGGGAATGGTCGTGGCGTTCTTGGTCTCCAGCGCGCTGTCGTGCAGCCCGCGCATGCCGATCGTCCAACTGCTCTCGTACGCGGCGTTCTCGCGGGCCCGTGCTCTCCAGTAGTCGGAGATGACACCGGGGTTCACCGTGTAGTCGTACACGGGCAGACCGCCGTCCGCTCCGCGGTGCTCCTCGGCCCAGGGCGCCCACTCGTGGACACCGTTGCGCAGCAGGGCCTCGGGGTGGCTGGAGCCGACGACGATGCCGTAGCGGTCGGCGAGTTCGGGGTTCTCGCGGTACTTGTTGAAGAAGTCGGAGTACGGATGCATCGCGGGCCACAGGTAGTTGGCCTTGAGGCGCAGCAGCAGCTCGAAGACGCGCTTGTACGTCTCCGGCCCGATGTTCTTGTCCGGCTCCTGGGTGCGGTGGGACCACGTGGTCAGGTTCTGCTCGTCGTTGATGAAGATGCCCCGGTAGCGGACGGACGGCTCGTACCGCTTGAAGGTGGCCGAGGGCACGGAAAGAGTCTCGAGACGCTCGACCGGGACGTCGGCCCACCAGTACCAGGGGGAGACGCCGATGCGCTCGGAGGTGTCGTAGACGCCGTAGACGGTGCCGCGCCGGTCGCTGCCCGCGATCACCAGGGCACGGTCCACGCCGGGCGCCGGACGGTCGACCACCTGGGTCACCGAGGCCTCCCAGCGCCCCTTCACCCGCGAGACGTCCAGGCGCCCCCGCGCGACGAGCCGGTCGATGACGGGGCTCGAACCGAGGGTGCCCACCAGTACCAGTCGCGCGGCCCGCGCCGGCAGGGTGTGCCGCAGCACCGGCCGGACCCCGGTGACCCGCTCGACGTCCGCCTGGAGGTCACCGGCCGCACGGACCACGGCGGGGTCGTCCGCCGCGTCGACGTACACCTCGACTGCGGCGCCGCCCTCGACCAAGGGGAAGTCGGGCCGGCCGTCGGCCGCGGCGCGGGCCGCGGCCGCGGGTAACACCGCCGGGAGGAGGGGGGTCGCGCCCACCGCCGTCATCCCCCGTAAGAACGCCTTGCGGGTGAACGGCCGCGGGGGACCCTGGGATTCGCTTCGCTGCACGAGGACGCTTCCTTTCCGCGCGCGGATCGCGGCGGCTCGGGCCGGACCCGGGAAGGGGTCGGCGGGGTCAGGATAGAAAGCGCTTGCTGGTGCACCCTAGGGCAGCTCTGACGGGCGAGTCCAGAGGTGCGCAAGGGACACCCCGGGAGCGTCGGCTCCGCTACGCGGCTTCGAGAAGCGCCTGTTGAGCGGCGACCCGGGGGCGTTGCGCCTGCCGCACGGCGAACGGCGCCGCCAGGCCCGTGAGGGCGAACAGCGCCCCCACGACGTACCAGCCCGGCCGGCCCCAGGTGATGCAGAGCGCGATGAGCAACCCCGGCCCGAGCGCCTCGGCCAGCGCGGCGCCGAGCCCGAACACGCCCAGGTACTGGCCGGTGGCTTGGGGTGGGGAGAGGGCGAAGGACACCTCGAACCCGGCGGCCGAGTGCCATAGTTCACCGATCGTGTGGACCACCGCAGCCGCCATGAACAGCGCCGCGGCGACCCATGCCGGCACCCCCGCGGCGAGCGACACGAGCGAACAGGACACGAAGAACGCCACCCCCGCCCGCCGGTAGGCGTTCCCGCCGGCCGCGGGGCTGTCGACGGAGCGGCCGGCCCGCACCTGGAACGCCACCACGATGACGGTGCTCGTGAGCATCGTGCCGGAGATGAGCCAGTGCGGGGCGGTGGTGGCCTCGACCAGCCAGAGCGGGATGGCCACGGTGAGCACCTTGAACTGGATGGCCATGACCCCGTCGAGTGCGGTGAGCATCAGATAGGGCCGGTCCCGCAACGCGGTCCAGCGCGGACCGCCGGCTGCCGGGACCGGGGCGACCGGAGGAAGCAGCACCAGGACCGCCGCGGAGGCCGTGAAGGCGACCGCGTTGCCCGCGACCATGAGCTGATACGCGCCGAGCGTGCCCACCTGGACGACCCAGCCCGCCAGGACGGCACCTAGGGAGATGCCGACGTTGCTCACCGCACGGAGGTAGGCGCGGAACTCTTGCGGGCGGTCTCCGCCGTAGTACCGGATGAGCGGAGACCGCGCGGCCAGTCCCGCCGCTTTCGCACCGGTGGCAAGGCACACCACGAACACGAA
This sequence comes from Streptomyces griseus subsp. griseus, assembly GCF_000720255.1. Classification (GTDB taxonomy): domain Bacteria; phylum Actinomycetota; class Actinomycetes; order Streptomycetales; family Streptomycetaceae; genus Streptomyces; species Streptomyces griseus_I. Next base: position 34,533 of record NZ_JOJE01000029.1, on the reverse strand, counting down.
CGGCCAGAACCCGTCCGCCAGTACGAACCCGGCAGTGGCCACCGCCTGGACGGCGAGCGTGCCCACGTACGCACCCCGCGCGCCCCGCCTGTCCGCGAGATGCCCGACGGTGATCCCCATGACCAGCGAGACGACGCCCGCGATCCCCAGCCCCCACCCGACCTGCCCCGCCGGAAGACGAGCCGCCTGGGTGAAGTAGAGCACTCCCGCGGTCAGATAGAGCCCACTGCCGACGGTGTAGACGAAGTTCGAGGCGACGAGGACGCGTTGGGGTCCGGTGTCCGGCAACAGGTGGGGCATGGCATCTCCGCGTCCATGAGACCAGTAAGGGCTGCCCAGCCTGTTGCATATTACTTGCAAGAGCTAGAGATTTGCTCTGAGGCTCGTCCACCCCTGCCGATGTGCTACCGTTGATCTTGAGCAGGTCGCCGAACGGCCCAAGATCTGCCACGCGTTGGTGGTCCAAGGAAAGACGCCCCGCTTCCTGCGGGGAAATGCAGGTGCAAGGCCTGCCCGGCGCTCGACAAAGCCCCACCCCGGACAGTCGGGGTGGGGCTTTTCTCGCGACAGCGCGGTGTGCGCCTCAAGCCGCCGACGGCGATCCCACACGGTGAGCCGTGCCGTCGGCGTCGACGTACGTGAATTCCCGTAGCCCGTAGGGTCGGTCCGCCGGCTCGACGAAGCGCCCCTCGACGGCGGAGGCCTTCCACTCGGCATACACGGCGTCGGCATCACTCACGTACACATAGACGACGGCGCCCGTGCGTTGAGGGTCGTGCTCGGACCACTCGCTGAGGTGAACCGAGACCGACCCCCGCTCGGCGAACCCATAACGCTCCGGCCCCTCGTAGCCCCGCACCGCGAAGCCCAGCCGACGGTACCGCTCCAGGGCGGCATCCAGGTTCCGGACGGGGACGACGGGGGCAACCCTTGTGAAGTCGACTTCTGCCATGCCGTGCAGTGTTGCACGCGGGAAAATCGCTTACGGTGCGATCCTCCGCTCCGGCTTGAGAGTTCAGCAGGAGTACGACTGCAATGGCGCCGGGAGCGAAGCGCAGGCGGGTCCCGCAACGCACGAGGCTCCAGAGTCGTTGGGGGGAGGTGTTCGAAGTCTCAATCCGTTGGCGCAGGGCCTCTTTGGTTTCCCTCCGCCGCACTCGACCTGCCGCACGCGCTGGTTGAGTGGGGCACCGTGCGCATCGTCGCCCGTGAGGGTGACCGCCGCTGCAAGCTTCCACCGCACCAGCGCGCGCTGGTCGCCTTCGTGTACCTGCGCAAGCATGAAGCCCTCGCGCAGATCGCCGCCGGCTTCGGCATCTCGGTGGGCACCGCCCACGCCTACACCCACACCGTGGTGGACCTGCCGACGGCACGGGCACCTGGCCTGCTCAAGGTCCCGCGTGAAGCCGACCCGGACTTCACCCTGCTCGACGGCACCCTCGCCGCATGCGACCGCCTCGGCGACGGCCGGGCGGACTACTCCACCAAGCACCGCCGCCACGGCGTGAACGTCAAGGTGGTCACCGATCCGCCGGACGCTGCTGTGGATCTCCTCCGCCCTGCCGGGCCGGACCCATGACCTGACCGCGGCCCGCACCCACCGGATCGTCCGGCTCTGCAAACGCCAAGGCGTCCCGATCCAGGCCGTCCTCGCCCTCGCCCGCCGCCGCGTCAACGTCCGCTGGGCACTCCTACGCGATGGCCGGTGTTACACATTCACCCCGCCCAGTGCTCACGCGGCTTGACAGACCGCATGAGGAATCAGTGAACCGACTTGGGGCGGGTCAGGGCGTGTTCACTCCGTCCGGCGAGTCCGGGCCCCCTGCCCTCCATGGACGCGGCGACCCGTGTGGTTGACTACGGCCGTGTTGCCCGAGTCGGAGTTGCGGACCCTTGATCTTCCCGTGGACGAGCGGTTCGACGCCTGGACGGAGTGGATGGGGCGGACGCACGCTCCGATGCAGCTGGCCAGTGAGCGCAGCGCGGACTACCACGGCCACCAGCGCCTGATCGGGCTCGGGGACGTGACGGTGTGGCCGGCGACCTTCGACCCCTTGGTCTTCCGCCGGACGCCGAAGCTCGTCCGCCAGTCCGACCCCGAGGTCTATCATCTGTCCCTCCTCCTGGAGGGCGAGGGAGCGGCCAGCTGGGGCAGAGAGCAGGCCGCGTACCGCATCAACGACTTCCACACCAACTGCTCGTCGAGGTCGTGGGAGATATTCACCGGCTCCGATCCCGTCACCATCGTCGGACTCGAGGTCCCGCGCGCCCTCGTGGCGCTGCCCGCGCACCGTGCGGACCGGGTGATCGGAAGCCGGCTGTCGGGCCGCGAGGGAGTCGGCGCGCTGCTCGCGCAGTTCCTCGTGCAGCTGGTCTCGGACACGCGTCCCTACCAGCCGCTGGACGCACCCCGGCTGGGCACCGTCGCCACCGATCTCGTCACCGCGGCCTTCGCCCACGCCCTGGACGCCGACCGCCACCTGCCGCCGGAGACCCGCGCGAGGACGCTGACCCTGCGCATCAAGACTTTCATCGGCCGACACCTGGGCGACCCGGACCTCACGCCCGCCCGCGTCGCCGCCGCACACCACATCTCACGCAGTTACCTCTACCGTCTGTTCCAGGACGAGGGCGTCACGGTCGCCTCGTACATCCGCGACCGGCGCCTGGCGAACGCCCGCCGCGACCTCGCCGACCCGGCCCTGCGCACGACGCCGATCCATGCCGTCGCCGCCCGCTGGGGCTTCCCCCGCGCCCCGGAGTTCACCCGCGCCTTCCGCGGCGCGTACGGGATCCCGCCGAGCGAAGTCCGCGCACAGGTGTCGAGGGGTGGGGAGGCGGCGCACGGACAACACCGTGGACTCTCAGCCAAGTAGGTGTGGACCGTGTGCCAATGACATAGGGGCGATCTTGCGCGCATCCTTGTCAGCGCCGCCGGTCGGTACGACCGGTTCCGGAAGCGGGCCAGGACCACCGGGGAGTCCTGGCCCGCTTCGGCGTAGGACTTCGAGGACCGTCCCGACCTTTCCCAGTCGTGCCTGGAAATGAATCTCCTCCGTTCGTCTCTGAGCGGAGGCTGATCGCGCATCCCCTTTTGGAGCTGCGGCAAGCGGTTTCAAAAACATTAGGAAAGTTACCTCGGGTATCTCGTCGGCAGACAATGACAAGGCGCACCAAAAGACGCCAAAGAGTTGCGATTCGGACAGCGTAAAAAAAGTTCGTTGAATATTTGAACGCGCTGTGGAGGTCGCCCGTATCGGATGGCGTGACCAGGAATCCCGTTACCGTCACCGTCGCCTACGCGGTGGTGCCGGGCCGCGAGGACCACTTCCACAACTGGGGGTGGGCCGTGCTGCGCTCAGGCGCGCGGCAGCCGGGTTTTCTCGGGGGTGGCGTGCTCGTCGACGGAGAGGCGGAGTGGCATGTGGTCTACCGCTTCGGCACTGCAGAAGCTGCTCGGACCTGGGCAAACTCCCTCGACTGGGTGCAGATGAACGCCCGGCTGGAGGGACTGGCCAGGGAGAGCGGACGCCGCACGGTGGTCGGCTCGCGGAGCTGGTTCGACGCCCAGGCCCCACAGCCCGCCGCGCCGGCCGCACCTCGGCCGCCCCCGAAGTGGAAGCTGTGGTTCGTGAACATGAGCGCGGTTTTCCCGCCCGTGCTTCTTTTTAATCTATTAGTGCTCCCCTATCTCGGAACCCTCAATCCCCTGATCCGTACTTTGCTGTTGTGCCTGTGTGTGACAGCGCTTGTCACCTGGATTCTGATGCCGCGGCTCCAGCGCTTCCTCAAGAAATGGCTGTATCCGCCGCTCCAGGCACTCCGTGGACGGCACAAACGGCGGACGGCGTAGGGCCGAGAACGACGCAAGGGAGGTGGGCGGGTGAAGACCCTGCTCATCGACAATTACGACTCGTACACGTACAACCTGTACCAGCTCGTCGCCGAGGTGAACGGTGAGGAGCCGACGGTGGTTCTCAATGACACCCCGGTCGAGGAGATTCCCGATCTCCGCGGGTTCGACAACGTGGTGGTGTCGCCCGGGCCGGGCCATCCGGCCGAACCGCGCGACTTCGGCGTGGCCGCCCGGATCATCGCCCACGCCGAGGTCCCCGTCCTCGGGGTCTGCCTCGGCCACCAGGGAATCGCGGTGGGGGAGCGGGGCCGGGTGGGGCCCGCCCCGCGGCCACGCCACGGCCACCTGTCCACCGTCCGCCACGACGGACGGGACCTGTTCCAGGGGCTGCCGCAGAACTTCGCCGTGGTGCGCTACCACTCGCTGGCCGTCGCCGAGCCGCTGCCCGAGACCCTGGAGGCCACGGCCTGGGCCGAGGACGGCGTCGTCATGGGTCTGCGGCACCGCACCCGGCCCCTGTGGGGCGTGCAGTTCCACCCCGAGTCGGTGCTCACCGACTACGGCCACCGGATGCTCGTCAACTTCCGCAACCTCACCGCGGAACGCGCCCGACGCACCCGTACGAAGAACACCGCGGTGCCCGCGGGCGCCGTGTCCATCCCGCGCCAGCGGCGGGCCGTCACGCCCGTCCACCGGCTGCACTACCGCCGCCTGGCCACCGCCGTCGACACCGAGGCGGCCTTCACGGCGATGTACGCCGACTCGCCCCGCGCGTTCTGGCTGGACAGCTCCCGCGTCGAACAGGGCCACGCCCGCTTCTCCTTCCTCGGCGACGGAAGCGGCCCGCTCTCCGAGTTCGTGCGCTACGACGTCGAGGCGGGCGTGTGCGAGATCGAGCGGCCCGGCCGGCCCCCACGCAAGGTCCGCTCCACCGTCTTCGACTACCTCAAGCGGCAGTTGGCCACCCGCCACGTCGACGCCACCGGCCTGCCCTTCGACTTCACCGGCGGCTACGTCGGCTACCTCGGCTACGAGACGAAGGCCGACTGCGGCTCCCCGAACCGCCACCGGGCCACGACCCCCGACGCCTGCTGGCTGTTCGCCGACCGTCTGATCGCCGTGGACCACGAGGAGGGCGCCACCTACGCCGTCTGCCTCGCCGAGGACACGCCGCAGGCCACGCAGGACGCCGGTGACTGGCTCGACGCCACCACGGCCCGGCTCACGTTCGTCGCGGAACAGAGCGCCCCGACCGCGCCCCCCGCCACCGAGCCCGCCGCCGGCACCGCCGAGCCGTGGCTGGTCCGCGACCGCGCCCGGTACCTCGACGACATCGCCGCCTGCATGCGCGAGCTCCACGCCGGCACCAGCTACGAGATCTGCCTGACCAACGCCGCCCGGCTGCCCGCACCGGCCGACTCGTACGATTTCTACCGGGCCCTGCGCCGCGTCAACCCGGCCCCTCACGCGGCCTTCCTGCGCTTCGGCGACCTCGACGTGGCCGGCTCCTCGCCCGAGCGGTTCCTGCGGATCACCCGGAACGGCGTCGCCGAGGCCAAGCCCATCAAGGGCACCGCGCCCCGGGGTGACAACCCGGCCCACGACGCGCGTCTGCGAGCCGAACTGGCCGCGGACGACAAGACACGCGCCGAGAACCTGATGATCGTCGACCTGCTCCGCAACGACCTGGGCCGGGTCTGCGAGACCGGCTCGGTGCGTGTCTCCCGGCTCATGGCCACCGAGACCTACGCCACCGTCCACCAGCTCGTCTCCACCGTCGAGGGACGGCTGCGCGAGGGCACGGACGCCGTGGACTGCGTCCGCGCCTGCTTCCCCGGCGGCTCCATGACCGGCGCCCCCAAGCTGCGCACCATGGAGATCATCGACGGACTCGAGACGGAGGCCCGCGGGGTGTACTCGGGAGCCCTCGGCTATTTCGGGTGCAGCGGCGGCGCCGACCTGAACATCGTGATCCGTACGGCGGTGATCGCCGGCGGCGAGCTGCACCTCGGGGCGGGCGGCGCGATCGTCCTCGACTCGGACCCGGCGGCCGAGTACGACGAGATGCTGCTCAAGACCGTCGCCCCGATGCGCGCCCACCGGGCACACACCGCCGCGCCGACCGAACAGGAGGCGGCCCGATGACCACACCCCAGACCCTGCTGCCGCCCGCTCACACCGAGGCGCCCGGCAACCTGGCGGCCCAGCTCGCCACCCTCGCCGAGCGGCGCGGCTGGACGGACCGGCCGGCCTTCCACCAGGGCCACGGCTCCGTCACCCACGGCGAGGTGCACGACCTCGCCGCCCGCGCCGCCACCGTCCTCGCCGACCACGGCGTCCGCCCCGGCGACCGGGTGCTGCTCGCCCTGCCCGACTCCGTCGCCTGGGTGACCGCCTTCCTCGCCACCGCCCGCCTCGGCGCCGTAGCGGTCCTCGTCAACCCCGAACTCCCCGCCGACGACCACGTCTTCATGGCCGAGGACACCGGCGCCGCCCTCTGCGTCACCGGTCCCGGACTCGACGACCGCTTCCCGCACCGCATCCGCCTCGGCGCCGACCAACTGGTCGCGCTCACCCACACCGCCGAGCCCCTCACCAGCGCCCACCCGGTCGACGCGCACACCCCGCTGTACATCCAGTACACCTCCGGCACCACGGGCCGCCCCAAGGGCGTCGTACACGGCCACGGCGACCCGAAGACCTACCACGACCTCATCGGCCGCCGGCTGCTGCGCATCACCCCCGACGACGTCACGCTGTCGGTGTCCAAGCTGTTCTTCGCCTACGGCTTCGGCAACGCCTTCGTCTTCCCGCTGTTCTCCGGCTCCTCGGCCGTCCTCGTCGACCGCCGCCCCACCCCCGCGGCCGTGGACGAACTCGTCGTACGGCACCGGGTCACCCTGCTCTACTCCGTACCCTCCGCCTACGCCGCCCTGGTGGCCGACCGGGCCGGCGGACACACCGCCTGCTTCGCGAGCGTACGGGCCGCGATCTCGGCCGGCGAGGGCATGCCGGCCGGACTGGAGGCACAGCTCACCGAACTGCTCGACGCGCCCGTCCTCGAGCAGATCGGCTCCACGGAGGCCGGACACGCCTTCTGCGCCAACAGCCTTCTGCACAATCACCCCGGAACCGTGGGCCGTCCCGTACCGGGCTTCGAGGTGGAAGCGCGCGACCGCGCAGGCCACCCCGTGCCCGACGGTGAGGAGGGCGAACTCTGGGTGCGTGGACCGACGCTGACGTCCGGATACCTCAACCGCCCCGAGGAGACCGGACGCACCCTGGTCGGCGGCTGGCTCAACACCCGGGACCTGGCCCGCCGCGAACCCGACGGCACCTACACCCACCTGGGCCGGGCGGACGACATGGAGATGGTCGGCGGCATCACCGTCTCCCCGCTGGAGGTGGAGTCCGTGCTGCGCACGCACCCCGCGGTCGCGGAGGTGGCCGTCGTCTCCGTCACCGACGGGCTCGGCGCGAGTCGGCTGCGCGCCTTCGTCGTCCCAGCGGGCACCCTCCCGGCGGGCCTGGAGGAGGAGATCCTCCGTCTGGCCCGCGACAACCTCGCCGCCTTCAAGGTCCCGCGCAGCGTCAGCTTCGTACGGTCGCTGCCCCGCACCCCGACCGGAAAGCTCCGCCGTCACCTCGTCCGCCATGGCGCGTGGTGAGTCATGACCGTCACTGAAGCTGAAAGGACCGGACTCATGCGAACGCACCAGCCCCTGCTGACCGACCGCGGCTTCCACCTCGGACCGTTGTTCCGGCAGGCGGCGGAACGCCACGGCCCGGTCTTCGTCACCCTCGACCGGCCGCTCGACGTCAATCCCGGCCTGGGCGTCGACCTCACCTACACCGTCCTCGCCGACCTCGTCGACTCGCTGTCCGCACAGCTGTGGGAGGCGGGCGTCCGCCCCGCCGAGGAAGTGGTCGTCCACAAGACGGACAACGTCGACATCGTCCTGCTGACCTGCGCCCTGTCCCGGATCGGCGCCGTCCCCGCCCTGCTCTCACCCGGCCTGGCCGGACCCGTCGTGGGCCGGCTGCTCGAACGCCTCCACACTCCCTGGCTGATCACCGACCGGGCCAAGCTGGAGGGCCCGCTGAAGGACATCGACCTGCCCGGGCTGGTCCGGGGCACCCTCTCCGTGGACGACGCGCCGGGCGCCGTACCCCTGGAGAAGTACGCGGGCGCACCGGCCCGCCGCCCGGTGCGCCTGCACTCCAGGGAACCCGCCCTGATCACCCACAGCTCGGGCACCACGGGCACCCCCAAATTCGCCGTGCACTGCGCGAACACCATGTGGAACCGGCTCGTACCGCAGAAGGCGATGGGCTGGCCCACCCGCGGCGAGACCGCGGCGCTGCACATGTCGTTCGTGCACTCGCGCTTCTACCACCTGCTCGGCGTCCTGCTGCGCTTCGGCAGTCCGCTGGTGCTGATCACCGACCCGGACCCCGCGAACGTCGCCCCGATCCTCACCCGGCACCGCCCCGGCATCGTCGAGACCCATCCCAACACCTTCGTACTGTGGGAGGAGTTGGCGGACGCACCCGGAGCGCCCCTGTCCCGCGTGCGCTCCTACGGCTCCACGTTCGACGCGATCCACCCGCGCACCGTGCGGCGGCTGCTCGGTGCGTCCGAGCGGCGCGCCCCGTGGCTCATCCAGCTGTACGGACAGAGCGAGACCGGACCGGTCGCCTTCCAGTGGCTCACCCGGCGCGGCGCGGACCGCATGGACGGCCGCCGGGTCGGCATCGGCATTCCCGGCTTCACCAGGGTGCGCGTCGCCGACGACGCGGGCCGCAGCGTCAAACCCGGCACACCCGGCCGGATCGAGGCCCGCACCAGGGGCCGCATCCTCACCTACCTCGGCGCCCGCGAACAGTACCTGCGCCAACTCGACCGCGGCTGGTGGCAGATGGGCGACATGGGCTACCGCAGCCGCTGGGGCGCCCTCTACCTCATCGACCGCGAGATCGACCAGATCGACTCCGTGCACAGCAATCTCGAGGTCGAGGACACGCTCATGTCCCGCCTGGAGGAACTGCGCGAGGTCGTCATCGTGCCCGGCGTCGACCGCGAGCCGGTGCCCGTCGTCTGCGTGCGCGGCGAGCGCGCCCTCGACCTCGACCGCTGGCGGGAGGCCACCGCCGACCTGCCCGTCATGGCGCAGCCCCGGCAGTGGCGGTTCGAGGACCTGCCGATGACGGCCACCTGGAAGGTGAAACGGGTGGAGATCACCCGCATGCTGGCCAAGAGCGCCCGCGCATGAGCCAGGTCGTCGTGGTGGGCGCCGGCCCCGTGGGCCTGGCCGCCGCTCTCGCCCTGCGGTCGCACGGACTCCCCGTCCTCCTGCTGGAGGCCGACCCGCAGGACCGCGTACGGCCCGGCAGCCGCGCCCTGTTCGTCCACCGGGAGACCCTCCAGCTGCTGGACGGCATGCGCCCGGGCCTGGCCGACCGGATCACCGCCTACGGCCGGACCTGGCACACCAAGCGCACCCTCTACCGAGGCCGCGAGGTGTACGCCCGCACCTTCCCGCCCCCCTCCGGAACCCCGCCCTTCACCAGCCTGCGCCAGATCGAGACCGAGCGTTTCCTGCTCGCCGCCTGCCACGACGCCGGGGTGGAGTTCGTGTGGGACGCCCGGGTGGCGGGCGTACGGTCAGGGCCGGACGCCGTGGTCCTCACCGGCGAGGACGGCCGCACCTGGACGGCCGCCCACGTGATCGCCGCCGACGGCGCCCGCTCGGCCGTACGGCGCGAACTGGGCATCCCCCTGGAGGGCGTCCACTCCGCCGGGTTCCACGTCGTCGTCGACATCGCCGACCGGCCGGGCGCCGAACTCCCGCTGGAGCGCGTCTTCCACTACGAGCACCCCGGTCTCGGCGGCCGCAGCGTCATGCGGGTCCCCTTCACCGGCGGCTTTCAGCTGGACCTCCAGTGTCGCGACGACGACACCCAGGAGGCGTACGGCACCGAGGAGGCTGTCCGCGGGTGGCTGCCCGAGGTCGTGGGGGAGGGGTACGAGGACCGGGTCCTGTGGGTGTCGACGTACCGCTTCCTGCGCAAGGTCGCGGCGGCGTTCAGCGACCCGTACCACCGGGTGCTGCTCGCCGGGGAGGCGGCGCACCTCTTCCCCCCGTTCGGGGCGCGCGGCATGAACAGCGGGATCGCCGACGGCGCGGCGGCCGCCGACGCCATCGCCACGGGCACTCCCGAGGCGGTCGCGGAGGCCGCCGCCCTGCGCCGGGCGGCGGCCCTGTTCAACAGCGAGGCCGCGGGCACGGCCCTGGAACACCTGCGCCCCGCGCGCCGGATCGTCCGGGCCAAACAGCGCGCGGCCGCCGCGCTCTCCCCGGTCCTGCCATGGTGCGGAGCGTGGCTGGAACACGCGCCCTACGGTCCCCGCAACGGCTCGCCGGCGAGCGCCGGCCGCAAGTACTGAACGGAGGCTGCGATGACCCGATCGGCCGTCGTGGAAGGCCCGTTGGCCTGGCGCCCGGACAGCGGACTCACCCCCGCCGAACCGGACACCGGCGGGCAGCTGCTGGCCGCCGACTCGTGGCTCGTGCGCGAGGGACGCATGCGCGGCCACCACCGGCACCGCGAGCGGTTCCTGCGCGCCTGCGGCGAGAGCGGCGGGCCGCCGCTGCGTCGCCTGATCGAGTTCTGGCAGGACGCCACCGCGGCGCTGCCCCGCACCGGCGACTGGTTCCCCCGAGTCGAACTGGCCGCGGAATCCCACCGGTTGCGGCTTCTGCTGCGCCCCGCCCCGCCCCTCGCAGCCGACGTGCGCGTCTGGGCCGAGGGCCAGCCCGACCCGCGCAGTGTGCCGCGCCGCAAGGGACCGGACCTCGCCACCCTGGCCCGCCTCCGTGCACGGGCCGCCTCCCACGGCGCCGAGGAGGCCGTCCTGGTCGCCCCCTCCGGGCTGGTCCTGGAGGCCGCCAACTCCAGCATCGTGTGGTGGGAGGACGACACCCTGTGCCTGCCCTCCCCGCACCTGCCCGTCCTGCCCGGCGTGACCATCGGCCTCATCCAGGAACGCGCCGCCCGCTCAGGCATCCGCGTCGCCCACCGCGACCGGACGCTGGAGGAACTGGACGGTCTCGAGGTCTGGCTGGTGAACGCCCTGCACGGCATCCGCCCGGTGACGGCGTGGACGGGACAGTCCCTTACCGCGGGCCCGGCGCCGCGCGCCGCGGAATGGCGTGCCTGGCTGGAGGAAATTGCGGAACCCCTTCCGGAGATCCCTCTGTAATTTCCTTGATTGCCGTCGCACGCAACAGCGCCGGGTCGGATAAAACTCCGACCCGGCGCTTGAAGTGCGTTCTCGAAACAGTGAACCATTTACTTCTGGGCGGGCTGATAAGCGCCCGGAACCATACGCGTGGCAATCGCGATCCGGTTGTACGCGTTGATGACGGTGGCCGCCCAGATGAGCGCCGCGACCTGCGCCTCGTCGAAGACGGCGGCGGCCTGCGCGTACACGTCGTCCGGGACACGCCCGTCGTGCACCAGGGTCACCGCCTCGGTCAACGCCAGCGCCGCCCGCTCCCGTTCGGTGAAGAACGGCGTCTCCCGCCACGCGTTCAGCACATGGATCCGCTGCTCCTGCTCACCCTTGGCGCGGGCGTCCTTGGTGTGCATGTCCAGGCAGAAGGCACAGCCGTTGATCTGTGAGGCACGAATGCGGACGAGCTCCAGAATCTCGTCCTCGACCTTGGCGACCTGCGCTGCGGAAACCGCGGCCCGGTGCAGGCCGCCCATCGCTGTGGATACATCGGGAGTAATGCTCTTAAGGGAAACGCGGGAGGGGGAATCGTTCTTGACCATGCGGTGACTCTAACCCGTGGCGGGAGAAAAGGAAGACGGGTTCGGAATTATTTCGCTCACGGCGTGCGGAGGCGGTTCACTTCCTTCGCCGCCTCACGGGCCTCCCGCTCGGCACGGGTGAGGGCGTCGGCGGCAGCCCGGTGGTCGTCCTCGGCCTGCCGGTGTTCCCCGGCCGAGTGGCGGAGGTTCTCACGGGCCTGGCGCAGGCGCTCCTCGGCGGCGGACACGTCCCGCTGGGCCTGCTCCTCCTGGTCGCCGGCCCGCTGAAGGGCCGCCTCCGCCTCGGTCTGCCGGGTGCGGCGGTCCCGTAGACGCCTCTCGGCCGCGGCGGACGCCTTGCGGGCCTCGGCGAGCTGGGCCTGGCGCCGGCGGCGGCGTTCGGCGAGTTCGTCCTGCTGCCGGGCGCGGGGAGCCGTCGGCTTCTCCGGCGGCACCGAGGGTGCCGCGGAGGAGGGCCGTGCCGAGCCGGAGGGAAAGGCGGACGGCGGGGTCAGGGCGCTCTCCAGCCGTCCGGTGGCCCACCGGTCGGCCGCCTCCGCGTCGGCGAGCACCGCACGCAGGGTGGAATCCACCTCCTGCCGCACGGCGTCGGAGAGGCGCTGGCCGTTCTCCCGGGCCACCTCCACGGCCTGCCGGGACAGCGCGGCGACGACTCGCCCTCGCTGCGCCGACAGCTCCTTCAGCTCGGCCGCGTCAAGCGAGCGGTAGGCCTCACGCAGGGCTTGGCCGAGCTCCAGGAACTGGCGGCTCTCCTCCGGCCGGGAACGCAGCAACCGGTTCGCCGCCCAGGCGGCCAGCGTGGGCCGGCGGGCGGCATGGATCCGGCGCGCGTCCTCGGCACGCCCCGCCGTGCGGGCGGCGGCGGCCAGCACCTCGCGGCGCGAGACGAAGTCGGCGGGCGCAGTGGTGTAGAGCTCGTCGAGCGCCGCCTCCACGTCCATGCCGCCGGAGCCCGCACGGCTCGCTGCCTTGCGCTGCATGCCCCTCAGCCTCCACCGGTCCGGACGGTCGCGCACGCCGGGTCGGCCACGACGGGGGAGGCCGGGAGGGCGGGGCGGGCCTGCTGCTAGCTTCCCGACCATGAACGACAGCGTGTACGTGGGCAACGCGGGCAAGGACGCGCCGCTGGAGCGGGGCTGGCTGCTCGGACACTTCAAGGACGTCGGCGATCCCCGGCACAGCGAGGACGTCGAGATCAAGTGGGGCGTCCATCCGCGGGGCGACACGCGGGCCCAATGGGTGACCGGCGAGGAGCGCACGGCCCTGCTGGTCCTCATCAGCGGCCGCTTCCGTGTGGAACTGCCCGGACGTGACGTCGTCCTCGCCGAGCAGGGGGACTACGTCGTGTGGGGGCGGGGCGTGGACCATTCCTGGTACGCCGAGGAGGAGTCCGTCGTGCTGACGGTCCGCTGGCCGTCGGTCCCGGGCTACCGGGTGCGGGACGAAACGGAGGGGACCGAGGCGCATGGTGAGTGATCTCGTAAGGGCGGAACTGGGGCGGGTCGACTGGGCCGCACTGGAGTGCGGCTGCGGTGCCACAGCCGAGCATCTGCCCCTGATGTTCGAGGCGATCCTGACCGCCGCAACCCCACGGGAGATGATCGGCCACACCCTCGAGAACCACGTCGAAGTCGGTACGAACACCTTCCCGTGCACACCGCCCGCCGTTCGCGTGATCATGTCGGCGCTGGCCGGCGAGATCTCACCGCCGGCCCGTGGTGTCCTCCTCCAGACGCTGGAGTTCGTGGCCGCGGGCTCGGACGAGGAGTGCTGTGCCGGAGTGGAGGAGGGCCTCTGGACCCTCCTCCACATCGGACTCACCGGCAGCGCGCAGGACGCCGAGACGGTGGCGGACATCTGCGAGAACCTCGGACTCGGCGGCGACGGGTCGGCCTTCTACCAAAACCTGCTTCGCGAGCGCGTGAAGGCCAGGACCAAGCGCCGCCGGGTGTGAGCGCGACCCGTCACCCCAGGTCGTACTCGAAGGTGTACGGCACGGTGGGCTCGCCGTGCCGGGCGGTGTAGGCGCCGGTGCCGGTGAGGCCCGTCAGTTCGTCGGTGCCCGAACCCGGAACCACCTCGAAGGCACAGTGCACGCTGCCGTCGTCGACGAACCGGCCGCGCTCCTCGACGGCGAAGGTGCCCTTGCGCCCGTCGACGGTGCCGGTGAGCACCTGCATCCCGGCGAACGTGCCGGTCTTCTCCGTGACGTAGACGATGCTGTACTCGCACGTGGTGTCGGCGGCCTCGACGCCGCCGGAGAAGGAGTTCCGGACGGAGGCGTGCGCCAGCTTCGGACTCGCCTCGCTCCGGCCGACCGTGCGTTCCTGCCAGTCGGCGAAGGTGAAGTGGCCGGTGATCTGCGTGGGCATGGCTGTCCTCTCGAACGGTCTCGCGGGGGTTTCCCGCAGTGCTCGAACGAGTCTGTCCGCCGTACCTGACATCTCCTGTCAGGTACGGCGGACAATGTCGTCCATGCGTGCCGACCGGCTTCTCTCCCTGCTCCTGCTGCTCCAGAACCGTGGGCGGATGACCGCCCCGGAACTCGCCGAAGAGCTGGAGGTGTCGGTCCGAACGGTCTACCGGGACGTCGAGGCACTCAGCGCGTCGGGAGTCCCGGTCCTGGCCGACCGCGGGCCGGCCGGCGGTTACCGCCTCGTGGACGGCTACCGCACCCGGCTGACCGGGTTCACCGATGCCGAGGCCTCCTCGCTCTTCCTCACCGGAGTACCCGGCCCCGCTCGGGACCTGGGCCTCGGCGCGGTGCTGACGACCGCCCAGCTCAAGCTCCAGGCGGCACTGCCGAGCGAACTGGCGGAGCAGGCCCGGCGCGTACAGGACCGGTTCCACCTGGACGCGTCCGCGTGGTTCCGGGACGCCGACCCGGTTCCGCATCTGGAGACGATCGCCGGGGCGGTGTGGGAACGGCAGGTGCTGCGCACGCACTACCGGCGCTGGCGCGGCGAGGTCCACCGCGAGCTGCGCCCGCTCGGCATCGTCCTCAAGAGCGGTATCTGGTACCTGGTGGCAGAGGTGGAGGAGGCGGTCCGGACGTACCGCGTCTCCCGCTTCCTGGCCGTGGAACCCACCGGCGACGACTTCGACCGCCCGGCCGGGTTCGATCTGGCCGCCTACTGGGAGGCCGGCTCCCGGCGCCTGGAGGCCGCCCTGTACCAGGACACCGCGCACCTGCGTGTCTCGCCCCGAGCCCAGCGGCTGCTCCCCATGCAGTTCGGCGCGGCGGGCGCCCGCGCCCTGGACGGCGCCGGTCCACCGGACGACGAGGGCTGGGTCCACGTGGAACTGCCCGTCGAGTCCCCCTCCGTCGCGGTCGGCGACCTCCTCAGACTGGGCCCGGAGGCCGAGGTCCTCGCCCCTGCCGAACTGCGCCGGGCGCTCACCGAGGCGGTAGCGGCCCTGGCGGCCCGCTACACGCCGTCCCCGCTGCCCGACTCGACCGACTGAGCCCCTACTCGGCCTGTTCGATGTGCAGGGCCCGCTCGAAGAACGTCTCGAGTACCACCGTCGCCTGCGTTCCGCTGACTCCGTCGATCGCGTACAGGCGGCGCAGCACGTCCTGGAGCTGCTCGGCGGTCGCGGTGCGGACCTTGACCAGGACGGCGGAGCTGCCCGCGATGACGTGCGCCTCCTGGATCTCCGGTATCGCGGCGAAGGACTCGGCCCGGTCGCCCATCCACGCCGTCGCGTCGACGAGAACGAAGGAGAGCACCCCGCGGTCGAGCGCCGCCGGGTCGACGTCGACGACAGTGGCCCGGATGACCCCCTGTTCCCGCAGCTTGCGCACCCGCTCGTGCGCGGCACCCGGGGACAGGCCGACCGCCCTGCCCAGGGTCGCGTACGACCGGGTGGCGTCCTGCTGGAGCAGCGCGATCAACTGCCGGTCGATATCATCCACTCGCTTCATGGGAAAACCATATCTGGTTCGGCTGTCTACGTGTTACGTTGAATGAAATATTGATCACCACGCTCCGAGGGGACCCCATGTCCGGTCACACCGCCGACAACCCGTACGAGATCCTGGACGACCGCTTCCACACCGGACGCTGTACGAACGGCGACAGGAGGCTGGAGGTCTTGTACGACGGCTGCCGCTGGACCGAGGGCCCGCTGTACATCCCCGCCTGGCGCCAGCTGATCTGGAGCGACATCCCCAACGACCGCATCCTGCGCTGGGACGAGGCCACCGGCGCGGTCGGCGTCTTCCGCACCCCGGCCGGCCACAGCAACGGCAACACGCTCGACCGGCGGGGCCGACTGGTCACCTGCGAGCAGGGCAACCGCCGCGTCACGCGCACCGAGCCCGACGGCTCGGTCACCGTCCTGGCCGACCGCTACGCCGGCAAGCGCCTCAACAGCCCGAACGACGCCGTCGTACGTTCCGACGGCACGATCTGGTTCTCCGACCCGGACTTCGGCATCCTCAGCGACTACGAGGGCCACCGCGCCGAGTCGGAGATCGGCGCGTGCAACGTGTACCGGATCGATCCGGCGACCGGGGAGGTCCACCTCGCCGCCGACGGATTCGACGGGCCCAACGGTGTCATCCTGTCCCCGGACGAGAAGCTGCTCTACGTCTCCGACTCCCGGGCTGCCCGGATCCACGTCCACCACGTCCGCGACGACGGCACGCTCACGGGCGGCAAGGTCTTCGCCGAGGCCCCGAAGGGCGTCCACTTCGACAACATCCGCTTCGACGACGCGGGCCGCCTGTGGGCCGCGGCCCTCGACGACGGCGTCCACTGCTACGACCCGGACGGCACCCTCATCGGCCGCATCCGCGTCCCCGAGACCGTCTCCAACATCACCTTCGGCGGCCCGAAGAACAACCGGCTCTTCATCACGGCCACCACCTCCCTGTACTCGCTGATGATGTCGGTGACGGGGGCGCCGCGCGTCTGAACGCCGGCCGACGGTGACCCGCGTTTTCGCAGGTGGTCATGTGTCGGGCGCCGTTGGTCGTGCGGGGCGGAAGAATGTGGAGAGGGTGAGGTCGTCAGCGATTCGCAGGCCGCCGTCGACGACGAAGGGCAGCGCGATCCAGGCGAGCTGCGTCAGGGCGGCGGCGGTGGTGCGTTCGCCTGGGTCGACCACAGGCGTCGAGTTCGCAACGCGGCGCATTCCGCGTCGGCAATCCTCACCGTGCTCGTCGCCACCCGACTCAGCGGCCTCGTCTTCACCGCGCTCGGCATCGACTGGCTGTACGAAGCCGCTACCGCCGGCACTGCGGCCTGGCCGTACGACGAGGGCTGGGACATCCTCGCGATGGCGACGAGCGGGCTGTTGAACCTGTGGGGCCCGCTGCTTCTGGTTCTCACGTATGCGTACTACCGACGCCGCCGGACCCGATCGTTTCGGCTCTGGTCCACTTCTTGTGGTGCGGTCACTCCCTGTCGATCCGAAGCCGAGTTCCTGCGGCAGGTATTCCCAGGCGATCCCGTGTGCAGCACGAACAGACGAGAAGTACGCGGGTATCGGGATCAGCGACCGAGGAATGACCAGCGCCGTTTCCTACGCGGTGTGGCTTCCGGCTCGATCTCTCGCGGCGCGGGGGCGATCCGGTCCGGCTCCAGCCCCACCTTGTCGGGTGTACAGAAGCGGCCGGCGCGTTACTGCTGGTCGCCGCTAACCTGCTCGGTCTCGGCCTGGTCGGTGCCACCGTGGTCGAAGACGTCCAGGACCAGACCGTGACTGTGCCGGATACCGGGGCGGGCGACTGAACGAGCGGATACGGTTCCCCCCATGACAAAAACTGCCCGGACCATGAAACGTACGGGAGCCCTCGTCGCGACAGCCGCCGTGGCCGCGCTCGCCTTCCCCGCCCAGGCCCACGCCGCTGCCGTCGCCTGCGGCGGCGGGGTCTCGACGCAGAACATCGGCGCCCGCGGCTGTATTTCCGCCGAACGCTGGAAGGACGGGGAGATCTTCTGGCGCGACATCACCGCCCACGCCCTCATCACCAACTCCCGCTCCCACGCCTCATGGGTCGAGTACGAGGCGTACCTCCAGGCGGGCGGCGCCGACTGGGTGAAAATGGGCAGCGGCCGGACCATCGTGCAGCGGCGTTCCACGGTCGGCCCGATCGCCATCGCCTCCAAGTCCCGCATCTGTGACACGGTCAAAGTCACGATCCGCGTCCACGTGAGGCCGGCGGGGGGCGCCTGGTCGAACTGGTCCAGCGCGGCGACCTCGCAGTGCCAGACCTGACGCTGCCAGACCTCGCACACCGCAGCGCCCTCGCCTCCGCGACCAGGAGGACGGGGGCTCTCGTGTTTTCTGCGGGGGAATTATGCGGCCACGGGACGCCTGTGCAGTTCCTTCGCCGCCTTCGCGGTCTCCCGCTTCAGACGCGCCTCGAACTCCTCGCGTGTCTCTACCCGCAGCCGGTCCGGGTACCGCTTCATCGGCATCTCCTCCCCCAACGCCGCGAACCGCGCAACGATGGCGTCACGGTCCATGTCGACCTTCCCCGGCACCCGGGACAGGAACCAGTCGGCATACCAGCCGACCGGCGCCAGATGCAGCACCTCGTCCGCCCCCTTCTGATCGGTGGCAGCCGCGTTCGTCCGCGCCCGCGCATCTCTGCGTACTGCGCACACCTCGGCGACCGCCTCCGCGTCCTGTCCTATCCGCTGAGGCATCTGACGGTGGCGCTCCACAGCGATGTCCTCCAGCCGCTGCTCCAGCCGTGCCGCATCAGAGAACCTTTGCCCCGCTGTAACGTGACGCGCGGTTCGGCTTCTGGTCCGGGCGCAGGATCGTCCAGGTTCAGGCGGCAACTGCCCTTCGCGATCAGCCTCTCGTGGCGGGCCACCTCGATGTTTGTGTCGTAAACGACCAGGTGCGAGATCGGCGATGAAACGGGGGTCTCGGCGCTCCAGAACCGGCGGCCGTCAGCCAACTCGCGGGCGAGGCTCGGCCTGGAAGCTCGCGGCTGTCTCCACCGGGGGAGTGGTTTGCCTTCCGGGCTGGGGCATGTGCGGGGCAGCGTGGAAATCGCAGTGCTTACTACAGCAGGCACGCCGCGGAGGCGGATCAGCTCGCGCAGCATCTGCTGTGGCAGCCGATGCAGCAGCGCCGCCAGGAACGCCCCCTCGCTCGGAGTGAACCGCACCCTGTCCTTGCCGAGTTGCCGCTCCAGCACCATGAGCTGGTGGCGCAGGGCCAGGATCTCCATGTCGCAGCCACCTCGCTTCTACGGGACATTTGCTGGTCCTCATCCGGCTTCCAGATCTGGTCGAACCAGGTGATGAAGTCCATCACGGTTCCGACCCGGGCGATGCTCTCGTGGATGGGCCGCTGGCCATGGCTGGGAAGGAAGTCGCGCAGGCTGATGGACTTGCCGCATCCGCAGTTGCACTCGCGGTTGCCCAGGGGGAGTCGAAGTAAGTGATGGGGTTCTGCTGGGCGCTGTTCGGGGCGGGCTTGCCGACGTAGTGGTCGTGGGCCGGATGCCCGGAGCCAAGGACGCGACCTTCGAAGGCCCATCGACCACTGGGGACGTGGACGACCCGGGCGATCCGTATGGCCGTGGCGGATAATCCCGCCTCCGTTGACGACCGCGAACCGCTCTCGTTCGACGCGTAATCCGGGCATCACGCAGATTCCCGCGCGCATCGTCAACACGCGTGCGCAGAAAGGCAATTACAGCATGAATGCCTACTGTCATGCTGGCCGTAGGCCCCGGAGAAGCAAGCTCGCATTGAGAGCGTGCGGCGCCAGGGAATCGGGCGAAAAAGGTTCGGACAAAGGAGTCAGCGCATGTTGAAGAAAATCGAGGCTGTGGGGAGTGCTCTCCTCGACCGCTTCGTGCCCAGAGTCGAGGCTGATGCCTCGGCTCAAGCCGGTTGCTACAAGTGCTTCCACGGTTCCGGATGCGACTACAAGAACAACGGCTGGTGGTCGTACAGCGCGAACTGCAAGACCAACTGGACGTTCCTCTACTGCGACGACTGCGTCTGATCCACGTCGGTCCAGCAGTTCCGATTCCGCTCAGAGGCCGGGCACGCGATGAGCGCGTGCTCGGCCGGGAGCACACGCCGACCAGGGAAGGCTCCCGAAGCGTGGACCCGATCAATGCTGCCTGTGCCGCTTGTCTCCTCGTGGTCTTCGGAGTGGCGGCCATCGGCAAGTCACGCAACGCCGCTGCTTTCTGGGCGTTCTCGCGTTCACTGAAGGATTTCAATCTGATTCCTGACAGTTGGGTGGGCCCCTGCGCGTTCGCCGTTGTGTGCTGCGAGGCCACGGCAGCTGCGCTGCTCATGGCGACACCGTTCTCGCCCGGCCTGGGAGCAGCGGGATTCCTGCTGTCCGCCGGCCTTCTGGCGGCGTTCGCCACGGGCATCTCCCGCGTCGTCATCCAGGGGCGCCAAGTGAACTGCCGGTGCTTCGGAACCGCGAAGCGCCCGCTCGGCGTCCGGCACATCCTGCGGAATGTCGGCCTCACGGTCGTCGCACTCGCAGGAGCCGTGGCCACCACGGGCACACCCTGCGTGCAGTGGGCCGAATTGCTGGTCTGCGCGTGTGCCGGTGGGCTGACCGGTGGCCTGGCCGTTGTTCTTGACGACCTTGTCGATCTTTTCCGTCCTGCTCGTCGCTAGGAGGCATAATGCCGTTACTGATCGGGCTCGTCGTTCTCGTCGGGCTGGTCTGCACCCTGGACCTGATCCTCACAGTGGGGGTCATCAAGAGACTCCGTGAGCACTCCGAGGAGTTGGCCCGTGTCGACCGGGGACCGAGGCCCGCCATCAGCAGGGGTGATGCGGTGGCACCTTTCGAAACCCTCACGGTCCAGGGCGAGCGGCTGACGCATGAGGAGCTCGTGAACGAAACAGTTGTCGCCTTTTTCACCCCCGGCTGCAAGGCGTGCGGGGAAAAGCTGCCGGAATTCCTGGCGCACGCGCAGGACCTCCCCGGCGGTCGCCGACAGGCAGTGGCGGTGGTCGTCGGGGACGAGGAGGACAAGACCGCGGCGTATGCCGCTCAGTTCGCCTCCGTGGCCCGGGTGGTCGTCGAGGAGCACGGTGGGCCGATTTCACAAGCGTTCTCCGTCATTGGTTTTCCGTCCCTACTCGAGGTCGCCCGCGACACGAGAGGGGTACTGGTGGTCACTGACGACAGCGTGCCAATGGGTCACGCCCAGGACCGGGCAGCGGCGTGAGGCATCTGGCAGCGGCAGAAGGCCGTACCCGACTGCGCGCGACGGCACGACTCGCAGCCTCAGTCTGTGCGCTGACAGGTGCGGCGGCGCCCGGCGCCACGGCACTCTACGCGATCACCATGGTGATCAGCGGTGTGGCGCCCGTGGCCACCGCATGGCTCACCAAGTCGGTGCTGGATGAACTGATCGCCGGTGCTCCGGCGGGGCGGCTGGTCACCCTGGGGGTGGTACTCGCCGGTGTCTCCGCCGTCGCCGGTACCCTGCCGCATCTCACGCAGTTTGTGCGCGCCGAACTGGACCGCGCGGTGGCGTTGCTGGCTCAGGAACGATTGTTCACCGCCGTCGGATCCTACGTCGGGCTGGGCAGGTTTGAGGACCCACGCTTCGTGGACCAGCTGCGCCTAGCGGACCAAGCCGGCCGCAGCACGCCCAGCCAGACGGTCGACTGCCTCCTGGGAAGCGTCAGGTCATCGATCACCATCGCCGGTTTTCTCGGCTCCCTGCTCCTGCTCAGTCCGGTGATGGCCGCCTTGGTGCTGCTGTCAGGGGTGCCCATGCTGCTCGCCCAGCTCAGTCTGTCGCGGCGCCGGGCACGGATGTTGCTGTCCATTGGCCCGGCCGAGCGCCGGGAGCTGTTCTACAGCCACCTGATGACCGGCGCCGACTCGGCCAAGGAGGTACGGCTTTTCGGCACGGGGGCCTTCCTGCGTGGACGCATGCTCAACGACCGGCGGGCCGCGGACACCGCCAAACGTGCCGTGGACCGGCGGACGATGCTCGTCCAGACCGGGCTTGGTGTGCTAGCCGCGCTCGTGAGCGGCGGGGGTCTGTTGTGGGCGGTGAGCGCCGCCAACACGGGGGCCTTCTCGGTCGGTGGCATCACCATGTTCGTGGCCGCTGTGGCGGGTGTGCAGGCAACGCTGGTCACCCTTACCGGGCAGGTGGCGGGGACACACCAGGCGCTGCTCCTGTTCGACCACTACGCCGCAGTGACCACGGCAGAACCTGATCTTCCTCTTGCCGTCGCGCCGTGCCCGCTTCGTCCCCTCCGGCACGGGATCGAACTGCGCGACGTCTGGTTCCGCTACTCGGACGAACACCCGTGGGTGCTGCGTGGGGTCAATCTGTTCATTCCACACGGGACGTCCATGGCTCTGGTCGGTCTGAACGGCACGGGGAAGTCGACGCTCGTCAAGATGATGTGCCGCTTCTACGATCCCACGCGCGGAGCCATCCTCTGGGACGGGGTGGACCTCCGTGACGTCGACCCGACCGCACTCAGAGAGCGGATCGGAACGGTGTTCCAGGACTACGTCCAGTACGACATGACAGCCGCTGAGAACATCGGAGTCGGCAATCTCTCCATGTTCGGCGACAGAGCCCGACTGGAGGACGCCGCCCGGCGTGCCGGTATCCACGATGCCCTGCTCGCCCTGCCTCACGGCTACGACACCCTGCTGTCGCGCGTGTTCTTCATGGAGTCCGAGAAAGACGATCCCAAGACCGGCGTCGCCTTGTCCGGTGGGCAGTGGCAGCGGCTCGCGCTGGCCCGCGCGCTCCTCCGTGACCAGCGTGACTTGATGATCCTCGACGAGCCTTCCGCGGGACTGGACGCGCAGGCCGAGGCGGAGATCCATGCCTCTCTCGCGAAGTACCGAAACGGACGGACCAGCCTCCTCATCTCACACCGTCTGGGCGCTGTCAGGAACGCGGATTCGATCGTCGTCCTCGCGAACGGCCGCGTCACCGAACAAGGTGACCACGACTCACTGATGGCGGCCCGGGGTGCCTACGCGCGCCTCTTCCTGCTCCAGGCCTCCGGCTACCGGACCGGAGGCGACCTCTCTGTCTCTCTGGGAGGCCAGTCATGACCGCCGGTCCCTGTGGCGCTGGAACGCCCGACGGCGAAGCCTCCCCGATCGTGCCCAGCCGTGTCCTGCCACGCCTGTGGAACCAGATGCTCCGGGAACCCGTAGACGCCTCCACGCCGCGAGCCGCACGCACCGCGCTGCGGTGGGCGGCCGCGGCCGTCTGGACCGGCGTACCAGGCCTTCTCCTCGCGGGCGCCCGCAATCCAGCCTTGGTCTGTGGTTGTGCCGCGTCGGCTCTGACCGCGTGTATCGCCGTCCTGGCAACACTTGAGCGCATGCTGGTCACGGTGACCGTCCGCGGACAGAGCATGCGGCCGACCTTCCGCGACGGGGACCACGTGCGAGTACGCCGGGACCTGCGCCCCGTTCCTGGCCGGGTGATCGTGATCGAACGGCCGACGCCGGGTGCCCGCTGGACCGCCCCGCCGGTGAGCCGTTCAGGCGGGGCCGATGCCATCGCGGGCCGCCAATGGCTCATCAAGCGAGTGGTCGCGGTCGCGGGGGATCCGATACCGCGTGACACTGTGCCCGGTCTGCCCGACACTGCGGATGGTCTGGTACCCCCTGGCGGGCTGGTCATCCTCGGCGACAATCCGGACAACAGTCTCGACTCGCGATCGCTGGGGTACCTCCCCGTGGAACGTGTCCTGGGGACGGCCACACAGCCACGAGCAGGCAGTCCGCTGAGATCCTCTGCGAGCGGTGGGCGGGGCCGGGCCCGGCGGGCGGTGTAGGGGCGGTACTCCGGACGGCGGCCGCGCGGTGCTGCTCTATGGAGTCCGCGGTCTGCTGCAGATTGAAGCTGCGCTCACGGAACCTGTAGTAGCCCATCGCGGAGATGATGACAGACACGCTGGCACCGAGGCCGATGAGTCGGCCCTTGCCGGGCTGCGGCGGGTCGTAGAAGGCGGCAACAGCGGGAATGGCGGCGGAGCAAAGGATTAGCAGCCACTGGAAGCCGTTGTGCCACCGGCTGTATCGCCGCCCCTCGGCGCGGAGCCGCCCGACCTCTGCGGGGATGGCGTCGCGGTAGGAATAGCGGCGCTCGTGCACAGGACGCGCGACATAGGCGGCCGAGAGGAGACGCGGCTCCTCGGCGGGTTCGAGACCGCGTACGCCAGGTTTCTGTAGTCCCGTGGCGGCATCCCGTACGTGGCCCGGAACAGGCGGCTGAAGTGCGCTGGATTGGTGAAGCCCCAGCGTTCGGCGATGGCCTGGACTGAGCGGGCGTTCAAGCGGGGGTCGGCCAGGTCGAGGCGGCAGCGTTCCAGACGGCGGTGGCGTATCCAGGCTGCCGGCGAGGTGTCGTCCTCGGCGAGCAGCTGCTGGAGATAGCGAAGGGAAATGTGGTGGGCGTCCGCGATCGTCCGGGGACTCATGACCGGGTCGGCAAGGTGCTGCTCGACGAACGCGTTGATCTTGGCCCGCAGGGCGGTCCGGCGGGCCTCCGGGGTCAGCGCATCGTCAGCAGCCAGGCGGCGGGCGATGACGGACGCCAGAAGGTTCAGGGTGACCGAGGTGAGTGTGGAAATGTCGGCGGGGGTGAACTCGCCGGCGCGAGCGTTGAGGTCGGTCAGCCAGCGGGTAAACGCCCCACCCATGCCCCTGCGCCCGTCGATCGGGACAGCGAGCAGGCGCTGCACCGTTTTCTCCGGCAGCGGCAACAGCCGGCGAGGAAACTGCAGGGTCAGTTGTGACCAGCTGCTTTGAAAGGCGTGGCGGTGGGCATCGAAGGGACGACTGCCGTCCAGCATGATGAGGTCGCCAGCATGCAATGTCGTGTCACTCCCGGCATGGGAGAAAACCCCCTCCCCACAGAGAATGTAATTGATCATGTACACCTCGGGATCGGACTGGCGGATCCACTTCGCCGTCCGCGCGCTCTCCAGATGCGGGAAGGACAGCGCGGACACCTGTAATTCCCCTAGCTCCAAGACGCGCACTTTGGAAGGTCTGTGCCTCGATTGAGGGGCTGGGTCTGCTGGACGCGCGTTGTCCTGACGTCGCCACAGAACGCCTTGCAGTCCAGCTGTGCCCCGAGGGCGGAAGTCACCCGTTTGGGATAGGCGAGGTTGGAGTTCGTCACCCTGAAGGTGTGAGCCTTATCGGCGCAGCAACCGTCGACGGAGTTCGCTGTTGGGGAACCCGCCCCAATTCCCGCTGCGACGGAGTCGCCCATAGCCACATACTGGACGGCTTGTACGTCTTGCGCCGCGGCGTGCCCCGGCAGCGCGGCCACGGATCCAGCCGGCAGCGCGACGGCGGCGACCGACCCCGTGATCGAGCGTCGTAATCTCACTCGGTGTCCCTTCGTTGAGTTCGGAGCACGCACTCTCCGAGGGCGGCTGCCAGGGCCACAAGGCTCCTTCGTTGTCCCGGACAGGACCTTGGCAATTGGTGCAGGTCACCGCCGTGTCCGGCCTTTGTCCCGGACAGTCAGGAATGTCGGCGGCCGACTTGGCGATTCGTGCCCACTGGAGCGCTCAGTCGCATCTGGTGACCAACATCGCCGAAGGGGAGCCGCTGATCAGTAAACTGGCGCCAGGCGGCCAGCGGGTACTGTCCGCGCTGCATGCTGGTGAGCGCGCACGATCGTGGAGTCCACCGAGACCGCCCAGGGCAGGCCCTCGTCGGCCTCGGCCTGGGCTATCAGCGCGGTGAAGACCCGCTCCAACATGCCGTCCAGGGTCCACACCCGCAGGTGGTTGTAGACAGCCTTCCCATTGCCGTACTTCGCCGGCAGATGGAGCCACTGCGTTCCGGTCTGGAACATGAAGGCGATCGCGTCGATCACCTCCCGGTGGTCACGCCAGCGGCCACCCGCTTCGGCGTCCGGTCCGGGGGTAACGGCTCAATTCGCGTCCTCTGCACATCACTTGACGACACACCCCGACCAACGACCGACTGATCCAAACGAAAACTGCCTAGGTGTTCGCCACCGTCCGCGCGGGCGCGGCCGGCTCTCTGATGAAAGCGCAGCCTGCCCGAGGCCCTGATCGAGGGCGTCCGTGTGCTCGCCGCGCCGTCGCCGCAGATCGCGGCCCGGCTCGCCCTGGTCCGCCCCGGTGGAGGCGAGTGAGCCCCCGGCCCCGCGCCCCGTCGGGCGGGCCGAACATGACACGCCGCCGGACGGCGCATCGGGCCGTAATACGGCTTATCAGGTCATAACGTACAGGATATGATGAAACATCACTTCGCCTATCTCGCCTGCACCGCGGCCCTCGTCGGCTCGGCTCTCGGCGCGGCCCCGCCCGCCTACGGTCCCATGGTCCACTTCGTGGACCCTGGGGAGTCGATCCAGAAGGCGGTGGACGCGGCGCAGCCCGGTGACACGGTCCTGCTGATGCCCGGCACCTTCCGGGAGAGTGTCCGGATCACCACCTCCGGGCTGACCCTGCGCGGCGTGGGCCGCGCCACCGTCATCAAGCCGGCGGCCACGAAGGCCGCCGACAGCTGCGGTCGGGCCGGCAACGGCATCTGCGTGGAAGGCACGAAGGGCAGCCCCGTGGTGGGCACCACCGTCGCCTCGCTGACCTTGTCCGGCTTCGCCAAGAACGGACTGTGGGCGACGGACACCGACCGGCTCACCGTGCGCAAGGTGACCGCCGAGAAGAACGGCCAGTGGGGTATCGCCCAGCAGGGCTCCACCCGCGGCGCCTTCGTGGAGAACACCGCCCGGGACAACGGCGACGCGGGCCTGTTCCTCGCCAACTCGGTCACGGAGGAGGGCGGAGCCACCGACACCAAGGGTGCGGTGATCAAACGCAACCGTCTCCAGGGCAACCGGACCGGCGTCACCGTACGGCGCCTGCGGAACCTCACCGTCGCGCGCAACGACATCACGGGCAACTGCACGGCGGTCTTCGTCGTGGGCGACGAGACGCCCCCACGGGCCGGCGCCCTCACCGTGCGCGAGAACCGCGTCGTGGGCAACAACAAGT
Organism: Streptomyces griseus subsp. griseus; assembly: GCF_000720255.1. Taxonomy (GTDB): domain Bacteria; phylum Actinomycetota; class Actinomycetes; order Streptomycetales; family Streptomycetaceae; genus Streptomyces; species Streptomyces griseus_I. The sequence goes on along the minus strand of NZ_JOJE01000029.1, from coordinate 7,848 downwards.
ACTGCGCCAAGACCGCCCGGCTGCCCTTCCTCCAGGGCTCCGGCATCGTCCTGACCGGCGCCGAGGACACCCTGGTCACCCGCAACCTGATCACGGACAACGCCGGCACCTCGCCGCTGTCCGGCGGTGTCGTCCTCTTCAAGAGCCTGGTCGGTGCCACGAACGAGCGGAACCTGATCAGCGACAACACGCTGGAGCGCAACGCGCCCGCGGACCTGGTCAACACGGAGACCACCACGGCCACCAACACCTTCCAGGACAACTCCTGCGACAGCTCCTCGCCCACGGGCCTGTGCTGAACAGCTGAGCACCCGACCAGCCGGACGCCCGACCAGCCGGACGCCCGACCAGCCGGACGCCCGACCAGCCGGACACCCGACCAGCCGGACACCCGACCAGCCGGACACCCGGGCACCCGGAGAACCCGAGACCCGGACCCACCGGGTCCGCCCATCCCGAACCGGAAAGAGGAAGGCGGCACATGACGACCGCTAGCACTGCCGACCCGAGCGCACGGACGGCGCCCCCGCCGTCCATGCGGTTGCGGGAACTCGTGTTCGGGGCGGCGTGTGCCGCCGCCCTTCGCGCGGCCGCCCGACTGGGCGTCGCCGACGCGCTGGGGGACAGCCCCCTGAGCGTGACGGACCTCGCGGCCGCGGTGAAGACCGAGCCCAAGCCGCTGCGACGGCTGTTGCGCGCCCTGTCCTGCTACGGCGTCTTCGCCGAGCGCGAGGACGGCGCGTTCGCGCACACCGACATGTCCCGGCTGCTGCGCGAGGACGACCCGAACAGCCTGCGCCACATCACCCTGTGGTGCACCGAGCCCTGGACCTGGGACGCGTGGCCGCTCCTGGACGAGGCGGTGCGCACCGGCGGGAACGTCGTGCAGGACCTCTACGGCAAGGAGTTCTTCCAGTACCTGAACGAGGACGCCCCGGCCTCGGCCGACGTCTTCAACCGGGCCATGACGACCTCGAGCATGCAGTCCGCGCGGGACGTCGCCCAGCTCCTCGACCTGTCGGGGAGCAAGTCGGTCGCCGACATCGGCGGCGGCCAGGGGCACGTGGTGGCGAGCCTGCTGGAGAAGTACCCGACGATGCACGGCAGTCTCCTCGACCTGCCGCGCGTGGTGGAGAACGCCGACCCCCGGCTGCGGAAGGGGGGCGCGCTCGCGGACCGGATGCGCATCGTGCCCGGCGACGTCCGCGAGGCCGTCCCGGTCCATGCGGACGTCTACGTCATCAAGAACATCCTGGAGTGGGACGACGAGAGCACCGCCCGGACCCTGCGCAACGTCATCGAGGCGGGCGGCCCCGGGACGAGGGTCGTGGTCATCGAGAACCTCGTCGACGACACGCCGTCGATGCGGTTCAGCACCGCGATGGACCTGCTGCTGCTCCTCAACGTCGGCGGCGCGAAGCACACCACGCAGAGCATGGTCTCCCGGCTGACCGAGGCGGGCCTCGTCATCGACAACATCAGCCCGGTCAACCCCTACCTGCACGCGTTCGACTGCATGGTCCCCGCGTGAGCACCGGCTGAGAAAGCCGCCGGTCGCCGGGTCCGCGACACCGCGGACCCGGCGACCGGCGGCCGCACGAGCGGCTCAGGCGGAGGAGTCCCGCTCCCAGAGGTAGAAGCGGTGTGCCATCGCGTCCTTCGGGGAACGCCAGGTCGCCGGGTCGTACGCGCTGACGTACGTCGACAGACGCTCGCTGATGTCCCTGAACTCGGGGTGCCGGGCCACCTTGGCGATGGCGGGGCCGGGGTCCCGCTCGGACTCGATGAGGTGCAGGTACACATCACCGAACTGGAAGAGGCTGCGCCGGGCGACCCCCACGAGGTGGGGGAGTTCACCGCGGTCCGACTCGTCGAAGATCTTGGCGATGTCCGGGGCCGAGCCGGGCGCCATACGGGCGACGATCAGGGCTTGGTGCATGGGGACTGTCCTCCGTACGGCTCAGTCGGTCAGGCCCGGGGCGGACCCGCGCTCGGCGGCGGCCTTCTCGATCCGGTCCCGGATCAGGGCCAACTGGATCTTGGAGTTGCGGTTGATGTTGTCCGTCATCCAGGCGTCGTCGACCGGCGCGTCGGGCTTCATCGCGAAGTCCTGGGTCCAGATCATCCTGGTGCCCTGGGCGACCTCCTCGTACTCCCACCGGATGTCCATGTGGGAGAAGGGCCCCGTCTCGACCCGGCGGGCCTTGACGGTGAGCGTGTCGCGGTCCGGCTCCCGCTCGGAGACCCAGCTCCACACGGTGCCGTTCTCGTCGGGGTGCATGGTCAGCCGGAAGGTGGTCTTGCGGCCCTCCTGCTCGAGGATCTCGACCGAGGCGTACTCGCTGAACAACCGCGGCCAGTTCGCCAGGTCGTTGGTCATGTCCCAGACCAGGTCCAGCGGCGCGGCGATGGTGATCTCGTTCTGGGTGTGTCCGGACATGTCACGCTCCTGCCAGGAAGGCACTGTTGACGAGGTCGAGGAACTGACGGGGGGTCTTGCTGCGCTCCGCGTCGGGCGGCATCGGCGTGCTGTAACGATTCTCCAGCTCGCCGACGATGCCCAGCAGACCGAGCGAGTCGATGCCGAGGGTGTCGAAACCGGCGTCGTACTGCTCCTGGAGCTGCTGCGGGGACACGGTCACCCCCGCGGCCTTCTTCATCAGCTCGGCCAGCTCTTCCAGGGTGATGCGGTCACTCATGCGGATCCTCTCCTAGTGCTGCTTCCTGCGTGCTGTGCACCGCCTCGCTACGAGGCGTCGACGGCGCCGTGCCTGAGCACCAGCGCCGAGTTCGAGCCCATGAGCCCCCGACTCAGGACCAGCGCCGTGCGCAGCTCGGCGGCACGGGCGCGGACGGTCACCACGTCGAGGTCATGGCAGACGTCGAAGACGTTCGGGGTGGGCGGGATCAGACCGTGCTCCATCGCGAGCACGGCGGCCGCGGCGTCCAGGACGGGCGCCGCGCAGTAACCCCGCCCCGTGCCCGTCTTCGGCGCGGTGACGGGCACCCGCTTGCCGTGCGAGCCGAGGGCGTCGGCGATCGCGAGCGCCTCGGCCCGGTCCGCCTCCGGCACGCCGAGCGCGTCGGCGAAGACCACGTCGATCTCCTCGGGCGCGCACCCGGCCTCGTCCAGGGCGGCGCGGATGGCCTGCGCGAGGCCCTCCCCGGACCGGTCCCAGCGAGAGGCGCCGGTGAAGGTCGCCGCGTGTCCGGCGAGGTACGCCCGTACCCGTACGTCCCTCTCCCGGGCCGAGTACTCCTCCTCCACGACGACCATGGCGCCGCCCTCGGCCGGGACGAAGCCGCACGCGCCGTCGGTGAACGGCCGGTAGGCGTGCGCCGGGTCCTCGACGGTGCTCAGCTCCTCGTAACCGAGTTGGCAGACCATCGAGTACGGCGCCAGCGGTGCCTCGGTCGAGCCGGCCACGATCAGGTCGGTGCCGCGCCGCACCGCGCGCGCGGCGTGCGCCAGGGCGTCGAGACCGCCCGCCTCGTCGGCGGCGACGACCGAGCAGGGGCCCTTGAAGCCCCGGCGGATGGAGATCTGGCCGGTGCTGGCGGCGTAGAACCAGGCGATGGACTGGTACGGGCCGACGAACCGGCTGCCCTTGCCCCACAGTTGCTGGAGCTCCCGCTGTCCGAACTCACCGCCGCCGGACCCGGCCGCGGTGACCACGCCCACCGAGAACGGCTCCTCGCCGGTGTCGGCCCGGCCGAGGCGGGCGTCCTCCAGCGCGAGGTCGGCCGCGGCCATCGCGAAGTGCGTGAACCGGTCGGTCTGGACGAGGAAACGCTCCTCGACCGCGTCGGCCGGCTCGAAGTCACGGACCTCGCCGGCCACCCGCAGGGGCAGGTGCTCACAGCCCTCGCGGGTGATCCGGTCGAGGACGCTGACGCCCTCCTGGGTGGACTTCCAGAACGTCTCGGTGCTGGTTCCGTTGGGCGCGATCACACCGATGCCGGTGACGGCCGCGCGCCGTGCACGGGGTTCGCTCATCGTGTCCTCTCCCTCGACCGGGTCAGGGTCACCGCGGACTGGAAACCGCCGAACCCGCTGCCCACGGAGAGCACGCTGTTCAGCTTGCGCTCGCGGGCGACGCGCGGGACGTAGTCCAGGTCGCACTCGGGGTCCGGGGTCTCGTAGTTCGCGGTGGGCGGTACCACCTGGTGGGCCAGGGCCAGCACACAGGCCACGACCTCGATCGCCCCGATCGCTCCGAGGGAGTGACCCACCATGGACTTGATGGAACTCATGGGCGTGTCGTAGGCGTGGTGGCCCAGCGCCCGCTTCACGGCGGCGGTCTCGTGGCGGTCGTTCTGCCGTGTGCCCGAGCCGTGCGCGTTGACGTAGTCGATCGCCGAGCCGTCGAGGCGGGCGTGGTCGAGGGCGACCTCGATGGCCCGGGCCATCTCAAGGCCCTCGCTGGTCAGACCGGTCATGTGGTAGGCGTTGCCGAAGGTGGCGTAGCCGGTGAGCTCGCAGTACACATGGGCGCCGCGCGCCCGGGCGTGCTCCAGCTCCTCCAGGACCAGCACCGCCCCGCCCTCGCCCATGACGAAGCCGTCCCGGTCGTTGTCGAACGGCCGGGAGGCGTGGGCGGGGTCGTCGTTGTTCGGGGACGTGGCCTTGATGGCGTCGAAGCAGGCCATGGTGATCGGAGAGATCGGCGAGTCCGAGGCACCCGCGATGCAGATGTCGGCCCGGCCCTCCTCCACGGTGTGGAAGGCGTACCCGACCGCGTCGAGCCCCGACGTGCAGCCCGTGGACACGGTCTGCACCGGCCCGCACGCCCCGAAGCGCTCCGCCACCGTCGAGGCCAGCGTGCTCGGCGAGAACGCGCGGTGCAGATGCGGCTCCGCCTCCGCGTGGTCCACGTCCCACCGCTGACCGCCATGGCTGACCAGCACGTAGTCGTGCTCCAGCCGGGTGGTGCCACCGACCGCCGTGCCCAGGGAGACACCGACCCGCCAGGGGTCCTCCCGGGCCAGGTCGAGACCGGAGTCGCGCACTGCCTCCGCCCCGGCGACCAGGGCGAACTGGATGTAGCGGTCGCCCCGCGCGACGTCCTCCGGGGCCAGTCCGTGCGCCGCGGGATCGAAGTCGCACTCGGCGGCGATCCGCGACCGCAGACCGGCCGGGTCGAAGAAGGTGATGCCCCGCGTCGCGGTACGCCCCTGGGAGAGCAGGTCCCAGAACGCCGGTACGCCGATACCGCCCGGGGCCACGACACCTATGCCGGTGACTGCCACGCGCCTGGTCATGAGCGCACCTCACTGGGCTCGGCGGCACGCGGCTCGACCGCGTCGGCGTCCGCGCCCTCGGTGTCGACATGACCCAGGCGCGGCTCGGGGGCCAGCGGACCGAGGTGGAAGACGAGACGTGCCTCCACGTTGCCGACGTTGCGGAAGCGGTGCCGCAGGTAGGCGGGGATCATCAGTCCCTGCTCGGGCAGCAACGGGTGGGGCTCACCGTCCAGGTCCACCTCCAGCTGCCCGCAGACCACGTACACGAACTCCTCGGAGTACGGGTGGTAGTGCTCGGCGATGCGGTCGCCGGGCTGCACGACGGCCACGCCCATGAAACCGCTCGTGGAGCCGACCGTGGTGGGGGTGAGCATGGCGCGCAGGTCGCCGCCGCGCCGGGTGTTGGGCTCGACCTCGCTGAAGTCCACGATTCTGGGACGGGTTTTGATCACGACGTTCCTCCGATGGTGTGCTGCGTCGACATGAGTGGCGTGGCCGCCGCGGCCCGCGCGCCCGTGGGTCAGGCGTCCGGCGACCGGCGGTCGGTGACGAGTTCCATCCGGGTGAGTTCGAGGAAGCGCGCGAAGTCGCCGTCCTGGAGTGCGGAGACGTCCGTGTCGAGGAGCTCCGCCGGCTCTCCCGCCCGACCGGGCTCGGGGAGGCCGAGGGCCAGGAGGGGATCGGCGGCGTCCAGACCACCGCGTACGTCGATGAGCCGGACCACGACGTCGTCGCGCTGGAAGATCGTGCTGCGCAGCACCGGGCTGCGCGGATCGTCGGCCGCCGCCTCGTCCTGCTGGGCGAGCAGCTCGGCCAGGCGCATACCGCGTCCCGGCAGGGCCGGGTAGTACAGCGCGTGCCGCTCCGCCGCCGGGTCCTGTTGGTCCGCCGTCACGTGGTGTACGGCCGGCAGCGCCGCCCTTGTGAAGAAGACCCGGGCCGACTCGGGGTCGTTGAGGTCCCGGTCCTGCTCCAGGTAGGGGTTGATGGCCTCCTCGACGGCCCGTACCTCGGGCTGCCGGGAGACGTGGCGCAGCGCCGCGAGCAGGTCGCCGCGCACCTCGATGGCCCGCACCACCCGGTTGCCGTGCATGAAGAGCGAGGTGCGGCACAGCCGGGTGGTGTCGTCGACCCGCGGCTCGGGCGAGGCGTAGTCGGCGAGGATCTTGGCGACGGCCTCCTCGCTGCCCGGCTTGACGGTGAAGGTGAGCGCGTGACGGATGACGCCGTCACCGATCCGCGGGGACGCCTGGAGCCGGCGCTTGGCGGCCCCGTGGGCGTCCGCCGCCGGGCCGCCGGTCTCGCGGACCACGTGGAAGCGCAGTGACCGGGTGTCGCGGACGCAGCTGTGCAGCGGCTCCACCATCCGCACGTGCTCCTCGCTGTTCACCCAGGCGAGGAACGGCGGGGCGCTCTCCCACTCACTGGTGATGAGCCACTGGGAGGGATTCTCGATCGACTGGCAGAGCTGGTCGCTGACGTGCCCGGGAACGGACGCGACCTGCTTGCACAGCTGCTCGTACGCCTCCAGGAACTGCTGCTGGGCTCCGTCGTAGACGTCGACCAGCAGCACGACCCGGAGCCGGGAGCCGTCGAATACGGACTGGGAGACACGTTGCGACGCCTGATGGGTGGGCGGTGAAACACGTGCGGACGTGGTGGTCATCCTGCGCACATCTCCTTCGCGGGGCAGAGGTGAACGCCGACCGCGTGAGGCGACGTCAGCGTTCCTCGATCCTGTGTCCGTCCCCACGAGCGCGCGACTCGTATGAACTACGCGGGTGATCGTGGGTGCGGATCTGAGTGCTTCTCAGAGAGCCCGTGAGTGACCGAGGCATGACAGGCAGGGGGTCGGTCCGGGCGATGTCGGGCATGGCTGGGCCGCCACGCCGTGCCGGTGGGTCACGGGTGGCGGCCGCAGTCGGGTATCGCGTCGGGCACGGGTCAGGCCAGGCCGGCCGCGGTCTTCTTGCGGCGCAGGGTGTAGGCGCCGGTGGCGGCGACGGCCAGGACGGCGAGGCCGCCGGCGGTCACGCCGGTGGTGCCGGCGAGGGCACCGCCACCGGTGTGCATGCCGCCGTGGGGCTTGTCGTGCTCGCCGCTGCCGCTCCAGTCGCCCTTGTCCTTCTCGCCGCTGCCGCTCCAGTCGCCCTTGTCCTTCTCGCCGCTGCCGCTCCAGTCCTCCTTCTCCTTGGCGGAGTCCTTGTAGGAGGAGTCCTTCTCCTTGTAGGTCTCGGGGTCGTACTTGGGGTCCTTGGCGGTGGCCCAGTCGTCGCCGGTGACGGCGGTCAGGGCGCCGCCGCCGGTGTGCATGCCGCCGTGGGGCTTGCCGTGCTCGGTGTCTTCTTCCTTGGCCGTGTCGTGTTCCTTGCCGTGTTCCTTGCTGTACGAGGAGGAGGAGTCGTCGTGGTCCCAGTCGCCGGCGTAGGCGCCGGGGGTGGCCAGGGCGAGGACGGCTGAGGCCGCCGCGGTGGTCAGGAGCAGGCGGGCAGAACGCATGGGTAGTCCTTCCGTCACGGCCGGGCAGCCGACGCCTCGTCAGCTGAACGACCCGGTCTTGACGTGATCCACCGTCAAACAGCCACACCGATCCCACCACTCCAG
>NZ_JOJE01000028.1 GCF_000720255.1 Streptomyces griseus subsp. griseus | reverse complement strand
CGGACGCTTCCTTTGTACTCACCCTCTCGGGCTTTCCTCCGGGCGCTTCCCTTCGGTCTTGCGTTTCCGACTCTATCAGATCTTTTCTCGATCCGATTTACTCGGTGCTTTCCAGGTTCCCGCTCTCGCGTTTCCCTTTCCGGCGGTTCCGACTTTATCAGAAGTTCTGAGTCGGATTTTCCGCCCCCTTCGGGAGACTGGTTCCGGCGCTGAAGAGGCCGGGTTCCCGATCGGGCGGAGCCGTAAACGTACTGGAGCGGGGCGCCTCGATGCAAATCGAGGCGCCCCGCTCCCAGTTCACGCGTCCGCGGCCGTCAGACCTCCACGACGACCGGCAGGATCATCGGCCGACGTCGGTACGTGTCGGAGACCCACTTGCCCAGCGTTCGCCGCACGAGTTGCTGCAGCTGGTGGGGCTCGACCACGCCGTCCTGGGCGGAGCGCTCCAGCACCTCCGTGATCTTCGGGAGCACGGCGGCGAAGGCGGAGTCCTCGATTCCGGAGCCACGGGCCTGGACATGCGGGCCGCCCGTGATCTTGCCAGTCGACGAGTCGATGACCACGAAGACAGAGATGATGCCCTCGTCGCCGAGGATCTTCCGGTCCTTGAGGGCCGGCTCGCCCACGTCGCCCACCGAGAGGCCGTCGACGTAGACGTAGCCCGCCTGGACCTTGCCGGAGATCTTGGCCTTGCCCTCGACGAGGTCGACGACGACGCCGTCCTCGGCGATGACGATGCGGTCGTGCGGGACGCCCGTGAGCGCGCCGAGTTCCGCGTTGGCCCTCAGGTGACGCCATTCGCCGTGTACCGGCATCAGGTTCTTCGGGCGGCAGATGTTGTAGAAGTACAGAAGCTCGCCCGCCGACGCGTGGCCGGAGACGTGCACCTTGGCGTTGCCCTTGTGGACGACGTCGGCGCCCCAGCGGGTCAGGCCGTTGATCACGCGGTAGACCGCGTTCTCGTTGCCGGGGATGAGCGACGACGCGAGGATCACCGTGTCGCCGTCGACGATGCGGATCTGGTGGTCCCGGTTGGCCATGCGGGACAGCGCGGCCATCGGCTCGCCCTGGGATCCCGTGCAGACCAGGACGATCTCGTGGTCCGGCAGGTCGTCGAGCGTCTTGACGTCCACGACGAGGCCCGGCGGGACCTTGAGGTAGCCGAGGTCGCGTGCGATGCCCATGTTGCGGACCATCGAGCGGCCGACGAAGGCGACCCGGCGGCCGTACTCGTGTGCCGCGTCCAGGATCTGCTGGATGCGGTGGACGTGGCTGGCGAAGCTGGCCACGATGATCCGCTTACGGGCGCCGCCGAAGACCTGGCGCAGGACGTTGGAAATGTCCCGCTCCGGCGGAACGAACCCCGGGACCTCGGCATTCGTCGAGTCGGAGAGGAGAAGGTCGATGCCCTCCTCGCTCAGCCGGGCGAAGGCGTGGAGGTCGGTGAGGCGGCTGTCCAGCGGGAGCTGGTCCATCTTGAAGTCGCCGGTGTGGACGGCCATGCCGGCCGGCGTGCGGATGGCCACCGCGAGGGCGTCGGGGATCGAGTGGTTGACCGCGACGAACTCGCAGTCGAAGGGGCCGATGCGCTCGCGGCCTCCCTCGGCGACCTCGAGGGTGTAGGGACGGATGCGGTGCTCCTGGAGCTTCGCCTCGATGAGGGCGAGGGTCAGCTTGGAGCCGATCAGCGGGATGTCCGGCTTCTCCCGCAGCAGGAACGGGACGCCACCGATGTGGTCCTCGTGCCCGTGCGTGAGAACGATGCCCTCGATGTCGTCGAGGCGGTCCCTGACGGACGAGAAGTCCGGCAGGATCAGGTCGATTCCGGGTTGCTCCTCCTCAGGGAAGAGCACCCCGCAGTCGACGATCAGCAGACGGCCGCCGTACTCGAAGACCGTCATGTTCCGGCCGATCTCACCCAGGCCGCCGAGGGGGGTGACCCTCAGCCCCCCTTCGGGGAGCGGCGGGGGCGGGCCGAGTTCAGGATGCGGATGACTCAAAAGACTCTCCTCAACCATGCGCGCCACGTACCGGTCGGGCACGTGGCGCGCATGACGTTCGTGCAGAAGCAGTTGTCGTTGTGGTGTGCGGGCACCGGTGGCCCGCGTATTCAGTTGTGAAGTCCGATGTCAGAGCTGTACCCCGCCGGCGGCAAGATCGATCTTGAGCTGCTCGGTCTCCTCGGGCGTGAGTTCCACCATCGGGGCGCGCAGCGGGCCGGCGGGCAGGCCCTGGAGGGCGAGCGCGGCCTTCGTCGTCATGACGCCCTGGGTGCGGAACATGCCGGTGTAGACGGGGAGCAGCTTCTGGTGGATCTCGGTGGCCTTCTGGACGTCGCCGGAGACGAACGCGTCGACGAGGGCGCGCAGATCCGGAGTGACGACGTGGCCGACGACCGAGACGAAGCCGACGGCGCCCACGGAGAGCAGCGGCAGGTTCAGCATGTCGTCGCCGGAGTACCAGGCGAGGCCGGACCGGGCGATGGCCCAGCTGGCGCGGCCGAGGTCGCCCTTGGCGTCCTTGTTGGCGACGATGCGTGGGTGCTCGGCGAGGCGGACGAGCGTCTCGGTGTTGATCGGGACGCCGCTGCGACCGGGGATGTCGTAGAGCATGACCGGCAGCTCGGCGGCGTCGGCGATGGTCTTGAAGTGCCGGTACAGGCCCTCCTGCGGGGGCTTGTTGTAGTACGGCGTGACGACCAGGAGGCCGTGTGCGCCCACCGTCTCCGCCGCGCGCGCCAGCTCGATGCTGTGGTGGGTGTCGTTGGTGCCGACACCGGCCACGACGTGGGCGCGGTCTCCGACTGCCTCCAGGACGGCTCGTACGAGGTCCGATTTCTCCGCGTTGCTGGTGGTGGGGGACTCACCGGTGGTGCCGTTGATGATCAGGCCGTCGTTGCCTGCGTCCACCAGGTGGGTGGCGAGCCGCTGAGCGCCGTCGAGGTCGAGTGCGCCGTCCGCCGTGAAGGGCGTGACCATGGCGGTGAGGACCCGCCCGAAGGGGGTCTGCGGAGTGGAGGTCGGAGCCATGGGTTACACGCTACTCGTTGCGCAACGCGGGGTCTGCCCGTGGGGGGGTGTGAAAAGTCAGGACAAAGATGGAGCCCGGCACTGCCTGCTCGGGGGTTCAAGCAGTGCCGGGTCCGTTCGATCAGGCTAGATGAACTTCTCTAAATGCCGCAATACGGACACTTCAAGCGGCTGATCCGTACATCAGTACCGGGCGGGGAACGATCTGCGCTACGGCGCGACCCGACCGTTGGCATTGAACGCGGCGTAGGTGAGCGGCATGAGCCGGGCCCACTCGGCCTCCATCTTCTCGCCGACCATCTCGATCTCCCGCTGCGGGAAGGAGGGGACCTTCGCGAGCTCGTGCTGGGTGCGCAGGCCGAGGAAGTGCATGAGGGAGCGGGCGTTGCAGGTGGCGTACATCGAGGAGAACAGTCCGACCGGCAGGACCGCGCGGGCGACCTCGCGGGCGACGCCCGCGGCAAGCATCTCCTGGTAGGACTCGTAGGCCTGGCGGTAGGAGTCCTCCATGACCCGGCCGACCAGCTCCTGCTGGGCCTGGGTGCCCTCCACGAAGACGTACTTGCCGGGACGGCCCTCCTGGACGAGCTTGCGGGACTCGTCGGGGACGTAGAAGACCGGCTGGAGCTCGCGGTAGCGGCCGCTCTCCTCGTTGTAGGACCAGCCCACGCGGTGGCGCATGAACTCGCGGAACACGAAGATCGGGGCGCTGATGAAGAAGGTCATCGAGTTGTGCTCGAAGGGGCTGCCGTGCCGGTCCCGCATCAGGTAGTTGATCAGGCCCTTGGAGCGCTCCGGGTCCTTCTTCAGCTCGTCCAGGGACTGCTCGCCGGCGGTCGAGACGCGGGCGGCCCACAGCACGTCGGAGTCGGCCGCGCTGTGCTTGACCAGCTCGACGGAGACGTCACTGCGGAAGCTGGGCTTCGGGTCGTCGGCGGGTGTGTCGGTCACGGCTCGCGGGGTCCTTCCATCGCTTCTGTGGGGCGCGCCCACTCTACGGCCCGGCACTGACATCGGGGCGTTCGGTGCCGGGCCCCGACATCTTTGGTGAACTTCTGTGAATTCGGGGCAAGCGGGCACCGTTTGGGGCACTCGCTCGTCTGTGTTGGTGAGAGGGACTCGTTCGAGTCCCGCCACACAAGTCCAGAGAGGAGCAGGACCCCGATGTACCGTCGGCGCGAACCCGTTCCGTTTGCCTTTGTCGCCGAGGCCGACAGGTTCCGCAGCAATGTCACTCCCCCACCGCCCGAGCGGGCGTCGATGAGTCAGATAGCCGGTCGTTGGCTGCTGGGACTCACGATCGTCGCCGCGCTGGTGGGATCCCTGGTGGTCGGGATGCCGTCGCTGTCGATCGACCACTCCACCTCGCAGACGCAGCAGTCACAGGCGTCCCAGCGACACTGAACCGCCACGGGTCCTCCACTGACTCGGACGGACCCCCGGAAGTGGTGAGCGGGGACACAGGCGGATAACCTCACCGGGCACAGCCCATGCATGGATTGAGTGAGGACCAGCCGTGCCCCTGCCCTTCCTGACGGCCGACCGCGCATTCGAAGCAGCGGACGACGTCGCGTTGCCCTTCGAAGACCACGACCGCTGGCGACGCCCCTACCGGCCCGGCCCGTGGCGCGTGGGCGTGGCGGCGCTGTGGCTCCTGCTCGCGTCGTACGTGCTGTTCGCCGCCGTCATCATCGCGCTGACCGGCACGTCGGCCGAGGGCGGTGTGGTGTTCGGTGTCGCGCTGGTGGTCATCGCCGCCTCCCTGCGGCTGCTGCGCATGGGCGTGTGGGTCAGCGCGCGCGGACTGCGCCAGGTGGGCTTCTTCGTCACGCGGACGGTGCCCTGGAACCGGGTCGCGGCCGTGCGCACCGTGCAGCAGCCGGTGCGCTGGCTCGGTCTGCCGCGCACGGTTCAGGGGCAGGCGCTGACGCTCGTCCGCAGGGAGGGCTCCGCTCAGGACGTGCTGCCGTTGCTGACCACGCACGGCGCGGACTTCCTGGCGCGGCCTTCGGCGTTCGACCGGGCGGCGGACTCGCTGGAGGCCTGGGCCGACGAGTACCGACAGGGTTGATCGCGAGGTGGCAGATGTGCCGGGGCCCGGTCCGCGTGTGCGGACCGGGCCCCGGGCAATTGTGCGACCGGACGCTCCTACCAGGTCAGTGCGAGGTCTGGTGCAGGGTGATCGCCCGTTGCATCGCCTTGCGGGCGCGCGGGGTGTCGCGGGCGTCGTGGTAGGCGACGGCGAGGCGGAACCAGGTGCGCCAGTCGTCGGGGGCGGCCTCGGTCTCGGCCTTGCGCCGGGCGAAGACCTCGTCGGCCGAGTCGCGGTCGACACGGCCGCCGGCGGTGCGCTTCAGCTCGTCGACGGGCAGACCGCCCTCGGCGTCGAGTTCGGCGGCGAGGGCGTTGGCCCTGCGGACGAACTGGGTGTTCTTCCACAGGAACCAGACGCCGATGACCGGCAGGATCAGCACCGCCACGCCGAAGGTGACGGTCAGAAGCGTGCCGGACTGGATGAGCATGACGCCGCGGCTGCCGACCAGGACGAAGTAGAAGACCAGGACGGCGGCCGTGAGGCCGTAGGAGAGCTTCGCGCGCATGGTGTCCGGCTCAGCTCAGGTCGAGGAAGTGTTCGAGGCCGAAGGTCAGGCCCGGGGTGGTCACGACGCGGCGGGCGCCCAGCAGGATGCCCGGCATGAAGCTGCTGTGGTGCAGGGAGTCGTGGCGGACGGTCAGGGTCTCGCCCTCGCCGCCCAGCAGGACCTCCTGGTGCGCCAGCAGACCGCGCAGCCGGACGGCGTGCACCGGGACGCCGTCGACGTTCGCGCCGCGGGCACCTTCCAGGCCCGTGGCGGTGGCGTCCGGCGCCGGGGCGGAGCCGGCCGCGCGGCGGGCTTCGGCGATGAGCTGGGCGGTGCGTGTGGCGGTGCCGGAGGGGGCGTCCACCTTGTTGGGGTGGTGCAGTTCGACGACCTCGACGGACTCGAAGTAGGGCGCGGCGATCTGCGCGAACTTCATGGTCAGGACGGCCCCGATGGAGAAGTTCGGGGCGATGAGCACGCCTGTCTCCGGGGACTCGGCCAGCCAGCCCTTCAGCTGCGCGAGGCGCTCGTCCGTCCAGCCGGTCGTGCCGACGACGGCGTGGATGCCGTGCCGTACGCAGAACTCGAGGTTCTCCATGACCGAGGCGGGTGTGGTCAGTTCGACGGCGACCTGGGCGCCGGTCTCGGCCAGCGTCTCCAGCTTGTCGCCGCGGCCCAGGGCGGCCACCAGCTCCATGTCCTCGGCGGCCTCGACCGCCCGTACCGCCTCGGCCCCGATCCGGCCCTTGGCGCCGAGGACCGCCACACGCAGCTTGCTCATCTGTTGTGCTTCCTTACGGGAGTGAGTTAGGCGACCGCGTCGTGCAGCCGGGAGGCCTGCTTGTCCTTGAGCGGGCCGATGACCGACAGCGAGGGGCGCTGTCCCAGGATGGCGCGGGCCACCGAGCGGACCTCGTCCGGGGTCACCGCGCTGATCCGGGCCAGCATGTCGTCGACGGACATCTGCTCGCCCCAGCACAGCTCACTCTTGCCGATGCGGTTCATGAGCGCACCCGTGTCCTCGAGGCCGAGGACCGTGGAGCCCTGGAGCTGGCCGATGGCGCGGCCGATCTCGTCGTCGGAGAGGCCGTGTTCGGCGACGTGGTCGAGTTCGTCGCGGCAGATCTTCAGCACGTCGTGCACCTGCGAGGGCCGGCAGCCCGCGTACACGCCGAACAGGCCGCAGTCGGCGAAGCCCGAGGTGTACGAGTACACGCTGTAGGCCAGGCCGCGCTTCTCGCGGACCTCCTGGAACAGCCGCGACGACATGCCGCCGCCCAGGGCGGTGTTGAGGACGCCGAGGGCCCAGCGGCGGTCGTCGGTGCGGGACAGGCCGGGCATGCCGAGGACGACGTGCGCCTGCTCGGTCTTGCGGCCGATCAGGTCGACGCGGCCCGCGGTGCGCAGGGCGCGCCTGCCCTCGCGCGGGGCGATGGGGGTGGCGACGAGGTCGGTGAGGGCGCCCGCCTTCTCGAAGGCCGCGCGGACCTGTCGTACGACCTTGGCGTGGTCGACGTTGCCGGCGGCCGCGACGACCAGGTGGGTCGGGTCGTAGTGCTTCTTGTAGAAGCGGCGGATGCGGTCGGCGTTGAGGGCGTTGACCGTGTCGACCGTGCCGAGGACGGGGCGGCCGAGGGGGTTGTCGCCGAACATGGTCTGCGCGAACAGGTCGTGCACGCAGTCGCCCGGGTCGTCCTCGGTCATGGCGATCTCTTCGAGGATCGCGCCGCGCTCCACGTTGACGTCCTCTTCGCGGATCAAAGAGCCCGTGAGCATGTCGCAGACGACGTCTATGGCGAGCGGCAGGTCGGTGTCGAGCACGCGCGCGTAGTAGCACGTGTACTCCTTCGCCGTGAACGCGTTCATCTCGCCGCCGACCGCGTCGATGGCGGAGGAGATGTCCAGGGCGCTGCGCCGCGAGGTGCCCTTGAAGAGCAGGTGCTCGAGGTAGTGCGTGGCGCCGTTCAGGGCCGGGGTCTCGTCGCGGGAGCCGACGTGCGCCCAGATGCCGAAGGTCGCGGAGCGGACCGACGGGACGGTTTCGGTGACGATGCGCAGGCCGCCGGGGAGGGTGGTCTTGCGGACCGTACCGGTGCCGTTCTCGCCCTTGATCAGTGTTTGGGTACGGGCGACGGCCCGCGCCTCGGAGGAGGTGCGGGCCGTCGCCTTGGAGCTACGGGACGTCACTTGTCGCCGTCGTCCTTCTTCGCGTCGTCGGAGCCTTCCTCGCCCTCGATCACGGGGATCAGGGAGAGCTTGCCGCGGGAGTCGATCTCGGCGATCTCGACCTGGACCTTGGAGCCCACGCCGACCACGTCCTCGACGTTCTCCACGCGCTTGCCGCCGGCCAGCTTGCGGATCTGCGAGATGTGCAGCAGACCGTCCTTGCCGGGGAGCAGCGACACGAACGCGCCGAAGGTGGTGGTCTTGACGACCGTACCCAGGTAGCGCTCGCCGACCTCCGGCATGGTCGGGTTGGCGATGCCGTTGATCGTGGCGCGGGCGGCCTCGGCCTGCGAGCCGACCTGGGCACCGATGTAGATGGTGCCGTCGTCCTCGATCGTGATCTCGGCGCCGGTGTCCTCCTGGATCTGGTTGATCATCTTGCCCTTGGGGCCGATGACCTCACCGATCTTGTCGACCGGGATCTTCACGGTGATGATCCGCGGGGCGTTGGGGGACATCTCGTCCGGCGTGTCGATCGCTTCCATCATCACGTCGAGGATGTGGAGGCGGGCGTCACGGGCCTGCTTGAGGGCGGCGGCCAGGACGGAGGCCGGGATGCCGTCCAGCTTGGTGTCGAGCTGGAGGGCGGTCACGAACTCCTTGGTGCCGGCGACCTTGAAGTCCATGTCGCCGAAGGCGTCCTCCGCACCGAGGATGTCGGTGAGGGTGACGTAGTGCGTCTCGCCGTCGATCTCCTGGGAGATCAGACCCATGGCGATACCGGCGACCGGGGCCTTCAGCGGCACACCGGCGTTCAGCAGCGACATGGTGGAGGCGCAGACCGAGCCCATGGACGTCGAGCCGTTGGAGCTCAGCGCCTCGGAGACCTGGCGGATCGCGTAGGGGAACTCCTCGCGCGTCGGCAGGACCGGCACCAGGGCGCGCTCGGCGAGGGCGCCGTGGCCGATCTCGCGGCGCTTCGGGGAGCCGACGCGGCCGGTCTCGCCGGTCGAGTACGGCGGGAAGTTGTAGTTGTGCATGTAGCGCTTGCGGGTCACCGGGGAGAGGGTGTCCAGCTGCTGCTCCATGCGGAGCATGTTGAGGGTGGTGACGCCCAGGATCTGGGTCTCGCCACGCTCGAACACCGCGGAACCGTGCACCCGCGGGATGGCCTCGACCTCGGCGGCGAGCGTACGGATGTCCGTGACGCCACGGCCGTCGATGCGCTTCTTCTCCTTGATCACGCGCTCGCGGACCAGCTGCTTGGTCAGCGAGCGGTACGCGGCGGAGATCTCCTTCTCGCGGCCCTCGAACTCCGGCAGGAGCTTCTCGGCGGCGAGCGCCTTGACGCGGTCCAGCTCGGACTCGCGCTCCTGCTTGCCCGCGATGGTCAGCGCCTGCGCGAGCTCGGGGCGGACGGCGGCGGACAGCGCCTCCAGGACGTCGTCCTGGTAGTCGAGGAAGATCGGGAACTCGCCGGTCGGCTTGGCGGCCTTCGCGGCGAGGTCGGCCTGGGCCTTGCAGAGCACCTTGATGAAGGGCTTCGCGGCTTCCAGACCGGCGGCGACGACCTCCTCGGTCGGCGCCTCGGCGCCGCCCTTGACCAGCTGGATGGTCTTCTCGGTGGCCTCGGCCTCGACCATCATGATCGCGACGTCGCCGTCCTCCAGGGCGCGGCCCGCGACGACCATGTCGAAGACGGCGTCCTCGAGCTCGGAGTGCGTCGGGAAGGCCACCCACTGGCCGTTGATCAGCGCGACGCGGACGCCGCCGATCGGGCCGGAGAAGGGCAGGCCGGCCAGCTGCGTGGACGCGGACGCGGCGTTGATCGCGACGACGTCGTACAGGTGGTCGGGGTTGAGCGCCATGATCGTGGCGACGACCTGGATCTCGTTGCGCAGGCCCTTCTTGAAGGACGGGCGCAGCGGGCGGTCGATGAGGCGGCAGGTGAGGATGGCGTCCTCGGAGGGGCGGCCCTCACGGCGGAAGAAGCTGCCGGGGATCTTGCCGGCGGCGTACATCCGCTCCTCGACGTCCACCGTCAGCGGGAAGAAGTCGAGCTGGTCCTTGGGGTTCTTGGAGGCGGTGGTGGCCGACAGCACCATGGTGTCGTCGTCCAGGTACGCCACGGCGGAGCCGGCGGCCTGCTTGGCCAGGCGGCCCGTCTCGAAGCGGATGGTGCGGGTACCGAAGACGCCGTTGTCGATGACGGCCTCGGCGTAGTGGGTCTCGTTCTCCACTAGCGTTTTCTCCATTACTTTGTCGTCTTTTGTCCCGCGCTGCCCGTGTGGCAGGGGGACGGTGGCGGAGAAGCGCTCCGTGCAGTGCGGGCCGGTCTTCGATCGAAGCACCCGGGGCTCGAACGCCCGGGGGCCACTACCGAGGACCGGCGGCGGCTAGGCGCGCTTCTCCTCGTTCACTGTCGTACATGATCTGTCGTACGTGATGCGTGGTACGTGATCAGTGGTACGTGATCTGTGTCGTGCGTATTGCGTTGTGCTACCACACTACAAAGCGTGGGTGACACTCCGCACGTTTCCCCCCGTGCGCCATCACCACGCACGGCAAAGGGAGCGGCCCCCGATCTTTCGGGAACCGCTCCCTTCACTGCGTCTTACTTGGCGCCCGCGGCACCACGGCGGATGCCGAGGCGGTCGACCAGCGCACGGAAGCGCTGGATGTCCTTCTTGGCGAGGTACTGCAGCAGGCGGCGGCGCTGACCGACCAGGATCAGCAGACCACGACGGGAGTGGTGGTCGTGCTTGTGGGTCTTGAGGTGCTCGGTCAGGTCCGAGATACGGCGCGAGAGCATCGCGACCTGGACCTCGGGGGAGCCGGTGTCGCCCTCCTTGGTACCGAACTCGGTGATGATCTGCTTCTTCGTAGCGGCGTCGAGCGACACGCGTACTCCTCGTAGTCTTTGAATGGCCACCGAGTGCCCCCGGTCTTTGTCTCGGGGGAACTTCCGTTACTCGGGAGGCGGGGATCCGCTGGGCGCGGCCTCCAGAGCGGTCCTCGAAGGGCTCCGGGGGTGCGTACACGAACGGCCGTCACTCAGGGTACCAGGCCCTGGTGGGCACCTTCGCCCCGGTCTGCGAAGCCCCCGGCGGGCACGCGGGAGGCCACTAGGGTGAGCGCTCGGATCGTTCTGACGTCGGGAAGGGGTCGCTGGGGCATGGCGGAGACGGAAGCGGAGACCAAGGCGCGCAAGGAGCGGGAGCGGGACGAGCTGTACGCGCTCGACATCTCCGGCGTCGAGTGGCTGTGCGCGCCGGGCACGGAGGAGCACGAGGAGCGGGTCGAGATCGCCTATCTTCCCGACGGCGCGGTGGCCATGCGGTCGTCGCTCGACCCGGGCACCGTGCTGCGGTACACGGAGGCGGAGTGGCGGGCGTTCGTGCTGGGGGCTCGGGACGGGGAGTTCGACTTGGAACCGGCACCGCACGACGGCGGGCTCACGACGGAGTGACAAGAGGGGGCCGGTGTATGCCGGCCCCCGCGCTCACTGCGCCGGGCCGCCCTTGCGCGCCGCGCTCTCGATGCCCAGGACCATCTGGGTCCACTCCTTCTGGCCCTGCTTGGCCGGACCGCTGACCCGCCGGGCGCCGAAGTAGAGCCTGCCGTTCTGTACGAGGACGTCGTTCGAGTCGATGATCGTGAAGTTCTCGGCCTCCAGCGGCAGCCCGAAGTAGAAGTACGGCGTTTCCTCGCCCGTCCCGGGGTCGAGGCTGACCAGTCCCATGGGCGCGATGCGGTCGCTGCTCTGGCGCAGGGCGAGGAGCTTTCCGCCGCTGGTGCGGATCGGGCGGAGCGTCTCGTTGGGGCCCGACTCGAACTTCTTCGTGGTGTTGCCGGTGGCCAGGTCGAAGCCGACGATCCAGTTGGAGGGGTGCAGGGCGTCGTCGGAGTCCTTGCTCCGGAGGAAGACCTGGCCGCCGCCGACCGGCATCGTCGGGCAGTCGTCGATGAGGAGGTAGTCGGTTTCGTCGGTGCACTCGCCGACGTACTGCCCGTTCTGGAGCCGGATGGTGGCGCGGTTCTTGCCCTTGCCGTCCAGCGAGAGCAGTTCGGTGTAGCCGGTGTCACCGGCCGCGACGGCGAGGACAGCCGGGTCGGTGGACGGCACCTTGACGTCGCGCACGCCGGTCGCGGCGGAGTACGTCCACTTGGTCCGGCCGGTCCTCGGGTCGACCGCGCGCACCTTGTAGGTGAGGGACTCCCAGGAGTCGGTGGGCTTGCCGTCGTGCCAGCACGAGACCCGGATGAACAGGGCACCTCCGCCGGCGGCGCCGTCGTCACCGCAGTTGCCGGTGGCCTTGGTGCGCCACAGCCTGCGGCCGTGGTCCATGTCGTACGCGTCCGAACCGCCGCCCCAGGTCACGGCGACGGTGCCGCGGGTCAGGGTCACGCTCGGATCGTCCTGGAGGGCGTCGTTCTCCGGGACCTCCTCGCTGTCGCCGACGCCGGAGACGGGTATCTCGTGCTGCCAGATCTTCCGGCCGTCGTCGAGGTCGAAGAAGGCCACGTGGTCGCAGAGCGCGTGCTCGTCCGGTTTCCCCTTGAACAGCACCGCGGTGCGGTTCTCGCCGGTGACGTGGTTGGTGTAGCCGCAGATCGGGCCGGACAGCCGGAGCTTCCACTTCTCGTCGCCGACTGAGGCGTCGGTGCCGACGGGGAGGCCGACGACGGTGCGGTTGATGCCCTTGGCGAGGATCCTGTCCGTGGCCCACATGCCGGGCAGCTCGTACTGCTCGCCCGCGCTCATGTCGTCGGTGGAGAAGCGGAAGCCCATGGTGCCGGTGGTGCTCGCGGGCCGCTTCTCGACCGTCTCGCGGACGTCGAGGCGGCCCTGGTGGGCGCCGGCCAGCGGCTCGGCCGGCTTCTTCGGGTCCTGGTCCAGGACACCGGAGACCAGCAGAGCACCGGCGCCCAGCGCGGCCGTCGCGACGGCGGCCACCGCGCCGAGCAGTGTCCTGCGCCTCTTCCGTCTGCGCTGCTGGTCCGCCGAGACGGTGGACTGGGTGTACATGGAAGGCGGCGGGCCGAAGCTCACACTCGGGCTCCCTTTCGTTCAGTTGTCGAGGGGGACGGAGGGGCCCGCCGGCCGCCGGCGACGGTAGTGGGGCCGGGCCTGGCCGGTGGGCCGTCGGGGCGCGGGCAAGGCCGGAGCCGGCGGGCCGTTGGCTGTGCGGGCGAAAGGCCGGAGCCCGCAGCGCGTCGTCGGGGCGGGGGGCCGGAGCCCGCAGTCCGTGAGCGGCGCGGGAGGGCCGGAGCCCGCAGCGCGTCGTCGGGGCGGAGGCCGGAGCCAGTGCGTGAGCGGCGCGGGAGGGCCGGCCCCCGCGTGCCGTCGGCGGCGGGGAGCGACCGGTCCGTCAGCTCGTCATCGACCGGGCCGTCGCGTACACGTCGAACACGGCCAGGGCCAGCGGGACGAGGGTCAGCAGGACGAAGCCCTCGGCGATCTCCAGGAACCGTCCCCAGAACGGTGTGAGGCCGCCCCGCGAGACGATCAGGCCGACCGCGGTGACGATCGCGGCCGCGGCGGCGATGGCTGCGGCCAGCCAGATCGTACGGATGTCGAGGTCGGTGCGGTCACCCGTGAGGGCCTCGCGGATCAGCGAGTGCGGCGGGTTGAGCGCCAGGCCGAGGCCGAGCAGCACCAGGGAGGCCAGTCCGGCGCCCAGGACGGGGGCGACCTGGGCCGTGTAGCGGAAGAGGCCGGCGCGCATCAGCAGCGCGGCCCCGGTGGCGAGGGCGAGCAGCTGGGCCCAGACGTCGTCGGAGAAGCCGAGGACGGCCGAGGCGCCGACCGCGACGACCGCGCAGCCGCCGACCAGGCCGACCAGGAGTTCGTGACCGCGGCGGGCCTGGGCGCCGACGCGTTCGGCGTCGACCGGTTCCTGGGGGGCCGGTTCGGCGCCGTAAGCGCTGCGCGGAGCGGTGTTCGGGGCGTCGAAGCCGATCGGGAGGCGGGCGAAGCGCATGGACAGGCCCGGCAGGAAGGCCAGGGCGCCCACCGCGACCGGTGCGCAGAGCGCACCGACCTCGGAGGGCGTCCAGTGCGCCAGCGTCGCCGCGAAGACGGCGAGCAGTCCGACGGCGGAGGCGAAGACGAAGGCGACGAACGGGCCGTCCCCGCTCGGGGAGCACAGCGTGAGCAGCACCGAGGCGAGCAGCACGGCCGCGCAGGCGAGCAGGAACTGCAGTTTGCCGATGCCCTGTCCGTCGGCGAGCGGGAGCAGTCCGGAGCCGGCCACCGCCACGTTGGGCAGCGCGCCGAGCCCGAGGGCGACGGCCGAGGCCCGGTCGTCGTAGATCCGGGCGCGGACGCAGGCGAGGACGACGAGGAGGACGCCGGTGACGGCGGCGAGGACGCCGGGCAGGCTGTTCATGTCGTGGCGGGGGTCGCCGGTCCACGCCACGAAGGCGAGGAGGGCCGGCAGGACGCCTCCGCCGACGAGGCCGGCGGCACGGGTGAGGTCACCGCTCCACTGGGTGTGCTCGCGGGTCACGGCGGAGGCGACCGCGTCCGACATGTCGTCGAAGACCGCCGGGGGCAGCGACTCGGAGAAGGGACGCAGGGTGAGCAACTCGCCGTCGAGGATGCGCTGGGCGGCGAACGAGCGGGAGCTGTCGAGGACGGTGCCGTCCCGGCGTACGAGGTGGTAGCCGACGGGGGCGCCCTCGGCCGGGCTCTGCCGGGAGAGCCGGAGGATCTCCGGGTAGATGTCGGCGACCGGGATGTCGTCGGGCAGTGCCACGTCGATGCGGCTGTCGGGTGCGACGATCGTGACCCGGCAGAAGCCGAGCCCCGTGCCCGCCCCGGAAGGCGTTCCGGAACCGGGGCCTCCCCCGGTGGCTGCCGCGGAGGCCGTCATGCTCACCTGCTGCTCCCCCTCAGTGATGATTGTGCGTCTGCGGTGTGAAGGTCCTGCGCCACTCTTCCCGCCGGGTGCGGGCGGGGCGCGTGGGTAGCCGTCGCGGGGGTCGCACGCCCCTGCGGATCGACCGTTATGCCCCGATCCGCCGGGCCCGATTCCCCTGTGCTCACGCGAACTTCCGGCACCCTACCGCCCCCTGGCCACATCTGTAGTCAGTAGGATCGCGCGGCGGCCTGCGTCCGCCAGACACGGGGTGGCGGACGAACTCCGGGGGCCCGGCAACGGAATGAGTGACCAGTGAGCCACATCGTCGTGAAGCGCCCGCCTCGGGTGCTGCCGCCCGACGTGTCCACCGACGAGATCGTCCTGCAGCCTCCGCCCGAGCTGCCGCGCGGGCATCAGGAGAGCGTGCTGATGCAACTGCTGCCCACGCTCGGCATGGGTGGCTCGGTGGTCTTCTTCTTCACGAGCGGTCAGCCGTTCATGAGGATCATGGGCATGGTCATGATCGCCTCGACGGTGGCCATGTCCATCGCGATGGTGGTCCGCTTCCGGCGCGGCTCACAGGGGCAGTTGGCGGACATGCGCCGTGACTACCTCAGCTACCTGACGCAGACCCGGCACAACGCCCTCGACACGGCGAAGGCCCAACGGGACGCGCAGTACTACCTCCACCCCTCCCCCGAACAACTGTGGGCCCTGGTCGCCGAGGGCAGCCGGGTGTGGGAACGGCGGGCCGGCGACGAGGACTTCGCCCAGGTCCGCATCGGCCTCGGCGCCCAGGCGCTCGCCACTCCCCTGATCGCCCCGGAGCACGGCCCTGTCGAACAGCTTGAGCCGCTGACGGCGGGCGCGATGCAGCGTTTCCTCGCGGTGCACAGCACCCTGGAGGACCTGCCGATGGCGGTCTCCCTGCGCGCCTTCTACTACGTCACGATCAGCGGTGACCCGCACTCCGTGCGCTCCTCCGCGCGGGCCATGGCCGGTTCGCTGGCCGCGCTGCACTCCCCCGAGGATCTGGTCCTGGTGGTCGCCGCGGGCCGCGAGGAGCTGCCCCACTGGGAGTGGGCCAAGTGGCTGCCGCACACGCAGTCGTCGGGTGCCGTGGACGGCGCGGGCAGCCGCCGGCTGATCGACAGCGACACCCGAGAGCTGGAGAACCTGCTCTCCACCCGGCTGACCGGCCGCCCCCGCTTCCACCCCAACGCGACACCGCTGCCGGAGGAACCGCACATCGTCGTCGTCCTCGACGGCCTCTCCCTGCCGCCGGACTCGGTCCTGGCCAACCCCGAGGGGCTCCAGGGCGTGACGGTCCTGGAGGTCGTCCCGGGCGAGCTCACCGGGGCGGGCGGCGAGCTCTCCATCGTCGTACAGCCCGACGCGCTGCACCTGGAGTCGGGGCACGGCGTCGTCTACGAGGGGACGCCCGACGCCCTCTCCCAAGAGTCCGCCGAGGCCCTCGCCCGGCAACTGGCGCCGCTGCGGGTGGCCTCGGGCGGGGACGACGACGAACCGCTGCTGGCGAACCTGGAGTTCACCGACCTGCTCAACCTCGGGGACGCGGCGTCCGTCGACACCAAGCGCACCTGGCGGCAGCGTTCGCTCGCGGAGCGGCTGCGGGTGCCGATCGGTGTGGGTGAGGACGGCCGGCCCGTGATGCTCGACCTCAAGGAGGCCGCGCAGGAGGGCATGGGTCCGCACGGCCTGTGCGTAGGTGCGACGGGTTCCGGCAAGTCCGAACTCCTGCGCACCCTGGTGCTGGGACTCGCCGTCACGCACTCCTCCGAGACGCTGAACTTCGTCCTCGCCGACTTCAAGGGCGGCGCGACGTTCGCGGGCATGGCGCAGATGCCGCACGTGGCGGCCGTCATCACCAACCTCGCCGACGACCTCACCCTGGTCGACCGCATGGGTGACTCCATCCGCGGTGAGCTCAACCGCCGCCAGGAGATGCTGCGCGACGCGGGCAACTACGCCAACATCCACGACTACGAGAAGGCCCGCGCGGCCGGCGCTCCCCTGCAGCCGATCCCGTCCCTCGTGCTGGTGATCGACGAGTTCAGCGAACTGCTCACCGCCAAGCCGGACTTCATCGAGATGTTCGTCCAGATCGGCCGCATCGGCCGCTCGCTCGGCGTGCACCTGCTGCTGGCGTCGCAGCGCCTGGAGGAGGGCCGGCTGCGCGGCCTGGAGACGTATCTGTCGTACCGCATCGGTCTGCGCACCTTCTCGGCCGCCGAGTCCCGGGCCGCGCTCGGCGTGCCCGACGCCTACGAGCTGCCGAACGTGCCCGGCTCAGGGTTCCTGAAGTTCGGCACGGACGAGATGGTGCGGTTCAAGGCCGCGTACGTCTCCGGCGTGTACCGCTCGGGCACGCAGCGCACCGCGCTGGCCGGCGGTCCGCTGCCCGTGGACCGGCGGCCGGTGCTGTTCACGGCGGCCGAGGTGCCGGTGCAGTACGTGCACGTGCCGCAGCAGCGACCCGCGGGCGGTACGGACGTCGACGAGGCGTTGGCGGACACCGTGCTGGACGTGATCGTGCGCCGGCTGGAGGCGCAAGGCCCGGCCGCGCACCAGGTGTGGCTGCCGCCGCTGGACAGCCCGCCGTCGCTCGACGGCCTCCTGCCCGGCCTGACGGCGGTGGAGGGCCGCGGGCTCACCCAGCCCGGCTACGAGGGCGCGGGCCGCCTGGTCGTCCCGGTCGGCCTGGTGGACAAGCCGTACGAGCAGCGCCGCGACCCGCTCTGGGTCGACTTCTCCGGCGCCGCGGGCCACATGCAGATCATCGGCGGCCCGCAGTCCGGCAAGTCGACCCTGCTGCGCTCGCTGATCTGCTCCTTCGCCCTCACCCACACACCGCAGGAAGTCCAGTTCTACGGCCTCGACTTCGGTGGCGGCGGTATGGCGTCGCTGGCGGGACTCCCCCACGTGGGCGGGGTGGCCTCGCGTCTGGACCCGGAGCGGGTGCGGCGCACGGTGGCCGAGGTGTACGGCGTACTGACCCGCCGCGAGGAGTACTTCCGCTCGGCCGGCATCCCGTCGATCGCCGAGTTCCGGGCCCGCCGGGCGCGCGGCGACATCTCGGTCACGGACCAGCCGTGGGGCGACGTCTTCCTCGTGATCGACGGCTGGGGCAACTTCCGTACGGACTACGAGACGCTGGACCCGATCGTCGTCGACATGGCGGCGCGCGGCCTGGGCTACGGCATCCACGTCGTCCTGACGGCCTCGCGGTCGATGGAGGTCCGCGCCAACCTCAAGGACCACCTGATGAACCGCCTGGAACTGCGGCTCGGCGACCCGATGGACTCGGAGATGGACCGCAAGGTCGCCGCGAACGTCCCCACGAGTGTGCCGGGCCGGGGCCAGTCCCCACAGAAGCAGCACTTCATGGCGGCGGTGCCGAGGATCGACGGCCTGACGTCCGACACGGACCTGGCGGACGCGACGCAGGCGCTGGCCACGGAGGTCTCCCGCCACTGGCAGGCGCCGCCGGCCCCCGAGGTCCGGCTGCTGCCCCGCGAGTTCCCGGCCGACCACCTGCCGCCCGGCGACCGCTTCCCGCGCCGTGGGGTCGCCTTCGCGCTCGACGAGGACAACCTGGAGCCGGTCTTCGTCGACTTCGAGCAGGACCCGTTCTTCCTCGTCTTCGGCGAGAGCGAGTCGGGCAAGTCGAACCTGCTGCGACTGCTGGTCAAGCAGATCACGCAGCGCTACTCGGGCGACGAGTGCAAGCTGTTCGTGGTCGACAACCGGCGCTCGCTGCTGGACGTGACGCCGTCCACGCACCTGGCCGAGTACATCCCGATGTCCAATTCCATGGACCACCACATGTCGGCTCTCGCCAATCTGATGCAGCGCCGCACGCCGACGGCGGACGTCACGGCGCAGCAGCTGCGGGACCGCAGTTGGTGGCGCGGCCCGAATGTGTACGTCGTCATCGACGACTACGACCTTGTCTCCACGTCCAGCGGCAACCCGCTGTCATCACTCACCGAGCTCCTCCCCTTCGCCCGCGACGTCGGCGTCCGCTTCGTCATCGCCCGGTCCACGGCGGGCGCGGGGCGAGCTTCCTACGAGCCGTTCATGCAGCGCATGAAGGAACTCGGCGCCCAGGGCGTCGTCCTCGCGGGTGACCCGGGTGAGGGCGATCTCCTCGGCGGGGTGCGGCCGCGGCCGATGCCCGCGGGGCGGGGGGTCTTCGTGTCTCGGCGGCGGGGGAAGCCGTTGGTGCAGGTGGGGTTGGTGGAGGAGGCCTACTGAGACGCGGGTCCCCGCGCCCCGATCCCCGGAGGGCTACGCTCCACTCTGTCCAGTGGTATGGCTGTGACTTGTGGAAGATTTGGCGAGATCCGCGAACAAGCTTGAACTTGGACCGCGGTTCTGGCCAGTTGGTAACCACAGGGAGCGGTCCCGCCGTAGGGGCGGGATTCACGGGGACACGGGGAAGGGGTCCGCGCATGGCGTGGGACGAGTGGGAACAGCTGAAGTCGCAGGCGGCGGGCGGTGGGTCGGCTCAGATGCAGCTGAACCAACTGGATCCCGGCAGCGGCGGGCGCCCCGCGCCGGACCCCAGCAGCTTCGGCGACCTGAAGGCGAACCAGAAGGACCTGGCGCAGATCGGGAAGAACGCCTTCGAGCTGTACAACGACCTGTGGGACAAGGGGCGCAAGGCGGTGCCCACCAGTGAGAAGGCCGCCGGCGTCCTCACCCAGGGAGGCTTCGCGCTCGGCGCCGCGCTTCAGCACGTGGCGCTGCGCTGGGACGAGCAGCTGGGCTCCCTCAGGGACGCCTGCGCGCACATCTCGAACCACATGCGGGTGACCAAGAAGCTGCACGCGGAGGACGACGACTACATCCGCAGGCAGATGAGCAGCATCGACGCGCTGGACGCGGGGTTCGACGAGCGCGTGGGTGAGCCCGGCAAGAAGAACTCCATCTACGGGGAACCCGACGCCAAGGGCGGCAAGGACGGCAAGGGCGACGAGAAGGGCAAGAACTGATGGATCTCGACGCCCTGCGGAAAGCCGACTTCAGCCTGCTCGACGACGCGGTGACCGACTGGTCGACGATGGTGGACGACCTGGACACCCTGAAGGACTCAGCGGAGAAGGGCCTGCGGACCACCGCCAACAAGGCGAGCTGGGCGGGGGGCAACGCCCAGGTCTCGAAGGAGTTCATCGGAAAGACGTCCGAAGAGTTCGAGGACGCGCACAGCCAGGCCCGGTCCATCTACAAGATCCTCCTGGACACCCGGGACGAGCTGAAGCAGTACAAGAAGCAGCTCGTTGCCGCCATCAAGCGCGGGCAGGACAACAAGCTCACGGTGATCGGCTACGAGGGCGGGTTCACGGTCACCACGAACGTCCCGCCGGAGGGCCGGGCCCAGCAGGACAAGGACAACGAGGGCGAGATCACCGCCCTCCGTGACGAGCTCCAGAAGATCCTCGACAAGGCGACGGAGACCGACAGCTCGGCCAACAAGGTGCTGATGGCCATCGCCGACCAGAGCAGGCTGGGCTTCACGGACGTCGACTACAACGACCGCGACACGGCGGCCGAGGCGCTGAAGAAGGCGGACGATCTTGCGAAGCTGGCGAAGAAGAAGCCTGAAGACCTGACGGCCGAGGACTTCGACGTCCTCAACAACGGCCTGAAGCAGTACGGCAACGACGAACTCTTCGCCGAACGCTTCGCCACGAACCTGGGGCCACGGGGCACCCTCGACTTCTGGACGGGCATCAACGACCCGCACAGTGCCTGGGAGCTCGGACACAAGCGGGTCGACAAGTACGACGACCTCCAGAAGAACCTCAGCCTCACCCTCGCCACGGCGTCCCAGAGCGACAGCACCGACATGACCATGTGGAAGAGCAGCATGATCGACCTGGCCGACAAGCCCGTCGGCCGGGGCGGCGGCTTCCCTCTCGGGGCGCAGGTCATGACGAACCTGATGCGGTGGGGCGACTACGACGACAGGTTCCTGGTCGACTACGGCGACAAGCTGATCGACACCGAGAAGAAGTTCACGGACAACGGCCGCCATGGCGCGTGGCAGCGCACGGGAGGCGACCCCCTCCTCAACCGCACGGGCACCGACTCGGGCTGGGACCCCTTCACCGGCTATCTCAAGGCCATCTCGAACAGCCCGGACGCGGCGACCGAGTTCCTCAACGGCGAGTTCGTCAACAAGGACGAGGACCACGACTTCGTCCACGACACCGACGGCGACGGCAAAATGGGCCGCCGCACCCTCTCCAACTTCGACTACCTCTTCGAAGAGCGGGACTGGCCCCAGGACACGGACGACAAGGGCGAGGACAGCATCGCGGGCCGTAACAACTTGGCGCTGGCGTTGGAGGCGGGTACTACGGGGCATCCGGCGGGGGAGATGCCTACGCTCGATACGCCTGCTCACAACAGCGAGCAGACGAAACTCATGCAAAGCCTCGTCACGTCCATCTCCGATGACAACGAACGCGTGACGAAGTACGGGTACATGGGTGACAGCATCGGTCAGATTGCTTCGGAGTACCTTCCGGACATCAATCGAGCCATGACCGATGACGACGACAAGGATACGAACCGGCTTTTCCCGATCGCCGGCGCGGATGCCAAGTTCGAACACCGTGACGTGACGCGGTTCCTGTTCACGGTCGGACAGAACGCCGAGGGATACGCCGCGGTAGAGGTGGGCCAAAAGGCGTACATGGCCAACCTTATGGAATATCACTTGGACCCCAACCTTTCAGCAGACCAGCGCTATGCCCACGACCCACAGTTCGTGGTCGAGCAAGCCGCCAGGGGGTCAGGTGAAGTGACAGGCACCCTTGCTCAGGGTCGAGCGGAATTCGTTGCCGGCAAGGCCGAAGAGGTGGACAAGGCCTATGAGCACTCCATAGCTCAGCGGAAGAACCTGATCTCGGGTGTGGTCGGCACTGTCACCGGGGTCGGTGCGGCCTTCATCACCAGTCCCGCAGGAGGGGCGGCCGCCGGAGGCCTCGCGGGCACCGCGACCAGCATGATCTTGGAGGAGATCTTCAAGGACGCGGAAGGCAAAGCCAAGGACGAGGCCGGGCCGGTTATGGGCGAACATTGGGAGAGCGGCCTCGACACCAACAACAAATACACCGAGCAGGCGGCTGAGATCGCAGCGAAGAACCGCAACAGAACCGATCTACCGGATGTGGGTGAATGGGCTCGCGTGGGCGCGGAACGCGGTTTCCATGATTCTGGAACCAACGTGACCGCCATGGCAGCAGACCTTAAAACTGACATTTGAGGATGACGTCGTCCCGCCGATCAGCTCGCTGAATCGATCCCGTCCAGAAAGGTCTATGACCTTGAAACCCTCACTGCTTCGCTTCTCGGCGAGATCCCAGCATGTTGCCGTTCTGGCAGCGGTATTGACCTGCGGATCCATGCTGCTGGGCTGCTCGAAAGAGGAGAAGCGGGAGTACACGCTGCCGAATTCACTGTGTCGGACAACAGTGAATCCAGACTTGTTGTCACCCTTCCTCCCACCCGGGAAAAAGCTGTCCATTCACGAGGTGACCCCCAATGGCGGCACCCAGCGATGCAACGTGAGCGTGGATGGAAAACTCGCACTCGTCGCGAGCCAAGTGTGGTGGGAAGAGGGGGGCAGTGTCGCGGCGGTCGCCTCCGTGCACGCCCAAGTCGACAACGGCGAGATCACTGCGGACGAAAAGCTGCTCTACTCAGGCACCGGCGCAGTGGGGAAGGCAGAAGGATGCACAGACGCCAGTCACCCGAGCCAGGCCCTGTTCACGGTGCTCCAAGTTTTTGCCTCCGGCCGCGACGACGCCTCCTCGATGAAACAGCTTGCCACCGATTACACCAAGCAGGTAAAGGTGAGCAAAAATTGTGGCTGAAACCGTCATCGCAGCTATGGGAAAGCTTTTGATTTCCAGGCGGATCGTGGGCAGGCCTATGGCCTTCGCCTGTGCTGCCACGATTGCACTCACCGCTTGCGGCGAGAATTCTGCACCCGGGTCCCGCCTGTCTCTGCGGGAGACTCAGTCAGTCCTTCCGGACAGCACGGCGGTGCCGGGATGGCGCATTGCTGCGCCCCCTGCGGCGTATCCCGCCAAGAAGGCTCTTTCTTCCGGCCTGACAAACTGTTACACCGCGGAATCCTGTAAAAACGTTCTCTTTTCAGGTCGATCAGTACTACGGGAGGGCGGTAAGCCGGAAATCTCGTTCCTGATCTTCACGTACCAAGATGCAGCGACCGCGAAATCCTCTTACACCCCCGTATGGAAGGCATGGACCAGTCGCGTCCCCGGAGCACGGGAACTGAACCTGGGTAAGATCGGTGATCAGAACGACGCGGTGTCTGGAGCCGACGCTTCTTTCGCTTCCGGATCCAAAAGTATTTTGTCTCAGGTGCGTGTGGGTAGTGTCATCCTTCTGACTCATGGGGCCGCAGCCCCGAAAATGGACATGAAGGATTCACTTATCAAAAGATTCGCCACGATGTTTTCCGAGCGAGCGCAGCAGGCGCAGGACAGCAAGGCACCCTCGGCGAGCCTAAGAGCTGCCCCGCAATGATCGTGCGGAACGGCGTGGCAGGCGGCTGTCGATTGGCCGTGGAATCAGTCAGGGAAGCGTGTGCAATGTCGGACCGTGCGTATGCAATGCCGGACCGTGATTGGGGTTGAGCCACACGCGCAGCGGTTTCACCGGCTTATTCGGCAGCCCCCACTCAGTCAGCCGACGCCGCTCGGCGGCCTTCCGGAGCCTGCTCCTGGAGGACCGCGTGCTACTGGTTGCCGCTGAGGTTGAAAGGGCGGGGTGACGGGGCTACGGGGGCTCCAGCGCGAGCCCGGTCCCGGCTATGAAGCCGTTGAGGACTTCGGGGCGGCGTTGGATGTCACGTAGGCGGTTCTTCACGAGTGGGGTGAGGTCGTCCGATCGTGCGGGGTGCGAGGTTGGCCAGGGACTTCTTCAGGTGGGCCCAGACGCCTTCGACGGGGTTGAGGTCGGGTGCGTAGGGCGGGAGCTTGATGATGGTGAGCCAGTCGCTGTTGCGGTCACAGAACTCCCGCAGAGCCTTGGCGTGATGGGTGCTGGCGTTGTCCCACACCACGATCAGCGGGACATCGCCGAGCTGCCGACGGGCGGAGGTCAGCAAGTCCGCGAACTCGCGCGCCCGGAAGCCCTTCTTCTCGCCGGTACGGCCCCGGTACGTCTGCGTCCGGTAGATCAGACGGGTCTCGCGACCCGGTCTGACGCAGATCATCCCGGCCATCAGGACCCGGCCGGACCCCTTGCCCGTGACTCTGACCAGCGGCGTCCTGCCCCGCCGTGACCAGGTCCGCCCCTTGCCGGGTTTCAGGTCCTGCCCGGCCTTGTCCTCGTCCTCGTCCTCGTCCTCGTCCTCGAAGACTATCCACGCCCAGGAGTTGGGCCGTCCTCTTACCCGTGACCACTGCTCCGTCCGCCACCGTGCTACGGCGTGCTCGTCGCGCTCGACCGCCCGGTGCGCGGGAACCTGCGGTGACCAGCCCAGCCGGTGCAGCAGATACGACACCCCACGTGGCGTGTACCGGTACCCGAACAGCCTGTGGATCAGCTCGGCCACGCGTGCGAGAGTCCACCGCTGGTCCTCGCTCCAGCCGTGCGTCGCAGGGCCGGCATCCAGCTCGGCTTGCAGCCGTTCTGCCTGGTCATCGCTGAGCTGACAGGGAAAGCCGCCAGGCCCTGAGGTTCCCCCGCTGTGCGGGGTGGCTGACTAGCCGGTCAGGGCCGTTTGACGTGGTTTCAGGTTCACTTGTTCGGTCGTTGCCTGGTTGCGTGCCAGGCGTACGCCGACTTCCGCGTCACCCGTAACCTGCGGGCCACCTCCGGCGGCCGCAGCCCCTGCTCGAACATCTCCGCGGCCTCAAAGCGCACCGCTTCACGCTTCGCCCGCCCCGCGGCGGTCAGACCGCCGCCATCCGCGTACCTCATGACGAGGATGTAGCACCGCCAACGCCCGCTGTCACCCCGCCCTTTCAACCTCAGAGGCAGCAGTCTCATGCATCTTTTTCCACTGTTCGGAAAGCAAAATGCTGCAACTCTTGCGTGGCATGCGGTTGGTGCGGCACATTCTTGCTGCTCCTCCGCTGAGTGCGAGTACAGCACGCCAGGCAAGCGGTAGAAGATTTCCAGTTCCTTGCTGGAGGCTGTGCTGCATTCTCGCGCAGCGTGAAAAAACGTGGCACCGCTGCCTCGGCCAAGGACCTCGCGGCGTCCGCGCTTGGAGTCGACACGAACTCGAGCAACGTGCGATTTATGTATTCCGCTACCGGGGCTGTAGGTCGTGTGGAATGCCCGGCCTCTGTGCCGCCGGACGGCACGTTGTGGGTCACGACACGCATGTCGAACCCTTCAGATGCATCAGACATGCACGAACTCGTGGGCACGGAGTCGCATGACCCAGCCCGAACGAATTGCATCACGGAGCCTTGCGCGCTCTCAGCGATAGCGGATCACATGCACTGAGTGAACTCCAGGGCCCTCAAGCGAGGGAACGGCATCCGAAGCGCCGTCGATCAGCATCACACCCTGACGGGTGTGCACCGCGTTCAGAAGCCAGCCCACGGACTCTCGTCCGCGCGTATCCACGCGGCGGACCCAGACGACAGCGCGGGCTTCCAGGGGGAAAGTCCGCAACTCGTCCATAGCCGTGGACCACGTCGCGTGGGCTGTTGCGGAAAGGACGGGCCCAAGGGTGGACAGCGTCGGTTGGAACCATGCCGCGTGTGCGGGTGGTGGTGGCTTCGGGAAGCCCGGGGAGCCCGGAGTCTCGCCGGCGTCCCAACGGGCCAGCCAGGTCCATGGGTCAGCATTGGGCAGGCCGAAAGGCTCGTCCGACGACTTGGGTACGACCAGCGTGGCGTCGAGCATGGCGTCCTGCCATTGGCCCTCACGCAGGTAGCTCTTCGTGTTGCATGCGAAGACCCAACCGCGCCGGGTTTCATCCTGCGGTGTTGGGTCGAGGGGTTGGACAGCGCCGTTGTACGCCTGGTCCAACCAGAGCTGTGCCTTGCGCAGCGCGGAGCCGAAGTCTGCTGCCTCGCATTCCCAGGGCCAGCGCTGGGCTGGTCCTCCCGGCAGTTGGCGGATGACGACCAACTCACGCAGGAGGGTTGTGTCGAGCTTGGCCAGGCCTCCCGCTTGAGCGTCCAGTAGGACGACCTGCCCCTTGTTGTTGTGCGCGTAAAGCAGATTGCCAGTCGCTTCCGCTCCGCCGAGTTGCCGACGTACCCACACCACGCCCCGAGTGTCCGGGCCCGAGTCTCCCACCTCTCTGATCAGGGAGTCCCAGTCACTGACGGGGACCCGTTCGAAGCCCGGGAAGTACCGCCGAGCGAGTCTGTCCCACCAACCGGGGGCCTCGTCGGAGGGCTGCCACGGCAAGGGCGTCGACGGGGCACCGTTGATCGCGGAATGCACAGTCACCACGCAACCGCGCGCGTTGATCCGCCGGGACTGGGCGGCGACGCGGTCGGCCGCCTGCTGCGGGCCGACCGGCGCCATGTCCGCGAGGGGATCACTGGTTGAGGGGTGAAACGGGGAGCTGCCGTCTTTGGGAACGACCAGGGAGGCCGCCAGCATGGGCGTAGAGGGGTACCCCGGCTGCTCCAGGGTGCGGCAGGCGAACATCCAAGCCATGGCGGTCTCGTACACCGGGTTGGGCGTTGACAATTGGACCAGGCCTCGGTAGGTCTGGTGGAGCCAGGCGGAGGCGAGTTGCTCAGGGCTGTGCATCGCGCCAGCTCCTCGGCCGCCAGTCTGCGGTCGGCCAGTCACCCGACGCGCGCCGGCTCATGTACTCGTCCATCGGAAAGCCGGTCGGGGGGAAATCGACGGCTTCGCCGTTGTGCGGCACAATCACCACTGACGTGAAGGGCGCATCCGCAACATTTCCCGTTTCCAGGTGCTCCTTCCAGTCGAAACGGATTGCCCATCCGAAGGGGTATGCAACGCAGTCCTCTGGAAGGAGCACCAGAGATTCAGCCTTGTCGGGGTACGAATTCCTGATAAATTCAGCAGCTGACTCAAGGGCCGCGGCTTTGCTCAACATCTACTTGACTCCGTCACGATACGGAATGTGGCCGATGGATGATACATTTTTCTCGAGGGCCCCCAATGTCCCGGACTGTCCATCGAGGAAAACAACTCCGTGTGAGGTGTTCACCGCGTTGAATACGTGCGCCGTGCCGTTGGGCCGGCTGACATATACGACACTTCTAGAACCCTCGCCTCTGCTCTGCAGGTCACGAATGATGTCATCGTAGCTCTTGACCATGTCGTAGTGACCCTTGGGCCGGTCCTTGAGGCCGAGCGCCTCTGGGGGAACGTGGTCGGGTTGGTGCCTGGGAGCCGCGCTGACATTTTCTCCGTCCAGGTTCCGGTTCACCGCGTCCACGTTGTGGCTGCAGTTGTTCGTATATCCGTGTGCTCCAGTGTTGTTGACATCCTTGAGCCAGGGGTACTGGTCGTCGAGGAACTCCTGAGCCGCTTTCGCATCAACCGAGTCGGCGTGAATAGCCTTCTCCGACACATGATCCGTGCTGCGCGCCAGGTCGCTCCAGTCCTTGGGGGCGTCGGCTGCTCCTGTGGCGGCCTGTTTGGCGTCAGCGAGTTCGTCGCCGTACTTCATGCCGTGGGAAGCCATGTTGGCCGCGCTGGTCTCCAGGCCTTCCTTCACGCCGGTGCGCAGTGCGGTGCGGGCGAGGCCGGCGCCCTTCGTCCCGATGAGTTCGGGAATCAGTCGGCCGACGAACTCGGACGGGTCCTTCTTGAAGCTGTCGATGAGCGCTGAGGGAATGCGTTCAGGATGCGCGGCCGTCGATACGAGGCCCGACAGGGTCATGCTGAGGTTCTGCAGATACGCAGCGGGGTGGGTGAGGTTGTACGGGTCGATCGGGTTCAGGCCACGGACGAAGTTGAACAGATCTGCGCCGCCCTTGATCACGCCGCCCACGACATGCGTCAATTCGGTACTGACAGCGCCGGCTCCGTCGATCGCGTCGGCTTCGAGCCGGTCGAGCGGAGGCGGCTCTGCCGGGGCGTGCTGCAGGGCCGCGGTGACCGTTTCCGCAGCGATACTGGCAGCCTCGTCACGCTGGCGGCGTGCGTCGGCCAGGATCTCACGGGCGCGCTGAATGTCGCCTCGCCCAGGGTCCGTGAACGGCTCCAGTGGGGGCCCTGGGTCCTTGTCCGCCTTGATCGCTGCGTTGTATGCGTCGACTTTCTTGTTGTACGTATCGACCGCCTGCTCGGAGGCCTTCTTGCCCTTCTTGTAGAGGGCGATGGCCTCTACGGCCTGCCTCTGCGCCCATGTGACGGTGTCCGCGTAGGCGTCGAGCGCCTTGCCCGCCGCCTCGCAGGCATCTCCGGCGTGCAGCCACTTGGTCGGGTGCATGGCGAACTTCTCGCGAAAGGTGTCGGCTGCTTCACCCTTCCAGTGCGAGGAGTCCAACTTGCGCATCCCCTCGCCCACCTTGTCGAAGGCGGCCCGGAAATCCGTCAGGTGTTTGGCGGTGGTCCGGATCGCCCCGGGTTGCCATGGATCAGCTCGTTGGCCTGGTCGGTCTGCCCGAGTTGCTGCTCTGCGACGTCGGCGCCCAGGTCAGAGGCGATGTCGTCGCCGATGTCCTCGACCTTGTCGGCCAATCCGTCGGCGCCGACGTACTCCAGTCCGTCGCCGAGCTTGTGCGCTCCCCACTCGACGCCCTCACCGACGATCTTCTTGCCGGCGTCCCAACCGTCCTCGAGTTTGCCCAAGCCGTCGTTGAGGAGATCACCGAAACCCATCAGCGGGTCTCCCAGTGTTGCTGCGGCGTGGGCTGCTGAGCCGCAGCCTGCGCCCGCTCTTCGGGGGAAGGCCCGAAGGTCTCGTCGAGGAAGGCCTCGTACTGTTCATCACTCGCGCCGGTCGCCTGCTGCAGGTTCAGCGGGCCAGGGATCGGCCCGGTCATCGCCTGCGAGGTCATCACGTCCCGAGCCGCGTCCTTCCAACCCTGCTTGCTGGTGTCCCAGGCTTGCTCGAAGGACTCCTTGCTGTAGTCCGGGTTCGCGAACGCGTTGTTCCGGGCGAGCTCCGACCAGCTCATGTCGGTGACCTCGTCCTCAGACGCGTACGGATTGCCCATCAGCGAGTTGGCGCCCACCTTCAGTGCGCCGTCCACGTACTGGTCCGTCTCCTACAGCGTGCCGGCGGCGAGACCCACGCCCTGCGCGAAACTGTTGCCCTCGTTGACGAGCGAGCGCACCCCCCACTCCCAGCGCTCGCAGAACGACTTGACGGCCGAGGTCAGCCCGTTGTGCCCCAGTTCCAGTCCTGAGAGGGAGAGATCGGAGAAACCGCGGCCTGCCCCGGCCTGGCCGACCATGCCGAGCTCTTTCAGCTCGCCCAGCGTCAGAGTGATCCCCTGGGCGATATCGTCCATCCCCGTGGACTGCAGGTCTTTGTCACCGCCGACGCTGTGATTCACCACGGCTTCGCCCCGTTCCTGTTCACCTCGGCATCCACTGCCACCGTGTCAGGCACGATCCCGACGACTGGTGGGAGAAGGACGCCGTTCTCGTCACTGCCTACGTCCAAGGCCACGCCACACGGCATGCCCATCTCCGGGACCACCACGTCCAGGAGGCGCCAGCCGAGTACGGAGACGTAGTCGCGTCTGTCTCTTAGATGGCCCTGCAACTGGTCGTATCTGGTGAGATTGGCTGCACTTGTGAAGGCGTGGATCCATCGCACCCCGCCGAAGTCGGCGGTCAGGAAGCCCTTGCCTCGCTCGACAGGGACGAGGACAGTGGTATCCCGAAAATGGGCGATCGTATGTTTGATCCATGCGAGCCGCTCAGTGGTCTCCACCGCTGATGCGTCGAGGTATGCGGACCCTTCGGCACCTGCGACAGGGGCTGGGCCCTCTGACGCCGCGACCGGCACTGTTTCCTCGATGGATTTCGCCGGTTGTCTGACACCTTCTGGAGCTGGAGGACGGTCGGAGGTAGCTGCTTCGCGCTCGACCGCCTGCTTTTTCAGCTCTTCCCACTCGTCCCAGACCACTGTGGTTCCTTGACGTGCTACGAGACGGGGTGGGCACCTCCCGCGCGTGCCCACCCCGCATGAACTCTGTCGGCTATGCCAGCTTTGTCAGCTCACTGGAAGTAGCTGGCTGCCTTGAGGTCGCCGCCGCGGTAGTCGCCGCTGGCGGTGTTGACCTTGTGGCCGATGCTGACGAGGGCTGTGTGGATGGCGGCTGCGTCGGCGTCCCACTGCTTCATCTTCTCGCCGAAGGCGGTCGCGGCCTCGCCCTCCCAGCCGGCGGCGGCCTGGACCACGGCGGCCTTCAGTGCCTGGAGGTCCTCTTCGAGCTTCTTGGCCTGGTTACCGAGCTCGGTGGTGATCGCGTCGAGACCGCCGTACTTGACGGCGAGCTCGTCGTAGTGCACTCCAGCCATGGTTCCTCATCTCCTCGTTGAAAGTTCGGTGCGGGCCCTGAGGCCTCGCGGCCTTGCTCAGTAGCTGTTGAGAGCCGAGTGCGCGCCGCCCTGCTGGACGTCGATGCTCGACATGGTCGCGCGGACCTCGTCCTCGAGCTTGTCCTTGTCCTTGCGGGTGGCGTTGATGTTGTCCAGGAACCAGGTGAGCAGCGAACCGATGTGCTTGACGCGCTCGTTGATCTCGACCTGCTTGTCGTTGAAGGCCTTGGCGCCGATGCCTCGCCAGTTGGCCTCCATCGTGTCCAGCGTGCCCTGGAGGCGGGAGAGCTGGCTCTTGATGGACTCGTACCTCTCCACGATGTTCTTTTCGAGCTTGACTACATCGCCGTCATTGAGCCGCTGACCAGCTGCCATTACGGGACTTCCCTTCGTGAAGTTCGGGGTGGTGCGTGTTACTGGGGTGCGTCAGGTGGTTCGCCTTTTGCGTACGACGGCGAAGGTGGCGCCGCCGACCGCCAGCACGAGTGCCGCGCCGATCGCCACCCAGAGTTGGGTGTTGCCGTCGGACGAGTCCGAGCTTGATGCTGCTGCGGAGTTCTTGCCGCCTGACTTGTCGTTGGAGGCTTGGCCGCCAACCGAGGCGGAGGTGGATTTGGAGGGGGACGGCGAGGAGGAGTCCGCCGTTCCTTCCACACCGGTTCCGTTTTCGAAGCTCAGCGGGTCGGTGTTGGCGGGGCCTGGATTGATGTTGCTGTTTGCCAGCACCTTGCGGGGGCGGACCAGGCCGTAGCCGAGGTAGTTACTCGGCTGGTCTTTTGGCCAGTCGCGGCCAGCTGTGTCGATCAGGCTCCGGAGCACTTGATTGGCCGTCCACTTGGGGTGGGCGGACCAGATGAGGGCAGCGGAAGCGGAGGCAATGGCGGTGGCGGAGCTGGTGCCTCCTCCGTTGTCGCAGTATGCGCGGAACGTCGCGTCACACCAGCGCGGCAGGTTGAGTCCCGGAGCAGCCAGATCAACGTAGCTGCCGTGCTCTGAGTAGTCGGCCACCTTGCCCGATTTATCGGCTGCGGCCACGCCCACCACATAGGGATACGCAGCCGGGTAACCGATGAAGTTTTTCTTCGTGGCGTCATTGCCAGTGCCAGCGAACATCAACTTACCCTTAGACTCGGCGTACTTGACCGCCTTCTCCTCGTCCGGGTCGATCGTGTCACCGCCGAAGGACATGCTGATGATCTGTGCGTCGCTGTCCGCAGCGGCCCGAATCGCGTCCGCGACTTCAGAAGTCTTTTCCTTGTCGGGGGTGTCCTCCAGGAGCACCCGATAAGGGACGATCTTGGCGCCAGGAGCCAAGCCCTTCAGACCGCCGCCGGCGCCGGTACCCGCGATCAGCTCCGCCATTGTGGTGCCGTGACCCTCGTAGTCCTTGGTTGCGCCATAGGAAACGGACTTCGGCACCTCGCCGGCAAGCACCTGCCCCTTGAGCGACGCTGTTGAAGGATTCACACCGGTATCAAGGACAGCGACCTTGACGCCCTTTCCAGTGCTGGTCTTCCACATACCTTCGGCACCCATCAGGTTCAGGTACCACTGCTTCGACTGGACGTCGGCAGCAACAGCGCTCGGAGCCAGCCCGGAGGATGCAATGGCGAGTGCACCGAGGACGGTGCCCACGGTGGACACCCGTCTTCCGGCACGCCCCGCGAAGGCCGCGGTCAATCTGCCACGTGGGCTGGTCCGTGTCATGCCTCTGTAGATCCTCGCTCGTGTTCAGTCAGTCGATGGCTGCGTGTTGCGCCGCTCGGTCTCGGGCTGACGTTGGCCTTCGCGTTCTTCACGGTTGTTGTTGCGCCGTGCGCTTGTGGGGCGTTGGGCCGTGTTGCCGCCGCTTCTCGCTGCTGAAGCTCGGCCTGTAGGCGTACCTACGACACCGTCTGCATTTCCTGTCACCGGGCGCCCCGGACGACCAGACGGCCCGGGACGGCTGTCAGTGCCGGGGGGCTGCGCTCCGATGACGCCACGCTGTCCGATCTTGCCAGCCGGTGCGCGCGAACTCGGGTTTCCCCCGGCGCCGACGACCGTACCGCGAGGGACCCTGGCGCCGGTCGATCCGGAAATTGCAGACGTGGCGGGCCTGCCTCCAATGATGCCGTTGCCACGTGCCGCTCCTGTGGAGCCTCCTCCACCCGCCCGTCCGCTCGTCGTTCCGCCAAGCGGACGCGGGGTGCCACCAGAGACCCCGCGGCCGATGGGCGAAGCACCTGTCGCTGTGCTGCCACCTCGGATGCCGGACTGACCTGTACCCGCAGCCCGTCCCATCGGTCCCGTGGTGCCACGCCCAGCTGCGGTGCCGTTCGGATTTCCCGCGCGTCCCTGTGCCGAAATCGGTGCCCTGGGCCCGGATCCTCCACCAAGGCCCGGGGCCCGTCCAGCGGGCCCATTGAAGGTAGGAGGCACCGTGCCAGGGGCAAAGGGAGGAACCTGCCCTCCATTGCCTCCGCCTGGACCGGGCGCCGACGGCGGCAGGCTAGTTGCCGGCCTTACAGTCTCGGGGGGTGGGGCAGTACCCACGGTGTTGATTTCCGTGCCAACACTCTTATCGGGGTAAACGACCGAGTCGTCCACCTGCTTGAGCGGCGTCCCAGCATCTCCCGTGTGAAACCGACTAGTCGATGCTTCCGTGGCGTGTGGGCCCGACGTTCCCACTGCGCCGGCCTGGCCGAGGCTCCCGCCGCCACTTTCTTCGCCCGGCGTGTACTCACCGCGGTTCGGACTGGGCTTCGGCACCCCCACATCCGGCATAGCCTCGAACGTAGGCGGCTCCGCTTTCGCCAGCGTCTCCTGCGAGACCGCGTAGAAGGACGCCAACCGGTTCATCTGGTTGATCGCCTCTTGGCGGTCCTTTTCGACCTGGACCGCCGCCGCGTACTCCTCGTTGCCCTCGACGCGCTTGGGGGTCGGGATGTCGTCGACCGTCTTGGGGTCGGGGCGGTTGTCACGGGGTGGCATGGCCTTGCGGACGGAGGCGAGGCCCGTTGCCGCTGCGGTGATCTGGTT
Source organism: Streptomyces griseus subsp. griseus (assembly GCF_000720255.1). Lineage (GTDB taxonomy): Bacteria > Actinomycetota > Actinomycetes > Streptomycetales > Streptomycetaceae > Streptomyces > Streptomyces griseus_I. Next base: position 83,897 of record NZ_JOJE01000028.1, on the reverse strand, counting down.
TCCGGCCACTTCGGCGAAGGTCGACAGGCTGAGGGCGTTGGTGACCAGGTTGCCGCCCCACGTGCGGAACGCCTCGCCCGATTCCCCCTCCCAGGCGACTCTGTTGATGTGGCCCTTGAGCTCCTCGGCTGCCTCCTGAATTGCGACCTGCGCTGCCCACAGCGCCTTGCCCGCTTCCTCCAAGTGCTCCGGCTTCGCGGTATCGACCATGTCGATCATGGCGTTCAGGGCGTGGCCGTCGAAGTCCGTCTTGGCGAAGGCGTTGAGGTAGCTGCCGAAGAAGCCCTTGGTCATCTCCGACACACGACTGGCCGCGTCGATGACACCGGCCTGTTGCGCGACCCGCAATTTCTGCAGCTCGTACGGGTCCTGGTGCTGCTTTTCGTCGCTCATCAGTACAGGCCCCCTCCTTCAGTGCCCGCCTTCGTGTTGCTCGAACGCTCTTCTGCCGACTTGCCCTGCTTCGCAGCCTCAGCCGCCTTCTTCTCCCGCTCCGCCTCCGCCTGCTCACGGCCGATGTGCGTCTGGATCTCCCAGAACCGTCGCCGCTGCTCCTCGTCCACGTCGGTGAAGTCGCCGTGCGCTCCTTGGACGGCGATCTGGATGGCCTCTATCTGGAGGCCCAGGGTCTTGGAGAGGGCGGTCAGTCGTTCGTGGACACGTTCGTACTGGGCGTGCAGGCCCTTGGCCTCGCCGAAGCCGCCTCCGCCGACGAAGGAAGCTTCGGAGAGGGTGTGGGCGCCGATCTTCTGAGAGCTGGCGGGTGAGCCTTCGAAGGTGGACAGGACGTCGTCCACGCGATTCTTGAAGGTGGTGAGCGCCTCCAGGCCGACCTTGAAGCCCCCGGCCTCCGCAGGAAGCATGCCTTCCCTCCCCGTTCCCCGTTGGTGAAGCTGTCGAGTGGTCCATGCACTCGGCAACCACTGTAGTCACTGTGTAAATCGCGTCCAACTGAACTTCGTGTTGGCTCAGTTACGAAGTTGTCGCGACTCGGCCGTCTCGGGACGTCCAATCCTCCTCAAAGTGACCGAAGAAGGTGCAAGTTGGTTTCAGCGAAGGCCGCAAGATCCACTTCGAGGAGCAACGCACGGCTTCCGTCGACGCTCGTGACCGAAACTTTGCTATGACAAAATTTCGCCCCTTCGGCTACTCCGCCCCCGCGACCCTCCGTGCCCGGCGCCTGGCGTCCCGCAGCGCCACCGCCGTGCCGCCCGCCGCGGCCACGAGGACCGCCGCTCCCACGGCCACGTACGTGGCGAGGCGGGCGTTGCGTTCGTCGGGGGTCTCGCCGAGTTGGAGCTTGGCGGGGGTGGGGGCCTCCGGCTTGGAGAGGCCTGCCGCGGGGTCGGGGGACTCGACGGGGTGGTCGTCCTCGGTCAGGGCGCGGACCGGGTCCACCACGCCCCAGCCGACCAGGCGGTCGTGGCCGGCGATGGTGCGCTCCGCGGTCTGTTCGATCTGGGCGACGATCTCGCGGGCGGTCCAGTCGCGGTGCTTGGCCTTGATCAGCGCGGCGACGCCCGCCACATAGGGCGCGGAGAAGCTCGTACCGTTGTCGGAGCAGTGACCGCCCTTGGGGACGGTGGAGATGATGTCGACGCCGGGGGCCGCCACGCCGACGAAGTCGCCGGACTGGGAGAAGGCGGCGCGTTCGTTGTTGCGGTCGGAGGCGGCGACGGCGAGGACGCCCTTGTAGGAGGCCGGGTAGGTCTTCTTGACGTTGCCGCCGAGGCCGTCGTTGCCCGCCGAGGCCACGACGACGATGTTGCGGGCGAGGGCCGCGTCGACCGCCTGTTCCAGGGTGGGGGCGGGCTTGACCGCCTTCGACGTGTCCTGCGAGATGTTGATGACGTCGGCCTTGGCCTGGATGGCGTAGTTGATCGCGTCGGCCAGGGTGTTCGCGGTGCCGTGGCCCTCCGCGTCGTTCTGTTCGATGGGGATGATCGTCGCCTCGGGGGCCAGGCCGACGAAGCCGGTGCCGGAGGCGGGGCGGGCCGCGATGATGCCGGCGACCTTGGTGCCGTGACCGACGGTGTCGGTGGTGCCGTTCTCCTTGCCCCGCTCGATGGGGTCGCCGTTCTCGTCCTTGATGCCGGGCGGCAGGAAGTTACGGCCGCTCCTGGCGTCCACCGCATGGGTGAGCTGGGGGTTCGTCACGTCCACGCCGGTGTCGATGACCGCGACGCGTACGCCCTTGCCCTTGGACTGGCTCCACAGCTGGTCCAGGAGGACCCGCTGGAGGGCCCAGGGGCGGCCGGGATACTTGCCGTTGGGGAACGAGCACTGGTCGGAGTAGGGCCGATCGGCCGCCGCCGCGGGGGGAGGCGTGAGGACCGTCGCCGTGGCGAGCAGGGTCGCGGCCGCCACCAGGGTCGTACGCAGTCCCGTCGCCCGCCTCGCCGAGCGCCCCTTCGTACGCAGCACCATCGCTGTCCCTCCTCAGGAACCCTGCGGCTGGCGGGCCGCCGCTGTGGACAGGCGGGGGCCGGTCGGCAGGAACTCCGACCAGGTCGCGGGGATCGGAGCCGGGTCGACGTCGGCGTAGCCCAGGCGGGTCTGGGCCTGCTTGGCCTCCTGCTGGAGCTGCTCACGGTCCTTCTTCGTCGTACCGATGCCCGCGTCGTTGGTGGCGCTGTCGGCGTTGGACTGCAGGACGTAGCGCAGGCCGGTGTCGGTGACGAGGAAGACGGGCCCCGACTTGGTCGCCCGGCCCTGGAACTGGCGGTAGAGCTGGCCGGAGCCGGGGGTGACGTAGGCGCTGGAGGAACCGGTGGGGAGCTTGGCGGGGAAGTCGGTGCCCGCCCAGGTGCTCAGGGTCGTGACGCCGGCGCCGTTGACGTCCCGCAGGACGTTGCAGATCGTGCTCCGGGTGCCGCTGGCGCCCGACGGCATGTTGACGGGGGCGGGGTCGCCGATCGGCCAGCGGTGCTCGGTACCGAACGGCTTGCCCGGGACGATCGCGCCCGGGCTGACCTCGCGGGCGTGCCCCGCCTGGCCGAGGGGCGCCAGCTCCTCGCTGAACAGCAGGAGTTGGGCGACGAAGGCGGAGACGGGGGCGACCCGGCCGGACAACACCACGTAGTACTGCTCGCGGTTGTTGTCGAAGGCCTTGAGCACCATGCCGACCTTGTTGGCCGACTCGTCGAGTTGGCCGGGTGCTCCGGCGGGCGTGCCGGGCTGGTCGGTGATGTCGGGGAAGCTGATCGGGTCGCCCCGGTGCAGGGTGGCCAACCACTCCTTGGACACCGGCTCGGGCCGGCGGCCGGAGCCGACCACCGCGCGCAGCAGGAGCTCGTCGGACTTGTCGACGCGGTACGCCGTCCCCCTCGCGTCGACGACGTAACGGTTCTTGTCGGGGCCGACGACGTAGAGGAGTTGACCGCCGCGCAACCGCTCCCCGCCCTCGGTGGACTTCATGTCGCGGGAGGCGAGTACCAGTGCCGCCTTCTGGATGGAGCCGCCGCCGGCGCTCGGGCGCTCGCACACCACCCAGCGCTTCGCGCTGCCCGCCTCCGACGGGTCGGGCAGGCGGTCGGGCGCGTACGGGATGCCGATGGTGACGCCGTGCGGGATCTTGCCGCTGTCAAGGACGGACTCGGCGACCGTCACGACCTCGCCCTGGTTGGAGTTGAGGAGGAGCTTGGCCGACGCCATGTTGAGGACGGGGTGCAGCTGGACCTCGCCGTCGGTCTTCAGCACGACGTACCGGGTGGTCGACTTGTCGGCGACGATCACCTTGGCGTTGGGGGTGTCCCAGCCCTTGGGCGCGGTCGGCTTGAACATGCCCCAGGCGCCGAAGACGGCCATGACGACGACGCCCACGACGATGCTGGGAACGATCGCCCGCAGCGGTCGTGGTGCGCCCTCCTCCGAACCGTCGGACGAAGACTGCAGGAAGGCCGCGAGCATGCGGCGCTTCGCGAAGGTGTAGGCATTGAGCTGGTCCCGCCGAGATGCCATCTGTGCCTGTCTCTCCCCGTTTTCGCTGGGCCGCGCTCGCCGGTGACGCGGTCCCGCGCCCTCCGATGTCAGACCGGCCCCCTACTATGCCTGGTATCCGCGGAGACTTGTGGAGCGGGTAGGGTGCCTGGACCTTCGAGGGCCCTGTGTGGTGCTGAAACACAGGCGAGTTGTGAGCAAAACGGGGGGATGGAGTGATGGCTTCCGGAACGCGCGTGCGGTCCCGTGGCCGGTCGGGGACGCGGGGTTCCTCCGCGCCGCGGCCGGAACCGGAACAGCGGTCGTCGGCGTCGGGTGCGCTCCATCTCAGATCGCGGTCCGGGCAGGCCGGGGTGTTCCGGTTGCAACGTCTCGTGCTGCTGGAGATCGCGGCCGCCGCGCTGCTGGTCGGATGGGTGATCGACCCGGTCGCCCTGATCGTGGCGGGCGTCGTCGCGGTCCTTCTGGTGCTCGCCGCCTTCGTCCGCCGCCGCGGCCGCTCCCTTCCGGAGTGGTTCGGTACGGCGCGGGCGCTGCGGGCCCGGCAGCGGCGCGCCGCGAACACACCGATACCGGTCGGCACGGAACCGGGGTTCGCCCCCGCCGTGGAGTGCGACCCGAGCCTGCGGACGTACACGTACGCGAGCCGTGACCGGCGGCCCATCGGCATCGTCGGGGACGGCACCTTCGTCACCGCCGTCCTCCAGGTGGAGGCCGACGCGACCGCGTTGCGGGCCGAGCGCAACCGGCAGCCGCTGCCGCTCGCCCTGGTGCACGACGCCCTCGAGGTGGACGGGATCCGCCTGGAGTCGGCGCAGGTCGTGCTGCACACGCAGCCCGCGCCCGCGCTCCATCTCCCCCAGCAGTCGGTGGCCGTCTCCAACTACGCGCCGCTGCAGGAGCAAACCGGCGCTCCCGCGGTGCGCATCACGTGGATCGCGCTGAAACTCGACCCCGAGCTGTGTCCGGAGGCGGTGGCCGCGCGCGGCGGTGGTCTCGTCGGGGCGCAGAAGTGCGTCGTCCGGGCGGCCGACCATCTGGCGAGCCGGCTGACCGGGGCCGGGTTCCGGGTCACCGTCCTCGACGAGGAGGAGCTGACCACCGCGATCGCCACCTCGGCCAGCGCCAATCCGCTGGTGACGGCGGAGGCGGGGCGGACGGAGGCGCGGGAGCGGCGGACCGAGGAGTTGGGCCGCAGCTGGCGCTGCGACAACCGCCGGCACACGACGTACTGGATACGCCGCTGGCCCACCCTGGGCGGCAGGCGGGCGCCGTCGCTGCCGCAGTTCCTCGCGCTGGTCACCGCCGTCCCCGCGCTCGCCACCACCTTCAGCCTGACCCTCACGCGCGGGGAGCGCCAGGAGGTGTCCCTGTGCGGTCATCTGCGGGTGACCGGGCGCAGTGACGATGAACTCGTAGCGGCCCGGCGCGCGGTACAGGCGGCGGCACGCCACGCGGGTGCGGGACTGGCCCGCCTCGACCGGGAACAGGTGCCCGGCATGCTCGCCACTCTGCCTCTCGGAGGTGCCCGGTGACACCGACGACCGCACGCACGGCCCGGGCGGCACGGACGGCCGCCGCTCCCGGCGAGCCGCAGCCCTCCGGCGACGGGCGGGCACGCGAACTGCTGCGCCGTGGCTTCGGGTTGCTCGGCCCCCGCCACGGACGCCACTCCGTGCCGCTGGACCAACTGTCCGCCCTCACGCTGCCCATCGGGGACGACGGCGTCGTCATCGGAGTGGACGCGGAGGGGCGCCCGGCGGTGCTGGGGCTCAACCGGCCGACGCCGTACGACGTCGTCCTCATCGGAGGTCTGTGGACCGCGCAGGTCATCGCCCTGCGAGCGGCGGCGACGGGAGCGCGGGTCGCCGTGGAGACCGGGCGGCCGCAGGCCTGGATGCAGATGGTGCATGCCATGGGCGGCGGGCAGAACGGCCTGGCCGTGTACGACGTCGGACGGGTGCCGCCGCAGGGCACGTCGGCCGGAACACCGGTGCTCGTGGTGCGGGACTGCGGTATGCGGCCCCCGCGCGGGCGGGTCGTCTCGGGGCCGTGGCAGTCGGTGCTGACGCTGCTGCCGTATCTCAGTCCCCTGGCGCCGCGGCTCGTACGGCAGGCCCGGCTGGTCGGTGTGCAGCGGATCTCGCCGGACGAGGCCACGGAGTTGGGGCGCACGATGGCGCTGCCCCAGGGCGAGGTCGAGGCCCTGCCGACGCTCTCCGACGGACTCACGCTCTGGTGTGCGGACCGCGACCGGCAGTACGTGCTGACCCAACCCACTGATGCCGAGATCGGATTGTTGGGTAGGCCCAGAAGGATGGACTGAATCAGCGACTTCCGCCTGGAATTGGGCACGTGTTGTCGTTTCGTTCATTTTATCGCGCGATGCCTTGGTCACTATCGGATGATTTATTGGTCAATGGTGAGGCGCCGTACGGCACTTCTGAGCACGGTGTGACGTCGTGTGCGTGTGCTGTGGAACGGACGGGCCTGCTGAGGTGCGGCGCGTGGTGATTAGGCTGGGAGTGGACGCCGGGCCAGAACCCGTGGACCGGGCGTCGGCGTCCCAGGGGGAGAGCCGGTGGATCGGACGACCTCGAACGACAAAGGACGACAAGTAATGGTCGCCCCGGCACGGCATGAGGGTGCTCGACCACACCAGGAGGAATTGTGAGCAGCGATCGGGACGGGATCCGCGGGGGCTGGGCAACACCCGGCGATGACCAGCCCGACGCGGACTCCGCCGTCGAGGCGACGGGGGAGTTCACCATCGACTACGCACCGCCCGCCTGGTACACGCAGAACGCGGGGGACGGTCCGGGGACTGGTGCGGGCGGCGGCTCGGGCGAGGGTCCGGGTACGGGCTCCGGGCCTGCTTCCGGGGCTCCGTTCACACCTCCGGCGGCTCCTGCGCCTTCCGCCTCTCCCGCGACGCCGGTGAGTGGGACGGGGACCCCGTTCCCTCCGCAGGCTCCGGTTCCGGGCCCCTTCCAGGGCGCTCCTCACACACCGCCCGCGCCTCAGACGGGGGGTGCCGTCGGCGCGCCCGGCTTCCCGGAGGGGAGCGGCTACGCGCCGCAGCAGGCCCAGCCGGAGGGGCACCCTCAAGGGCAGTGGGCGCCACCGCCGGTGCCTCCGGTCGACTCCGCGGATCAGGACACGGATTCCGGGAACGGTGATCTGGAGAGCGGCGCCACCATGCGGTTCTCCTCCGTCGCCCTGAAGCGCGAGATCGCGGAGCGGGCGGCCGCGGCTGAGGTCGAGGGTGAAGCCGAGGGCGCGGACAGCTCCGCGCCGGTCACGGCGACGGGTGAGGAGGCCGAGGTCTCCGGTGGGGCTGACACGGCTGCCGACGTCGACGGGGCGGTTGCCGAGGAAGAGTCGGCCGGTTCGGGCGACTTGGACTTCGACGGCTCGCGCCCTGACGGTGACGACGCGTCCGCTGCGGCGGAGGATGAGGGCTCGGAGGGTTTCGCGGCTCCGGTGGCCGGGGCTGAGGGCACCGTGGTGGCTGAGAGCGGCGAGGCCGAGGAGGCCCCGCTCTCGGACGCCGACGCTGAGAGTGCCGTGCCCGAAGCCGAAACGGCGCGGGGCGAGGATGTCACCGGCTCCGAGGAGACGCGGGTTCCCACCGACGCACACGCCGCCGACGCCCACGCCGCCGACGCGCATGCCGATGCCGCGCATGCCGGTGCCGCGGCGCCCGTGCCCGAGCCTGCCGCCGAAACCCCGCAGGTCAGCGCGTCCCACGAGGCCGGCCCAGCCGCGCCGCATGCCGAGCCGCAGGGCACTCCGCCCGCCGCGGCGCACGACGCGCCGTCCACCGCCTGGGCTCCTCCGCCCGTGCCGCGGAGCGGGGTGCCGCCGCTGCCGCCGTCGTACCAGCCCGCCGCGCCCGCCCCGGCCGCACAGTGGCCCGCACAGCCGCAGCCTGCGGACCCGGCGACGCCGAGCGAGCACCCCAATGTCCAGCCGTCGCAGGGACAGTCGCCCGTGCCGCCCCCGCAGCAGCCCGTCCAGCCACAGGCTCCACAGCCGGGGCCGCCCGCCTGGAACCCGGCGGCGGCACAAGCCCCGGCCACCCCGCAGAACCCGCAGCACGGCTACGGCTTCCCGCACCCCGCCGCGCCCCACGCGCAGGCAGGGCCCGGCGCCCCGCAGCCCCCGGGGCCCGGTACGCCCCAGACGCCCGGTGGTTACGGCTTCCCCCCGGCCCCCGACACGGCCGGTGCGTACGGCTACCCGTACCCGAACGCACAGCAGGGGCAGCCCCAGCCCACGCCTCCAGCTCCACAGCCGCAGCCGCAGCCGCCCGCGGCACCCCAGGCCGACCCCAGCGCCGCCGCGGGTTACGGCTTCCCCCCGCCGAACGCTGCGGGCGGCTACGGCTTCCCGTACCCGAACGCGCCGCAGCCCCCGGCCCAGCAGGGACAGCCGCAGCCCGAAGGGGCGCCCCCGCACGGGACCCCGCACGGCGCTCAGCCGCCCCAGCACGCCGGTCAGCACCCGCAGGGCGCACCGCAGCCCGTGGACCCGCGGGCCGGGGCCGCGTGGCCGCAGCCGATGCAGCACGACCAGCGCCAGGTGACGAACCCCGGTGCCGCGCCGCTCGGTTACACCGCGGCCGTGGAGCTGTCCTCCGACCGGCTGCTCAACAACAAGAAGCAGAAGGCGAAGAGCGGACGCCCCACGTCCGCGCCCTCCCGGTTCAAGATCGGGGGGAAGAAGGAGGAGGCCGAGCGGCAGCGGAAGTTGGAGCTGATCCGCACACCGGTGCTCTCCTGCTACCGCATCGCCGTGATCAGCCTCAAGGGCGGCGTCGGCAAGACGACCACGACCACCGCGCTCGGCTCCACCCTCGCCATAGAGCGGCAGGACAAGATCCTCGCCATCGACGCCAACCCGGACGCCGGCACGCTCGGCCGCCGGGTGCGCCGGGAGACCGGGGCCACCATCCGTGACCTCGTCCAGGCGATCCCGTACCTCCACTCGTACATGGACATCCGGCGGTTCACCTCCCAGGCCCCCTCCGGCTTGGAGATCATCGCCAACGACGTCGACCCGGCCGTGTCCACGACCTTCAACGACGAGGACTACCGGCGGGCGATCGAGGTGCTCGGCAAGCAGTACCCGGTCATCCTCACCGACTCGGGCACCGGTCTGCTCTACAGCGCCATGCGCGGTGTGCTCGACCTCGCCGACCAGCTCATCATCATCTCGACGCCGTCCGTGGACGGTGCGAGCAGCGCCAGTACGACGCTGGACTGGCTGTCCGCGCACGGGTACGCCGGGCTGGTCTCGCGCTCCATCACCGTGATCTCGGGTGTGCGCGAGACCGGAAAGATGATCAAGGTCGAGGACATCGTGTCGCACTTCGAGACACGGTGCCGGGGCGTCGTCGTGGTGCCCTTCGACGAGCATCTCTCCGCCGGTGCCGAGGTCAACCTCGACATGATGCGGCCGAAGGTGCGGGAGGCGTACTTCAACCTCGCGGCGATGGTCGCCGAGGACTTCGTCCGCCACCAGCAGGCGCACGGCCTGTGGACCTCCGACGGCAACCCGCCGCCGGTGGCCGCCCCGCCGATGCCCAGCCCGCAGGCCCCGGACCAGCCCATGCCGGGCCCGTTCCCGGGTCAGCAGTACCCCGGCCAGTACCCGGGCCAGCCCCACCCCGGGCAGCCCCACGCCGGGCAGCCCCACGCCGGGCAGCCCCACGCCGGGCAGCCCCATCCCGGCCAGCCGATGCCGGGGCACCCGATGCCGGGGCAGCCGATGCCGGGGCAGCCGATGCCGGGGCAGCCGATGCCCGGGCACCCCGCCCCGGGCCAGCAGGCCCCCGGCCGGCCCGGCCCCGGGCCACAGCATCCCGGTCAGCCCGGTGCCTACCCTCAGCCCCCGCACCCCGGCCAGCCGTACGCCCCGGGTCAGCCCTATCCGCAGGGCGGAGAGGCCCAGCCCGGGCAGGCCGCCCCCGGCCAGCCGCAGCCGTACCCGCACGCCGGTCAGCCCTACCCGCACGCCGGTGAGCCCTACCCGCCACACCAGGGCCAGCCCGGCCAACCGGGTCAGCCCGGTTACCCCGCGGGCTACCCGCAGGCAGCACCCCAGCCCCCGCAGGATCCCCACGCCCAGCAACCGCCGCACCCCGACGGCCAGACCCCTCCCCCGCCGCCCCCGCAGCAGCAGTAACCCCGGGCGACTCACGGCACGACGAAGGGCGGCCGGTGCCTCCGCAGGCACCGGCCGCCCTTCGTCGTCGTACGAACGAAGCCGCCGTCGGCTACTGCGTCTCCGCGGCCTCCGCCTCGGCCACCAGCTCCCGGCACCGCTTCACGTCCTGCGCCATCTGCTCCAGCAGGGCCTCCAGCGTCTCGAACCGCGCCTGGCCGCGCACGAACGCGAGGAAGTCGACGGCGACGTGCAGCCCGTACAGATCGAGGCCCACGCGGTCGATGGCGTACGCCTCCACCGTGCGCTCCGTGCCGTCGAACTGCGGGTTCGTGCCGACGGAAATGGCGGCCGGCATGGCCTCGCCGGCCGCGTGCAGCCAGCCGGCGTAGACGCCGTCGGCGGGGATCGCGGTGTGGGGCAGCGTCTCGACGTTGGCGGTCGGGAAGCCGAGCTCGCGGCCCCGCTGAGCCCCGCGTACCACCACGCCCTCCACCCGGTGCGGCCGGCCGAGGATCTCCCCGGCGCCCGCGACGTCGCCCTCGGCGACCAGGCGCCGGGTCAGCGTCGAGGAGAACGGTTCGCCGCCGCCCGCCTCGCCGGTGACGTACAGATCGACGACCTCGACCTCGAAGTCGTAGACCTTGCCCTGCTCGGCGAGGAACTCCACGTTGCCCGCGGCCTTGTGGCCGAAGCGGAAGTTGGGGCCCTCGACGACCGCCTTGGCGTGCAGCTTGTCGACGAGGACCTTCACGACGAAGTCGGCCGACGACAGCTTCGAGAACTCGGTGGTGAAGGGGAGGATCAGGACCGCGTCGACGCCGAGGCCCGCCATCAGTTCGGCGCGGCGATGGTGCGCGGCCAGCAGTGGCGGGTGGCTGCCGGGGCGGACGACCTCGCTGGGGTGCGGGTCGAAGGTGACGACGACCGCCGGAACACCCAGCTCCCGCGCCCGGTCCACCGCGTGCCGGATGATCAGCTGGTGTCCGCGGTGCACTCCGTCGTAGGAGCCGATGGTGACGACGCTGCGCCCCCAGTCCTGGGGGATCTCCTCCAAGCCACGCCAGCGCTGCACTGTGACCGCTCCTCGAACGCTTGCCCGTAGTTACCGTTGACCTGTTGCGCAGGTCTAAGGGTGCCATGCCGCGTGCCCTCGGCCCGCATCGGCATCCGGTCTCAGGCCGGGACGCGCGGCCCGGCCAGGTTCTCGATGGTCCGCCGGGTGCTGGGGCCGACCACCGCGGCCCAGTCCGCGGGGGCGGTGGTCAGCCAGCCGGTCACCTGGGCGGCGAAGCCCGGTACGGCGCGGCTCAGGTCGACGAGGGCGCGGTCGAAGCGGGTCGCCCCGTCCGGGGTGCGGACGAGACGCAGGCCGACGCGGTGCACGAGGTCGCGCAGATCGTCGCCGCCGTGCCGGACGGCGGTGTCCAGCACGGCGTCGAGCACCGCGGGGGCGTTCTCCCGGGCCAGGAGGAAATCGCGCAGTTCATGGCGCAGGGGGCGGGAGACTGAGGTGCCGGGAGCGGCCAGCACGGCGGCCAACGCGGCCCGCGTGGACTCCGAATCGCAGCCTTCCCGCAGGTCACCGTCGAGGAGGGCCTCGTCCAGCAGCCCGGTGACCAAGGGGTGCAGGACGGAGCGGGTGGTCGGTTCGTGGTCCAGGTTCAGGCGGCGGTCGACGTACGCGGCCAGGTGGTCGGCCGCCTCCGGCCGCTCGTCGACCACCTCGCGGATCACGACGGCGACCCGGCGGGCCAGGGCCGCAGTGGTCGCGTCGGCGAGCGTGCGCAGGGTCTCTCCGGTGTCGGAGCCTCGGCACAGACGGGCCAGGAAGGCCTTCAGGACCGGCTCGGAGTGGGTGTGCAGCGCGGCGGCCAGCGCGCTCGGCGGGAACTGCGGGTCCCCGGCGGCGAAGCGCTCCAGCGCCCGCGGGAGGTGGCCGTCCCTGGTGTACGGATCCTGGACGAGGAGGGCGAGCGCGCCGCCGTGCAGGGTGCAGTCGGCGGGGCGGGCGACCAGCGTGAGGGCGGCGCGGCGCAGCAGGTCACGGTCGGCGTCGGCACGGACATGTGCGGCGGCGCACAGCCCGTACGCCACCGCCGCCGCCCGTCGGTCCGGCCGCTCGTCGCGCACCCAGCGGTCGACGGCCCGGCAGATCGCGGACGGCTCCTCCTCGGTGAGGACGGTGAGCAGTTCGTCGGCCCGCCGATGGGTGGCTTGCGCGAGGGCCTCCGTGAGGTCGTCGAGCGCCCGGTGCCGATGCGTGTGCAGCAGCGCCTGCGCGGCCGTGGCCACGGTCGCGTGCGGGGTCGCGGGCAAGGGACGCTCGTCGTCGAACCAGCGCGTCAGGTACGGCTGTACGGCGGTGGCGTCGGCGGCGAGGAACCGGGCGGCCGCGTCCAGGTAGCGGGGGGTGTCGGTGTCCTGCGGGGCGGGGTCGGCGAGGACGAGCCGGCGCAGCAGGTCGAAGCGGCGGTCCTGCGGGAGGCGCAGGTCGCTCCAGAACGCGGGACCGAACTCCTCGGGCACGGTCCGCCCGCTCTGCCGCCAGGCCACGACCCGGTCGGCGAGCAGGCGCAGGACGCCGGTGTAGGGCGTGGCGTCCGGGACCCGCAGCAGGGTCCGGGAGAGCAGGCGGGCGGCCCACCAGGAGTGCGGGTCGGCGTCCAGGGCGTGCAGCAGGTCGGCCAGGCGGGAGGCGAGGTCGCGGGCGCCGTGCCGGCGGGCGAGGAGGAGCAGGGACTGGACGACGGGGCCGATGCGGTGGTGCGGTACGGGAAGGGGGTGTTCGGTACCGTCCGGATCGCGGCGGCGGTGGACCAGGGCGTGCAGGGCCTCGTCCAGGTCGAGGTGGGTGCCCTGGATCCAGTCGGCGAGTTCCTCGTGGGCGAAGCGGTAGCCGCTGCCCGCGGGGACGAGGAGGCCTTCGGTGAGTACGGCCGAGGCCCAGCCGGTGCCGCCGCCGAGGCGGGCCGGGGCCGGGCCCCACGGGAACACCGCCTCGAACGACTCCCTGTTCAGCTCGCCCTGTCCGGGGCCGAGGCTGCGCCGGGCGGCCTCGTGGATCTGGCCGCCGACCTTGGCGGCGAGCCGGCGGACGGCGGTGCCGCGCAGGCCGGTGTCCGCGGCGAGCCGTACCGCGATGCGCAGGCACATCAGGTCGAGGTAGGCCGCGAACACCTCGTCGCGGTCGAGGGGGGTGAACGGAGCGTCGGGGAGGGCGGCGCGGAGCTCGGCGAGGAGGCGGAGGGTGAGGGGGTGGCGGGCGTCGGGGGCGTGGAGGCTGCCGTCGGGGATCCGGTAGCGCGCGCGGGCCAGGGCGGCTTCGGGCTCCCGGAGATCGCCGAGGCGGACGCAGGGTGGGAGCCGCGGAGGGGAGTTGTCGCCCCCGCCGCACCTGCCCGTCCCGTCCCCGGGGGCCGCCTCCTCGGACCTCCCTTCGGCCCGACCGGCCTCGTCGTCGGACGCCGGAGGGGCCGACGGGTCACCCGGCGCCACGAGAGCACCCCTGCGGTCACCCGGCGCCACGAGAGCACCCCTGCGGTCACCCGGCGCCACGAGAGCACCCCTGCGGTCACCCGGCGCCTCAAAGGCATCGCCCTCGGACAGCCCCTCTCCCCGGTACAGCACCTCCCTCGGGAACTGCGACTCCTCCCAGTACTCCTCCCCGCACGCCACCACCAGCCGTGCCCCGCTCTCCCCCAGCCACCTCACCGTTCCCCGGGTCCATGTGCCGAGCCGGTGTGCCGGCAGGGGCGGCATCTCCTCCGGGCCGTCGAGCAGCAGGAGCAGGGGACGGTCGGCGGCGCGGGCCGAGCCGGCCAGACGCTCGGGGGTGATGTCCCCGAGGCCGGGCGGGGAGGCCGGGGAGGAGGCGGCGACGATGCGCGCCGCACGGTTCAGGGCGCGGTGGGCCGCGTCCGCCAGGGACTCGTCGCCGTCCTTGAGATCGGCGCCGCGCAGCCAGAGGGTGGGGGCGGACTCGGGGCCCCGGTGGCGGCGGGCGGCGAGGGCCGCGAGTTCCGTCGTACGGCCGCTGCCGGGCGGGCCGACGAGGCCGAGGACGGCGTACCGGCTCCGGGTGAAGTCGGCGAACTCACGGATCAGTTCGGTCCGTTCGACCGGCTCGGCCACCCCGACGGTGCCTTCCATGCCGGTCCGCGGGCCGTCCTGGGCCACCGAGGTCGCCGTGAGTTCCAGGATCCCGGCGAGGTTGAGGTCGGCGCCGTAGGCGGGCACGGTCGCCGCGTTGCGAGCGAGCAGGTCGGCGAGCGGGCCTCCGGTGACGGTCCCGGACGCTGCGCGGTTCAGCGGCAGGGCGAGCCCGTAGTCCCGGCCGTCGGACTGGAGCGCGGTGCCCAGGACGCCCAGCACGGCGCCCGTCGCGGCGTCGAGCACCGGCCCCCCGGCCGCCCCGCCGCCCGGCCGCAGCGCGTCCCGGCCGGCCGTGCCGATCGCCAACTCCAGCGCGTCGGCGATGAGATGGAAGCGGTCGGTGGCCGTGTACGTCGCCGAGGTCGCCCCCAGAACCCGCGCCTCGCGCCAGCACCCGGCGGCGAGACGGACGTAGGTGCCGGTCTCGATACGGTCCCGCGCGGAGACGGGAAGGGGGGCCACTCCGAGCCCCTCGCTGCGTACGAGGGCCAGCCCCAGTTCGGGCAGTGGGGTGACGTCGGCGGCGGTGGCGAGGCAGTGGCGGTCCCGGGCGGTGTGCAGGAGGAGGCGCGCCGGCCCGTCGACGGTCTCGTGGGCGGTGATCACCGTGCCGTGGTGGTCGGCGACGAAGCCGAGGCCGCGCGGGCGGCCGGACAGGTCGTGGACACGGACGAGGGCCGTGTCGAGCGCGTCCCACGGCAGCTGGTCCCGCCGGACGCTCGGGCACGGCTCTCCGGGGAGCAGGGCACGGGTGCCTCTCCTGCCGCCCGCATGCTCCCCCGCTGTCTCGTCCACGCTCCGGAACCGGTCCCGTGCGGCCCCTTCCGCCATGGTCGTGCCTCCCCGTCGTACGCGCGTGCCCTGCGTGCGACCGTAGGCGCGGGAAGATCGGCGGGACAGATCGTGCGCGTAACGCGCCCCCGTGCACTCCCTCGGTTCACTCCGAGCGCCTGCCCGGACGGGTGAATGAACGGCGGCTGCTGGATAAGCCTAGGGGTGGGGGAACCGAGGGGGGACCGTGGAGCGGCGACAGTGGACGACCCCGTGATCGCCGCTCCACGGGCGGACCGGAGCCGGTAAGGCCCGGGGCCATGGGCACCGGGCACCGGGCACCGGGCACCACCCTCAGCCGAAGACGGCCAGGCTCTTCGCCTTGCCCTTGTGCTCCTCGACGAGCGCGAGGAACCGGCCCTCGGGGTCGAAGACGGCCACCGGACCGCCGCCCGCGTACTCGCCGGGCATCTCCAGCCGTACGCCGTTGAGGAGCAGCCGGGACCGCTTGGCGTCCACGTCCCAGCGGGGGAACGCGGCCGCGGCCGCGTCGGCGATCGGCATCACCGTGAGCTCCTGCTGGAGCTGGTCGAGCGTCTTCGCGGTGTCCAGCTTGTAGGGGCCGACGCGGGTGCGGCGCAGGGCCGTGAGGTGCCCGCCGACGCCGAGGTCGGCACCGAGGTCGCGGGCCAGGGCGCGGATGTAGGTGCCGGAGGAGCAGACCACCGACACGACCAGGTCCAGGACGGGCGTGCCGTCCTCGGCGACGGTGTCACGCACGTCGTACACCGCGAAGGACGAGACCCTGACGGGCCGGGCGGGGATCTCGAAGTCCTCGCCGTCGCGGGCCCGCTTGTACGAGCGCACGCCGTTGATCTTGATGGCGCTGACCTTGGACGGCACCTGCATGATGTCGCCGCTCAGCTTGGCGACGCCGGCGTCGATGGCGTCGCGGGTGACCTGGGAGGCGTCGGCCGACGCCGTGATCTCGCCCTCGGCGTCGTCGGTGAGGGTGGTCTGTCCGAGGCGGACGGTCCCCAGGTACTCCTTCTCGGTGAGCGCGAGGTGCCCGAGGAGTTTCGTCGCCTTCTCGACGCCGAGGACGAGGACGCCCGTGGCCATCGGGTCGAGGGTGCCGGCGTGGCCGACGCGGCGGGTCCTGGCGATGCCCCGCATCTTGGCGACGACGTCGTGCGAAGTGAAGCCCGACGGCTTGTCGACGATGACAAGGCCGTCGGGCGGGGTGGGCTTCTGGGTCATTCGGTGGTGTCGTCCTCGTCTTCACCCGGCTTCTTGTACGGGTCCGCCTCGCCGGCGTAGGTGGCGCCGGCCGAGACCTCGCGCACCTTCTCGTCGGACTGGCGTGCCCTGTCGAGGAGGTCCTCGATGGTCCGGGCGGTGTCGGGCAGCGCGTCGGCGACGAAGGTCAGCGTGGGCGTGAACTTCACGCCCGCCGCCGCGCCGACCGCGGAGCGCAGGACGCCCTTGGCGCTCTCCAGTCCGGCGGCCGCCGCCTGCCGCTCCTCCTCGTCCCCGTACACGGTGTAGAAGACGGTCGCCTCCCGCAGATCACCCGTGACCCGGGTGTCGGTGATGGTGACGTGCGAGCCGAGCCGCGGGTCCTTGATCCCGCGCTGCAGCTTCTGGGCCACCACTTCCCGGATGAGGTCCGCCAGCCTCTTGGCCCGCGCGTTGTCGGCCACTGGTCCGTCTCCCGTTCTTTCCTGTCTGGGTCGTTCTGGGTTCGTCAGTCGTCTTCGCCGTGGAAGCGCCGCCTGACGGACAGCAACTCCACCTCGGGGCGTCCCGCGACCAGCCGTTCGCACCGGTCGAGCACCTCGGTCAGGTGCCCCGCGTCGCCGGACACCATCGCCAGGCCGATGCCGGCCCTGCGATGGAGGTCCATGTGATCCACCTCGGCCGCGCTCACCGCGTACTTGCGCTGGAGCTCGGCGACGATGGGGCGGACGACGGAGCGCTTCTCCTTCAGCGACCGTACGTCGCCGAGGAGCAGGTCGAAGGACAGCGTCCCCACATACATGTGTAACCGGTTCACCCGCCGGTCCGGGATCGATGGCCCCGCCATCCACGTGGCAGGGACATCAGAACCGTACAACGAACGGCCGGGGCCGATCGACGGAGTTTACTCTCCGTCGACCGGCCCCGGACCGGACCGTCTCAGAAACGGAAGCCCGAGCGCTTACACGCGCGGCTTCTCCCGCATCTCGTACGTCGCGATGACGTCGTCGATCTTGATGTCGTTGAAGTTGCCGAGGTTGATACCACCCTCGAACCCTTCGCGGATCTCGGTGACGTCGTCCTTGAAGCGGCGCAGACCGGAGATGGTGAGGCTCTCCGCGACCACCTTGCCGTCGCGGATGAGGCGCGCCTTGGTGTTGCGCTTGACCTCGCCGGAGCGGACCAGGACACCGGCGATGTTGCCCAGCTTGGACGACTTGAAGACCTCGCGGATCTCCGCCGTGCCGAGCTCGACCTCTTCGTACTCCGGCTTGAGCATGCCCTTGAGGGCCGCCTCGATCTCCTCGATCGCCTGGTAGATGACCGAGTAGTAGCGGACGTCCACGCCTTCGCGCTCGGCCATCTGCGCGGCACGACCGGCCGCACGGACGTTGAAGCCGATCACGATGGCGTCCGAGCCCATCGCCAGGTCGATGTCCGACTCCGTGACCGCACCGACGCCGCGGTGCAGGACGCGGATGTCGACCTCTTCGCCGACGTCCAGCTGGAGCAGGGAGGACTCGAGGGCCTCGACGGAACCAGAAGCGTCACCCTTGATGATGAGGTTGAGCTGCTGGACCTCGCCGGCCTTGAGCACCTTGTCCAGGTCCTCGAGGGAGACGCGACGCGTGCGCTTGGCGAAGGCCGCGTTGCGCTCGCGGGCGGCACGCTTCTCGGCGATCTGACGGGCCGTACGGTCCTCGTCGACCACCAGGAAGTTGTCACCCGCACCCGGGACGTTGGTCAGGCCCAGGACCTGGACCGGCGTCGACGGGCCCGCCTCGGCGACGTTGTTGCCGTTGTCGTCGAGCATGGCGCGCACACGACCGTAGGCGTCGCCCACGACCATCGTGTCGCCGACCCGCAGCGTGCCGCGCTGGACGAGGACCGTCGCCACGGCACCGCGGCCGCGGTCGAGACGGGACTCGATCGAGATGCCCTGCGCGTCCTGGTGCGGGTTGGCCCGCAGGTCGAGCGAGGCGTCGGCGGTGAGGACCACGGCCTCCAGCAGGGAGTCGATGTGCAGACCCTGCTTGGCGGAGATGTCGACGAACATCGTGTCGCCGCCGTACTCCTCGGCCACCAGCCCGTACTCGGTGAGCTGGCCGCGCACCTTGGTCGGGTCGGCGCCCTCGACGTCGATCTTGTTGACCGCGACGACGATCGGGACCTCGGCCGCCTTGGCGTGGTTGAGCGCCTCGACCGTCTGCGGCATGACGCCGTCGTTGGCCGCGACGACCAGGATCGCGATGTCCGTCGACCGGGCACCACGGGCACGCATGGCGGTGAACGCCTCGTGACCCGGGGTGTCGATGAAGGTGATCGCGCGGTCCTCTTCGTTGACCTGGGTCGAGACCTGGTAGGCACCGATGTGCTGGGTGATGCCGCCGGCCTCGCCCGCGATGACGTTCGTCTTGCGGATGGCGTCGAGCAGTCGGGTCTTACCGTGGTCGACGTGACCCATGACGGTGACGACCGGCGGACGGACCACCAGGTCCTCGTCGTCGCCCTCGTCCTCGCCGAACTCGATGTCGAAGGACTCGAGCAGCTCGCGGTCCTCCTCCTCGGGGCTGACGATCTGAACCGTGTAGTTCATCTCGCCGGCGAGGAGCTGCAGCGTCTCGTCGGAGACGGACTGCGTGGCCGTGACCATCTCGCCGAGGTTCATCATGACCGCGACGAGCGACGCCGGGTTGGCGTTGATCTTCTCCGCGAAGTCGGTGAGCGAGGCACCGCGCGACAGGCGAATGGCTTCGCCGTTGCCGCGAGGCAGCATCACGCCGCCGACCGACGGGGCCTGCATGGCCTCGTACTCCTGGCGCCTCTGCCGCTTCGACTTGCGACCGCGACGCGCGGGACCGCCGGGACGACCGAAGGCGCCCTGCGTGCCACCACGGCCACCGGGACCACCGGGACGACCACCGAAGCCGGGACGACCGCCGCCGCCACCGCCGGGACCACCCGGACGGCCGGCGAAACCGCCGCCACCGCCACCGGGACCCGCGGGACGACCGGCGAAACCACCGCCACCGCCACCGGGACGACCGGCGAAACCGCCGCCGCCACCGGGACGACCGCCGCCACCGCCGCCGGGGCGACCGCCGCCGCCACCGGGACCACGGCCACCGGGGCCACCGCCGCCGGGACGCGGACCGGCAGCGGGACGCTGCGGCATCATGCCGGGGTTCGGACGCGGGCCGCCGGGGCCGCCACCGGGACGGGGACCGCCCTGAGGACGAGGCATACCGCCCGGGGTAGGACGCGCGCCGCCCGGAGCCTGGGGACGGGGACCGCCGCCCTGGCCGCCGGCAGCCTGCGGACGGGGACCGGCACCGGCGCCGGGGGCGCCGCCGGGACCACCGGGGCGCGGGCCGCCCTGCGGACGGGGCGCCTGCGGGCGCGCCATACCGGCGTTGCCACCGGAGGTGAAGGGGTTGTTACCCGGGCGCGGACCGGACGGACGGGCACCGGGGCGCTGGCCCTGGCCACCGCCGGGGCGCTGGCCCTGACCCTGGCCACCGGGACGCTGGCCCTGTCCCTGGCCCTGACCGGGCGCGGGACGACCGCCGGGCTTCGGAGCGCCGGGGCCGGGACGAGCACCGCCGGGCTTCGGACCGGACGAGGCGGCCGGGGCGGCCGGGGCCGACGGCGGAGCGGTGAACTCCGGGGCGGCCGGGGCCGGACGGGGCGCGGGCTTGGGGCCCGGACGCGGGCCGGAAGCCGCCGGCGAGGGGGTCGACGCCGGGGCCGACGGAGCCGACGGAGCCGCCGGGGGCGTCGGAGCCGCGGGCTGCTGGGCAGCCGGGGGCTTGGGGGCGGCCGGCCGCGGAGGAGCCGGACGTGCCGACTGCGCCGGAGAGGGCGCGCCGGGCTTGGGGGCGGCCTTGCGCGGGGCGGGCTTCGCGGCGGACTTGCCGTTGCCACCGCCCTGGAAGGCGTCGGTCAGCTTGCGTACTACGGGCGCTTCGATCGTCGAAGACGCCGAACGGACGAATTCACCGAGTTCCTGGAGCTTGGCCATGACGACCTTGCTCTCCACACCGAACTCCTTGGCGAGTTCGTATACCCGGACCTTAGCCACTTCGCTCCTTTGAGGTCCGGGTTGCGTCCGGACCGTCGCTACTTCATGGGCGTACTCATCGCGTGCTCATCGAGTGCTCATCGCAATCTCGACCTACTTCCAACTCGCGGGGTACCAGAGCCGCACGGGGTTCCGCGCGACGCGTCTTACGGTGTTGCCTGCTCAGCAACGGTCGCCTGCTCGACGTACTGGCGCAACGCCTTTGTGTCGAGCGCTCCCGGGGCGCGCAAAGCCCGCGTGAACGCCCGGCGGCGCACTGCCTGGTCGAGACAGACCAGGGCGGGGTGCACGTACGCACCCCGGCCGGGCAGCGTACCGCGAGGATCAGGGACGCACGCGTCCTTGATCGCCACGATCCGCAGCAGATCATCCTTGGCCGCTCGCTCCCGGCACCCCACACAGGTGCGCTCAGGGCATGCGCGGGCATGCGTCCGGCCAGACACTGCTAAGTCTACCTCCCCGCAGCGACCCCACCCCTTTGGGGGTGGAATCGAACGGTTGTTGTCGTGATCTAAGCGGGCTGCGGCTGGGATCTATTCCCTCACCGACTCGGACGGCTGCTCGGACGCCGGTTCGGTGTCCGGGCGGATGTCGATCCGCCAGCCGGTCAGACGGGCGGCGAGCCGGGCATTCTGCCCTTCCTTGCCGATCGCCAGCGACAGCTGGTAGTCCGGCACCGTCACCCGCGCGGAGCGGGCCGCGAGGTCGACGACCTCCACCTTGGACACCCGAGCGGGTGACAGGGCGTTCGCGACCATCTCGGCCGGATCGTCCGACCAGTCGACGATGTCGATCTTCTCACCGTTGAGCTCGCCCATGACATTGCGCACCCGGCCGCCCATGGGGCCGATGCAGGCGCCCTTGGCGTTCAGGCCCGAACGGGTGGGCCGGACGGCGATCTTCGTACGGTGACCGGCCTCACGGGCGATGGCGGCGATCTCGACTGAACCGTCGGCGATCTCCGGCACCTCGAGGGCGAAGAGCTTCTTCACCAGATTGGGGTGGGTGCGGGAGAGCGTCACGGACGGCCCGCGCACGCCCTTCGCCACCCGGACGACGTACGACCGCAGGCGCATGCCGTGCTGGTACGTCTCGCCGGGGACCTGCTCCTGCACCGGCAGGATGGCCTCCAGCTTGCCGATGTCGACGAGCACGTTCTTCGGGTCACGGCCCTGCTGCACCACACCGGTGACGATGTCGCCCTCGCGGCCGGCGTACTCGCCGAGCGTCGCGTCGTCCTCGGCGTCGCGCAGGCGCTGCAGGATCACCTGCTTGGCCGTGGTGGCGGCGATACGGCCGAAGCCGGACGGGGTGTCGTCGAACTCGCGGGGCTCCTGGCCCTCCTCGAGGTCCTCGGGGTCCTCCTTCGCCCACACGGTCACATGTCCGGTCTCCCGGCTGAGCTCCACGCGCGCGTGTCGGCGGCTTCCCTCGGTGCGGTGGTAGGCGATGAGGAGGGCCGACTCGATCGCCTCGACCAGCAGGTCGAAGGAGATCTCCTTCTCCCGTACCAAGCCCCGCAGGGCACTCATGTCGATGTCCACGGCTACGCCTCCTCTTCCTTCTCGTTCTTGTCCTTGCGGTTGAACTCGACCTGGACGCGCGCCCTGTCGATGTCCGGGAAGGCGAGTCTGCGGGTCGTGGCCTTGCGGCCCTTCACTCCGGGCACCTCGACGTCGAGTCCCTCGTCGTCGACCTCGATGATCCTGGCGACCAGTTCGCCGCCCTCCACGAGCTGGAATTTCACCAGCCGGTCGGTGGCGCGCACGTAGTGCCGGTGTTCCTTCAGGAGGCGCTCGGCGCCCGGGGTGCCGACCTCGAGGGTGTACTCGCCCTCACCCATCGCGTCCGTCTCGTCGAGCTTCGCCGAGAGCGCGCGGCTCACATCGGCGATCTTGTCCAGGTCCGCACCGGTGTCGGAGTCGACGACGACGCTCAGCACACGCTTGCGTCCGACGGAGTCCACGGCGATCTCTTCGAGATCCAGTCCCTGGGAGGTGACGAGCGGTTCCAGGAGCTCTCGCAGCCTCTCGCTCTGGGTGGTGCTCATCCGGGTGACTCCTCGGCCGCGTGTGCTGTTGTGGGATGGGTCGCGTGTCAGGTCAAAGGGTATCCGGTCGCGGGGAGTGTTGCCGTCCACCTGTGTACGGGCGGCGCCGGTGCGTGGCGACCGGCGGTGCCGCGGGTACGGTGATCATGGGCCTGCCGCCCGCCGTGTATTTCTTTCATACGAGTCCCCGAGGACGTCTTCCGTGCCGTTCCCCTCACCGTCGCGCACCCCCGCGGGGCCGCGCAGAAGAGCCCTGCTCGCCTCGGCCGCCGGGGCCGCCCTGCTCGCGGGCTGCTCCTCCCCGGACGACTCCGGCGGTGGCACCGGCAGCAGCCCCTCGACGACCGACCGGGCACGCGCGCGTGCGGCCCGGGACAGTGCGGGGCTGGTGGAGCGGTACGACGCCGTGATCGCCGCCCATCCGACGCTGACGGAGCGGCTGCGACCGCTGCGCGCGGAGGCGGTACGCCACAGGGAGGCGTTCGGCGGCGTACGGGGCTCGGGGTCACCCACGGCCTCCCCGTCGCCCGGCGCCGCCTCCCAGGCGTCACCGTCCGTGTCCCCCACTCCCGCCGTCCCGGCCACCGAGAAGGACGCCCTCGCCGACCTCGCCGCCGCCGAGCGGACCCTGGCGGACCGGCGGGCCACGGCACTCCTGGCGGTGCCGGGAGAGCTGGCCCGTCTGCTGGCGTCGGTGGCGGCGGCGGGTGCGGCACACGCGTATCTGTTGACGGAGGGTGTCAGGTGAGTGAGGCGAAGGACGGGGAGGTGCGGGCGCTGCAGGCGGCGCTCGCGGCGGAGCACGCGACCGTGTACGGGTACGGGGTCGTCGGCGGGCGGATCGTCGAGGGACGGCGCACTGAGGCTCGGGCGGCGTACGACGCTCACCGGGCGCGCCGGGACGCGCTGGTGCGCGAGCTGCGCGACCGAGGCGCCCCTCCGGTCGCCGCGAGCGCCGGTTACGCGCTCCCCTTCCCCGTGCCGGACTCGGCTGCGGCGGTCCGGCTGGCCGCCGAGCTGGAGGAGCGTGTGGCCGGGGTCTACTCGGACCTGGTGCGGGCGACCGGGGACGCGCGGCGGCGTGAGGCGGCCACAGCACTGCGGGAGGCGGCGGTGCGGGCGGTGCGCTGGCGCGGAGAGAGCGTAGCCTTCCCTGGGCTCGCCGAGCGGGCCGGTACGGCCTCGGCGTCGGCGTCGGCGGCCCCTCCGGTGTGAACCGGGGGGCTGAGCGACCGGAGAGGAAGGGAACGACTCGCGTATGGCTTTCGAACCGCCGCGCCGTCTGGTGCGGGCGCTCGGTGAGACGGCACCGGACGGTGACGACTGGTTGGAGAGGCTACCGGAGGCGGTCCAACAGGCCGTCGATCTACGCGAGTTGACCGTGGAGCGGGTGCAGGTGCCGGGCGGGCGCAGCAGCCTGGTCGTCCTGGTGCGGCGGGCCGACGGCACCCCGGCCGTGTTGAAGCTGGCCCCGCCCCGGGCCCGCCCGGAGAGCGAGCGGGCCGCCCTGACGCACTGGGGCGGCCTGGGCGCCGTACAACTGGTCGAGCCGGTCACGGCCCCGGGTGTGCTGCTGCTGGAGCGGCTGTCCCCCGACGTGTCCGTGCGGTCGCTGCCTGAGGCGAAGGCGCTGCTGGAGGCGGCGGGGACGCTGCGCCGGCTGTGGGTGGAGCCGCCGGACGGCCACACCTTCGAGACGGTCGAGGAGCGGACGGGACGGCAGGCCGAGGCGATGCGGGCGAGCGCGGCGGCCGACGCGGAGGTGGCGCCGCTGGTCGAGGCGGCGCTGGCGGCGCGTGCGGAGCTGTTGGCCGCTCCGCCCGAGCGACGGTTGCTGCACGGCACGTTCCGGCAGAGCAAGGTGCTGTCGGGTGAGCGGATGCCGTGGCTGGCCGTGGGGCCTGATCCGGTGGTCGGCGAATGCGCGTTCGACCTGGCGCGGCTGGTCCGGGACCGGGTGGAGGATCTGATCGCCTCGCCGTCGGGGGCGGCGACGACGCGGCGGCGGGTGAAGCGGCTGGCAGAGTCGCTGGAGGTGGATCAGGAGCGGTTGCGGGGGTGGACGTTGTTCCGGGCGGTGGAGTCGGGTGTGCGGGCACTGCGCGTGGGGCGTCCGGGGGACGCGGAGCTGTTGCTCGAGTTCGCGGGGTGGCTTTAGGGGTCGTGTGTTGCCCGCGGGTGTGTTGTGGCTTGTCGCGCCCACGCGGCGGAGCCGCATATCGACACAGCCCCGCGCCCCTCAAGGGGCGCTTTCCCGTCCCCTGGACGCTCTGGCGCCCAAGGGGCGGGAAAGGCCTACGAGGTGCCGGGAGGCGTCAGGCCGTCAGGCGGGCGATTGCCTCGTCCACCGTGAGTTCCTCGCGCTCGCCCGTCCGGCGGTCCTTGAGTTCCAGGACGCCCTCGGCGGAGCGGCGGCCGGCCACCAGGATCTTCGGGACGCCGATGAGCTCGGAGTCCGTGAACTTCACGCCCGGGGAGACTCCGGCCCGGTCGTCGACCAGGACGCGCAGGCCGGCGGACCGCAGCTTCTCGGAGACCTCGAGGGCCAGCTCGATCTGGAGCGCCTTGCCCGCGGCGACGACGTGCACGTCGGCCGGGGCGACCTCGGCGGGCCAGCACAGGCCCTTGTCGTCGGCGCTCTGCTCGGCGAGGGCCGCGACCGCGCGGGAGACCCCGATGCCGTAGGAGCCCATGGTCACGCGGACCGGCTTGCCGTTCTGACCGAGGACGTCGAGCTTGAGGGCGTCGGTGTACTTGCGGCCCAGCTGGAAGATGTGGCCGATCTCGATGGCGCGGTCGAGCTTGAGTCCGGTGCCGCAGTTCGGGCAGGGGTCGCCCTCCTGGACGACCACGACGTCGACGTACTGGTCCACCTCGAAGTCACGGCCCGCGACGACGTTCTTCGCGTGCGTGTGCTCCTTGTTGGCGCCGGTGATCCAGGCGGTGCCGGGGGCCACGCGCGGGTCGGCGATGTACGTGACCTTCTCGCCCAGGCCCTGCGGGCCGACGTAGCCGCGGACCAGGTCCGGGCGGCCCACGAAGTCCTCGGCGGTGACCAGCTCGACGGCGGCGGGCGCGAAGTGGGCCTCGACCTTGCCCATGTCGACCTCGCGGTCTCCGGGGACGCCGACGGCCACGATCTCGCCGTCGACCTTCACGAGGAGGTTCTTGAGGGTGGCGGAGGCCGCCACGCCGAGGTGGGCCGCGAGGGTCTCGATGGTCGGGGTGTCGGGGGTCGGGATGTCCTCCGCGGCCGGGACACCCGCCGCGTCCACCGGCTTCAGCTCGTACGTGATCGCCTCGGTGTTCGCCGCGAAGTCGCAGTTCGGGCAGTCCGCGAAGGTGTCCTCGCCGGCGCCGGCCGGGGCCAGGAACTCCTCCGACTTCGAGCCGCCCATCGCGCCCGCGGTCGCCGCGCAGATGCGGTAGTCGAGGCCGAGGCGCGCGAACACCTTCTGGTAGGCCTCGCGGTGCAGGGCGTAGGACCGGGCGAGGCCCTCGTCCTCCAGGTCGAAGGAGTACGAGTCCTTCATCAGGAACTCGCGGCCGCGCAGGATGCCGGCGCGGGGGCGGGCCTCGTCACGGAACTTCGTCTGGATCTGGTAGAGGATGACCGGCAGGTCCTTGTACGAGGACGCCTGGTCCTTCACGATCAGCGTGAAGATCTCCTCGTGGGTCGGGCCGAGGAGGTAGTCGCCGCCCTTGCGGTCCTGGAGCCTGAACAGCTCCGGGCCGTACTCGTCCCAGCGGCCGGTCGCCTCGTACGGCTCACGCGGCAGCAGGGCGGGGAGCAGCACCTCCTGGGCGCCGATCGCGTCCATCTCCTCGCGGACGATCCGCTCGACGTTGGCGAGGACCTTCTTGCCGAGCGGCAGCCACGTCCAGACGCCGGCCGCGGTACGGCGGACGTAGCCGGCGCGGACGAGCAGCTTGTGGCTGAGGACCTCGGCGTCGGCCGGGTCGTCGCGCAGCGTCTTCGCCATCAACTGGGACATGCGCTGGACCGGTGCGTTCGCCATGGTTGTCGTACTCCTGCTGCGTAAGGGTGATGGCTTGGAGGTTAGCCGGGGGGCCGGTTCCGGTGGAAATCCGTTATCGGCGGCGCAGCGGCAGCGGGGCGCCCATCACCGCGTACGGCTTCGGGGCGCTGGGGAAGAGGACCTGGCGGGCGAGGTCCGTGTAGCCGAGGGAGCGGTAGAGGCCGCGGGCCGGGCTCTCGACGTCGATCGCGGAGAGGATCGAGCGGGGTTCGGTGGCGCCCTCGGTGATCCTGGTGATCAGGGAGCGGCCGATGCCCTTGTTCTGGTGGGCCGGGTGGACGTGCAGTTCCGTGATGACGAAGGAGTCGTCGAGCCAGTTGTCGTGGCCCTGGGCGCGGAGGTAGGGCTCGACGACGGTGGACCACCAGTGCGTGCGCTCGTTGGGCATGCCGTAGACGAAGCCGACGAGGCGGCCTCCGACGGTGGCGCCGAGGGCTCTTGCGCCCGGGTAGGTCATATGACGCAGGACGATCTGGCGGCGTACGGCGACTTCTTCCGGGCCCAGTCCGAAGGCGACGGCTTGGACAGCTAGGGCCTCGTCGACGTGAGTTGAGAGGTCCAGGGGGCCGATCACGAGGTCCATGCGGGGAGCCTACAGGTGAGCTCCGTCGTACGGCCGGGGGCGGGGTGGAAGTGGTGGCGCTTCAGAACAGGACACTCATGAACGCGCCGACCTCCTGGAAGCCCACGCGGCGGTACGTCCTTCTCGCCGCCGTGTTGAAGTCGTTGACGTAGAGGCTCACCACCGGGGCCACGTCCGCGAGGGCGTAGCGCAGGACCGCTGCCATGCCGGGGGCGGCGAGGCCCTTGCCGCGGTGTTCGGGGGCGACCCAGACGCCCTGGATCTGGCAGGCGTGGGAGGTCGCCGCGCCGATCTCCGCCTTGAAGACGACCTTGCCGTGTTCGTCGAGCCGGGCGAACGAGCGGCCGGCGCCGACGAGTTCGGCCACCCGGGCCTGGTAGAGGAGGCCGCCGTCGCCGGCCAGCGGGGAGACGCCGACCTCCTCGGTGAACATGGCCACGCACGCCGGCATGATCGTGTCCATCTCGTCCTTGCGGATGCGGCGGATGTAAGGATCCGGGGCGACGGCGGTGGACGTGCGGTCGGTGACCATCAGGGGCTGATGGCCGCGGATCTCGCGTGCGGGGCCCCAGTGCGGTTCCAGGAGCCGCCACAGCTGAGCGGTGGGTTCGGCGGGGCCGACGACGGAGGAGCAGCGGCGGCCGGACCGGCGGGCGCGGTCGGCGAAGGCGCGGACGGCGCGGGGGGTGGCGCAGATCGGGACGAGGTTGGCGCCCGCGTAGCAGAGGGACGTGAGCATGCCGTCCTCGTACCACCCCCACATCTCGCCGCCGAGCCGCCACGGGTCGAGGCCCGCGACCTGGACGCGGGACGTCACGAAGGCGTTCGCGACCGGCTCACGGTCGAGGACGGCGAGGGCGGCGTCCAGGTCGCTCGGTTCGAGGACCCGGGAAGTCGTCTGGGTCAACACGTGCGGGCCTCACACCTTGGGGTCTGCTGATCTCACGCACTGTACCTGCGGAAGCTGAGCCGCGCCGCCCTGCATTTGTTGCCGCGCGCTTGTCAGCGGCTGTGGGTCGTACGTCCCGTCCCTGGGGGCTGCCGCCCCCCAGACCCACGCTTCGGCCCTGAACGGGCCTCGTCCTCAAACGCCGGACGGGCCGGATTGCCCGGACCGGCGTTCCAGACGGCAGGCCCTCCATGGGTGGGCAGGATTCGAGGCGGCAAACGGTCGTTCTCGGACAGAGTGCCGGGACCCCGGGGTTCTCAGCCCGCCACCGACACCGACGGCTCGCCCGAGATCACGCCGTCCGCCTCCATCTGTTCGGCCAGCTTCATGGCCTCCTCGATGAGGGTCTCGACGATCTTGGACTCGGGGACGGTCTTGATGACCTCGCCCTTGACGAAGATCTGGCCCTTGCCGTTGCCGGAGGCGACGCCGAGGTCGGCCTCACGGGCCTCGCCGGGGCCGTTGACGACGCAGCCCATGACGGCGACGCGGAGGGGGACCTCCATGCCGGTGAGGCCGGCGGTGACCTCCTCGGCGAGCTTGTACACGTCGACCTGGGCGCGGCCGCAGGACGGGCAGGAGACGATCTCCAGGCCGCGCTGCTTGAGGTTGAGGGACTCCAGGATCTGGTTGCCGACCTTGACCTCCTCCACCGGGGGCGCGGAGAGGGAGACGCGGATGGTGTCGCCGATGCCCTCGGAGAGGAGCGCGCCGAAGGCCACCGCCGACTTGATCGTGCCCTGGAAGGCGGGGCCGGCCTCGGTGACGCCGAGGTGGAGGGGGTATTCGCACTGGGCCGCGAGCTGGCGGTAGGCCTCGATCATCACGACCGGGTCGTTGTGCTTGACGGAGATCTTGATGTCGCGGAAGTCGTGCTCCTCGAACAGGGAGGCCTCCCACAGGGCCGATTCCACCAGCGCTTCGGGGGTCGCCTTGCCGTACTTCTGGAGCAGGCGGCGGTCGAGCGAACCGGCGTTGACACCGATGCGGATCGGGGTGCCGTGCTCCTTGGCCGCCTTGGCGATCTCCCTGACCTTGTCGTCGAACTGCTTGATGTTGCCCGGGTTCACCCGGACCGCGGCGCAGCCCGCCTCGATGGCGGCGAAGACGTACTTCGGCTGGAAGTGGATGTCGGCGATGACCGGGATCTGCGACTTGCGGGCGATGGTCGCGAGCGCGTCGGCGTCGTCCTGGGTGGGGCAGGCCACGCGGACGATCTGGCAGCCGGAGGCGGTCAGCTCGGCGATCTGCTGGAGGGTGGCGCCGACGTCGGAGGTGCGGGTCGTGGTCATCGACTGCACGGAGACCGGGGCGTCCCCGCCGACCGCCACGGATCCGACCTGGATCTGCCGGCTTTTCCGGCGCTCGGCGAGCTTGGTCGGAACGGACGGCATGCCGAGAGAAATCGCAGTCATCTGCTGTGCAACCCCAAGTCGTGGATCAAGGCCCAGGTCCCGTCAGCGGCGGGCTCCAGGCTTCGAGATTACGGCACGGGCGCGGCGCCGGGCACATCCCACCCGCGAAGCCACTCGATGGGAGGCGGCCGGGAACCCGAAGGTCCCCGGCCGCCGTGAACGCGTCATGAAGGTGGTGCGACTACGAGATCTTGACCGGGTTGACGACGTCGGCGATCAGCACCAGGACGGTGAAGCAGATGAAGATCCCGGCCACCACGTAGGCCACCGGCATCAGCTTCGCCACGTCGAAGGGGCCGGGGTCGGGGCGGCGCAGCACCTTCGCGAGGTTGCGGCGCAGCGACTCCCACAGGGCGCCCGCGATGTGCCCGCCGTCGAGCGGGAGCAGCGGGAGCATGTTGAACAGGAACAGGGAGAGGTTGAAGCCGGCGACCAGCATCAGCGCCATGGCCAGTTGCTGGGTGGGCGGGATGTCGAGGGTGAAGATCTCGCCGCCGACGCGGGCCGCGCCGACCACGCCCATCGGGGAGTCCGGTTCGCGGGGGGCGCCGTCGAAGGCGGCGTTCCACAGGGCCGGGATCTTGGCGGGCAGGCTCGCGATGGAGTCGACGGCCTCACCGATGCGGTCGCCCATCCAGGTCAGGGACTCGTCGAAGTCCTGGCGGACGATGCCGGTGGCGGCGCTGAAGCCGAGGAAGCCTGCGTTGACGTACTGGCCCTGGACGATCTGGCCGTTGGGGTCCTTCTTGGCGACCTGGTTGTCGGCGATCTTCGCGGTGAGCGTGACCTGCTCGCCCTTGCGGTCGACGACGATCGGCACCTCCTTGCCCGGGGCGGCGCGGATGAGGTCGGAGAGCTGGTTCCAGTCGTCCGTCTTCACTCCGTCGAAGGAGACGATCTTGTCGCCGGCCTTGAGTCCGGCGGCCGCGGCCGGGGAGGCCGGGTCGGACTTCTGGCAGTCGTTGCGGTTCTCGCTCTGCGCGATCACGCACTTGGAGACGGAGCTGACGGTGGTGGTCTGCTGCGAGATGCCGAAGCCCATGAGGACGACGAGGAACAGGGCCACCGCCAGGACCAGGTTCATGAAGGGGCCCGCGAACATCACGATGACGCGCTTCCACGGCTTGCGCGTGTAGAAGAGGCGGTTCTCGTCGCCCGGCCGGAGTTCCTCGAAGGCGGCCGAACGGGCGTCCTCGATCATGCCGCGCCAGGGTGAGGTGGAGCGGGCCGTGATCCTGCCGTCCTCGCCGGGCGGGAACATGCCGATCATGCGGATGTAGCCGCCGAGGGGTACGGCCTTGATGCCGTACTCGGTCTCGCCCTTGTTGCGGGACCAGATGGTCGGGCCGAAGCCGACCATGTACTGCGGCACGCGGATCCCGAAGAGCTTGGCCGTGGACAGATGCCCCAGCTCGTGCCACGCGATCGAGAACAGCAGGCCGACCACGAAGACGACTATGCCGAGGATCATCATCAGGGACGTCATCAACGGGCCTCCGCGGTCGCCGTCTGTGCGGTCAGTGCTGTCAGTTCCTGGGTCCGGGCGCGTGCCCAGCTCTCTGCTTCGAGGACGTCCGACACGGTCAGTGAAGTTCCCGTCACGGGGGTGCCGTGCTCCTGAACCACCCGGGTGACGGTCTCGATAATCCCGTTGAAGGGCAGTGCCCCCTTGCGGAAGGCCTCCACGCACTCCTCGTTGGCGGCATTGAACACCGCGGGGGCGGTGCCCGCGAGCTCGCCGACGTGCCGGGCGAGGCCGACGGAGGGGAACGCCTCGTTGTCGAGCGGGAAGAACTCCCACGTCGAGGCGGTGCTCCAGTCGAAGGCGGGCGCCGCGTCGGGGACGCGTTCGGGCCAGCCGAGGCCGATGGCGATGGGCCCGCGCATGTCGGGGGGCGTCGCCTGCGCCAGTGTCGATCCGTCCGTGAACTCAACCATCGAGTGGACATACGACTGCGGGTGCACGACCACCTCAATGCGATCGAAGGGAATGTCGTACAGCAGGTGGGCCTCGATCACCTCCAGGCCCTTGTTGACGAGGGTCGCCGAGTTGATCGTGATCACCGGGCCCATGGCCCAGGTGGGGTGGGCGAGGGCGTCCTCGACGGTGACGTGGGCCAGCTGCTCCTTCGTACGGCCGCGGAAGGGGCCGCCGGAGGCGGTGACGACGAGCTTGCGGACGTCGGCGCGGGTTCCGGCGGCGAGGGCCTGGAAGAGGGCGGCGTGCTCGGAGTCGACCGGGATGATCTGCCCGGGCTCGGCGAGCGCCTTGACCAGGGGGCCGCCGACGATGAGCGACTCCTTGTTGGCGAGCGCGAGGGTGCGGCCGGCCCGGAGGGCGGCCAGGGTGGGCGCGAGTCCGATGGAGCCCGTGATGCCGTTCAGGACGGTGTGGCAGTCGGAGGCGGCGACCTCGGTGGCCGCGTCCGGTCCGGTGAGGATCTCGGGCAGCGTCTCACCGGGGCCGTACTGCGCGGCGAGCGCCTCGCGCAGTGCCGGTACGACGTCCTCGCGGGCCACGGCGACTGTCCGCACCCGCAGCCGGTACGCCTGCTCGGCGAGGAGTCCGACGCGTCCGCCGTTGGCGGAGAGCGCGGTGACCCGGAACCGGTCGGGGTTGCGCAGCACGAGGTCGATGGCCTGGGTGCCGATCGAACCGGTGGAGCCGAGGATCACCACGTCCTTCGGACCGTCCGCCGCGACGGGGTCGAAGACGATGTGGGGATCGGCGAGGGGGGCTGGACTGTCGCTCATCCCCCCATTGTGTCGGCAAGGACGGCGGGAAAGGACAGGGCGTCCCTCAGGGGTGTCGTGGGCCGTGGGAGTCACGTGCGCGCCGTGACCCCACGGCCGTGCGACGGCGCGTCAGCGGATCGGGCGGTGGACGTTCTCCCGCTGGGACGGACCGGGGGTGGCGTCGGCGATCCAGGGGCCGTCGTCGGACGGGTCGATGACGCCTTGTTCCAGCCACTCGTAGGTGCCGGAGAGGACGCCCTTGACGACCTTGCGGTCGAGGTCGTCGGTGTTGGTCCACAGGCGGTCGAAGAGTTCCTCGACGCGGATGCGGGCCTGGTGGCAGAAGGCGTCGGCGAGTTGGTAGGCCTCGCGGCCGTTCTCGCCCCGGCTGCGCAGGAGTTCGGCGCGCACACAGGCCGCGCTCATCGCGAACAGCTCCGCCCCGATGTCGACGATGCGGCCGAGGAAGCCCTGTTTGGTCTCCATGCGGCCCTGCCAGCGGGACATGGCGTAGAAGGTGGAGCGGGCGAGCTTGCGGGAGTTCCGCTCGACGTAGCGCAGGTGCGGGGACAGGTCGACGCCGTGCTTGAACTCGCTGTACGACGTCGGGAGCTGTCCGGGGCCCGCGACCAGCTTGGGCAGCCACTTGGCGTAGAAGACGCCCGCGCCCGCGCCGGCCTTCGCCTTGTCGGACAGGGACTTCTCGGGGTCGATGAGGTCTCCGGCGACCGAGAGGTGGGCGTCGACCGCCTCGCGGGCGATCAGCAGGTGCATGATCTCGGTGGAGCCCTCGAAGATGCGGTTGATGCGCAGGTCGCGCAGGAGTTGCTCGGCGGGGACCGCGCGCTCGCCGCGGGCGGCGAGGGAGGCCGCGGTCTCGAAGCCGCGGCCGCCGCGGATCTGGACCAGTTCGTCGGCCATCCGGCAGCCCATCTCGGAGCCGTACAGCTTGGCGAGGGCGGCCTCGATGCGGATGTCGTTGCGGTCCTCGTCGGCCATCTGGGAGGACAGGTCGACGACCGCCTCCAGGGCGAACGTCGTGGCGGCGATGAAGCTGATCTTCGAGCCGACCGCCTCGTGCAGGGCGACCGGCTTGCCCCACTGCTCGCGCACCGCCGACCACTCGCGGGCGATCTTCAGGCACCACTTGCCGGCGCCCACGCACATGGCGGGCAGCGACAGGCGGCCGGTGTTGAGGGTGGTGAGCGCGATCTTCAGGCCCGCGCCCTCGGGGCCGATGCGGTTTGCGGCGGGGACGCGCACCCGGTGGAAGCGGGTGACGCCGTTCTCCAGGCCCCGCAGACCCATGAAGGCGTTGCGGTTCTCGACGGTGACGCCCTCGGAGGAGGCCTCGACGACGAAGGCCGTGATACCGCCCTTGTGACCCTCGGACTTCGGCACGCGGGCCATGACGACGAGGAGGTCGGCGACCACGCCGTTGGTGGTCCACAGCTTGACCCCGTCGAGAACGTAGTCGTCGCCGTCGGGCACGGCGGTGGTGGCCAGGCGGGCCGGGTCGGAGCCGACGTCGGGCTCGGTCAGCAGGAACGCCGAGATGTCCGTGCGGGCGCAGCGCGGCAGGAAGGTGTCCTTCTGCTCCTGGGTGCCGAAGATCTTCAGCGGCTGCGGTACGCCGATCGACTGATGGGCGGAGAGCAGCGCGCCGACCGCCGGGTTCGCGGAGCCGGCCAGGGCGAGGGCTTTGTTGTAGTACACCTGCGTCAGGCCCAGGCCGCCGTACTTGGTGTCGATCTTCATGCCGAGGGCGCCGAGCTCCTTGAGCCCGTTGATCACCGCGTCCGGGATGCGGGCGTCCCGTTCGATGACCGCGGAGTCGATCTTCGTCTCGCAGAAGTCGCGCAGTTTGGCCAGAAACTCCTCCCCGCGCTGGGCGTCCTCGTCCGCCGGGAGCGGGTGGGGGTGGATGAGGTCGAGCCGGAAGCGGCCGAGGAACAGCTCCTTCGCGAAGCTCGGCTTGCGCCAGTCCTGCTCTCGGGCCGCTTCGGCGACCTGGCGTGCCTCACGCTCCGTGACGGTGGGTTTGTTGGAGATGGGGGCGGACATGAGGCTCACCTCGCCGCGAATAGGGATCAGAGGGACCGTGCGTTACTGATCGGTGCTACTGGATCGTATGTACCCGAGACGGGGCGAGCCCACCACCCCTCGCGTCGGGGCCGACCGTCGGCTCCCGCCCGTTCCGGCCCCGCTTTCACAGGGAGTCGGCGGTGAAAGTGACCGGCGAGACGATTCGGTCAGACGGGTGAAGCGGAGGTGACGGCAGCCGCGGTGACGGACGCGGGGGATCAGGTCCAGTGGACGTCGGCCAGCGGGTACCCGCCCGCGTCGTAGGTCTCCTGGTTCACGGAGATCCCGAACGCGATCCCCAGGCCCTTCAGGAACCGCTTCTGCCAGTCGGGGATCCAGCCCTCGTTCTCGTAGACCGGGCGCCCGTCGACGTAACGGACGTCCGGGCGGCACCCCGCGTCGTGCATGGCCCAGTTGAGGAAGGACATCTTCGGCGCGTAGTCGAAGTAGTGTCCGCCGGTCAGTTGCGTCTCCTCGCCGAAGTAGCCGTAGATCTCGTCGCTCCACACGAGTCGGCCGTCCTCGAAGTAGAGCATGCAGTACATGCCCTTGGCGGAGATGTTGTAGAGGAGGACGACCCGGCCGGCGCCCCGCGGCAGCGCGAAGCCCTCCCGGAAATGGATCAGGAAGTCGAAGTTCCCGGCGAGGAAGGACCACTTTCCTTCCTTGCCGTAGACGGTCTGCCAGGGCTCGTCGGGGACCCGGGTCCGGGGGTGGGTCCGGTCGTAGACGGCCTTTGCCTCGTCGCCGACCGGCTCGGGCATCTCCCAGGGAACGGCGCCGAACACCACCGCCAGATCCTGCGGCGCGACCCCCTCCGCGAACACGAGCCCCGCCTGGTCCCCCAGGATCGGATCAGCTCCGTCCCCCGCCCACCGCTCGCCGAGCCACGCTATTCCCTCGTTGTCTGCCATGACCGGGGACCGTAACAGCAGGGTCCGACAACGGCTTTTCGGTCAGCCGACCGACACCGAGTACGCCTTGGTGTCCAGCCGTCCCGTGCCCTTGAAGACCTCCGTGCCGGACTCGATGCCGGAGACGAACTTGTCGTCGCTGAGGAGCTTGCGGCGGACGAGGGCCTGGGTGAAGTCGTTCAGGTCGAGCGTGGCCTTGGTGGTGTTGGCACGGCGGACGAAGGAGAAGACCTTCCAGCCGATGTCACCCTGGTAGATGTCCCACATCGCGCCGCCGAGGCTGACGCTGCCGTACTTGGTGCCGAGCGGTCCCGCGCCGCCCTGGCGGTTGAGCCAGATCATGACCTCGTCGGTGGGCTGGTCCTGCCAGTCGGCGGTGTTCTTGGTGTGCAGCCACAGGTCGTAGGCGACGTTCATGGTGCCGGGGTCGGAGCTGACCGAGAACTCCCAGCTGGTCTTCACCGGCTTGCGGTCGCCGACGCGGAGGGGCAGGCCGGTCTTCGCCCTGTCGACCTTCCAGCCCCAGTGCCAGCCGAGGACCGTGCCGGCATAGGACTTCACGTCGGAGTCCTTGCCCTTGCTGTTGTTGGCCCAGGTGTAGTCGGTCCCCCAGGAGACGGTGGAGCCGGCGGCGGAGTTGTCCCAGACGCACTGGCCGCCGGTGCCCTTGTCCTGACCCCACAGGTTGTTGTTCACGTAGTACTTGCCGAGCGTGATCGTGTCGAAGGCCGTGCACTTCTTGCTCGACTCGCCCGCCTGGGCGACGGTGACCCCGGCGGCGGCCGCGAGGGCGACCCCGGCGGCGGTCAGGGTCTTCGTCTTCTTCGTCAGGCGGGGACGACGGTGTTGCATCAAGGGTCCTTCCAGGGGACGGTTCGGGTTACCGCTCCCCAGTGGCCGCCGACAGCCCGATGGGTTGCCGTACTCTCCGCGGAAAGTTCGCACGGGAAAGCCGCCGTCGGAGATTGCTGTCGAAGCGCTTCGACAACCTATGGACACCCACTCCCGCTAGAGCTACTGTCGAACCACCCTCACCCGCACCTGTCCGTACTGCGCACTGTCGAAGCGCTTCACAAAGCTTGGAGAGCTGGATGGTCACCCTCGCCGAGGTCGCCCAGCACGCCGGAGTCTCGGCGAGCACGGTGAGCTATGTCCTCAGCGGCAAGCGGTCGATCTCCGCGACCACCCGGCTGCGGGTCGAGCAGAGCATCCGCGAGCTCGGCTACCACCCGAACGCGGGCGCCCGCGCCCTGGCCAGCAGCAAGTCCAACATCGTCGCGCTGATGATCCCGCTGCGCACCGACATGTACGTGCCGGTGATGATGGAGATCGCCATCGCGGTCGCCACCACGGCCCGCACGCACGGCTACGACGTCCTGCTGCTCACCGGCGAGGAGGGTCCCGACGCCGTGCGCCGCGTCACCGGCAGCGGGCTCGCCGACGCGATGATCCTGATGGACGTCCAGCTCGACGACGAACGGCTGCCGCTGCTGCGGGGCACCGACCAGCCGTCGGTACTCATCGGCCTCCCCGCCGACACCAGTGGCCTGACCTGCGTCGATCTGGACTGGAACGCGACCGGCGCGCTGTGCGTGGAGCACCTGGCGAAGCTCGGCCACCGCGACGTCGCCGTCATCGGCGAGGCCCCCGCGGTCTATGAACGGCACACCGGTTTCGCCGAACGCACCCTCGACGGCCTGCGCTCGCGCGCCCGGGAGCTCGATCTGCGGGTGCTGCACCGCCCGTGCGAGGGCGGATACGACGCGATGGCCGCGACCCTCGCCCGGGTCCTCGACGAACGCCCCGGCACCACGGGCTTCGTCGTGCAGAACGAGTCGGCGGTCGAGCCGCTGCTCGCGCTGCTGCGCCAGCAGGGCCGGGCCGTGCCCGAGGACGTGTCGGTGGTGGCCATCTGCCCCGACCAGGTCGCCACCCAGGCCTCCGTCCGGCTCACCTCCGTCGCCATCCCCGCCCAGGAGATGGGACGGCACGCCGTGGAACGCCTGGTCGCCAAGCTCGACGGCCGCGGCAGCGACGACGTCGTGCTGATCGCCCCCGAACTCACGGTCCGCGCGAGCACGGGCCCGGCCCCGACCGCGCCCTGACCACCCCTGCCTCTCCCCCTCTCCCTCTCTCCCCCGAGCCACCCCGTGGGCACCTCCCGGGGCACCGCCATGTCTGCACTCCTCCCGGAGCACAGGAGCACCCCAATTGACTGAGCCCGAGTTCCAGCAGCCCAAGGTCAGCCTCGCGCAGTCGTCCCCCACCGTCGGCACGTTCCGCGAGCGGGACGGCGCGCTGGAGTGGAGCGGTCGCCAGGAGACCGTACGCGTCGAGCCGTGGGGCCCCGACGCGGTCCGGGTCCGCGCCCGGCTCGGCGGGCCCGTCCTCGACGCGCTGCCCGGCGCGCTCCTGGCGCAGGCCCCGGCGACCGAGAGCACGGTCAAGATCGAGGACGGGCGGGGCCGGGTGACCGTCGGCGCGCTCACCGTCGAGGTCGACGCCGAGGGCCTGGTCCGCTTCCTGCGCACCGAGGACGGCGGTGAGATCCTCGCCGAGGAACGAGCCCACTTCTGGTGGCCGGGCCCGCGCCTCTACACGGCCGTCGGCAACGGACACCACCGCCTGGAGCAGCGCTTCGCCGCCTACGACGACGAGAAGCTGTACGGCCTCGGCCAGCACCAGCACGGCCGGTTCGACCAGAAGGGCCTGGTCCTGGACCTCGTCCAGCGGAACGCCGAGGTGGGCATCCCGGTCCTCACCTCCAGCCGCGGCTACACCCTGCTGTGGAACAACCCGGCGATCGGCCGCGTGGAGCTCGCGCACAACGGCACCCGCTGGGTGGCGGACTCAGCCCGCCAGATCGACTACTGGATCACCGCGGGCGCCCCGGCCGACGCCCAGCGCCGCTACAGCGCGGTGACCGGCCGGACGCCGATGCTGCCGGAATGGGCGGCGGGCTTCTGGCAGTGCAAGCTGCGCTACCGCACCCAGGACGAGCTGATGTCGGTGGCCCGCGAGTACAAGCGGCGCGGCCTGCCCATCACCGCCATCGTCTGCGACTTCTTCCACTGGACCCACCTGGGCGAGTGGAAGTTCGACCTGACCGAGTGGCCCGACCCGGCGGCGATGGTGCGCGAGCTCGACGAGCTCGGCATCAAGCTGGTGGTGAGCGTGTGGCCGTCGGTGTCCCCCTTGAGTGAGAACCACCCGGTCATGGAGCAGCGCGGCTACTTCATCGGCACCCAGTACGGCCCGATGGCGCACGCCGACTGGCCGGACAAAGAGGTCGCCTCCACCGTCCAGGTCGCCTTCTACGACGCCACCAACCCGGACGCCCGCGAGTTCGTCTGGTCGCGCGTCCGCGACAACTACCTGACCCGGTACGGCATCACGGCGTTCTGGCTGGACGCCTGCGAGCCGGAACTGAAGCCGGGCTTCCAGGAGAACCTGCGCTACTGGGCGGGCCCAGGGCTGGAGGTCGGCAACATCTACCCCGCCGAGAACGCCCGCACCTTCTACGAGGGCCTGCGCGCGTCCGGCTCCGGCGACGACGAGATCATCACCCTCAACCGCTCGGCGTGGGCGGGCAGCCAGCGCTACGGCGCCGCCCTGTGGTCCGGTGACATCGGCACCGACTTCCCGACCCTGCGCCGCCAGATCGCGGCGGGCCTGAACACCTCGCTGTCGGGCATCCCCTGGTGGAACACCGACATCGGCGGCTTCCACGGCGGCGACCCGGACGATCCCGCCTACCGCGAGGTCATGGTCCGCTGGTTCCAGTTCGGCGCGCTGTCCCCGCTGATGCGCCTGCACGGCTTCCGCGACCCGGGCATGCCGCTGGGCCCGGAGATGACCGGCGGCCCCAACGAGGTCTGGTCGTACGGGGAGGAGGCCGGCGCGATCCTGGAGAAGTACCTGCGGCTGCGCGAGCGCCTCAAGCCGTACGTCCTTCAGGTCATGCGCGAGGCCCACGAGGAGGGGCTGCCGCCCATGCGGCCGCTGTTCCTGGAGTTCCCGGAGGACCCCAAGGCGTGGAGCGTCGACGACACCTATCTCTTCGGCCGCGATCTGCTGGTCGCCCCGGTGCTGACGGCGGGCGCCACCAGTTGGACGGTGTATCTGCCGGCGGGGGCGCGCTGGACGGACGCGTGGACGGATGACGCCTACGAGGGTGGTCGGACCGTGACGGTCGACGCCCCCCTGGACCGGATCCCGCTGTTCCTGCGGGACGGGGCGCGGCTGCCTGTAGCGGAGTAGCGGCGTCGTTTCACGGGCGTGCGGCCGGTTCCCGTAGGGGAGGGACCGGCCGCACGTTCGTGTGACGTCAGCGGCAGACCGAGGCCAGGGCGCGGACGAGGGCGCGGGTGTGCAGCGCGTCCGGGTGCTGGTCGTAGCCGACCTGGAGGGCCGCGAAGGCGAGTTCGGGTCGGCAGGTGGGCGCGGCGCGCTCGGGGGTCGAGTCCGCGAGGGCCTGGACGAGGTCGGTGTTGATGCGGTTGATCGTCTGGCGGACTACGGCCAGGTCCGGCTTGGTGGTCGGGGCCTGCTCCGGGTGGGCGGTCCACCGCTGGTACAGACCGCGCTGGACGATCTTGTTCGCCTCGATCTGGTCCCGGAAGATCCGCCGGACCTCGTCCGGATCGGCGCCGATCGCCCGCGCCTGCGCGGCCACGGTGTCGAGGACCTGCTGCTCGCGGGCGGGGTCGTCGATGGGGCTGCCGGTGCCCCACTTGGCGGCCGCGACCAGGTCGGCGGTGGCGAGGCGTTCGGCGGCCGGCCCGACGACGGGGTGAAGGGCGGAGAGGGTGTGGGGGGCGGCGAGGGGTGCCGGGGTGGTCGCGGTGGTCCCGGAGACGGGAACCGCGACCGCGGTGCCCGTCGCGGTGAGGGCGACGGCCGCGGTCGCGGTCACGGTGGTCAGGAGACGGCGCAGGGGGGTGGGGGTACGCATCCCCCCATCAAAGCCGACGCTGTCCCATGATCAGGTCAACTGCTGCTCACGGTCAGGTTGTTGGTGGTGAAGTTCAGACCGCCGGAGGACGACGTGATCTCGAAGCCGAACTGCAAGTCGCCGATGGTCTCGTTGCCGAACCAGCGCTTGGTGTCCTTGATCCACTTCAGGATCGGCAGGATGTTGACCGTGCCGGAGCTGGAGTTGGAGGTGCGGATGAACGAGAAGACCTCGTTGGAACCGTTGTTGCCCTTGTAGACGTTCCAGGTGTGGCCGCCGAGCGTGACGCTGCCCTGCGAGGTGCCGAGCGGGCCGACGGGTCCGGTCTTGTTGACCCAGAGCATGATCTCGTAGTCGTGGTCCGTGTCCCAGATGTCGTACGAGGTGTTGTACGCGCCGGAGGACGGCACCGTGACGTTGTAGCTGCTGCTTAGCGAGCCGAGGGAGGTGATCGACTTGTTGATCACCTTCTTGGAGTCGGGGTAGGACTTGATGCCGCCGGTGTTGGGGTGGTTGGCCCAG
The DNA here is from genome assembly GCF_000720255.1 of Streptomyces griseus subsp. griseus. Lineage (GTDB taxonomy): Bacteria > Actinomycetota > Actinomycetes > Streptomycetales > Streptomycetaceae > Streptomyces > Streptomyces griseus_I. Next base: position 43,296 of record NZ_JOJE01000028.1, on the reverse strand, counting down.
ACGCCCCAGTTGGTGCCGGAGTTGGCCCAGATGCACTGGCTGCCGGCGCCGGATCCCCAGATGTTGTTGTAGAGGGTGTAGCCGTTGAGGCTGGTGTTGCCCCACTGGTCGCAGGAGTTCCAGACGGCGGCCGAGGCGGGGGCGGAGGCCAGGCTGATCGTGGCGCCGAGCGCGAGCGCGGGGGCGAGCAGGGCCTTGGTGACTCGGCTCAGTCTGCGTGATGCCGTGCGTGTTGCCATGGTGTCCCTTTCCATGGGTGGGGGGAAACGAGGGGGGAATTGCCGCGATTACCACGCCCCCGGCGTGAGGACGTGGTCTTCTCCGGCGACGAGGTCGAGCGGCCGTGCGTCGCCGGTGGAAGTCAGGACTTCGATGCGGTGGGTGCGGTGCGGCTTCAGGACGGCCCGAGCGCCGTCGGGGCCCCAGGCGAGGTCGAGTTCGGCGCCGAACCGGGTGCGGATGCCGCGCAGTTCACCCGACGGGAGCGCGGTGGGGAGCGCGGGGAACAGGACGAGCCGGTCCGGGGTCGAGTGGACGAGCGCCTCGATGAGGACGGCGGGCAGGGCGTGAGCGGCGTCGGCGTTGTAGACGTCGCGCTTCGGGTAGTGCGCGCTCATCAGTGAGGCGTGGAAGAAGTCGCCCTCCAGCACGTTGGCGAGCGCGTGCGCCACCCGGTGGCCGTCCCTGAGGCGCGCCGCGATCAGGGCGTGGTGGAGGTGACCGTGCGCGGAGTCGTTCTCGGCGCCGCGCAGTTGCAGCGCGCGATGGGCGGCGGAGGCGAGGTGGGGGGTGTCGTGGGGGTTGATCTCGTCGAGGGGCCAGACGGCGTAGAGGTGGCTGAGGTGGCGGTGGTCGTAGGTGTCGTCGAGGCCGGGCCGGGCCCATTCGGCGAGGGCTCCGTCGGCGTTGATCCGGTGTGGCGGGAGGCGGTCGGCCAGGGCGCGCCAGCGGTCGGCGTCCGGGGTGCCCGGGTGGTACGCGGCCGCGGTGAGCAGGGCGTGCCGGGCCGCCGAGAGGTCCATGGCGGCGTTGATCGCGCCCCAGCTCGCGTTGGCGGGCCTGTTCTCGGGCGAGTAGGAGGGGACGACGACCACATGGCCTTCGTCGTCGGTGCGGGTGAGGAAGTCCTCGTAGAAGCGGGCTACTTCGGCGAGGGCGGCGGCGGTGCGCGGGTCGTGTTCGCCGCGGATCTCGTCGTGGTCGACGAGCGGCTTGAGCAGCCAGTCGGCGCCCGCGGTCCACAGGTGCAGCGGGTATTCGCGGCTGAAGTGGTACGCGTGCCCGCTCTCGCCGTCGGTGTGCGCGGGTGCGACCGCGCCCCGGGCGCCGAAGACGGCTCGGGCGTTGTCCTGCCAGTCCTTTGTCTGGCGATGGATCAGCGAGGCGAGGGCTTCGGTGACTTCGGGGAGGGCGGCGGCCGCGGCGGAGGCGGTCTGGAGGTTGACGTTGGCGTCGTTGGTGAAGGCACCGGACCACGCGGTGTCCCAGTCGCCGGTCCACAGGCCGGGCAGGCGGGGCGGGTTGAGGCCGGAGGAGGACAGCAGGTGGTAGCGGCCGGCGGCGAAGAGACGTTCGAGCAGGGCTGTGCTGTGAGGGCTTTTCAGCAGCTCGGAGCCGGGCAGGGCGCGTTCGGCGGGGTCGGCGTGCAGGTCCAGGGTGGCGCGCTGGTAGGCGGTGCGGTGTCCCGCGAGGTGCCGGTCGAGGAGGTCGTCGTAGGAGCGGCCGGCACACAGGTCGGTCAGGGCGCGCTGTTCCGCGGTGACGTCGAGCGGGCCGGTGTGGCGTCGCACGCGGGTGAGCAGCAGGGCGGACTCGGCGCCGGTGACGCGCAGGCCGGGCAGGGCGAGTTCGGTGCGGCCGCCGTTGACGACGACGAGGGTCGTGCCCGTGTAGGCGCGGTCGCTGCCGGGGTAGCGGGCGCGCAGGGTGAGCAGGGCGCCGTCGGCGGTGAGGACGGCGCCGTGGCCGACGGCGAGACCGGCGGGCGCGCCCGGGAGCCGGTGGTCGAGGGAGATCTCCAGGTCGGGGGCGGTGACGTGCTGGACGATCACGTCGTCGGCGCGGGAGACGAAGACCCGGCTGGTCCAGCCGGTGCACTCGGCCAGGGACTCGCCGGTGGTGAAGTCGACGGAGCGGCGGTAGCGGCCACGGGGTCCGGCGGGTCGGCGCAGCCGGGTCTGGAACGCGGGGTGGAAGGGCTGCACCCACTGCAGCGGCCGTCCGTCGGTGAAGTCCTCGGCGGCGGTGAGGTCACCGGCGAGCAGCCGGTCCTGAAGTGCGGGCAGTTCGGCGGCGAGCCGGGGCGGCCGGGCGTTTTCGCTCCCGTTGGGACGGACCAGGGTGTGGTGCGTGACGATGACGCGGTCCTCGTCCGGATCGCCGAACACCAGGGCGCCGTGCCGGCCGTTGCCGCTGACGAAACCGTCCTCCCAGCGGGCGGCCGGGCGCGGCTCCCAGGTGCCGTGGACGGGCCCGCCGGTCATGAGGCCAGCACCGCGACGCCGTAGCGGCCGAGGGTGAGCCGGTCGGTGTGGCCCTCCCCGGTCAGCAGGTCGGTGTGACTGCCGGGCACCTCGACGGTGACCGGCTCGCGCCCGTGGTTGAGCAGGAACAGCAGCTCACCCCGGCGCACGGCCTCGACCTCGGCCGGGAGGGCGTCGAGCACCGGCCGCACACCGGCGTCGGCGGCCACCCGGGCGAGCAGCTCGCGCAGGGCTTCCGGCTCCGGAAGCGTCGAGACGTACCAGGCGCGGCCCCTGCGCAGAACCGCGGGCAGTCCGTCGAGCTCCCCGCCCTTGTAGGGGACGGTGCGGTCGGGACGGCCGGCCTCGATCTCCTCCGACCACAGCGTCCCCCGGAAGCCGTCGCACTCGACGGTCTCCCCCGCGTCCAGCGGCCACCACTCGTGCAGGGTGCGGATGCCGAACAGTTCGCGCAGCCGGGCGTCCATGCCGCCGGGCCGCACCCGGTCGTCCTCGTCGGCGACGCCGGTGAGGAAGCCGCAGACGAGAGTGCCGCCGTCGCGGGCGTAGGCGAGGAGGTTGTCGATCGCCCGGTCGGTGAGCGCGTACAGCTGGGGGACGACGACCACGCTGTACGGGGTCAGGTCGTGCTCGGGGTGGGCGAAGTCGGTGGTGAGGTTCGCCTCCCAGAGGGCGCGGTGCCAGGCGCCCAGGACGTCCGGGTACTCCACCCGGGTGGACGGGCGGCCGTCCTGGGCGGCGGCCCACCAGGCGTGCCAGTCGTGCAGGACGGCGATGTTCGCGGTGATGCGGCCGCCTGTCACCCGGGGGGCGATCCGTGCGAGCTCGGCGCCGAGCTGCTTGACCTCCTGGAAGGTACGGCCCTCCTCCCCCGCGTGACTGACCATCCCGGAGTGGAATTTCTCCGCGCCCTGCCGGGACTGGCGCCACTGGAAGTAGCAGACGGCGTCCGCGCCACGTGCCACCGCCTGGAGCGACCAGAGGCGGTTCAGGCCGCGCGGCTTGGGGTGGTTCACGCCCCGCCAGTTGACCGGTCCGGCCGCCTGCTCCATGAGCATCCAGGGGCCGCGCGCCTGGGAGCGGGTCATGTCCTGGACGAGGGCGCCGTTCTGGGCGCCGAGCGGATCACGCGGGTCGGGATAGATGTCGACGGAGACGACGTCCTCCTCCGCCGCCCAGCGCCAGGCGTCCTGTCCGGACCACAGCGGCATGAAGTTGGTGGTGACCGGGAGGTGCGGGGTGTACCGGCGGACGATGTCGCGTTCGGCGGCGAAGCACTCCAGGAGCATGTCGGAGGTGAAGCGCCGGAAGTCCAGGACCTGGGTGGGGTTCTTCAGGTAGTGCGGGGTGCGCGGGGGCAGGATGCCGTCCCAGCTGTCGTAGCCCTGACTCCAGAAGGCTGTGCCCCAGGCGGTGTTGAGAGTGTCGAGGGCGCCGTACTTCTCGCGGAGCCAGCGGCGGAAGGCGGCGGCCGCCTCGTCGCCGAAGTCGAAGGAGCAGTACTCGTTGTTGATGTGCCACATGGTGAGGGCGGGGTGGCCGCCGTAGCGGGCGGCGAGGTCCTCGGTGATGGCGGCGGCGTAGCGCCGGTAGGTGGCGCTGGAGTGCGAGAAGTGCTGCCGGCCGCCCCACCACTCGGTGCGGCCGTCCTCGGTGACGGGCAGGGTGTCGGGGTGCAGCCGGCCCATCCAGGGCGGGGGCGAGGAGGTGGGGGTGGCCAGGACGACGCCGATGCCGTTGTCGTGCAGCAGATCCATCAACGTGTCCAGCCACCCGAACTCCCGGGCCCCCGGCTCGGGTTCGAGCTTGGACCAGGAGAAGACACCGAGGGTGACGGAGTTGACCCCGGCGTCCTTCATCAGCCGGACGTCCTCGTGCCAGGTCTCCTCCGGCCATTGCTCGGGGTTGTAGTCGCCGCCGAAGAGGATGCGGCCCCGGGTCGCGTCGTGGAGGTTCGGCATCACACCGGCTCCCCGTACTGGATGCCGCGCCCGTTGGTGGCGATGTAGACCCTGCCGTACAGGCGCGGGTCGGCGGCGATGGTCGCGCCGATCCAGCCCCACTGGTGCTGGTCGTCGTTGATCCGCACCCAGGTCTTCGCTCCGTCGTCGGAGCGGTACACGGCGGTGATCTCGTCGGTGGCGCCGACCTGGTAGACGGCCGGGTAGTCGGCGCCGTCGGCGGCCTTGCCGAAGGCGAGGGTGTGGGAGGCCCGGCAACTGGCGACCTTGGAGAAATTCGCGCCGCCGTCGGTGGACCGGTACAGCCCGTTCCCCTTGGTGCTCAGCCACAGGTCGCCGGAGCGTCCCGGGGCCGCGGTCAGCTGGAACTGGCTGTCGCCGGAGGGCAGTCCGCTCGCGCCCTTGGTGAAGGTGAGGCCGCCGTCGGTGCTGGCGAACAGTGCTCCCGTGTCGGTGTCGTAGGCGTAGAAGCGCTTCGGGTCGGCCGGGTCGGCGAGCGGGGTGGCGCCCTTCGGGAAGGAGGCGACCTCGGTCCAGGTCGCGCCGTTGTCGATGGAGCGCTGCGCGGGGTACTTGGTGCCGTCCCAGTGCACGAAGGTCCACAGCAGCACGCTGCCGTCGGTGTTGACGGCGATCGGCCCCGGCGCGTCCTTGGCGATGGCCGGCTGCGCCTCGAAGGGCGCCCAGGACTTGCCGCCGTCGTTCGACCAGGCGCCGTTGCCGTGGTCCCCCCACCCCGTGCGGACGACGTACGACGGCTCGGCCGCGGCCTGCGCGAGTCCGGTCGCGGTGCCGAACACGGGGTTGGCGGCCATGCCCCGCGACGGCGACGCCGTGAGCCGCTCGTGGTACATCACGCCGATGTCCCCGAGCCCGCTGATCAGGTGCGCCCGACCGGTCGGGGGCGAGATCAGCTGACGTACGGAGGTCTCCTCCAGGCCGCGGATCTGCGGGGCCCAGTGCTTGAGGTCGCGGGTCCCGTACAGGGTGGCCCCGGTGCCGTACACGATGTGCTTCGAGTCGTACGGGTCGACGGCGAGCGCCTGGATCCACCAGCCGAACTTCGGCTTGTCGGCGCCGAAGGTGAGGAACGGTGTCTCGGACACGTCGAGGACCCCGGAGTCCTTCAACGACTTCCAGGTGCGGCCCCCGTCGGTGGTCCGGTACAGGGTGTCGACCGCGGCCCAGCGGTTGTTGGTGGAGACGACGACGGTGCCGGGGCGGCGGGCGTCCACGGCGACGCCTCCGTACCCGAAGGTGTCGGCGGAGCCTCCCCCACTCTCGGCTTCGCTCGAGCGGGAGGTACCCCCAGCCGTGGTCCCGCCCGGCTTCACCGGGGTGACGTCCCGCCACTTCCCGCTCAGGGTCGCCAGTTTGTGGACACTGCCGTCGGACTGCCCGTTGGGCCCGGGCGCGTTCGCGTACGTCACGTACAGCTCGCGCGTGTGGCGGTCGTACGCGGCCCGGATCGGCACCTTCGCGTTGGCGCCGGAGGGCTGACCGGGGACGGCCTCCCAGGTGGTGCCGTCGCTCGTGCGGTACAGGTTGGCCGAGGTCCCGTCCGAGTCGCCCCACCCGGCGTAGAGGGTGCGTCCGGCGGCGACGAGCAGGGTCACGCCCTGCCCGGAGGCACTGGCCGCCGCCGGGAACCCGGTGACGGCCGCCCAGGTGGCCCCCCGGTCCGTCGACCTGAGCAGTCCGTCGTGCCGCGTCCCCAGCCACAGCGTGTCACTGTCCCGGGGGTCGACGAGCAGCCGCTCCCCCGCGCCCCGACCGTCCTCGTTCCCGCCGAGCTTCACGGTCAGGTCGGTCCGCGCCCAGCTGGCCCCCCGGTCCTCGGACCGCAGTACGGCTCCGTTGCCGGCCCAGGACTGGGCGTAGGTGCCCAGGGCGAGGTAGACCCGGTTCGGGTGCGCCGGGTCCACGGCCATGGCCTCGACACCGAGGAGGTTCCAGTCGTCCCACCCGAGGTGGTCGGTGAGCGGGATCCAGCGGGCGGCCCGCTCGTCCCACCGGTAGGCACCCCCGATGTCGGTCCGCGCGTAGGCGAGCCCGCGCACGGAGGGGTGGAACAGCACGCCGGAGACGAACCCGGTGCCGCCGATGACGACGTTGCGCCAGCGGTAGGCGGGGGTGGCGGCGGATTCGGCTTCGGCGGCGTGCGCGCGCCCTTCGATCTCGGGAAGGCCGGTGAGGGCCGCCGCGGCGGCGGTCCCCGCGAGAACGGCACGACGACTCAGTTGGGACGCGTACATGACACAAACCTCGTTCTGTTGCTCAGAGGGGAAGGTGAACGCCCCTCAGGGGCGCGGGGCCCTGCCAATGTGCGGCTCCGCCGCGTGGGCGCGACCAGCCATGAACAACCCGCGGCCAGCGGACAACCAGGAACACAACGGCGCGCCAGAAGGGCCTAGCCCTTGACCGCCCCCGTCAGCATCCCCTTCTTGAAGTGCCTCTGGACGAAGGGCGACAGCACGGCAACCGGCAACAGGGCCATCACCATGACCGCCATCTGCACCGCCAACCCCGACAGCTGCCCCGTCTTGATGGCCTGGCCCAGGCCGACCGGCGCTTCCTGCTTCTGCACGAGCTGGATCATGACGTTCTGCAACGGCATCATGTCCTGGTCGTTCAGGTAGAGCGACGCGTTGAACCAGGCGCTCCAGTACCCGACGGCGTAGAAGAGCGTGATCACCGCGAGGACGGCTCGTGACAGCGGCATGACGATCTGCCGGAGGATGCGGAAGTCTCCGGCACCGTCGATGCGTGCGCTGTCGATGAGTTCCTGCGAGATCCCCATGAAGAAGCCGCGCAGCACCAGGATGTTGAAGACGCTGATGGCGCTCGGCAGGATCAGCGCGAGATAGCTGTCCATCAGGCCGAGGGACTGCACGAGCAGGTACGTGGGGATGAGGCCGGCGCTGAAGAACATGGTCGCCAGCAGCGTCATCAGGATCCAGCGGTGGCCGAGGGTTCCGCTGCGGGAGAGGCCGTAGGCGCACAGCACGGACACCGCCATGGAGAACAGCGTGCCGACCAGGGTGACGAGGATGCTGACGATCGCGGCGCGGGTGACCTGGCCGCCGCTGAGCAGCTCCCGGTACGCGATGAAGGTGATGCCCTTGGGCACCAGCACCAGACCGCCCGCCTCGTCGATGGTCTTCCGCGAGGAGAGGCTGGTGACGATCACGATCCACAGCGGGAAGAGGATCGCCAGGCAGGCGAACGACAGGGCGATGCCCTTGCCCGCGAGGCCGGCCTTGGAAGGCTCCTCCTCCCACGAGGGGCGGGGCGGGGCGGCCCACGGGCGCGGCTTGTTCGCGGGTTTCTCGATGACGGCGGTCACTTCTTGTACACCCCCTGCTCGCCCATGAGATGGGCCACCTTGTTCGCGGCGAGGACCAGGCCGATGCTGACCACGCCCTTGATGAGACCGGCGGCGGCCGCGTAGCTGAAGTCCTGGTTGCGCACGCCGTTCCACCACACGAAGGTGTCGAGGACCTCTCCCGCACCCGGTCCGACGGCGTCGCGTTGCAGCAGGATCTGTTCGAACCCGACGGTCAGGGCGTCGCCGACGCGCAGCACGAGCAGGAGCGCTATGACCGGCCGCAGGGCGGGCAGCGTGACGTGCCACATGCGGCGCCAGCGTCCGGCGCCGTCCATCGCGGCGGCCTCGTACTGGTCCGGGCTGACCGACGCCAGCGCGGCGAGGAAGACGATGATCCCCCACCCGGCGTCCTTCCACACGCTCTCCGCGGTGAGCAGGAAGGGGAAGGTGCCCGGGTTGGTCATGATGTCGATGCCGTCGTACCCGTTCTCCCGCAGCAGCTGGGAGAGCATCCCGGCGCCGCCGAACATCTGCTGGAAGACGGCGATGACCAGCACCCACGAGAAGAAGTGCGGTAGGTAGAGCACCGCCTGCGCGACGGCCCGCACGCGGGGCCGGACCACACTGTTGATGAGCAGCGCGAGCAGGATAGGGATCGGGAAGAACAGCACGAGCTGGACGAAGAACAGCACCAGCGTGTTCTCGACGGCGTTCCAGAAGTCCGAGTCCTCGAAGATCCGCTGGAAGTTCTCCATGCCCACGAAGGGGCTGTGCAGCATGGAGATGATGCCGTTGTCGCTGATGTAGGGGTCGTAGTCCTGGAAGGCGACGACGTTGCCGAGGATGGGCAGGTAGTTGAAGACCAGCACCAGCAGGACGGTCGGCAGCGTCATGAGGACCAGGACGCGATCGCGGCGGAACCTGTGCCGGAGGCTCAGGTTGCCCGCAGGTGGCTTCTCGCGGGCACCGGTGGTGTCTCCGGACGCCGCAGGTGTCTTCTCGGGCGTTCCGGCCTCGGCGCTGGTCCGAGGCACCGTGCTGTGGGACACGGCAGTTCTCCTTGCCTCAGAGCCCGGTCAGCTCGCCGCCGAGCCGTTCTCGTCGAGAAGCTTCTGGTACCAGTCGCGCAGCTTGTCGCCGCCCTTGCTCTTCCAGTCGGCGACGGCCTGCTGCATGTCGCCGATCTTCTTGCGGCCGCGGACGACGTCGTCCTCGAGCTGCTCGAAGTTGTTGGAGAGGTTGGTGTACCGGGCGGGCTCGGTGATCTGCATGCCCCAGAAGGAGGACTTCTTGGCGAAGGCGCCCATCCGCTGCTCCCACTCGACCTGGCCCCTGGCCACCTCGGGGAAGTCGGGGTGCGCGAGGGTCGCGGCGGGGCTCGCCACCATGACGTAGGCGTTCATCACCTCGTTGTTGCCCTTGTCGGTCTTGACGGGGACGCCGTCCTTGACGGTGTAGTGGGTCCCTTCGATGCCGTAGTTGGTCATCATGTACTCCTTGGTGCCGTACGGCGCCGCGGTGACGTTGGCGACGGCCAGCACGTCGCGGATGACCGACTCGGAGGCCTTCTTGCTGACGAAGGCGAAGATGCCGGCGGGCTGCTCGGCCCACAGGACGGGGTCGCCGCCGTCGTGGCCCCAGACGTCCATGCCCCAGATCTTGAAGTCCGGGTTCTGAGTGGCCTGTTCAGCGGTGCGGCCCCACCACTGGGAGATGTTGTTGGGGTAGATCAGGAACTCGCCCGCCGCGAACTTGGGGCCCGGGTCGGGGGCGTTCTTGCCCATCCTGGAGTCCGGGTGGACGACGCCGGCGGCGAAGAGCTTGCGGGACCACTCCAGCGCCTCCAGGAACTCCTCGGTCTCGACGCGGTTGACCAGCTTGCCGTCGACGAGGTTCCAGCCGAGCGGCTTCTCGCTGCCCGAGAGCACACCGAAGGCCTGGAAGGCGGTCCACTTCATGTCCAGGCAGGCCCACCGCTTGGCCCTGGCGTTGGTGATCTCCTTGGCCAGAGTCATGAACTCGTCGCAGGACTTCGGGACTTCGTACCCCTCCTTCTCGAAGATGTCCTGCCGGTACAGGGGCACCATGGAGGGGGCGGACGGCGCCGGCATCGGCAGGCCGCGCAGCTTGCCGCCGAAGATGGAGCGCCGCCAGGCGTCGGTCGGGATCGCCGCGAGGTTCGGGTACTCCTTGACCTTGTCCCCGGACAGGTAGGGGCCCAGGTCGGCGAACTTGCTGATGATGGCGCTCGGTATCTTGCCGCCCATGTTCCACCCGGGGACGACGACCACGTCCGGGACGTCGCTGGAGGCGAGGACCGCGCCGAGCTTCTGGTCGTAGGTGTTGCCGTCCTGGTTCTGCCAGACGACGTCGACGCCGATCAGGTCGTTCATCGCCTTGTAGTAGGCGTTGTTCTGCTTCGGCGGCGAACCCCAGAACGGCGCCATGACGGTGACCTTGCCGCCCTTGCCGAGCTTCTCCGAGACCGAGGTCTTCAGGGTGGAGAGGTCCAGCTTGCCGGTGAAGCCGATGGCCGAGCCGTTCTTGGCGGGGATGTCCGGCTTCACCACGTTGGTCGCCACATACGCCGGCAGAATCTTCTTCGCGTCCTTGCCCGACGTGGTGCCGTCCCGCGACCCACCCTCCGACCCGCCGCACGCGGCGAGCAGTGGCATCCCGCCCGCCACCGCTGCGGTGGCGACCGCCGTGGAGGCGAGGAAGCTTCTCCGGCTCGGTCCGGAAGAGGCGGCGTTCGGCGTCATTGCGTCAACCCTTCGTGGCGCACCAGGACACCCGGCGGAGGAGCCGTCGGCTGCGGTGTCTTGAGTGGAACTGGCTGAGCTGAAGCGACCCTCCGACGCGTGCAACCGGGACTTCCCGTAGTCGAAGCGCTTCGATGTTGCTGTGAGGTTAAGTGAACACCCCAGGGTGCACAAGGGTCGTCAAACGAATTTCTGGGAGGCACGGGAAGGGACCGGTCCTCATACAGCGCATGCACCGCTTGAAGTGTCGGCGCCGGTCTCTTGACACCCGACCCGTCGTCGAATCAGCATCGAAGCGCTTCGAAAGCGCCTCGCCGATCCATCGCAAGGGGATCCCCACGTGACCGCACACACGCCACCCACCGCACCGTTCCGCGATCCGCAGCTGCCGTTCGCGAAGCGCGTCGACGACCTGCTGGGGCGGCTCACCCTCGATGAGAAGATCTCCTTCCTCCATCAGTTCGCCCCCGCCGTCGAACGGCTCGGCGTCGCCGCGTTCCGCACCGGCCAGGAGGCGCTGCACGGCGTCGCGTGGATGGGCCCCGCGACGGTGTTCCCGCAGGCCGTCGGTCTCGGCGCGACCTGGAACACCGATCTCGTACGGCGGATCGGCGAGGCGGTGTCGAAGGAGACCCGCGCCATGCGCGCCCGCGACGACCGCGTCGGCCTCAACGTCTGGTCCCCCACGGTGAACCTGCTGCGCCACCCGCTGTGGGGCCGCAACGAGGAGGGCTACTCCGAGGACCCGAGGCTGACCTCGGCCATCGCCACCGCCTACACCCACGGTCTGCGCGGCGACCATCCGACCTACTGGCGCACGGCCCCCGTCCTCAAGCACTGGCTGGCCCACAACAACGAGACGGACCGGGCCACGTCGTCGAGCTCGGTGCGCCCGCGCGTGCTGCACGAGTACGACCTGCGGGCCTTCCGCGAGACGGTCGAGGCGGGCGCGGTCGCCGGGGTGATGCCGGCGTACAACCTGGTCAACGGCCGCCCGAACCACGTCTCGCCCTACCTGGACGAGCACCTGCGCGCCTGGACCGATGAGGATCTGCTGGTCTGCTCGGACGCCGGCGCGCCCACCAACCTGGTCGACGCCGAGCACTACTTCGACACCCACGAAAAGGCGACCGCCGCCTCCCTCAAGGCGGGCGTCGACAGTTTCACCGACCACGGCACGGACGGCTCGCAGATCGTCGCGCGCGTCCGCGGCGCCTACGACGGCAAGCTCCTCACCGAGGCCGACATCGACCTCGCGGTCCGCCGTCAGCTCTCGGTCCGCTTCCGCCTCGGCGAGTTCGACCCGCTCTACGACCCGCACGCCGGCACCGGGGAGTTCGACACCCCGGCCCACCGGGCGCTCGCCCAGGAGGCGGCCGAGCAGGCCATCGTGCTGCTCAAGAACGACGGCCTCCTGCCGCTCGCCCCGAAGACCCGGATCGCCGTGGTGGGGCTGCTTGCCGACGAGTGCAAGCTCGACTGGTACAGCGGCACCCTCATCCACCGCTCCACCCCGCTGGAGGGCCTCTACGAGCGGTTCGGCGCCGACCGCGTCGAGTTCGCGGAGGGCGTGGACCGGGTGCTGCTGAGGACCGGCGAGGGCGCGTTCCTCAAGGTGCCGGAAGCGGCGGGCGCCGTCGACACGGCCCGCGGCGCCGAAGGCGCCCTGGACCCGGCCCTGCTGGCCGGCCGCACCGATCTGCCCCCGCTGACCACCGACGCCACCGGCACCGAACTCGCGCTCGTCGACTGGGGAGAGGGCGTTCTCACGCTGCGCGCGCCGGACGGCCGCTACCTCTCGGTCGCCGACGACGGTTACGTCCGCGCCGCCGCGGACCAGCCGGGCGGCTGGATCGTCCAGGAGACGTTCCGCCTGGAACCCCACGACAACGGTCACCTCCTCCGGCACGTCGGCACGGGTCGTCATGTCTGTGTCGCCCCCGACGGCGTCAAGGTTGCCGAGGAGAATCCGCAGGTCTTCGAGCTCATCGTCACCGAAAGCGGCGAGAGCGCAGTGACCCGGGTCACGGCCCAGGCCGACGTGGCCGTGGTCGTGGCGGGCAACGACCCGCACATCAACGGACGCGAGACCGAGGACCGTACGACCCTGCGGCTGCCCGCCCACCAGGAGCGGCTGCTGCGCGCCGCCCGCGCCGCGAACCCCAACACGGTGCTGGCGCTGGTGTCCGCCTATCCCTACGCGGTGGAGACGGGTCCGCTGCCGGCGGTGCTGTGGACCGCGCACGGCGGTCAGGCGGGCGGCACCGCGCTGGCCCGGGTCCTGGCCGGTGACGTCTCCCCCGCGGGCCGCCTCCCCCAGACCTGGTACGCCGACGACTCCGACCTGCCCGCCCTGCTCGACTACGACGTGATCGGCGCCCGGCAGACGTACCTCTACTTCGAGGGCACCCCGCTCTTCCCCTTCGGGCACGGCCTGTCGTACGCGTCGTTCGCCTACGGGGACCTGTCGGCGCGGGTCGACGACGGGGCGGTGCACGTCTCCTTCACGGTCACCAACACCGGTGAGGTGACCGCCGACGAGGTGGCCCAGCTCTACACACGCGCCGTCGACCCGTCGGTGGTGCGCCCGCGCCGGGAGCTGGCCGCCCACCGCCGCATCACCCTCGCCCCGGGCGCCGCGGAGGAGCTGTCCTTCGAACTCCCCCTGTCCGCCTTCGGGTTCTGGGACGTCGCCCAGGGCCGGTGGCGGGTGGAGCCAGGCCCGTACGAGCTACTGGCCGGCGCCTCCAGCGAGGACGTGCGCCTGCGTACGACCGTGCTGCTGGACGGCGATCCCGGCGCACCCCGTCCGGTACTGGAACGCGGCCTGTTCGCGGCCGACTTCGACGAGCAGAGCGGCACGGAGATCGTCGACCGCGCGAAGGTGTCCGGCGACGCGGTGACGCCGGTGGCGGGCGGCTCCGGTGAACTGGTCTACCGTGCCTGCGACTTCGGCTCCGGCGCGACGGGCGTGACGGTAGAGGTGTCGGGCGAGGGCACGGTCGAGGTGTGCCTCGACGGGGGCCGGCCACTGGCCACACTGTCCCCGGAGGCGCCCACCTCCGGGCCGTACGACTACGTCTGGCGGGGCGGCCCGTTCACCGCCCGGGGCGTGCACGACGTCCACCTCAGACTGCGCGGCCCCCTGCGGCTCGCGCGTGTCGGCTTCTCCGGTTGAGGGTCCGGACCAGTCCGACACACGAAGGGGCCCGGCACCGGAAGGCATCGGTGCCGGGCCCCTTTCGGGGAGCCTATATGAAAATGGTTCCCATGAGCTAGAGGGCGGTCAGAGGGCCAGCCCCGTCAGCACCAGCACGCGCTCGTAGGTGTAGTCGTCCATCGCGAACTTCACGCCCTCGCGGCCCACGCCGGACTGCTTGGCGCCGCCGTACGGCATCTGGTCGGCGCGGTAGGACGGGACGTCACCGATGACGACACCGCCGACCTCCAGGGCGCGGTGGGCGCGGAAGGCGGCCTGGAGGTCGTGGGTGAACACGCCTGCCTGGAGGCCGTACTTGGAGTCGTTGACGGCGGCGAACGCCTCCGCCTCGCCAGCCACCTTCCGCACGGTGAGGACGGGGCCGAAGACCTCCTCGCAGGAGATCGTGGTCGTCGCCGGTACGTCGGTGAGGACGGTCGGCGCGTAGGAGGCACCGTCGCGCTTGCCGCCGGTGAGGAGGGACGCGCCCGCGGTGACGGCCTCGTCCACCCAGGACTCGACGCGCTTGGCCGCGTCCTCGCTGACCAGCGGGCCGACGTCGGTCTTGTCGTCGGCCGGGTCACCGGTGACCTGGGCCTCGACGGCGGCGACGATGCGCGGCAGCAGGCGGTCGTACACCGACGCATCCGCGATCACGCGCTGCACCGAGATGCAGGACTGGCCGCCCTGGTAGTTGGAGAAGGTGGCGATGCGGGTGGCCGCCCAGTCGAGGTCGGCGTCGCTCGCCCAGTCGCCGAGGACGACGGCCGCGCCGTTGCCGCCCAGCTCCAGGGTGCAGTGCTTGCGGGGCGCCGAGTCCATGATCGCGTAGCCGACCTTCTCGGATCCCGTGAACGAGATGACCGGAAGCCGCTCGTCCTGGACCAGGGCGGGCATGCGGTCGTTGGAGACCGGCAGGATGCTCCAGGAGCCGGCCGGGAGGTCGGTCTCGGCGAGGAGGTCGCCGATGATCAGTCCGGACAGCGGGGTGGCGGGCGCGGGCTTGAGGATGATCGGCGCACCCGCGGCGATCGCCGGGGCGATCTTGTGGGCGCACAGGTTGAGCGGGAAGTTGAAGGGCGCGATGCCGAGGACGACGCCCTTCGGGAAACGCCGGGTGAGGGCGAGACGGCCCTGACCGCCGGCGTCGGTGTCCAGCCGCTGGGCCTCGCCGCCGTTGAACCGGCGGGCCTCCTCCGCGGCGAACCGGAACACGGAGACGGCCCGGCCGACCTCTCCTCGGGCCCACTTGATCGGCTTGCCGTTCTCGGCGGAGATCAGCCGGGCGATCTCCTCGGTGCGCTCGACGAGGCGGCGGCTCACGTGGTCGAGGGCGGCGGCGCGGACGTGGGCCGGCGTGGCGGCGAAGTCATCGCGGACGGCGTGGGCGGCGGCGACGGCCTTCTCGACCTGGGCGTCGCTCGGCACGCTCACCTGGGCGACGAGACGGCCGTCCCAGGGGGAGGTCACGTCGAAGGTGTCCTCGCCGGTGACCTGGCGGCCGGCGAGCCAGAAGGCGGTGGTGGAAGTCATCGTGGGGTTCCGGCCCTTCCGTCGGGGGTGCGGTGTTGCTTCGTCCACGGTAGGGGTGAGGCGGAGCCGGGTCGTTTGTCCGGGGTGGAGTGGTGGGGGCGTGGAGTGCGCCGAATTGGCGCGGCGGGTATCGGCACCGAGCGCCTACTCCGTCGACGTCGCCTTCAGCGCCAGCCACAACTCCATCCGTACGTCCGCCTCGTCCAGCGACCGCCCCAGGATCTCCTCCACCCTCCGCATCCGGTACCGCAACGTGTGCCGGTGCACACCGAGATCCGCCGCCGCCGCGTCCCACTGCCCGTGCCGGGACAGCCACGCCCGCAGTGAGGCGACCAGATCGCCCCGCCCCGTCGCGTCGTGCGCGTACAGCGGCCGCAACAACCCGTCCGCGAACGCCTTCACCGCGTCATCGGCGAGCAACGGCAGCACGGACCCCGCCGCCAACTGCTCGTGCTCCACCAGCACCCGCCCCCGTCGCCGGGCCACCGACAGCGCCTGCTCGGCCTGCTTGTAGGCCGCCGCCGCGGCGATCGGACCGGACGGCGCGGAGAGTCCCACGACGAGTTCGTCCTCCTCACCGCCCCCGGCCGGTTCCCGCGCCCCGGCCCCGGAGGCCCGCGCGGCCTCCAGTGCCGCCGCGTACTCGCCGCAGGCCGTCACGGCGGCGCCCCCGTCCGCGGCCAGCATCACCAGCCGCTCCCCGTCCGGTACGACCAGCACCGCCTCCCCGGCGCGGGCGGCCGCCGCCTCGACGATCTCGCCGAGCCCGCCCAGCGGATCTCCCCCGGCGTCGGCGGCGGCCAGCGCGGCGGCCGACGGCTTGGCGGTGGCCGGTACGTGGGCGGGCCGCCGCCCGTCCGCGTGGGCGCGGGCGGCCGACGCGGACGCCGATTCGGCGACGATCACCCGGAACGGCGCGTCCAGCAGACCGCCGTAGAGGCTCCCGGCCACCGCGCGGGCGTGGTCCGGTTCGCCCGCGAGCAGCATGCGCAGCACCGCAGCGCCGACCCGCTGTTCGGCCTCCTGCAGTGAGCGGGACCGTTCCGTGGTGAGGGTCAGCAGGGCGATGGCCGAGTGGACGGCGTACCGCTCGGCGGTGCCGGGGGCGGTCGCCGTACCGACGGCGAGAGCGGCGCGGGGACGGCGTCCGGTGCCGAGCGAGTGCAGTTCGACGCGGTCGTCGTTGTCCGGTCCGTCGACCACCGACGAGGCCGGTGCGGGCCGGTCCCGGAGTCGTTCGACGTCCGCGGTGAGCCGTGCGGCCCGCCGCCCCGCCCATTCGGGTGCGGCCGCGACGACGGCGCCCGAGGCGTCGTAGAGCGCGGCCCAGCCGTCGACCTGGCCGGCGAGTGCGGCGAGCAGTCCCTCGGGGCCGGCGGCGAGGGCTTGCCTCGTCAGTTCGCGCTGGGCCGCGAAGCCCGCCGTCACGGACCGGTACTGTTCGGCCGCGATCGCCGCCGACACGGCCTTGCTGATCGCCAGGAAGGGCGTGCGGCGCGGCACCTCGAGGAGGGGCAGGCCCGCTTCCCGCGAGGCTTCGACGAGCGCCTTCGGGATCTCCTCGTAATTGACCCCGACGGCGAAGCCGAGTCCGACGACACCTGCCGCGACCAGGCGCTTCACATAGCGCCGCATCGCCTCGGGGTCCTCCGCGTCCAGCGTGAGCGCGGTGATCAGCAGCAGCTCCCCGCCCTCCATGTAGGGCACGGGGTCGGCGAGCTCGCTGACGTGCGCCCAGCGGACGGGCACGTCGAGGCGGTCCTCGCCCGCGCGCACGGTCAGCTTGAGCGCGGAGTGGTGGACGAGCGAGGCGAGCGTGGGAGGCATCGGGCCTTCAGATCGGTGACATATCGATGGGAACTCTGTGACCTTTTGGCCGACACGTATGAACGACCTGTGTCGATTCTGCCTCACCGTACGGTCGCCTGGTGACCCCATGGACCGGCCTCATGGCCGGAACATGCCCCTACGCGGCACCGATCAGCCGCGCAGATCCAACAGCAGCGGCGGCGCGTGCTCGCCCTGGACGGTCGTGAGGGACAGCACGGCGTGGCCCGGCGGCACCTGGTGGGCCAGTTCGGACGCCGACCAGCGTTCCCGCTCGACCTGGCGCACGGTGACCGCGTCGGTGGTGACGGCCTTGCCGGTGACGAGTTTGCGCAGGGCGTGGATGGCGCGGGTCATCGGCTGGTCCGCGAACACGGTGTGCTTGGCCACGTCCCGCGTCTCCACCCACTCGGTACCCCAGGCCTGGGCGAACCGGCCGCCGTCCCACGTCGTCACGCCGGAGAAGGCCATCCGGCAGCCGACGGCCCCGTACAGCGGGCCGTGCAGGGCCTCGGGGACGTCGGCGATGCTGCGCAGGGCGAGGACGACGCCCGCGTTCTGCGAACGCATCCGCTGGATGCGGCGCACCGAGTCCGTGGTGACCGCGCCGGCGGCGTCGTCGAGGAGCAGACAGGCGAAGTGGGGGCGCCGCCCGTCCCGTACGACGGCGGCGAACTGGGCGAGGACGAGCCGGGTGATCAGCCGGGCGGCCTCCTCGTGGCCCTGCTGGGGCAGGTCGACGCGGACCCGCAGCGGGTGGTGGGCCATCGCGCGCAGGGAGAACAGCCGGGGCCCTTCCTGCCCCTTGTCTCCTTGACTCACGTTCCCGCCGAAGAAGCCCTCGAAGGCGGGCCGGTTCAGCAGGGCGAGCCGGTCGGCGAGCGCCCGGCCCGGGTCGCCGGGGCCGCCCGCCTGCCGGATGCGGGCGTCGAGTTCGCGGCGCAGCACGGTGTGCTCGTCCCCCGCCAGGGCCTCCCGCAGCGCGGACAGCGCGGCCCGTTCGCCCTCCAGGAGTTCACGCAGCACCGGCAGGGCCGGGAAGCGGCCGTGGACGGCGTGGTACGGGGCGAGCACCTGGGCGAGGGCGGTGGCGGCGCCCTGGCCGGTGACGGTGTCGAGGTCGCCCACGAGCCCCTCGGCGAGGAGGGCGGCGGCCTCGTCGGGGTCCTCGCTGTCCGCGTAGGGGTCGAGGTCGTGGACGGAGGCGCGGTCTCCGAGGCGCACGATCACGTCGAACGCGGAGTCGGAGGCGAGCGGGGTGCCGCCCGCGCAGACCGCGACGACGGCGCACTGTCCGGTCAGTGCCTGGAGGGTCAGCGCCTCGGTCAGCGGCTCGATCAGGTTGCGGGTCTTGCCGGAGCCGGACGGTCCGACCGCGAGGAGCGAGGTGCCGAGCGCCTCGGGGCCGAGCGCCGCGCCCGCCTCGTGATAGGCGCGCGGGGTGCGCTCGGCGGGCACCCAGCGTCCGATGCGGACCTGGCCGGCGAGCAGGTCGTGCCGGGCGGTGCGGTGCGGCAGGTCGCGGGCGCCGGACGGGTGGGCCCAGGCCGCGCCGCCCTGCCGGAGCACGGTGTCGCGGAAGGCGGCGAGGTTCGCGCCGCGCCGGGCCGTGGTCCAGGCGTGCTCCACCCGGGCGCAGTCCACGTCGTTCATCCGGCCGCCCGCCACCTCGGCGGTGAGCAGCTCCGCCGCCTCGTGCTGGCCGGCCTCCCGCAGCTCGGGCCACTGGGAGCGGGGCAGGTCGGGGGCGGGCGGCGCGGTGGGGTCCCGGTGGGCGCGCCGTGCGGCGAGCAGCGCCTTCGCGTACCCCCACCAGCCGCCGATCCGGGCGAACGGCCACACCACGAGCAGGGTGAGGAGGGCGTAGAGCAGGTCGGTGTACAGCTGCGACTGGAACAGCTCGTAGCCGCCGCTGATCAGGACGACGAGGGAGAAGACCGGGTCGACGACCGGCAGGGCGTCCCAGCCGACGCCGGGGAAGGCGTTCGGGAAGACCAGGCTGAGCGTGACGAGTGCGGCCAGGGCGGCGAGCAGTGCCCGTGCGGGCTGCGGCCGGCGTCCGATGAAGTGGCGCAGGACGTCGGGCCAGCTGCCCAGGCGGCCGGCGGCGTAGACGAGCACGGCGAAGAAGACGCCGTCGTAGACCACGCGGGCCTCGGCCCCGTCCATGCCCTTGGGCGAGACGGTGCCGGCCCACCACCAGTCGTCCGGGGTGAACAGCTTCAGCAGCACCCATTGATAGGGCATGCCGCCCTCGCGCCACACGGACCACAGCAGCAGGGCCACGGCCAGCGGGATCAGCAGGCCGACGATCGTGACCGGGGCGAGCCGCTCCGCGGTCTGCGCGGCCTTGGGCAGCCGGTATCCGTAGCGCCAGATGCCGGGCCGGGCGGTGGGCCGGGGCGTGTCGAGCCACTCGGTGACCGGCGAGGGGAGGTGCCCGCCCCGCGTGTGCTGCCCGCCCTGCTCCACCACGTGCGGCGCGCGGTCCGGCCGCGGCGGCACCGCGGGCGGGTTCGGCGGCACTGCCGGGCGCGGCACAGGATTCGCATGCGTACCCCGCGCGTCCTGCGTCCCGTCGCTCTCCATCGGGCTGCCCCCTGACCTGCCGTTCCGTCCACCGTCAGCGAGTCAATCTAACGTGGTCCCCTGGGGAGTTCACCGCTTACGCGGCCGATGCGGCGGGTAAGCGCCCCGGCGGCGCCATGTCCACCGAGGACAACCCCGTGCGCCGACAACGCCCACATGGAGCATGCCCCGGCCCCTTCCCCGGTCTTAGCCTGCGGGAAAAGAAGGCAAGCATCCGCAAATCCCCCTCCGCGAACACCCAGGAGCCCCCCCATGACCGCACTTCCGCAGGAGCGCCGCGTCGTCACCGCCATCCCCGGCCCCAAGTCGCAGGAGTTGCAGGCCCGCCGCGTGGCCGCGGTCGCCCAGGGCGTGGGCTCGGTGCTGCCCGTGTTCACCGCGCGCGCGGGCGGCGGAATCATCGAGGACGTCGACGGCAACCGCCTCATCGACTTCGGCTCCGGCATCGCGGTCACCAGCGTCGGCGCCTCCGCCGAGGCCGTCGTACGCCGTGCCTCCGCCCAGCTCGCCGACTTCACCCACACCTGTTTCATGGTCACGCCGTACGAGGGTTACGTGGAGGTCGCCGAGGCCCTCGCCGAGCTGACCCCGGGCGACCACGCCAAGAAGTCCGCGCTGTTCAACAGCGGTGCCGAGGCCGTCGAGAACGCGGTCAAGATCGCCCGCTCGTACACCGGGCGCCAGGCGGTCGTCGTGTTCGACCACGGCTACCACGGCCGTACGAACCTCACCATGGCGCTGACGGCGAAGAACATGCCGTACAAGCACGGCTTCGGCCCGTTCGCTCCCGAGGTGTACCGCATGCCGCTGGCGTACGGCTACCGCTGGCCGACCGGCCCGGAGAACGCGGGCCCGGAGGCCGCCGCGCAGGCCATCGACCAGATCACCAAGCAGGTGGGTCCGGACAACGTGGCCGCGATCATCATCGAGCCGGTGCTCGGCGAGGGCGGCTTCATCGAGCCGGCCAAGGGCTTCCTGCCGGCGATCAGCCAGTTCGCGAAGGACAACGGCATCGTCTTCGTGGCCGACGAGATCCAGTCCGGCTTCTGCCGCACCGGCCAGTGGTTCGCCTGCGAGGACGAGGGCATCGTCCCGGACCTGATCACCACGGCGAAGGGCATCGCGGGCGGTCTGCCGCTCGCCGCCGTCACCGGTCGCGCCGAGATCATGGACGCCGCGCACGCGGGCGGCCTCGGCGGCACCTACGGCGGCAACCCGGTCGCCTGCGCCGGTGCGCTCGGCTCGATCGAGACCATGAAGGAGCTCGACCTCAACGCCAGGGCGAAGAACATCGAGGCGGTCATGAAGGCCCGCCTGACCGCCATGGCCGAGAAGTTCGACGTGATCGGCGACGTGCGCGGCCGGGGCGCGATGATCGCCATCGAGCTGGTCAAGGACCGTACGACGAAGGAGCCGAACCCGGAGGCGACCGCCGCCCTCGCCAAGGCCTGCCACCAGGAGGGCCTGTTGGTCCTGACCTGTGGCACCTACGGCAACGTGCTGCGTTTCCTGCCCCCGCTGGTGATCGGCGAGGACCTGCTGAACGAGGGTCTCGACATCATCGAGCAGGCCTTCGCGCGCATCTGATCGGGGGGCTCTGCGGAGTGAGCGGCAGAGCGTGTGAAGAAGGTGTGCGAGGTGGATGTCGGGAGGCCTGTGCGTCTGTCCTGGGGCCATTCGCTGCCGTAGGTTCTACCGAGATGAGAGATACACCCGCTCACAGGGGACTGTGGGCGAACCCCAGGCCGGGGCCTCCCCAGCTTCGACCTGGTCGTGCCCTCGCGCACACAACCGGGACCTGACGGCTCCGGATCTCCTCACCGATCGGACAGTCGCCCGCCCCAAACCCCCCGGGGCGAGCGACAATCCGGTCCGGACGGCCACCCCGGAACCACCCCCCCCTGTTCCGGGGTGGCCGACCTCCTTCCCTTCCGCACCTGACAGGCTGGGGCGCATGCCCCTCGCCGTCCTGCTGCTCGGCCCGCCGGCCCTCCTCTTCGCCCTGATCACCTGGCAGATCCTCACGGACGGCCCCCTGGTGCGCACCGATGAGCACATCAGCCACGCGCTACTCCACCCGGACCGCCTCTCCGAACTGCTCTCCGACCTCGGCGGTGTCCAGATCGCCGTCCCGGTCCTGGCGGTCGCGATCGGGTACGTCGCCTGGCGAGGGCGCTCCACGGGCACTCACCGCTGGTGGCTGCCGCCCGTCGCCGCGACCGTCCTGATGGCCCTGGTCCCGGCGCTGATCGTGCCCCTGAAGGAGTGGACCGCCCGGCACGGCACGTCGGTCGTGCCGCCGGGCATCGGCTACTACCCCTCGGGCCACACGGCCACGGCCGCCGTCGCGTACGGCTCCGCCACCCTGCTCCTGCTCCCCTGGCTGCGCTCACCCCTCGTGCGCCGCGCGCTCGTCGTCACCTGCGGGGCCTTGGTACTGGGCGTGTCGTTCGGTCTGGTGCGCCGGGGCTACCACTGGCCCCTGGACGTCGTGGGGAGTTGGTGCCTGTGCGCGGTGCTGCTCGGCGCCCTGTGGCTGGTGCTGACGGCCCGTGCGCGCTCCCGGCGCCTCACTCCCTCTCCTTCGGCTCCCTCTGCCCCCTCTGCTCCTTCGGCCTCCGCTCCCTCCTGACCAGATCCGCCGCCGCCTCGTGCATGGCCAGTTCGAGGAGGGCCGGGTCGGTGAGGGTGCCGGAGCCGTCCGGCAGGACCAGCCAGCGCACCCCGCCGTTCGACCGTCCCGGGTACGGCACCACGATCCAGGTGCCGGTCCCGGCCGTACGGATGCCCGTGCCGAGCCAGCGGGCCGCCGTACCCGCGGGCACGAAGAAGCCCATGCGCGCGTCGCCGAAGTCGACCAGCACCGGTCCGGGTCGGTCGAGGATGCGGGTGAGTACGTCGAGGGCCGGATAGCCGAGCTCGGCGGGCAGGATGAGCACGTCCCAGGCCCGGCCCGCGGGCAGCAGCGCGACCCCGTTCGGGCTGCGCTCCCACTCCCAGCGGCAGGCCTCGGGATCCGGTGCGACGGCCGCGAGCCAGTCGACCGCCGTCTTCGCCCCTGTCATGGCGGGGACCTCCCTGAATCTTCCGTGGTTGTCGTGACGCCGAAGGCGTTACGGAGGAAGAGAGAGGTCCCCGTCGGGCATTACGCGGGTTTGCCCGACTCGATCAAGTGACCTGGGTCACATTCAGCTGTCGAAGCCGAGTCCCAGCCGGTCCATGGTCCGCAGCCACAGGTTGCGCCGGCCGCCGTGGGCGTCCGCGCGGGCGAGCGACCACTTGGTGAGCGCGATCCCGGTCCAGGCGAACGGCTCGGGCGGGAACGGCAGCGGCTTCCTGCGCACCATCTCCAGCTCGGTGCGCTCCGTGCGCTCCCCCGCCAGCAGGTCGAGCATCACCTCGGCACCGAACCGGGTCGCGCCCACGCCGAGGCCCGTGTAACCGGCCGCGTAGGCGACCTTCCCCTGGTGGGCGGTGCCGAAGAACGCGGAGAAGCGCGAGCAGGTGTCGATCGCGCCGCCCCAGGCGTGGGTGAAGCGGACGCCCTCCAGCTGCGGGAAGCAGGTGAAGAAGTGGCCGGCGAGCTTGGCGTAGGTCTCCGGGCGGTCGTCGTACTCGGCGCGCACCCGGCCGCCGTAGGGGTAGATCGCGTCGTACCCGCCCCACAGGACGCGGTTGTCGGCGGACAGGCGGAAGTAGTGGAACTGGTTGGCCGAGTCGCCCAGCCCCTGGCGGTTCTTCCAGCCGATCGACGCCAGTTGCCCGGCGCTCAGCGGCTCGGTCATCAGCGCGTAGTCGTAGACCGGGACGGTGTACGACCGGACGCGTCTGACCAGATTGGGGAAGATGTTGGTGCCGAGGGCGACCTGGCGCGCGCGGACCGAGCCGTACGGGGTGCGGACGGCCATGCCGGCGCCGTACGGCTTCAGGTCGAGGGCGGGCGTGTGCTCGTGGACCCGGACGCCGAGCCGCACGCAGGCCCGTTTCAGGCCCCAGGCCAGCTTGGCGGGGTGGATCATGGCCACGCCCCGCCGGTCCCACAGGCCCGCCTCGAAGGTCGGTGAGTCGACCTGTTCGCGGACCGCGTCGGCGTCCAGGAACTCCACCCCCTCGGCGAGGCCCCGGCGCTCCATCTCCTCGTACCAGTCGCGCAGTTCCCACGCCTGGTACGTCTCGGTCGCGACGTCGATCTCGCCGGTGCGTTCGAAGTCGCAGTCGATGCCGTGGCGGGCGACCGCCTGCTCGATCTCGTCGAGGTTGCGGGCGCCCAGCTCCTGGAGCCGGTGGATCTCGTCGGGCCAGCGGGCGAGGCCGTTGGGCAGGCCGTGGGTGAGGGAGGCGGCGCAGAAGCCGCCGTTGCGGCCGGAGGCGGCCCAGCCCACCTCGCGGCCTTCCAGCAGAACGACATCCCGTCCCGGGTCGCGCTCCTTGGCGATGAGCGCGGTCCACAGCCCGCTGTAACCACCGCCGACGACCAGCAGGTCGCAGGTCTCGGCGCCGGTGAGGGCGGGCTCGGGGTGGGGCTTGCCGGGATCTTCGAGCCAGTACGGGACCGGCCGTGCTTCGGAGAGTGCTCTGGTCCAGCGATTCATGGCGCTCGGGGCCATGATGTCAACTCCCTACGATGTCTTTCTGCTGCGGCGACTGCCGACGACCATGGAGGTCAGGACGAACAGCACGGCGAGCAGGAACATGGCCGTGCCGATGACGTTGATCTGCACGGGCGTTCCGCGTTGTGCCGAACCCCAGACGAACATGGGGAAGGTGACGGTCGAGCCCGCGTTGAAATTGGTGATGATGAAATCGTCGAAGGAGAGCGCGAAGGCGAGCAGCGCGCCCGCGGCGATTCCGGGGGCCGCGATGGGCAGGGTGACCCGCAGGAACGTCTGCACCGGTCCGGCGTAGAGGTCCTGGGCCGCCTGCTCCAGGCGCGGGTCCATCGACATCACGCGCGCCTTGACCGCGGTGACGACGAAGCTGAGGCAGAACATGATGTGCGCGATGAGGATCGTCCAGAACCCAAGCTGAGCACCCAGGTTGAGGAACAGGGTGAGCAGCGAGGCGGCCATGACGACCTCGGGCATCGCCATCGGCAGGAAGATCAGCGAGTTGACGGCGCCCCGCGCGCGGAAGCGGTAGCGGACCAGCGCGAAGGCGATCAGTGTGCCGAGGAGGGTGGCGCCGAGCGTCGCCCAGAACGCGATCTGCAGGCTGATCGAGAGTGAGCCGCACAGGTCGGCGACCCCGCACGGGTCCTTCCAGGCGTCCGTGGAGAACTGCTGCCATTCGTAGTTGAAGCGCCCCTTCGGCTTGTTGAAGGAGAACACCGTGACGACGACGTTCGGCAGCAGGAGATACGCGAGCGTGA
The DNA here is from genome assembly GCF_000720255.1 of Streptomyces griseus subsp. griseus. Classification (GTDB taxonomy): domain Bacteria; phylum Actinomycetota; class Actinomycetes; order Streptomycetales; family Streptomycetaceae; genus Streptomyces; species Streptomyces griseus_I. The sequence continues at coordinate 18,246 of NZ_JOJE01000028.1, read as the reverse complement.
GCAGTCCCGCGATGACGACGAGATGTCGCTTGAGCCAGTTGACGAAGGGCATTTAAACCAGATCCTCCGTCCCGGACCCGCGGATGTAGAAGGTGACCATGAGAAGGATCGCGGCCATGAGAATGAAGGACAGGGCCGCGGCCGTCGGATAGTCCAGGATCCGCAGGAACTGCGTCTGGATGACGTTTCCGATCATGCGGGTGTCCGTGGAGCCGAGGAGTTCGGCGTTCACGTAGTCGCCGGCCGCCGGGATGAAGGTGAGCAGCGTGCCGGAGACCACGCCCGGCATCGACAGCGGGAAGGTGACCTTGCGGAACGTCGTGACCGGCCGCGCGTACAGGTCGCCCGCCGCCTCGTGCAGCCGCCCGTCGATCCGCTCCAGCGAGGTGTACAGCGGCAGGATCATGAACGGCAGGAAGTTGTACGTCAGTCCGCACACCACCGCGAGGGGCGTGGCGAGAACGCGGTCGCCGGCCGTCCAGCCGAGCCAGTTGGTCACGTCCAGGACGTGCAGCGTGTTGAGCGCGCCGACCACCGGGCCGCCGTCCGCGAGGATCGTCTTCCAGGCGAGGGTGCGGATCAGGAAGCTGGTGAAGAACGGCGCGATCACCAGGATCATGATCAGGTTGCGCCAGCGTCCCGCGCGGAAGGCGATCAGGTACGCGAGCGGGTAGCCCAGCACCAGGCACAGGACCGTCGCCGCGGCCGCGTAGGCGACCGACCGCAGGAACTGCGGCCAGTACTCGCTCAGCGCGTCCCAGTAGGTCGCGAAGTGCCAGGTGACCTTGTAGCCCTCCTCCAGGGAGCCCGTCTGCACGGACGTGGAGGCCTGGTAGATCATCGGCAGCGCGAAGAAGACCAGCAGCCACAGGATGCCGGGCAGCAGCAGCCAGTACGGCGTCCAGCGGCCCCTGCGTCTTTGGGGTTTCGGCTCGGATGCCGCCGGTGCGAGGGGCGGTGGCGCCTCGGTGAGTGTGGTCATCAGGCCGCCTCCTCCACTCCGGCCTCCGCGTCCTGGCTCGCGTCCAGGCCGAAGGTGTGCGCGGGGTTCCAGTGCAGGACGACCTCGGCGCCGGGCACGAGCCGCGGATCGCGGTCGATGTTCTGCGCGTAGACCTCGAAGTCGGAGCAGACGGGGCTGTCGACCACGTACTGCGTGGAGACGCCGATGAAACTGGAGTCTGCGATCTTCCCGGTGATGCGGTTGCGGCCCTCGGGTATCTCGCCGGCGTCGTCGGCGTGGGTGAGGGAGATCTTCTCCGGGCGGACACCGACCAGCACCCTGCCTCCGGTGGGGGCGGGCGCGCCGCACCGTGCCTCGGACAGGACGAGCTTGCCGCCGCCCGCCTTGAGCACGATCTCGTCGCCGCTCTTCGAGTCGATCTCGGCCTCGATGAAGTTGGACGTGCCGAGGAAGTTGGCGACGAACGTGGTCCGCGGGTTCTCGTACAGGTCGGTGGGCGAGCCGAGTTGTTCGACGCGGCCCGCGTTCATCACCGCGATCGTGTCGGCCATCGTCATGGCCTCCTCCTGGTCGTGGGTGACGTGCACGAAGGTGATGCCGACCTCGGTCTGGATGCGCTTGAGCTCCAGCTGCATCTGGCGGCGCAGCTTCAGGTCGAGGGCACCGAGTGGCTCGTCGAGCAGGAGCACCTTGGGGTGGTTGATCAGCGCGCGGGCCACGGCGACACGCTGCTGCTGGCCGCCGGAGAGCTGGTGCGGCTTCTTGCGGGCCTGTTCGCCGAGCTGGACGAGCTCCAGCATGTCCTCGACCTGCTTCTTCACGCTTCTGATGCCGCGCCGGCGCAGGCCGAAGGCGACGTTCTCGAAGATGTCGAGGTGCGGGAAGAGGGCGTAGGACTGGAAGACCGTGTTCACCGGCCGCTTGTAGGGCGGGAGCGCGGTGACGTCCTGTTCGCCGAGGTGCACGGTGCCGGAGGAAGGTTCCTCCAGACCGGCGATCATGCGCAGGGTGGTGGTCTTGCCGCAGCCGGAGGCGCCGAGCAGGGCGAAGAAGGAGCCCTGCGGGACGGTCAGGTCGAGCGGGTGCACGGCGGTGAAGGAGCCGTAGGTCTTGCTGATGCCGGTGAGGCGGACGTCGCCGCCGCTGCTGGTCGTCTTCATCGTCGTCACGCCCCAGTGAGCTTCGCGAACTTCGCCTCGTAGGCCGTCTCTTCCTTCGCGCTCAGGGAGCGGAAGGCGTGGGACTTCGCCTGCATGGCCTTGTCGGGGATGATCAGCGGATTGTTCGCCGCATCCGCGTCGATCTTCGCAAGCTCGTCCTTCACGCCGTCGACGGGACAGACGTAGTTGATGTAGGCGGCGAGCTCGGCGGCCGGCTTCGGCTCGTAGTAGTAGTCGATGAGCCGTTCGGCGTTCGTCTTGTGGCGGGCCCTGTTGGGGATCAGCAGGTTGTCGCTGGAGGTCAGGTAGCCGCTGTCGGGGATGACGAAGTCGACGTCGGGGCTGTCCGCCTTGAGCTGCACCACGTCCCCGGCCCAGGCGATACAGGCCGCCAGGTCGCCCTTGGCGAGGTCGGAGGTGTAGTCGTTGCCGGTGAAGCGACGTATCTGGCCCTTGTCGACGCCCTTCTGGAGGCGGGCGATCGCGGCGTCGTAGTCGTCGTCGGTGAACTTCTCCGGGGCCTTGCCCAGGTCGAGCAGGGTCATCCCGATCGTGTCGCGCATCTCGGTGAGGAAGCCGACGCGGCCCTTGAGCCTGGGGTTGTCCAGCAGGTCGGAGACCGACTTCACCTCGACACCGTCGAGGGCCTTCTTGTTGAACGCGATGACCGTCGAGATGCCCTGCCAGGGGTACGAGTAGGCGCGGCCCGGGTCCCAGTCGGGGCTGCGGAACTGCTGGGAGAGGTTGGCGAAGGCGTGCGGCAGCAGGGACGCGTCCAGTTTCTGGACCCAGCCGAGGCGGATCAGCCGGGCGGCCAGCCAGTCGGTGAGGACGATGATGTCGCGGCCGGTGTCCTGGCCCGCGGCGAGCTGCGGCTTGATCTTGCCGAAGAACTCGCTGTTGTCGTTGATGTCCTCGGTGTATTTGACCTTGATGCCGGTGCGCTCGGTGAAGGCGTCCAGCGTGGGGTGGTGCTTGCCGCTGTCGTCGACGTCCATGTACTCGGTCCAATTGGAGAAGTTGATCGTCTTCTCCTTCGCCGAGTGGTCCTCGGCGGACGTGCCGCCCGCGGTCTTGGCGGCCGCGGGGATCCCGCAGGCGCTCAGCGTCCCGAGTCCGCCGAGGGCCAACGCTCCGCCCGTGGAGGCGCGCAGCAGCGAACGGCGGGTCATGGCGGCCCGGCCGCCCCGGAGACTGCGCCGCGTCGCGGCCACTTGGGCCGGGGACAGGCGGTCGGGCTCGTACTGCTCCATGCGCGTGGTTGCCCTTTCGAGGGGTGCGGCCGTGGTCGGCGGCCTGTCGCTGCTGTCGGTGCTTATCGGTCCCCGAAGACGGTGCGGTGCCAGTCCTTGCGGACCACCGCGGTGTTGTCGAACATGACGTGCTTGATCTGGGTGTATTCCTCGAACGAGTACGCGGACATGTCCTTGCCGAAGCCGGACGCCTTGTACCCTCCGTGCGGCATCTCGCTGATGATCGGGATGTGGTCGTTGACCCACACGCAGCCCGCCTTGATCTCGCGGGTGGCGCGGTTGGCCCGGTAGACGTCCCGGCTCCACGCGGAGGCCGCGAGACCGTAAGGGGTGTCGTTGGCGAGCCGGATGCCCTCGTCGTCGGTGTCGAAGGGCAGCACGACGAGGACCGGTCCGAAGATCTCCGACTGGACGACCTCACCGTCCTGGGGCGCGTCGGCGATGAGGGTGGGCCGGTAGTACGCGCCGTTCGCGAGGTCCCCTCCCGGGATCTCGCCGCCGGTGACCACGCGCGCGTAGGCACGCGCCCGGTCGACGAAGGCGGCGACCCGGTCGCGCTGGGCGTGCGAGACCAGCGGGCCGAGGTCGGTGCCGGGCACGAAGGGGTCGCCGAGCCGGACGGTCTCCATGAGGGCGGCCGTCCTCTCCACGAACGCCTCGTAGAGGGGCCGCTGTACGTACGCGCGCGTGGCCGCCGTGCAGTCCTGGCCGGTGTTGATGAGCGCGCCCGCGACCGCGCCGTGGACGGCGGCGTCGAGGTCGGCGTCGTCGAAGACGACGAAGGGCGCCTTGCCGCCCAGCTCCAGGTGGAGGCGCTTGACGGTGGCGGTGGCGATCTCCGCGACCCGCTTGCCGACGGCGGTGGAACCCGTGAAGGAGGTCATCGCCACATCGGGGTGACCGACCAGGTGCTCCCCGGCCTCCCGCCCGGTGCCGGTGACGATGTTGATCACGCCGTCCGGGATCCCGGCGTCCGTGGCGGCCCGCGCGAACAGCAGCGAGGTGAGCGGGGTGAGCTCGGCGGGCTTGAGCACGATCGTGTTGCCCGCGGCGATCGCCGGGAGGATTTTCCAGGCGGCCATCTGGAGGGGGTAGTTCCAGGGCGCGATGGAGCCGACCACACCGATGGGCTCGCGGCGCACGTAGGAGGTGTGGTCACCGGAGTACTCGCCGCCGGACTGGCCGTTCAGGTGGCGGGCCGCCCCTGCGAAGAAGGCGGTGTTGTCGATGGTGCCGGGGACGTCGAACTCGCGGGTCAGCTTCAGCGGCTTGCCGCACTGCAGCGACTCGGCCCGGGCGAAGTCCTCGGCGCGGTCGGCGATGACGGCGGCGAAGCGGTGCAGGGCGTCCGAACGCTCGCCGGGGGTGGCGCCCGCCCAGCCGGGGAACGCCTCCCGCGCGGCGGCCACGGCCGCGTCGACGTCGTCGGCGCCCGCGAGGTCGTACGTGTACACCTCCTCGCCGGTGGCCGGGTCGACCACGGTGTGGGTGTGGCCGGAGGTGCCCTTCGTCGGGCGGCCCGCGATGTACTGCGCGCCGTCCGCGAAACGCGCCTGGGCCGGAAACCGTTCCGGGGTGGCGGTGCCCGGTTTCTGCATGTCGTCTCCTCCGCCGGCGCCCCGCCCCGAGGCGGGTGGCGTAGCTCCAGCTCGATTTGAGTGCCGATCCTGACAGAGCGATGCCACCTCAACAAGTGATTCCGTTGTTGCCTTTTGGTTACGCGACGGAATCTGTCGACCAGGTGTCGAGTCGACATGGAAAACGAGGGACGTTGTGTCAGTGGTGCGTGCCAGACTCCCCGGCATGGGAAAGATCGATTCTTGGGACACCCTGGTCGGGGAGGTCCGCGCGGGGGCGAGGGTCAAGTACCTCCACTTCTGGGGACACCGGCCGCGCGCCGACGGGCGGGTGGGCGCGAGCTGCCTGAGCCAGTGGTGGCCGTCACCGTTCACGGTGGACGGGGTGGAGTACGCGACGGCGGAGCACTGGATGATGGCCGCGAAGGCCCGGCTCTTCGGCGACGCCGAGGCGGAGGAGAAGGCGGTCACGGCCACGAGTCCCGCGGCCGCCAAGAAGGCCGGGCGGCTGGTGCGGGGCTTCGAGGACTCCGCGTGGGAGCGGGAGCGGTTCGCCGTCGTCGTCGAGGGCAGCGTCCACAAGTTCGCCGCACACGCCGACCTGCGGGAGTTCCTGCTGGGGACGGGGGGCCGGGTGCTGGTGGAGGCCAGCCCATTGGACCGGGTGTGGGGCATCGGGCTGGCCGCCGACGACGAACGGGCCGCGAACCCCGAGCGCTGGCGGGGGCGTGAGGGCCGGGGTGGCGTGAGAGGCACGGGCCGCGTGAGGGCCGGGGTGGCGTGAGAGGCACGGGCCGCGTGAGGGCCGGGGTGGCGTGAGAAAGGGCCGGTCCCGTGGACCGGCCCTCATCTGACTCTCAGCTGACTCTCAGCGTCAGGCCATGCTCATGACGCTCGCGAAGAGCAGCAGCCCCAGCAGCGGCAGGATCACCGTGGCCACGATGCCGCAGACGAGCCCCGCCGTCGCCGCACCCTTGTTGGTCGCCTCACCTCGGTTGGCCTTCCCCCGGCCGATCGCGCCGAAGATGATCGCCAGGATCCCGAGGATGACCCCGAAGAACCACAGGAAGAAGGTCACGCTGCACACCACGCCGATGATGCCCAGCACCAGTCCGGTGGTGCCCATGCCGTTGCTCGGCTGCGGCGGCATGCCGTAGCCGGGCGCCTGCGGGTAGCCCATGGGCGGCGCGGCCGGGTAGGACGGAGCCTGGTGCGGGTAGCCGTACCCCGGGGCGGACTGCTGGCCGGGCTGTGGGTAGGCGTATCCCCCCGCCGGCGGCTGGGACGGTGGCGGCCCGAAGCCACCGGGACCGGGATTGGTGTCAGACATGAACTGCTCTCCCCTCGTTGACAGTCAAGCATCGTAGTGGCCCAGCTCACTGCGGGGGAAAGCGTTTGGGAGAGCAGTCAGCGAACCGCCGGGGCGGACTGCGTGACGACGGGGAGGGCGCCGTAGTAGTCACCGTCGTCGTAGTTCGACTCGTCGTTGATGGCGGCCGTGATCCCGATCGCCAGCAGGACGATCACGACGACGCCGAGGACGATGCCGATGACACCCATGATCAGACCGGCCTGGGCCTGACCGTGGTTGTTGGCCTCGCCGCGCTCGGCCTTGCGGCGACCCTTGATCCCGAAGACCACGGCGAGGATGCCGAGCACGAGCGAGACCACGCCGTACAGGCAGAACAGGGCGCAGGACAGGATGCCCAGCACCATCGCGGCGAGGCCCATGCCGTTCTGCGGGGCCATCGGCATCCCGGACCAGCCGTAGCCCTGCGGGTAGCCGGGGTAGCCGTAGCCGCCGGGGGCCGCGGGGCCGGTGGGCGCGATGGGCGGGGGTGGCACGCCGGGGCCGGGGCCGCCGACGGGCGGGGTGGCGCCGGGCGGCGGGTAGCCGGGTGGGGCGTAGTCGGCCGGGGCGGGGCCGGGAGCGGCGAAGCCGTCGGCGGGGAAGGAGGCGATCGTCGCCTGGTCGTGCACGGACGGCGGTTGCGGGGTGGACGGCTGCGGGGCGCCGGGCGGCTGGTCCTTGCTCAGCGACGGCCGGCTCTCGGGCGGCGCCCAAGGGTCGTGACCGCCTCCGGCGTCCCCGCTCGGCTGCGTCGCGTCTGACATGTCCGTCCCCCCTGGGTCGATCGTCCCGCCATGCTACGGCCTCGCCCCACAGCCCCGACCCCCTGGTCCCGCGCACCTCACCGCCCCCGTCGCCTCCTTGGGCACGCGGCCTACGATGGCCCTGAACTCGATCAGCCGATCACCCGCGCCGCACCGCACACGTGCCCGGCGCCCTGCCCGGGGAGGCCCCCTTGACCGACCACCTCGTCGACCCGCACACCCCACGTGGCCTGAACGCCTTCATCGCCGGACTGCCGAAGGCCGAACTGCACGTCCACCACGTGGGATCCGCCTCCCCCCGCATCGTCTCCGAACTCGCCGCCCGCCACCCGGACTCCAAGGTCCCCACCGACCCCGGGGCCCTGGTCGACTACTTCACCTTCACGGACTTCGCGCACTTCATCGAGGTGTACCTGTCCGTCGTCGACCTGATCCGCACCCCCGAGGACGTACGGCTGCTGACCTACGAGGTGGCGCGGGACCTGGCCCGCCAGCAGGTGCGGTACGCGGAGCTGACCATCACCCCGTTCTCCTCCACCCGGCGCGGCATCGACGAGGCGGCCTTCATGGACGCGATCGAGGACGCGCGCAAGGCGGCCGAGGCGGAGTTCGGGACCATGCTGCGCTGGTGCTTCGACATCCCCGGCGAGGCCGGTCTGGAGGCCGCCGAGGAGACGACCCGGCTCGCCACCGACGACCGGCTGCGCCCCGAGGGGCTGGTCTCCTTCGGGCTCGGCGGGCCCGAGGTCGGCGTGCCCCGCCCGCAGTTCAAGCCGTACTTCGACCGGGCCATCGCGGCCGGGCTGCGCTCGGTGCCGCACGCGGGCGAGACCACCGGCCCGGAGACGGTGTGGGACGCCCTCACGCACCTGCGTGCCGAACGCATCGGGCACGGCACGAGCTCCGCCCAGGACGAGAAGCTGCTCGCGCACCTCGCCGAGCACCGCGTCGCGCTGGAGGTGTGCCCGACCTCCAACATCGCCACGCGCGCGGTCCGCACCCTGGACGAGCACCCCATCAAGGAGTTCACCCGCGCCGGGGTCCTGGTCACGATCAACTCCGACGACCCGCCGATGTTCGGCACCGACCTCAACAACGAGTACGCGGTCGCCGCCCGCCTCCTCGACCTCGACGAGCGGGGGCTGGCGGACCTGGCGGGCAACGCGGTGGAGGCGTCCTTCCTCGACGCGGCCGGCAAGGCCCGTATCAAGGACGAGATCGACGCCTACACCTCCGGGTGGCTCGCCTCCTGACCTCCACCACAATGGGGCCCATGCAGAACGTGACCGCCGTGGCCCACCGCGGCGACCCCTACCGCGTCCGGGAGAACACCCTCGACTCGCTGCGTTCCGCGCTCGCCCTGGGCGCGGACGCGGTCGAGGTCGACGTACGGCTCACCCGGGACGGCGTCCCGGTACTGCTGCACGACGACACGCTGAAGCGGCTGTGGGAACGGGACCGGCCCCTGCTGTCGTTGTCGGCGGCCGAGGTGCGCGAGCTGACGGAGGGCGGGGTGCCGACGCTGGCGGAGGCGCTGGCGGCGACCGACGGCAGCCGGGTGATGCTCGACCTGCCGGGCACGCCGAACGTGCGGGCGGCCCGCCGGGTCGTGGACGTCGTGCGCGAGAGCGGGGCGGAGGACCGCGTGTACTACTGCGCCGACGCCACCGCCATGCTCGCCGTCCGCGCCGCCGACCCGTCCGCCGAGATCGCCCTCACCTGGACGACTTCGGCACCACCGCGGCCGGCTCTGCTGGAGGCGGTACGGCCGCGGTGGCTCAACTACCGCTTCACCCTGGTCGACCGAGCCCTCACCGAACGCGTCCACCGCGACGGCCGTCTGCTCTCCGTCTGGACCCCGGACACCCGCCGCTCCATGCGGCGCCTGCTGGAGGCGGGCGTCGACTCGATCACGACGAATCGCGTCGACGTGCTGCTGGGGCTGCGAGGCAGCTAGGGGCTCCGCCGGACAGCCCCTAGGGGTGCCGATATTCGTTTCGTGCCGTGCGGGGAAGCGGCCTACTGTGGCGCGGTGACGACTCGGATGATCATTCTCAATGGAGGGTCCAGCTCGGGGAAGTCCGGGATCGTACGGTGCCTTCAGGACGTACTGCCGGATCCGTGGCCGGCGTTCGGCGTCGACTCGTTCGTCGACGCCCTGCCCGCGAGGTTGCAGGCGTCGGACACGGGGATCACCTTCGCCCCGGACGGCGGGGTGAACGTCGGCGCGGACTTCATGGCGCTCCAGGCGGCCTGGGCGGAGGGCGTCGTGGCGATGGCCCGTGCGGGCGCCCGGATCATCGTCGACGACGTGTTCCTGGGCGGGGCGGCGTCCCAGCAGCGGTGGCTGAAGGCCCTGGGCGGACTGTCCGTGCTGTGGGTCGGCGTCAGGTGTGCCGGCGCGGTCGCCGCAGGCCGCGAGGTCGCACGGGGAGACCGCATCCGGGGGATGGCCGCGTCACAGGCCGACCTGGTCCACGAGGGCGTCCACTACGACCTCGAGGTGGACACGACGCACACCGAGTCCCTGGAGTGCGCACGCACCATCGCCGCCCACGTCGACAAGTCCTAGGCCCGCAGGACCGCGAACTCCCGCGGTGGCCCGGTGGCCTGCGCGTCGGCACCCGGCGAGACCGCCGTGCGCGGTGCCCGCGAGCGCCGCATGCGCCCAGCCCGGACACACACTCACGCGCGCCGAACCCGCCTGTGCGAGCGAACCCTTCGGCGCCTGGGCGCACGACCACGGGGACGCGGTGCTGGACGCCCAGGACCGCTACACGCGCGAGCGCTGCGGCACCGTCGCCGGGTCGGCGGGGTTCACGCGGGTGGCGTACTGCGGTACGGGGGTGTCGTCGCCGCCGGTGTCGCGGACGAGGCCGTAGCGCTTCGCGCCCTCGGGGGGACCGGTCAGCACGTCCTCCTCCACCTTGTCCCACGTCGTGGGGAAGACGTTCAGGCCGTAGTCGGCGCCCCGCTCGTTCACGGTGAGGGTGACGCTGCCGTCGACGTAGAAGTACTCGTTCTGCCACATCTGCTGGGTGCCGGAGGGCAGGACGGCGTAGCCGGTGGTCGCGTTGCCCATGCCGGTGGCGGAGGGGTCGGTGCTGCTGACGCGGTCGTCCATGCGGCGGCCGCCGCCGGAGGCCACGTGGAAGAGCCTGCCCTTCAGTCCGGTCCAGGCCGGCATGACCAGGGCACCGGCCCGGTACTGCGGGGACAGCTGCCAGCGGACGAGGACATAGCCCTTGCCGCTGAGTGTGACGCCGTCCCCGCGGTGGTTCATGGTGGCGTGCGCGCCGCCGGTGCTGGTGACACCGGTCTCGGGCCGGTGCGGCAGAGCCGCGGGCCGGGCGTCGGGGTCGGGTGCCCGGTCGACGGCGTCGACGACACTGCCGTACGCGTCCGCCTTCGTCGACGGCGACGCAGACGGCGATGCCGAACGTGACGGTGACGACGACGGCGTGGGCGGGGCGGCGGGCGAAGAGAGCGGTGCGGGGGTGCTCGCCGCCGTGGGCGAGGCTGCGGCACGCGGCGGTGGATCGTCCGGGGTCTGTACGACGACGTAGGCGCCGCTCGCCACGATGGTCGCGCCCGCGGTCATCGCCACGGCGGGCTTGGTGAGCGCGCCCAGCACCTTGGCGGACCAGCCGACCGAGGTACCGGCGGCGGTTGCGGCCGCCGCCGTCTTGCCACCGAGGGCCAGCGAGAGGGTGAAGCCGACCGGGACCGGGACCAGCGCGATGCCGACGAGGAGCCGCTCCGCCGGGACGACCGACTCTCGCGTGTCCCCGCAGTAGCCGCACCCCCGGATGTGGCGGGCCAGCCGCTTGCGCCACACCGAGTCGGGCCGCCCGTTCCAGCGGGCGGTCAGCTCGCGCAGGCCGGGGCACGCGCCGCCCAGGGCCCGCACGATGCCGCGGGACGTCTCCAGGCGCTCCTTCATCCGCTGGACGCGCACGGCGGCGTGCTGCCGGCTGATCCCCACGGCGGCGGCGAGCTCCCGCCGGGTGAGTTCGCCGGCGACCTCCAGCCACCACAGCGACAACAGCTGCCGGTCCTCGTCGTCGAGCCAGCGCACCGCCTCCGCCACCTCGCGCCGCTGGCCCTCCAGCTGGAGCCGGAGCACGGTGAGTTCGGCGAAGTCCGCGGCGTCCCGCGCCCCGGACTCCTCCAGGGGTGCGGGCGTCCTGCGGCGGGCCCGGTCCCTGATCTGCCGCATGGCGATCGCGACCAGCCAGGACCGGAAGCTGTCGGGGTCGCGCAGCGAACCGAGGTGGTCGACGGCCCGCAGCATCGTCTCCTGGACGACGTCGTCCACGTCGGCGTGGCCGTTCAGGGCCCGCCCGACGATGTTGTAGACGAGCGGGAGCCACCCCTCGACCAGCTCGTCCAGCGCCTGCCGGTCGCCGGCCTGTGCGGCGGCGATGGTCGAGCGCCAGGCCTGCGTGTCCACGGTGCCCTCCCTCATGTGCTGCACGCACCCTCTCAGGCCGACCCGGGACATTGGCTATGTCCGGCATCACAATGAGGAGACGGGGTGAAGGCCGCGCCGATAACACTTTTTCCGGTGTCCGGGGTGAGCGCCTCCAGCCGCTGATCTTCCGGATCCCGTGACCGGGTCGCGGTGGGGACCGTGGAACGCGACGGCGATCTTCACAACCCCACGATCGTGTTCCACCGCTTCGCGAACCCCACCCGCTCCGCGCCCGTGATGTCCCGTGCGATCGCGAGGCGTTGCCGCATGGTCGCGTCGGGGAAGATCAGCGGGTTGTCGGCGAGCGCGGCCGTCTCCTCCTCGTCGGAGGCGGCGAGGACCTCCCGGGCCGCCGGGACGGGGCAGACGTAGTTCACCCAGGTCGCTAGTTCGGCCGCGACCTCGGGCTCGTAGTAGTAGTCGATCAGCCGCTCGGCGTTGGCCTTGTGGCGGGCCAGGTCGGGGACCATCAGCGAGTCCGACCACAGCTCCGCGCCCTCCTCGGGCACGACGAATTGGATGTCGGGGTTGTCCGCCTGGAGCTGGATCACGTCCCCCGAGTACGCCTGGCAGGCCAGCACGTCTCCGCTGACCAGGTCCTTGGTGTAGTCGTTGCCGGTGAAGCGCCGGATCTGTCCCCGCCTCACCTGCGCGGCCACCTGATCGCAGACCCGGTGGAAGTCGTCCGCCGTCCACCGGGTGATGTCCACCCCGTTGCCCTGCATCAGCAGCGCGAACGCCTCGTCGAGACCGGAGAGCAGGGTCACGCGGCCCTTCAGGTCGCTCGCCCACAGGTCGGAGACCTGCCGTATCTCCCGGCCCAGCTTCCGGCGGTCGTACGCGATCCCCGTGATCCCCGACTGCCAGGGCACCGTGAACCGCCGGCCGGGGTCGAAGGCGGGCTCCCGCAACAACGGGTCGAGGTGCTCGGCGACGTTCGGCTGTCGCGCCCGGTCCATCTCCTGCACCCAGCCCAGTCGTACGAACCGCGCGCACATCCAGTCGCTGATGACGATCAGGTCGTGCCCCGTCGGCTGATGGTTCATCAGCGCGGGGCTGACCTTGCCGAAGAACTCGTCGTTGTCGTTGATCTCCTCGACGTAGTCGACGGAGATGCCGGTGCGCTTCTCGAACTCCTCCAGCGTGGGCCGGGCGTTGGGATCGTCGTCGTCGGTGTCGATGTAGAGCGGCCAGTTGGCCCAGTCGAGCCGCTTCTCGTCCGCGGAGTGATCGACGGCGGCCCGGTCGCCCGGCTTCACATAGGCGGCGGGCACCCCGCACCCGGCGAGCCCGCCGAGGGCGGCGGTGCCACCGACCGCCCGCAGAAGAGACCGACGGGACAGGGAAGTCTTGGACACAGGGCGCACCTTGACAGCATGCCGCACTGCCCCGCGCCCCCTGAGGGGCGCGGGGCAGTGTCGATACACGGCTCCGCCGCGTGGGCGCGACAAGCCCCTACGGTCCCGCAGCCGAACTACGAGTCCAGCGACGTCATCACATGCTTGATCCGCGTGTAGTCGTCGAACCCGTAGCCCGAGAGGTCCTTGCCGTACCCGGACTTCTTGAACCCACCGTGCGGCATCTCCGCGACCAGCGGAATGTGCGTGTTGATCCACACGCACCCGAAGTCCAGCTTCTTGGACATCCGCATCGCCCGCCCGTGGTCCTTCGTCCACACCGACGACGCGAGGGCGTACTCCACCCCGTTCGCCCAGTTCACCGCCTGCTCCTCGTCCGAGAAGGACTGCACGGTGATGACCGGCCCGAAGACCTCCTTCTGGATGATCTCGTCATCCTGCTTCAGCCCCGAGACGACGGTCGGCGCATAGAAGTAGCCGCGCTCACCGACCTGGTGGCCGCCCGCCTCGACCTTCGCGTGGGCGGGGAGGCGCTCGATGAAGCCGGCGACCTGCTTGAGCTGGTTGGGGTTGTTCAGCGGCCCGTACAGCACGTCCTCGTCGTCCGGGTGCCCGGTCTTCGTCTCGGCGGCGGCCTTGGCCAGGGCCGCGACGAACTCGTCGTGGATGGCCTCCTGGACGAGGACGCGGGTGGCCGCCGTACAGTCCTGGCCGGCGTTGAAGAAGCCCGCCACGGAGATGTCCTCGACGGCCTTGGCGATGTCGGTGTCCTCGAAGACGACGACCGGCGCCTTGCCGCCCAGTTCCAGGTGGACCCGCTTGAGGTCGCGCGACGCCGACTCGGCGACGGACATGCCCGCGCGCACGGAACCGGTGATGGACGCCATCGCCGGGGTCGGGTGCTCGACCATGAGCCGGCCGGTGTCGCGGTCGCCGGTGATGACGTTGAAGACACCCTTGGGGAGGATCGAGCCGACGATGTCGGCGATCAGGACGGTGGACGCGGGGGTCGTGTCCGACGGCTTCAGCACGACGGTGTTGCCCGCGGCGATCGCCGGGGCGAACTTCCACACGGCCATCATCATCGGGTAGTTCCACGGCGCGACCTGTGCGCAGACGCCGACCGGCTCACGGCGGACGATCGAGGTCATCCCGTCCATGTACTCGCCGGCCGACCGGCCCTCGAGCATCCGGGCCGCGCCCGCGAAGAAGCGGATCTGGTCGACCATCGGCGGGATCTCCTCGGAGCGGGTCAGGCCGATCGGCTTGCCCGTGTTCTCCACCTCCGCCGCGATGAGCTCCTCGGCGCGCTCCTCGAAGGCGTCCGCGATCTTCAGCAGTGCCTTCTGCCGCTCCGCCGGGGTGGTGTCGCGCCAGCCGGGGAAGGCCGCGGCGGCGGCCGCCATCGCGGCGTCGACGTCCGCCTGCCCGGACAGCGGCGCGGTCGCGTACGCCTCGCCCGTCGCGGGGTTGACCACGTCGGTGGTCCGCCCGTCGGCGGCGTCCCGGAACTCACCGTCGATGTAATTGCGCAGACGACGCAGCTCGGTGCTCACTGCCGGCCCTCCAAGATCGGGGATGTGTCCAGTTACTGAGACACCAGCGTAGTCCGTGCCTCCACGTTTTCAACACCCCCGATCCCGCCACGCCTACGAATTCCGCAGCGATGCGCGCCCGTAACAACGAATTTCATCGGTCACACCTTGCGGAACCGACGAGACCTCGTGCACAGTGAGGCCGTGGCCAGTCGAAGCGCAGACCAGAGAGACCCCGGGCGCGAGTCCCGGAACGGCACCCCCCACCTGGACGCCGTCTCCCTCGCCATCATCGAGCAGCTCCAGGAGGACGGCCGCCGGCCGTACGCCGCGATCGGCAAGGCCGTCGGCCTCTCCGAGGCGGCCGTGCGCCAGCGCGTCCAGAAGCTGCTCGACCAGGGCGTGATGCAGATCGTCGCCGTGACGGACCCGCTCACCGTGGGCTTCCGCCGGCAGGCGATGGTCGGCATCAACGTCGAGGGCGACGTGGAGTCGATCGCGGACGCGCTGTCCGACATGGCCGAGGTCGAGTACGTGGTGATGACCGCGGGCTCCTTCGACGTCCTCGCCGAGATCGTCTGCGAGGACGACGACCACCTGCTGGACGTCATCAACAAACGCATCCGGGCCCTGCCCGGCGTGCGCTCCACCGAGAGCTTCGTCTACCTCAAGCTCAAGAAGCAGACCTACATGTGGGGAACCCGATAACCGTGAGCACAAAGGACCTCAGCAAGTCCGCGTACGACCACCTGTGGATGCACTTCACCCGCATGTCCTCGTACGAGAACGCCCCCGTCCCCACCATCGTCCGGGGCGAGGGCACCCACATCTACGACGACAAGGGCAAGCGCTACCTCGACGGTCTCGCCGGTCTGTTCGTGGTCCAGGCCGGGCACGGCCGAACGGAGCTCGCGGAGACCGCCTTCAAGCAGGCGCAGGAGCTGGCGTTCTTCCCGGTGTGGTCCTACGCCCACCCCAAGGCCGTGGAGCTCGCGGAGCGGCTCGCCGGCTACGCGCCGGGCGACCTCAACAAGGTCTTCTTCACCACCGGCGGCGGCGAGGCGGTGGAGACCGCCTGGAAGCTGGCCAAGCAGTACTTCAAGCTGGTCGGCAAGCCCACCAAGTACAAGGTCATATCCCGCGCGGTCGCCTACCACGGCACCCCGCAGGGTGCCCTGTCCATCACCGGCCTGCCGGGCCTGAAGGCACCGTTCGAGCCGCTGGTCCCGGGCGCGCACAAGGTCCCGAACACCAACATCTACCGCGCCCCGATCTTCGGCGACGATCCGGAGGCCTTCGGCCGCTGGGCCGCCGACCAGATCGAGCAGCAGATCCTCTTCGAGGGCCCGGACACCGTCGCCGCGGTCTTCCTGGAGCCCGTCCAGAACGCGGGCGGCTGCTTCCCGCCCCCGCCCGGCTACTTCCGGCGGGTGCGCGAGATCTGCGACCAGTACGACGTCCTGCTGGTCTCGGACGAGGTCATCTGCGCCTTCGGCCGCCTGGGCACGATGTTCGCCTGCGACAAGTTCGGCTACGTCCCGGACATGATCACCTGCGCCAAGGGCATGACCTCGGGCTACTCCCCCATAGGCGCCTGCATCGTCTCCGACCGGCTGGCCGAGCCGTTCTACAAGGGCGACAACACCTTCCTGCACGGCTACACCTTCGGCGGCCACCCGGTCTCCGCGGCGGTGGGCGTCGCCAACCTGGACCTCTTCGAGCGCGAGGGCCTGAACCAGCACGTCCTCGACAACGAGGGCGCGTTCCTCTCCACTCTCCAGAAGCTGCACGACCTGCCGATCGTCGGCGACGTCCGCGGCAACGGCTTCTTCTACGGCATCGAGCTGGTGAAGGACAAGGCGACGAAGGAGTCCTTCAACGCCGAGGAGACCGAGCGCGTCCTCTACGGCTTCCTGTCCAAGGCCCTCTTCGACAACGGCCTCTACTGCCGCGCCGACGACCGCGGCGACCCGGTCGTCCAGCTCGCTCCGCCGCTGATCTCCAACCAGGAGACGTTCGACGAGATCGAGCAGATCCTGCGCGCGACCCTGACGGAGGCGTGGACGAAGCTGTGAGCGACGTCAGCGCGGCTGCGCACGACGACCTGATCAACTGAATCTGTGATCAACACCGGCCCCGGTGTCGACCGTACGAGTGAGAAACGGCGACCCGGGGCCGTGTGCTGTCCGGATGCCTCTCCTGGGCTGCCTAGCGTGCCAGTGACCGATCGGCCCCGCCTTCGTTCCCCCACACGGGGGATTTCGCGCGTCGCGCACGGCATTTCTGATCAGAACCGAGGTGTATGCCCATGGTGGCCCCGCCGGACAACGACGTGCTCTGGGCACGGTCGCTGCACTTCACCCACAACGACGGATCACCGGCGCTCAGCGGCATTTCGCTCGGGGTCCGCGACGGTGAGATCCTCGCCGTCAGCGGTCCGCGCGGCAGCGGCAAGACGACGCTGCTGCGGTGTCTGTCCGGCCTGGTGCCGCCCCGGCGCGGCGAGGTCTGGTTCAACAGCGTCCCCGTGCACACCATGGGCCCCCTCACCCGCGAGCGGCTGCGCCGCGACCGCTTCGGCTGGGTCGACCCGGCGCCGGTGCTGGTCCCGGAGCTGACCGTCTGGGAGAACGCCGCGCTCCCCCTCATGCTGCGCGGCACCAGCCGCCGACGCGCCAAAGCGGCCGCCCTGGAGTGGCTGGAGCGCCTCGACGTCGGCAACCAGGCCCGCAAGCGGCCGTACCAGCTGACACAGGCCGAACGCCAGCGGGCCTGCATCGCCCGCGCCCTGGCCCCGGCGCCGTCGGTGTTGTTCGCCGACGAGCCGACGGCGCCGCTGCACCGCGCCGACCGCGCGCACGTACTGCGCACCCTGACGACGGCGGCCCGCTCGCACGGCATCACGGTCGTCCTCGCCACTCACGACCAGGAGACCGCGGCCCTCGCCGACCGCACGGTGTCCCTGCTGGACGGGCGGCGCGTCCGGACGGTGCACCTGCCGCCGGTCAAGGAGATGGAAGGCCGGGCCTCGTGCTCACTCTCCGTCTGACGCGCGGTTCCCAGCCCGTCGTCCAGCTGCGCCGCCTGCTGGTGGCCGCGGCCTCGACGGGGACGGGCTTCCTCCTGCTGAGCACCCTCGGCTACGCCATGAGCCGCCCCGAAGACCCGGGCGGCTCGGTGCTGCGCCTGGCCTGGTGCCTGGTCCCGCTGGCCGCCACCGTTCACTTCGCCCTCGCCGTGGCCCGCACCGACCCCGGCACCCGCCCCCGCCCCGGCCTCGCGGCGATCGGCCTGGGCCCGGCCCGCCTGATGGCGATCTCGGCGACGACGACGGCCCTGTCCTGCACGCTCGGCTCCATGCTGGCGCTGCTGCTCTTCCTCCACCTCCGAGGTGACCTCACGGGTATGCCCTTCGACGGAGCGGCCGCGGAGTTCCTCGCTGTGGACGTCCCCCTCCCGCTCCCCGCGGCCCTGACCCTCCTCTCCCTCCTCCCCGCCACGGCCTCCCTCACCGTCGCCCTCGCCCTACGCCCCCGCGACCCCCACTCCGCCCCCACCCCCAGACCCCGAGCCTTCGGCCACTTCGGCGCATGGAGCCACACAACGACCCGGGAAACCTTCGGAACGTACGGCAGATTCGGCGCCCGCCTGCCACGGCGGCCCCCGGCCGAGCCGGCTGACGGCCACGCCGCAGCACAGATGGACGGCACCGCGCCGACGCCGGGCAGCACGACCCACCCCCCAGCCACACCCGACGGCGCGGAAGAAACACCGGTTCCGGATCCCGACCCCCTGCGCCCCCCACCCCCC
>NZ_JOJE01000027.1 GCF_000720255.1 Streptomyces griseus subsp. griseus | reverse complement strand
CGCCTCGATCCCGTCGACCTCGACGAGCCCGTTCTTCAGCAGCCGCGACATCGTCGAGTAGACCTGGCCGTAGTGCAGCGGCCGGTCGTGACCGAACTTCTCGTCGAAGGCCCGCTTCAGGTCGTAACCATGGCGCGGACCGGACTCCAGGAGTCCCAGGAGGGTATTGCTGATGGACATGGCGGCACTCTACACACCGTGTATACCCGGTGTGTATACGCGGAGTGTTTAGATCATGGCGGGCGGTACATCCATGCAGGTGGGGGCCTTTGTCACCGTTCTGACACGAATGGCTGGCGCATAGAGCGAACAAGGGCAGGACGCTGGAGGAGATCAAGGCGATATGGCGGCCCCAACCTGAGCCTGGCGCACCGGACCATGGTGGAGGCGTACATGCGGTCCTTCCCGCAGATCGCGAAGGAGATCCACGCGATTGTCTCGATCCGCTCCCACCCCGACCGCCGGGCGACCGCCGTCGGCTGGACCTCCGGCATGGGACGCCTCGGCGCCGTCTTCGACCCGCGGCTCGGCGGCCAGTTGCTCGCCACGGACCACGGCGACTGGGGCTTCACCGCGTTCGCCCTCGCCGGGGTGTCCTCCATGGTCTTCCTCGGCGCCGCCGCGTTGCGCGGTGCGCGGTGCGCGGTCGGCCGGGGCGAGCGGCGCACGGCAGGAACTGATGGGCGCGCACTGGCCGACCCGCACGCCACTCTCAGGTGGTGTGGGCCCGCCGGACGTGCCCGGCGACGAGGGCGTAGACCTCGCGGGCCTTCGCGTCGTCCTTGCCGTCGTAGCCGTGGTCGGCGTCCGCCACGTCGTGGTGGTCGACGAGTGCCCCGGCGGCGCGCAGACGGTCGGCGTACCGGACGCCCTCGGCGCGCAGGAGGTCGTGGGCCGCGGTGATGAGCAGGGCCGGTGCGATGCCCGCGAGGTCGGCCGTGTCCGACGGATGGGCCGGCGAGACCAGCGGGTCGGCGCGCCGGTGCGGGTCGGGGACGTACGACGTGTCGAAGATCTCCGCCATCCAGGGCCGCAGCACGGGTTTGGCGGTGGCGGCCCGCTTGTCCCCGGCGTGGGTCGCGAGGTCCAGCGGCGCGTAGTGCAGGACCTGCAGCGCGATCGACGGACCGCCCTCCTGGAGGGTCTGGCGGGCCACCGCCGCCGCGAGCCCGCCGCCCGCGCTCTGCCCGCCGACGGTGAGCCGGCCGCCGTCCCAGCCGTGTTCAGCGCCGTGCTCGGCGACCCAGCGGACCACCTCGAACGCCTGCCGGGTCGGGGCCGGGAACGGGTGCTGCGGGGCGACGACGTAGTCCACGTTGATCACCACCGCCCCCGCCTCGGCGGCGACGAACCGGCAGAACGGGTCGTCGATCTCCGTCATCGCCAGGACGTAACCACCGCCGTGGAAGTTCACGTGGACCGGCGGAGTCGGCTCGTCGGTCGCGGGCCGGTACACCGTCACCGGGGCCGGCGCCACCGACGTGGGCACCGTCAACTCGACCGCTTCGCGCGGGTAGTCGGGAAAGCGGGCGTGCCAGGAGGCGCGGGAGCCCGGCCCGCTCGTCCTTCGGTCGGCCAGCAGAGCGAGACGTTGCATCGACTTGGCGGCGAAGGAGGCCACCGCCGGCCTGGCCAGGAGGGACATGCGCTTCCGATCGTCGTGCCGGGCGTCCGTAATCATTGACGCCACCCATCATCAGGTTTCCTGATGATGGGGTGAGCAGAAGCTAGCACGGTCAGTCGCGCCTGGCCACGATCCGATAGGCATTCGACAGGCCCAGCCGGTGCGCCAGCGGCCGCAGCGCGAACCGGTCCAGGAGGGTGCCCGCGACCAGGGCGGGGATCCCGGCGACGAGGAGCGCGCCCCGCAGCGTACGGCGCAGGGCACCCGGCGGCTCGGGCAGCCACGGCGCGTCCTCGCGCGGAGCCCCGTGGTCCAGCGCCAGCCATACTGCGGCCAGCAGGTCCACCGGGTCGTGCGGCTCGGCGTGCTGCTCCGCGACCACCGTGAAGCCCAGGTCCGTCAGGCGGCGCCGCAGGTTGGCGACCGGCACGAAGTGCAGGTGCTGCGGCTGCAGCCAGGGCAGCCACCAGCGGCCGAGGACACGCGCGTACCGGCTCTGCGGATCCGGTACCTCGATGAGCAGGTGACCGCCGGGACGCACCACCTGCCGGGCGGCCCTCAGTTCGCGGTCGGGGTCGGTGCTGTGCTCCAGGTAGTGGAACATGCTCACCACGTCGTAGCCGGCGGCGAGTTCGGGCGCCAGGTCGGGGAAGCCGCCCCGGTAGCCGCGCTCCACCCGGCCCTCCCGCTCGGCGAGTTCGACGCCGTCGGTGAAGTCGAGCCCGTCGAAGGCGGTGCCGGGCAGCACGTCACGGGCGGCGGCGCAGAAGTGGCCGTGGCCGGTGCCGACGTCCAGCCACTTCTTCGGGGTGGGGTCGTGCGGCAGCATCGACTCGGCCCGACCGCGGTACATCTTCGTGCGCCCGCCGAAGGTGTCGCCGAGCTTCTTCTCGCCCAGGCCGTCGTAGAAGTCGCGGTAGTAGAACTCCAGGCCCACCTCGTTCAGACGCGGGTTCTGGAAGGTGTGCCCGCACCCCTCGCACCGGTCCAGGACGAAGCGGCCGGGCTTGTGCTGGAGCAGGTCCGTGGTGCGCAGGCGGGTGGTCAGCCGGTCCGAACCGCACCAGGGGCAGACGGTGACGCGGGGCTCGAAGAACCGGTCCACACCGTCGGCCAGGTCGGCCTGGTAGCCGGGACGCAGCGCGGCGATGCGTGCGGTGGGCTTGGTGCCTTCGTCACTCATGACAACTCCCTGGCCAACTCGTCGAGATGGGCCGCCGCGGCAGGCGCCCCGCCGGCCGCGCGGAACGATGTGCGGATCCGGTGGGCCGCCGTTCGGCAGTCGGGCTCGTCGAGTACGGTGTCGAGGGCCGCGCCCAGCTTCCGCGCGGCGACCCGGCCGAACCGCACCCGCACTCCGGCCCCCGCCTCCACGACCTGCCCGGCCACCACCGGCTGGTCGTCGCGGATGGGCGCCACCACGAGCGGAACCCCGTGCCACAGCGCCTCGCACACGGTGTTGTGCCCGGCATGGCAGACCACCGCGTCCACGCCCCTGTCCAACAGGGCGAGTTGGGGCACGGAGGGCACGACCAGGACGTCCTTGTCATCACCCGGCGCCCGCAGCGTTCCGCCGGGATCGACGATCACCCCCTGCACCCGGTCCGCCCGCTCCCGCAGCGCGTCGTGGCACAGGTCGAGGAAGCGGCCGCCGACATCGGTGTTCGCGGTGCCCAGCGTGACCAGAACGGTCGCCCGGCCGGCGTCCAGCCACTCCCACGGGAAGCCGGCCGGGTCCGGACGGGCGGCGATCGACGGACCGACCCAGCGGACCGGCCCGGAGAGATTGCCGGCCGCCCGGCGAGCGGTATCGGGGGCGGTGTGTCGTCTCGCGGCGGTGTCGGTGTGGGCCGGGTCGGTGTGGGTGTCTGCGGGAGGCTCGGCGGTGTCGCCGGTCGGCTTGTCGCCGGTGGCGGTGCCGGTGTCGGTGTCCGGGGCGGCAGGTCGCCCCGTGGCGGTGACCGCGTGCGCCCGGTCGGCTCCGGCGTGCGCGGACAGGCCGACGGCCGGTCCTGCTGCCGGGGTGGCCAGCTCCGGTGTGCTGAAAGCGAGTACGAGACGAGGGGAGAACCGTGGGTCCGCCGTGCCCGCCGGATCCCCGATCAGGGACCGCAGGCCGGACAGCCGCTCCTCGACCCACTCCCGCACCCTGGGGAGCCCGGCCAGCGGGTCGGTGAACTCGGCCGACGTGGTCGCCGAGGTGGCCCACGGCACGCCCAGCCGCTCCGCGACCAGCGCGCCCGCGAAGGCCTGCTGGTCGGCGACCACCACGTCAGGCCGGAACGCCTCGACCGCCGTCGCCACACCCGGCGCCATCGCCTCGGCCAGCGGCAGCAGGTACCACTCCCACAGGAACCTCAGCGCCTCCGGCCCCCGCAGCTCGGGCGGCCGGCTCCCCTCGACCGTCCCGGCGCACGCGAACACCTCGGCGCCGTCCCCCGCCAGCCGTCGTACCAGCCCGGGATCGGCGCACACCCACGCCACCCGGTGTCCGCGCGCGAGGAGCTCCGCGGCGACACCCACGGTCGGGTTGATGTGCCCCGTCAACGGGGGTACGACGAACAGGAACCCGCTCACCGCGCCGCCGCCCCCGCCCGTGCCCCGGACGCCCGGTCGATCAGGGTCAGAATCGCCCCGCCCACCGTGCCCGAGGCCTCGACCAGGACGGAGTGCTCGTGCCCCGGCACCACCACCGTCCGGCAGTCCGGCACCAACGACTCCAGCCAGGGCGCGAGTTCGGCGAGGTCCGAGTCACCGCCGTACACGCCGAGCACCGGGCAGCGCACCGCGCGGATGTGGTCCTCCGTCAGTACCCTGCTGGCCGGGATGTCCCGGCCGAGGGTGGTCTCCCGGGCCAGCCGTGCCGCGCCCCTGGCCAGGCGCGCGGTGTTGTGGCCGCGGTGCGCCGTGATCCACGCGAGGGCGTCGGGCTCGTTGTGCGCCAGCTGGGTCACCACCCGGTGCAGGATGCCGCCCAGCTTCACCGCCCAGGACTCGGTGGCAGGCTCGGACTCGATCAGGCAGACGCTCGCGGCCCGCTCCGGGTGCCGTACCGCGTACCCGAAGGCGATCGTGCCGCCGTAGGAGTTGCCGACCAGGTGGACGGGGCCGGACACGCGCAGCCGGTCCAGCAGCGCTTCCAGGTCGTCGATGTTGTGGTCCAGGGTGTAGCCGGACGCGGGGCGTTCACTGCGGCCGTGACCGCGCAGGTCGTACATGACGACGTCGAGGCCCGCCGCCGCGAACGCGGGGGCCACGGTGAAGTAGTAGCTGGCCAGGCTGTCGGTGAGCAGACCGTGCACGAGCACCACGGTGGCGGTGGCCGGGCGCCCGTCCCGGGGCCCCGTCCGCTGGACGTGCAACCGGACCGCGCCGGCGTCGACCATGGACATCCCTCAGCTCGCCTCCGCCGCCTTCAGACTGGTCACGACGTACTCGACGAGCCGTCCCACGGTGAGTTCGATGATCTCGTCGAAGTCCATCCCGGCCAGGAACTCGGCGAAGTTGACCCGACCGCCGTACCGCTCCTCCAGCAGGCCGGCCAGTGCCACCAGGTCGATGCTCTCCAGTTCGAGGTCGCGGTTGAAGGTGGTCGCCATGCCGATCTCGACGTCGTCGAGGCCGTACTCGTCCTCCAGGAGCGTCGCGAGCATGCCGGTGATGTCGGTGAGGACGCTCTCCTCGTCGGCGGTCACGGGGGTGTGGGGGCTCATCGGCCGTACTCCTTCGCTCGAGTGGGTCCCGTCGTCCAGGCCACGACATAGCGTCGCTCCGGAAGGCGGGGCGGGTTGGTGGCCGGGGCGCAGTGCACGGTGTAGGCGCGTTCCAGGCGGCCGGAGACCGTCAGACGGTCGCCGTCCGGTGTCGCGTCGAGGACGGCGAAGTCCCGTGGCCGGCCGCCGAATCCGGCGCCCTCCGCCTTGGCGACCGCCTCCTTCGCCGTCCAGAAGCGGGTGAACCACAGCGCCTCCGCGTCTCCGGTGGCGCCGGACAGCCCCCGCAACAGGCGCAGTTCCTCCGCGCCGAGCGCCACCGTCAGGGCCTCCGGGGCGCGTTCGGTGACCTCCTCGATGTCGATGCCCGGTCCCGGACCGGGCGTGTGCGGCCGTACGATCGCGACGCCCGCCTCCGCGCGGTGCGCCAGCGACACATCCAGCGGGGGCAGCGCCCGGCCGTGCACCCCGGTGACGTACGGGCGGCCCAAGTCGTCGTTGTGCACCCGCAGTTCGGCGGGGAACACCGGGCCCTCGCCGTGGTCCCACAGCCACCGCCGCACCGCGTCCTTGACCGCGATCCGGCCCAGCAACCACTGCCGGCGGCCCCGCGGGGCGTGCGCGGCGTACTGGGCACGCTCCGGCCCGCCCAGCGAGTTGCGCATGATCAGCTCGCGGGAGGCGAGGTCCGGCCAGCGCTCGAAGAGCAGCGACCAGCCACCCGGCCGGGCCTGCGCGAGGGTATTGCGCTCCGGGAAGCGCTCGACGGGGCGGGTCGTCGGATCGTTGTCGAAGCGGCGGTCCTGCCAGCCGGACACCTCCGCCCACACCACGCCGTCGACCGTCAGCTGGACGTCCGCCTCCAGGACGGTGTCGGTGAGCGAGGTGATCCGCACCAGGCAGTCCACCTCGGTCCCCGGCGCCGGGTGCGGCCCGTGGAAGCGCATCTCCCGCATCCCGACCGGGAACACGACCGTCCGTTCGGTGCGGGTCGCCATGATCCAGTAGCCGAGGATCTGGCCCACGTTGTCCAGCAGGGCACCGGGCGCGGGCGGCGTGGTGATGACGCCCCGCACATGTCTCTCCCCGATCGCGGTCAGCTCACTGACACCCTGGAACGCCGGGCCGTGGAACATCCACCGCTCGCCGTAGAGCTGCGCCGCGGTGTGGTCCGGGACGCGCTCCGAGGCGGGGTCGGTGTGCCAACGGGCCGGCCGCCGCGTGCCGTACGTGTCGGCCACCTCCACCACGGCACGGGCCCGGGGACCGAACGAGACGGCGAGTCGGCCCGGCCCGTCCGGCTCCACGGTGACCGGTACGTCCACGGCGGGCGTCGCCGTCAGCCACTCCTCGAACCGCGCCCCGTGCACGGCCACCGGCACGCTCCCCGCGGCGGCCTCCCGCGCCGCGTCCATCATGTGCCGCACGATCGTCGTCGCCGGGACCACGGGCCAACGGTCGGCGACCTCCGGCCAGTTCGGGCGTTGCGGGAAGAAGCAGTGGTCGAGGAGGTGGGGCATGGCGATGGGGGAGACGTGGAGGGTCTTGTGCCAACGGGTGGGCCGGGGTGCGGGGAGTGTGCCGAGAGGGGCGGGCGCGGGCGTCGCTCGTCGTCCGCTCGCGGTGATGAGGGCGGCGGCCGTGTCGGCCGTGTCCCGCAGGAACGCGTTGAGCTCCGCGGCGACGGGGTCCTGACCTGCGAGCGCGTCCAGCGGCGACGGGGTGGCTTCAGGGGTGGTGTGAGGCGCCGGGTGCGTCGCGGCGAGGTCGGCGCGCAGTTCGGTGAGGGTCTGCGGGGCGAGGGAGACGAGGGCGCCGGAGAGGTCCAGGCGTATGGGCGGCCGTCGCGTTCCCACGGTGGTGGAGGCGGCCGGGACGCGGGCGGCCGACGAGGTGCGCGCGGTGTCGGTTCGCCGGAGCGCCGGAGCCACGCTCGCGCCCGCCGCCCACAACGCGGTGGTCACCCGGAGGAGTTGGGCCAGGCCCGTGCGGTGCGGGGAGTTGGCGGGGACGACGAGGTGGTCGCGGGCGCCGAGGGTGTCGCCGATGAGCGTGCCGAGTCGGCCCGGGCCGACCTGCACGTACGCCCGGTGGCCCGCCGCGTGGAGGGCCTCCGTGAGGTGCCGGAAGCGGACGGGTTCCAGCAGGTGCCGGACGAACAGGGCCCGGATCTCCGCCTCGTCCTCGGGGAAGGGCGCGGCGGTCGTCCCGGACCAGACGGGGACGGTGGGCCGATGGAGCCGGAAACGTTGTGCGGCCTGTCTGATCGGTCCCAGGTAGGGCTCCAGCATCGGCGTGTGGAAGCCCGAGCGGAACGGCAGCACTTGGCTGATCACGCCCCGCGCACGGAAGGACCGTACGAACTCTTCGACCGCCGCGTCCGGCCCGCACACCATCGACTGGCTCGGCGCGTTGTCGTGGGACAGCACGAGCCCGGCTCCCGCCCACTCCTCCTCCAGGGCGGCGAGCACCCGGTGCGCGGGGGCGCCCAGCGCGCCGAAGGCGAGGCCGGGGACGGTCACCGTGTCCGGGTCGAACGTCGCCATGAAGGCGTCGACCTCGTCCCCCGAGTACAGCCCGCCCGCCGTCATGGCGGTCCACTCACCGACGCTGTGTCCCGCGACCGCGTCCGGTTCGACGCCCGTGCGGCGCAACGCGGCGTCCAGGAGGCGGCCGACGGCGACGACATCGAAGCCGTGGCGGCCCACGTCGTCCACCCGGCCTCCGCGGACCGGCGGGCCGGGCAGCCCGAAGTGGGCCGCCACATCGTCGACCTGGGGGGTGAACTCGCCCTCCAGGCCCGGGAAGACGAAGGCCAGCTTCCCCCCTTCGGCCCCCGGGCCGAGCAGGGGTCCCGGCCGGAACCAGACGTCGCTCCGGCCGTGCCAGGCCCGGCCCTTGGCGACCGCCCGGCGGGCCAGTGCGAGCCGCTTGGCGGTCGGCTCCACGATGCCGAGCCGGGCCCGGCCCGCATCCGGGTGCGGGTGCGTGGGGTCCAGACCGGCCGCCGGCAGGGAGTCGTCGTCGGCGTCCAGCAGGGCGGCGAGCCGCTCAGGGCTGTCGGCGGCGAGGAGCAGGACACGCTCGGGTTCGGTGACGGCGAGGGTTGCCTTCGGCGGGGGCCCGGGCGCGCTTGTCGTGTCCTTGAGGGCCGGCACCGGTGGTGGCGCGAGGCGTGTCCGGGGCCCGTGTGCTCGTCGCGCGGCAGCCGCCGGTGCCTCCTCCAGCACCACATGCGCGTTGATGCCCCCGAAGCCGAAGGCGTTCACGGCGGCCCGTCGCACCGGATGGCCGGGGGCCGTCTCCCACGGCGTGGCCTTCTCCAGCGGGCGGAACCGCGTCGCCGCGAGCGCCGGGTGGGGTGTGTCGCAGTGGAGGGTCGGCAGGAGGGTGCCGTGGTGGAGGGCGAGGGCCGCCTTGACGAGCCCGGCGACTCCGGCGGCGGGCATGGTGTGGCCGATCATCGACTTCACCGAGCCGATCACCGCCCGCTCGCCCTCCTGCCCCTCGGCCGGGCCGAACACCTCGGCCAGCGTGGCCAGTTCGGCCGCGTCGCCCGCCGGGGTCGCCGTGCCGTGGGCCTCCAGCAGGCCGACGGAACCGGACGCGGCCGGGTCCAGCCCCGCCGCACTCCAGGCTTGGCGCACGGCCAGGACCTGCCCGCCGGGGTCGGGGTTGACCAGGCCCGCAGCCCGCCCGTCGCTCGCCACTCCGGTGCCCCGGATCACCGCGTAGACCCGGTCGCCGTCGCGCTCGGCGTCGGCGAGCCGTTTGAGCACCACCACACCCGTGCCCTCGCCGATCAGGATGCCGTCGGCGTCCCGGTGGAAGGGGCGGATGCGCTGACTGGGGGAGAGGGCGCGCAGTTGGGAGAAGACGCTCCACAGCGTGATGTCGTGACAGTGGTGGACGCCCCCGGCGAGCATCAGATCGCAGCGGCCGGTGGCGAGTTCGCCCACGGCCTGGTCGACGGCGACCAGTGACGACGCGCACGCGGCGTCCACGGTGTAGGCGGGGCCGCGCAGGTCGAGCCGGTTGGCGACCCGGGAGGCGGCGAGGTTGGGCACCAGCCCGATGGCCGACTCGGGGCTGTCGGGGCCCAGGCTGTCGGTGAACGCCGCGCGGACGCGGTCGAGCTGGGCGGGCGCCAGGTCCGGCAGCAACTCGCCGAGGGTGCGGACGAGTTGGCCGGCTGTTCGCACTCGCTGGTCCAGCCGGACCAGGCCGGGTGTGAGGTAGCCGCCCCGGCCGAGCACGACGCCGACGCGCCCCCGGTCGGGGAGGCGGTCGGTGCCGCCCGCGTCATCCAGGGCGGCGGCGGCCACGTGCAGCGCGATGAGCTGGTCGGGCTCCGTACCGGCCACCGAGTTCGGCATGATCCCGAACCGGGTCACCTCCACCTCGGCCAGCCCGTCCACGAACCCGCCCCGCCGGGCGTACACCCGGTCCGCGACGGCCGGTTCGGAGGCGGTGCCGGGACGGTAGTAGTCGCCGTCCCAGCGGCCGTCCGGCACCTCGGCGATCGCGTCCACACCGTCCCGCAGGTTCCGCCAGTACGCGTCCAGGTCGGCGGCGCCCGGCAGCAGCACCGCCATCCCGACGACGGCGACCGGAACGTGCCGGGACGTCACCGCGACCGACCCCTGTCGATCCGTCACGGAGGGGATCACCAGCCCGACGCGGTGTAGACGACGGACCTGGCCGACGGGTCGCCCCAGGCGAGCTCTCGCAGCAGGGCCGCGGTGCCTTCCTCCGGGTCGATCAGCCGGACCCCGCGCCGGGCGTACTCACGGGCCAGTTCGGGACTCACCATGCCGTGGTGGCCGCCGCCGGGTGCCCACGGGCCCCAGTGCACGGTCAGCGCCCGGTGTCCGGTCCGGGAGGCCCACGCCGTACCGAGGGCCTCCAGGGCGTCGTTGGCGGCCGCGTAGTCCGCCTGACCCCGATTGCCCAGGACGGCGGAGACGCTGCCGAACAGGACCGCGAACGCGGGCGCCTCGGGCAGTTCGTCCAACGCCGTGAACAAGGCGTCCGCGCCCGCTGCCTTCGTGCCGTACACGCGCTGGAAGGACTCCGCCGTCTTCTCCGCGAGGAGCCGGTCCTCGATCACCCCGGCCGCGTGCACCACGCCGTCGAGGCGCCCGTGCTCGGCGTGGATCTCCTTGACCGCCTGGCGCACCGCCTCCGGCTCCCGGAAGTCGACCGAACGGTAGCGGACCCGGCTGCCGAGCGCGGTGACTTCCGCCAGCGTCGCGCTGATCTCCCGCTGAGCGAGGAGGAGCCCCGCGGTGCGGTTGACCTCTGCGGGTGTCGCACCGCCCCGGGCGGCGAGCACCGCGCGCAGTTCGGTGGCGGTGCGGGCGGCGGCGGTCGCCGGGTCCTCGGGGCCGTCGGGGGCGGGGGTCCGACCGAGCAGTTCCACGCGGCACCGGGACGCGGCGGCGAGCGCGACCGCGAACCGGGCGGTGATGCCCCGGGCCCCACCGGCGAGCAGGACCACCGAGTCGCGGTCCAGGCCCAGGGCGGCGGCCTCGGCCACCCCGTCCCCGGCCGGCCCCGCCCCGGTGGTGCCCAGCGCGCCGAGCGGTGTCTCGACCAGCTCCAGGCCGTGCCGGCCCGCCGCCGTGCGCAGGACGACCGGAGCCCGGTCGGAGGCGGCCAGCTCGTCGACCAGCGCACGCGCGACGGCTCCGGGCGAGGTGTCGTGGAGGTCGACGACCCGCGCGACCGTGTCCGGGTACTCGCGGGCCACCGTACGGAACAGCCCGTGCAGCCCGGCCGTCCCCGGGTCCGGCGCGTCCCCGTCGGCGGGCCGGACGGCCAGCAGCCTGCGCGGGCCGCGGGCCAACGCGGCTCGCAGCACCGGGAACGCGTCGGGCAGCACCGGCCCGCCACCGGCCGCGAGCGGGGCGAGGTACAGCACGCCGTCCACAGCGCCGTCCGCCTCGTCGAGCAGATGCTCCCGAGCGCGTACGACGACGTGCGCGCCGTAGGAGAGGAGCAGCGCGCGGACCTCGTCCGCCACGCCCTCCCCACCGTCCCCGAGGACCACGAACCGCGCGCCGGACAGGACGGCGGCGGGGTCTCCGGCGCCGTCCGCCGCGAGGGGAACCGGCCGCAGGAGGTACCGCTTCGGGGGCTCACCGGTCGCTTCGGCCACTTCGGCCGCTTCTGTCATGCCGACAAGGTCGGTCGAGTCGGAAGCGGGCCGTGCGTCCGAGGCCGCGCCGCCCGTGGACGTACCCAGCCGCGCCTCCAGCCAGCCCACCACCGCGGCCGCCGTCCGCGCCTTCGCCAGCTCCTCCAACTCGGCGTCGTCCAGCTCGGCGAGGTCCGTGCCGCCCCTGCTGCCCAGGCGCCTGGCCAGCTCACCGGCGATCTCCGCGCGCTTGATCGAGTCGATACTGAGGTCGGCCTCCAGGTCGAGGTCGGGCTCGATCATGTCCATGGGGTAGCCGGTGCGTTCGCTGATGATCTCCAGCACCACCCGTTCCATGTCGGTCACGCCGGGGCTCTCGTGGCTGAGCTCCGAAAGCGGGGCCGTTTCGGGCTCGGGCACGGTCGTGGCCCCGGCCTGCGCGGTCGGCGCAGAGGCGACCGGCGCCGCGACCGGGCCCGGTGCCGCGACGGCGCCAGGTGCCGTGATCCGCTCGCCGGGTACCGCCCCGAAGTACGTCATCAGCACGTCCCGTTGGGCGGCGATCATCTCGCGGCTGGTGCGCAGGAACTCGGCGACCAGGGCGTCCCGGTCGGACGGGACGCCCTGCGGGGGGTTCGTCGTCACAGTCGTCTCCACGACTCGTCGGGCCGGTGCCAGCGCACCGGGCAGGAGTTCTCCGGCGGCGGTGCGCACCAACTGACCGTCGACGGTCCAGCCGGGCCGCTTCGGCACCGGCGTGCGCACCGCGTCGACGGCGTCCCGGCCGCGCAGCAGCCACCCGGTACGCACCGGCACTCCCGCCACCGCGAGTTGGGCCAAGGCGTCGAGCCAGCCGCGCAGGCCGCTGTCCGGACGCGGCTCGCAGGCCACCGCGCGATGCGGTCGGTCGCCGAGGATCTGGCCGACCAGGCGGGTCAACACGGACCCGGGGCCCGCCTCGACGAAGACACGGGCGCCCGCCTGGTACATCGCCTCGATCTGTTCGACGAAGGCGACCGGCGCTCCGATCTGGGCGGCGAGTTCGGTCCGTACCGCGTCCGCGTCGGCGGCGTACGGGGCGGCGGTGCGGTTGGCCCACACCGGGAACTCGGGCGGGCGTACGGGCCGGGCCGCGAGTGCCTCGGCGAACCGGTCGGACGCGCCCGCGACCAGCGGGCTGTGGAAGGCGCAGGCCACCGGGATGCGCTGGGCGCCGAGCCCGGCCTCGCGCAGCCGCCGCACCGCGTCGCCGACGGCGTCCACGGGGCCGGAGATCACCGTCTGCCGGGGCGCGTTGCGGTTGGCGACGACCACCGAGTCCGGGGTTCCGGCCGCGCGCAGCGCCCGTACGACCTCCTCGGCGCCGGCCGAGACGGCGGCCATGGTCCCGGGGTCGTCCCCGGCGGCCGCGAGGATCGCCGCCGCCCGCTCCGAGCTCAGCTCCAGCAGGGTGCCGGGGTCCAGGGCGCCGGCCGCGCACAGGGCGACCAGCTCGCCGTAGCTGTGCCCGGCCGCCATGTCGGGACGTACCCCCGACGCCGTGAGCAGCGCGTGCGCGGCCAGCCCGGCGACACCCAGCGCGGGCTGCGCGGCCCGGGTGTCGGTGAGCGCCTCCCGCTGCCGGTCGCGCACGGCGTCGTCGAAGGGGGCGGGCGGGTAGAGCGCGCCGGCGTGGTCCCGCCCGAGCTCTTCGAGGGTGTGCCGCAACTCGGGGAAGGCGATGAGGACATCGGCGAGCATCCCGGTGCGCTGACTGCCCTGCCCGGGGAAGAGGAAGGCGACTTTCCCGGGGAGCTCCTGCGCCGCGAGGCCCGCCAGATGGATCCCCCGCGCCGGATCGTGTTCCCCGGCCAGCGCTCGCCGCAACTGTCCCTTCAGCCCCTCCACGTCCGTCGCCACGACGGCGGCCCGGACCGGCTCGTGGCCGGGGTCGGAGCGGCGGGCGGCGCTCAGGGCGAGGTCGCGCAGGCGCCAGGGGCGGCCGGCCGCCTCGGCGGTCTTCAGCAGCTCCTCGATCGCGCGGTGCGCGGCCGCCGTGTCCCGGCCGCGGAAGACGAACAGCTCGGCGGGCCACGCGTCCAGGCCCTGTTCCGGTGGTACGCCGTCGGCGTGAGCGGCCAGCACCACATGGAAGTTGGTTCCGCCGAAACCGAACGCGCTCAGCCCCGCGAGGCGTTGACCTGCCGGAGCGGCCCAGGGCAGGGCCCGCCGGTGGAAGGCGAAGGGGCTGGTGTCCGCGTCCCAGGCCTTGTTGGGCCGTTCGAGGTGCAGGGTGGGCGGGCGGACGCCGGTGTACAGCGCGAGCACGGTCTTGATCAGGCCCGCGAGTCCGGCGGCGCACTTGGTGTGGCCGATCTGCGACTTGACGGAGCCGAGCACGCACCCGCCGGGCCGCGCCCCCGCCGCGTCGAACACCTCGCTCAGTACCGTGAGTTCGGTGCGGTCGCCGACCACGGTCCCGGTGCCGTGCGCCTCGACCAGCTCGACGTCGGCCGGGGAGACCCCCGCGTTGCGGTACGCGCGCTCCAGCGCCATCCGCTGGCCCTCCGGGCGGGGCGCCGTCAGCCCCAGCGAACGGCCGTCGCTCGCGCTGCCCAGCCCCTTGATCACACCGTAGATCCGGTCGCCGTCGCGCTCGGCGTCCGCGAGCCGCTTCAGTACGACGCAGGCGACGCCCTCGCCGAGCGCGATGCCGTCGGCCGAGGAGTCGAAGGCACGCGAGCGGCCGGTGGGGGAGAGGGCGTGCACCGAGGAGAAGAGGACGTAGTCGTTGATGCCGTTGTGCAGGTCGGCGCCGCCGCACAGCACGACGTCGCTGGTGCCGCCGACGAGTTCCTTGCAGGCGACGTCGACCGCGGCCAGGGACGAGGCGCAGGCCGCGTCCACCGTGTAGTTGGCGCCACCGAGGTCCAGGCGGTTGGCGATACGGCCGGAGATGACGTTGGAGAGCATGCCGGGGAAGGAGTCCTCGGTGAGCCTGGGCAGCTGCTCGTCGAGGCCCTCGGGGACCTTGCCGTAGTACGAGGGCAGGACGGCGCGCAGGGTCGCCGCGTTGGACAGGTCGCTGCCCGCCTCCGCGCCGAACACCACCGAGGTGCGCGAGCGGTCGAAGTCCCGTCCGCCGTCGCCGTATCCGGCGTCCTCCAGGGCGCGCCGGGCGGCCTCGAGGGACAGCAGCTGGACCGGCTCGATGCCGCCGAGCGACGTGGGCGGGATGCCGTAGCGCAGCGGGTCGAAGGGGATCGGCGGCAGGAAGCCGCCCCACTTGGAGGCCGTGGTGCCCTGGGCGTGGTGGACGTCCGGGTCCCAGCGCTCGGGCGGCACCTCGGTGACGGCGTCGTGTCCGCCGAGGACGTTCGCCCAGAACGTGGGGAGGTCGGGGGCCTGCGGGAACATGCACGCCATGCCGACGACGGCGACGTCGAGCGGAGCGGGCGCCGGCCGCTCCCGGACGGCCTCGACGCCCAGCCGCGGGCGCAGCGCCTCGGCCCGTGCGGTGAGGAAGTCCGCCGCACCCGTCGTCACCGAGCGGTGCAGGGCCTCGACCGTGGTCGTCGCCGAGCGCAGGACGGCGACCTGACCTGCCATGAACATGCCATCCATGAGTTGGCGTTGCTCGTCCACAGGTGCGAGGGCCCCGCCCGTGTCCCGCTCGACTCCCTTGCTCGCGATCCGCAGCCGCCCCACGTTGAGCCGCTCCAGCTCCTCCCAGACGCCCCTGTCGGGCACCCCGGCGGCACGCAGCCGCGCCTCGTGCGAGCGGTAGTCGGCGGTGAACGGACTGGGCAGGCAGCGGGTGGCGTGTCCGGGCGCGGTCTCCAGCAGGGTCGTACGGTCCGCCGCCAGCACCCGCCGCTGGAAGAGCGGCCGGATCGCGCCGTGTGCCACGGCCTCCTCGGTGAACAGGTACGCGGTGCCCATGAGCACGCCGACAGCCGCGCCGCGCGCCGTGAGCGGGGCGGCGAGCGCGGCCACCATCGCCGCCGACCGCTCGTCGTGGACGCCGCCCGCGAAGAACACCTCGACATCGGCGGCGGGCACGTCGGGGTGGTCGTCCAGGAAGTCCTCCAGGACCGCCACCTGGGCCTCCCACAGCGGGAAGCCGGCGCGCGGCCCCACATGCCCGCCGCACTCGGACCCCTCGAACACGAACCGGCGTGCCCCGGCCCGCAGGAACTGCCCCAGCAGCCCCGGCGACGGCACGTGCAGGAAGGTGCGGATCCCCTCCCGCTCCAGCGCCTGGGCCTGGGAGGGCCGCCCGCCCGCGATGATCGCGTGCGTCGGCCGCAGCTGTCGTACCGCCTCCAACTGCGCGGCCCGTACGTCCTCGGGCGCGAACCCGAGCACACCGACGCCCCAGGGCCGGCCGGCCACGGCGGCCCGGGTCCGCGTGAGCATCTCCCGCGCCCGCTCACCGCTCGCCAGCGCCAGCGCCAGGAACGGCAGCGCACCGTCGGCGGCCACGGCGGCGGCGAACGCGGCTTCGTCGCTGACCCGGGTCATCGGCCCCTGCGCGACGGGCAGCCGCGTACCGAGCGCCCGGCTCATCGCCGACTCCGCCCGCAGCGCCCCGCCCGGCCCGTCGTCTCCTACGGCCTCCCGCACCGCGTCCGTCAGGGCGCGCACCGTCCGCCCGACGTCACCCCAGCGGTCGGCGAAGCGGGCGGCGAGGAAACCGTCCTGCCCCACCGGCAGCAGCTGGGTGCGCGGATCCTGGGCGCCCAGCGCCGCCGCCACCGCCGCGGGGTCGTCCGCCGGGATCCGCGGGGCGTCCGGGCCACGGCGCAGCAGGACGCGATGGCCGGCCAGCACGACGGTCTCCGAGCCGTCGAGGGAGCGCAGCGCGGCGGCGGCCGCCGCCGGCAGCGAGCACTCGGCCAGCAGCGCGAGCTGGGTGTCCAGGACGACCCCGGCCGCCCCGCCGGTCAGCGCGGCGGCCGCCGTACGGGGGCCGATGCCGCCGCAGGCCCACACCGGGAGCTCCAGGTCGGGCGCGGCGAGCAGCCGCTGCAGCAGGACGAAGGTGCTGAGCTCACCGATCCGGCCGCCGCTCTCGCTGCCCCGCGCGATCAGCCCGTGCGCGCCGGCGCGGACCGCCTCCCGCGCCGCGTCCAGGTCCGTGACCTCCACCAGCACGCGGTACCGGGCGGCCAGGTCCCGCACCGGCCACGCCGCGTCCGCGGCGAGCACGACGGTACGGAGTGGGTCGGCGCCCGTCCGTGGCGTGAGGTCCGCCGGGACCAGGAGGCAACGCGCGTCGACACGGACGCCGAAGGGGCCGGGCGCCAGGCGGCGAAGACGTGCCAGCGCCTCGCGGGCTCTCCGGTCACCGGTCCCCAGGTCGAGTACGCCGAGCCCGCCGGCCCGGGTGATCGCCGCGGCGAGCCTGGGGTCGGGCTCACCGAACGGGGTGATGCCGATGAACACGTCCTCGGAGCGCACAGCGAACGTCATGATTCTCCGAATCAAGGATGAACTGCACGGTGGGGGGTGCGGCACAACAAAGACGGCGAATCGGAATTCACCGGAGGGCATGAGGGTTCCGGTCCGGTTATTACTCGCGGGTCAATGTTGAACGACTGTCGCTGTTCGGCGCCGCATTGATCCGGTCAATCATCGACCGTGTCCCGAAGGTCGGAAACCGGATCAATTCCCTTGCCCGGAGGACCGGTCAACCTCGCCTCACATCGCCGAAGTCGCGCTTGAACCGCTGAAGCGTCGCGGCCGGGCTGCGCTGTACACGTATGAGGCCGACGGCTGGGTGAAACGTTTCAAAGATCATGCTGGAGTGCGGTGTGAACGCACCGCCGGGGGTGCGGTAGTGTTTACCTGCGCGATCACGTGGGTCACCACGTGCGGCGCACCGGGACGTGGCGCAGCTTGGTAGCGCACTTGACTGGGGGTCAAGGGGTCGCAGGTTCAAATCCTGTCGTCCCGACTTGCTGAGAGCAGGTCAGAGACCGTCTTGGAATGATCCGAGGCGGTCTCTTCCATGTTCCGGTGGCGCGGTGCGCCGCCTCCCACCCCCGACCGCTTCCTTCGAGCCCCCCGAAGAACCCCGCGCGCCCGTAAAACGCTTGGACCGCGCGGGTGTCGACGCGGGACACTTCGGTCTCTGGCCTGCGCGTACTCGCACCATGGGGCGTGCCTCGA
The DNA here is from genome assembly GCF_000720255.1 of Streptomyces griseus subsp. griseus. Classification (GTDB taxonomy): domain Bacteria; phylum Actinomycetota; class Actinomycetes; order Streptomycetales; family Streptomycetaceae; genus Streptomyces; species Streptomyces griseus_I. The sequence continues at coordinate 123,307 of NZ_JOJE01000027.1, read as the reverse complement.
GCGACGGCAGCCGTCCGGACCAGCACGCGGGCCGCCACACGACACCACAGGGTGGTTATGGGATCGCCTGAATCGCGCGAGGTTCCGCCGCGCAGGGGCTCGGTGCTCCTCGCGCTTCGTTACTACGGACGGGAATTGGCCCGGCTGCGTCGGCTGACGGCGCCCGCCATGCTGCTGCCGGCGCTCGGCAACATCGGCGTGAACTACATCGCGCCGTTGGTCGTCGCGAAACTCGTCGGCCGGATCTCCGGGGACGCCGGGATCACGCTCGGCTCGACGCTGCCCTACGTCCTCGGCTTCGCCGGGGTCCTCCTGCTGGCGGAGACGCTGTGGCGCGTCGGCATACATTGCCTGAACCGTCTCGACGCCCTCGGTGTCGAGCAGTTGTACGTGATCGGCATGGACGAACTGTTCGCCAAGGACTCGGCGTTCTTCCACGACAACTTCGCCGGGTCGCTGACCAAGCGGGTCCTGAGCTTCGCCTCCCGTTTCGAGGAGTTCGTCGACACCCTGACCTTCCAGATCCTGGGCCGGTTCGTGCCGCTCCTGTTCGGGGCGGTGGTGCTGTGGCGCTACGAACCGCTGCTCGTGGTCGGGCTCCTGGTGATGATCGCAGCGACGGCGCTGTGCGTCGCGCCCCTCATCCGTCGCCGGCAGAGGCTCGTCGACCAGCGCGAGGAGGCGATCGCGCGGGTGTCGGGCCATGTCGCCGACAGCCTGATGAACATGGACACGATCCGGGCCTTCGCCGCCGAGGAGCGCGAGGCCGCGGAGCACCGCTCCCGTGTCGCGGTGTCGCGGCGGCTCATGGTGAAGTCGTGGGACTACGGCAACCTGCGCATCGACACGCTGGTCGCACCGATGTCGGTGCTGACCAACGCCCTGGGCCTGCTGCTCGCGGTCACGCTGGGCGGCGGCGCGCACGGTGTCGAGGCGGTCGTGGTCGCCTTCACGTACTACAGCAACGCGACGCGGATCATGTTCGAGTTCAACCAGGTCTACCGGCGGCTGGAAAGCTCGATGACGGAGGCCGCGCAGTTCACGGAACTGCTGCTGACGCCGCCGAGCGTGCTCGATCCGGTGTCGCCGGAGCCGCTGCTGCCCCGGGGCGCCGACATCCGCTTCGAGCGGGTGACCTTCGCCCACACCGGTGCGGGGCCGCTCTTCGAGGACCTCGACCTGGCCGTACCCAGCGGGGCGAAGATCGGTCTCGTCGGCCGGTCCGGTGGGGGCAAGACCACGCTCAGCCGGCTGCTGCTGCGGATGGCGGACATCGACTCCGGCCGGATCCTGATCGGGGGGCAGGACATCAGCCGGCTGCGTCAGGCCGACCTGCGCGGCCTGATCGCCTACGTGCCGCAGGACCCGGCGATGTTCCACCGCACGCTCCGCGACAACATCGCGTTCGCCCGGCCCGACGCCACCGACGCCGAGATCCGCCGCGCGGCCGAGGCGGCGCACGTCACGGAGTTCGCCGACGCGCTGCCGGACGGTTTCCACACCCTCGTCGGCGAGCGCGGCGTCAAGCTGTCCGGCGGGCAGCGCCAGCGGGTCGCTCTCGCCCGGGCGATCCTGCGCGACGCGCCGATCCTGCTTCTCGACGAGGCGACCAGCGCCCTGGACTCCGAGAGCGAGATCCTGGTCCAGGAGGCGTTGTGGCGGCTCATGGAAGGCCGGACGGCGCTCGTGGTGGCGCACCGGCTCAGCACGGTCGCCGGCATGGACCGACTCGTCGTCCTCGACCGCGGCAGGATCGTCGAGCAGGGCACGCACGAGGAACTCCTCGCGCTGGACGGCGCCTACGCGAAACTGTGGCAGCACCAGTCGGGAGGCTTCCTCGACGACAGCCCGGCGGGAGCCGACCTGCTCTGAGGCCGGCGGGGGGTCGCTCTGGGCTGAGGTCGGCCCGGCGGGGTCGACCTGGGCCGAGGCGAGGCCGACGGCCACCCTCGCGCAGGCCGCGCGGAATCAGCACGGCGTACCCGGTGGCGCGGGCGAGTTGACGGGCGGTGGGCAGGGAGTCCCGCGGGGTGCCGGCGAGCCGCGGGTCCCCGTGCAGGTACAGCACCGTCTGCTCCACCCGGGTGCGCCCGGGACGCGCCTCCGGCCCGAACGGCCCTTCGCCGACGCGGGGGGCGAGGGTCATCACCTTCTCCGCCGGTCGCCGGCGTTCCACGGACACCCCCGCCGGGCGAAGGCAGCGGCGGCCTCGCGGGGCGTCCTCGTCCGTAGGGTCGGGTTCTCGGCCTCGCCGGCCCGCCGGTCGCTCCGGGCGGCCGTTGGGGAGGCGTCGGTGCCGCGATCGGGTTCCGGTCGCGGTCGAAGCCGTGGAGCCGGACACGGAGTTGGGCGATGCGCTCCAGGCCGGTCAGCTCGACGGCGGCACGATTGGGCGGGGGCGGAGAGGAGGAGCTCGGCCAGGGGGGAAGGCGGTGGTGAGGCTCGTCAGGTCGTGATGCCGTCGGCCGGCTGACAGATGGATGGCCAGGCGCTCGGAACATTACGAGGCACCGCGCGTCCCTCGGACCGGCGGATTTCCCCTCTGCGTTCCTCGCCGCCTTCCCGTCACGGTCCTCTCCGCCACCCACCTGTTGGACACCCTCTTGACTGCGGCCCCCGGCGGATCGACACTCCGAAGAGGAATCCTAGTGAAAAGGTAGGGAAACATGAGGCGCATGGAGGCGGTCGCCGGCCGAGTGAGCCGCACGTCGCGGCCGACGCCTCTTCTGACCTCCCGCCGTCACATCGATCTGCTGCGCGTCTGCAGCTCGATCGGCCCTCGGGGCTAGCACCACGTCCCTGCGCCCCTGCTCGACGTCGCTTCCGTCGCGCGTAGTCCGCGCGCCCGCCTCCGGGGAGAACCATGTCCGTCACACCGCCGGCCGCCCACCCGACCCAGCTTTCCGCCCCGGCCTTCCGGGGCCGGATCGGCCGGGACGCCCGCAGTGGCCACTACGCCGTGCCGCGCCGCTACCGCCTCCATCTGTCGCCCGCCACCGCCCCCGGCCTGCGCATCGCCGTCACCCACGGACTCCTCGGCCTCGACGCGGCCTGTCCGGTGACCCTCCTGCCCGAGGTCCCCGACTGTCCCGACGGCGGCCACTCCGCCCTGCGGCCGCTGTACGACGCCAGCGCGCACCGCTACACCGGAGCGGCCCTCGGGCCGGTGCTCAGCGACGACTGGTCCGGGCGGATCGTCAGCACCCACGCCCCCGACATCACCCGAGACCTGGCGCGAGGCTTCGGCGGCGGCCGGCCGGCGCTGTACCCGTACGGCGGCGACTCGGAGATCCAGGCCGTCGAGCGGTTGTGCGCGGAGGGCATCGAGGAGGCCGCGCAGCGCGCCGGAGCGCCCGACACCGAGCCGGCCGAACGCGCCGCCGCACTGGAGAAGCTTCTCACCACCCTGGACACGCTGGACCGCAGCCTCACCGGCTACTCGTACCTGATCGGCGATCAGATCACCGCGGCGGACATCGCGTTGTGGGTCGCCCTGGTCGAACTCGACACCGTGCACCGCCACCACCTGGACGCCACCGCCGTCCACCGCATCGCCGACCACCCAGCCCTGTGGGCCTACGCCCGCCGCCTCGCCGCCCGCCCGGCCTTCGGCGCACACCTCGACCTCGACGGCATCGCCCGCCGCCACCAGGCCCAGTGCCGGGGGCTCGAGGCCGCTGGATCGGCCGTCCAGATCCTGGACTGGGCCGCCCACGCGGCAGGCCGCGGCGATACTCCTCCGCAGGTCAACCGCCCCTGAGCGGTTCCACATTGTGGGCCCGCGTTGACATTCTGACCTACCGACTGCGTTACTTGCGACGCAGACGGCGCGAAGGCCCACCGGGCCGGAACAGTGACGGTGACGACATGTACGCAGCTCCCAGGACGGCGACCCGCCGCCCCCTGAGCCGCGTACTGTCGTACCCCCTCGTGGCCAACCGCTCCGTCGATCTGCTGCGCGTGAACAGCGCCCTCTGTACGGCACCGGGCCGTGCCCGTTGTCGGGGCTGACGTCCTTCCAGCCCCGCACCTCGCACAACAACACCGCCTCAGCGGTGTGCCGTTCCCCCTGTAGAGCCCCCGGTTCCGTGCACTCCCCCGTGTCGCTCCGTGCCGCAGAGCGGTTTCCCCCGTTCGCTCCCGCGGCCGTGCCCGTGCGGGGCCCACCGCCGTGCCGGGGCGTCCGACTCCGCCGGAGCCCGTCATGAGTGAACCCCAAGGCGCAGCCGTGTCTCTCGCCGAGGCACCGCACCAGCCGCCGCCCACCGACGTACCGTCAAAGCAGCTCACCCCCCAGCGAGTTCAGCCGCTGCGCAAACCCGGCCGCTGGATCGCCACCGCGGTCGTCCTGGTCCTGGTCGCCCAGGCCGTCCACGGCCTGATCTCCAACCCCTTCTACCAGTGGGACCGCTTCGGCTACTGGTTCCTGCGGCCCACCATCCTCGACGGGCTGCTCATCACCCTCGAAGTCGCCGCCTACAGCGCGGTGTTGGGCCTGCTCGGCGGCATCCTGCTCGCGCTGGCCCGGCTCTCGAAGAGCCCGGTCCTGCGCGCGGTCAGCTGGACGTACGTGTGGGCACTGCGCTCCATCCCGCTGATCGTGGTGCTGCTCTTCCTCTACAACTTCAGCGCCCTGTACAAGACGCTGAGCGTCGGAGTGCCCTTCGGGCCCGCCTTCTTCTCCTTCGACGAGTCGCGGCTCGCCACCGACATGGTCGTCGCCGTCATCGGCCTCAGCCTCAACGAGGCGGCCTACGCCGCGGAAGTCGTCCGCGGCGGCATCCTCTCCGTCGACCAGGGCCAGCACGAGGCGGCCACCGCCCTCGGCCTGCCGAAGGGCTACCGCTTCCGCAGGATCGTCTTCCCCCAAGCCCTGCGGTCGATCACCCCGAACTACGTCAACCAGCTGATCGGCCTGATCAAGAGCACCTCACTGGTGTTCTACGTGTCCCTGCTGGACCTGTTCGGCACCGCACAGACGATGGGCGCCACCTACCCCGGCGACATCGTGCCGCTGCTGCTGGTCGTCACCGTCTGGTACCTGATCCTGACCAGCGTCGTCTCCGTCATCCAGTTCTACGTCGAGCGGTACTACGCCCGGGGAGCCACCCGTTCCCGGCCGCCGACCCCGTTGCGGAAGTTCCGCACCGGCCTGCGCGACCTGCGTGAGCGCCTGCGCAGGGAGGCCGCCGTATGACCGCCGAACACGGCACCACCGCCGAACACCTGACCACCGCCGGCACCCTCACCACCGCCGAGGCCGCGCCCGCCGCCGTCGAAGTGCACGACGTGCACAAGTGGTACGGCGCCCACCGCGTGCTGGACGGCGTCGACCTGACCGTGCGGCCCGGCGAGGTCACCGTGATCCTCGGCCCGTCCGGGTCGGGCAAGTCCACCCTGCTGCGGGTCATCAACCACCTGGAGAAGCCCGAACGCGGCTACGTCAGCGTCAACGGCGAGCTGATCGGCGTACGCCGCAACGGCGACCGGCTGCGGGAGCTGAGCGAGCGGGCCATCCTCACCCAGCGCAGCCGCATCGGCTTCGTCTTCCAGAACTTCAACCTCTTCCCGCATCTGACCGTCCTCGACAACGTGGCGGCCGCCCCCGTGGCCACCGGGAAGCTCGGCAAGGCGCAGGCCCTGATCCTGGCCCGCCAACTCCTCGGCCGGGTCGGCCTGGCGGACAAGGCCGACGCCTACCCGCGGCAGTTGTCGGGCGGCCAGCAGCAACGCGTGGCCATCGCCCGGGCCCTGGCCCTGCGCCCGGGACTCATCCTCTTCGACGAGCCCACCTCCGCCCTCGACCCCGAACTCGTGGGCGAGGTCCTCACGGTCATCAAGGACCTCGCGAAAAGCGGCACCACCCTGGTGATCGTCACGCACGAGATCGGGTTCGCCCGGGAGGTCGCCGACCGGGTCGTCTTCATCGACGGCGGCCGCATCGTCGAACAGGGCCCGCCCGCCGAGGTCCTGGACAAGCCGCGACACGAACGGACCAGGGACTTCCTCAGCAGGGTCCTGTGATCCGGCCCGAGCCCGACAGATCCGCAACCCCACGCCACCCCGGCACCCTTTCCGAGCGACAAGGACAGTCATGCCCACCCAGATCTCCCGACGCAGCCTGACACGCGGCATCACCGCGGCGACCGCCGTCGCCACCCTCGCCACCGGGCTCGCCGCCTGCGGGGGCGACAGCCAGGCCGCCGCCAGGACCGACACCGCAGGCACGGTCACCGTGGGCCGGTTGTCCAACGGCGCCGCCAAGGAGACCGCCCTCAAGGTCTCCGAGGTGAAGTCCATCAGTGCCGAACTGCCCGCGGCCCTCAAGAAGAGCGGCAAGTTGGTCATCGGGTCCGGCACCCTGCCCTCCGGCAACCCGCCGCTCGGCTTCGTGGGCAGCGACCAGAAGACCACCACCGGCTCCGAGCCCGACCTCGGCCGGCTGATCGCCGCCGTCTTCGGTCTCGAGCCCGAGGTGCGCAGTTCGACATGGGAGAACCTGTTCATCGGCCTCGACAGCGGAAAGGTCGACGTGGCCCTCTCCAACGTCACCGACACCGAGGAGCGCAAGCAGAAGTACGAGTTCGCCTCCTACCGCAAGGACGACCTCGCCTTCGAGGTGAAGAAGGACAACCCCTGGAAGTTCGACGGCGACTACGAGAACCTCGCCGGCAGGACGGTCTCCGTCGGCAACGGCACCAACCAGGAGAAGCTCCTCCTGGAGTGGAAGGCCAAGCTGGCCAAGGAGGGCAAGAAGCCCCTCACCGTCAAGTACTTCCAGGAGAGCAACAGCATCTACCTGGCGCTCAGCAGCGGCAAGATCGACGCCTACTTCGGCCCCAACCCCGCCCTCGCCTACCACGCGGCGAAGACCGCCGGCACGCCCCAGGCGACCCGTATCGCGGGCCAGTTCTCCGGCGCCGGCGCATCGCTGCAGGGGCTGATCGCCGCGACCGCCAAGAAGGACAGCGGCCTCGCCAAGCCCCTCGCCGACGCCATCAACTACCTGATCGAGCACGGTCAGTACGCCAAGTGGCTCAAGGCCTGGAACCTCTCCAACGAGGCCGTCGCCACGTCCGAGGTCAACCCGCCCGGACTGCCGCTGGACAACTCGTGACGACCGAAGCCCGCCCGGGGGGTGCCGCCACGCGCACCGGCGCACACCCCCTGGACAACGCCGTCTGGCACGCGCTGAGCGGACCGCACGCCAACCTCGCCGAACGGGTGGGCCAGGCGGCCCGCTACCCGGCCGACGTGTACGCCTTCGCCGCGCTCGCCGACCCGGCGGATACGGCCGCCTGGGCCGACCTGCGCGAACTCGTCGGCCCGCGAAGCGTCGTACGGCTCAAGCCGGCCGACCGTGTCCCCGAGGGCTGGGTGGTCGTCGGTGGCGGGGAGGGTGTGCAACTCGTCGACACCGGGCTGTGCGTCGAACACGCCCCGGAGGCGGTCCTCCTCGGCCCCGCGGACGTCCCGGAGATCCTGGACCTCGTCGCCCGCACCCGGCCGGGCCCGTTCCTCGAGCGCACCATCGCCCTCGGTACGTACCTCGGCATCCGCCACCAGGGACGGCTGATCGCCATGGCGGGCGAGCGAAGCGAGATGGGGGTCCCCCCGGCCGAGGCCGGGGGAGGCTTCGGCTGCCCGGCTGGACGGAGATCAGCGCCGTCTGCACCGACCCGGACCACCGAGGCCGGGGCCTGGCCACCCGCCTCGTCCGCGCGGTCGCCGCGGGCATCCGCGCCCGCGGCGAGACCCCGTTCCTGCACGCGGCCGCGGACAACACCCCGGCGATCAGTCTCTACGAGTCGCTCGGCTTCACCCTGTGCCGCCGCTCGCCGATCCTCCGGGTCCACACTCCGGAACGGGGAACACCCGGCGAGGTACGGCCGTTGTGACTGACGACGAGATGTGCGCGGCGTCGGTCCCGCGCGAGAAGAAGGAGGTGGCGGACGTGACCCGGACGTCCCGCACCGTTCACCTCCACTCCCGGCCCCACATCGACCTCCAGCGCGTGGCCGGCGCGCTCTGTTGCTCCTGACCCGTTTCTCCCGCACCGTGCGCCCGTGACGTCTCCGGGGCCGGTGATTCTCGTACGGACGGACCTCCAGGAAGGCACCCCTCGTGTCCTCGACCCACCCTGCTCATCTGCACCTCGCCGTCGCCCTCGACGGCACCGGCTGGCACCCCGCCTCCTGGCGCGAGCCGGTCGCCCGCCCCCGGGACCTGTTCACCGCCGGACACTGGACCGACCTGGTCCAGGAGGCCGAGCGCGGCCTCATCGACTTCGTCACCATCGAGGACGGCCTCGGCCCGCAGTCCTCGCACTTCCTGGACCCGGACGACCGCACCGACCAGGTACGCGGCCGCCTGGACGCCGTCCTGATCGCCTCCAGGGTCGCCCCGCTCACCCGGCACATCGGCCTCGTACCGACCGTCATCGCCACACACACCGAGCCGTTCCACATCTCCAAGGCCATCGCCACCCTCGACTACGTCAGCACCGGCCGCGCCGGGCTGCGTGTCCAGATCAGCGCCCGCCCCCACGAGGCCGCCCACTTCGGCCGCCGCACCATCGCGCGCATCGAGGCCTACGACAGCCCGGACGCGCCGGCCGTGCTGCGCGACCTCTTCGACGAGGCCGCCGACCACGTCGAGGTCGTACGCCGTCTCTGGGACAGCTGGGAGGACGACGCGGAGATCCGCGACGCCGCCACCGGCCGCTTCATCGACCGTGACAAGCTGCACTACATCGACTTCGAGGGACCGCACTTCAGCGTCAAGGGCCCGTCCATCACCCCCCGCCCGCCGCAGGGACAGCCCCTCGTCACCGCCCTCGCCCACGACACCGTCCCGTACCGGCTGGTGGCCCGGGCGGCCGACATCGGCTACATCACCCCGCACGACACCGACCGGGCCCGCGCGATTCTCGCCGAGATCCGCGCCGAGCAGGAGACCGCCGGCCGCGCGGGGGAGACGCTGCACGTCTTCGGCGACCTGGTGGTCTTCCTCGACGACGACCCCGCCGAGGCCGCGGCCCGCAAGGACCGCCTGGACGCCCTCGCCGGAGAGCCGTACACCAGTGACGCCCGGATCTTCACCGGCACCCCCGCCCAACTCGCCGACCTGCTTCAGGAGTTCCAGTCGGCCGGCCTGACCGGGTTCCGGCTGCGGCCCGCCGTGGCCGGCCACGACCTCCCGGCGATCACCCGCGGTCTGGTCCCCGAACTCCAGCGCCGGGGCGCCTTCCGCCGCGCCTACGAGGCCGACACCCTGCGCGGACTGCTGGGCCTGCCCCGCCCCGCCAACCGCTACGCCGCCGCCTGAGCCGGAGGGACACCACTTCCATGAGCAAGCCCCTGAAGCAGATCCACCTGGCCGCGCACTTCCCCGGCGTCAACAACACCACCGTGTGGAGCGACCCGAAGGCCGGCAGCCACATCGAGTTCAGTTCCTTCGTGCACTTCGCGAAGACCGCCGAACGCGCCAAGTTCGACTTCCTGTTCCTCGCCGAGGGGCTCAGGCTCCGCGAACAGGGCGGCAAGATCTACGACCTGGACGTCGTCGGCCGCCCCGACACCTTCACCGTCCTCACCGCGCTCGCCGCCGTCACCGAGCGCCTCGGCCTGACCGGCACCATCAACTCCACCTTCAACGAGCCCTACGAGGTGGCCCGCCAGTTCGCCAGCCTCGACCACCTCTCCGACGGCCGCTCCGCCTGGAACGTCGTCACCTCCTGGGACGCCTTCACCGGCGAGAACTTCCGCCGCGGCGGCTTCCTGCCGCAGGACGAGCGCTACTCCCGAGCCAAGGAGTTCCTGTCCACGGCGCACGAGCTCTTCGACTCCTGGCGAGGTGACGAGGTCGTCGCCGACCAGGCCACCGGCACCTTCCTCAGCGACGCCAAGGCCGGCGCCTTCGTCCACGAGGGGCAGCACTTCGACATCCACGGCCGCTTCAACGTCCCGCGCAGCCCCCAGGGCCGCCCGGTGATCTTCCAGGCCGGAGACTCCGAGGAGGGCCGCGAGTTCGCCGCGTCCAGTGCGGACGCCATCTTCAGCCGGTACGCCACCCTCGACACCGGCCAGGCCTTCTACACGGACGTCAAGTCCCGCCTCGCCAAGTACGGCCGCCGCCCCGACCAGCTGCTCATCCTGCCCGCCGCGAGCTTCGTCCTCGGCGACACCGACGCCGAGGCCGAGGAGACCGCCCACGAGGTACGCCGCCGGCAGGTCAGCGGCGCGACCGCCCTCAAGCACCTGGAGTGGGTCTGGAACCGGGACCTCTCCTCGTACGACCCGGACGGACCGCTCCCGGACATCGACCCGCTGCCCGGCGAGCACACCGTCTCCCGCGGCCGCGCCCAGGTCCGTATGTACCGCGACCCGCTGGCCACCGCCCGCGAATGGCGGGAGCTGGCGGCGGCCAACAACTGGTCCATCCGTGACCTCGTCATCGAGACCGGCAACCGCCAGAACTTCATCGGCTCCCCGGCCACCGTCGCCAGGACCATCAACGAGTACGTCCAGGCCGACGCGAGCGACGGCTTCATCCTCGTCCCGCACATCACCCCCGGCGGCCTCGACGACTTCGCCGACAAGGTGGTCCCGCTCCTGCAGGAACAGGGCGTCTTCCGCACGGACTACGAGGGCACCACCCTCCGCGACCACCTCGGCCTCGCCCACCCGGACACGGTGGGCGAGGAGCGGGCGGCGTCGTGAACTGAGTGGTCAGTCCTTCCAGTCACGCCGCCGCAGCCGGGTGCGCCGCTCCCGGAACCGCTGCGGCGCTTCTGAGGCCACCCTCCGCCTCCTGCGAAACATGGCATGTCTACGGCAGGAGAAAACGTCCTTATGGGGATCAAACCGCCAATTTCGCTCTGGCTGTGCGTACTTTCATCCTCTCACCTGTTGACATGAGGCAGTTACGTCATCGACCTTCATGCGTAACATCCGGCCCTTCGGAGCCCACAAGGAGGGCCGCGCCCGAAAGTCTGGAGCCCGCATGCCCTCGGGCTGCAGCTCCCAGCCGCCTCACCCCGAACCTCAGAGCCACCCTCAACAGGGAGTACGCCCATGTCGTCAGGAAGACTGTCCCGTCGCGCGCTGCTGGGTGCCGCGGGCGCCGCTGCGGCCGCGACCGCGCTGCCCGTGGTCCCCGCTCTGTCGCCCCTGCTGACGCAGGCGGCAGCCGCCGACCTGCAGACCAACCTGGAGAAGCTGGCGAACATGCGGTTCGGCATGTTCAACCACTTCAACCTGGGCACCTTCACCAACCAGGAGTGGGCCGAGCCCAACCAGAGCCCGACCCTGTTCGCCCCCACGGCCGTGGACTGCGCCCAGTGGGCGGACGCCGCCGTGGCGGCGAAGATGAGCTACGGCATCCTGACGACCAAGCACCATGACGGCTTCGCCCTGTGGCCGAGCGCCTACGGTACCCAGAATGTCGCGAACAGCTCCTACAAGCAGGACGTGGTGAGGGCCTACTGCGACGCGTTCCGGGCGAAGGGGCTGAAGGTCGGACTTTACTACTCGATCTGGGACCGCACCTTCGGCGTCGAGGCATGGGAGAGCCGGCACAAGGTGTCCGGGCTCGACACCACCGATGCCATCCAGCCCGCCGACATGACCTTCATACTCGGTCAGATCACCGAGCTGCTCACCAACTACGGCACCATCGACCTGTTCGTCACCGACGGTTACGCCTGGCAGATGGGCCAGCAGGCCGTCTCCTACCAGACGATCCGCGAGCACGTGAAGTCGCTCCAGCCGGACATCGTCATGATCGACCACGGCGGGCTGTCGGTGCCGTGGCTCGGCGACGCGATCTACTTCGAGGAGCCGCTCGGCGTCACAGCGCCGGCCGGGAACACCTACGCCGCCACGCAGGGACAGACGATCAGCAACGGGTGGTTCTGGCACCCGACCACGCCGACCACCGACCCGATGAGCAAGGCGGCGATCCTGTCGCACCTGACCGACCTGGAACCGAAGTACACCTCGTTCATCCTCAACTGCCCGCCCAACCGCAACGGCAAGCTGGACACCAACATCGTCAACCGACTCGCCGAAGTCGGAGCGGCCTGGAGCCCCAACACCTCCCGCCCGCCGCTGCCCACCCAGCCGCTGCGCGCCGAGCACCCCGTGACGCCCGTCAGCGCCTACGCGACCGGATTCCACACCGGCGAGGGACCGCTCAACGCCATCGACGGGCTGAGCGACAAGGGCTACGAGACCTGCTGGTCGACGTGGGGACTGGCCCCGGCCCTGCCGCACTCGATCACGATCGATCTGGGCGGGGTGTGGAGCAGTGTCTCCACCCTGGAGTACCTGCCCAAGCAGTGGGGCCGCAACGACACCACCGACGGCGACATCACCTCTTACACCATCTCCACCAGCACCGACGGCACGAACTTCACCCAGGTCGCCACCGGCACCTGGGCCGGCGGCCGTGCCCCCAAGGTGGTCGAGTGGCCCGCCCGGAACGTGGGCTTCGTACGGATCCAGGCCAACGCGGCCACCGGCGGCTACGCCAACATCGGCGGCGTCCGGATCGGCGGCCGGACGGCCAAGCCGGCGCTGGTGTCGAGTGTCCTGCCGGGCAACGGCACGGTCTATCGCATCGTCAACCGCAAGAGCGGCAAGGTCGTCGACGTGTTCAACTTCGGCACCGCCAACGGCACCAACATCCAGCAGTGGCCGTGGCTGAACAACACCGCCCAGAAGTGGACCTTCGCCTCGACCGGAGACGGCTACTACGAGATCAAGAACGTGAACAGCGGCAAGCTGATGGAGGTGGCCGGACTCTCCCGGGTGGACGGCGGAAACGTCTCCATCTATGCGGACAACAACGTTCCCCAGCAGCACTGGGCGGTCACGCCCACCGGCGACGGCTACTACTACCTCATCAACCGGTTCAGCGGACTGTCGCTCAACGTCGACGCGGGCTCGACCGCCGACGGGGCCAACATCAACCAGTTCACCTACACCCGCGCACCCGAGCAGCAGTGGCAGATCATCGCCCTCTGACACCCCGACAACAGCCCGAGCGGCCCCCAAGCACGTGAGCGCACCGCCGCGCCCCCCCACGACATGGCGTGGTCGGACAGGTCGCCCTCCCCCTGAAAGGCGACCTGCCCGACCGCTCCCCCGGTGCCGGACTGTGGTTCGGGTGCCCGCGTGTGAGCGGGCGGGTTGTCACCAGTACATGACGGCTGTCTCGCCCGAGCCCCAGGTGGAGTACAGGCGGACGCGGACGAAGTAGCGGCGGCCCTTGACGAAGCGGGCCTTGATGGCGGTGTTGTGCGGGGTGCCACCGTCGTCCTGGGCGGTGAGGTAGCGGGGTTCGGCGTCCCGCTCCTCGAAGACCACGACGACGGTGTCGCTGTCGCCGAAGGTGCCCACGGTGTAGTCACGGGTCTCGGGCGGTTCGACGGTGAAGTCGGCCTGGCCGCCCGGGGCCAGCCGTAGCGGCGCCGAGCGGAACGGCACCAGCGCGGGAGGCCGGGAGGGGCAGGCCGGCGGATACCAGCGGAGCGCGAACTCCTTGTCGAGGGGGGACAGGGCTCCGGGCGGGTGCACGCCCGCACGGTACTGCTCCGGCTCCAGGATCAGCCCCGAAGAGAAGGGGTACTCCATGATGGACAGCGGGTCCCAGACCGAGCCGTTGACCTCGGCCGGGTCCAGTTTGCGCAGGATGTTGAAGAACGTCGTGTCCCGGCTCCAGAAGTTCGGCGGGCCCGCCAGATCGGCGTACACGGCCTCGTCGTCCCAGTGGATCCCGGCGAACGGGCTCTGGTGCTCGTGCAGCATGCCCAGCGCGTGCCCGATCTCGTGCAGGGCCGTCCCGTGCTCCCCGGGCGCGGTCAGGTCCCAGCCGAAGTTCATGGTCCGCTCGTTCAGAGCGACCTGGAGCGCGTCCCTGCCCACGGTCGACCAGGAGCCGTCGCCCTGCTGGAACCCGATGCGCAGCTCGGCCTCCGAACGGTCCTCGACCTCGGCGAACGTCAGCCCGATGCCGAGGTCCTGCCACTCCTTGAAGCACTCGCGCACCACGTCCCGCTGCTCCTTGGCGCCGACCCACGACACCCGCCGGACCTCGCCGGTTCCCGGTACGGGAATGACGGAGCCGTCGGAGTCGCCGTCGAAGAAGCAGTAGTGCAGGACCGTGCCGTTGACCCACATCGGACGTCCCCCGACGAGCGCACCGATCCGCTCGGCGGCCAGCCCCGGTGCGAACGCGGGGGCCGGCTGCTGCGCGAGGGAGCAGTAGCGTCCGGTCATGCGTCCACAGTGCCGTCGACGGCCGCCCCGGCGCCTGAGTCGGGGGCTACTCAAGTCCCCCTGTATCAGAAGTGAGTAGGCGCGCTCCCGATACCGTGACGACATTCGAGCGGGACGCGAAGACGCTGGAGCTGCCCTGGCCGTTCACCGGCCGCGAGGAGGAGGTGGAACTGGTCCGCCGGTGTCTCGCGGGTGGACGCGGCGGCATCGCGGTCACCGGCCCCACCGGCTGCGGCAAGACCCGGCTCGCCACCCAGGCCGTACGCGGCGCCGACTGCGCCAGGATCGCGGGCACGCCCGAGAGCCGGCACATCCCCTTCGCCGCGTTCGCCCACCTCCTCCCCGACGACGTCTCGCTGCCCCGCGCCATCCGACTGCTGTGCGGAGTAAGGCTGCTGCTGGTCGACGACGCGCACCTGCTCGACGACGCCTCGGCCGCGCTCGTCCACCAACTGGCCGTGCGGGGACGCACGCGCCTGCTCGTCGTCGCCACCGACGGCGCGACCGCACCCGGCGCGGTGTCCCGCCTGTGGAGGGGTGAGCTGCTGCCGCGCCTCGTCCTGGCACCGCTGCCCCGGGAGGCGACGGCCGATCTGCTGACGGCGGGCGCGGGCGGCCCCGTGGAACCCCTCACCGTGAACCGGGTGCACCACCTGTGCGGTGGCGATCTGCGGTTGCTGCGGCACCTGTTGGACGCGCTGCGGGAGCGGGGAGGGTTCACCGGTGTCCCGGACACCGGTGAACGGGCGTGGCGCGGGCCGCTCCCACTGACCACGGCCGTACGGGAACATGCCGCGGCGGTCCTGGACCGCACCGACCCCGTGGAGCGCGAGGCCCTCGACCGGCTGGCCTTCGCCGAACCCCTCCCGCTGGACGCCGACACCTACGATCTCGGCCTCCTCGAACGCCTCGAGTCCTACGATCTCGTCCACGCGGACGACGCAGGAGCCGTCCGCCTCACCCACCCCCTGCACGGCCCGGCGTTGCGCGCCGCGGCCGGCCGGCTGCGGGCGAGGCGGCTCACCCGCACCCCGGACGACCGCGCCCTCGCCCTCAAGTCCGAACAGGCCGCGCTGGAACAGCGCATCGACGCCGCCGACGTTCGGGCCCTGCCGACGCCGGTGGGGGAGTGGCTGGCGCAGGAGGGTGGACCCGTGCCCGCGGCCTACGCGGCCGTACGGGCGCGGTTCGCCCGGCTGCGAGGAGAGCTGCGGGAGGCGATGGCGTGGGCCCGGGAGGCACCGCGGGACGAGGCGTGTCGCGTGGAACTGGCCCTGGCAGCAGCCCAGTCGGGCGAGGTGACCACCGTTCACGGCGTCCCGACCGGGACGGTGGCCGGATGGCTCGCGGCCGCCCGGGGTGACATCGAGGGCGCGCTGGAGCGGATCGGCGAGGCCGACGCCTACGACGCCGTACGCCTCGGAGCCGTGGCACAGGACGTCGTCGACCGGCTCCCGGCCGGAAGCGTCTTCGCCCGGCACGCGCAGGCCCTGGCCCGTTCCGACGGCCCTGCCCTGGACCGCGCCGCCGAGGCTCTGGAGGAACGCGGCTTCCTGCTCTTCGCGGCCGAGGCGCACGCCCAGGCCGTACCGGCCCACCGCGACCCCGCCGCCGCGCGCACCTCCCGCACCCGCGCCGTCGCCCTGGCCCACCGCTGCCAGGGCGCCCGCACCCCCGCCCTGGCCGCCCTGGTCCTCGGCGAACTCACCGCCCGCCAGCGCCAGATCGTCACCCTCGCCGCCGCCGGCCTGACCAACCGCCAGATCGCCGAACGCCTCACCCTCTCCGTCCGCACGGTCGGCAACCACCTCTACGGCGCCTACACCCGACTCGGTGCGAACGACCGGGGTGCCCTCCCGTGCCTCTTCGAACAGCCCGACGACCAACCGGCGGCCGTCTGAATACATCGGGTGACATCTTGACCCCGCAGCGCCATCGCGATTGCATGCTTCGTGGTCCTCCGGTGGGGAACTGGAGGAGATTCCGTGTTCGATTTGGGGGGAAGATGCGGGGAAACGCGAACGGCGGCACCACCAGACGTGTACGGGCCGCCCTGAGCGCCACGGTCGTGGTCTGCGCGGTCACGGCGGTGCTGCCCGGAGCCGCTTCGGCTGGGCCCATGACCGTGCCGGGCGTCGCGAGCGACAGCGGAGCCGTGGTCGAGCGGATCAGTGTCGCGACCGACGGCACCCAGGGCGACGGCGACTCCTCCGGCGGCACGATCACGGCCGACGGCCGGCGTATCGCCTTCTCGTCGTCGGCGACGAACCTCATACCCGGCAACTCGGGGGTAGGGGAAGAGGTGTTCGTCCGCGACCAGCGGACGCGGCAGACCACGCGGATGAGTTCCATCACCTCCACGATCCAGCGGCCGGTGATCAGCGGTGACGGGCAATACGTCGCCTTTTGGGGGCAGTTGTTCAGAGACACGAAGGTCTTCCTGTCTCAGGTGAGCTCGGGAAGCACGATCGGCATCAACTGCTCGGGCCTCAGCTGCAGCCAGCCGTCGCTGAGCACGGACGGCCGCTACATCGCCCACGTCGCCACCTACACTCGACCGCCGACCTGGCAGCGCATCGAGGTGGCGGACTGGCGCGCCGACACCAGGGAGCTGGTCGCCGAGTTCGACCACCCCGCCCCGTCCCGGCCGTCCATCAGCGGCGACGGACGCTTTGTCGCCTACCAGGACGGCAAGGCGGAGGACGTCTTCGTGTGGGACCGGACCGACGACACCTCCGCCGGCCCGATCGAGGGCCCGTCCAAGGCGGCGACACTCGTCCAGATCAGCAAGGACGGCAGCAAGATCGTCTACCTCTCGGGCTCCGACACCTACGTCCAGGACGAGAGGTCGGGCGCCGACCAACTGGTGCCGAACGTGCGGGGCGTGGCCATCGATCCCACCGGCCGCTATCTGTTGTGCGCCCCGCACGACACGACCGGACCGTCGCTCGTGCTGCGCGACCTGCAAACGGGCACGGACGAGATCGTCTCGAACCAGCCCGCCGCGGCCGGGACCGACGCGGTCAGCACCGGCGGGCGCGACGTGGTCTTCCAGTCCGCGGCCGACGACATCGTGCCCGGCGACACCAACGGCAAGTCGGACGTCTTCGTCCGCCGCTTCTACTGATCGCCCCAACTCCGCTCACGCCGCCGGTCCTCCGCTCACGCCGCCGGTCCTCCGCTCACGCCGCAGGCCGGCGCCTCACGCCGCCCCGAACGCCGTGAACGCCCACCCCGTCGCCTGGTGGACCGCGTCCTCGGGGAGAGTGGCGCGGGCGTCCCGCAGGGACTCGGCAAGGGACTGGCCGGCGGTCAGGCCCTTGTGGAGGGCGAGCATCAGGGGGACCACGGCGGCGTCGTTGACGGGGGCGGTGCTCGCCACCACGCCCGCCGTGCCCAGCGGGAGCAACGCGGTGACCAGGCCGAGGAGCTCGTCGGCGCCCACCGAGGCGAAGCGGGCCGTGTCGCAGCAGGACAGGATGATCCGGTACGGGCTGCGGGCGAGGCGCTCGAAGTCGTGGACGATGAGGGGACCGTCGGCCATCCGCAGCGACGAGAAGAGGGGGCTGTCCGCCCGGAACGTGCCGTGCGCGGCGATGTGGGCCAGCGCGGCACCGTCGAGCTCGTCCAGGACGCGGGGCACGCGCGCGTCGTCGTACTCCAGGACCGTCGGCGTGCCGTACCGGCCGGCCAGTTCCGGCACCTCCGCGCCACCCGTGGCCAGACCAGGACCCCGCACCAGCACGTGCCGCCCGCCCGGCGGCGGCTCCGTCTCCCGCGCCCGCAGCCAGCTCTTCGCCGACGGCGACACGCTCAGCACCCGCTCCCGCAGCGACGGCAGCAGCGCCCACGGCACCCGGTGCAGCCGCCCAGGGGGTACGACCACGACCGGGCCGTCCCCCAGGTGCGCGGCGGCCGGGCCGAGCAGCAGCTCCTCCAGCCTGTGCCCCGCCGCCTCGACCAGCGGCAGCCGGGCATCCGCGCCGGGATGCGCCAGCCGCCGCAGCCCGGCCTGGACGTGCTCCGCCTCGGCCTCCGCCTCCGCGAGCGGCCCGGCCTCGAAGCGCCGTACCCGCCCCTGCCCGCACAGCAGCACCTGCACCCGCCCGTCGAGCACGGCCAGTTCGACCAGCCGCCCGTCGCCCAGCCGCTCCAGCAGCCGCCCCACGTCGAACCGGCCGCCGCCGCCGGGCGCGTCACCGCGCATGTGCAGTGTCCGCGACCGTACCTCCCGCTCCAGGCGCCGCTGTTCCCGCTCCAGCGCCGGTACCGGCCGGCCCTCCATCCGGGCGGCCTCCGCGCGGGAGGTGATCTCCCGCAGCGCGGTCAGCCCGCTCAGCAGCGAGGGGTCGGCCGGCGGGCGCGTGGGCGGCGCCGCGAGCACCGTGGCCCGCCAGCGCTCGCTCCACACCAGCAGCCGCCGCGGCCCGCCCCCGGCGAGGGACGCCCGCTGCGCCAGCGCCGCCAGTTCCGCGCCCTGCTCCGTGGCCCGGGCCCTGAGCTCCGACGCGCCGAGCGTCATCCGGTGGTCGTCCAGCACGTCCAGGCCCCGCCGACACGCCTCCAGCACCCCGCGGCCGGACCCGGCCGCCCGGGCCCGCAGCGCCTGCGCCGCCCAGCCCGTCACCCGCGCCAGCGGCGGCCCGCTGTGTCTGCTGCGCGCGGCGACGGCCAGATGCCGCTCCGCGTCCGTCGTCCAGCCCAGGTCGAGCGCGATCCGGCCCGCGAGCAGCGACGCCTCCACAGCCGCCGGCGCCCCGAAGGAGGCCAGCCGCTCCGCCACCGCCGCCGTGTCGGCGACCAGCCGGCCCGAGCCGCGACCCGCGGCGACCCGGGACTCGATCAGCACCAAGCGCGCGTGCGTCTCCCACCAGGTGCGCCGCTGCCCCGCGAACAGCCGTACCGCCAGATGGGCCCGCGCGATCGCCGTGTGCGGATCACCCGCCCGCCGGGCCGCCCGCGCGGCCGCCAGCAGCAGCTCCGCCTTCCGGGTCGACTGCCCGCCGATCCCGTCCAGCACCCCGATCGCCGCGTCCGCCTCCGCCAGCGCCTCCGGCGCGAGTCCCGCCGCCATCAGCACTTCGCAGCGCCGGATCTGCAGCATGAACGTCGGCGTGCCCAGCTTGGCGTACCGCTCCTCGGCCTCGTCCAACAGCCGCAGCGCCGCCGGGATGTCGCCCGAGCGGAACGCGGCGAGCCCCCGGCTCTCCACCGCGTCGGCCTTGTCGTGCTCCTGGCCCGTGGTGTCCCACAGCGCCTCGGCCGCCGTGAAGTCGGCGTCCGCCCGGTCCACCGCGCCGAGCGCCAGGTGCACGGTGGCCCGCAGGGTCAGCGCCCGCGCCGTCCAGATGACGTCGTCCGCCTGGCGCAGGACGGGAATCGCCCGGCGTACGTCCTCCAGCGCCTCACGGTGATGACCGAGCACCCACCACGCGTACGCCCGGCGGTACAGCACCCGGGCGCGGGTGTGGCCCGTGCCGCGCTCGACGCCCCGCTCGAACGCGTCGAGGCCCTGCCGGGTGCGGCCCGCGTGGACCAGCGCCACCCCGAGGGTGCCCAGCACGTCCGCCTCCCGCTCGACGGAGTCCGCGCACGCCGCGAGGTCCCGGGCGCGCCGCAGATGGTCCAGGGCGAGACGCATGTCGCCCCAGTCCCGCTGCCAGATGCCGATCACCTGGTGGGCGACGGAGGCGTGCAACGGCGACGGATCGGTGTCGAGCACTTCCCGCGCCCCCGCCAACGCGTCGTTGGGGGCGGCGAAGACCATCGGCAGCAGTTCGAGAACCGAGTCGTTTCCCGCTGTCACCCCACGGATGGTAGTGCTCCGGACACGCTTCCCACAGGTCGCGCCCCAGTTTTGCCACCCGACCGCGATGCGGGCCCGCGCACCGGCGGCCCGCGCACCACCTGTATCAAGTGACGGGCCGGCGACTCTGATTGTCGAACCACCGCCTCATCGAGAGGACATGCCATGGCACCACAGCGATTCCACGAGCAGTTCGACCAGGTCCAGCGTTCGATGCCGGACGTCCCTCTCGCGATGGGGCCCGACGACTCCGCCGAGTTCATCTACGAGAAGGGCGTCGTACTCGCCCGCGACGGCGAGGAGGCCCGGGTCGTCGAGGACACCGTACGGGCGCACTTCACCGCCACCCCCGAGCTGGACCAGGACCATGTGCGCCGGGCGGGTCCGCAGACCAACCGCTCCGGCATCACCCGCATCCAGGTCGCCGACCCCGGTCAGGGCGACCGGCGCGGCGACCACGCCGTCGCGAACGCCCTGCGCTCCCTCCGGGGGGCCGAGGGCCGCGCCGGCCGCCGCATGATCAGCCGCAATCACGTGGTGTCGATCGCGGTCAACGCCTGTCCGGGCGACGAGCCCGTGCCCGCCACCGAGCCGCCCAACCCCGCGCCCGCCCAGGCACCGTACGACCCGGACACCGCCGTCGGTGTCCTCGTCATCGACACCGGCCTCATGCGCGACTACCGCTCCTACCCACCGCTGGCCCACACCGACGGCGACCTCCAGATCAAGGAGTGCGACGACGACGGGATCCTCCAGCAGTACGTCGGCCACGGCACGTTCATCGCCGGACTCGTCGCCGCCGTCGCACCCAACACCACCATCACCTCCCGCAACACCCTCAACGACGCGGGCGCCATCCTGGAGTCCGAGTTCGGTGAAAGGCTCTTCGAGGCCGTCGACGCGGGCGGCTGGCCCGACATCATCAGCCTCTCCGCCGGCACCGCCAACGGCCGCACCGACGGCCTGCTCGGCCTCGACGCCTTCCTGCGCGAACTCCGCGATCAGGGCACCCTGCTGATCGCCGCGGCGGGCAACAACTCCAGCACCACCCCGTTCTGGCCCGCCGCTTACGCGGCCCTGCCCGGCTACGAGGACGCCGTGCTGTCGGTCGGCGCGCTGCGCGGTGACGGCGAGTTCGGCGCCTGCTTCACCAACCACGGCCCCTGGGTGAAGGTCTACGCCCCGGGCGAGCGCCTCACCAGCTCCCTCACCGGCTTCGGCGCACCCGTGCCGTACGTCTACCAGCACTCCACCTACGACGCCTGCCGCTACGGGTTCACCTACGCCTGTACCTGCCAGTCGCCCCGGCACACCGGGGTGTTGAGCGAGCGGGAGACCGTCACGGGCAAGCCGGACCAGGTGATGTTCGAGGGGCTCGCCCACTGGAGCGGCACCTCCTTCGCCACACCCGTGGTCGCCGGTCTCGTCGCCGCCCACATGACCGCGCACCAGCAGACCGACCCGCGCGCGGCCCGACGCCAACTGCTCGCGGACAACGCGGAGTTCGCGGAGGTCCGAGGAGCGCACGTGGCGGCGTTGCGTCCGCCGACCTGGCGGGCCGTCCCGGTCGCGGCGCCCGCGCCCTCCGCGTGAGTACCGGAGTGGCCTCCGTCCCGGCGTACGATGACACGTCGTACACGAGGGGTGGAGCCGTGGACCGTACAGATGTCGGCGCGCTCGTCCGGTCGGCCGTCGACGGCGACGCGGCGGCCTGGAAGGCGCTGGTGGAAGGGCTGAGCCCGCTGGTGTGGTCGGTCGTACGCGCCCACCGGCTCTCCGACGCCGACGGCCACGAGGTCTACCAGACGGTGTGGTTCCGGTTCGCCCAGCACCTGGGGCGGATCCGGGAACCGCACAAGGCCGGGTCGTGGCTGGCGAGCACCGCGCGGCACGAGTGCCTGAAGGTGATCAAGAGCTTAAGGCGGCTGACGCCCACCGACGATCCGCAACTGCTGGACCGGGTCAGCGAGGACCGTACGCCGGAACAGTCGCTGCTCGACTCGGAGGAGGCCGCGGCCCAGTCCGAGCGGCTCCGGCACCTGTGGCAGGAGTTCGAGCAACTCGGCGACCGCTGCCGGCAGTTGCTGCGGGTCCTGATGGCCTCGCCGCCGCCCAGCTACCAGGAGGTGTCCGCCGCGCTGGGCATCGCGGTGGGCAGCATCGGGCCCCTGCGCCAGCGCTGTCTGCGCCGCCTGCGGGCTCGACTCGACGCACGGGGAGCCTCGTGAACGACATGAACGACATGAGTGGGACGAACGACATCAACGACATGAGTGAACTGAGCGACTTGGAGGGGGAACTCCGCGCGGCCGCCGCCGTCCTGGATCCCGTCCCCGCCGCGTTACGGCAGATCGCCGTCGAGGCGTACGCGCTGCACGACCTGGACGCCCGCATCGCCGAGCTCACCTTCGACTCGCTGGTCGACGCCATCCCCGTCCGCGGGGCGACCGACGTTCCGCGGATGCTGACCTTCGACACGGGGGAACTGACCGTCGACGTCGAGGTGACCGCCGAGGGCCTGATGGGCCAGTTGCTGCCGCCTCAGCCGGCCCGGATCGAGGTCCTCGACGGGCCCCGGGCGGGCGCCGCGCTCACGGCCGACTCCATGGGCCGTTTCACCACCGACGCACCCCCCACCGGGCCCTTCGCCCTACGGTTGCGGACCGGCGGCGAGGTGGTCGTCACGGAGTGGCTGCGGGCCTGACGAGGCAGCGCACCTCAGCGTGAGACGGCGGTGACCAGGCGCGCGAGGGCCGCGGCGAGCCGGTCGAGCCCGGCGTGGGCCGGGCCGCCCGGCTCGGTCATGTACGTGTCGCGGCGGATCTCCACCATCAGCGCGGTCACGCGCGGCTCGCTGCCGTAGAACTCCAGCGGCACGTACGTCCCGCCGAAGGGGCTGTCGAGCCCCGTCTCCCCGCACTCGGCGAACGCCTCCCGTGCCGCGTCCCGCAGCTCGGGCGGGGTGTGGAAGGAGTCGGTGCCCAGGCAGACGGGCGGGCGCGGTCCCGTCCCGTGCAGTTCGTACGGCAGCGGCTCGGTCGGGTAGGAGTGCACGTCGATGATCACGGCCCGGCCGACGGCGGCCAGCCGGCCTGCCACGGCGTCCGTCATGGCCCGCGCGTACGGGCGGAAGCAGCGCGCGACCAACGGCTCGGGGTCGGTGTCCGCGGGCCGCAGAGCCTCGCGGTGGGTGGTCCGCGTGTACACCGCGCCCATTCCCACGGCGAGCATCTCCTCCCGCTCGTCCGGGAACCGCTCCGGGTCGACCACCAGCCGCGACAGCCGGTTGACGAACCGCCAGGGCACGGCACCGGACAGCCGGGCCGCCCGTGCGGCGATCTCGGCGGTGTGCGCGTCCGTGATGTGGTCCAGCTCCCGCCCCAGCGCCTCGTCGTCGAGCACGATCCCCGCCCGCACCTCGGCCGGAATCTCCCGCGCGGAGTGCGGCACGTGCAGGATCACCGGCGAGTTCTCGGCACCGGGCAGCAACTCGAAGGAGGGTGCGGCAGGGGGCATGGGACGGCTCCGTGAGGGGGGTGGGTGGACATACAGCCCCGCCCCGACCGGACGGGTACGCCGGTCGGGGCGGGGCTGGAAGTGGCCGTCAGGCGTGGCGCGTCAGCTCAGGGACGCCAGCACCTCGTTCCACGTGGCCGACGGGCGCATCGCCGCGGCCGCCTTGGCCGGGTCGGGCTGGTAGTAGCCGCCGATGTCGACGGGCTTGCCCTGGGCCGCGATCAGCTCCTCGACGATCTTCTGCTCGTTCGCGGTGAGAGTCTCGGCGAGCGGGGCGAAAGCCTTCGCCAGGTCCGCGTCCTCGGTCTGCGCCGCCAGCTCCTGCGCCCAGTACAGGGACAGGTAGAAGTGGCTGCCGCGGTTGTCGATGCCGCCGACGCGACGGGTCGGGGACTTGTCCTCGTTGAGGAAGGTCGCCGTGGCGCGGTCGAGGGTGTCGGCGAGGACCTTGGCGCGGGCGTTGCCCGTGGCCGTGGCGAACTGCTCGAGGGAGGGCACGAGCGCGAAGAACTCACCCAGGGAGTCCCAGCGCAGGTAGTTCTCCTTGACCAGCTGCTGCACGTGCTTCGGGGCGGAGCCGCCGGCGCCCGTCTCGAACAGGCCGCCGCCCGCCATCAGCGGGACGACCGACAGCATCTTGGCGCTGGTGCCGAGCTCCAGGATCGGGAACAGGTCGGTGAGGTAGTCACGCAGCACGTTGCCGGTCACCGAGATGGTGTTCTCGCCGCGGCGGATGCGCTCCACCGACAGCTTGGTCGCCTCGACCGGGGCGAGGATCCGGATGTCCAGGCCCTCGGTGTCGTGCTCCGGCAGGTAGGCGTTGATCTTGGCGATCAGGTTGGCGTCGTGGGCGCGGGTCTCGTCCAGCCAGAACACCGCCGGGTCGCCGGTGGCGCGGGCGCGGGTGACGGCCAGCTTCACCCAGTCCTTGATCGGGGCGTCCTTGGTCTGGCAGGCGCGGAAGATGTCACCCGCGGAGACCGTCTGCTCGATCACCACGTTGCCGGCCTGGTCGACGAGGCGGACCGTGCCGGTGGTGGGGATCTCGAACGTCTTGTCGTGGCTGCCGTACTCCTCGGCCTTCTGCGCCATGAGGCCGACGTTCGGGACGGAGCCCATGGTCGACGGGTCGTAGGCGCCGTGGGCACGGCAGTCGTCGATCACGGCCTGGTAGACGCCGGCGTAGCTGGAGTCGGGCAGCACCGCGAGGGTGTCGGCCTCCTGGCCGTCCGGGCCCCACATGTGGCCGGAGGTGCGGATCATGGCCGGCATGGAGGCGTCGACGATGACGTCCGACGGGACGTGCAGGTTGGTGATGCCCTTGTCGGAGTCCACCATCGCCAGCTCCGGGCCCTCGGCGAGCTCGGCGTCGAAGGAGGCCTTGATCTCGGCGCCCTCGGGCAGGCCCTCCAGGCCCTTGTAGATGCCGCCCAGACCGTCGTTCGGGGTCAGGCCGGCCGCGGCGAGCTTGTCGCCGTACTGCGCGAACGTCTTCGGGAAGAAGGCGCGTACCACGTGACCGAAGACGATCGGGTCGGAGACCTTCATCATCGTGGCCTTGAGGTGCACGGAGAACAGCACGCCCTCGGCCTTGGCCTTGGCGACCTGCGCGGTCAGGAACTCGCGCAGCGCGGCCACGCGCATCACGGAGGCGTCGACGACCTCGCCCTCGCGGACCGGCACGGACTCGCGCAGGACCTTGGTGGTGCCGTCGTCGCCGACCAGCTCGATCCGCAGCGAACCGGCCTCGGAGATCACGACGGACTTCTCGGTGGAGCGGAAGTCGTTCTCGCCCATGGTCGCCACGTTGGTCTTGGACTCGGAGGTCCAGGCGCCCATGCGGTGCGGGTGGTTCTTGGCGTAGTTCTTGACCGAGGCGGGGGCGCGGCGGTCGGAGTTGCCCTCGCGCAGGACCGGGTTCACGGCGGAACCCTTGACCTTGTCGTAGCGGGCCTGGATCTCCCGCTCCTCGTCGGTCTTCGGGTCGTCCGGGTAGTTCGGCAGCGCGTAACCCTGCGCCTGCAGCTCGGCGACCGCGGCCTTGAGCTGCGGGATCGACGCCGAGATGTTCGGCAGCTTGATGATGTTGGCCTCGGGCGTCTTGGCCAGTTCGCCCAGCTCGGACAGGGCGTCCGGGATGCGCTGGTCCTCGGTCAGGTACTCCGGGAAGACCGCGATGATGCGCCCGGCCAGCGAGATGTCCCGCGTCTCGACGGAGACACCCGCCTGTGAGGCGTACGCCTGGACCACCGGCAGGAAGGAATACGTCGCCAGGGCCGGGGCCTCGTCAGTGTGTGTGTAGATGATGGTCGAGTCAGTCACCGGGTGCTCCGCTCCACGTCTGCAACATTGCTCGACATCAAGATATCTCGTGTGCGACCACGACTCGACAGGGGACCGCACACACGTCCAGAGGATCGGCCCGGGTACCGCTTCCCGGGCAACCGGATTGCCCGTGCGTGCGGTCAGGAAAGTGATCGCCCACTGATCCGGCGACTGACCGGCGACCGGCCCGACCACCCGGCCGCCCCTGCGGAAGCGGACCATGAGATATCGCACCAGAGTGACGGCCCCGGCGGCCGCCCTGTTCGGCACCGCGGCGGCCCTGACGGGGGCACCCTCGGCCCACGCGGCGGGCGCGGGGAGGACCGACGGCCCGGACGGCACCCCGGCCGCCGAGACCCTCGGCGACCCCGTCTTCCCGGGCCTCGGCAACGACGGCTACCGCGTCTCGGCCTAGCACCTCGATCTGGCCTCTGCGGCTTCCTGCGGGAGTGGCTGTACGGCACGACGACACCGCGGATGCCCGGCCACCCGGACTGGACGGTCACCCCGGCGACACCGACCCTGGCCAGGCCGCACAGCCGGACGGACGGGCACTACCACGACAACTCGGCGACGCTCTGACGCCGGGGTGGGCTCAGTCGAGGCGGGCGGAGTGCACGTGGGGCACTCCCTCCGCCTCCTCGGCGGTGCGCTGCTGCGGGATCACCACCGCGCCCTGCTGCAGCGCCACCGTCCGCGCGGGCGCCGGGATGCGGATGCCCTCCTCGCGGTAGCGCCGGTGCAGCCGCTTGATGAACTCGTGCTTGATCCGGAACTGGTCGCTGAACTCACCGACGCCCAGGATCACCGTGAACCCGATCCGGGAGTCGCCGAAGGTGTGGAACCGGACCAGCGGCTCGTGATCGGGGACGGCACCGGTGATCTCCGTCATCACCTCGGCGACGACGTCCATGGTCACCCGCTCGACGTGGTCCAGGTCGCTGTCGTAGGCGACTCCCACCTGCACCAGGATCGTCAGCTGCTGCTCGGGACGCATGAAGTTGGTCATGTTCGTCTTCGCGAGCTCCCCGTTGGGGATGACGACCAGGTTGTTGGAGAGCGCGCGGACGGTCGTCTGACGCCAGTTGATGTCTTCGACGTAGCCCTCCTCACCGCTGCTGAGCCGGATGTAGTCGCCGGGCTGGACGGTCTTGGAGGCGAGGATGTGGATGCCCGCGAACAGGTTGGCGAGGGTGTCCTGGAGAGCCAGGGCGACCGCGAGACCGCCGACACCGAGGGCGGTGAGCATGGGCGCTATGGAGATGCCCAGCGTCTGCAGCACCACCAGGAAGCCGATCGCCAGGACCAGCACCCGGGTGATGTTCACGAAGATCGTGGCCGACCCCGCGACACCGGAGCGGGACTGGGTCACCGTCCGCACAAGACCCGCGATCACCCGGGCCGCCGACCCGGTCACCACGAGGATGAACACCACCGTCAGCACCTGGTTGACGTTGTGCTGAACGGTCCGCGTCAGCGGCAGCACCCCGCCCGCGGCCGCGGCGCCTCCCAGGACGGCGCCCCACGGCACGACGGTGCGCAGCGCGTCCACGATGACGTCGTCGCCGCTCCAGCGGGTGCTGTCGGCCTTCTTGCCCAGCCAGCGCAGCAGCATCCGCAGCAGGAAGGCGCTCAGCGCTCCGGTGGCCAGGGCGACTCCGGCGATGACCAGGTCGTCCAGGGTCAGCGCGCGTGTCACCGGTCACCTCCGGGAAGACGTTTCGCGGCCAATGCGTCGGCCGACGGCCGGATGTGAAGTCTCGTCACGTAGTCACCTGCTCGAATCTGGGGTGTGCGGTCGCGCGGGCCCGTGAACCGGCGCGACCGTTCATAGTGCCGTATCCAGAACATGAGTTCGTACCGGGCCGGTTGCCTTCGGCAGGCTGTCACCGACAGTCAGATGACCTTCCACCGCACCAGCGCCCCCAGCGTCAACGCCCCCGGCACCAGCGGCAGCCACACCGTGATGATGCGGTACGCCAGGACCACCGCCGTGGCCACGGCGGCCGGGCCGCCCGCCGCGACCAGGGCCATGATCAGGGCCGCCTCGACCGAGCCGATGCCGCCGGGGGTGGGGACCAGGGCGACGGCGACCGTGGCCGCCAGGTAGGCGACCGCCATGTGCGCGGGCGGCACGGGCAGGCCCAGAGCCTGTCCCACCGCGGCGAGGCCGGTGGCCTGGAGGGCGGGGAAGGCGAGGGAGCCGCCCCACAGGGCGAGCGCCCGGGAGGGGCGTGTGTGGACCGAGCGGGCCTCACCGAGCGCGGTGCGCAGGAACGAGCGGACGGCCGTACGCACCCGCCGTACCAGTGTCAGAACCGTCACCGCCACGAGCGCGACGGCGGCGAAGGCGAGCAGCAGCGGGCCGAACGCCTCCTCGGGGACGAGCGTGCCGAGCCGCAGCGCGTCGGGGAAGGCGAGCAGCAGCACGGCCAGCAGACCCACCCGGCCCACGCTCTCCGCGAGCAGATACAGGGCGAGGGCCGCCGAGGAGCGCGCCAGCGGCACTCCGCACACCGTCATGAACCGCAGGTTGACCGCGCTCGCGCCCACGCCGGTGGGCAGCAGATGGTTGGCCGCGCCCGCCGCGAACTGCGTGGCGAGCAGCCGGCGTCTGGGCAGCCGCTCCATGACCGCGCCCTGCCGGGTGAAGGACGCGGCGACCCAGGTCAGACAGGTCGCGCAGACCGCGGCCAGCAGCCATGGCCACTCGGCGGTCCGCAGATGACCGAAGCCCTCGGCCAGCACCGAGCGGTGCTGGACCGCGACCGCGGTGACGAGCAGAAGCGGGAGCAGGCACAGGATCTGGCGGACGGGGACGCGCCGCCGTTCGGGGAGGGATACCGCTGTCACATCGGGACAGGGTGTCGGCACCACGCCAACGACGGGTTGCGGGAGCGGGGACGGCTCATTGCGTGCGGTCATCGGGTCCTTCGCGCGAGGGGACGGTCTGCGGGGATTGACCTCAATGATGCTTGAGGTCCTAGGTTCTCCTCCATGAGCATCGAGACCACCGCCTGGACGCAGCTGCACAGCGTCATGAACGCCCAGCAGGAACGCCGTCCCTTCAACGCCGCGACCCTGCGTCGCATCGGCGCGTTCGCCCGCCCGCACCGCCGCCGGATCGCGTTCTTCGTCGTGCTCGGGGTGGTGACCGCACTGCTCGCCGTCGCCACCCCGGTGCTCGCCGGGCGCGTGGTCGACGCGATCGTGTCGGACGGCGACGAGGGCACGGTCGTACGGCTGGCGCTGCTCATCGCGCTCATCGCGGTCGCGGAGGCCGCGCTCGGGATCTTCGCCCGACGGCTGTCGGCGACGCTCGGCGAGGGGCTCATCCTCGATCTGCGCACGGCTGTGTTCGATCATGTGCAGCGCATGCCGGTGGCGTTCTTCACACGCACTCGTACGGGAGCGCTGGTCAGTCGTCTCAACAACGACGTCATCGGCGCGCAACGGGCCTTCAGCAACACCCTCTCCGGGGTGGTCAGCAATCTGGTCACGCTGCTGCTGACGCTCGCCGTCATGCTCACCCTGTCCTGGCAGATCACCCTGCTCGCCCTGGTGCTGCTGCCCGTGTTCGTGGTGCCGGCCCGTCGCATGGGCAGCCGCATGGCCGGGATGCAGCGCGAGGCGGCCGCCCTCAACGCGTCGATGGGCACCCGGATGACCGAGCGGTTCTCCGCGCCCGGCGCCACCCTGGTCAAGCTGTTCGGACGGCCCGAGGAGGAGTCGGCCGAGTTCGCCGCCCGCGCCGGCCGCGTCCGGGACATCGGCGTGCGCACCGCGACGTCCCAGTCCGTCTTCATCACCTCCCTCACCCTCGTCTCCTCGCTCGCCCTCGCCCTCGTCTACGGCCTCGGCGGCTGGTTCGCCCTGCGCGGCAGCCTGGAGCCGGGCGCCGTCGTCTCCCTCGCACTGCTGCTGACCCGCCTCTACGCGCCGCTCACCGCGCTCGCCGGGGCGCGCGTGGAGGTGATGAGCGCCCTCGTCAGCTTCGAACGGGTCTTCGAGGTGCTCGACCTCAAGCCGCTCATCGAGGAGAAGCCGGACGCCCGCGAGGTGCCCGAGGGGCCGGTCGCGGTCGAGTTCGACAACGTCCGCTTCGGCTACCCCGCCGCCGACAAGGTCTCCCTCGCCTCCCTGGAGGAGGTCGCCACCCTCGACACCCGGGGCGGCGCCGAGGTCCTGCACGGCGTCTCCTTCCGCGCCGAACCCGGCCGGACCGTCGCCCTCGTCGGCTCCTCCGGCGCCGGCAAGTCGACCGTCGCCCAACTCCTGCCGCGCCTCTACGATGTCGACGAGGGCGCCGTCCGCATCGGCGGCGTCGACGTCCGCGACCTGAGCGCGGCCTCCCTGCGCGGCACCCTCGGCATGGTCACCCAGGACGGCCACCTCTTTCACGACACCGTCCGCGCCAACCTGCTCCTCGCCCGCCCCACCGCCACCGAGGAGGAGCTGTGGGACGCCCTGCTCCGCGCCCGCCTCGACGATCTCGTACGCTCCCTGCCCGACGGTCTGGACACGGTGGTCGGTGAACGCGGCTACCGGCTCTCCGGCGGCGAACGGCAGCGCATGACCATCGCCCGCCTGCTCCTCGCCCGCCAGCGCGTCGTCATCCTCGACGAGGCCACCGCCCACCTCGACAACACCTCGGAGGCGGCCGTCCAGGAGGCGCTCGCGGAGGCACTGGAGGGCAGGACGGCCGTCGTCATCGCCCACCGCCTGTCCACGGTCCGCACCGCCGATCTCATCCTCGTCGTCGAGGAGGGCCGCATCGTGGAACGCGGCACCCACGAGGAACTGCTCGCCGCCGAGGGCCGCTACGCGCAGCTGTACCGGACGCAGTTCGAACAGCGGTCCGCGGGCGAGGCGGAGGCGCCCGTGGCGGGGTGAGGCGACGGGACCCCCGGGCGGGCGGCACCCCGCGCGGCCCTGCGGCGTCGGTGACGAAACGACGTACACCTTGCTCGCGAAGCGCGGGGCCCGACAGACCGGACCCCGCACGAGAGGGTGCTCACGATCCCTCGTACCTCGTACCTCGTGGCTACGGCTTGTCGAGCACCGTCCCCGTCAGCACCGGACCGTCGGGCAGCGGCTCGGCGTGGCGGTCGGTCAGCGCGAGGCGCATCGACTCGGTGGGCTCGGCCGCCCGATCCCGCACGATCGGCACGACGAAGTCCACGCCGGTACTCCCGGGAGGGATGTTCAGCCACACCCACAGGCGCGCCTCGGACAGCGGCCGCTCCGGGTCGGGCACGTCACCGGACGAGTCCTTGAGCCACTGCGGGTCGACGTCCTTGGTCGACAGCTCGGCGCCCTCGGTGACGGGAAGCACCCGCACCGGTTGCCAGATGTCCACCGCCGTGGGCACGTCCACGGACATACGCCAGGTCAGCGTCTCGCCCTCGGTCACCCGGTCCTTGACCGGCGACAGGGTGATCACCTGCTCGGGGTCGTCGTTCTCGACGGTGACCCCGCCCCGGTACCGGCCGACGACGGCGCCCCGCACGGCCTTGACGGCGATGTCGTGCTCCACGTCGTCGCCGTAGGCCGTGTCGCCCTTCACCTCGACCGGCACGTCGACCGCGTCGCTGCCGGGCCGTACGGTCACGAGCCTGCTCTCGGCCCGGCCGCCGTCCGGGTCGAGGACATACACGCGGACCTGCCCGCTGCCGTGCCCGGAGATCTCGACCGGGACCCGGTAGGTGCGGGTGCCCGAGTCGCCCTCCTTGACGATCGTGCGGCCCACGTCGACACGCGGCAGCGCGGCCGCCTGCACTGCCGGAGTGCCGGGCGCCCAGCCCCATGCGTCCATCAGCCAGGCCCGCCCGGACCGCGAACGGGGCGTCAGATCCAGGGACTTGACATGCCTGAGATCGAGTCCGGCCCGGGTCGCGGCCGACAGCGGGACGCGCAGCTCCTGCGCCCAGTAGGACGCGGTGGCGGCGGAGCCCGGCAGCCCCGCCACCTCGACCCGGCCCAGCGTGACCCGGCGGTTCCGCGAGTCGGTGACGGACACGTCGAACTTGGTGCCGGTGGTGTTCGGCGGGACGAAGACCCTCAGCGCGAGCTTCTGTGAGCCGCGCAGGGAGAGCGGCTCGGCCGGAGTGATACGCGCGGCCCTACCCGGTGCCGACCACTTCAGGTCCACCGCGCCGCGGCCGGTCTCCTGTTCCGTCTCCCAGGAGGCGAAGTGCGGGGACGACCCGGGGGTCTCCGGGTCCAGGCAGGCCACGGCCGGGTCCGGGTCGATCGCCGAACACAGCCGGGCGCCGCTCACCTTCGCCCCGCCGTCCGGCAGGAAACCACCGTCGCGGCGGCCGCCGACCGCGTGGGTCAGCACCCGGGCGGGGTCCGCGGACGGGGCCCGCTTTCCGGAACCGTCGAGCAGCGGACGCACCCGGTCGTCCCCGGCGAGGAAGAGCCGGGCCGCGGCGGCGATGTACGTGGCGCCCGCCTTGTGCTGCTGGGCGGCGTTCAGCCGGGTCGCGGCACCCGGCGCGCACACCGGGTCCGGCTGCTCCGGGTCGTCCCGGAAGTCGTCCCTGGCCGGTGCGACGGCCTCGCCCGGGGTCCACTCGCTGTTGAAGTAGTTGTGGTTGGCGCCGACGAGGTAGACCGCGCTGTGCAGTGCCGTGCCCCGGCTGATCCCGCGCGTCCCGTCGACGAAGTCCTCGCCCTGCAGGTCCGACACGTCGCCGTCGCAGCCCGGCAGCAGCGTCACCGACGGCACGTCGGCGACCGGGTTCCGGCCGTAGATCGTCGGGCCGATGAGCACGGTCCCGCGCACCTTCCAGCGCACCGGGCCCCGGTAGCCGTCCTCGGCGGCCTGCGGCGGGTAGAGGCTGTCCATGGCGGCCCGGTTGACGCCCTCGCCACCGCGCGAGTGGCCGACGAGCAGGACACGGGAGAGGTCCGCCTTCGCCGCCGCGCGTACGACGGCCGGGGCCAAGGAGCGATGGGTGCTCCAGTCGGCCCAGCGGGCGAGGTGCTGCCGTACCAGCGAGGAACGCGCCTGCGCCCCGGCGTCCTCGGTCTCCAGGTCCTGGGCGTTGATGCCGTTCGCCGAGATCGACACCGTCACATAGCCCTGGGAGGCCAGCAGTTGCTGGTCGCGCAGATGGCCCAGGTGGCTCGGGATCGGCTTGTAGCCGTCCGCACAGGGCCAGTCGCCGGTCACGTCGTCCTCGGAACCCGGCTTGTAGCAGGTGCCGTGGCGGCCGTGCAGGAACAGCGCCAGCGGCCGGCTGCCGGTGGCACCCTTCGGCGCCACCACCTCGGCGGTCATCTCCACCGGGGTGGCGTACCCGGGCAGGCGCACCGGATCGAGGTCGTACTCCCCGGTGACCGTGCGGTACGGGCCGGGTCTGCCCGGATCAACGCCGTTCGCCGGCGCCTGCGCGGGCATCCGTGCCACGCGCGAGCCGGACCTGTGCGTGTCGTCGGCCGCCGTGTCCAGTCGGCGTCCCGCGGCCGTCACTTGGAGATGCTTCAGCTGCTTGGGCCGCGTCTCGCCGAGGGCGAGCCGGAAGGTCCGCCCGTCCCTCGCCGGCTTCGGTACCCCGAGCAGCCGGTCACCGGTACGGAACTCGACCCGCGCGTCCCCCATGGGAACGGCCTTCGGCGCGCGCCAGACCAGCTCACGCGTCCCGCCCTCCCCGTCGATCCGCCACCCCGGTGGGAACGGGTTGTCGTCCGTCGCGCGTAACGGCTCCACCGCGTGCGGCTGCTCAGCCTGTGCCGGTCCGGGCGAGCCCGCCAGGGCCGCCAGCACCGTCACGGCGGTCACACATATTCGCCGGGCACGGATCAATGATCCACTCCTCAGAACCCGAGCGCAGACGTCCCGTCGGTCCCGGGCGTCTCTCGCGTCACCTAGGACGCGGGGTGGGTGTCTGGGGGTTGTCTGCCGTTGGTGTGGTCGATGTCGGCGTCGTCGACGCCCGATCAGGGCTTGTTTCTCCTGCCTGTCGTGCGCGGGAGAGCGTGGAAACGCGGGCTCGATGGGCCGGGGGTGTCATGGGCCGTAATTCATGCCGCCGGTAACTTGACGAGAATGAGGGGCAGTTGAGAAAGCGGTGTGCGCGAGCGCGTCGGAGGGGGATTGACCGACAAGTGGGCGCGAGGAGATGGGAACTGAGGGTCCTCGGGCCGCCGGACGTGCGTTTCGCCGGGCGGTCGGGGCCGGTGGGGGAGCCAGGCAGCGTGCCGTGCTGTCGGTGCTGCTCCTCGGCCGGGGGCGCATGGTGCCGACCTCGTCCTTGGTGGACCGGGTGTGGGAGGGCCGCGAACCGGCCAGTGCCGTCAACACCCTGCAGGGTTACGTGTCGAGGCTGCGCGCCGTGTTCTCCTCGCCGGTCGAGGGCCGGGCGGACGCGTCACCTGGCTCCGCGACCGCACCCCGAGCGACCCCGTGCAGAAGGAGGTGGTGGCCGCGGGGGGCGGTGTCGATGTCCTGGACAACCGCCCCGCGCCCGACGATCCCTCACCGCCGACCACATCGTCTGCGTCCCGCGAGATCGTCCTCATGGACGACTTCGTCCTCCTCACCGACGAGGCGGGGAGGATGCACGCCTGCGGAAGGTCGTCCAGGGAAAGATCAAAGAGGCCCTGCGCAAGCAACTGGGCGGCTTCTGAGCCCGGAACTCTTTCACGCACCGGCACACGCCTACCGCCCCAGCAGTTCCGTGCGCAGTTCGAGCGGAGTCGCTCCGTGCCACCGGCGCACCGCCCGCCGCAGTGCGCTGGCGTCGGCGAAGCCCGCCTGGCGCGTGATGTCACGGAGCGTCAGTTCCGGTCGCCGCAGCAGCTGTTCGACCTGCTCGCGGCGCACCCCGTCGACGACCGCCTCGTACGTGGTGCCGCACTCGGCCAGGCGACGGCGCAGGGTGCGTTCGCTGGACGCGTGCCTGCGGGCCTGCTCGGAGAACGAGGGGACGGCCGGGAGGCCCTGCGCGATGGAGATCTCCAGCACCTCGAGCAGCTCCTGCTGGTCGCGCCGGGACGCCATCTGCTCCTCCAGCACATCAAGCGCCGACGCGTAGCTGATGGGGTCCCGCCCCGGCATGGCCGCGCGGGCCCAGCGAGCGGGGATCACCATGCGGTTGCCGGTGGCGGCGAAGCGCAGCGGGCAGCGGAACAGGTCGTCGAACGGTCGTGTGTCGCGCGGGGCGGGGGCGGCGAACTCGACCGCCTGCGGGGCGAACGCGGCGCCGATGCTCAGACGGGTGAGGGTGACGACGCTGGAGTACGCCTCCTCGGTCAGGAAGACGCCGACGGTCGGATCCAGCGCGGGATCCGGCAGATCGGCGCGCAACACGTAGCCGGCGTCCTCCCAGCCGGCCGACCACACCGTCATCGCTCCGGAGAGGTTCTGAAAGCGCACGCCGGTCTCGATGGCGTCCTGAATGGTGTCGGCGGCCATCATGGCGAAGCCGAGCAGCCCCCAGGCGGTCAGGTGCTGCGCCGCGCCCACCCGCAGCCCCAGGTGCTCGTCCCCGGTCAGCTCCACCGCCCGGCGGATCACCTCACTGCCCTGCCGGTAGGAGACCCGTAGCGCGGCGGAGCCCATCACCGTCGGGTCCAGCCCGACCCGGGTCAGCAGTGGCTGGAGGTCGACGCCGTACCCGTCGGCGACCCGGGCGAGGTAGCGGAGGATGTTCGGCGCGATGGTGGCCGAGGTGCTGCGGCTCGTTCCCGCAGACGTGACCGGAGCGGGAGCATCGGGCATCCGCATCCCCTCTCACCAGGGTGTTTCTCGCTTCACTCTAAGCAGCCGGGGCCCCGCCTGTCGCGGGCGTGGCCGCCGGAGCCCCCATTTCGGCCGCTGACGCGCTGCACACGGCCGTTGCGCCCTCCCTACCTTGTGCGCAAACCCGCCATCTCTCGCGAGAAACCCGCCCGCCCCGCCGTCCGTGACGCACGGGACAACCGGCGGGGGAGCGCACGGAACGAAGGCTCACCATGACCGCACCTCTTCAGACCCCGGCTCCGCGACGAGCCGCACGCCGGAGCCCGCTCGCGGCGGCACGTCGGACGGTGG
Source organism: Streptomyces griseus subsp. griseus (assembly GCF_000720255.1). Classification (GTDB taxonomy): domain Bacteria; phylum Actinomycetota; class Actinomycetes; order Streptomycetales; family Streptomycetaceae; genus Streptomyces; species Streptomyces griseus_I. The sequence goes on along the minus strand of NZ_JOJE01000027.1, from coordinate 87,336 downwards.
CGACGGTGTTCGCCGCCCAGGGAGCAGCGGTGGCCTCGGTGTCCACCACGGTGCCCGCCGTCAAGGAACGTCTCTCGCTCTCCCCGCTGACGATGACCGTACTCGTCGTGGCCGTCGCGTTGAGCGCGGGCATCGGCAGCTTCGCCGGGCTGACCGTGATCCGACGTCTGGGGCTCGTCGCGGCCATGCGGGCCGCCGTCGTGTCGACCGCCGCGGCTCTGCTGCTGATCGGCTGGGCTCCCAGCCGGCCCGTGGTCGCGGTCTCCTACGGGTTGTTCGGCATGGCGCTGGGCTGCATCGACGTGTCGGCGAACACCCGGGCCTCAGCCGTCGAACGCCACTACGGCCGGAGCGTGTTCGCCTCGTTCTACGCCGCCTGGAGCGCGGCCGGCGTCGCAGCCGCCCTGCTGACCGCGGCCACGGCTCGCCTCGGCTGGCCCGCCCAGTACACCCTGACCGCGCAGGCCGGCCTGGTCCTGGCCCTCGCCCTCACCGTCCGCGCGCACCCGCTGTCCCCCGAGGCGCCATCCGCCGTGCCAGGCCGCGAGGAGACCGTCGCGCTCGGCCGGGGACCGTGGGCCGAGCTCGCCCCGTTCGGCCTGGTCCTCCTGGTCGCCTATGTCATCGACTCCACGGTCTCGTCGTGGTCGACGCTCTACCTCCACCAGACCCTGGACACCGCGCTGTCCCTCGCACCCCTGGCCTACGCGGCCTACCAGGTCGGCACCGTCACCGGGCGGGCCTGCGCCGACCGCCTCGTCCGCACGATCGGCCCGGCGGCCGTGATCCGTGCCGCCACCCTGCTCACCGCCACGGCCATGGCCGGATTGGCGGCCGCCCCCGCCTGGCCGTACGCGGTGCTGGCCGCCGCGTGCACCGGGCTCGGGGTCTCCGCACTCGTCCCCCTGTGCCTCGCCTCCGCCGGACGCCTGCGACCGGGGGCGACCGAAGCGGTCCTGGCCCGTTTGAACGTCTTCAACTACATCGGTGTGCTCGCCGGAGGGGCCGCCAGCGGAATCCTCGGGTCCGCCGGCCACTTCCGACTCGCCTTCGCGATACCCGCCGCACTCGTCCTCGCACTCCTGGCGACGGCACGATCCTTCCGCCTGGCCGCCCAGGCCCCTTCTCTGACCGCACCGGCCATTTCTCGCTGAACGGCGGATGAATAGGTTCCTTCCAGCCCTTCAGGAATGGGACCGCGAACGGCTGGAAAAAGGAACTGGCTCATGGGAAATGTTCAGTACGACACGTGCGTGATCGGGGCGGGGCCTGCCGGCCTGGCGGTCGCCAGAGCCCTGATGGAGCGGAATCTACCGTACACGCATCTCGAGCGTCACACCGGGCCCGGCGGTATCTGGGACATCGACAACCCCGGCAGCCCGATGTACGAGTCGGCCCACTTCATTTCCAGCAGGACACTCTCGGGCTTCGGAGGTTTTCCCATGCCCGAGGAATTCGCCGACTACCCCCCGCACTGGCAGATCCTTTCGTATCTGAAATCGTTCGCCGACGCCTACGGATTGACGGAGCGAATCCAGTTCGGCGTCGAGGTCGAAAGTGTCGAGAAGAACGCCGACGGCACCTGGGTGGTCACCCGGGCCGACGGGCGGCAGACCGTGCACGGCCAGGTCGTGGTCTGCACGGGAGCCCAGTGGCACCCCAACGTCCCGGAGCTGCCCGGGAACTTCACCGGCGAGGTCCGCCATACGGTCGGCTACCGCAGCGCGGAGGAAGTGCGCGGCAAGCGGGTCCTGGTCGTGGGAGCCGGAAACTCCGGCTGCGACATCGCCTGCGACGCGGCCCGCAGCGCGGACCACGCGGTGATCAGCATGCGCCGCGGCTACTGGTTCATCCCCAAGCACCTCTTCGGGCGGCCCGTGGACACCATCGCCAATGACGGACCACACCTGCCGATGTGGCTGGCGCAGCGCGTCTTCGGAACTCTCCTGCGGATCCTCAACGGCGACCCGACGCGCCTGGGCCTCCCGAAGCCGGACCACAAGCTCTTCGAGACCCACCCCGCGATCAACTCGATGCTGATCCACCACCTCCAGCACGGCGACATCACCGCCAAACCCGGGATAGCCCGCACCGACGGCAGGACGGTCCACTTCACGGACGGCACCCGCGACGACTTCGACCTGATCCTGCTGGCCACCGGCTACGTCCACAAGGTGCCGGTCGCGCAGAAGTACTTCGGCGACGAGCAGCACCCCGACCTGTACCTGTCGTCGTTCTCCCGCGAGCACACGGGCCTGTGCGGAGTCGGCTTCGTCGAAACCAACTCCGGCGCCTACCGGCTCTTCGACACCCAGGCCCAGCTGATCGCCGGGCACATCCACGACGCGGGGCAGGGGCTGCCGAACGCGGAACGCTTCGCCGGCCTGATCCGTACCGACCGCCCGGACCTCTCCGGCGGCATCAAGTTCGTCGACTCACCCCGGCACACCGGATACGTCGACAGCGCCGCCCTCGTGAAGCACCTTGCCAGGATCGCCGCCGAGATGGGCTGGCGGACCGAAGGCCGGCCGCCGCGCGTGCGGTCCCTGCGGGGCGTGGAGGCGGTGTCGTGAGCGGCTTCGACTTCCGTGACAAGGTCATGCTGGTGACCGGCGGCGCCGGCGGGATCGGCAGCGCGATGTGCCGCCGCTTCGCCGCCGGGGGCGCCAGTTGCGTGGTCGTCGACATCGACGCCGCCCGCGCCAAGCAGGTCGCCGCCGATCTCCCCGGCACCGGCCACACCGCCATCGGCTGCGACCTCGTGGACCGGGCCCAGGTGGAGGACCTCTTCGACCAGGTCGCGCACGCGTACGGTCGCCTCGACGTGCTCGTCAACAACGTGGGAATGACCAGCGCCGAACGCTTCGACGTGCGCAGCGTCGAGAGCATCGAGCAGGAGATCACCCTCAACCTGACCTCGCCGCTGGTCACCACCAGGATCGCGATCCCGCTGCTGCGGGCCTCCCGGGACGCCCGCGTGGTCACCACCGTCTCCCTCGGCGGGATCTTCCCGCTGGGCGAGACCCCGATCTACACGGCCTCGAAGTTCGGACTGCGCGGGGCGATGCTCGCCCTCGGGCTCGACCTGAGGAGCAAGGGCATCCTGGCCGGGTCGGTGCTGCCATCGGCGACCGACACCCGGATGCTGCGCCAGGAGGCCGTCGACGGCGGGAACTCCATGCAGTTCCAGGACCCGCCGCAGCAGCCCGCCGACGTCGTGGCGGCCGTGGTGGCCCTGCTCGACAAACCCCGCCTGGAGGCCTACCCCCGGACCGGTGAGTCCCGTCTGGTCCGGCTCGCGATGCTGGCGCCGAACCTGCTGCCGAAGCTGTTCCCCCTGTTCCGCCAGAGGGGCGAGCGCGGCATGGCCCGCTACCTCGAGGAACTGCGCCGCCGGGGGCTGGCACGGCACATCGACGGACACTGGGAACTGGTGGAGGAGAAATGACCGCCGTGGAGCGCCCCACCGAGCCGACCGCCGTCGAGAGCCCCACGAGGCGGACCGCCGTCGAGAGCCCCACGAGGCGGACCGCCGTCGAGAGCCCCGGCACGCTGAGCGTCGTCAACCCGGCCACCGGACAGCTGATCACCACTGTGCCGGCCACGAGCGCAGAAGCCGTGACCAAGGCCGCCGAGCGGGCACAGCGGGTCTTCGCATCAGGCGTGTGGTCGCGGCTGCCGGTCCGGGAGCGCGGCGCGGTGCTGCTGCGCCTCGCCGACCTGATGGAACGCGACACCGGGATCCTGGCCCGGATGGACAGCGAGGACGCCGGAAAGCCGATCACGGAGTGCCTCACCGGCGACGTACCCGGTGCCGTCGAGACGATCCGCTGGTTCGCCGAGGCGGCCGACAAGGTGTTCGGCAGGATCGCACCCGGCGGACCGGACGGCCTGGGACTGATGAGCCGGGAACCGGTCGGGGTGGCGGCGGCGATCCTGCCCTGGAACTACCCGCTGGCCATGACCGCGTGGAAGGTCGGTCCCGCCCTCGCCGCGGGCAACTGCCTGCTGGTCAAGCCCGCCGAGGCGACCCCGCGCTCGGCCCTGCACCTGGCCGGCCTCGCCGCCGAGGCCGGCCTCCCCGAGGGGGTGTTCACGGTCCTGACCGGCCATGGCTCCGTCACCGGCGCCGCCCTGGCCCGCAGCCCCGTCGTGGGCGCCCTCTCGTTCACCGGCTCCAACGAGACCGGGCGCCGGATCCTCAAGGACGCGGCCGACACCAACTTCAAGCGCGTCTCGCTGGAGATGGGCGGCAAGAGCCCCCAGATACTGATGGCCGACGCGCTCGCCTACGGCGACGAGCTCATCGACCACATGACCCAGGCCGCGTTCCTGACCATGGGGCAGAACTGCACGGCCGGCTCCCGCGTCCTGGTCCACCACAGCATCGCCGACGAGGTGCTGGACCGGTTCACGACCGCCGCGAAGCGCCTGTTCATCGGCGATCCCGCGGACCCCCGCACCCAGGTGGGACCGCTGATCGACCGGGCGGCCTTCGACCGGGTCGCGGCGGCGGTGGAAGCCGCACGTGCCGGGGGAGCCCGCGTCCACACCGGAGGGCTGCCGCACGGCCTGCCGCAGCGCGGGGCCTACTACCCGCCCACCGTGATCACCCACGCGCCCGACGGCAGCGATGTCCTCACCAGGGAACTGTTCGGCCCCGTCGTCACCGTCCAGACCTTCACCTCCGAGGACGAGGCGCTGTACCTGGCGAACGCCACGGAATACGGCCTCGCCGCATCGGTGTGGACCCGCGACCTCGACACCGCCCTCCGGTTGGCACGCGGCGTCCAGGCCGGCGTGATCTCCGTCAACGCCTACAGCGAGGGCGACATCACCACACCCTTCGGCGGCTGGAAACAGTCCGGGTTCGGCGGCGTGGAGAAATCGACCGACGCCTTCGACCAGTGGACCCGGGAGAAGACGGTCTGGATCCGCACGCGCTGATCCTTCGAGCGGGAGCGAGGCGGGGGAGCGAGGGCCCCGGCGCCGGTGCGCCGGAGCCTACGCCCGCGTCGCGGCCCGGTCGACCGCACGGCTCACTCCGTGTGGATCTCCAGTGCGGCACGCACCGCGGACTCCACGGCGCCCTCGATCCACGCGGGCTTGACGGACGTGTGGTCCCCGGCGAAGTGCAGCGGGCCTTCGCGCGCGGGGATGGCGGGCAGCAATTCCGTGTGCTGCCCGGGCAGGAGCACGGACGCCTCCCCGTAGGCGTAGGGGTCGCGCAGCCAGCTCTGAGTGCGGCCCGCGCCGGTGTAGAAGACCTCGATGCGCCGGCCGTAGACCTGCTGGAGGCCGCACAGGGCGTGCGGGTACCGTGCCTCGTCGTCCAGCGAGTCCCAGCGCAGCGCGTCGTCCGCCCAGCTGTAGGAGGCCAGGACCACACCACCGGAGCTGCCCGGGACCGGGTGGGAGGGGTGGAACATGAACCGGTTGGCGTTGTCCGACACCGATCCTCCGCCCACGACGTCGACCGCCTCCGGCTGGTCGCGTGCCATCGCGCGGTTGGCGGCGTAGTGGGTGCGCTGACCCGCTGTGATGTGCCCGCCGGGCACGGAGGGGTGGGCGCCGAGCAGGCTGCCGTCGGCGGTGGCGCGGCCGGTGCGGTAGGCGTCGTACAGGCCCGGGCGGACGGCGTTCAGCTCACGCTTCCAGTCGGACTCGTCGAACTCCCACCAGCGGCGGCTGAACTCCAGCAGCACCTTGGTCGCGCTGTCGTAGTGCAGTTCGCTCACCGCGCGACGCTTGCCGTACGACATCTGCGGAGCGATCTGGACGTGGCGCAGGCCGGAGAACGGGACCGTGACCACGGCGGCGTCCGCGGTGAACTGCTCGCGTACGACGGGACCGTCGCGGCCCTCGGAGACGGTGTCCACCCACACGTGCGGACCCTTGCTCCGGACGTGCTCGGTGTCCGGCGACGTGCGGTCGGGGTGGTGGTACTCGATGCGTGTCACCCGGCGGTCGAACCGCACCTCCTTGCGCACGCGTTCCAGCAGGGCGTCCGGCAGCACGGCCGTGCCGCCCTCCAACTCGTAGAAGGGCGTGTCGGGGCTGATGAGGGAGGAGCCGATGAAGCTGTGGATGAAGGACAGCGGGAGACGCGACGTGAGGTTCTCCAGCGTGCCGATCAGGTCGATGGTCCGCTCGTCGAACCCGGCGTGCTCGGTCAGGAAACGGAACATCGACCAGTCACCGAACCGCTGCACCACGCGGGCCCAGCCCCGCAGCCGCTCCGGGAGCGGCTTGCCGACCCGCTTGCCCTCGCGGTCGACGTAACTGAACTCGTCGCGCACCGGGTCCAGCGCGGAGCGCAGGATGGCGGCGGCCGGGGTGTCCCAGTGCGCCTTGGGAACGCCGAAGGACCGGTTCACGCGCCGGGGCGCGCGGGCGTAGTCGGCGCGCCGCACGCGGATGCCGTTGACGTGGATCCAGGTGCGGTTGGCGGGACGTCCCTCGCTGTCGACGTCGACGTAGTGGAAGCGCCGCTTCTTCAGGCCGAACTGGTCGATCAGCTCCATCACCAGGGGATGGCTGCCCGGGATGCGCATCGCGCCCGCCTCGGCGTACTGGCGGGGATCGGCGAAGGGCTGTCCGGCGTGTTCGTGGCCGCCGCTGCGGAAGGTCTTGATGCGCCCGCCCGCACGGTTGCCATTGGCCTCCACCACGGTCACCCGGTGACCCGCCCGCTTCAGCAGCAGGGCAGCCACAAGACCGGCCGGACCGGCGCCGATGACCAGGACGTTCTTGGGGCGTGCCCGCCGATGAGCGGGCAACCCCTCCTTGAGGACGCGCTGGTAACGCGGGACGAGGGGGCGGCCGTCGGAGTCCAGTACGAGGAGTGCGCGAGCGACGGCGAGGCACCGCTCGAAGTCGGTGCCACGGCGCTCGGCCGGAGCGGTCGGAGCGGTCGGGGTGGTCGGGGCGGCCGGTGCGGGCAGGGCCGCGGCGGTACCGCCGGTCAGGGCCGTCGCCACCGTGGCCGTGCCGGCCGCCGCCGCGAAGCTCCGCCGGGAGAGACCGCCGTCTGAACGCGCCACCGCGTGATCTTCAGTCATGGCGGCCTTTGTACTGGCGCCCGCCACCGGACACCCGCCTTTCGCACCGGCGTTGACACGAAGGAGCGAAGACGCGACAAACCCTGACGTCGCGACAGGTCCGCCCGGCGGCAGGCCGTCCCACAGCAGGTCAGCCGACGTGGACGGCCCGGGATACCCGAAGGGATGAATGCCGGGCGAACTCCGTCTGCCGCCGCGACCGATCTCCCAGACTGCCCCAAGAGCGCGGGGCGACAGAGGGGGAAAGGGTGGCGCAGCGATACACCCGGTTCGGTGACAGAGCCCGTTACTGGTTCGACAGCACGCTGACCCGCGGTGGCTCCGCACTCGTCGGCTGGATGGCGCTGCTGTGTCTGGCCGTCGTCGTCCCGGCCAGTGCGGTGCTGGTGTGGACCGACCCCGACGCGCCGGCGCCATTGACGGGCCGGCTGGCGCAGGTGTGGCGCCTCACCGGGGAGACCTTGCGCCTGGGCGGTGCGACGGGTACGCCGCTGCGCGTGACGATGTCGGTGCTGCTCGCACTGGTCGCCCTGCTGTACGTCTCGACGCTCGTCGGCCTGATCACCACGGCCCTCACGGAGCGGCTCACCGCGTTGCGACGGGGCCGTTCCACCGTGCTCGAACAGGGACACGCCGTGGTCCTGGGGTGGTCGGAGCAGGTCTTCACGGTGGTGAGCGAGCTGGTGGCCGCGAACGCCAACCAACGGCAGGCGGCGGTGGCCGTGCTGGCCGACCGTGACAAGACCGCCATGGAGGAGGCACTGAGCACGAAGGTGGGCCCTGTCGGCCGTACGCGGCTGATCTGCCGCAGCGGCCCCACCACCGACCCGGCCGTGCTCACCCTGACCAGCCCGGCCACGGCCGGTGTCGTGCTGGTACTGCCCCACGACGAGCCCGATGCCGACGCCGAGGTCGTGAAGACGTTGCTGGCGCTCAGAGCGGCCATGGCCGGGGAAAAAACCCGTCCGCCCGTCGTCGCCGCCGTCCGGGACGACCGCTACCGCCTGGCCGCCCGTCTCGCCGCCGGACCCGGAGGCGTCATCCTGGAGAGCGACACCGTCACCGCCCGGCTGATCGTCCAGGCCGCGCGCCGTCCCGGACTCTCCCTCGTCCACCAGGAACTCCTCGACTTCGCGGGCGACGAGTTCTACCTGGTCGCCGAGCCGTCCCTGACCGGTCGCACGTTCGCAGACGCGCTGCTGTCCTACCCCACGTCGAGCGTCGTCGGGATCATGCGCGAAGGCACCCCCCTGCTCAACCCGCCGCCCCTCACGTCCATCGCCCCGGACGACCTGCTCGTCGTCATCTCCCGTGACGACGACACCGCCGTGCCGGCCGACTGCGCGGAGTTGGTCGAGAAGGCGGCCATGGCGTCCGGCCCTCCCACGCCCGCGCGACCGGAGCGGGTCCTGCTGCTGGGCTGGAACCGCCGAGCGCCGCTCATGGTCGACCAGTTGCGCCGCCGGGCCCGGCCCGGATCGGCCGTCGACGTGGTGGCGGACGGTGGTGAAGCGACGGTCCGGCAGGTGAACGAGGCCGACGCGCACAGCGGCACCGACCTCACCCTCACCCTGCACGACGGGGACGTCACCCGGCCCGAGACCCTGCGCCGCCTGGACGTTCACTCCTACGACAGCGTGATCGTGCTCGGCCAGGACCACGCTCCCGGACAGCCACCGGACGACCCCGACAACCGCACGCTCGTCACCCTCCTGCTGCTGCGTCAACTGGAGGAGGCCACCGGGCGCGAACTGCCGGTCGTCACCGAACTGATCGACGACCGCAACCGGGCACTGGCCCCCCTCAGCCCCGGAGCCGACGTGATCATCAGCGGCAAGCTCATCGGTCTGCTCATGGCCCAGATCTCCCAGAACCGGCACTTGGCGGCCGTGTTCGAGGAGCTGTTCTCCGCCGACGGCACCGGGGTACGCATGCGCCCGGCCACCGACTACGTGCTGCCCGGGCATGAGACGCCCTTCGCCACCGTCGTGGCCGCGGCACGCCGGCGCGGCGAATGCGCCATCGGCTACCGAAGCCACGACGACTCGTCGACCGGCCCCGGCTACGGCGTGCGCATCAACCCGGCCAAAGCCGAGCGACGCCGCTGGACGTCCGAGGACGAGGTGGTCGTCGTGGGCAGGGACTGACGGAAGTCGTCGGGCCGGAGGCCGTAGAAAACAGGGCACAGAGCGGAGTGGAACCGACGACTTGTATCAAGGACTTGACACAAGATGCCATGGCCTCGCATCTTGTACTCGCCACTTGATACAAGTATTTCACCGGGGGCCGACATGATCGACACCGTCACGCCTGACAGACTCCTGGCCCGCGCCGACCTGTGTGCCCGTTGGGCGGGACTGGCACTCGGCGCGGCGGTCGCCCAGGGGCTGGCCACGATGGACAGCGACGGCATGTCCATGCCCTTCGTGTCCGCCGTCACCGCCTTCGGGCTGTGCGCGGTGGGCGGTGTGCTGCTCGGCGACCTGCTCACTCCCGCCCCGCAGGGCCGGGTCCGCACTGCCGCCCTCGCCCCGCGCCAGGTCCGCGACCACGTACCACCCCGGATGGCCCCACTCCTTGTCTTCCAGACGGCCTGCCTCACCGTCCTGCTGGTGATCGGGGTCGTCGCGGCCGACGCCGACACCCAGGGCCGTGCCGGCCGGGCCCTCGCCGTCACCTGCGCCGTCGGCCTGACCCGTCACCTCACCCCCTGGCCCGGCCTCTACTACGCCACCCCGGTCCTCGCCTCCCTCACCATCGGCACCGCCGCCTGCGCCTGGGCCCTGCGTCGCATCGCCCACCGGCCCGGCGGCAACCAGCAGCGGCACGACCGCAGTTGGGCGATCACCGCGGCCTGGGGTCTGCTCGTCTCCAGCCAGCTGCTGCTGGTCCTGGGGATGATCGGCAGAGTGCTGTTCTACTCCCGCTGCGCCGGAATGCTCGGCAACGTCGCCGCCCTGGTGATCTACCCACTGGGCCTGCTGAGCCTGTTCACCCTCGGCTGGTCCGTCTCCACCATCGTGGTCCCCAGGGCTGTCGACGATGAGTGAACCCGCCGTCCACATCGACACCGCCAGCCAGGTCGCGCCGTACGAGCAGATCCGCGCCCAGCTCGCCGCCCTGATCCTCACCGGCCTGCTGACCGAGGGCGAACGCCTGCCGACCGTGCGCCAGCTCGCCGCCGACCTGGGCCTCGCACCCGGCACCGTGGCCCGCGCCTACCGCGAACTGGAGGCCGCCGAACTGGTCCGCACCCGCCGCGGCGCCGGCACCCGGGTCGCGGCCCTCCCCGTCGAGCCGGTCCGCCACGATCCCGACCAACTGACCACTCTGACCCGCGACTACACCGCGGCGGCCCGCGCGTCGGGCGCGGGCACGGAAGCGATCCTGGCGGCGGTGCAAGAGGCTCTGGGACGGCAGGGTTAGGGGGCGCGCCGGGACTCGGTGATGCTCCGGCCAGGTGTCACGGACTTGGCCGTCGGAACCGTGCTCGCCGTGGCGGCCCCGGCGGTAATCCGGGCGTACCGGGGTAATGGGACGTCGATTGCTTTCCCGTTGAGACGGAGCCGAGGATGACCGACGACGCCTACCTGTTCCTGCTTGACGACGCGGCCGCGCCGCTCGGCGTGGCCCCCGCAGCCGTCGGTGATCTCGCGTGCATGGAGACTCCCGCGGTACGTGCGTGGCTGGACGCGCACGGAAGCACGCCGACCTCCCCGCACCTGCGCCTGCTGCCGCCGGAGGAGACAGCGGCCGTGCCCGACGGAGCGGAACGGTTGCCCGTCCCGCTCAGTGACGAGGAACTGAGCCGGGTGCGCCACCAGATGGCACCGGAGCCGCTCGCCCGGGTGGAGGAGGAGCTGCTCGCCTACCGCGACTGCGCGGACGGCCGGGACAACCTGATCGGACGCGCGCTGGCCGCAGGCGTGCCGCCCCACCGCATCGTCGAACTCACCGGGGTGGATCCCGCCACGGTGACCGCCGCGGCGGGCGACTGACGACGCGGCGGTGCTGCGGCTCGACCGCCGAAAAACGGATGCTGTCGCACGGCATACGGGCTTCGAGCCGGGCCGACAGCCCGACCAGGTTCTGCCGCAGTTCCTGGTCGTGCCCGACGGGGCGTCGAGGTCCGTGCCCCGGTAGCGGCCCTGTTCTCGTATAGCTACGGCGAAAGGACGTGTAGCGCAGGGTGATGCTCTGGGCCGGGCGCGCGCGAGGATCGGCGACGCTCGGGTCTGCCTACTGCGAGGGCGCTTCGAGCTGGCGGGGGACGCCGCCGGCGCGCAGTTCGCGCAGGTCGGGGATGTGGTTGTAGAGGGTGCCCGGGGAGACGCCGAGCAGCTTGGCGATCGAGGTGATGGAGCGGCCCGGGTCGGGGAGCAGGTCTCGGGCGGCGCGGATGATCTCCTCGGTGGCGACGCTGGGGCGCCCGCCGACGCGGCCGCGGGCGCGGGCGGCGGCCAGGCCCTCGTTGGTGCCGATGACGATGACCTCGCGGATGAACTCCGCCAGGGCGGCGAAGACGTGGAAGACGAGCCGGCCGCCGGGGGTGGTGGTGTCCAGGTTCTCGTGCAGCGAGGTGAAGCCGATACTGCGGTCGCGCAGTTCGGCGATCATGTTGATGAGGTCTTGAAGGCTGCGGCCGTAGCGGTCGAGCGAGGGGACGACGAGAGTGTCGCCGGGGTCGAGGAAGGCGTGGCACGCCTTCAGCTCGGGGCGGAGGGCGTTCTTGCCGGACTTCCTGTCCGCGAAGATCTCGCGGCATCCGGCGGCGGTGAGGGCATCGAGCTGTCGTTCGAGCTTCTGCCCGCCGGTGGAGACCCGGGCGTATCCGATCTTGATTTCGGTGCGGACGAGTGGTTCGGCGACGAGGAGGTCCGGGCTGTCGGCGGGTTCGAGGGCGGTCATGGCCCCGGATCATGTCAGAAAACGGTGGCCGCGGGTTGTTGAATGAGCCGGGTTTTTGAAGGGGTTTTTGAAGGCCCTGGGGGTTTCTTGACGACTCGAGAGCCTGGGCGGTGCGGGTGAGCTTCCGCGATGGCTTCCGTCGGCTACGGCCTGTGTGCTCTGGGGCTCATCCCTGCGAACACCGCCTGCAGGACGCGGTCGATGTAGGCGGGGGTGATGGGCTGCTGTGTGATCAGGAGTCTGTAGTACAGCGGGCCGGACAGGACGTCGAAGGCGAGGTCCAGGTCGAAGTCAGGTGCGAGTTGCCCTTGGTCCTTGGCGTCTCGGAGGCGTTCCAGGGTGTTGGCCGTCTGCGGCTCGATGAAACGCCGGTTGAGCGCAGTCGCGACCTCCGGATCGTGCTGTGCTTCGCCGATCAGGGCCCGGTAGAGCGGACCCCAGGGGGGCCGGCCGAGCAGGCTGACGGCCTTTGTCATGGTCTCGCGCAGGTCGGCGACGACATCGCCGGTGTCGGGATGGCTCAGGGTGTCGGTGCTCAGGCTGAGCACCGCGTCGAGGAAGAGCAGACCTCGGGAGGACCAGCGCCGGTAGACGGTGTGCTTGCCCACTCCCGCCCTGGACGCGACCGCCTCGATGCTGAGTTTGGCGTAACCGCCCTCCAGGGCGAGGTCGAGGGCAGCTCTCATGATCGTTTCGGTGCGCTGGTCGGAGTCGTCGCGGCGGTCAGTCATGCCGACAGCATATGGGAACGGCACGGCACGTGCCGTGTTGACAAAACTCCTGTTCTTGATCAACCATTTCTCAGCGGCACGGCCCGTGCCGTGCTGCGCGGAACGCTACTTCCAGGTAACGGAGTCCAGCGGTGTGATCGTCCAGTTCATCGAGTGGGTCACCCCGCCCAGCCCCGAGAACACCTGAAGCCCCACCGGCCAGGGTGATCCGGCCCTGGCCCGGCGACGCCCGGCAGGACCGTGTGCGACATCCCTCCACCACACAAAGGACCCCGACCTTGTCCCCTGACCCGACCACCGTGCACCCGCTGCCCGCCCACGAACGCGTGGTGTTCCTCAACCCGCTGGTCACCTCACCGAACATCATCGTGGGCGAGTACACGTATTACGACGACCCGGACAGCGCCACGGACTTCGAGCACCGCAACGTCCTCTACGCCTATGGGCCGGAGCGTCTCGTCATCGGCAAGTACTGCGCGATCGCCTCGGGAACCACGTTCCTGATGGCCGGCGCCGAGCATCCGACGATGGGGGTGTCGACGTACCCATTCACCATGTTCGGCGGCCGGTGGGCCGAGCGGACGCTGGACATCGTCACCGCCATGCCCAGCCGCGGCGACACGGTGGTCGGCAACGACGTCTGGTTCGGGTACCGGGCGACCGTCATGCCCGGCGTACGGATCGGTGACGGTGCCATCGTCGCGGCTGGCGCCCTGGTCACCGCCGACATCCCGCCCTACACGATCGTCGGCGGCAACCCGGCCAAACCGATCCGCCGGCGATTCGACGACGCCGGCATCGAGCGGCTGCTGCGCGCCGCCTGGTGGGACTGGCCCGCCGACCTGGTCACCGAACACGCTCGTACGATCATGGCCGGAACCCCTGACGACATCGAACTCATCGCCAAGGAGCACGGATTGGGGCAGTCTCTTTGAGCCAGGTGACCCAGGTATCCATCGAAGAACACACGGTGGCCGACAGTGCGGCCGGACCCTACGCCCTCACCACGGGACCGGACGGCGCGCTCTGGTTCACCCTCGTCCACAGCGGCCGGATCGGCCGCCTCGTCCCCGGCGAGGAGCCGACGAGTCACCAACTCGCCCCGGACAGCGGGCCGACCGTCATCACACCCGGCCCCGACGGCGCGCTGTGGTTCACCGAGTACCGGGCGGACCGGATCGGGCGAATCACCACCGACGGCGTCATCGACGCGTTTGACGTGCCGACGCGCGGCGGCGGGCCGTTCGGTATCGCGGCGGGACCCGACGGCGCGCTGTGGTTCACCGAGACCGCCGCCGACTGTATCGGCCGCATCACCGTCGACGGTCACCTCACCGAGTTTCCGCTGCCCGTCACCGGCGCGTTTCCCTCGGCGATCACCGCTGGCCGCGACGGAGGCATGTGGTTCACCCTCAACCGGGCCAACGCCATCGGGCGGATCGGCATGGACGGTACTGTCACCCTCCATCCCCTGCCGACGGAGGCGGCGGCGCCGGTCGGGATCGCCGCAGGCCACGACGGAGCGCTCTGGTTCGTCGAGATCGCCGCCGGACAGATCGGACGGATCACTCCCGACGGGCAGATCACCGAGTTCCCGCTGCCCGACCGCACCGCCCGACCGCACGCCGTCACCATCGACGGCCACGGCACCGCATGGTTCACCGAATGGGGCGGCAACCGCGTCGGCACGATCACCCCCGACGGCTCCATCACCGTCCACGACCTTCCCACCCCCCACTCCGAACCGCACGGCATCACCCTCGGCCCCGACAGCGCCCTGTGGACCGCCCTGGAGATAGGCACCCTCGCCCGCATCACCCCGGCGGACAGCACCGCCTGAACAGCCCCCTTCACACACCGTCAGCAGTGGTCGCCCGTACGGCGGCCGGAGAGGAAGTCTCATGAAATACGCACTCGTGATCTTCGAGACGGACGAGTCGCGCCGCCGGATCCAGGCCGACCGGGCCGCGTACCGCAAGGAGTACGAGGGCTGGATAGGCGGCCTCGCCGCGGCCGGGAAGCTGGTCGGCGGCGAAGCCCTGGAGACTGAGCGCATCGCGCCCGCGACGGTGCGCACTGCGGCCGACGGGACGTCGACGCTGATCGACGGGCCCGCGCACGCCGGCGAGGAGACCCTCGGCGGCTGGTTCATCGTCGAGGTGGCCGACCGCGCGGAAGCCTTCGAACTGGCCAAGAGCCTTCCCACCCCGGAGACCGTCGAGGTTCGCCCGATCTTCGAATCCGCCTGACCGACGCCGGGAACCGGCCCGACGGCACAGAGCCCGGCCGCAGGGTCGCCTCTGTAGTGCCGCCCGGCTTCGTCTGGCGACAGCTGCTCCGGCTCACGGGGCAACGGCGTCGTGCCGGTGCGATGGAGTCGATGTCTACGCGTTTCCGCGTCGGTCGATCAGGGCGGCGAAGGCGTCGAGGACGCGTTGCAGGCCGAAGGCGTAGACGTGGTCGGGGTCGTAGGCACTGCTGTGTGCGGCGCCTGCTGCTGCGCCGACGCGGACGGCAGTGGGGTAGGCGTTCTCGTCAAGGACCCGGGCGAGGAGTGGGGCGTTCAGCTCCCACCATTGTTGGTCGTTCAGGGCGCTGTCGTGGTGTGCGGCGCGGGCGTCGGCGACGGCGACGGCGCATGCCTGTACGAAGGTGAGTAGGTGGGTCAGGCAGTCATCCATCTCGACGTCGCTGAGGCCGAGGCCCTCGAGCCCGGACAGTTCGTGCTCGTACTTTGACATCTGCCCCGGCCCCAGTGGAGGCCTGACGGTGGAGACGGCCGCGGCCCATGGGTGGCGTTCGAAGAGGGCTTTGTTCTCCTCGGCGATAGCAGTGACGCGTTGGCGCCAGGGCTGTCCGGTGGTGTCGGTGCGGGGCATGCGGGCGTAGGCGGCGTCGAGCATGAGGTCGAGGAGCTCGGCCTTGCCGGGGACGTAGGTGTACAGCGTCATCGGCACCACGCCGAGTTCCTTGGCTACCCGGCGCATGGTCACCGCGGCCAGGCCTTCAGCGTCGGCGATGGCGGTGGCAGCCTCGACCACCGCGTCGATGCTCAGCCCCCGTCGCGGTCCTCGGCGACGGTCAGGGGAGGAGCCGCGCCACAACAGTTGCAGGGTGTGGGCTGGGTCGCCCGAGCTGGTTCGTTCCTTTGGCACGGGGGCATCCTCTCGCAACCTGACTCTGTACGCTGTACATTGTACTGCGTACAGAGAATGTGCCCAGTGTGATTCCGGAGGAGTTGCCATGAAGATCACCTCTAGTGCGGTGTCGCTCAACGTTGACGATGTTCCCGCCTCCAGCGCCTTCCTCGTCGAGCACTTCGGGTTCCGTGAGGAGATGGCCGCCGACGGCTTCGCCTCCCTGACGCGCGACGACGTGGGCATGAACGTCATCTTTTTGCGGCGGGGGCTGGAGAGCCTCCCGGCAGACCAGCGCGACGAGCACACCGCAGGTCTGATCCTCGCCTTCGTCGTCGAGGACCTCGAAGGCGAGCTGGCGCGCCTGCGTTCCGAAGGCGTCGCGATCACCATGCGGCTGACCGACGAGGAGTGGGGCGAGCGCGCCTTTCAGGTCCGCGACCCCAATGGCGTCATCGTCCAACTGGTCGACTGGAACGCGCCAACCAGCCGCTGAGACAACCGGCGGCGGCGCCCCAAAGCGATGACGCTCAGCCAGGGTCACAGGGCCGCCGCCAGGAGAGGCCCTGATCTGTTGTTGAGCCCCTCAAATCAGGTGGAGAACGCGAGGGGCCCTGGAGATTTTCGGATTTTCGAGGAGCTTCCACAGGGCCGACCTCGGCGGCCTGCTCCAGCAGGGCCGTGCGGAATCCGCGTAGCGGATCGCGGTCTTCTCGTCCAGGCCGAAGACGTCGGCGAGGTGGAGCGGGTCGGGGCCGTGGGCTTCTTCGAGCTGGCGGTCGACGCGGAGCCGTTCCAGGGGGGCGTCCTGGCCGTGGAGTTCGTGTTTGATCCACCAGCCGCTGACCGGCCCGGTCTCCAGCGCGGTCATCTGGTTGATGAGCAGGTGGGAGTTGGCGGTGTTCGGCCAGCGCTGCCGCCGGTGGTCCAGCTAGGCCAGCAGCGTCTGGTGGGTCGTCCATGGGTCGAACGCGTCCGCGATGGCGAGCCGGCGGTTGCCCAGGTCCACGTCGTCCAGGTGGAGAGCGCGGATGGCCGCGAGCGCGAGGGCGAGGC
Source organism: Streptomyces griseus subsp. griseus (assembly GCF_000720255.1). Taxonomy (GTDB): domain Bacteria; phylum Actinomycetota; class Actinomycetes; order Streptomycetales; family Streptomycetaceae; genus Streptomyces; species Streptomyces griseus_I. The sequence goes on along the minus strand of NZ_JOJE01000027.1, from coordinate 70,443 downwards.
GGGCGGCCGGGCTGCGGACGGCTTCGCCCGCCTGGAGCAGAACGCTCCAGCCGCCCACGCCTAGAATCACGGCATCACCTCCCGGCCGGCGCCGCCTCGTCCCGCGAAGGTGGCGTTCACCAGCTTCACCAGCGCGGCGCGCAGGTTGGCCCGGTTGACGAACAGGTGCCGCACCCGGCGCAGCGTCGCCTCGGACTCGCCGTGCTTGCCGGTCACCGCGACCCGCTTGATGCCCATGTTGGTGCCGAGGCCGAAGAGCACCAGCAGCAGCCGGCGCCGCAGCACGTCCTTGGACAGGTTCTCGCGGGTGGCGACCGAGGTGAACTCGGCGATGAAGTCCGTGTCGAACTCGGCGTACTTCAAGATGTCCAGCAGGTCGATGGTGCCCCAGCGCCGTTCGATCTCCGCCTTGATCGCCACCAGGGACTCCGGCTCGTCCTGCTTGCCGCGCGGGGAGACCCGGATCCACGGCTCGCCGTGTTTCTTCACGATCGCCACCCCGCCTGTGCTGCCCTCGGCCAGGGCGCGGTCGAAGCGGTCCAAAGGCGCCCGCAGCCTGCCGTGAAGCGCGGCGATGAACTCACCGGCGTCCTGCGGCTGGCCCAGGGCCGCGTAGTGAACGTCCCGGTTGTCCTCGAAGTCGGCGGGCAGGTCGTCCTCCGGGTTGCGCCACCGGTTCGCGCCCACCACCCAGATCTCCCGCCGGCGCAGCGCGTCCCGCAGCGCCACGAGCACGCACAGCTCGTACGGGATGCGCTCGACACAACCCTTGTCGTCCACGACCGCTGCCCGCCACTGCTCCGGGACCACCCCGTCCAGCGGCACCGTCTCGGCCGGGTCGAAGAACGCGCCCTCCTTCAGCGGCTGCTCCAGGTACCGCCCCAGCAGGTCGATCGCGTCCATCACCGGCCGGTAGGCGGTGTTGTAGCACTTCAGCTCCAGCGCCTTCAGCAGCGGCGCGAGCAGCCGCCGCCAGTGCGCCGAGTACGACGACCGCAGCACCGTGCGGACCCTGGCCTTGTATCGGGCCTCGTTCGCCGCGGCCTCCGCCGCCAGGGCCTTGAGCGTCTTCTCTCCGCCGACCACCGGGAAGATCACCCGCCGCACCGTGCCGGACGGCTCCGACAGCGCCGCCTCCGCCACCCGCAGCAGCATCGCCTCCTTGCCACGGACCTTCTTCAGCTCCGCCCCCAGCTCCTTGTCGACCTTCCGCTCCGCCCGGGTGTTGATCTTCAGCACGAGCTGGATGAACAGGTCCACCAGGGAGTCGGTGATCTCCGTATGCCGGACATGGCACAGCGTGGCCAGCAGCGTCAGCCGCCGCAGCGGCTTCATCCGCTCCAGGTTCGCCGGGTACTCCTTCGACGCCCGCGCCCGCCAGGCGTCCACCAGCTTCTCCGACACGTCCGCGAACAGGTCCGCGGGCAACTCCAGCCGCCGTACCCGCTCCAGCTTGTTCACCTCAGCCAGCAGGCTCTCCAGGCCCGGGGCACCAGGGTCCGTCTTCAGCTCGGCGAAGTGCGCCCGCCCGCCCCCGGCCACCGCGCCGTCACCATCGGCGCCCTCGTCGGTGCCGTCGCCCACGACCAGGCCCTCCAGCCGCGAACGGGTGGTGTGGCTGAGCCGGTCCGTCGTGCTGCGGCAGAACCGCTTCTCGAAGTCCTTGACCGCCTTGCCCACCAGCCGCCGCACCTGCCCGGGCGCCGGCGGCTCGATGCGGTCGTTGCGGCACCGGGCCACCACCGCGGCCGCGAGCCGGTCACGCGACAGTTCCACCGGGCACAGTTCCGTCGCCAGCCACGCCGTCAGCCGGTCCTGGTCCTCCTCGGTGTTTGCCCGAAACCCGTACGCCGCCCGGATCTCACCCCGGTGCCGCTGGATCGCCTTGCTCTGCCAGTCGTAGTCCGCCCACGCTCCGGCCGGAACCTTCACCTGCTGGGCCACGTACTCCACCGCGGCGGCCGGCACCTCCTTGACCGACTCCGGGAACCGGGCCTCCACCTCGAAGAACTTCAGCAGCAGAGCGAACCCGAGCCGGGTCGCCCCGGACTTGTTCCGTACCCGCTTCATGTCGTCTTCGAGCAGCGTCCAGACCTCGATCAGGTCCTCCGGCTCCCAGTCATGCCGCACCCGTGCTCCTCCACCCCCGCCCGAGACCACTCGTTCAGCTCAACGAGACGCCCAGCGAGGGGAAACGACGACCACAACAGTCACGCAGCGCTACATGTCTGTTCGCCGTAGCTATACGAGAACAGGGCCGTAGCGGACCAACTGGAGGCGGTCCGTCCAACTCATCCCGCCTTACTCCGTTTTGAGTAAGGCGAGGGTTGATCATGGTCCTTCCTTGGGTGGACGGCTGGGAGGCTGACGGCAGCGCGTCAGCGTTGAGGTGTTCATCAGCCTCGCCGCGAAAACCCTCCGTGGAGACCTCATGCGTAGACCTCGCCCCACCACCGGAATGCCCGTCGCCGTGCTTCTCCTGGCGGGGGTGGTGAGCGGTTGGGGGACGGGGCCCGCGGCGGCCGACGCGGGTTCGGCCGGGACGTTGTACGTGAACCACGACGCGGCGTGCAGCGACAGCGGCACCGGGACGCGGGGCACGCCCTTCTGCACGGTGCAGGCGGCGGCGGACGTCGTGGAGCCGGGGCAGACGGTTGAGATCGAGTCGCCGGACGGCAGGGCGTACCAGGAGTCGGTGGCGTTGACGCGGTCAGGGACGGACTCGGCGCCCATCACGTTCACCGGGGCGTCGACCGGCGTGGGTGGCACGGAGGCGGAGATCGCGCCGACGGGCTCCTCGCCGGCGTTGACGCTGGGAGCGGTGCACGACGTGCGCGTCGAGTCGCTGGCGTTCTCGCACGGCGGAGGGGACGGGGTGGATGTGACGGGGTCTGAGGACGTCACCCTGGACCGGTTGTCGTTCCACGCCGCGCTACCGGTATCCGGTACGGGGAGCGCGGTCGCCGTGGATGGCGCGTCCTCGGACGTGACCGTGTCCCGGGACCGGGTCGACAACGGATACGGGTACGGGGTGCGGGTGGAGTCAGGGGCCCGGCAGCTCACCGTGACGACGAATGTGGTTGCCACTCCGCGGCAGGGCGGGATCGCCGTGAGCGGGACGGCCGGCGCGGACGTGACGAGCAATTCGGTGGAGTCGCCGTGCGCCACCGGGATCTCGCTGGACGGCGGGAGTTCCGGGGTTCTGGAGAACGACGTCGTCGCCTCCGCGACGACGGCGCAGAGCAGCACGTGCCCGGAACCCACCGCCCCGCTCTACGAGGTGTCGGCCGACTCGGCGGGCCAGGTCACCGGCGACCACAACGTGGCGGCCAACGGCGCCGCCGGTTCCACCCAGTCGCACGCCGAATACTCCTGGGCGGGCACCTCCTACACCACCGCCGCGGCACTGCGGGACGCGACCGGGCAGGGCGCACACGACATCGACGGGCTCAGCCTGAACGCCCTCCAGGCACCGGCCGAGCGTTCCGTCCTCGTAGACTCGGCGGACGCCGACGCGCCCGGTGAGACGACCACCGACGTGGACGGCGCGCCACGGGTGGACGACCCGCTGGTCGAAGACACCGGCAGCGGCACGGACACCCACACCGACCGGGGCGCCATCGAGCGGCAGGACACCATCACCGTCCCGTCCGACGACACGCCGTCGCCGACGAGCGGTGTCGCGCCGTTCGCCACCTCGGTGAAGACCGACGACGCCACCGGTTCGTGGGGCGAACCACTCAGCTACGCGGTCGACTTCGGGGACGGCAGCGCCCCGGCCGTCGGCGCCGCGGGCGAGCCGATCAGCCACACGTACACGGAGCCGGGTACGTACGCCGTGACGATCACGGTGACCGACACCAGCGGGTCGAGCCGGATCCTGCGGTACGCACGCGTCGTGGCGGGTACGGCCACCCCGCCGGCCGCGTCGATGTCCGCCGCCGCGCCGGCCGCGAACAACGGCGAGGTCACCTCCGGGGCGGGGCTGTTCACCGTCCCGGAACCGTCGAACGCCTGGGAGGTCGCCTCCCGGACTCTGACGTTCGGTGACGGCGCCCAGGAGAACCTCGCCGACGGCGCACAGCAGGTGGAGCACCAGTACTCGGCGCCCGGCACGTACACCGCCACGCTGACGCAGACGGACCTGCTCGGCCGCACGACCACCGCCAAGGCGGTCTTCCACGCCGCAGACGCCTTCCTGCCGATCACCCCGCTGTACGACACCGAGAAGACGATCGCCGCGCACGGGGTCCTGAAGCTCTCCGCGGCCACGGTGCGGGCGGGGTCCGCGGGCGTGGACGCCGCCCAGTTGGAGATCGTCACCAGCGGAGCCAAGGCGAGCGGTGCCCTGACCCTCTACGCCGACGGCACCACCCGGCCGGGCACCGCCGGCATCGACTTCGCGCCCGGCCGTACGGCCACCGACGAGGAGACCGTGAAGGTCACCCCGACCGGTTCGGTCGACCTCTACAACGGCAGCTCCGGTGCCGTGACGGTCACGGTGGCCACGGTGGGCCTGCAGTCGCACGCGCAGTACGGCCGCACCTACCACCCCGCCACGCCGGCCCGCCTGCTCGACACCCGCAACGGCACCGGCGGCGTCACCGGCCCCGTCGCCGGCGGCCACTCGGTCACGCTGGCCGTCACCGGCACCCATGGCGTCCCGACCGGCGCGAACGCGGTGGTGCTCAATGTCGCGGCGACCACCACCAGGGCGTCCGGCCACCTCACCGTCGCCACCCACGGCACCTCCGGCTCCAGCGTGACGGGCCCGTACTGGACCACCGGGCAGACCGCCTCCGACGAGATCGTGCTCCCGCTCGTGGACGGCAAGGTCGTGCTGCACAACGCCGGGACGTCGTCGGCGAACCTGGTCGCGGACCTCGTCGGCTGGTACGGCCCGAGCGCGAGCGGTGCGGAGTTCCAGCCCGTCAGCCCGATGCGGATCCTCAACACCGGCACCGGCACCGGCACCGGCGGGAAGATCGCCAAGCTCGGCGCCCACGCCACACTCAAGCTCAAGGTCGCCGGTGCGCAGGGCGTCCCGGCGAGCGGGGTGAGTGCCGTCGACCTCAACGTCACCGTGCCCTCGCCGTCCGGCAGCGGCTACCTCGTCGCCTACGCCGACGGCACTTCCCGCCCCGGCGTGTACTCGGTCGACTTCACCGCCGGACGCACCGTGGCCAACCGCGCGCTGGTCAAGGTCGGCACCGACGGTGTGGTCGACCTGTACAACGCCGGCTCCACCTCCGTCGACGTCTACGCCGACCTCCTCGGCGACTACGACGCCTACCCGGTGGCCTGACCGCCCGGCGGCCCGTTGTCGACCGCCGGCCCCGGCACCCCGCGGCGGCGCGGTTTCCTCGGACGCCGGTGGTTCCGTCAAGCTCTCTCGGCAGCCCGGACCGCGGAGGAGGAGGTGAGGCCAAGGAGCGGCTCGCGACGCTGGACGACATGGACACCGACGATCCGAAGTTCATGCCGCAGCTCCTCGCCCTGCGCCGTGACGTACGGCGGCCCGCCCGGGCCGAGGAACGCTACGCGTTCACCCACGTCCGGCGAACCGCCGACCCCAACACGCCGGCCACCGTGGCCAAGGGCATCAACGCCGCCGAGGGCCATGGCTCCCACGCGCCCGCGCCCCGGCGTGGAGGCCGCGACCGCGAACGTCGCCCTGGGCCCCGTCGCGGTCCTCATGGACGCACCAAGGACGCCGTGCGCAAGGCTGGGGGAACGACAACCGACGTACGGCGCGATGCTGGACAGGACCACGGCGCCGACCGGCGCGCCCGGTTGGCGGAACCTAACGACTGAACAGGCTCGCCGCCGTGCTCACCGCGACGGCGCAGGCGAGGACGGCGGAGGCACAGGCTGCGTGGCGTTTCAGCAGATCGCGGCGGAGAGCGGCGTAGCGCTCCTCGTACTCCTGGCGCAGTTGGTCGGCCCGTTCGACCGTGCTCCTCAGCATCTGGCGGGTCAGGACGATGCGCTGACGGACGTAGTGGCGGCTGACGTCCTCGGCCTGGGCGGTGGTCAGCCACGGCATGCGGGCGCAGAGGCTCTCCGCTTCGCGGCGTGCTTGCTCCTGGTGACTGTGGGCGAGGAGGTAGCCCTCGACGGTGGCGGCCAGTTCGCCGTCGCCCTCCTCGCGGGGTGCCCGGTGCCCGAGGCGTCTCACCGCGGTTCGCCTCTGTGGCCCTCGGCGTCCAGGGCGTCGCGCTGTCCGGCGTGCTCCGTGTACTCGAGCTCGGCGAGGTCCGGGTGGTGCAGGTCGAAGGCGGGCGACTCGGAGCGGATGCGGGGCAGGGTGACGAAGTTGTGGCGCGGGGGCGGACAGGCGGTGGCCCACTCCAGGGAGCGGCCGTACCCCCAGGGGTCGTCGGCCTCGACGCGCTTGCCGCGCTGGGCGGTCTTCCAGACGTTGTAGAGGAACGGCAGTGTGGACAGGCCGAGGAGGAAGGCGCCGATGGAGGAGACGGTGTTGAGGGTGGTGAAGCCGTCGGCGGCGAGGTAGTCGGCGTACCGGCGGGGCATCCCTTCGACGCCGAGCCAGTGCTGCACCAGGAACGTGGTGTGGAAGCCGACGAACAGTGTCCAGAAGTGAATCTTCTCCAGGCGGTGGTCGAGCATGGTGCCGGTCATCTTCGGCCACCAGAAGCTGAATCCGCCGAACATCGCGAAGACGATCGTGCCGAAGAGCACGTAGTGGAAGTGTGCGACCACGAAGTACGAGTCCGTCACCTCCCAGTCCAGCGGCGGGGAGCCCAGGATCACACCGGTCAGGCCGCCGAAGAGGAACGTGACCAGGAAGCCGACCGCCCACAGCATCGGCGGCTCGAAGGAGAGCGAGCCCTTCCACATGGTGCCGATCCAGTTGAAGAACTTCACCCCGGTGGGCACGGCGATGAGGTAGGTCATGAAGGAGAAGAAGGGCAGCAGGACCGCGCCGGTGGCGAACATGTGGTGGGCCCACACCGTGACGGAGAGCCCGGCGATGGAGATGGTGGCGGCGATCAGACCCGTGTACCCGAAGATCGGCTTACGGGCGAAGACGGGGATGATCTCGGTGATCACGCCGAAGAAGGGCAGCGCGAGGATGTAGACCTCGGGGTGGCCGAAGAACCAGAACAGGTGCTGCCAGAGGATGGCTCCGCCGTTCTCCGGGTCGAAGATGTGCGCGCCGAACTTCCGGTCGGCCTCCAGCGCGAACAGGGCGGCCGCCAGCACCGGGAAGGCGAACAGCACCAGCACCGAGGTCAGCAGCACGTTCCAGGTGAAGATCGGCATCCGGAACATGGTCATGCCGGGGGCGCGCATGCAGATGATCGTGGTGATGAAGTTGACCGCGCCGAGGATCGTGCCGAATCCCGTGAGCGCCAGCCCCATGATCCACAGGTCACCGCCCACCTGGCCGGTGCGCTCGACACCGCTGAGAGGCGTGTAGGCGGTCCAGCCGAAGTCGGCGGCGCCGTCGGGCACCATCGGGCTGCTGGCCACGATCAGGCCGCCGAAGAGGAACAGCCAGTACGCGAACATGTTCAGCCGCGGGAAGGCGACGTCCGGCGAGCCGATCTGCAGCGGCATGATCGCGTTGGCGAACCCGGCGAACGTCGGGGTGGCGAACAGCAGCAGCATCAGAGTGCCGTGCAACGTGAACGCCTGGTTGTACTGCTCCTGGGACACGATCTGCATCCCGGGCCGGGCCAGTTCCGCCCTCAGCACCATCGCCAGCGCCCCGCCGATCAGGAAGAACCCGAACGACGTGATCAGGTAGAGGTGCCCGATCTTCTTGTGGTCGGTCGTGGTCAGCCAGGAGACGATCACCTGGCCCCGGGTGCGGCGCTCCGCGGCCGCCACTGGTGAAACCGGTTCGGTATGTGTCGCCATCAGTCCCTCGCTCGGCAACAGTGCACGAGTGCGCGCTGTGCGCAACCAACCCAGCGGAACCTAGTCCTCCCGGTCGAGCGACGCCGCCCGGGTTCCGCGGTTGTTGAGCTGAATGACCGATTGATCCATCCGCCCGGGTGAGCTGATCAGGAGGGACGCCGACAGCCTGTGTGCGTGAGCTGTCTTGAGACCAACGGGAGCTGGAGACCGCCGGGGCCTGGCTCTGGGACCTCACCGGCGGGCAGTCGACGGCGGCGCTCCTCCGTGTCGGTCCACTGCCCGGACGCGGCGACGGCGTACTGCTTGGGCGCGTGCCATGACGTGCGCTGTCCGCGGTCAGGCGGCCGGATGGCCGACGCGCAGCCGCACTTGTTCCGCCCGTGGGGCGGGCGGCCTCGGCGTGCCCGGCCGTGCGGGCACCAAGCGGGGTTCCACACCCTGTCCCTCGAGGTGCCGGACGCCCGGGACGGCCTGCTCAGGGTGGTGCGCAGGCCGGGCGAGGACCGGTCGGCGACGTGGCGTGCGCGGCCGCGCTTCGGGAGCCTGCCCCCGCAAAACCCGGCAAGCTCACCCGGAGCGAGGCCGCGGACCCGCATGAGGCGTCTGACGAAGGCGCCGGACGCCTCATGCGCCATGGGCCGACGGCGACATCGGTCGTCGGCACGAGGGGCTGCCGACGACCGGCCGCGCCGGACCGCTGCCTCGCGCCCGGTCTCACCCGACGAGGTGACGCTCGATCCAGTCGGCGGCGGCCCGGCGGAAGATCCTCCGGTTGTCCGCGCGCAGGAAGTCGTGGCCCTCGTCGCGCAGCATCAGCAGGTCGGCCTCCAGACCGCGCTCGCGGGCCGCCCGTACGAACTGCTCCGACTCCCCGGGCGGCACATTGGTGTCGTGCTCACCGTGCACGGCGAGGAACGGCACGCGCAGCGCGTCGATGCCGGTCATCGGGGACAGCGCGTGCAGCAGCTCACGGTCGTGTTCCGGGTGGCCGTACTTGTGCGCGGCCGACTCCGCGATCCACGGCTCGGTGCCCGCGTAGAAGGTCGCGAAATCAGACATGCCGCAGGCCGCGACGCCGGTGCGGAAGAGGTCCGGGTGCCACACGAGGGAAGCCATCACCAGGTAACCGCCGTACGAGCGGCCCATGACGGCCAGCCGCGTCGGATCCGCCAGACCGGACGCCACGACGTGGGCCGCGCAGTCGGCGACGTCCGTGATCGCGGCGAACCGGCCCGTGCCGAGGTCGGCGTCGACGAACGACCGCCCGTGCCCCGAGGAGCCGCGCACGTCCGGAGCGAAGACGTCCACGCCCCGGCCCAGCAGTTTGTGGTACAGGGGGTTGAACACGGGCCGTTCCTGCTCCTCCGGCCCGCCGTGCAGATGGACCACGCAGGGCGCCGGTTCTCCCGGGCCCCGGCCCGGCGCCCGGTAGTACCAGCCGCTCAGCGGCAGTCCGTCGCGTGCCGTCAGCCGCAGTGGCACCGGACGCACGGGCGGGCGGCCCGGAGGGACGGCGTCCTCGTCCCGGGACGACCACTCGGTGCGCAGCGCGGGGCCCTCGGACTGCCACCACAGACCGGGGCGGCGCTGCGACCCGGACAGTGCCAGCACCAGTCCGGTCCGGCTGTCGGCCCGAGCGATGCGCGTCACCACTTCGTGCGGGAGCGGCACCGCCCGCCGCGGACCGGCCGGGGTGCCCCCGGCGGACGCCGCCGTGATGTCGGTGACCTCCAACTCACTGGCCCCGCGCACGTTCCAGGCGAGGGCGGCGGTGTGCCCGTCGCGGCCGAACGACAGCAGCTCCAGTCCGCAGTCCTCGCGCTGCGCGGCGACGGTCACCCCCAGCCGCGTTCCTCCCGGATCCAGCCGGACGGCGAACAGCGCGGCGAACTCGCGTGCGGCGTCACTGCGCAGCCACAGCGTCGTGCCGTCGAGGGAGAAGCGCCCGATCCACGGGTCACCGTCGGCGACCGGCAGTGCGAAGGTGGTCCGCAGGTCGGCGGTGCGTACGACGAGGGCTTCGCGACGGCCGCGTGGCCCCCGGCGCACCAGCACCAGCCGCCCGTCGCGCCTGATGTCGCACACACGCAGCGTGGCGGCGCCCCTTTCGACCGCCAGCAGAACGGGTGCCGTCACGCCCAGGGGGTCGACGAGGTAGGCGGCCAGACCTCCGCCGGCCGCCCCGTCCGAGGCAACCTCGCCGCCTTCCCCCTCGTGCGTGTCGAGGGCCTCCGAGCCGCGGGCCTCCGAACCTTGGGTCTCCGAGCCGGGAAACCCCGCGTCGGGAACCCGCTCGCCACGGGTCGGCGCGCCGTCCAGGGGCCGTGAGGGAACGGGCGTGAACATCTCCCGCCGCGGCGGAGCCTGAGAGGTCCCACCGCCTCCTTCTTCCGGAAGGCGGGCCGTGGGACTGGCGTCGCCGTAGTGCGGGCCGCCCAGCAGCACGGCTCGGCCGTCCCGGGCGGCCCAGCCCGCAGGACGGGCGACGGTGTATGTGTGCGGGTCGGCGAGGCCCGGCTCGGCTGGGGCGGGCTCTTCTTCCGTGTCCGCCCCGCCCGGTATGAGAACCGGTTCGGCGACGGTGACGGCGACGGCCGAGCCGTCGTGCTGCCAACAGCCCAGATGGGCGGAGCTCCCGGGCTCGGCACCGGCGAGGACGTGTCGCCCGGTCCCGTCGGGTCGTACGCACAGCACCCGGGTGTGCTCGCCGCCTCCCGGGGCGGTCGTGTAGGCGATCCAGCGGCCGTCCGGCGACCAGGCCACCTCCTTGACCGGGTGCGGATCGGAGTCGAGCAGATGGACCTCGGGTCCGTCGACCGGACCGGTCCACAGCTGCGGCACGCCGCCGCGGTCGCAGATGAACGCGACATACCTGCCGCTCGGGTCCACCGACGGATACCAGCAGCCGTGGGCCGTCAGCGGTTGCGGGGTGTCCCGCGCCCCGGCGGTGTCGGGCAGTGGCACCGGCATCGGAGCCGTGGAGGCGGGCGTCCGGGCGGTGCCGGCCCCGGCCCGGCCACCGGCCGTCACGGTGGACGCGGTGGTGCCGTGCTCCGCGGCGGTGTCGTGCGTCGCGGCCCCCCGAGGCATCCCGTCGGCGACGTCTTCCTCGGCGGGGGAAGTCGCCAGTGGGTGGGGCGGGGCCACCGTCGCCGGGCGGGGAGCGCGCGCCTCCCCCGCACCGGTCAGCTGATCCCGTGCGTTTGCAGCCATATCTCCAGCAGAGCTACCTGCCACAGTGCGTTCGCCCCCCGCTTGGTGCGGTGATCGTCGGGCGCCGACAGAAGTCCGGCCACGTACGCGTCCTGGAAGACGCCCCGGGACCTGGCCTCGGGAGCCGACAGAGCCTCGCGGACCCGCCCCAGCACGGGGCCCGCCATGTGCTTGACGGCCGGTACGGGGAAGTACCCCTTGGGCCGGTCGACGACCTCCGGGGGCAGTACCCCGCGGCCCACGGCCTTGAGGATCCCCTTGCCGCCGTCGGCCAGTTTCAGGTCCGGTGGGCAGGCGGCGGCGAGTTCCACGAGTTCATGGTCGAGGAACGGGACGCGGGCCTCCAGCCCCCAGTCCATGGTCATGTTGTCGACGCGCTTGACCGGATCGTCGACGAGCATCACATGGGTGTCGAGCCGCAGCGCCGCATCCAGGGCGGTCTCGGCGCCGGGGTGCGCCATGTGCTCCCGTACGAAGCGGCCGGACACGTCGTGATCGGGCAGCACATGCGGCTGGAGGATCCCCTTGAGGTCGGCGTGCGGCCGGTCGAAGTACGTCCGGGCATACGTCTCCGGTTCCCGCTCTCTCGGCACGGCGGCCAGGTCCGGGTACCAGTGGTAGCCGGCGAAGACCTCGTCGGCGCCCTGACCGCTCTGGACCACCTTCACCTCCTTCGCGACCTGCTCGGACAGCAGGTGGAAGGCCACCACGTCGTGGCTGATCATCGGCTCGCTCATCGCCTCGATCGCGGCGTCCAGAGCCGTCGCCACCCGGTCCGACGGCACCAGGAGCTGGTGGTGGTCCGTACCGAAGTGCCCGGCGACCAGGTCGGAGTAACGGAACTCGTCGCCCTCCTCGCCGCCTTCGGACTCGAACCCCACGCTGAACGTCGTGAGATCGGGCTGCCCCTCCTCGGCCAGCAGCGCCACGATCAGGCTGGAGTCGAGGCCGCCCGACAGGAGCACACCGACGGGTACGTCGGCGACCATGCGTCGGCGTACGGCCGTGCGCAGCGCGTCGAGCACCGCGTCCCGCCAGTCTTCCGAGTCCAGGTGTGCGTACTCGGGGCGGCGGGTGTAGGACGGCTGCCAGTAGCGGATGTCGCGGTGGCGGCCGTCCGGCTCCACCACCCGCACGGTGGCCGCGGGCAGCTTGCGTACTCCCGCGAGGACGGTGTGCGGCGCGGCGACGGCGGCGTGCCAGCTCATGTACTGGTGCAGGGCGATCGGGTCGAGCGAAGTGTCGACGCCGCCGCCCGCGAGAAGCGCCGGCAGCGAGGAGGCGAAACGGAGCCGTCCCGGTCCCTGAGCCAGGTACAGCGGCTTGACACCCAGCCGGTCGCGGGCGAGGACCAGTCGCCCGGTGGCCTGTTCGACGATGGCGAAGGCGAACATGCCGTAGAGGCGGTCGACGCAGGCGGTTCCCCACTGCTGGTACGCCTTGAGCACCACCTCGGTGTCGGACCCCGAGAAGAAGTGGTGCCCGAGGCCGCGCAACTCCTCACGCAGCTCCTGGTAGTTGTAGACACAGCCGTTGAAGACACCGGCGATCCGCCCCGCGGGGTCGGCCATCGGCTGGGCACCGTAGTCGGACAGGTCAATGATCTTCAGCCGACGGTGCCCCAGCGCGACGGCGCCCTGCGACCACAGTCCCCTGCCGTCCGGTCCCCGGGCGGCGAGCCGGTCGGTCATGCGCTCCACGGCCGCCAGGTCCGGTCGCCCGCCGTCGAACCGGATCTCTCCGCTGAGACCGCACATCAGGCCACGCCCCCTCGTGGGGGACTGTCGGCCCGGCCGGAAGACGGGGGAGCGGGCAGCGACCACGAGACGGTGCGGTTCGGGATGGCAGTGCTGCTGGGCATGGCGAACAACTCTCCTCGATCACAGGTGGCACCCACACCGGCGTGGGACGGCGGCGCCTGAGCGCGCGGGGCCCGCCCGGCCCCGCGCGCCGTACCGCCGGGACAGCCGATGGCTCTCACGCGCCACGGGGGTTCCGCCCCAGCCGCCGTGAGCCCCGGCGACCAGCGTCTCGCCGACGAGCCGGTCTGCCGGTCTGCCCACAAGGCCACGGCTGCTCCCTCTCCGTTCTCGGCCGCCCGCCTGGCACGGCGACCCATGCGAAGGGCGAGTTCCCGACAACCGGACAATCAAGCGCAACCCTGCACTTTTGTCACCGGCGCCTCGTGTGTTCGCGCTCTTTTCCTCGGCTCCTCCGTTTTGCGATCGGGCGTCGGCGGGAGGACGACACCAAGCACGCCGTCGACCGGCTCACCCGGCATCTTCGGGCCAGCGGGGTGCACGCCGGGGCCCCGCACAGCGGCAGGTCCCAGCCGCAGCGCACACGGACCCACGTCGAGCTACCGGCAGCGTGGTCACGCTCGTGCCGGCGCCAGCGCCGCGAGGCGAGCCGAATGATGGCCGGGGCCGGCATCGCGGCAACCGTCACCAAGGAGCGCTCGGGCGAGGCGGAGCTGAGCGGATCACCTCCGCGCCAAGGCTCCCCGGGACCCGCTCGGCGGCGGGCCCTCCTCGCGGGGGTAAAGCTCTGTTGGCGCACGGGGCGGCAGAATGGGCGCATGGAATCGATGGATGCGCCGAGTGCTTCCGATGACGCCGAGCCTGGTCAGGGTGATGTCGTGGAGGCGGCGTGGCAGCGGCTGCTCCATCGCGAGGACATGGACATCAGGCTGGTGCGAGCCGCGTATGCTGAGCCGCTTCTCCGGCGGCTCCATCCCTCAAGCAGCCACCAGGACAGGTGCACCGGTGACTGGTCCTGGGATGTTCCGTTCGTCATGCATCTTCCTGGTGGGCGCTACCTCGTCGCTGGGCCGTCCCGTTCCCAGACCGTCGGGGAGGCGGACACCGCCGAGGAAGCCGTCGCTCTGGTCGTCGGTGGTCTGCCACCAGGCTGCGGCCCTGCGGTCGTCGGGCGCCGGGAGGAACTCGACCGGCTCGACACGGTCCCGCCGGACCAGAAACCTCCACGCACGGCCCCGGTTCGCTGAGACAGAAGCCCGAACGACTCGGTTCGTTGAGAGAACGACTCGATTGAAGCCACCACGCTAATTCGCGAGGGCGAGGGCGAGGGCGAGGGCGAGGGCGAGGGCGAGGGCGAGGTCGGGATCAGGCGGCTTGCCCGGTACGCCGTTCTTCACCGCACTGGACAGCTGGATGAACCTGAACCTGGTGGAGACGCGGACGTTTCCCGGCGGCGTGGTCGTGACCAGGTACGAGACGAGGCGCTGAGCAGCAGCACCCCACGCGTCAGGTGTATTGATCACGAGCGTTGTTGACGCCGGTCCGGCACAAACGTTCCCTTCCGCGGCCTCGGCGGCAGCGAGGACACCTCTCGCGGCGCCGGCGGCAAGTCCCGAAGGTCGGCGAGGCCCGCAAGGCCGCCCTCGTGCGTCGCAATGACACCCCTCAGCCGGGCCGGAAGCCATCCCGAGCGCCTGACTACGAAGTGAATGGCGCAGGATGATGTTGTCGGCGCCCCGTACAGCGCCCGGCATGACAAGCTGTGCTTGCCCACCCCCGAACCCAGGAGGTCACCATGACCGCAGAACCCGTATCCACGGAAGGTTCGGAGCCGGCCGCCCCGGAGACGTCCCCTCTGGCGCCGGACAGCGACGGCAACTACGACCTCAAGCGCAAGTTCCGCGAAGCGCTGGCGCGCAAGCGCGGTGCGCAGGCGGACGCCGCCGATGTTGCCGCCAACCCCGATGCGTCGAAAGTGCGTGCGGCGCACGGCCCGGCTGCGAACCAGCGGTCGTTCAGGCGTAAGAGCGGCGGCTGAGTAGATCAGTTCGGCGGTCCGGCTGCACCGGCACTCCGAGCGCCATCCATTGACGCGCCCGGTGCAGCGGCCCGCAATCACCTTCTCCCTGGTCGACGTCCACAACGGCGACCCGACCGCCGCCGGCCCGGCCCTGCTGAAGGTCGTGGACGCCGAGAACTCGCCGCTGTGAAGAAGTGGGGCGTCCGGGTTCTCCGTTCCACACTCTGATACTCGGTATCAGAGTGAGTCGTTGCTGTACCCTTCATGCGTGTCAGAATCCGCCCATATCGCCGCCCCGTCCGCACGTAAGCCGCCCGGCCTGCGCGAGCGCGTGCGTGCGACGGTTCAGGCGGAAGTGGTCGAGGTGGCGCACCGGCTCTTCACCGAGCAGGGGTTCGACCGGACCACCGTCGACCAGATCGCCGCCGAGGTGGGCCTGTCGCGGGCCAGCCTCTTCCGGTATTTCGGCACCAAGGAAGACATCATTCTGGGGCGCCTGGAGGAGACCGGCCGCCAGATCGCGGCGGAGCTCGCCGCCCGCCCCGACGACGAGCAGCCGTGGGAGTCGCTGCGCCGGGCGTTCGACGTCCTGACGCGGATCAACGAGGCAGCGCCGCCCGCGCAGGCACTCAGCTATCTGCGCATGCTCCAGGAGACCCCGGCACTGCGCGCCAAGCACCACGAGAAGCAACTGAGCTGGCAGGAGCTGCTGGTGCCGGAGGTCGCCCGGCGGCTGGGGGCCGACCCCGACCGGGCCGAGGACACCAGGCCGAGCGCACTGGCCGCCGCCGCGCTCGCCTGCCTGGACGCGGCTTCCACGGCGTGGGTGACCTGTGAAGGCACTGTCCCGCTGGCCGTGCTGCTCGACCGGGCGATGGGCGCGTTGGCAGCGTAAACCGGCATCGCCCAGCCCCGGCTGTTCCGCGCCGACCGCGCCAAGGCCGCCGCGGTCGTCGACGAACCCCTCCACCGCCGTCCCGGCCGGAGCCTGGGCCACTGTCTGCTCCACTGCGCGAAAGCGTCGAGAGCCTGCCGGACTGGGCGGAGTTCCGGCATTCGCGTACGCCGCCGCGGGGCGATGCCGCTCCTGACAGCCTGCGGGTGCGCTGCGTACGTCGCGAGCACCTGGACGAACCCTCACCGCCGGCTGTATGTGACATGGTGTCACGCCCGCTGTTCGGCGAACCGGACCCGGCGGACAAGGACCTCCCGCGAGTCGGTCCACACACCCACCAAGCGTCCGGTGAACCCGCCCGCCACTTCGGTGGACAGATAGCGTCCGTCCAGGCGGGCGAGGACATCGATCCCGCTTCCATCGCTCATGCCCAGTTCGATGTCGTCCGGCCCGTTCCACGTGGGCTCCGTGGACCGGACGCGGAGGGTGACAGGGGAGTCGGGCAGCGGGCGGGAGCCGAGAACTGACCGTACCTGTCCGATCCGTGCGACGGCCGTGACTTCGCCGTCGGCGACGCGCAGACCGTACCAATGAGCACCGTCGAGCCGTAGCGCGACGGTGCAGGCACCCTCCCCTGGATCGACGAGGAACTCGGCCTCCCAGTGGTCTCCGCCGACCCGTGTGAACAGTTCCGAGGGCTCGCCGGTCTCGCTCAGCGCGTGACCCACGACCACTCCTTCGGGCACGCTGCGGACGATGCGGTCGGGGCGCTCGCCGGGTGAGACCCACCTGGGATCCAGTCCGGGCGCTGAGAAGTCGTCCTCGAAGTCCCCTTGGCGGTGAGGCACACCGGCGCGGACCACGGCCCGGTCGGGTCGCGTGCGTGGTACATCTGATGGCCGCCGCGAGCGTCGTCGATGTTCGTGGTGATCAGCCAGAACCGGCCGTCATGGTGGCGCAGCGTCGGGCGTAGATGCCGCGGCTCGACGGCGAGCAGCCCGCGGGGAACTGCTCGTCCCTCGTGCGTTGCCGATCTGACGCCAGGAGACCAGGTCCCGGGAATGCCAGATCGGAATGCCGGGGCTGTACTCGAACGACGAATTCGCCAGGAAGTAGTCCTCGCCGACCCGGCACACCGATGGATCGGGGTACATCCCGGACAGGATCGGGGCGGTCGCCGCGTCGTCGTACCCACCGCTTCCCGGTCGTATCGAACTCATCGGGTACCGCATTCCCGTGTGCCGACGCGGCAGATACCCCCATAGGCGCGCAGGAAACCGCACATGCCCAGGGTCTGCACGGGCGGTTGGGCGATACGCGACACCTTCGCGTTGAACAAGTGGTTGAAGTCGTCGCGCCTCAGCGCGTCGATCTGTCGTAGTGCCGTGCGCGCTGCAGCCAGCGCACCGTCGTTGACCGTCTTCTCCCAGGTGTCCAGGCGGGGTTGGACGAGCCGCACCGCTGCCGCGCAGAAGTCCTCGTACGCCGAGCGGTTTCCTCGCCGCCACTGCCGCTTCAGCTCGGTGAACCCTTCGACGGCCAGATCCTTGCGTGCCCGTGCCCGTGCCCGTGCCCGTGCCCGTGCGCGGTCGGGACTGGGACTGCCGTCGGCGTCGAGGAGCGAGGCCGCGTCCGCGTCGCCTGCTTCTGGCAGGCCGCTGTTCTGCATGACGACGATCACGCGCAGGCCGCCGTCGTTGACGGCGCGGTGGATCGTGCCGGGGGTGAACCAGACCACGTCACCGGGATGCAGCTCGGTCGTCGTCGACCCTCTGTCACTGAGGGTCTCCAGCCGACCGCAGCCACTGACGACGACGTAACACTCCGAGCAGGCGAGGTGCATGTGGGGCGATCCGCCGTGTTCGTCGTCCGCCGTGGACCACGGGTACACCTCGAGCTGGCTGAGCCCCACGGCTGCGGGAAAGTCGGGCAGGGGGGTCACAGCGCGAACTCCCGCACAAGGGCTCGAGTTCACGGCGACCCACGACGCGGTCTACGAACACGAAGCGGTGACTCAGGGACAGAATCCCACCGGGTTCCAGCTTGATCTCGCTGTGGAAGGCGGGCGACGGGTTGAGGCAGGCGAAGGCGCTGCTGCGGGCGAACCACGTCAGGGGGGGAGGCGGCGCTGGTGGTGCCGGCGTAGGCGAGTACCGTGGCGCCGCCGTCGATCTGGTCGTGCTCGCCGGTGATGGCCGCCCAGGCGCCCTGCGTGCCCATGACAGCGTCTCCTTCGTGACCCCCGTCGGCGATGACGTCCGCGCCGGTCCAGGCCCGGGGCACGCGCCAGAACAGCCCCGTGTAACCGGCGTCGGGGCGGCCGTGTGTGGTGGGACTGCCCATCTCCAAGGGCTCGTGGTGGACGTTGGTCAGGGCGGTGGTGAAATCCAGCGCCCAGACACCGTCGTCGGTGTCGGCGCTGTGGAAGCGCGGAGTGCGGGTCTCGTCGATCCACACCTCCTCGCTCGAGGCGATCCAGTCCAGGCGCGGTGCACTTGCCGGCCGTGGTTCCCGCGCCAGACGTAGCCATGACCGGGCGCGCCCTGTTCGAAGGTGGGCCCGCCCCAGAAGTTGTCGCCGGACAGATGCGACCAGGTCATCTGCAGGCCCTTGTGCCAGCGGTGGTCCCAGGGCCGGTAGACGCCCACGGGCGCACCGGAGGAGGGTCTTCAACGGGTGGAGATACGGCTTGGGGGATTCCCTCGAGAGGACTGTCCGGCCGGTAGACGTACCGCGGCGGAGCTCCGCTACGCCGTGACCGGTCCCGACTCGGACTCCACCTCCGCGCCGGACTCGCTCAATCCCACCTGGACCAAGATCAGTTTCGACCGGACCAAGTGGTACACGGTCGATCTGCACATGGACTTCACCCTCCACAAGGTCCAGTACACGATCACCAGCAAGGAGGCCGCGCCGATCGTGATGGCTTCCGCCACGGGGAGCATCACGGGGACGAACCTGGCGAAGTTCGTCGCCTGCAACTGCTACGGAACGGCGTGCAGTCGATCGACGACTTCCGGCTGACCCGTCCCGAGAACCCCGCCTACGGAAGCCTCGCCGGCAAGTCCGTCTACGCCTTCGCGACAGCATCGTCTACGGACACAAGTACGCGCGCAGCTTCATGAACTTCGTCGCCGAACGGGAAGGAATGACGCTGACGAAGTACGCCAGGAACGGCGCGACCGTGGGTCCGGCGCCCACCGCCACCGGTGGGCAGATCATCACTCAGGTGCAGTCGGCAAGCTCGACCGCCCCCGCTTTCGTCGTCTTCGACGGTGGTACGAACGACGCCGGCGAGATCCACGACAACCACACGTACGTGATCGGCACCCTCAGCGGCTCCCAGGATCCCAGCACGTTCAACACGAGCACCTACGCGGGCGCGCTGGAAAACACCACCGAACCAGCAGTGGAACCTCGCGGGCTGAGGGGCCGATGCGCAATGCATGCGAT
Source organism: Streptomyces griseus subsp. griseus (assembly GCF_000720255.1). Taxonomy (GTDB): domain Bacteria; phylum Actinomycetota; class Actinomycetes; order Streptomycetales; family Streptomycetaceae; genus Streptomyces; species Streptomyces griseus_I. The sequence goes on along the minus strand of NZ_JOJE01000027.1, from coordinate 51,215 downwards.
CCGCACCGTAGCGGGTTGATGACACCGTTACGTTGTCCGCCGACCGGCGGCAGGCCCGGTCAGCACAAGTGTTCCGAGCTCGGCCGAGCACGGTCGACCGGGCTTGGAACCGGCTTCGTGGGCTGCTGCGCCCTCCGATGGCCGGTCAGGCAGGGAACTCAGGGTGACAGAGGACAAGCCAAGGGGCTCGGCCGCCGCCAACTGGTGGAGCCGGGCGCGGACTCGGACGGGATGACAAGAGCCATGGCGCAGACGGTCGCCGTGCACTCGGCAGTAGAGTACCGACGGGCCTGCGGGGCGAGAGGCGGCAGGGGTAACTGTGGAAGCAGACAAGAAGCGGACGCGACCGAAGCTGGACGGGGAGCGGTCGAAGCCTCCTGGCAGGAAGCGGCCCACCATCCTTGACGTCGCCGCGCACGCGGGCGTGTCGCACCAGACCGTCTCCCGGTTCCTGCGGGGCAACGGCGGGATGAAGCCCCAGACGGTGGCCCGCATCGAGGAGGCCGTGGCCGAGCTGGACTACCGGCCCAACCTGGTGGCCCGGTCGATGCGGACCCGCAAGTCGAACCGCATCACCGTGGTCTTGCCGACCATGACGACCTTCGTGCCCTCGCAGATCCTGCGCGGAGCCTCGGCGGAGGCGCAGGCGGCCGGTTACATGCTGGACATCGTCGGCCTGGAAGGCGACGAACGAGCCCGCGGGGACCGTGTCCGTGCCCTGCTCGACTCCGGTCAGGCCGATGGCGTGCTGAGCTTCACCCCCATCGGCGACATCCGGAAACTCGGGTTGGAGCACACGCCCACCGTGGTGATAGGCGAGTACGACGACCAGATGCGCTCCCACGGCATCACGTCCGACGGTGAGCCGGCCGCCAAGATCATCGATTACCTCGCCTCCATCGGTCATCGGCGCTTCGTCCATGTCGCCGGCAGCACGGACTGGATGTCGGCACGCAAGCGACGCGAGGTCTACCTGCGGACGATCGCCGAGCGGGGCCTGGAGAACTACGCCGTCATCGACGGCGACTGGTCCGTGCGGTCCGGATACGACGCGGCCCAGGGCCTGTCGGCGGATTCCGGCGTCACCGCGGTGCTCGCCGCGAACGACGACGTCGCCATGGGTGTCATCCGCGGGTTCCAGGACCGCGGTTGGCGGGTGCCGGAGGACGTAAGCGTCTTCGGCTGGGACAATCACGAGTTCACCGCGTACTTCAACCCGTCCATCTCCACTGTGGACCTCGATCGTGAAGCCATGGGCCGGCAGGCCATGAAAGCGCTGCTCGCCCGCATCCGCCAGGAAGCGGAGCCCGAGGTCCACCTGGACCTCAACTCCCGCCTGGTGCTGCGCGAATCGACCGCACCGGCGAGGACCGGCGACGCCGTCCGGTAAACGGCCGGCCCACCCACGCAACTCTCCCGCAGCCGGCGTTCACCGAACGAAATCGGTGAACTGCCACCAAGAGCCCAAGCGTTACCGTACAGAGCCTTGACCATGATCTGGTCCGTTATTACGCTCGCCACAGTGAACGTTCACTATTGCTGAGGTCACCAGCATCCCTACTCGATGCGGTACTCGCGGTCAACTCAGCGCAGCGACTCGGCACACCGAGGACACCCCACAGCGCACGTTCACGACAACACATGTCAGAGCCGCCGTAGTACGCCCGAGAGTGCGACGAGCCGGGGCGGGCGGTCCTACCCGCAGACCGCAGATGACGTTCGCGGGCCCGAGAACAGCCGAGTTGTGCAGCCCCCTCGCCGCGCGGCGAGACGGACACCGCCCGAAGTCGGCTTCCTGACACGAACACTTCCCCAGCCCGGGCGCACCGCCGGGTACGCAAGCGAGGAGCCCTCACCATGAGCCCTTCTTCTCCCTTCTCCAGACGGACGCTCCGCGCAATCGGGCTGACCTGTTCGGTCTTCGCCCCGACCCTGTCCGCGGGCTGCGCCGGAGACTCCTCCGGGAACAGCAACGGCAAGACCGTCATCCGGTTCAACTGGTGGGGATCGGACTCGCGGCACGAGATGACCAAGCAGATGATCGCGGTGTACGAGAAGGAGCACCCGAACATCGACGTCCAGCCCGAGTACTCCAACTGGGACGACTACTGGAAGAAGCTGTCGACCGGGCGGCCGCCGGTGACATGCCCGACGTCCTCCAGATCACCGACCCGCATCCTGCTGCCGATCTCGTTGCCGGCCCTGGCCACCACCGCGATCTTCACGTTCATCTGGACGTGGAACGACTTCCTGAGCCAGTTGATCTACCTGACGAAACCCGAATTGCAGACGGCGCCCGTAGCCCTGCGCAACTACGTGGACGCCACCAGCGGAGCCTCATGGGGATCGCTGTTCGCGATGTCCGTCGTCACGCTGATCCCGGTCTTCGTCGTCTTCCTCATCGGCCAGCGCTACCTCGTCAAGGGGATCGCCACCACAGGCTGAAGTAGCCGCCCACGTGAATGGAGCGGCATCCCCGCACCACCACACCAGCTCCCACCTCGAACGTGCCCAAGCCTCGGCGCGGAAGGCAACATCCCCAGGAGGACCGACCCTTGCCCGACAACCCGCGTCTGTCCCACAGACACATCAGACGGATAGCGGCCCTCGCCGCCGCGTTCCTCACGCTCGCCCTGCTCTGCGGGCGCTTCCCGTCCACCGCGTACGCCGTCACCAACACCGCGATCACGGTGGACGGCACCAGCAGCGGCCGGACCTTCGACGGCATCGGCGCGATCAGCGGCGGCGGCGGCAACAGCCGCCTGTTGGTCGACTACCCCGCCACCCAGCGCAACGAGATCCTGGACTACCTGTTCAAGCCCGGCTACGGGGCGTCCCTGCAGATCCTCAAGGTGGAGATGGGCGGCGACGTCAACTCCACCGACGGCGCCGAGGCCAGCTTCCAGCACGCCCGCGGACAGATCGACTGCAACGCCGGCTACGAGTGGTGGCTGATGCAGCAGGCCAAGGCCCGCAACCCCAGCATCAAGCTCTCCGCCATGCCCTGGGGCGCCCCCGGCTGGGTCGGCAACGGCACCTTCTACAGCCAGGACATGATCGACTACTACATAGCGTGGCTGGGCTGCGCCAAGCAGCACGGGCTGAGCATCGACTACGTCGGCGGCTGGAACGAGAAAGTCTACGACGCCACCTGGTACAAGAACCTGAAGGCGGCGCTGATCTCCAACGGCTACACCTCCACCAAGCTGGTCGGCGGCGACAACTGGGGCCCCAACGCCTGGACGATCGCCACCGGCATGAAGAACGACAGCGCCCTCTACGACGCCGTGGACATCGCGGGCGCCCACTACCCGTGCAACAACATCTCCCCGATGACCAGTTGCAGCTCCACCACCGACGCCCAGACCCTCGGCAAGCCGATCTGGGCCAGTGAGAACGGTTCTCAGGGCGCCGAGGTCGGCGCGGCCCCGGTCGCCCGCGCGCTCAACCGCGGCTACATCGACGCCAAGATGACCGCCTACATCAACTGGCCGATCGTCGGGTCGATCTACAACAACCAGTCCTTCAACTCCACCGGTATGATCAGCGCCAACCAGCCGTGGTCGGGCAACTACAACGTGGGCCGCACCACCTGGGTCGTCGGCCAGACCACCCAGTTCACCTCCCCAGGCTGGAAGTACCTCGACACGGCCAGCGGCTACCTCGGGGGCGCCCGCGCCAACGGCTCCTACGTCAGCTACGCCGCGCCCGACAAGAGCGCCTGGAGCACGGTCCTGGAGACGGTGGACGCCACCGCCTCGCAGACGGTCACGCTGAACGTGGCCGGCGGCCTGCCCGGCGGCACCCTGCACGTGTGGTCCACCGACCTCTCGCAGCCCGGCCTGGGCAACCCGCGCATGGTGAAGAACGCCGACCTGACGGCCACCGGCGGCACCTACACCCTCACCCTCGACCCCGGCCACGTCTACACGGTGACCACCTCCACGGGTGGGGGCGCCGGCAGCACCACGCCGCCGCAGCGCTCGCAGCTGGCTCTGCCCTACTCCGACTCCTTCGCCGGTTACAGCACCGGCCAGGAGGCGAAGTACCTCGCCACCATGAACGGCGCCTTCCAGGCCGCACCCTGCACCGGCGGCCGCAGCGGCCAGTGCCTGCGCCAGACGGCTCCCATGGCGCCGATCGCCTGGGTCCCCCAGACCGGCGGCCCCCAGCCCTACACCATGATGGGTGACACGGGCTGGAGCAACTACACCGTCAGCTCCGACGTGCTGCTGGAGAAGAGCGGCAGCGCGGAGATCCTCGGCCGCATCGGCACCCAGGCGACCAACAACGTGGGGCTCAAGGCCTATCACCTGCGGCTGTCCGACACCGGTGCCTGGTCGGTGCTGAAGTCCGGAATCGGCAGCAACACCTGGACGTGGACCACCCTGGCGAGCGGCACGGTGACCGCGCCCGGCACGAACACCTGGCACAACATGGCTCTGTCCTTCCAGGGCAGCACCATCACCGCCAAGATCGACGGCACCACCGTCGGCACGGTCACCGACAGCAGCTACGGCGGCGGCCTGGCCGGCCTCGGCACCGCCGGCTTCTACCCCGTCCAGTACTCCAACCTGTCCATCACCGCGGGCACCGTGCCCGACCTCTCCGGCACCTACAAGATCGTCGGCGTCCAGAGCGGCAAGGTGCTGGACGCGATCGGCGCCGCCACCGCCAACGGCACGAAGATCGACCAGTGGACCTACGGCGGAGGCACCCACCAGCAGTGGAAGCTGACCCGCAACAGCGCCGGCTACTACAGCATCGTCGGCGTCGGCAGCGGCAAGGCCCTCGACATCGACCACGCCACCGCCTGGCCCGGCACCCAGCTACAGCTGTGGACCCCCGCCGGCAGCGTGAACCAACAGTGGCAGATCGCCCCGACCGACAACGGCAACTATGTCATCGAGTCCCGCCTGGACGGCTACCGGATCGACGTCCTCGGCAACTCGACCGCCGACGGAGGAATCATCGACCAGTGGCCCGCCGGAGGCACCACGAACCAGCAGTGGAACTTGGTGAAGCTCCCCTGACCACCTGAGAGTTCGACCACGACCCCGGGAGGGGGCGGACCGGCCGACACCGGTCCGCCCCCTCCCGGAGTGTGCCGTGCGAGGTGTCTCCCCCGCACAGGTGGCTGCGGCCGATTGTGATCCGGGTCAGCCGGTCGGAGCCGGATGCTGTCTGAGGCCGCGTGGGAGGCCCGCCCGGCTTCGACGCCGAGGCACAAAAGCCGGGCGAGCGGCCTGGCCAGGCGAACGGACGAGCTCGCCATCGCCTCAGTCGTAGAAGAAGAGCTCAAGGTCCTCGATGGACCCTGGCCCTGTGAGGAAGCCCTCCGCCTTCGCGATGTCGTCCTCTGGTGGCAGCTCGCCCTTCAGGAGCTGCTTCATCCAGATTTCTCCTTGCTCACCGACCGCGTAGATGCCGGACAGCAACTCGGCCATGCCCGCGGGGTGCGGCGGGTGGCGCCCGGCGACTGATTGGAGCACCCACCCGCCTGATCGGGCAGCGAGCCGCAGCACTCCGGCCCAGTTCGAGATTCTCCCTATGCGTACGTGCCACGAGTCCTCGGTGAAGGGAGCCATCCGTCCACCATGGAGAGGGTTGGTGGCGGCCTTGATGTCCTTCATCGCCTGCCGTTCCACGGCATCACGAACCCAGCGCCCTGCCTGCGCCTCTTCGATGGCGGCGTCCCACCACTTCCATCCGCCGTCGAGCCGGCCCGCGAAGGTATCCATGCCGCCAGATTCGCACGACGCCGCAAGCCCCTGATCGTCCGGATGCAGACTGAGCGTCGGTCACGAGCTGTGAGGTGACGCCGCGCGAGGGCGGGGAGCGGTTGTCAGGGGCCGTAGCGGTGACGAGGCATCAGGCGTGACCGGCGCCGCCCTCGGCGACGACGAAGGCGAACCCTGCCACGTCACCGTCTTCGCCTCTCCAGATGACGAGCTGAAGGCGTCCCTGGGGAGCGCGAAGCCTGACCAAGGCTGCCCGGGAAGCCAACCGGCAGCTGACCAGGGCCTCGAACGAGCGCGGGTGACCGGGTCGTCAGCCAGGCGTCACTTCCGAGATCAGCCTCCGGACGCGGGACTCGATCGCGTCGCGGATGGGGCGTACGGCCTCAACACCCTGGCCTGCCGGGTCGTCGAGCTGCCAGTCGAGGTACCGCTTGCCGGGGAAGACGGGGCAGGTGTCGCCGCACCCCATGGTGATGACCACGTCGGATGCCTCGACGGCCTCCACCGTGAGCATCTTCGGGGTCTCGGTGGAGATGTCGATGCCGACCTCGCTCATCGCTTCGACCACGGCCGGGTTGACGGTGCCCGCGGGAGCCGAGCCGGCGGAGCGGACCTCGACGCGGTCGCCCGCGAGGTGGGTGAGGAAGGCGGCGGCCATCTGGGAGCGACCGGCGTTGTGGACGCAGACGAACAGCACCGACGGGCGCGGCGTGACGGAAGAGCTCATGAGCAGGGCTTTCTCGGAGAACGGATCGGTCAGGAGACGGCGGGTTCCGGCTCGCCGTGCGGGACGACGACCTCATCCCGGACGGGGGCAGGGCGGCCGTAGACCACAGCGACGGCCCCCGACCCGAGCACGCCTCCAAGCAACTGGGCCGCGATGAACGGGGCGACGGAGGCCGGGGCGACACCCGTGAAGGTGTCGGTGAACGTCCGGCCGATGGTCACCGCCGGGTTCGCGAAGGACGTGGAGGAGGTGAACCAGTACGCGGCCCCGATGTAGGCGGCCACCGCCGCGGGCGCGAGCGCGGCGCGGCCGATACGACTGAGGCCGAAGATCAGCAGGATCAGCCCCGCCGTGGCGACGACCTCGCCCAGCAGCAGGTGACCGGCGGACCGGTCGTGGGCGGAGAACTTGACCAGCGGCTCGGCGAACATCGCATCGGCCAGGACCGCCCCGCCGATCGCGCCCGTGATCTGGGCGGGCAGGTACGCCGCGACGTCCCGCAGGGCGAGGCCATCCGGATCACGGCGACCGGTGAACCAGGCGGCGAGTGTGACGACCGGGTTGAAGTGCGCACCGGAGACCGGCCCGAGCAGAAGGATGAGCACGCCAAGACCGAAGACCGTGGCGAGGGAGTTGGCGAGCAGCTGCACACCGGCGTCGTGCGTCAGCTCGGTGGCCTGGATACCGGAGCCCACCACCACCGCCACCAGCAGTGCGGTGCCGATCGCCTCGGCGGCCACGCGGCGCCCGAGGGAGGCGTTCACGCGCCGACTCCGGCGGGCTGCGTGGTGGTCAGGAACGCGGCGAGCTTGTCAAGGACGCCGGGCAGCACCCAGTAGTAGACCCAGGTGCCACGGCGCTCGCAGTCGATGAGTCCGGCCTGGCGCAGGAGCTTGAGGTGGTGGGAGATGGTCGGCTGGGACAGGTCGAAGGCCGGGGTCAGCTCGCACACGCACACCTCCCCGCCCGCGCCGCGGGAGGCGATCATCGACATCAGGCGCAGCCGGACCGGGTCGCCCAGCGCCTTGAAGACCTTCGCCAGGTCGGCGGCCTGATCCTCGTCCAGCGGGGCGGCGGACAGGCCCGGGCAGCAGGCGGCGTCCTGGCCGATTACCTCAAGCTGTTGTTTCGACATACCTCTATGTTGACGTTTTTCGATTCAAGGCGCAACGTTGGATCAATGAACATCAATACAGGCCGTTCCGGGCCCATACTGCGGCCCGCCAGCTGGGAGTGAGTATGAACGAGCAGACCACCACCGACCTGCGCGAAACCGTCCGCCTGCGGTACGCGGCGGCGGCAGCGAGGGTCGCCGAGGGCGACGCCGCCTGTTGCGGGCCCGAGCCGGTCGAGGTCGACGAGAACTTCGGCTCCAGCCTGTACGCCGCCGACGATCGCGACGCGCTGCCGGCTGGGGCCGTCGCCGCCTCCCTCGGCTGCGGCAACCCCACCGCCGTTGCCGAACTGCGCGCGGGCGAGCATGTTCTGGACCTCGGCTCCGGGGGAGGAATCGACGTCCTGTTGTCTGCCCGCCGCGTCGGCCCCACCGGCAAGGCGTACGGGGTGGACATGACCGACGAGATGCTCCAACTCGCCCTGTCCAACGCCGAGAAAGCGGGTGCGACGAACGTCGAGTTCCTCAAGGGCACCATCGAGACGATCCCCCTGCCGGCGAACACCGTTGACGTCGTGATCTCCAACTGCGTGATCAACCTGTCCACGGACAAGCCCGCCGTGTTTGCCGAGACGTTCCGGGTGCTGAAGCCCGGCGGCCGTATCGGCGTCTTCGACGTCGTCGCCGACGACACTCTCACGTCCGCCGAGCGAGGCGACCGGGGCGACCATGTCGGCTGCATCGCGGGCGCGCTGTCCTTCGCTGAATACCGGGAGGGCCTTCAGGCCGCGGGGTTCGCCGGCGTCGAGATCACCCCGACGCACGCCGTCGCCGACGGTATGCACTCCGCCATCATCCGCGCCGTCAAGCCGGTGGCCGTTGACGCCCCTTCCGGGATGACGGAGTCGGTCGATGCCTGCTGCGGTGTGAACGCGTGCTGCACACCGGCCGAGACGTCCGCCGATCCCGCCTTGACCGTCACCGAGGCCAAGAGCGCCTCCGGGTGCGGTTGCCAGAACTGACACGATGGCGGCTGCCGGACGGCCCACATCGGAGTCCGGCAGTCGGCCGGTTGGGGGCTGTCGGGGCATGCTTCGGGTGACGCGGCACGGTCGGCGCGGGAGGTCGCCCTCTTCGCAGGCTTGGACCTCGTCGAGTGTCCAGCTGTCAGTGAGAGCGTCGCCGGTGCTCCAGCCGGCTGGGCCGCCTCCGGGCCGCATTCCTTGTCGACCGCGGGAGCGGTGACCGACGTTGAGCGCTCCCTCTGCGTCGGAACGGGCCGGCGCCCCGGAGAGGTGTCTCCAGGGCGCCAGGCCGCGGTGGCCGCTTCATTACACCGCGGCTATTCCCTCCATGCCGGACTCGGCGAAGGGAGGCAGTCCGGTGGCTGTGGTGACCTTGGTGAGGGAGCCGTTCCTGCCGATGCGGAAGCCGTCGACGGTGCCGGAGCTTCCGTTCTGTACGTACAGGAACTTCTCGTCCTGTGTCACCGCCAGGTCGATGACGCCCTGGGACATGGCGGACGGCGGGGTGGCGATGCCGACCTCGTTGGTCAGCGCGAGCCTGCCGTGCCCGTCGGTGCGGTAACCGGTGACCGTTGAGTTGCCGGTGTTGCCGCCGTAGAAGAAGTCGCCGGCGCGCTCCAGCCAGCACAACGTGTTCTGGCCGTTGGCCAGGGGCTTCTGGACGACCTTGAGGCGGCCGTCGGCGAGCACCTTGTACGTACTGACCGTCGATTTCTCGGCCTCGGCCACCAGCATCCGGCCCGCCTTGTCGAAGGTGATCGCGAACGGCACGCCGCCGGTGGAGTCGTTGACCTTCGCCCGGTGTGCGGGACGTCCGTCGCGCCGCACCGGGAACACTTCGATGGTGTTGGCCGACTTCGTCGTGACGACCAGCTCTCGGCCGCCCGGAGTGAACGCCACCTGGCCGGGCGAGCTGCTGAACAACGGCACTCTGTCGTTCTTCAGCCCCAGGGAGCGGTGTGAACCGCCCAGCGGCTCGAGTCCATTGGCCGTGATCTTGAAGCCTTGGATGCTGCCCGCGCCACCCGCGTTCATGACGTAGGCGAGGTTGCCGGACACCGCGATGGACGAGGGGAAGTCCCCGCCCGAGCGCACCACCCGCCGGTCCCTAAGTTTCTGTCCCTCGACCCGGAAGGAGGTCACGGTGCCGCTGCCCGCGTTGACAGCCAGCAGCAGGTGCGAGCCGCGGTCGTAGACGAGTGAGCCCTGGGAGGCGAGGGAGTCGGTGGGTGCGTCGACCTGGTCGCCGCCCTTGCCGCCGGTCGCGTAGGTACCTGAGTCGGTCAGCTTGCCGTTCTCGTCGCGCTTGAAGACGTGGATGGTGTTTCCGGCGAGTTCGTTGCCCTGTACGAAGACGGCGTGGTCGGCTCCCTCCTTGGCGCTCTTCGTCGTCGCGCCTTCGTATGAGCGGGGAACTTCCCCCGCCGAGGCGATTGCCACCGTGGTCGCGACCGCCGCCGACACGAGGATGCCGGCCCCGGCGATGGTCATCCGGACCCGCGACTTCGACCTGCGCCTGGTATGCCTGCTCACGCCTGACTCCTCGTAGTACCTCGCCGCCACCGACGGTTGGTGACGTGCAGAGCCAGAGTTGCCTGTGGGAAGGGTGTGGTGAAGGTGTTTTGGTCCCGCGTCAGCGTCTCGTAAGAACTCGCGTCCGCTCCGGGGGATTCGGGGGCGGTCCGGCCTGCGGCTCGCATGGCACCAGCGGCACTCGCATGGCACCAGCGGCAGCGGGGAGCCCCACACGGTGGGCGAGATGGCGCGGCGTCTGCGTCCACATGCGGCGGGCCCGAGCCCGTGGTGGCGGAGGAGCAACCGTGGCCGAGTCAGAAGGCTGGTGCGGATCGCTCCGTAGGTCGGCTCTGGCGCCGTGCCCCGAGCACAGTGTCCCGTAGCCGGTCCTGAGCCATGGTCAGGCACGCGTACACCGCTCCTCTTGCCGTCGACAGACCGAACACCTGCGTCACCGTCTCGATCCTTGGGACCGCCGGAAGGCTCTGGTCCAGTCGTCTGCGCACTTCGGGGAGCACTTCTTCGACGAGCGGACGCAACCGGCCCACGAAATAGACCGATTCAGGGTCCAGCATCACGGCGACGACACTGACAGCAGTCACGATTGCCGTGGTGAACGCCTGCAGCACCTCGGCGCGCGGCGCCTCGTCGTGCGGTTCCAGCCAGAGATCTTCGACGCGTTCCAGGTAGAGTCCGCGCCCATGAGCAAAGCGGAGAAGACCGTTCGTGCTCAGCAGCTCATCGAGGATCTCATCGTCGACCCCGGAGGAGAGCACACCAATGTCCCCGAAGGCAGGGGTACGCCCGCGGGCGAGCTCGTGATCTGTGCAGCTGGCGAAGTTCAAGATGGTGCTGAGGCTGAAGAGCGCGGCGTTCCTGATGGTTGCGTCGTTGGTGAGGATCCCGAGCAAGGACGCATTGGCGTCGCTGTCGAGGAGCACGGGAGCATTGATCAGGTCTTCAATGGCTCGCTGGAGACCTGAGCCGGCGAAGATCTTCATCGACTCCGCGGGGCCGAAGATCTCCGTGCCGTTCCGGACCCGGCCGGGCACCGCGGCGACGACCTGGCGCAGTGGTCCCTGCGCGGATTCGCCGGCCTTCGCAAGCAAGCCGACCAGCCATGCGGCGGCGGTCCTGACCTCGTCGTGGTCCTCGGTGGGAACCGTCACGTGGTGGACCTCGCGGCCCCTCAGATCGGTCACGAGGGCGCAGGTGGTCTGCGCGCCGAAGCTGATACCGACGACGTGTCCCGTCGTGCCGGGCACGTCCAGGTAGGTGGACCGGCGGCCGCGGCCGACCACCTCATCGACTCCGCCGTCGATGACGAAGCCATCCGCCCGAAGCTCCTCTACGGCTCGGGATACCGTGGCCTTGCTCAAGCCCGTGAGGTTGATGAGCTCGTTCCGCGTCAAGGGCGCCCGGGCCAGGACCACATCAAGGACCGAGGCCTTGTTGTAGTCGCGTGATGTGGGGTTGCTGGTCACCTCACGACCATAGCGAGCCCGATACGCCGAGCGAGCCGGGCCCGGTGTGGACGCCACGATCGACGGCTTCGGTGAAGTGACGACAGTCTGTTCCGCCGACGTCGTTCTCAACCGGGCGCGGTCGAAGGTGTCCTTGGCCGTGTGTCTCACCTTGCTGGACGCTTCTCGGCTCATCTTGCATGCACTCCTGTGCGGGTCTCAAGGCCTCCAGGACCGATTCGCCGGCCGGCGGCTCAGGCTGAGCCGGGGCCCACGACCCCTGACCACCAGGAGCGAACGTCGAGCGCACGGCGCGATTCTTCGCAGCCAGCCGCAGCCAGCCGCAGCCAGCCGCAGCCAGCCGCGGCAATGATCCGGTCGAGGTGCGGGAGGGATGTCGACCACGGTTTATGTTTCAGACTGGAACTGGAACTAAAGATGGTAAGGTTTCAGCCACAGCAGTGAGCAACCCCGACCGAACAGCACTGAAGGTGACCCTGCAGATGACTTCAACCCTCAGTCGAGCACTGGCCCACTACCCCAACAGGTTCGACCCGGGGGTACTGAACGAGCTCCCCGAACACCTTCAGGAGGCCATCCGGCGCCGGAACAAGGTGCTGGGTCCTGGCTATACGCTCATCTACAAGGAGCCGGTCGAGTTCGTCTCCGGTCACGGAGCCCACCTGATCGACCGCGACGGCAACGACTACCTCGATGCCTACAACAACGTTCCGTGCGTCGGGCACGCCCACCCGCACGTGGCCGAGGCCGTCCACCGTCAGATGACGGAAGTCAACACCAACACGCGCTACGTTCAGGAATCGCTGGTCAACTACGCGGAGCGGCTTCTCGCGACCTTCCCCGAGGAGCTGTCGAAGCTGAGTCTGGCGTGCAGCGGTTCGGAGGCCAACGACCTCGCGGTGCGTGTGGCGAGGTTCCACACCGGCGGTGAGGGAATCATCGTGACCCGCTGGGCCTACCACGGCCTCACTCGTGAGGTGGCGAGCTTCTCGCCGACTCTGGGCACAGGATCACCGCTGGGACCGAACGTCCGGCTCATCGATCCTCCTGACCCGCGCCTCGTCCCGCCCGGATCCACGCTCACCGAGCACATGCGCAACCAGGTGCGCGGCGCGATCGACGACCTCGAGCGCCACGGCTACCGGCTCGCGGCGCTGATCACCGACTGCGCCTACTCAAGCGACGGAATCTTCACGGACCCGGTCGGCTACATGAAGGCCGTCGTGGAGGAGGTGCACGCGGCCGGCGGTGTCTACATCGCGGACGAGGTGCAGTCGGGATTCGCCCGGCTCGGGAATTCGATGTGGGGCTTCACCCGCCACAGTGTGCTGCCGGACATCGTCACCATGGGGAAGCCGATGGGTAACGGACTGCCGATCTCCGGTGTGGTTTTCCGGCCCGATATCTGCGAAGAGTTCGGTAAGAACGTTCGCTACTTCAACACCTTTGGTGGCAGCTCGATCCCTGTGGCCGCCGGCGCCGCGGTCCTGGATGTCTTCGAGAACGAGAACGTGCAGCAGCGTGCTCTCGAGAACGGTAACGCTCTGCGCGCAGGACTCCAGGAGATCACAAAGGATTCCCCTTACGTCGCTGAGGTGCGCGGAAGCGGTCTCTATGTTGGTGTGGAGCTCGTCAAGGACCGGGAGACGCTCGAGCCCGACCGCTCGCGCACCGAAGACGTCATCAACGACATGCGCGACCGTCGGATCCTCATCAGCGGCACGGGCAAAGCGGCGAACGTTCTGAAGATCCGTCCTCCGCTGGCCTTCACCTCCGCCGATGTGACCCGATTCCTGGAGACCTTCGCCGAGGTCGCGAAGGACCGTCTGCAGCAGGCTGGCTGAAGGAACTGACCATGAACACCTCACCGGCAACAAGATTCGCTCAACGCCTCTTCGAGGAGAGCGGCCTGGCGTCGTCTCACGAGCCCATCGACGTCATGCTGGTGAGCGCCCTCCTTGAGAGGTATTACCACGTCGGCGGACGTCTTGAGCGGCTGGCGACGGAGAAGGACGACACGTTCAGGCTCAGGACCGACTCGAACGACCACCTCGTGAAGGTGTCACACCCTGACGAGGCGGAGACGGTTGTCGCTCTACAGACCGCCGTAATGCGCTTTCTCCAAGGCACCGCTCCGGAATTGCCGGCCCAGCGGGTGAAGCTGACCGTCGATGGAGACGACGGCGTGGCCATCAGAACGAACGACGGCAGGACTCGCGTCCTGCGGGTGTTCGACTTCGTCGAGGGCCCGGTCCTGGCACGATCGAATCCAACCCCGGAACAGCTCGCCAAGGTGGGCGAGATGCTGGGACGAGTCGACGTGGCGCTGAAAGCATTTGAGCACCCTGCGGACCGACGAGGGCTGGTATGGGACATCCGGCATTTCCACCAGCTGACCGGACTTGTCGAGAGCGCGCCGAATACCGAGCACCGTCAGTTGGCCCAGGAGGTCTTCCGGCTCTTTGACGGAGCCATCGTCCCGAGGCTGAATGATCTCGAAACGCAAGTGATCCACGGCGACTTCAGCCCTTACAACGTTGTGGTGGATCCGCAAAGCGACGACTTTGTCACCGGCGTCATCGACTTCGGTGACACTATGCGCAGTGCCGTGATCTTTGACCCTGCAGTCTCCCTGGCGAACCTGCTCGGCCGGACGCCGGATCACCCCTGGCTGGATGCCTACGCCTTCGTCGCCGGCTACGAACGGGCACGGCCCCTCGAGGACTGGGAACTTCCGCTGCTGCCGATCGCCGCGCTGGCACGACTCACGTTGCGCGCGCTGATCACGAACTGGCGCGCGGAGCGCGCACCAGAGCGGCGCGATTACCTCCTCGGCCACGCCAAAGACGACTGGATCAACGTCGGGCGGGCCATGGCCGTACCCCTGGACGACGTCATTGCGCAACTCCGGGAAGGCCGTCATGACCTCGCCTGAACCAGAAGCGACCCCCCTTCGACCCGCAGTTCCATGATCGGTTGAGATACGGCTTCTCCGGTTCCCACCATCTCGCCCCGTTGGGGCTGATCACGTTCAGTGGGGCGAAGCCAGTGAAACGTACCTCGACGCGATCACGCGCGAGTCGGGGTCCATTCCGGCACGGCCTTCTCTCCCGCAGGAGTACCGGCCGCCTCGGCAGCTCACAGCATCGGGATGGCTGCCCGGTAGTCGTCGAGGTATCGCTGGTTGATCGCGTCGCCGTCGGGCAGATTGGAGCTGCGCCAGAGGGGGAGGGACACCTGCTGGGATACGGAGAGCCGGGCCAGACGAGCCAACAGCAGATCCCACAGGTAGGCGGAACAGATCGTGGATATCGACGCGGTCGCTCCGCTCGGCGTGGGCACGACGGCGTCACCGGGCGGGATGGCGGTGTCCAGCACCGTGTCCGCCACATCACCGAGCTTGGCGAAGGACCGGGCGGGCGCCTGTGCCATGTGGAGGCGAGAGGAGACGGCCACGACGTAGGCCCCGCGCTGCTTGAGTTCGTGGGCGGCCTCGACCGGGAACGCGTTCACGCCCGAGTTCGAGAAGACGACCGCCAGGTCGCCGGGCTGGACGCCCGCCGGGGCGACCAACGTCGCCGCGAGCCCGCTGACTCGTTCCAACTCGGTACTTGCCTGAGCGCCGTTCAGCGGCAGCAACGCCGGATGGAACAAGGGGCGTACGCAGCTGAGTCCGCCGGCGCGGTAGAAGGTCTCCAGGACCGCGGCCACGCTGTGGCCCGCCGCGGTGGTGTGCACGACCCGGCCGGTGCGCTCCACATCGAGCAGCCGAGCCGCCACCACGTCCAGGGCGGCGGTGTTGTGTTCCTCGATCATGCGGAGATGGGCGCGCATCGCGGCCCCGAAGTCGTCACTGAAGTCCGGCGGGTGGAGTCAGCCGGTGGCCGTTCTCATATCCGGGCCCTCACTCCGACGCCAGGCCAAACACCCGGATCAGGTGGGAACCCGTACACCACTTCCCGGGACGCAACCAAACGGTATTGCGGATGCTGACTCCGGGGAGACTTCCGCGACACCTATGGCCAATCGCCGCGGGCGTCGGACGGCGGTGACCAGCGGCACCGTCGCAAGGCGGTTCCGTGAGCCGACCGGTGCTCGGGCCAGTCCGGCTGCTACTGGCAGACGTACCAACGGCAGTGGTACGTAGCCGAGTCGTCCCAAAACTGGCTGCTCGTTGGATCGGGACGCGTGCCGCACAGTGGATGTCGTTCCGCACTGATGGCCCGGTCGGGCGGCGGCCGATGGTGTTGCACCCCCCGGCCGCGCACGGCCGGGCCAGATCGGCGCCCTTGGGACCCGGCAGCCATGACGCCGCCAGCAGTCGACCACGCCCCCACCAAGGAGATTGCCTTGTCCCGCCGTTTCCTCTTCCTCCTCGGCAGTCACCGCAGCAACGGGAACACCGAGTTGCTCGCGCGCCAAGCCGCCGCGCAGCTACCCGCCGACATCGAGCAGCAGTGGATCTCGCTCGCCGAGCATCCCCTCCCCTACTTCGACGACCTGCGGCACGGCGAAGGGCACGCCACGCGGCCCGAGGAGGGCAATCTGGCGTTGCTCTTCGAAGCCACCCTCGCCGCGACCGACATCCCGATCGCTTCCCCTGTGTACTGGTACTCGCTGTCCTCCCACACCAAGCGTTACCTGGACACCTGGACGTCCTGGCTGTACACCTCCGGTCTCGACTTCAGGGCGACCACGGCCGGACGCACCCTCTGGGGCGTCACCACCTCCGCGGGTGGCCTGCCCTGGCTCGCCGAACCGCTCGTCAGCACCATCAACAACCGGGCCGCGTACATGCAGATGAACCTCGGTGGCGTCCTGCGCGGCAACGGCACCGCACCGGGTGACGTCCTGAAGGACACCGACGCGCCGGCCCGGGCCAAGACCTTTTTCCCTGACCGGCGGCTGCAATCCGCACCGCACCTACTGCATGCCCGTAGAGGGCCTGCCCCAGCTGGCCAGGGCCCACCTGTTTCCCCATGGCGAGATCGTTTGCCGCGTCGGCATCGCGGCCCGTGACCCCGACGGCACCGAGGCCCACGTCACGGGCGGCGAACCACTGCTTCGCCCCGACCCTCGACCTGCGCTCTCAGCTCTCCCTCACCACCAGGTCTCAGCGCAGCGGTTCCCTCTCCCACCTGGCCAACGTGCGCAGGGCTTCTTCCGAGCGCGAGCCCGGTTCGGCGTGGTAGGTGACGAGCCGCATAGGGGTGCCTCCCGGCAGCGCCATGGGTTCGTGGACGAGGTCGAACTCTCCCACCACTGGATGCCGCATCCGCACGACATCGCCGCCGCTCCCGCAAATGACCTCATGTCGTGCCCACAGCTGTCGGAAGTCCTCGCTCTTGTGTGACAACTCCTGTATCAGTGAAGAGAGATGGGGGTCTCCGGGGCTCTTGCCGGCGTTCATCCGTAGTACGCCGGCGACTTCCTCGGCCGTGCGGCCCGGGCCGGCGCACCTCTCACGCGTCTCGGACGAGAGGAAGATCAGCCGGGCCACGTTGCGCTCCTCGGGCCGGAGCCCACCCCAGTCTCCGAGGACGGCGGTGGCAAGTCGGTTCCACCCCAGGATGTCCAAGCGTCGGCTGACGACGTAGGCGGGTACGCCGAGCGCGTTGAGCAGGTGGTGGACGCTGGGCCGCAGCCGCTGCGGCGGAGGAGCGGCAGGCGTCGCGCTCTGCCGTTCGGGCTGGGCCAGCCGGACCAGATGCTCGTGCTCCTCATCGCTCAGACGCAGGGCCCGGGCGACGGAGTCCAGCACCTCGGCCGACATGGTCTCGCCGTATCCCTGCTCCAGGCGCGCGTAGTAGGCGTACGACACCCCCGCCAGCTGGGCCAGCTCCTCGCGCCGCAGTCCCGGAACCCGCCGCCTGCCGTACGAGGTCATGCCCACGTCTTCGGGCCTGAGCCGGGCCCTGCGCGAGCCCAGGAACTCCCTCAACTCGCTGCGTCTAGTCCGAACCCGCCTCACTGATCGTGGTGCAGCGTACTCGATCGACTCGAAGACTCCATTTGATACTGAGTATCGATTAGATTTAAAGTATCTAATTAAGACTCCATCTCGAACGGAAGTGTTTTTCCATGAGCAAGATCTGGTTCATCACCGGTTCGTCGCGTGGCTTCGGTCGTCAGTTCGCCCAGGCGGCCCTGGAGCGTGGCGACAAGGTCGCGGCTACCGTCCGCAACATCGACTCCCTGGCGGATCTGGTGGCCGTCCACGGCGACGCGATCCTCCCGCTGACTCTGGACGTCACCGACAAGAGCGCCGCACTCGCGGCCGTGAAGCGGGCGCACGACCACTTCGGCCGCCTCGACGTCGTCGTGAACAACGCCGGCTACGGACTGTTCGGTGCGATCGAGGAGCTGACAGAGCGCCACGTCCGCGACCAGATGGAGACCAACTTCTTCGGCGCCCTGTGGGTCACCCAGGCGGTCCTGCCCATCCTGCGGGCGCAGGGCAGCGGACACATCGTGCAGATCTCCAGCGTCGGCGGCGTGATCACCTTCCCCCTGGTCGGTGGCTACAACGCCTCCAAGTGGGCTCTGGAAGGGCTCACCGACTCCCTCGCGCAGGAGGTGGCCGGCTTCGGGATCAAGGTCACTCTCGTGGAGCCGGGTAGTTTTGCCACCGACTGGGGCGGTTCCTCCGCCGCTTTCGCCGAGCGGCTGCCTGCCTACGAAGCGCTGCACGCGGCCGTGACCGCCAATCTCGCCGGCGTCCCCAACGGCGATCCGGCCGCTGCGGGCCCGGCGCTGCTGAAGGTCGTGGATGCCGAGAACCCGCCGCTGCGGGTGTTCTTCGGTGACTTCCCGCTCCACTTCGTCCCGCAGGTCTATGCCGAGCGCGTGAAGACCTGGCAGGAATGGGCCGACGTCGCCACCCAGGCCCAGGGCAACGCCGCGTAACCGTAAGGCACGACAACGGCCGGCGGGCATGTGGGATCCCTGGCGCAAACGGTCAGCATGGGGCGCGCAAGCGTCCTGGCTTGCTGACCTGGGATCGCCGCGGCGGGGGCCTGGGCACAGATGCCCGGCTCCCGCTCGGAAGGTTTGCTTCGTGGCTCGTCAGCTCGCTCGCGGTATGGGTTCGTTTTTCCAGGACTGCGGCTGTGATGCCAGCCGCCCACTGGTCTGTCGCGGTCAACCGCCCGGCTGTGCGCCGCGGCCACGTCGGCGTGGCTCAGGTGGCCGTGTGCAGCTTCGCGGCTGTGGCCGACGCGATCGCCTCGGTCGTGACGCCGGGGGCGGTCTCGACGAGGAGCAGGCCGTTGTCGGTGACGTCGATGACGCCGAGGTCGGTGATGACGCGGTGGACGCATGCCTTGCCGGTGAGGGGCAGGGTGCACTCGTCGAGGATCTTCGGGCTGCCGTCCTTGGCGGTGTGGTCCATGAGGACGACGACGCGGCGGGCGCCGTGGACGAGGTCCATCGCACCGCCCATGCCCTTGACCATCTTGCCGGGGATCATCCAGTTGGCGAGGTCGCCGGTGGCGGAGACCTGCATGGCGCCGAGGACGGCGGTGTCGATGTGGCCGCCGCGGATCATGCCGAAGGAGAGCGCGGAGTCGAAGAAGGACGCGCCGGGCAGGACGGTGACGGTCTCCTTGCCCGCGTTGATGAGGTCGGGGTCGACCTCGTGCTCGCGGGGGTACGGGCCGGTGCCGAGGATGCCGTTCTCGGAGTGCAGGACGACATGCACTCCGGGTGGGAGGTGGCCGGGGATGAGGGTGGGCAGGCCGATGCCGAGGTTGACGTAACTGCCGTCGGTCAGCTCGGCGGCGGCGCGGGCGGCCATCTGGTCGCGGGTCCAGCTCATGCGCGTACGGTCCCTCGTGTCGTAGGCGTCGAAGACGCGGAAATTCGGAGATGTTCTATGCGTTTGTCGGCGGCCTGGCCGGGGGTGAGGGCCACGATCCGCTGGACGAAGATGCCGGGGACATGGATCGTGACGGGGTCGAGGGCGCCCGGGTCGACGAGTTCCTCGACCTCGGCGATGGTGATGCGACCGGCCATGGAGGCCAGCGGGTTGAAGTTGGCGGCGGCCTTGTTGAAGACCAGGTTGCCGTGGGTGTCGCCGCGCCAGGCTCGGACGAGGGCGTAGTCGGTGGTGATGCCGTGTTCGAGGACGTGGTCGCGACCGTCGAAGGTGCGGGACTCCTTGGCCGGGGAGGCGACGGCGATGCTGCCGTCGGGTGCGTAGCGCCAGGGCAGACCGCCTTCGGCGACCTGTGTGCCCACGCCCGCCGGGGTGTAGCACTGCTGTACGTGATCGCGGCCGGCGCGGTCCTCGGGATCAGCGTCGCGACCAACGCCCCTCTGCTGAGCATCCTCCTGCTGCCGTTCGCCGTGCCCATGCTGAGCGTCTCCATCCGCCGCTTGCACGACACCGGCAAGCCGGGCTGGAGGATGTTCGTCGCCCTGATCCCCGCAGTCGGCCCGATCATGTATCTCGTGGCCATGGCGGCGGACGGCGCCCCGGCCACCAACCAGTACGGCCCTTCCCCCAAGGCCGTCGGTCACCCCGTCGGTTGGCAGGCAGACGAGGGATCCGTTGTCGGTACGGCGATGCCGGCCCCTGCGTCGTCGCGACGGTGACCGGGTCACGCTCACCGGCCGGCAGACCGCTGCGATCCATATTCACGACCGGTGCAACAAGACGACGCAAAAAAGGCGCCCCCGCGCGACAGCACGGGAGCGCAGCAGAAGAGGGCGGTTCACAGTGCGTCGACGGCACTCACCTTCCAGCCTGCGGACGTGTGGGTCATCGTCATCCGGACCCGGTTCAGATCCAGACGGGAACCCGAGACCTGGGTGCTCTCGGTGACCTGGTTGACGAAGAGCAGGACCACGGCCTTGTCCGCCGAGGCCGACACGACGGAGGCAGCGGGGCTGCCGCCGCTCGCGGGTTCGGCCACCGTCGCCTTCACCACCGCGTGGTACTTCCTGGCCGTCGGCCCGACCACACGCGTCGTGGTCTTCCGGTACTCGTCACGGAAGTGCCCGGTCAGACGGTCACGGGCACGGGCGAAATCCCGGTCCAGATGCCGGTAGTCGTACGACAGCACGACCGGTGCCGCCTTCCGCGCGGCCATGAGCGCCTCCGCCCGAGCGTCCTCGGTCCTACGCCCCTGCGCGTAGTGCCACCCGAGCACCGCGACCGCGATCAGACCCGCCACGAGGAGGACACCGAGTACTGCGGTGAGCCGCCGCCGGTCGGAGCGCGGCGGAGGCGCGCTGCCGTCCGGCTCCGCCAGGGACTCCGGGTCCTGCTCCAGGCATTCCGGCGACGGCTCCAGCGGGTCGTCCCAGCCGTCCGCCGACGGCTCGCCCAGCCCGGACGGCCCTGAGAGCGGTGCCTCGGGGGAGAGGGGTCCCTCGGGCCGCTTCACGTGCTCCGTCCGCTTGGCGCGCTTGGCTGCCGCGCGGGCGGCCGCGGTCATCGTCCGGCGGGCGGGCGAGCCGGCGGTGCGGCCTCGGGAGGTCGCGTTCCCCATGGTCGTGCTCCTCACTACTGGTGGCTGTCTGCGGGTGTCGGTCAGCCCACGAACTCGACGTCGGAGGTCAGCCAGCGCCCGCCCTGGTGCACCAGGTCGAGCTGCAGCCGATAGGTGCGCGCCTGCCCCTGGGGAACGGCGGTGTTGGTCACCTTGCTGTCGGCGACCACCAGGACGCGGGCCGAGTGGGCGTCGGACCGGACGATGCCGGCATCGAGGACCTGGCCCTCGGACACCGACTTGTTCGCGGCGACGAGCTTGGTCAGCTCCGCCGTCTGCGCGGTGAACTGCTTCTTGAAGCTGCCGGTGGCGCTCCTCAGCACGTCCGCGCTGTCCCGGCCGTAATGCCGGTAGTCGAGCGAGGTGAAGTTCAGCGCCGATTGGCGGGCCGCCCCCAGGACCTCCTGGCGCCGCTGCTCCGTCTCGTCCTGCTGGTGGAGGCGGAGACTCAGCCAGAGGGCGGCCGCGGTGGTGAGGACGGTCGCCACGACGAGGCCGACTGTCCACGCCCCGTTCATCCCGGACAACCTCACGTTCACGCCATGGGACCGACGAGCAGCCATTGCCACGACTCCTTTCCGAACACCGTCTGCTGGCCGCCCGTCGAGCCGATCTCGACGGGCCTTCCGTCCGGGCCGGTCGCGGTGCCGGTCTCCGGGTCGTACGGCGTGGTGTACGCCGTCTGTTCCGCACCGTCGGACGCGGCCTGCGCGCCGGGAGCGTTCTGCGCGCCCCGCACCGACGTCTTGCTGCCGCGTGGGGCCGTGCAGTGTGCGTCGCGGTTCGCCTCGCGCGTGCTCGTGTCGGCGGGGTCCCGCCGTGCCGTGCCGTACCCCTGGGTGCACGGCGGCGGGTCGCCGGCGTTCACCACCAGCCCGAAGTGGGTGGTGCCGTCGCCCGGGACGACCGTGTAGCTGCCCGAGACCAGCGCCGGAAAGGTGACGAGAGCCTGCTCCACGCCGGGCAGGTGGGCCAGCGTGACCTGGCCGCCGCTGATCAGGTTGGCCAGCAGGACCGACAGCTGTGGCCCGGTCGACTTCAGCAGCGAGTTGACCTCCTGCGCGGCCGGCGTGGCGTTGCCGATCAGCTTGCGCAGATCCCCGTCGCTGGACTTCAACTGTGCGGTCAGCGCCGCCAGGTCGTGCGCGAACGACTTGATGGACGAACCCTGGTCCGCCTGTGTCTTGAGGACTTTCCGTGAGTCCTCGATCAGCGAGATCGTCTCCGGCAACGACTCGGACGCCGACTCGACGAGCGCGTTGCCCGAGTCCACCATCCGGCTCAGGTCCGGTCCGGTGCCGGCGAAGGCCTTGCCCAACTCGTCGACGGTGACCCGCAGATCGTCCTTGTCGACGGAGTTCACCAGCCGGTCCAGGCTGAGGACCAGGTCCGTCGTGGGCAGCGGCACACGGGTGCTGCCGCGCGGTATGGTGCTGCCGTCCAGGAGATACGGACCCTTGGACGTACGCGGCTGCAGATCCACGTACTGTTCGCCCACCGCCGAACGGTTCGCCACCACGGCGAGGGTGTCCGCCGGGATGCGCGGTGCCCCGTCGCCGATGTCGAGGGCGACCGAGACGCCGTCGGCGCCGGTCAGCCGCAGCGCCCCGACGCGGCCCACGGGCACCCCACGGTAGGTGACCTCTGCGCCGGTGAAGACACCCCCTGAGTCGGCGAAGTCGGCCCGCACCGTGTAGCCGCGGTCCAGGACGTCGTCCACCAGGCCGGTGTACTCGGCGCCGACGTACGACACCCCGACGGCGGTGACCGTGGCGAACGCGAGCAGCTGCGCCTTGACCGTACGAGTGATCACGGCTGAACCCCCTTCAGCATCAGCTCGGCGAGCGCGAGGTCGATCCCCTCGGGCGGCTTCGCGCCGGTGGTGTAGCTGCTGGTGCACACCGGCGGGCACAACGGCCCGCCGCCGCTGCCGCCGCCGCCCGAGGGAGCCGACGGCACCGAGGGTGACGACGGCAGGCTCGGTGTGCTCGGCAGCGGGGCCGGCGCCGGGACGCTCGGCAGGTCCGGGAGGCGCGGTGCGTCGGGGATTCCGGGCGCCGGGGAACCCCCCTTGCCGCGGCCGGAGCTGCCGCCGGTCGTGTTCCCGTAGAGGTCCGTCAGGTCCAGGTCGGCGCTGATGTGCAGGTTGACGTAGTCACCCTTGACGGCGTCCACGGCATTGCGCGGGAACGGGTAAGTGGTCAACAGCTCGAGCGAGTTGGGCAGGTCATTGCCCGACTTGTTCAGCTGTTGCAGGATCGGCCGGAGCTTCTTGAGGTTCGCGACCGTGTCGTCGTGCGAGGCGGTGACCACCTTGGTGCCCGTCGTGCCGAGCTTCGACAGGGCGGTGAGCATCTTCGTCAGATCGCGCCGCTGGTGGGCGAGGACCTTCAGGGCGGGCGGCATCGTGCCGACGGTCTTGGCGATGGTCTCCTTCTCCTTCCCGAGCCGCCCCGCGAGCCGGTCGACGGCCTTGATCGCGCGGACGATGTCCTTCCGCTGGTCGTCCAGACCGCCGATGAACGTGTTCAGCTCCTTCAGCAGGGACCGGATCCGGCTCTCCCGGCCGTCGAGGGCCTTGTTCAGCTCCACGGTGATCGTCTTGAGCTGGGCCACCCCGCCGCCGTTGAGCAGGGCGGACAGCGCGGACAGCACCTCCTCGACCTCCGGGTTGCGGCCGCTGCGGGACAGCGGGATGCGGTCGCCGTCGCGGAGCCGGCCCACGGCCGCCGTGCCGGTCGGGGCGGCCAGTGCCACGTACTTCTCGCCGAGGAGACTGGTCTGCCGCAGTTCGGCGACCGCGTTGGCGGGCAGCTTCACCGAGTCGGCGACCCGCAGCCGTACGCGCGCGTGCCAGCCGTCCAGCCGCACCTTCTCGACCGCGCCCACGGTGACGTCGTCGACCTTCACCGCCGACTGCGGCACCAGGTCGAGGACATCGCGGAACTCGACGGTGACGTGGTACGCGTGACCGTCCGCGGCGGCTCCGCCGGGCAGCGGGACGTCGTACCAGCCGTTGAACTCGCAGCCGGACAGCAGCAGCGAACCGACCGCCGCCCAGGCGATGGCCCCGCCCATGCGGCGTACGCTCATGCGCTCGCCCCCAGGATCCCGCCGAGCGTCCGGTCGACCGTGCCCGTCACTGCGGAGCCCTGCGCCGGCTCGGGCAGGGAGTCGAAGAGTTTCTTCAGCTCCTTGCAGTCGGGGTTCTTGCCGCCCTCGTCGCCGGTCGTCCTCAGCACGGAGCACAGCAGCGAGGCCGGGTCCTGTGCCTGCTGGGCGTTGTTGCGGGTGTCGAGGGTGCCGGAGGAGGGGTTGTAGGCGTTGTTCAGGTTGGACAGGCCCGTGGGGGCGACCCGCAAGAGCTCGTCGAGTGCGGCGCGTTGGGTGACGAGCACCTTGGTCACCTTGCTGAGGCCCTTCACGTCCGTGGTCAGCGATTTCTTGTTCTTCTTCACGAAGGCGGACACATCACCGAGCGCCGTTCCCAGGTTCGTGAGCGCGTCCGCGAGGTCCTTGCGCTCGCCCGCGAGCTGCTTCGCGACCCGGGCGAGGCTGGTGTCGAAGGACCGCACGCTCTTGTCGTCGGCGGCGAGTGCCGCCGTGAACACCTGTAGGTTCTCCACCGTGCCGAACAGGTCGGTGCGGCCGTCGGACAGGGTCGTGACCGCCTGCGAGAGGTCGTGGACCGTCTGATGGAGGTTCTCGCCCTGACCGTCGAGGTTGTCCGCGCTCACCCCGAGCAGCCGCGACAGGGAACCGTCCTTGTTGGCGCCCTCGGGGCCGAGCGCGTCGGCCGTGGTGTGCAGGCTGTCGAAGATGCGGTCCAGCTCGACGGGTACGGCGGTGCGCGACTCCGGGATGACAGCACCGTTCCGCAGCACGGGACCCTTCCGGTACACCGGCAGCAGTTGTACGTAACGGTCGCTGACCACCGAGGAGTTGATGATCGCGGCCCTGGCGCCGGCGGGGACCTTGCGCCCTTCGTCGTACTCCAGCTCCACCCGCACCCGGTCGCCCTCGGGCTTGATCTCCTTGACCTCGCCGATCCGCACGCCGAGGACGCGGACGTCCGAGCCGGGATAGATCCCGACGGTGCGCGGGAAGTACGCGGTGACGTGCACCGGCTCGGGCCGTGGCCACAGCACGTAGGTGAGCGCGGCGATGAGGACCAGCGCGGTGAGCAGCGCCAGGCGTCTCTTCAGGCTCTTCACTGCGTGCCTCCGGTCCGTGGCGCCACCGGGGCGGCGACCAGGTTCTGGACGTAGGAGTCGAACCAGCGGCCGTTGCCGAGGGTGTTGGTGAAGACCCGTACGTACGGCGCGAGCAGCTTCACGCTCCGGTCGAGGCTCGACTGGTTGCGTTCGAGCATCTGCACCACACCTTTCAGCCCTGTGAGCGCGGGCCCGATCTCCTTGTTGTTGTCGTCGACCAGGCCGGAGAGCTCGATGCCGAGCGAGGCGGAGGTCTTCAGCAGCTTGTGGATCGCCTTGCGCCGCTTGCTGATCTCCGTGAACAGCTTGTCGCCGTCCTTGAGCAGGGCGGTGAAGTCCTTGGAGCGGTCGGCCAGCACGCCCGTGGTGCCGTTGGCGTGGCGCAGGAGTTCGCTCAGGGCCTTGTCACGCGAGGCCACCGTCCGGGAGATCCTCGACAGGCCCCTGATGGACGCCCGGACTTCGGAGGGCGAGTCCTGGAAGGTGGTGGAGATCGTGTCCAGCGCCTTGGCCAGCCGGTCGCTGTCGACCTTCTCCGACGTGGTCGTCAGGTCGCTGAACGCCTGCACGACGTCGTACGCCGAGACCGTCCGCCGCAGCGGGATCTCGCTGCCGGGCTTCAACTGCCCCGGCCCCTTGGGGTTCAGCGCGAGGTACTTCGCGCCGAGGATCGTCTTGACCCGGATCGACGCGCCGGTCTCGGTGCCGAACTTCGGATCGCCCTTGACCTTGAAGGTGACCTTGACGTGATCACCGTCGAGGTCGACGTCGTCGACCTTGCCGACCTTCACCCCGGCGATCCGGACCTCGTCGCCGGGCTTGAGGCCGCCCGCTTCCGAGAAGGCCGCGCTGTACGTCCTGCCACCGCCGATGAACGGCAGGCTGTCGGCGTTGAAAGCGGCCACGGTCAGCAGCGCGAGGACGGTGAGGCCGACCGCTCCGATCACCACGGGATTGTGCTCGCGGAACGGCGTCAGGCGGGGGCGCCGGATCCGTATGCGCGGCAGCCTGGGTGGCTCGACGCGCACCTTGAACAAGGGTTGCGGGCGCGGCGCCCGGCGCGGAAGCAGCCATATCTTCGGAAGCCGTACCTTCGGAAGCCGCAGCTTCGGCAGCTTCGGCGGATCGACGCGGACCTTGAACAGCGGCTCCGGGCGGTTCTTGCGGGTCATGCGGCTCACGATCCGCACCTCGCCCTCGCCACGTGCAGGTCGGGAGCGAGTACCTGCTTCGTCTTCGGGAGCACGATCCGGCCGTCGAAGTCGCAGAGGTAGAAGTTGAACCATGAGCCGTAGGACGCGGCCCCCGTCAGTGCGTTCAGCTTGTTCGGCAGCCGCTTCAGCACGCCCTCCACCGTCTTGTCGTTGTCGTTCAGCGTTCCGGTGAGACCAGCCAGCCCGGCGATGTCGTCCTTCAGCGGCGGCCGCGCGTCCTTCAGCAGCCCCGAGGTGGCCTCCGTCAGGTCGCCGAGGCCCACCAGTGACTCCCCGATGGGCTTGCGGTCGGCGGACAGACCCGAGATCACCCGCCGAAGCTGCTTGAGCAGCGCGGAGAAGCGGGTGCCGCGCTTGTCCAGCGTCGCCAGCACGGTGTTCAGGTTGTCGATCACCGAACCGATCAGCTTGTCGCGATTGGCCAGCGTCGTGGTGAGCGAGGCCGTGTGCACCAGAAGGCTGTTGACCGTGCCGCCCTCGCCCTGCAGCGTCTTGACGATCTCGGTGGCGAGCTGGTTGACGTCCTGCGGGCTGAGCGCGGCGAACAGCGGTTTGAAGCCGTTCAGCAGCGCGTTGAGATCCAGCGCGGGCTGCGTGCGCGACAGCGGGATGGTGGCGCCGGGCTTCAACCGGGTGCCGTCGCCCGCGCCCTCGGTCAGGGCGACGTACCGCTGCCCGACCAGGTTCCGGTAGCGGATGACCGCGTGGGTGCTGGTGAGCAGCGGCCGGTCCGCGCCGGCGGTGAAGGTGACCTCCGCCAGTGTGCGGTCCTTGATCCGGATGTCCTCGACCTCACCGACCCGTACCCCGGCGACCCGGATGTCGTCGCCCTTCTCCAGGCCGGTGACGTCGCTGAAGACGGCACGGTAGGTGCGCCCGGGGGTGAGGGAGAGGTTGACGATGGTGGCGGCGAGCAGCGCCGTCGCCAGGATCGTCACCAGCGCGAAGAGGCTGAACTTGATCAGCGGGGCGGTGGTCTGCCGGGCGCCTGTGCTTCTCATGCGACGCTCACCGCCGTCCCGCGCGCCATCGGCCCGAACAGCAGCGTCATGACCGGCGGCACCTCGTCGGCGGGCACGCCCAGCACGGGCGACACGAGCGAGCCGACGGCGTGCTGCTCGGCCCGGGTGGCGGAGACACCGGACGGACCAGCCGAACTTCCCGGCTGGGAACCGTCGTTGAGGTGGACTTCCGGCGCGGGCACGGAAGGATGCGGCAGGTCGCGGCAGTTGGGCCCCGACCGGTCGGCGTACCGGGGCTCCTCACCGGGCTGGTACGCCCCCTGCTGGCGCACCACCTCGAGGGTGATGTGCATGGTGCCGCCCCGGAACGCCTGCTCGGAGGCCTGCTCCTCGTGGACCAGGCCGGCAAGCAGGCAGGGGTACTCGGGCGAGTAGCGGGCGAAGAGCTCCAGCGTCGGGCGGGAGACCCGGCCGAGGGTGATCAGCCGGTCGCCGTTCGCCTGGAGGAAGTCGTCAGCGGTGGCCGCCACTCCGGCCGTGGTGGTGAGCGCGGACGCGATGCGGTCCCGCTGCTCGACCACGGTGCGGCTGGTGGTGACCGTGTTGCGCAGGATGTCCATCAGGTCCGGCGCCGCGTCACCGTACACCTCGGCCACATCGGCCAGGCGGGCGAAGTCCTCGGTCATGGACGGCAGATGAGGATTGAGGCGGTGCAGATAGGACTCCACGCGCGTGAGGTTGTCGCCGATCCGGTCGCCGCGCCCTTCGAGGGCGGTGGCGAAGGCGGAGAGTGTGGCGTTGAGCTTGGCGGGCTGCACGGTCCGCAGCAGCGGCAGCAGGTCGTTCATCAGCTGCTGGACCTCGATGCCGACGCGGGTGCGGTCCTGGGTGATGACATCACCGGCCCGGACCGGGCGGGCCGCTGAGTGTGCGGGCGCGACCAGGTCGACGTACTTCTCACCGAACAGCGTCTTGGGAAGCAGGCGCGCCCGTACGTCGGAGGGGATGTCGGGGACGTACTCCGGCTTGAGCGCGATGTCGAGCGTCGCCTTTGCCCCGTCGGCGTGCACCTCGCGCACCTCGCCGACCAGCAGCCCGCGCAGCTTGACGTCGGCCCGCGGGTCGAGCTGGTTGCCGAGGCTGTCGGCCTCCAGCTCGATCCGTACGGCCGGGGTGAACACCTGCTGGTACACGGCGACGGACAGCGACAACAGCAGTGCGAGTACGGCGATGAACACCACGCCGTACAACCGCAGTCTCAGCACCCTCATACGGTTCACCCCGCAATCCGAACGGTCGTGTTGGCGCCCCAGATCGCGAGCGACAGGAAGAAATCAAGGACGTTGATCGCCACGATCGAGGTCCGCACGGCGCGGCCCACCGCGACGCCGACGCCCGCCGGGCCGCCGCTCGCGTAGTAGCCGTAGAAGCAGTGCACCAGGATGATCAGGACGGCGAAGACCAGCACTTTTCCGAAGGACCACAGCACGTCGGCCGGTGGCAGGTACTGCTGGAAGTAGTGGTCGTAGGTGCCCGCCGACTGCCCGTAGTAGCCGGTGGTGATGGTGCGGGCGGCGAAGTACGAGGACAGCAGCCCGATCACGTAGAGCGGGACGACGGCGACGAAACCGGCGATCATCCGGGTGGTCACCAGGAACGGCAGCGAGGGCACGCCCATGACCTCGAGGGCGTCGGTCTCCTCGCTGATCCGCATCGCGCCGAGCTGGGCGGTGAACCCCGCGCCGACCGTCGCGGACAGCGCCAGCCCGGCCACCAGCGGGGCGATCTCCCGGGTGTTGAAGTACGCCGACAGGAACGCCACGAAGTTGGACGTGCCGAGCTGGTTCAGTGCGGCGTACCCCTGCAGACCCACCTCCGTGCCGGTGAAGAACGACAGGAAGGCGATCACGCCGACCGTGCCGCCCACGACCGCGAGGGCACCGCGCCCGAAACTCACCTCGGCGAGCAGCCGCAGGATCTCCTTCTTGTAGCGGCGTACGGTGCGGCCCGTCCACGCCAGCGAGCGGCCGTAGAAGGAGAGCTGGCTGCCCAGCTCCTCGAGACTTCTCAACAGCGCCATGCTCAGCCTCTCTGCGGGACGACCTGGAAGTACACCGCGGTCATCACGAAGTTCGTCACGAACAGCAACATGAAGGTGATCACCACCGACTGGTTCACGGCGTCGCCCACGCCCTTCGGCCCGCCCTTCGCCGTGAGCCCCTTGTACGAGGCGACGATGGCCGCGATCGCCCCGAACACCAGCGCCTTGATCTCCGCCGCCCACAGGTCGGAGAGCTGGGCCAGGGTGGTGAAGGACGCCAGGTAGGCGCCGGGCGTGCCGTGCTGCAGGACGACGTTGAAGAAGTAGCCGCCGGCCACGCCGACCACCGACACCAAGCCGTTGAGCAGCACCGCCACCACCATCGACGCCAGCACGCGCGGTACGACCAGCCGGTGGATCGGGTCGATGCCGAGCACCTGCATCGCGTCGATCTCCTCGCGGATCTTCCGCGCCCCGAGATCCGCGCAGATCGCCGTGCCGCCCGCGCCCGCGATCAGCAGCGCGGTGACGATCGGCGACGCCTCCCGCAGCACCGCCAGGACGGAGGCGGCCCCGGAGAAGGACTGGGCACCGAGCTGCCGGGTCAGGCTGCCGATCTGCAGCGCGATCACCGCGCCGAACGGGATGGACACGAGGGCCGTGGGGAGGATGGTGACGCTCGCGACGAACCAGGCCTGCTGAATGAACTCCCTCGCCTGGAACGGCCTTCGGGGCATGGTCCGGACGACGTCCAGTGCCATCGCGAACAGGTTTCCCGAGTGCCGCAGCGCTCCGCTCGGTGACAGTCTCATGCGTCCGCCACCGCCTTCCGGCGCCGCAGCTCGGCCTCGTGCCGGGCGATCGCCTCCCACCGGGGCGGTCGGGTGATGCCCGGTCCCGGCAGCAGGCGGGGAGTCAGCGCCTGGCTGCCAGGGGTCTTGCTGCCGTCGCCCAGCGCGGCCAGCTCCTGCTCGACCTGCGCGGCGTCCTTCTCCTCCGCCATGCCGATCGGGCCCTGCATCCGGCCGTTCAGGAACTGCCGGACGACCGGCTCGTCGCTGGTCAGCAACTCCTCACGCGGCCCGAACATGACCAGCTCGCGCCGGAACAGCAGCCCGATGTTGTCCGGGACCTGGCGGGCCGAGGCGATGTCGTGCGTGACGATCAAGAAGGTCGCGTCGATCTGGGCGTTGAGGTCGACGATGAGCTGGTTGAGATAGGCGACGCGTACCGGGTCGAGGCCCGAGTCGGGTTCGTCGAAGAGGATGATCTCGGGGTCGAGTACGAGGGCGCGGGCGAGACCGGCCCGCTTCCGCATCCCGCCGGAGATCTCGCCGGGCAGCTTCCCCTCCGAGCCGATCAGCCCGACCATGTCCATCTTCTCCAGCACGATGCGCCGGATCTCGCTCTCGGACTTGCGGGTGTGCTCGCGCAGCGGGAAGGCGATGTTGTCGTACAGGTTCATCGAGCCGAACAGGGCGCCGTCCTGGAACAGCACGCCGAAGAGCTTCCGCACCTCGTACAGCTCGTGCTCACGGAGCCTGGTGATGTCACGCCCCGCGATCTTCACCGAGCCGCAGTCCGGCTTCAGGAGTCCCACGAGCGTCTTGAGGAAGACGGACTTGCCCGTGCCCGAGGGGCCGAGCATGACCGAGACCTCCCCGGCGGGCAGCGTCAGCGAGACGTCCTGCCAGATGACCTGGTGACCGAAGGACTTGGTCAGCCCTTCCACACAGATCTCGACACCCATCCGTTTCACCTTTCGGCCCGTGGAGCAGCTCCGACATCTGCTCTACGGGGAGAGGCGGGGGGTCCGTCGCGGGAGAGGGAGATTTTTTCGACGGCCTACGGCAGGGCGGTCGGCGTCGGTACGGCGACCGGGACGGACGGCGTGGCGGAGGCCTCCGGGACGGCCGGCAGCGTCGTCAGGGCCGTGGACGCGTCCCGCAGGCCGGGGAGGCCGGGCACGCTCGGCAACTTCGGCACGCTCGGGACCTCGGGAACGCCCGGCACAGGTGACAGTGAGGCCGTCGGCAGGGACGGCACCGACAGCGGCAGCAGCGACCGGCCGTGGGTGCCGGTCGACGGCGTCCCTCTGGGAGTCGGCGAGGCGGCCGACAACTGGCGGGTGCTCGGGGCGGGCGTCCGGTCGGCGCCGTCGGGCCCCGCGGTCGCGGTGGCGGCGTCCGACACGGGGGACGCGGCGGACCGGGGCGGCGTGTCCGGTCGGCCCCCGTGGAGGGTGTACGGCAGCACGAACCCCGCCACCGCAAGGGTCGCCGCCGCCGACGTGGCCGCCACGGCCTGCGCCTTGCCGCCCGCCCGCAGCCGCCCCCGCCCGATCATGAACAGCGCGAACCCGAGCGTCCCGGCGAGCGAGGCGCGCAGCGTGCGCCGGGCACGGGCAAGGAGGGATTCGACGGTCCGGTAGCTCAGCCCCATCCGGACGGCGACCTGGCTCACATCAAGGTCCTCGGACTTCAGCCGCAGTGCCTCCGCCTGGCGGGTGGGCAGCTCTCCGCTGCGCCTGGCCAGCCACCTGGCCTCGGCCCGGTCGCACACCGCCTCCTCGATCGGCACCGGTCCGGGAGCGACCAGTGTCGGGCTGGTGCGGACCTCGGCCTCGCGGTTGACCTGCCGATAGCGGTCCACACACAGCCGCATGGTCACCGTCGTCAGCCAGGCAGCGAGCCGCTCGTCGTCCAGGTCGGGCCGCTCCGCCGCGCGCAGCATCGCCTCGTGCACCGCGTCCTCGGCGTCCTCTCGGCTCATCGACCTGCGCCGGGCCACCTTGAGCAACTGCTCGCGGTGGCTCCACATGAGCTGCCAACGGTCGTCGGCGGCTCGTATCTCCGCAGGCATGTCCGTCGCCATGAGGGCCCCTTCGCGCTCACCCGCCGGTCTCGTCCCGTCCGGCGTGCGGCGACATTACCGCCCGGTAGCCGCCGTTGTGGAGGGGGCGAAGGCCATCGAGTTCCCGTTGTTACTGGTCAGCGGAGCGCTGCTCGGGAGCGGGTCGTCGGTGGGCAGGCTGACGGACGGGTCGGGCACGGGAACCACGAGTTCCGTCGTTTTCCCGTCCGCCGGACGGGAGTTGGAGGGCGACGGCGAAGCGGGGGCGGACGGTTTCAACGACGGTGTGGCCCTCGGGCGAGGTGACGGTTTCGGCTTCGGTGTGGTCTTGGCCCCCGAAGGCCCGGGCTGACGCGAGGGCTGTATCGACGTCATGGCGGAGTCGTCAGGAACCACCCGGTGACCTTCGAGGAAGTATGCGTACCAGGCCCTGACCGTGCGCAGATACGTCGCCGAGTGGTTGTAGCCGAGGATCGCCCCGTCCAGGCCGGCGGGCTCGGACAGGTCCCTTCCGGCCGCGCACAGATAGCGCCCGGCGGCGAGCGCCGCGTCGAACATGTTGTCCGGGTCGGCCCGCCCGTCGCCGTTCCCGTCCGCGCCCCAGCTGACCCAGGTCGACGGAATGAACTGCATCGGCCCGACCGCCCGGTCGTACACCACGTCTTCGTCGTACGCGCCACCGTCCGAGTCCCGTACGACGGCGAAGGCGCCGCCGTCCAGGCGCGGACCCAGAATCGGCGTCACGGTCGTGCCGGCCGCGGTCACCCGGCCGCCCTGGGCCTGCCCCGACTCCACCTGGCCGATCGCGGCCAGCAGCTGCCACCTGAGGCGGCAGCCGGGCGCGGTGCGCGCGAGCTCCGCCTCGGCGTGCCGGTACGCGGCGAAGACGCTCGCGGGCAGCGCGGCGCCGCCCACCAAAGCCTTCTTCCCCGTCCGGGCCCGCGCCAGCGGAGGAAGCTCCGTGCGGTACGGGGTGTCGCCGGACACGCTCGGCCCGTGTCCGGCGGGCCACTCCGCTGGTACGGCGGCCCGCACTGAGGCCGCACCCGGTGCCTGTGAAGCGGTCAGCGCCGCCATCGCCGCCGCCGCGATCACCGCACCTTTGACGCCCCTGACCATGTGCCCTGCCACGTCGCGATCCCTCCCTGTGGGCTGCTGTCGTCTGCTTTACGCGGGAGGGAGGCGCGTCCGTCGGAATGACCCGGGTGTCGAGAAGGTCCTCGAGTACGTCTGCACCGGCAGCGTGTCCGCCGTCGAGCTCCACACCGTCTCGAACCGGGGACCGTGGGCAGGCGCGTGTGCCCAGGCTGGGGAAGAGGCCGAGAGCGCCCGCCTGGGCGAGGTCGTCGAGCCGAGGCCCAATGACCGGGTGCTTGCGGGCTTTCACCAGGCAGGTCGGTTGTCGGAACCGACGGCGTCGGAAGTCGCACCGGTCGCCTGGCCCGACCAGGCGGTCGCAGATTGCGCCCACGGCCTGATGGACGTGCCGGCCATGCTGCACGCCGTCGAGCCCTCCGCTGTCAGGCTGGCAGCGTGCCGCTGACGGCGCCGAGCGCGAGACCGACCGGCTTGTAGGCGTTCTCGGATGCCTTCACCCGCTCACCCCTTGCGGCGGCAGGTCAGCCACACCAGGACGGCCACGCCCGCCGCGGCCAGCAGCACCTTGCGGTTGTCACACGCCAGCTGCGCCCCTTGGGCGGTCTTCTGCCGAACCGGCTCGGGCGCCTCGTCCTGCCACAGCTGACCGGCCTGGGCGGCCTTGGCCCGGGCCTGCTCGGTGGCTTGGGTGGCCTTGTCCTTGACGGGGTCGGGCAGGCGGTTTTGCGCCTGGTGGGCCAGGTCGGCGGCCTTAGCCTTCAGTTCCCCGGCCTTCACCACGGCTTGTTCCTTCAGTTCCACGGTCTTCACCACGGCTTGTTCCTTCAGTTCCGCGGTCTTCACCACGGCTTGTTCCTTCAGTTCCGCGGTCTTCACCACGGCTTGTTCCTTCAGCTCTCCGGCCTTCGCGGCGGCCTGTTCCTTGCCCTCGGCGGCCTTCTCCTGGGCGTGCGCCTTGACGTCGGTCTTCGCCGCGAGTGCCTCGACCGTCTCCCCGAGCTCGGTCCGGGTCTGCTCGACCTGCTCGCGCAGTTCCTCGGGGCTGGAGGCGGTGGGCTCGTCGTGAGGCGGCTGGGTCATCGGTGCGCACTCTCCTTGATCTCGGTCACGTCGGCCTTCACGTTCTCGACCGTCTGCTCGGGTGAGGGCGGCGCGGCCTGGTCCACCTGCTTCTTTCCACTCATGGCCATCACCGCGGCGATCACACCCAGTACCGTTGTGACGATCAGCCCAGCTGCCCACACCGGCAGCGTCACCGCCAGCGCGGCGATCACGGTGGCGACCAGTGCCTGTGCCGTCAGGAAGCCGACGACTCCGGCGCCGCCGAACAGGCCACCGCCCTTGCCGTAGCGCTTGCCCTTCTCCTTCATTTCCGCCTGCGCCAGGCGCAGTTCGCCGCGCACCAGTTCCGTCAGCTGCTGCGAGGCCCGCTGCACCAGCTCGCCCACCGGCTCTTGATTGGAGCGGTCCGTGGTCAGGCCGGATCCGGCATGGTGCGGCTGCGTGCTCGACACGGCGGTCACCTCCTGTCCCTTTGCGTTCTTGCAGGCCGGGCCCAGTCATGCGCCCGGTCAGTTCCGATGACCGCGCGGGTACCCCGAACAGACGAGTTCAGGGCCCACGGTGTGGCCCGCTTGGAGCCCAATGACGCGGTAGGTGCAGCAGGTCTGACTGCGTTTCGACTCGATGTGTACGCGGGCGGGCGGGTTGACGCCGAGTTCGCCGGGGCGAGCACCGGCTGAGTGGTCAAGCAGATCACCTGCAGGTGTGGTTTGTCGGCTGTCTCACGGAGCGGCGCGTGCTGCACCGCCAGGGCATCCGCCTGAAGTCACAGGGAGAGCCGGTGGCGCAGGATCAGTCCAGGGGCGCGGCGGGTGAGCCAGGCGCTGGCCAGGCCGATGACGGCGCCGGTGGCTACGTCGCTGGGATAGTGGGCGCCACTCTGCACCCGCTCGAGCGCCACCATGGCGGACGGCAGGGCACATACTGCGCCGACGGCCGGCCACGCGGGTGCGACGGCCGCGGTGAAGGCGACCGCGGCGGCGGTGTGTCCGGAAGGGAAGGAGGAGGAGTTGGGACGGTCATCGACCTCGTCGTGGGGGAACCAGTCCTTCGGTGGCCGGGGCCGGTCGGCCAGTTGCTTGCACAGGCCGTTCGAAATCAGCTGCGCGAGGACCAGGGAGCCCAGGCCGATGACCGCCGCCTTGCGGCCGCGCCACCCGCCCAGCCACGCCATCGCGGCGGCGGTGCCGCACCAGAGCTTCGTGCTCTCGGCGGTCTCCTCCACTGCCGAGAGCACTTTGCCGACGCGGGGCGGGATGCGGGAGGCCGCCTTTTTGGTCAGCGACCGATCCGCGTCGTGCAACCCTGCCAGAAGTCTCATGCAGTGCAGGTATCCCGCAGGTCATGAACCTATGCCCAAGATCATCGGGTGGCGGTTCAGCCCTCGCCCAGGCGGCGTCGGTCGTCCTCGTCCCACTTCCGGGTGTCGCGGGGCTGGGTGTAGGGCTCGGTGTCCGGTGGCAGGCCGCCCGCGATGGACCGCTGACGTACGGTCTCGGCGTCGAACTCCAGGCCCAGCAGGATGGCCAGGTTGGTGATCCACAGCCAGACGAGGAAGACGATGACGCCGGCCATGGTGCCGTAGGTCTTGTTGTAGGAGGCGAAGTTCGCCACGTAGAACGCGAACCCGGCCGAGGCGATCACCCAGATCACCAGGGCAAGGAGACTGCCCGGGGTGACCCACCGGAACCCCTTCACCTTCGCGTTCGGGCTCGCCCAGTACAGGATGGCGATCATGACGGTGATCAGGACGACGAGGACGGGCCATTTGGCGATCGACCACACCGTCATCGCGGTGTCGCCGACGCCCAGCGCGGTACCGGCCCGGCGGGCCAGGCCGCCGGTGAACACCACGATCAGGGCACTGGCCACAGCTAGCACCATCAGTACGACGGTCACGCCCAGGCGTACGGGAAGGATCTTCCAGGCCGGGCGGCCCTCGGGCATGTCGTAGACGGCGTTCGCCGCGCGGATGAAGGCGGCCACGTAGCCTGAGGCCGACCACACCGCTAGCACGATGCCGACAACAGCCATGAGGGAGCCGACGCCGGCGTTGCTCTGCAGCTGCTCCACGGCCCGGGTGATGATGTCCCGGGCCGAACCGGGGGCCAGTTTCTTGATGTTGGCCAGCACCGCGTCGGTCGCCGACTTGCCGGTGATGCCCAGCAGCGACACGAGCACCAGCAGCGCCGGGAAGAGCGACAGCACCCCGTAGTACGTCAGGGCTGCCGCGCGGTCGGCGAGCTCGTCGTCCTTGAACTCGTGCAGGGCGCCCTTGAACACACCGCCCCAGGCCCGCTTGGGCAGTTTCGTCGGTGTGTCCGGTGCCCGGTGCTCGACCTCGGCCCCGGGCCCGGCCTCCTCGGGTGCCGGCGCCTCGTGGCTGCCGTGGTGTGCGTTCCGCCCTGAAAGATGCAGCTTCGCCATACGCGTCGGGTAACCCCTCAAGGCTCCGCCTACGCCACCGAGGCGCCCAATCCACGCGGCGTCAGGCGTCCAGAGGTGAGGCGGATGTCGGCCGCGCCTCATCGGGGGCTTCGCCGATGGGCTGTCCGTTCGTTGTAGCCGCAAGGAGTCAGCCTCCCCGCGGCAGAGCCGGACTGGGCGACCGGAGACGACGCCGACCGTGACCGGGTGCCAGGCACATGAGGGCGGCGGCTGAGGAACCCGCTGCGGCCGATACCTCGCGCTTGCGCGTTGAGAGGCCGCTCATCTGCCTGACGCATCATCAAGTAAGTCGGCAACTGATCAGAATCGGTCCCGAAACATCACGAAACTGCTGTCCGGGCAGATGCCAGGTCAACGCTGGCACGGCAGCCAGGCTCTTGTGAAAGTGCAGGCAGAGAGCCTTGTCGCGCGAGTGAACCGATGTTCCTTGACATCTTCGAGTTCGACGCGTGCCTGTGTACGGTGAAGACCGCCCTTGACCTGCACAAAGCAGGCAGGGAGCCGTCCTCCAGGAGTCCAACCTTGCTCGTGGGATGGGGTCGTTCTTCAAGGAGTGCGGTTGTTCCAGGCCGACCCGTTGCCCGCACCCGTACACGATTCGGTTCCGGGACGCTCTCGGCAAGCAGCGTGAAGAAGCCGGCTACGACACGCAGGACGATGCGATCGAGCGTCTCACGCAGATCTACGCGGAGAAGAAGACAACGGCACCATCCGTCGCCGAGGTTCGCCGCGAACTCGGTCAGCAGACGATCGTGGAATACGCGAAGCAGTGGCGTCCTCGTCAGCGCAAGATGACGGAGTACTCGACGGGATGGCACGTGGACAGCTCCATCAACGTGCACATCATCCCTCGTCTCGGGTAGCGGAAACTGAACTCGGTTACGCCCATCGTGGTCGAGCGCTTCCTGGACGAGTTGGAGACGGACGGGGTGGGGCGCGGAAACCAGGTGAACATTTTCCGCGTCCTCAAGGCGATCCTCCGGGACGCGTATGGCAAGGGTGCTATGGCGGACGACTCTGTGAGGGGCGTCCAGGAACCGGAATACGTCCGCGAAAAGGTGGTCATCCCGTCCGTCGCCTACGTGAAGAAATGACAGCGACTCCTTGAGGGTCCACGCCTGGTACTCCCCAGAACGGTGAGCAGGACGGCCAAGAGGCTCGCGAGTACGGTGAGGTCGCGCCACTGGCGAAGCTGCCTTTCCGGCTGCTGCATCCGTCCTTTACCGCTGCTCACCCTGGCTGGCCTCTGGCGGCCCAACCGCAGCCTCACCCGCTGCTCCCCACCCACGCGGCGCATGTCTCCTCCCCGGCTCACTCATGCCAAAGACGCGCAACCTCCCGGATTGGCTCCACGGCTCACTTGCCTAGTCTGCGCGTTTCACTTGCTGCCGTGTCCGGAACTTGATCGGAAACACGAAAGTGCCTTGTGAGCTGGGACGATGAGGCTTGCCTAGGGCTTCTGTCACCACAGTAGGAAGGCACTTTCTGCGTGCACATTACCCGCGTCCCAAGCTCGTCGTCTCGGCCGACGGTCACGGAGTGGTCAGCCACGCGGGATCACGCCTGCTGGCCGATCTCGCCGATGCCACCGGTCTGACCAGCTCCTTCGCCAATGCGCTGCACCGGTTGCGGCCGTGCGGCACCTGCTCGCCGACGGCGGCGAGGCAATAGCCGACCTGGCCCTCCTGAGCGACCAGCGCGAGGTATACGGTCCGGTCGCCTCCACCCCCACCGCATGGCGCCGGATCTTCGGCGAACCCTGCGGGCCCGGGCTGGCCATGGAGCTCCACGAGGCCCTGGACCCGCTGGCGCCCCACCTGGCCCTCCGCCGGCCGGGAGGCCATCCTCCTCCGGGGCGCCCGTATCGCTCTCGCCGACGGGCCGTACACGCCTGCCGAACGGGAGACCCTCGCTGCAGTGGGCGCTGCGCTGACGATCTGTGCGGATGATGTGACGCGATTGCTCACGGCGGCGCGGACGCCGTCGTGAGCCCCGGGTGGGCCCGGGCCCCTCGCGCCCTCCCGGCGGGGGATTCATTTCTGCTGCGGGTCGGTGAGGGCTGGTCGCGCACACGCGGCGGTAGCCGCAGATCGAAACAGCCCCGCGCCCCTTCCGGGGCGGCGCGCCGTCCGCCGACTACTCCTCAGGGAGTAATCCGCACCCGCCGTCACCCCCGGCAGTACGCGTCACCTCGCCCTCCCGCCCGACGAAAGCCGTGGTTCTGACCGGAAGTCTGGGGACCGAAGCAGACGTCACCCGGAGGGAGATCGGTCGATGAGGGCCGGAGAGACAACCACGACGAGGACGGGGCGCGGGCGAGCCGTTCCATGGGCGGTGCTCGGGCTGTGGATTGCCGTGCTCGCGCTCGTCGGGCCGTTCGCGGCGAAGCTCGCCGACGTGCAGCACGACAAGGTCACCGACTACCTGCCGGCGAGCGCCGACTCGACGCAAGCGGCGAAGATCGAGGAGAAGTTGCCCGGTGGCGAGACCACCGAGATGGTACTCGTCTACCACCGGGACGGCGGGCTCAGCGCCGCCGACCGGAAGACCGCGGCCGGGCAGGTCGCGGAGATCGCCCGGCAGCACAAGCTGATCGGCGGTACTCCCAAGGGGATTCCGTCCAAGGACGGCACGACCCTGATGTACCCGGTCGCCAGCAACGATCCCGGGGCGGACGAGGAGAAGCAGGACAAGCTCGTCACCGACGTCCGCGAAGTCGCCCAGGGCGAAGGCGGGTTGAGCGTCGATGTGGGCGGCACCGGCGCGCTGGGCACCGACTCCGGCGCGGTCTACGACTCGCTCGGCGGACCGCTGCTCTACACCACCGTCGCCGTCGTCGCCATACTGCTGATCCTGATCTACCGCAGCCCCGTGCTGTGGCTCGTGCCCCTCGTCGTCGCCGGGATCGCCGACTACATGTCGATGGGCGTCGCCTACGGCCTCAACCAGGCCTTCGGGACGACCGTCTCGGGGCAGAGTTCGGGTGTGATGACAATCCTTGTGTTCGGGGCGGGCACGGACTACGCGCTGCTGCTCATCTCGCGCTACCGGGAGGAGCTGCGGCGCATCGAGCGACCGTACGAGGCCATGGTCGCCGCCCTGCGCGGCTGCGGGCCCGCCGTGCTCGCCTCCTCCGGCACCGTCGCCGCCGGACTGCTGTGCCTGCTCGCCGCCGACCTCAACAGCAGCCGGGGCATGGGCCCGCTCGGCGCCGTCGGAGTGCTGTGCGCGCTGATCGCGATGATGACCCTGCTCCCCGCCGTCCTCGTACTAGTCGGACGGCGGGTGTTCTGGCCGCTCGTGCCCGCCTTCGGGAGCACGCCCAAGCAGCGGCGCAGCCTGTTCTCGGCGATGGGCAGCTCCGCCGGACGCAGGCCGCTGACCGTACTCGCGAGCGGTGCCGTACTGCTCGGCGCCCTCGCCCTCGGCTCGTTCAACCTGCCGGGAGCGCTCAAGCAGGAGGACTCCTTCGTCAAGAAGCCGGAGTCCGTCGTCGCGATGGAGACCCTCGCCAAGTCCTTTCCCGACAGCGGCAGCCAGCCCATCGACGTGATCACCCCGCAGGGGCGCGCCGACGAGACCCTCGCGACAGTCCGCGGCACACCGGGCGTCGGCAGCGCGGAGAAGGGGCGTACGGGAGACGGCTGGACCGAGATCTCCGTCTTCGCCAAGAGCGCACCCCAGTCGGCGGGGGAGACCACCACCATCAAGTCCCTGCGGAACGAACTGAAGGGCTCTTACGTCGGCGGGGACAGCGCCCAGCAGATCGACCTGGAGGACACCAACGCCCGGGACACGAAGATCGTCGTACCACTCGTCCTCGTCTTCGTGATGCTCATCCTGATCGGGCTGCTGCGGAGCCTGGTCGCCCCGCTGCTCCTGGTGGTCGCGGTCGTCGCGGTGTGGGGCGCCTCCCTCGGGATCGGCGGACTGGTCTTCGAACCGCTCCTCGGCCTCAAGGGCACCGATCCGGGGCTAGGACTGCTGTCCTTCGTGTTCCTGGTCGCCCTCGGCGTCGACTACGGCATCTTCCTCATGCACCGGATGAGGGAGGAGTCCCTGGCGGGAGCGGAACCGGCCACGGCGGCACTGACCGCGCTGCGCACCACCGGCGGCGTCATCGCCTCCGCCGGACTCGTCCTCGCCGCGACCTTCGCCGTGCTGACGAACATGGGCCTGGTGCAGCTGGTCCAGCTCGGCTTCGTGATCGCCGTCGGCGTCCTGCTCGACACCTTCCTCGTGCGGACGTATCTGGTGACCAGTGCCAGCGTCGCCCTGGGCCGGAAGGTGTGGTGGCCGGGCGGGCTCTCACGGCAGCCCGGGTCGGCCGAACCAGCCGGGTCGAGCGGAAGGGGCGGACCGACCGAGCCGCCCCGGCAGCCGGAAACCGTCAGTGCACCCTGAGCACGCAGACCGAAGGCCTCGATCGAACGCTCTGACCGAGCACGCTGACCGTGCGCCTTGATCCGGCGGGCCCGCCTGGGCGCCTCTCCTTGAAGAGGGGCGCCCAGGCCCCCGCACGACTACCGGAAGATGGAGCCGTGGAAGAACGGGGAACGACCACAGGGGTACGCGACCGGTCGGCGGCGGAGACGGCGGACGGTGGCGGCGGGCGGTCCCGTCGCGTCGAGCGCATCATGTCCGCCATCAACCGCGAACCGCTGACCGCACCGCACCGCACCCGCAACGACGCGGTCCTCGCCCTGTGCGTCGCCGTGCTCGCCGTAGCCATCACCCTGACGGGCGGCGAAGGGACCCGGCCCGACCATCTCAGCTGGATGCTGCTGCTCGCCGGGCACGTGCCCCTCGTATGGCGGCGGCGCAGTCCGTTGGTGGCCCTGCTCGGGGTGGTGGCCTGCATGGCTCCGTACTACGCCTTCGACTACAACCCTGCCTTGCCCGCCCCCGCGATCGTCCTGGCGCTCTACACCGTGGCGGCGACCGGCACCGTACGCCGCACGCTGCTCACCGGTGTCGCCGTCCTCGGCCCGACACTGATCAGCAACGGCCTCAGCAACTCGGAGGGGGCGCTGGAGTCCCTGGAGATCTCCGGCTGGATCATCGCGGTCCTGTTCGTCGGTATCGACGTCCGCTACTACCGCTTGTACGTCGCCTCCATCGTCGAGCGGGCCGAACGGGCGGAGCGCACCCGGGAGGAGGAGGCCAGGCGCCGCGTCGCCGAGGAACGGCTGCGGATGGCTCGTGACCTCCACGACCTGCTCGCCCACAGCATCACGCTCATCGGCGTGCAGACGTCCGTGGCGGCCCACGTCCTCACCGCCGACCCCGAGCGCCTCGACCGCAAGGCCGTCGCGCAGGCGCTGGACGACATCGCGGGGACCTGCCGGATCGCCCGGGGGGAACTGCGTACGACGCTGGAGGTGCTGCGGGCGGATGACACGGTCGTGGGAGTGGGCGCGGATCCGGGGCCCGGTTCCGTGTCCGGTTCTGTTTCCGGGGCCGAGGACATGCGGGGGCCGCTGCCCGGGATCGACGGACTGGCCGATCTCGCGGAGACCGGCCGGGTGGCCGGGGCCAAGGTCGAACTGTCCGTCCGCGCGGACGACATCCCACCCTCCGTGGGCGCCGCCGCGTACCGGATCGTGCAGGAGGCGCTCACCAACGCCGTACGTCACGGCGGCCGCGAGGACCTCACCGTGAGAGTGGGTCTGTGGACCGCGGACGGCGCACTGCGGGTGAGTGTCAGGGACGACGGGACGGGCGGGGACGACGGCTCGGGCGGCGGAGCGGGCCCGTCCGACGGCACGCCGGGGTTCGGGCTCATCGGAATGCGGGAGCGGGCCCGTAGCGTGGGCGGCACACTGGACGCCGGCCCGGGGCCCGCCGAGGGCTTCGAGGTGACCGCCACACTGCCGCTGTCCCAGGAGGACGAGGTTCGATGACCATCCGCGTACTGCTGGCCGACGATCAGAACCTCGTACGAGCCTCCTTCGCGATGCTCGTCTCGTCGGCAGGCGACATGGAGGTCGTCGCCGAGGCGGGCACCGGGCGGGAGGCCGTGGCGCTGGCCCGGTCGGCGCGGGCCGATCTCATCGTGATGGACATCCGTATGCCCGACCTCGACGGGATCGAGGCGACCCGGCTCATCGCCGCCGACGAGGATCTCGCGGGGGTGAAGGTGCTCGTCCTGACGACGTACGAGACCGACGAGAACATCGTCGAGGCACTGCGGGCCGGGGCGTCCGGCTTCCTCGTGAAGGACATCAGGCCGACCGAACTCCTCGACGCCATCCGGACGGTGGCCGCGGGGGAGTCCCTCCTCTCGCCCGGTCCCACCTCGCGGCTGATCGCCCGCTTTCTGCGCGCGCCGAACACCGGGACGACATCCGCGGTGGGCGGGCCGAGCGGGCTGTCCGAACGGGAACGGCAGGTGCTCGCGCTGGTCGCGCGCGGTCTCAACAACTCCGAGATCGCCGACGCGTTGGGACTCAGCCCGCTGACCGCGAAGACCCATGTCAGCCGGATCATGGGCAAGTTGGGGGCGCGGGACCGGGCACAGCTGGTGATCGTGGCGTACGAGTCGGGGCTTGTGATACCTGGGACTGTCTGAGTTCGGGCCGGCATCGGGGCGGGTTCAGGTTGCGTTCCGGGGGTCGGTTGTACGGTCCCTCAACTCCCCGTGGTTGCACGGGCATTGCTCTGTCCCTCGGTGCGCACCAGTCTGCGCGTTTCGCTTATGGGGGTGTCCGAAGTCT
The DNA here is from genome assembly GCF_000720255.1 of Streptomyces griseus subsp. griseus. GTDB lineage: Bacteria > Actinomycetota > Actinomycetes > Streptomycetales > Streptomycetaceae > Streptomyces > Streptomyces griseus_I. The sequence goes on along the minus strand of NZ_JOJE01000027.1, from coordinate 7,507 downwards.
TGAGCGGAAAAGCGAAAGTTGCCTTCTGAGCTGGGAAGATGAGGCTTGTCGAAGGTCTCTGTCATCGCAGCAGGAAGGCACTTTCTGCGTGCACCCTACCCAGTCGCGTCCCAAGCTCGTCGTGTCGGCCGATGGCCACGGGGTGGTCAGCCACGCCGGATCCCGCTTGCTGGCCGATCTTTCCAATGTCACCAGCCTGACCAGCGCCTTCACGGACGCACTGCGTCCACTGCGACCGCGTGGCACCGGGCACGACCCCGGCCGGATCGCGGTAGATCTCGCGATCATGCTCGCCGACGGCGGCGAGGTGATAGCGGACCTGGCCCTGCTGCGCGACCAGGCCGAGGTTTTCGGCCCTGTCGCCTCCACTCCGACCGCCTGGCCGGCATCGATTCGGCTGCACTCGCGCGCCTGCGCTCGGCCAGAGCCACCGCCCGGGATGTCGCCTGGCTGCAAGCCGCCGAGACCACGGCAGGGATACCCGCTGCCCGCGCGGGTCGACGCGACCTGCCCCGTCGTGTCCTGGACCTCGACGCCACCCTGGTCACCTCCCACTCCGAGAAGGAGCAGGCAGCGGCGGCCTACAAGCGCGGCTTCGGCTACCACCCGCTGCTGTGCTCCCTGGACAACACCGGCGGAGCCCTGGCCGGAGTTCTTACTGATCGTTGGAAAATGAGGTCGCGGTGTCGGCTGGTGATCTGCGGCGATCCGAGAGGGAGGGCAGACAGTCGGGAGTGTTCGGTCCGCGTTCGTCCCGGCTCACGCAACCTGCGCAAGCGCTGGGCAGTCCTACCGGATGCCGAGATCGGTACAACGGTCTTGCCGATGTGCGGGCGCATGGGCAGAAAACAGGCGTCCGAACGCTTGACTGAGGAGAGGGATGGCGAATCTGAACACGCAGACGACCTGGATTGACGCACGTGAAAGACTGCCGCGGGACGGTGTACCGGTGGCAGCGGCGATCACGGGCCGGTACCCAGCTGACAGCGCTGAGTCCGAGAACGCGGTGGAGGAGGCGTTCTGGCTGGTAAGGCCGATGTACTTCACGACTCGGCACTTCAGTGAGGACGGAACGGAACACAGGGACTGCTTCGTCGACTCTGACGGATATGTCCGTCTGCCCTACGGTCTTGCCGACGATGACACGGTGACTCACTGGGCTGAGCTGCCCACCCTGCCGGGCAGGACGACACACCTCGTTCTCGGGGAAGACGTGCAGCCGGCGCTCCAGGATGCGTGGCGTGCTCGCCCTGGCACCTGACACACATCCTGTTTCGGCACTTACTGATCATTTCAGGATGAAGTTCGGATTCGTCGCAAGCAGATGATGCTGCAGGCGAGTTCGAGTAGGCCCTGATGGAGGTCAGCGCGTCGCTCGTAACGGATGCGGAGTCGCTTGAACTGATGCAGCCAGGCGAAGGCGCGCTCTACCACCCAACGCACCTTCCCCAGCCCGGAACCGTGGGCGACGCCGCGTCGGGCGATCAGCGGTTTGATGCCACGCTTCCACAGCAGGCGACGGTACTTGTCGAAGTCGTAGCCGCGGTCGGCGTACGGGCGCCGGGGCTTGCGGCGCGGGCGCCCATGCAAACTCCGGATCGGCGGGACGGCGTCCAGTAGCGGCAGCAACTGGGTGACGTCGTGGCGGTTGCCGCCGGTGAGCGTAACGGCGAGCGGGGTCCCGCGGCGGTCGACGATGAGGTGGTGCTTGGAGCCGGGGCGGGCGCGGTCGACGGGCGAGGGACCGACGTGGTCCCCCCTTTGAGAGCCCGGACCTGCGAGCCGTCGACGGCGCAGTCGTCCAGGTCCAGCGAGTCCGTGCGGCGCAGTTCGGTCAGCAGGGCGGAGTGCAGGCGTGGCCAGACGCCGGCCTCGGTCCAGTCCCGCAGCCGACGCCAGGCCGTGACTCCGGAGCAGCCTACGGTCTCGGCCGGCACGTCGCGCCAGGCAACGCCGGTCCTCAACACGTACATGATTCCGGCGAGGGCTGCTCTGTCCGGAACGCGCAGTCGTCCGGGAGCGGGTGGCAGCAGCGGCGCCACCCGCTCCCACAGGTCGTCCGGAACGAGATCAGCACGCACCCGGATACCCTGCCGACCAAGATCGCCGAGCGCAAGGCCAGCGACTCAACTCATTCTGAAACGATCAGTTGGGCCCGGCAACGCCGGTGCCAACACCGCCGCCGTTCGCGCGATGGTCGCCTCGCGTTCGAAGCGGGCGCGGGTGTGCGGGTCCGTGCGGTCGGGCCGGATCACCTTCACGGCGACCGGTTCCCCGGCGACCGAGTAGGCGAGGTACACCTCCCCCATCCCGCCCGCGCCGAGCCGCCGCTCGACGAGGAACGGGCCGAAACGTGACGGCAGAGACGCGCCGCTCACAGCACACCCCCCTGACTCCCGCAGCGAAAGCACACCGTCGCTCGGCGCATGCCCCCCTCCGCCGTTGAAGAAGCAAAGCACGAGGGGCATGGACACCGACGGAAGTGATCACATCGGACCAGGACCAGCTGCAAGGATCTTGTCCGGAAGCTGGCTACGGATGCAGGGAATGTCGCCCTACTCGGTCCACATTCGGCATCAGGGCCAACAGACCTGTGCGTGTCTGTCCTGGGAGCAGGTCCGGAGGACGAAGCAGGCTCAAAGTGGCTTCGTTCATTTCAAATAGCAGCGAATCTGTCCGTTCGGGCAGCAGTTGGTGATCTTGAGCTCATGGTCGTTCGCGAGAAATAGCAGCAGCATGGCGGCCTGCGCTCGTGAGGGCGGGGACGTGGCACTGACATGTGGGGATCAGTCGGTCTTGTCAGCGGGCCGGTGGGGTGAGGGTGGTGCGGTCGAACGGGCCACCATGTGAGGCGGCGTACGTGACGGCCTCGTTGACGGCGTTGAGGCCGAACGACCGGACCCGTTCGGTGGCGAGGTCCAGGGTGCCCGAGGCGAGGAGCCGGATGATGCCGACGTTCGCTGTACGCGGGTACATCCACTGGCCGCGCACGGTGATCGAGTTGCGCATGATCCATGGGTACGGGAGGGCGAGGTCGTCGCCGCCGAGCATGCCGACGCCGCCCATGAGAACGACGCGGCCGTATTCGCGCACGGTCATGGCTGCCGTGCGCGCTGCCGAGCTGGGTGCGCTCGGGGGTAGCAGGTCGATCACCATGTCGATCGGGCCGTCGGCCGCCGCGGACATCGCCGCGCGGTCGCCGGCCTCGTCCCCGGCGAGCGGAACCGGGCGCACGAGCGGACCGAACCGATCGGCGAGGAGGTCGAGCGCGGCCTGGTTGCGGCCTGGGGCGACCACGCGGCCCGCCCCCATGGCAAGCGCCACCGCAACCGCACTGCTGCCGAGGTTGCCGGTGGCCCCGCTGACGAGCAGCGTCTCACCGGCTGCGAGCCCGCCGGCCAGCAGCCCGCCGTAAGGGATGACGTGCACGCCGAGCGCGGCCCAGCGGGCCGGGTCGTCCCCCGCCGCTGCGGGGAGCGGGAAGACGTTCTCCGTCGGGACCCGCATGAGCTCGGCGAACGACCCGTCGTGCAGGTACCGGGCGAGGCGCGCGCCGCCCTCGCCGCGGGAACTCCAGCCCTGGAGCGTGATGTCGGGCGTCAGGGCGTCATCCCGCGAGCGCACCGTCGAGTCGCACCACACCAGGTCGCCGGGGCGCAGCCGGGTGGCGTCGGGGCCCACGTGGACGACCCGTCCCACGCCGCCGATCCCAGGCACGACGGGAGGGACCAGGGGGTAGTTCCGCTCGCCGCTGAAGACCTCCGCCGCGTAAGGCGCCACGCAGGCGGCGAGGACCTCGACCACCACCTCGCCGCCGCCGGCCTCGGGGTCGGGAACCTCCCGCACCGTGAGCGGGGCACCGAACTGCGTCAGAACTGCTGCTCGCACCTGATGACCTCCGTGTTCGTCCGTGTTCGTCGGGATCGACACTAGGAACCCGGCGGGCATGCGGGAAGCGACGATCAAGCATCTGTGGTATGCGTATCTCGCATGGACATCTCCAGCACAGGCCTCCGGGTCCTGCGGCAGATCGCCGAGTCCGGCAGCTTCACCGCAGCAGCCACCCGGCTCGGCTACACACAGTCGGCGGTCTCACGCCAGGCCGCCGCCCTCGAACGAAGCGCGGGCACCGCCCTATTCGAACGCCGCCCTGACGGAGTGCGGCTCACCCCCGCGGGTCTGACTCTGTTGCGCCACGCTCGCACGATCCTGGACTGTCTGACGGCGGCCGAGCGCGACCTCACCGGTACCGTCTCGCGTACCGAACTGGTGCGGCTCGGACTGTTCCTGAGCGCGGGCGCGGCCATCCTGCCTCTCTCACTCACCCGCCTCGCGGCGACCGACCCGCAGATCACGGTCACGACTACCGAGGGCACCACGCCCTCCCTGGTCCGGGCACTGCGCGCGGGCTCGATCGACCTTGCCGTGCTGACGTCCCGCCCGCCCCACCGGCCTTTGGACGGCGAGTCGCCGCGCCTGCACGTCGAGACCGTTATGGATACCGAACTTGTCGTGGCGGTGCCTTCGACCGGAGAATTCGCCGGCCGCACCGCGGTGCACGTCGACGAATTGATCGACGTCCCGTGGATTGCCGCCCCGGCGTCGAACGCCGAGCCACTGCTCGGCGTCTGGCCTGGCCTGCCCGGACGGCCGGACATCGTCCACTGCGCGCGCGACTGGCTGACGAAGCTTCAGCTGGTCGCCGGTGGCTTCGGGGTGACAACGGTGCCCTCGCGGCTCTCGCCCGTGCTGCCGCCCGGGGTGAGCCTGCTGCACGTCGAAGGCGCACCTCCCGAGATCCGCCGGGTTCTCGTGGCGCGGCTCCCCGGCCGCCCCACCCCGGCGATCACGGCCGTCACCCGAGCAATTGCCTCGACCACCTGATACGTGCCGCCGGCCGTCAGATTCGGCGCCGTAGCCCGCCGAGGGCGCGCACCATCACGTGTACCTCGGCATTAGCCTCCGCGTTTCACTTGCGGTGGCGTCCGGATCTTGATCGGAAACGCGAAAGTGCCTCCTGAGCTGGGATGATGAGGCTTGTCCAGGGCTTCTGTCACCACAGCGAGAAGGCACTTCTGCGTGCACACCACCGGGTCGCGTCCCAAGCTTGTCGTCTCGGCCGACGGCCGCGGGGTGGTCAGCCATGCTGGATCCCGCCTGCTGGCCGATCTCGCCGATGGCATCGGCCTGACCGGCGCGTTCACGGACGGGCTGCGCAGGCTGCGACCGCGCGGTACCGGGCACTACCCCGGGCGGATCGCGGTCGATCTGGCGGTGATGCTCGCCGACGGTGGCGAAGCAATAGCGGACCTGGCCCTGCTGCGGGACCAGATAGAGGTTTTCGGCCCGGTCGCCTCCACAGGACCGCCTGGCGCCTACTCGCGGACATCGGTCCGGCCGCACTCACTCGCCTGCGCTCGGCGAGAACCGTCGCCCGGGAGATCGCCTGGCTCCAGGCCGCCGAGACCATCGGCGGCATACCCGCAGCCCACGCCGGTGGCCGCGACCTGCCGAGCCTGGTCCTGGACCTCGACGCCACCCTCGTCACCTGCCACTCGGAGAAGGAACAGGCAGCGCCGACCTACAAACGCGGCTACGGCTACCACCCGCTGCTGTGCTTCCTGGACAACACCGGCGAAGCCCTGGCCGGGGTACTGCGGCCGGGCAATGTCGGCGCCAACACCGCCGCCGACCACATCGCAGTCCTGGACGCTGCCTTGGCCCAGATCCCCGACGCCCACCGCCACGGCACCGACATCCTCATCCGCGCCCCGTCGCCCGCCGCCGTCCCAGATGTGACCACTGCCTCTCCGGCCGCTCCGCGGAGATGCCGCTGATCGTGTCGTACAAGAGCGGCTCGAGCGGGCGGGCCGACATCAAGAGGGCTCTGATGCGGCCGGCGCCGAGGTCGGGCACCTGCTGCCGTGGCCCCGGCGCACGGGTGCCGGGGCCAACGGCAGCAGGGCCAGGTCAGGCACCGCACGGCTCGGGCCTGGGCAGAGTTCGGTAGGTCGCCGATCCGTGGTTCGCAGAGTTCTGTGGTCTTCTCATGGGGCTGTTCAGCCGCGGATGACCCTCATCCCTCCTGCTCAACAGCAGGCAGTGGAGGAGGAGGCGGAGGGCAGGTCAGGACGGAACGATCTGCCATTGCTGCCGCGTTTGTGACGTGTACGGCTGCTGCTCGATGTTGGCTCCGTCGGCGATGCTGCCCTCGTCCACGCCGAGGCAGAGCCCGCTGTAGCGGTTGATGAGGAAGTAGTGTCCGTCACCGGTGGGCGTGACGGCCCAGTGCTGCTGGGGGACGTCGGAGTCCGCGTAGATGGCCACATTGCCGCCGTCGTCGCGGGAGAGCCCGGCCACTTCCATGAGCTTGGCGCTGCTGACGCCCTTGATCTCGTAGTAGCCGTCGCCGGTGGAGGCGAAGGTCCACTTCTGGTTGTTCCGGTTCAGCCAGGGCCACTGGAGGATGTTGGTGCCGTTGGCGGTTCCGTTCCCGCTGACGTCGGCGACCTTGCCGCTGTTGCGGTTGACCAGCCGGTACACGGTGCCGTCGCCCGGCAGGACCCTGGAGGCAAGGGCAGGCTTGGCCGTCCGGCCGCCGATCCGGATGCCGCCGACGTTGGCGTAGCCGCCGGTGGCCGCGTTCGCCTGGATCCGCACGAAGCCCACGTTCCGGGCCGGCCACTCGACCACCTTGGTCTTGCGATTCCCGGCCCAGGTGCCGGTGGCGACCTGGGTGAAGGTCGTCCCGTCGGTGCTGGTGGAGATGGTGTACGAGGTGATGTCGCCGTCGGTGGAGTCGTTGCGGTTCCACTGCTTGGGCAGGTACTCCAGGGTGGAGACATTGCTCCACACACCACCCAGGTCGATCGTGAGCGAGTTGGGCAGGGGCGAGGAGAGTCCCCAGGTCGACCAGCAGGTCTCGTAGCGGACGTCGCTCAGTCCGTCGATGGCGTTGAGCGGTCCCTCGCCGGTGCGGAAGGCGGTCGCGTACGCGTTGACCGGGGTGACGGGGTGCTCGGCGCGCAGCGGCTGGGTGGGCAGCGGTGGCCTGGAGGTGTTCGGGCTCCAGGCGGCACCTACTTCGGCGAGCCGGTTGACGATGTTGGTGTCCAGCAGGCCGTTGCGGTTGGGCGGGCAGTTGAGGATGAACGAGGTGTACTTCGGCTCCAGGTCGGCCAGGTGCGACAGGACCGCGGCTTTGCTCATGAGGCTCTCGGTCGGGGTGGAGGGGTGCCAGAACCAGCCGTTGCTGATGGTCTGCCCCTGCATTCCGGCGTAGGTGTTGCCGACTGGCGCCGTGACCCCCAACGGTTCCTCGAAGAAGATCGCGTCGCTGAGGAAGGGCTCCGACAGCCCACCGATGTCGATCATGACGCAGTCCGGCTGCAGTTGCTTCACCAGCGAACGGATCCTCTGGTAGGAGACGGCCTGCTGTCCCATCTGCCATGCGTAGCCGTCGGTCATGAACATGTCGATGGTGCCGTAGTTGGTGAGCAGCTCGGTG
>NZ_JOJE01000026.1 GCF_000720255.1 Streptomyces griseus subsp. griseus | reverse complement strand
TCCAGCAGAAGATCGACGCCCGCAACCGGGTCGAGATCGCCGCCTGGGCCTGGGAGTCCGGCACGGTGCGGGAACGATAGGACCGGCTGCACAGCCGCTTCTTCGCGGTGGCGGCCCTGATCGGCTCCGTGCTGTTCTGCCCCGCAATGGCACCCTGGGCGCCTCAGGGGAGAACGTCCCACCCATGGCACTCGCCCGCGCTGAATCCCCGAGTGGCGGCGGACACGAAGGAGCTGGGACGGCGGAGCCGACCCGGCGATGGGATGCTCCCCCGCCGCACCTGACCTCTACGTTCGCGACCGGAGCGGAAGCGGCGTAGTGCCGGACCCCAATCAGAACGCGTGGGCTTCGTGCTGCCGCCCATATGCCCCACCAGGTACGCGGGGCGAACCTCGTCTGGCACACGAGGAGGCAGTGCAGTGATTCCTGAGACGACGATCCCTGAGACGACGCGCATCCGGGCTACCAGGCCCCGGGTGGCCACGCTGAGCGAGTACGCCATCGACGCCGAGCGCGGGTTCGTGCCCGGCGAGGACCCGGTGGACGCGTTGCCCGTGTACTACGAGCCCTGGGAACGGCTCGGCCGGAACATCGCGGCTCTGATCATGACCGGACGTCTGCGCCCGGCGGTGGAGTCGATGCCCGTCCTGACGCCAGACCGGCTCCGGTCAGCGAGGGAGCAGGAGCGGGCCATGCTGCTGCTGTGCTGTCTGGCGAACGCGTACGTCTGGGGCGCAGAGAGCCCCGTGGACACGCTTCCGGCGCCGGTGGCACGGCCCCTGCACGCGCTCGCCCGGGAACTGGACCGGGCTCCGATCGCCGCCCACGCCTCCATCGTCCTGAACAACTGGCGGCGCATCGACGCCGGTGAACCGCTGAGCATGTCCAACATCGACACCCAGGTGACGTTCCTCGGCGGTGTCGACGAGAAGTGGTTCTACCTGGCGACGGTGGGTGTCGAGCTCGCCGGCGCCCCAGGGCTGCCCCTGCTGGTCCAGGCGCAGCATGCCGTGGCAGCCGAGGACCATGCCCGCCTCACCGAGGCGCTGTTCGGCATCCGCAGTGTCGTCGACCAGGTGACGGACGCGTTCCTCGACGTGGAGAGCTGGTGCGACCACTACGTCTTCTACCACCGGATCAGGCCGTTCCTCACAGGTTGGTCCGCGCCGGGACTACGGTTCGAGGGCGTGGACCGGGAGCCGCTGGTGCTGGCCGGCGGGAGCGCCGCGCAGAGCTCCCTCATCCAGGCCTTCGACGCCGGACTCGACATCCCGCACGAGCACGAGACGACGGCGGGATTCCTGACCGGCATGCGCGCGTACATGCCCGCGCCGCACCGACGTTTCCTGGAGGACCTGGAGGCCGGTCCGTCGGTACGCGGCTATGTGGGGCGGCACCGCAGCAGCTATCCGCGCCTGTGCGTCGCCTACAACGGGGCGGTGGAGTCCCTCGTCCGGCTCAGGGCCCAGCACATCGGCATCACCGGGCGCTACATCAAGCGGTTCCAGCGCGACGAGGAGACCGCCAAGGGCACCGGCGGCAGTGATTTCGTCAGCTTCTTGAGGAAGTCGCGCGAGGAGACCACCGAACGGCTGCTGCCATGACGGCACGGGTGTACGGGGACTTCGACCAGGCGCAGTTGGACGCCCAGTACTCCCCCAGCAGTCTGGTGGGCGACATCCAGCCGTTCCTGGACGACTACGCCGAGAGCAGTCGTCTGGCTCAGCACGAGCTGGCCCCCGCGGCCCGCCGAGACCTTCGTTTCGGGCCGGGCCCCGACGACCTGCTGGATGTCTACGGTCCCTCGGGATCGGGCAAGGACAGCCGGCCCGCCCTGTTCTTCGTGCACGGCGGGTACTGGCAGCAGTTGTCGAAGGAGGACTCCGCGTTCCCGGCTCCCGCTTTGGTGGAGGCGGGCGCTGTCTACGCGACCCCGGACTACACGCTGGCCCCGCGGGCCAGGCTCTCGGACATCGTCGACCAGGTACGCAGGGCCTTCGCCTGGTTGTGGCACCGAGCGGCCGACCACGGTATCGACCCCGGGCGGATCGTGGTCGCCGGGTCGTCGGCCGGGGCCCATCTGGCCGCCATGCTGCTCGCCACGCCCTGGCGGCAGTGGGGTCTGCCCGCTGCCCCCATCGCGGGTGCCGTGCTGTTCGGCGGCATCTACGACCTGGCCCCGGTGCGACAGACCTACGTCAACGACGTCGTCCGCATCGACGCCGGCGAAGTTCGGGACTACAGCCCCCTGTTCCTGACCGGCGTGCGCTGCCCCGTGGTGATCGCCTGGGGAGAGCGTGAGACGGACGAGTTCAAGCGGCAGTCCTCTGTGTACGCGGCGCATCTGCGCCGGCAGGGGTGCCACGTCACCGCGTTCGAGCAGCCCGGACGCAACCACTTCGACTCACCCATGGAACTCGGCACGCCCTCTACCCGGGTGCACGCCGAGATGCGCCGGTTGCTGGGCCTGCAGTCCACGTAAGGCCTGCCGCCCACCTGGCTCAGCCGTCCATCCAGATCCGCCGTTCGCGTCGGCCCGCAGTCCACGCGAACGGCCACACCGTCCGGTCCGGCCGCGCCGGTCCACCGGCTAGACATCTGAGGAAGTGCATACCTTGCTCACTCACCTGACCGCCTCGGAAGGCGAGGCCCGCCAACTCGACGAAGCCCTGCCGGGCCACCGGGAGTTGTTCCACATACCGCCCGCCGACGGCGGCAGATACCCCGAGACGGCGTACTTCGCGGGCAACTCCCTCGGCCTGCAGCCGAAGGCCACCCGGACCGAACTGGTCGAAGACCTGGCGGACTGGAGCCGCTTCGGCGTCGAGGGGCACCACGACGCCGACCGCCCGTGGTTCGGCTACCACCGGCTGCTGACCGAGCCGGCCGCACGTCTGGTCGGGGCGCTGCCCGAAGAGACCGTCGTCATGAACTCCCTGACGGTGAACCTGCATCTGCTGATGGTCTCCTTTTACCGCCCCCGGGGCGAGCGCACACACATCGTGATCGAGGACAGCGCTTTCCCCTCCGACAGCTACGCCGTGCGCAGCCACGTACGGATCCACGGGCTCGACCCGGACGAGGCGGTCATCAGGGTGCGTCCGCGCCCGGGAGAGGAGTGCTTGCGCGCGGAGGACGTCGTCGACTTCCTCGACCGCCAGGGACACACCGTGGCGCTGGTGCTGCTGGGCGGCGTCAACTACCTCACGGGCGAGCTGATGGACATCGCCGCCATCACCGCCGCCGGGCACTCCGCGGGTGCGACGGTCGGCTGGGACCTGGCCCATGCGGCCGGCAACGTCCCGCTCCATCTGCATGACTGGAACGTCGACTTCGCCGCCTGGTGCTCCTACAAGTACCTCAACGCCGGCCCGGGGGCCCTGTCCGGGGTCTTCATCCACCAACGGCATGTTACCGACCGCACCCTGCACCGCTTCGAGGGGTGGTGGAGCACCGACGCCACCACCCGGTTCCTGATGGAGCCGGTCTCCAGCCCGCCCGCCACGGCCGACGCGTGGGCCATCTCCAACCCGCCGGTCCTCGCCATGGGACCCGTGCGCACCTCCCTGGACATCTTCGACACCGTCGGCATGGTGGCGCTGCGCAAGCGCAGCGAGAAGCTGACCGGATACCTGGAGGGGCTGCTCGACGAGGTCACCGCGACCCGTCCGCTGACGGTGATCACCCCCAGGGACCCGCGGCGCCGAGGCTCCCAGCTGTCGCTGCGCGTCGGCGGTACGACGGCAGGCGATCTCGCCCGGACGCTGCGCCACGAGCACGGAGTCATCGCCGACGCCCGCGAGCCGGACATCATCCGGCTGGCTCCTGTGCCGCTGTACTCAACCTTCCACGACTGCTGGCGGGTGGCCGACGCGCTGGCCCACGCCGTACCGGAGGCGACATGACCCGCACAGTCAAAGTGACGCCCATCCCGCAGGGACCGCCCCCCACCTCACACGGTGACCGGCAGCCCACGGGCGAGCTCACCCGTTCACTCACCCACCGCCAGACCACCATGATCGGCCTGGGCTGTGCCCTGGGCACCGGCCTCTTCCTGGGATCCGGCTCGGCCATCGGCACAGCCGGTCCCGCCGTGATCCTGTCCTACATCGCCGGCGCGGTACTCGTCGCCATCATCGCCCGGGTGCTGGGCGCGATGACCATCGTCCATCCCGTGCGCGGCACCTTCGGGACCATCGCCCAGCTCTACCTCGGCCCGTGGGCGGGCTTCCTCGTCCGATGGCTGTTCTGGGCCGGGACGACGGTGGCCATCGGCGGCGAGGTGGTGGCGGCGGCGATCTACATCCGCTACTGGTGGCCGCAGGCCCCGATGCTCCTGCTCATCGCGGCCGTGGCCGCCCTGGTGCTGGGGCTCAACATCGTCAGCGTCAGGTCCTTCGGCTTCGCGGAGTTCTGGCTCTCGAGCGTGAAGGTGACCGCGGTGGTGGTGTTCATCGCCGCGGGTCTGCTGCTGGTGTTCGTCGGGCTGCCGCATACACCGGCCGCCGGACTGGGAAACCTCACTTCCCACGGCGGCTTCTTCCCGCACGGACCTCAGGCCGTCTGGGCGGCCCTGTCCGTCGTGATGTTCGCCTTCGTGGGCTTTGAGACCACCTCCATCTCGGCGGCGGAGACGACCGACCCCACGCGGTCCATCCGCACCGCGATGCGCGCGCTCGTCTGGCGCCTCGGACTGTTCTACATCCTGTCCATCGGCATCATCGTCACCCTGGTGCCGTGGCGGGACACCGCAGGCGGCGACGGGACCATCACCGGCAGCCCGTTCGTCCGCGTCTTCAGCCAGATCGGCATTCCTGCCGCCGCCTCACTGACCAACGCCATCGTCCTGATCGCGGCGATCTCCTCGGCCAACGCCCAGCTCTACGCGGCCAGCCGCTTCCTGCACTCGCTCGGCCACGACAGATGCGCCCCCGCCGTGCTGGCCCGTGTGGACACCCGCGGAGTACCGGTGCGGGCCCTGGTGGTCTCCGCCGCCGGCATCGTCGCGGCAGCCCTGCTCGCCGCATTCGGGGTCGACGGCGTCTTCAACGTGCTGGTCTCCGTCGCCATCTTCTCCGTCCTCCTGGTGTGGCTGCTGATCCTCGCCTCCTATCTCGCCTTCCGTCGCTCCGACGCCCCGGCGACGGGGCAGGGCCTGCGGGTGTGGGGCGGGGCGTGGACGGCCTGGGCCGGTATCGCGGGTGTGCTGGCGGTGGCCGCGACCGCCGCGGTGGTGCCCGTGATGGCGCAGGCCGCCTGGGTCGGCACCGGCTTCACCCTCGCCCTGCTGCTGGTGTACGCCCTCAAGGTGCGCCACGTGGTGGACCGCCACACGACGGCCGCGCAGAGCGAGGAGGCCGTCGATGCGTGATCAGCCGTTCCTCCCACCGGAGCCCCGGACAGACAGGACAGCCGCCGGAGGCAGCACCCCGCACTCACCGCCGACGACCGGCCACCGCAGGCCGATGCGGCTCGATCACGCATCCGGCTCCCGCCGGACCACCGCGGCGCCCGCCCCGCTGGAGACACCCCATGCCCACTGAAACCGTGCCCGTCATCCGCAACTTCGTCGGCGGCACCTTCGCCGAAGCCGACCCCGAACGCTGCTTCACCAAGACCAACCCGGCCACCGGCACGCCCCTGGCCACCGTGCACGAGGCGGACCGGGCCCTGGTGGACCGCGCGGTCCGTTCGGCCCGTGGCGCACTGGAGGAGGGCTGGGCCGACACTCCCGTCCGGGAGCGCACGGCGCTGCTGCGCCGGGCCGCCGATCTGATCGAGGAGCGTTTCGAGGACTTCGTGGCCGCGGAGGTCGGCGACACGGGCAAGCCCGTGACGCAGGCCCGTGAACTCGACGTCGCCCGTGCTGTCGCCAACTTCCGCGCGTTCGCCGACATCGTGGCCGCCGCCGGCCAGGACTCGTACCTCACCGACCTGCCGGACGGGCGCCGCGCCCTGAACTACGCGGTGCGCAAGCCGCTGGGCGTGGTGGCCGTGATCGTGCCGTGGAATCTGCCGCTGCTGCTGCTCACCTGGAAGGTCGCCCCCGCGCTCGCCTGCGGCAACGCGGTGGTCGTCAAACCCAGTGAGGAAACCCCGACCACCGCCACCCTGCTGGCCGAGGTGCTGGCCGACGCCGGTCTGCCCGCCGGGGCCTACAACGTCGTGCAAGGCTTCGGCCCCGGCTCCGCGGGCGAGTTCCTGGTGACCCACCCGGGCGTGGACGGCATCACGTTCACCGGATCGTCCACCACCGGAACCGAGGTGATGCGGGCGGCGGCGCCCGGCGTTCGCCCGGTGTCCTTCGAACTCGGCGGCAAGAACGCCGCGATCGTCTTCGACGACGTCGACGTCGAGGAGGCACTCGACGGCCTGTCCCGGTCGGTGTTCACCAACACGGGTCAGGTGTGCCTGTGCACCGAGCGGCTCTACGTCCACCGGTCTGTGTTCGCTGACATCGTCGACGGCCTGGCCGAGCGAGCCACCCGGCTGCGGCTCGGCGACCCGCTCAGCACCCACACGACCACCGGCCCGCTGATCTCCCACGAGCACCGGCGCAAGGTGCTGCGCTACTTCGACCTGGCCGAAGCCGCCGGCGCCAAGGTGGTCGCCGGGGGCGGGGCACCGCACCTCGGGCCGGACCTCGACGGCGGCGCGTGGATCGAACCCACCCTGTGGACCGGTTTGACCAACGCCGACCGCCCCGTACGCGAGGAGATCTTCGGACCCGTCGCCGCCCTCATCCCCTTCGACACCGAGGAGGAGGCCGTCGCCCTGGCCAACGACACCGACTACGGTCTCGCCGCCGCGGTGTGGACCAACGACCTGCGCCGCGGTCACCGGGTCGCCGGGCGCATGGACGTGGGCATGGCCTGGATCAACACCTGGTTCCTGCGCGATCTGCGCTCGCCGTTCGGCGGTGCCGGGCTGTCCGGTATCGGCCGGGAGGGCGGAGCCTCCTCTCTCCACTTCTACACCGAGCCGACGAATGTGTGCGTGCAGCTGTGACGACCGACATCGACACCCACCCCGACGCCTCCGGCCCGCGGGCCGGAGACGGCCCCGGCGACGCGGTCGAGGCCGTCGTGTCGCGCCTGACCGGCGCTGCGGCCACCCGAACGCCCTGCGCACCCGTACGTGACCTGCTCGGCGACACCGGCATCGACGCCGCGTACGAGGTGCAGCGCCGCCTGGCCGCCGCGCGGACGGCCGCGGGAGCACGCCGCGTCGGCGCCAAGATCGGCCTGACCGCGCCCGCCGTACAGGAGCAGTTCGGCGTCTTCGAACCCGACTTCGGGATGCTCTTCGACGACATGGTGTTCGCCCACGGTGAGCCCGTGGCGCTGGACCGCTTCCTGCAGCCGCGCGCCGAAGGAGAGATCGCCTTCGTCCTCGGCAGCGACGTGGACCTGCCGGGCGCCACTGTCGCGGACGTCCTGCGGGCCACCGCCTTCGTCCTGCCGGCCATCGAGATCGTGGACTCCCGCATCAGCCGGTGGGACCTGACCATCGCCGACACCGTCGCCGACAACGCCTCCAGCGGCGCCGTCGTGCTGGGTACCGTCCCGCACACCTTGAACGGCCTCGACCTGGCCCAGGTCGGGATGACGCTGTACCGGGACGAGGAACCCGTCTCCTTCGGCGCGGGCCACGCCTGCCTCGGTTCTCCGGTCGTCGCCGTCACCTGGCTGGCCCGCGAGCTGACCCGACGGGGGCAGCCCCTGCGCGCCGGTGACGTGGTGATGTCCGGTGCCCTGGGCCCGATGGTGGAGATCACCTGCGGTGGCCGGTACCGCCTGGAACTGGATGGACTCGGCAGTGTCGAGTCGCGGATCGAGGAGAACGTATGAGCACCGAAGCCGCTACGGCGGGCGGCGGCGTCGGGGTCGCCATCCTGGGCTCGGGAAACATCGGCACCGACCTGATGATCAAGGTGCTCCGGCAGTCGGAGATCCTGCGGACGGCGGCCATGGCGGGTATCGACCCGGCCTCCGAGGGCCTGGCCCGCGCCCGGCGCCTTCAGGTGGCCACCACCCACGAGGGGATCGACGGTCTCGCCGCGATGGACGAGTTCGCCGATGTCCGCATCGTGTTCGACGCGACGTCGGCCGGCGCCCACACCCGCCATGCCGAAGTCTGCCGCGAACACGGCAAGCTGATCATCGACCTCACTCCGGCCGCGTCGGGGCCCCTCACGGTCCCGTCGGTGAACCTGGAGAAGCACCTCGCCGCCGACGACGTCAACATGGTCACCTGCGGCGGGCAGGCCACCGTACCCATCGCCGCGGCCGTCTCCCGGGTGGTCCCGGTGGCCTACGCCGAGATCGTGGCCTCCCTCTCCTCTCGTTCCGCCGGCCCCGGCACCCGTGCCAACATCGACGAGTTCACCGAGACCACCAGCCTGGCGCTGCGTGAGGTCGCGGGTGCCGACACGGCCAAGGCCGTCATCGTGCTCAACCCGGCCGATCCGCCGGTGGTGATGCGCAACACCGTCTTCTGCGTCGTCGAGGACGCCACGGCCGGCACCCTCGGGGCCATCGAGGACTCGGTGCGGCAGACCGTGCGGGACGTCCAGGAGTACGTGCCCGGCTACGAACTCGTGCAGGACGTGCAGTTCGACGCCCTGCACGAAGTGTGGATGCCGCACCTGGGCCGTCATGTGACGGGCACGCAGGTCACCTGCTTCCTGCAGGTCCGCGGCGCGGGCCACTACCTGCCGGAATACGCCGGCAATCTCGACATCATGACCTCCGCCGCCCTGCGGACGGCCGAGCGCATGGCCGAACTCCGAGGATGGGTGAGCTGATGCACATCTACGTACAGGACGTGACCCTGCGGGACGGCATGCACGCCGTCGGACACCGCTACACCACCGCCCAGGTCCGTGACATCGTGGCCGCCCTCGACCGCGCCGGGGTCGACGCCATCGAGGTCGCTCACGGCGACGGTCTCGGCGGCTCCAGCGCCACCTACGGGTTCGGGGCCCACACCGACGACGAATGGATCCGGGCCGCGGCCGAGGTGATCGAAAACGCCACCCTGACCACTCTGCTGCTGCCGGGCATCGGCACCATCGCCGACCTGCGCCGCGCCAGGGACCTCGGGGTGGGCAGCGTGCGCGTGGCCACCCACTGCACCGAGGCCGACATCAGCGCGCAGCACATCGCCTGGGCACGCGAGAACGGGATGGACGTCTGTGGCTTCCTGATGATGAGTCACATGGCCACTCCGGCCCGGCTCGCCGAGCAGGCACGGCTGATGGAGTCCTACGGCGCCCACTGCGTCTACGTCACCGACTCCGCCGGGCGGCTGACCATGACCGAGGTCGCCGAACGCGTCGACGCCCTGCGCCAGGTCCTCGCCGAGGACACGCAGATCGGCATCCACGCCCACGAGAACCTGTCGCTGTCGGTCGCCAACAGCGTCACGGCCGTCGGGCACGGGGCGCTGCGCGTGGACGTCGCCCTTGCCGGGCAGGGAGCCGGGGCCGGGAACTGCCCCGCGGAGCCGTTCGTCGCCGTGGCGGACCTGATGGGCTGGCACCACGGCTGCGATCTGCTCGCCCTCCAGGACGCCGCCGAGGACCTCGTCCGGCCCCTGCGGGAACGGCCCGTCCAGGTCGACCGCGACACCCTGACGCTCGGCCGGGCGGGCGTGTACTCCAGCTTCCTGCTGCACGCGGCCCGGGTCGCGGCGCGGCACGGGATCGACTCCCGTCATCTGCTGCAGGAAGTCGGCCGCCGCGGCCTGGTCGGCGGCCAGGAGGACCTGCTCACCGACATCGCCCTGGACCTGGTCCGGGCCTCCACCACGGCCACGGACCAGTGCGTCACGGCAGGAGGCGCGGCATGACCAACCCCAGCCATCTGCAACTCGCCCATCGTCTGGACACTGCCCGGAACGACCGGAGCCCCATCCCCGGCATCGCCGACACCCATCCCCTCGCCGTCGACGACGCCTACGCCGTGCAGGAGGCCCTGGTCGGCCTGCGGCAGGCCAGGGGGGAGCGGCTCACCGGCGTGAAACTGGGCTTCACCAGCAAGGCGAAGATGGCGCAGATGGGCGTCTGCGAGGTCATCGTGGGACGTCTGACCGACGCCATGCGGATCGGCGACGGCGCGGAGCTGGAGCTGTCGGACCTCATCCATCCCCGGGTCGAGCCGGAGGTGGCTTTCCGGCTGAGCGAGCACGTCGATCCCGACGATCCCACGACCGACATCGAATCGTGCGTGGACGCGGTGGCCCCGGCCCTGGAGGTCATCGACTCCCGGTACCAGGACTTCCGCTTCACCGTCACCGACGTCGTCGCCGACAACACCTCGGCCGCCGCCTACGCCGTCGGCGCCTGGCGTCCGCTGGGCGATGTGGCGAACAAGGCGGTGCGGCTGCGCACCCCACAGCGGGAGGCCGTCGGATCCACCGCTGCGATCCTCGGAGCGCCCCTGGCCGCCCTGCACGCCCTGCTCGCCATCTGCCGCAAGCGCCGCATCCCTCTCGCACCCGGGCAGATCGTCCTGGCCGGCGCCGCCACCGCCGCCCTGCCGCTCACCGCCGGCGTCACAGCGTGCCACATCGCGGGGCTCGGCACCGTCACGCTGAAAGGCCGCTGATGAACACCGCACACGTCGTCGACGGACTGGCCACCCCCCGGGGGCGCTTCCCTCACGTCAAGGTCGTCGGTGACCTCGTCTTCGTCTCCGGCACCAGTTCCCGCAGGCCGGACAACACCTTCGAGGGCGCCGAGGCCGACGCCCTGGGCACGACCACCCTGGACATCCGTGCCCAGACCCGCGCCGTCATCGGGAACCTGCGGGCCATCCTCAAGTCCGTGGGCGCCGGCCTGGAGGACATCGCCCAGATCACGACCTACCTGGTCTCCATGAACGACTTCGGCGGCTACAACGAGGTCTTCGCCGAGTACTTCGACGTCGACGGCCCCACCCGCACCACGGTGGCCGTCCACCAGCTGCCGCACCCGCACCTGCTCATCGAGATGCAGGCCATCGCCACCCTCACCCGTCACCGCCAGGGCCACTGACCCGTTCATCCCAGAAGGACACCGTCATGACCGCCATCCCCGAGGTCATCCACTTCCAGAAGTGGATCGCTGACCACGCCCACCTGCTCAAGCCGCCCGTCAACAACCGCACCATGGCCCTGGGCACGGACTTCATCGTGCAGGTCGTCGGGGGCCCCAACCAGCGCACCGACTACCACGTCGACCCGTACGAGGAGTGGTTCCACCAGCTGCGCGGCAGCATGTACGTCGACATCATGACCGAGGACGGGCCGCACGCCGTGCACATCCGGGAGGGAGAGACCTGGCTGCTGCCCGGGAACCTCCCGCACTCCCCGCAGCGCCCGGAAGCCGACAGCATCGGCCTGGTCATCGAACGCGTCCGTGAGCCGGGCACCCTGGAGAAGTTCCAGTGGTACTGCCCCCAGTGCCACGCCCTCATTCACGAGGTGGAACTCCAGGTGACCGACATCGTGGCCGACCTGCCTCCGGTCTTCGGCGCCTTCTTCGACGACCCGCAGGCGCGCGTCTGCGGCGCCTGCGGGACCGAGCACCCCGGGAAGGGATGACCGGTGCACGACCACGACCCGACAGCGGACCCGATACAGCGCGAGGCCGGGTACGACACCATCGACATCCACACCCACTACGTCCCCCAGGGATGGCCCGACCTCCGCGCGGACGCCGGCCCCCTCGCCCCCTGGCTGCGCATCGAGTCGGAGACCGACGCGATGATCATGCTTGGGTCGCAGGAGTTCCGCCGGATCGGTACGCAGTGCTGGAACGCGGAGACCCGCCTGAAGGACATGGACGCCGACGGCATCGACAGGCAGGTCGTCTCACCGACGCCGGCCTTCTTCCACTACGGCCGCAGCGGCGCGGAGGCGGCCCGCATCGCACGGATCTTCAACGACCTGGCCCTGGACATCGTCGCCCCGGCACCCGACCGCCTCATCCCCTTCTGCCAGGTGCCCCTGCAGGACACCGACGCGGCCTGCCGCGAACTGGAGCGCTGCCTGGCCAACGGACACCGCGGAGTGGAGATCGGCAACCACGTCGGTGACCACGACCTGGACAGCGAGGGCATCGTCACCTTCCTGCAGCACTGCGCACAGCTGGAGGTCCCGGTCTTCGTCCACCCCTGGGACATGGACGACTCACCGCGCCTGCGCCGCTGGATGGCGCGATGGCTGACCGCCATGCCCGCCGAGACCCATCTGTCGCTGCTGGCGATGGTCCTCGGCGGGGTCTTCGACCGCATCGACGACCGGCTGAGGATCTGCTTCGCGCACGGCGGGGGATCCTTCGCCTTCTGGCTCGGCCGCATGGACAACGCCTGGCGGGGCCGCCCCGACGTGGTCGGCACCTCCCAGCACCCGCCCTCGCACTACTCCGGCCGGTTCCATGTCGACTCCGTCGTGTTCGACCCCCGCGCCCTGCGCCTGCTGGTGGACACCTACGGCCCGCGGCAGGTCATGGTCGGCAGTGACTATCCCTACCCGCTGGGGGAACGGCCCGTCGGCCAGGTGGTGCGCGACAGTGCCTTTCTCACCCTCGAGGAGAAGGCGCTGATCCGCCGGGGCAACGCCGAGCGCTTCCTCGGGCTCGTCGGCTGACCAGAGCCACACACGGTGCCGCGCAGGTGCCGCCTAGCATGGCTGTCGGAGCCGGGGAGGTGGGTGTGATGTTCCAGCCGGAACCCGAGACCGCGGCCGCCGGTCAGCGGGAAGACCTTTTCTCGATCATCGACGCGGCCGGGGAACTCCTTCACGTGCCCATCGTCCTGGAGGACACCGACTTCCGTGTCCTGGCCTGGTCGAGAGGGCAACACGCCGCCGACGAGGAAAGGGTCTCCGGGATCCTCGAGCGGCAGGCCCAGCCCTGGCTCGTCGAGGTGCTGCGCTCGCGGGGGGACATCGCCCGCCTGATCAGCTCCCCGGAACCCGTCTTCCTGGAGCCGGCCTCCGACCAGGCCAAGCCCCGGATGGCCTGCCGGGTCCAGCACGACGGTCCGCATCTGGGCTATCTGTGGGCCAGTACGGAGACTCCCTTCGACTCGCGGCAGGCGGCCCACTTTCGCGCCGCCGCACAGGCGATCGCCGTCCGTATGAGCCGCTCGGGCGGCCAGGGCGCCACCGAGCAGGATGACCTGCGGGCCGTCCTGCTCGGTACCGAGGCCGCCGAACAGGCCGCCGGCCGGCTGGGTCTGCCGGCCGCCAAGGTCACCGTGCTCGCCGCCGCGTCGTGCCGGCCGGCGCACGATGCGGCGTTCGCCGAGATCCCGTCGGACGTCCTGCGTCTGTACCTGACGACAGCGCACCCTCGCTCCTTCATCGCACGGCACGATCACGCCACCTACGCGGTGCTGCTGTGGCCGGAGTCCACGGACGACGCCGAAGCCATGGGCCGCTCCCTGAAGATCGCCCGGGACCTGTGGGACCGCGCGGCACTACGCGAGCGCATCGTGCTGGCCGTCAGTACCAGCGTCGGGGATCCCGGCCGGATCCCGGCCGCCCGGTCCCAGGCCGACCGCGTCACCGGACTGCAACAGCAGTACCCGGCAGCTCCCCGTGTGGCCTCCTTCGAGGATGTCCAGCTTCTGTACGCGCTCTCCCGTCTGCGCGGAGCCCTCCGCCAGGACGATGAGATCCTGGGCGGCGCCGTATCCCTCCTGGAACGCCACGACCGGCAGCACCGCACCCAGCTCCTGGCGACCCTGCGCTGCTACCTGGACCATTTCGGCGACACCAACGCCGCGGCCGCGCAACTGCATCTGCACCCGAACACCTTCCGCTACCGCCTGCAACGCATCCGTGAGCTCAGCGGTTTCGACCCGCGCGACGCGCAGACGCGTTTCCTGGCGGAGCTGCACCTGCGCCTGCGCGACCTGGATCGGACGGGCGCACCATGACGATCGAGTTCCGGGTCCCGGCCACCGCCACGGAACTGGTGGGCTTCTCCTATTCGCCTGCCCTGGAGGCGGTACTGAGCCTGCATGTCCTCGTGGAACCCAAACACCACCCGGTCCAGCACCCGTGGGTGAGGGCGATGCACCGACTCCCGCCGGCGCTGAAACGCGAGATCGACGCGTTCTCGTTCGCTTTCCGGTCCTACTTCCCGGAGTTCTTCTTCCCCCGCCGACGGGCGAGTTGCTCGACTTCGCCGATGAACTGGAGCGCGTGCGGAGGATCGACCCGGACCTCACCCGTCTGGAGTTCGCCCTGCCCCTGCTCACCCCCTGGCCGGCGGACCGCCCGGTCAGGCACCCCGACGTGCTCTCTGAGCCGGCCGTGCGCCGCCGGCTGTCCGAACAGGCGGCAGCCGTCTGCGGAGAGACGCTGGCCACGCTGCTGCTCGACGACCCGGGTGCCCTTCTGGAGCGCTTCCTGCGGCTGCTGGAAGGCTACTGGGAGGAGGCGTTCGCCACGAGTGGCGCAGAATCGAGCCGGAACTCGCCGACAGCGTCACGGAGGCCGGCCGGCAGATCGCCGAGCACGGCCTGTACGGCATGCTGCGCGCGCTGTGGCCCGAGGTGCGATGTGATCCCGCGGCCGGAAGATTCTGGCTGGAGCGGCCGCACGACCATCAGGTCGCCATCGGCCCGCACGAACAACTCGCCCTGGTGCCCAGCGCCTTCGTATGGCCGCACATCCGCGTCAACTGCGACGGCCCTTGGCCTCTCGGGCTGGTCTTCCCCGCCTCCTCCATCGTGCGGGAGGCCCGTCCGCGCATCCCCCCGGCCCAACTGGTCGGCGTCCTGAGAGCGTTGGCGGACGACACCCGCCTGCGGGCGCTGCGCCTGATCGCCGAGCGGCCCCGCAGCACCCAGGAACTCGCCCTGCTCGTCGGAGTCAGCGAGGCCGCCCTGTCCAAACACCTGCGGGTGCTCGCCGAGGCGGGCCTGCTGGAACGCAGCCGACAGGGCTACTACGTCCTGTACCGGCTCGTGCCCCGGAAAGTGGCCGAACTCGCGCCCAGCCTGGAAGGCTTTCTCGGCGGGAACAGCGCCCCGCCGACGCTTGATCAGCGTTTCGACGAATAAGTTGAACAGTGAATTCACCGACGCACACAGTTGCGGCATGCCGCTTCTCAACGACCGAAACCCCGCCCGTAGACGTGGCAGAACAGCAACTCCGGGCTGGTGGGGGCGTCGGGACGCAGCCAGTTGAGGTTTTCTACAAGTCCCGCCGCCAGGAGGTCCATCTCAACGGCCGCTCACGCCACCAGGACAGAGCCAGTCACGGCTCAGTGGACTGATTACCGCGTGTCGGTCCGGGTGACCAGGAGGCCGCCGACGAAGGTGTGCGTGGGGCGGAGATCACGCAGCGCGTCGCCCGTGCCCTGGGCGGGATCCTGGTCCCAGACGGTGAGGTCGGCGAGGCGGCCCGGGGTGAGGGTGCCGCGCAGGTGCGCCTCGCCGGTCAGGCGGGCGGCGCCCGCGGTGTGCAGGGTGAGGGCTTCGTCGTAGGTGATGGCGTGCTCGGGGCCCTTGACCCCAATGACGGTCTGCCGGGTGGTCATGCCCCAGATGGAGCGCATCGCGCCGAACTGGCCGACGGGGAAGTCGGATCCGGCGCTGACCTCGGCGCCCAGGTCGATCCAGCCGCGGGCGGGGAACAGCCGGGCGACGCGTTCGGGTCCCCAGAAGCCTTCCTCGACCTCGGCGGTGTCGTGCAGCAGCGGCTGCTGGATGGTGACCGGGATGCGCAACGCGACGGCGCGGGCCTGCTGTTCGGGTCCGGCCAGGCCGCCGTGCTCCATTACCAGCGTGCCGGCGGGCAGCCCAGGATTGCGCTCGAGGACGCGCTCGTAGACGTCCAGCAGGGTGCGCACCGCGCGGTCGCCGTAAGCGTGGGTGCCGACTCGCCAGCCGCGCCGGACCACAGCCTCGACGGCCTCGACCAGCGCGTCCGGCTCCCAGATCAGCATTCCGGAGAAGGCGTGGTCGCAGGCGTACGGCTCCTCGGTGGCCCCAGCCTCCAGACCGCCGTCGAGGCCGAACTTCACACCCCACACCGACAGCCAGGGGTCGGATTTGTCACGCCACTCCTCCATGACGTCGAGCAGGTCCTCCACCTGGGTGGCGCTGGTCAGCCCGAGGGCGGAGATCAGCGCCCGCACCCGGGTGCTGAGCGCCCCCGCCTCGCGAGCGGCCAGGAGCACCGCGTAGTCCTCGGGGGTGACCGCGCAGTCGCGTACGGTCCCGATGCCGGTGGCGGCGTAGTCGCGGGTGGCCAGGCGCAGTCCGTCGATGCGCTCGGCCCGGTCCGGGGCCGGGACCAGGTGCTCCACCAGGTGCAGGGCGTTGTCGATCAGCCGGCCGTCCAGCTTACCGTCGGCGCTGCGGCCGACGGTGCCGCCCGGCGGTGCGGGGGTGTCCTCGGTGATGCCCGCCAGCCGCAGCGCATAGTGGTTGACGACGTCGTTGTGGCCGCCGCGCTTGACGAGGACCGGGTGCCGGTCGGTGGCTTGGTCGAGTTCGGCTGCGGTGGGCATGCGGCGCTCGGTCAGGTTGAGTTCCTGCCAGTTGGTGGTGGTGCGGATCCACTCGCCCTCGGGGGTGACGGCGGCCCGCTGCCGGATCAGGTCGAGGAACTCGGGGATGTTGCCGGCCTGGTGCACAGGGACGTCATGGGCACCGAGCGCCGCGAAGATCAGGTGGGTGTGGGTGTCGTCGAAGGCGGGCAGTACGGTGGCACCGGGCAGGTCATGGACCTGTGTCTCCGCGCTCACCAGGTGATCGAGACCGTTCGGGACGGCGGACACGGCCGCGATACGGTCGCCGCGCACGGCCACCGCCCGCTGCACCGCCTGACCGGGCACCAGGGTGTGCACCGCCCCGGCGCGGATCAGGAGGTCGGCTCCGTGCTCAGTCATCGTCTTCTCCCTCATCTCATGCCGGATCCCGAACACGTCGTTCGGTGAGGAGACCGTTGTAAGAGAGATGCGGGAATTCACCGCCAAGCTGATGACTCCTGCCCAGAAAGTACGCCAGCACCTGGGCCTAGCATGCGGATCATGCGACAGGTGCTCGATGAAACCGATCGGCGGATCGCGGCGGCCCTGGTCGCCGCGCCGCGTGCCTCCTGGCGTGAGGTGGCCCGCTGTCTGGGGCTGTCCGAGCGCACCGTCGTACGCCGGGTCGCCCTGCTGTACGCCGACGGCACCCTGCGCGCGACCGTGGTACGCAACCCGGCCCGCTTCCCGCACCTGATCCCCGTCGCCCTGCGCATCTGCTGCCGCCCCAACAAGATCCGGCAGGTCGCCCAGGCGCTGGCCCGCCGCCCCGACACCGTCTGGGTGGACATCCTCGGCGGCGGCGACGAGATCTCCACGATCTTCTTCCTGGAAGGTCCGGAAGCCCGCAACAACCTGCTGTTGCGCGACCTGCCCGCCACCGACGCCGTCGGCTCCTGGACCGCCCACACCTTGCTGCGTGTCTTCCCCACCGCCTTCCGCTGGACCGCCGGCCTCCTCTCACCGGAAGAACTGGCCGAACTCGTCCCCGGCCCCGCGCAACCGACGGCCTCGGCACCGTCGTACGCGCCTGCCGACGTCGACACCGCGCTGATCGCCGGGCTGACCGAGGACGGCCGGGCCACCTACACGGACCTGGCCCGCCGCGCCGGCACCACCGCACTCACGGCCCGCCGACGGCTCGAAGCCCTCCTGGAGAGCCAGGCGCTGCGCCTGGCCACCGAGCTCGATCTCGCACTGCTCGGCGCGCAGACCGAGGCACTGCTGTGGATCTCGGTGCGGCCGGGCGCGCTACAGGAGGCCGCGCGGCCCCTGAGCGCCCACCCGCACGTCCGGTTCTGCGCCGCCACCACCGGGCCCGCCAACCTGGTCGTCGCCGTCGCCACCGCGAACCTCGACGCCCTGTACACCTTCCTCACCGACGCCGTCGGCCCCTTGGAAGCGGTCACCGCCATCGACACCACCCCGCTGCTGGCGACCGTCAAACGCACGGGTCTGATCCGACACTGACGAAAGTACTGACTTCAGCTCGTCAGGGTGAACTTACTTGAACTCCCTGATGGGCCCAGAGGGGGCCGTATCCCGTGGTGTGTGAGGTATGGGGGATGAGGGCGTACTGAGGCTTCCCCTTGATGACCTGGAGCCACATGGGACATCAGCAAGCGGTACAAGGGCGTGGACTACACCGAACGGCCTGACCGGCATCGAGCTCCATGCCGCCGAGGTGAAGCTCGGACGCTGAGCGCCCCCGCGGTCCTCACCCATGCCGAGAAGAAAGGCGACCCGTGCCGCGGCGCCATCGAGTTCGAGGGCGAGAACATCGTCGGGTGGGACGAGGCGCGGCTGAACACCGTCCGCGGCCAGGGCATTTCGATGGTGTTCCAGGACTCGCTCGACAGCCTCAACCCCGTCTACTCCGTGGGCTCGCAGGTCACCGAACTGCTGCGGGTACGCCAGGGTCTGGACCGGCGAGCCGCGCGGGAACACGCGGTGGCGCTGATGCGGCAGGTCGGCATCCCGGCGGTTGAGGAACGCCTGAAGGACTACCTCCACCAGTTCTCCGGCGGCATGCGGCATGCGGCATGCGGCATGCGGCATGCGGCATGCGGCAGCGCATGTGCATCGCGCTCGCCATCGCCCTGCGCCCTCGGCTGCTCATCGTGGACGAGCCGACCACGGCACTCGACGTCTCCGTGCAGGAAGGGATCCTGCGGCTCGTCCGGCAGTTGCAGCGGGAGACAGGGATGGCCCTCATCTTCGTGACGCACGACCTCGCCGTCGCACGGCTGGTGGCCTCCGAGGTGGCCGTGATGTACGCCGGCGGGATCGTCGAGCGGGGCGGCATCGACGACATCTACCGGCGCCCGGCACATCCCCATACCCGGGCGCTGCTCGCGTCGCAGCCCGACACCGCCCGCAACTGGAGCGATCTGCGCCCGGTCGCCGGCAGCCCACCGGACAAGGCCGACATCGTCCCGGGCTGCGCCTTCCACCCGCGGTGCCCGCTCGCCACAGACCGGTGCACCACCGAGGAACCTGACCTGCGCGCCCTCAGCGCGGACCGGCTGAGCCGCTGCCACCACGCGGAGGAGGTCCTCGATGCCGCGCACTGAGCCCGACACACGGCCCGAGGGGGCTGCGGAGGGGGCTGACCCGCCCCTGCTGCGCGTCGAGAACCTGCACCGGCACTTCGTCACCGGGCCGCCCCGGAACCGTAAGGTCCTGCGCGCGGTGGACGGTGTCACCTTCGACGTCGGCGCGGGGGAGTGCCTCGCGGTGGTCGGCGAGTCCGGGTCGGGCAAGTCCACCCTGGCCCGGGCGTTGATGCGCCTTGTCGAGCCGACCGGCGGCTCGGTGCTGTACAAGGGCCGCGACCTGCTGGCGCTCTCCGGCCGGGAGATGCGCGAGGAGCGCCGCAACCTCCAGAACGACCGAGGAGCTGTACGGAAACCCGGCACACCCCTACATCCGGGCACTGCTGAGCGCCTCGCCCGGCCGTGCCCCCGACGTTGACCTCGCCGACGATGTCCTCCCCGGACCCGTTGGGGGGGGAGGCCCCCGGCCCTTCCGGGACGGTGGGCTGCCCCTACCGCACCCGGTGCCCCAAGGCGCGGGACATCTGCGCCACCGAGAGACCCGAGCTGGGAACCGGCGCACATCCCGAGTGCCTGCCACTTCCCGGCCGGATCAGAATAGCATTCTCCAAAGTTGATACGGGGGTTCTCAGTCAGAGAGAGGGTCCCTATGCTGAACCTCGCCGTCGGCCATCCCCGCACACCCGCCCGCGACAAGCGGCTGCCATTGCTTCATGGAAGCGAGGTTCTCCCTTATGCGCACGAGTACGAGACTCCTCACCCGGCGAGGATTGCTGGCCGGAGCGGCCGCCTCGCTGCTGGCCGTGACGTCCGTCCAGCCCGTCGCTGCTCAGGCCGCCGAACCTCCCGCCTCGCTCTCCCCGGCTGAGGTCTCGGTCGACTTCGGCTCGCGTGAGGGCCAACTGCCGCACTCAGAAAGGCTGAACAACTTCGGCAACGTGACGGCGTGGCCCGACCAGCGCGCCGGTGACGTGAAGTTCCTGAACAAGCAGGGCCTGCACGGCGACGTCTACCGCATCTGGCTGAGCAGCCCGAACGCGGCGGACGGTCAGGACGTGTTCAACCTGTGCGACCTGAAGACCCAGCGGTGTGATTTGTCCAAACTGGACGCCTACCTCACCGAGGCGAGCACGGTGTCCGACTCGGTGCTGATCAACCTCAACCCGACGGACTTCGTCGAGGGCAAGCGGCCCATGAAGGACCTCGAGCCGATGCTCGAACTGATCGTGCGGAGCGTCAAGGCGAAGTACCCGCGCGTCAAGTATGTGGAAGCCTTCAACGAGCCGGACTGGCAGTTCTACGGTCAGCAGCGCAGGCAGGGAATCCCGCCGGAGAAGACGACGCTGCAGCCGGGTGACCTGTACCGCTTCTACAAGCCGTACTACGCGGCGGTCAACGCGGTCAACAAGGGCCTCAGGCGCGCGGACCGCATCGAGCTCGGCGGGCCGGCACTGTCGTGGCTGGACCCGAAGTGGGTGAAGCCTTTCCTTGACGACTTCGCCGCCGACGAGAATCCGCACAAGCGTCTGGACTTCCTCGCCTACCATGCGTACCTCGCCTGGGATGACGACACGTACAAGACCCCGACGACGTACAAGGACGACCTGAGGGTGGTGGCATCGCAGCGGGAAACCCTGCTCGGTTGGCTGAACGAACGCCGCATCCACCAGCGCATCCCGAGCTACGTCACCGAGACGGGCATCTACCCCGGTCCGGCCTACGACGACACCGACCCCAAGAAGGACTATGTCCGCCAGGCGGCCGGCATGGCCACCTACGCCTACTACTTCGCGAACCAGCCGGACACCTACATGTTCAACTGGTGCGTCCGGCACCGGGTCGAGGAGCGCAAGGACCAGCTCGTGACCCGCACCCCGAACGGGCCGGTCAACGACACGTTCACTCCCTACGGCAATGAGATGCTGATGCAGTCCCGGATGAAGGACACCAGGGTGTCCGCCGGCGTATCGGGCGCGCTCGAAGGGGACAACGGCGTCTACGCGATGGCGTCGAAGGACCGGTCTGGCGCGTCGCTGATGGTCTGGAACTGGCAGCATGTGGGCGACCGCAGTTATCGAGCCACCATCGACATGTCCCGGATGCCGTCCGAGCTCAGGAACCGTCCCGTCCGCCAGCTCATGTACCGGATCGACCAGAACACCAGCAACTACTTCTCCGACCCGGCCAAGGCCGGCCTCCAGCTGGTCGACCGGAAGATCGTCAGGCCAGGCAGGACCCACACCGCCACCGTCGATCTCGCGCCCAACGCGATCTACCTCATCGTCCTGGAGCGTGCCTGAGCCCGAGGGCGGTGCCGTCCTCGGAGGGTGCCGCCCGTGCCGACGGTCACGGGGCGGCACCGCATCCGCAGTCGAGGATCACCCTCGGCACGTACCGGTTCAGCGGCGCTGCCGTACGGCAGCGCACACAGCCACCTCGGCATCGTCCGGGCCGCCATGCCCGGCGAAGCCGGCCCCCGTGATCCAAGTCCGGCCCCCGGCGTCCGGCCGGAGCGGGCACGGGCACGACGGACTCGGAGCCCGGACGTGCGGTCCCGCCCGGGTACCGGACCGTGCAATGCTGCCGGTTCGCCATCCGTCCCTCGCTTCCGGAACCAAGCGCGCACACAGCCGACGCCACGAACGGGGCCTCGCCCGACCGCGATCAGGTTCGCGCACCGGCAGCCGAGAAGTACGAGCCGATGCTGGAGGTCGTCGACGGCCGGGTCGAGGTGCCGAGCGCTCCGGGATGGGGCGTCGAGCTCGTCCCCTCCTTCGTCCGGGACGCGGAGCGCGCCGTGTCCCGGACCTGAGGGGGGGAGGCCGGGCCGGCGCAGGCCGGCCGGCTCCTTCACCCGGACGGCGCGGGTCCGGTATCCGGCTCGCCCTCCGCCCCGAGGGTCAACCCGGTGCCGCCTCGGTGTTCCAGCTCCGCGACCAGCACCGTCTCGACGGCGCTCATGTGCATCGCCATCAACTGGTGGGCGCGCCGGGCGTCGCGCTGTCTGATGGCCTGCAGCACCAGCCGGTGGTGTTTCAGGTACTCCTCCGCGGCATGCTCGCGGCTGTGGGAGCGGTACTTCAGCTCGCTCCAGGTCTGCTCGTGCATCAGGTCGATGAGCGTCCTCTCCAGCGCCAGCAGCACGCTGTTGCGGGACGCGGCGGCGACGGCCAGGTGGAAGGCGAAGTCGGGCTCCGCCACGTCCTCGTCCGCCCGGGTCGCCCGTGCCTGTTCCTCGAAAACCGTCTCCAGGGCGGCGAGATGGGTGGGGTGGTGCGCCAGGGCAGCCTGCTCCGCGCAGACCGGTTCGATCGCCGCACGGCGACGATCACGTCGAGCGGACTGTGCTCGCCGAGGGCAGCGGCCTGGGCACGCAGGAACGTGGCGCTCGAACCGCCCTCGGTCGCGACGTATGTGCCACTGCCGGTCCGGATGTCCAGGACCCCTGCGTGTTCCAGCACGCGCACCGCTTGCCGGAGGGGAGCCGCGGCTGACCTGCAACCGGCTCGCCGGCGTCCGTTCCGCCAACAGCGCGCTGCCCGGTGGGAAGAATCCGGACCGGATGCCGGCCAGGATCTGCTCCACGACCGAGGCGTACAACTGGGGCCGACCGACGGCCTGGGACGCCCCATCTGGTGAACCACTGTGCTGGCCCTCCGGTTTCTCCGGGCTCGGCAGTCCCGGCATTGGTCATGCGGCTGGACCAAGCGTGCCCATCGGGCTACCGAGCACGCCGGGCGGCTACCAGGTCGGTCGTGGCGCCGTGTCACAGGTCCCCGCGAAGGCCTGCAGTTCCCGCCGGACGTCGGGTCCGGTCGGCGTGTAGACGACCTCCTGGAAGCCGAGCTCACCAAGCCGTGTCAGCTTGCGGCCGATGCGGGCGGCATCGCCGACCATGGTCGCGGTGTCGATGTGTTCCAGCAGCAGCCGGTCACGGTCCGTCAGGTCGGTGACGTGCCCCTCGAAGGTGAGCAGGCGGTGTTCCCCGGCCTCGGCGACCTCCTCCAGCGCCTCCCGCCAGGCGCGCCCTCCCGGCCTTGTGTCGACCGCCTCGGCTCCGCCGCGCGCGTAGGCTTCGTGCCAGTCGACGACCCGCCAGGGCCCGATGGCCTCCCGCACGCGTGCGCTGCCGGCGTCCTCGCCGTCGTCGAGGACTGTGCCGGACACGATGGTCGCCGTGGGGAGGCCGGGATGTGGCCTACCGATGATCCCGTCGGCCAGTCCTGTGGCCAGGGCGCTGCCCCGGGGGCCGAAGACGCTGAGCCACACCGGCACGTCCAGCGGGCGGGCCGCCGTCAACCCGGGGGCGTGCAGCATGCGCGCCGGCTCGCCGTCCAGCAAAACGGTGTCACCCGCCAGGAGCTCGCGCACGGCGCGGACGTACTCGGCGAAGGCGTCGAGCCGCATCGGCCGCTGCCCCAGGGCCAGTCGGGCCGTGAAGCCGGTGCCGAAACAGGCCCGGAAGCGGCCGGGCGCCAGCCGGGCGAGGGTGGCGATCCCGGACGCCATGGACATCACTGAGCGCTCGTCCGGCACGAGCACCGAGGTGGCCAGACCGATGCGGGTCGTCCGGCGGGCCGCCAGGGCCAGGTGGACGAAGGGGTCCTCCCACAAGGGCGCGGAGTCGTAGATCCACACCCGGGCGTAGCCGAGTTCCTCGGCGAGAACGGCCAGATCGGCGAAGTCGGGGCCGGGAGGGAGGCCGCACGACAACTCGGGGACACTCACCGGGCGCCCGCAGAGCCCGGAGCGAGGGCCGCGGGGACCCAACTCGTGTGCGAGGCATCCGAGTTGAACGGGGTTGTGTTATAACGCATATACCGCATAAGGCGAATGACGCTCATAAAACGTATACCACCCATTCGTTGTTATATGTAGCGCATTGGAGATGCCCATGCCCAAGGGGTACGTGATCCTGACCGAGGCCATCCGCGACCGGACCGGGATGAACGCCTACAGCCGGGCTGCCGCCCGGTCGATGGCCGAGGCAGGCGCCCGCGTGCTCGCCGTCGAAGGAGAGCCCGAGGTGCTGGAGGGTCAGTGGCACGGCGACCGGACGGTCGTCCTCGAATTCGAGTCGGTCGAGGCGGCACGGGAGTGGTATGAGTCGGCCGAGTACGCGAAGGCCAAGCCGCTGCGGCACGCGGCGGCGGAGACCAACGCCGTACTGGTCGCCGGGTTCGAGATGCCACCACGGCCGGCCTGAACCGCGTCAGTGACAGGTGATGGCACGCTCGGGGCAGCTCATCGCCGCCGAGCGTGCCGCCTGCTCGAACTCCTGCGGCACGTCGGGCTGTTCGGTCACGGCGTAGCCGTCGTCGTTCAGGTCGAACACCTCGGGGCTGACGGTGCAGCAGACGCCGTGACCGCGGCAGCGGTCCTCGTCGATGGTGATCTTCATCGCGTGCTCCCCTCGGCGGGTGTGAACTCCAGGTTGAGGTGGGTCAGGCCCCGCAGGATGTAGGTCGGGAGGTATTGGTAGCGGCGCGCGTGGGCCGGTCCGTGCACGCCCTCGGAGATCCGGATGACGCCGGTGCGGGCCAGGAGACGCTCGATGCCGACCCGTGCCTCGGTGCGGGCGAGCGGTGCGCCGGGGCAGGTGTGGATGCCGCGGCCGAAGGCGATGTGGTGGCGGGCGTTCGGGCGGGCGGGGTCGAAGGTCGCCGGGTCCTCGAAGCGGCGCGGGTCGCGGTTCGCGGCGCCGTTGACCACCATCAGCGTGGTGCCCGCCGGGATCTCCACCCCGCCTACCGCGACCGGGACGCGGGAGAGCCGGAAGTCACCCTTGACTGGGCTCTCCATCCGGAGCGTCTCCTCGACGAAGTTGGGGATGCGGTCCGGCTCCGTGCGCAACAGCGTCTGAATGTCGGGGCGTTCGGCGATCACCTTGAACGCGGAGCTGAGCAGGCGGACCGTGGTCTCCTGCCCGGCCGAGAACAGGTTGGCGGCCACCCGGACGGCGTCGGCGACCTCCGGCAGGGAGCCGTCGGGGAACGTGGCGGTGGCCAGGCCGGTCAGGACGTCCTCGCGCGGCTCCCGGCGCCGGTCCTCGATGTAGTCCGAGAACCGCCCGTACAGGAACTCCAGTGGCGAGTGGGCGAGGGGGTCCTCGCCGGTGCCGCCGATGCCGCCCCCGTCCCGCGGCCGGCGTTGGAGCTTGTCGAGGAACTCCTCCCGGTCCTCCTCGGGCACGCCCAGCAGGTCCGCGATGACGAGCAGCGTGAACGGTCCGGCGAACTTGCTGATGAACTCGCCCTCCGGCCGGGCCAGGAAGGTGTCGAGCATGCGGTCGGCGATCTCCCGTACGGCCGCTTCGTTCTCCTTGAGCCGCTTCGGGGTGATCAGCCGCATCAGCAGCCCGCGGTGCGCGGTGTGTACGGGCGGATCGAGAGTCGGCAGCTGATCGCTCATCGGCAGCTCGTCGCGGTGCCGCTCGATGAGCTCGCTGACGTCGTCACCCTCCAGCGGGACCGGCAAACCGGGGAAGGGACCCGTCACCGACAGGCAGGACGAGAAGGTCTGCGGGTCCTGGGCGATCTGGACCGCCTCGTCGTACCCGGTCACCATCATCACGCCGTGGTGGGGTTCCCGGGTGACGGGGCAGCGTGCGCGCAGGGCGTCGAAGTAGGGGTACGGG
Source organism: Streptomyces griseus subsp. griseus (assembly GCF_000720255.1). GTDB lineage: Bacteria > Actinomycetota > Actinomycetes > Streptomycetales > Streptomycetaceae > Streptomyces > Streptomyces griseus_I. The sequence goes on along the minus strand of NZ_JOJE01000026.1, from coordinate 88,191 downwards.
TCCGCCACGGTGGTGTCGTCCCGGAAGAAGTCGATCGTGTCGATGTCTTCGGGCGGCTCGTCGTGGGCCACTGGCCGGTCTCCTTCGTGAGTGGAGGTGTAAGCATTCTTCTCGTGTGCGGGAATCTAATTCTCGCTGCCGTATATGGCTAGTGACCCGCCCGAGTCGGCGTGGCCGCTCTCGATCTCGTCGGCCAGACCCCAGCGCCGGGCCTCCGTCGCGCTGAGCGTGGCACCGCTCATTGCCAGGTAGGCGGTCCGTTCGGGGCCGATCCGCGTCGGCAGGCTCGCTGTGCCGCCCGCCCCTGGGATCAGACCCATGCCGATCTCGGGCAGCCGGATCACCGTGTCCGGCGCAGCTGTCACCCGGTCGGCGAAGGCAGCCAGTTCGATGCCCGCGCCGACACAGGCGCCGTGCAGATGCGCGGTCACCTCGGCCCCGCACCGCTGGAGCAGGGCGGCGGGGCTGCGGTGCACGCGCACCTGATGGGCCCGCGCCGGGTCGGTCGAGGAGCCGAACTCGGCAAGGTCGCCGCCGCTGCAGAAGGAGGGGCCGCTGCCGCGTAGGTCGACGCGGGTGACCGTCGAGTCCGACGCGGCGACCTCCAGGGCCTCGCACAGGGCGTCCCGCGTGGCGGCGTCGAAGGCGTTGTGGACCCGGGGGCGGTTCAGTGTGATGGTCAGCCTGTCGCCGTCGCGGTCGAGGAGGACCGGCTCGGTGGACGGACGGGCGGCATGCGGGCGTTTCCCGGCGAGCCAGGAGCGGAAGGAGGTCCCTGCCTGAAGGGTGGAGTAGGCGAGGGACTCCACGACCAGCCGGTCGGGCGGCGGCAGGCTCGGACCCATGCGGAGCACCTGCACGAGGGCCAGGCAGGCGTCGGGGCGGGCGGTGACGATGTCCCGGAGCCGCTGCGCGGTTGCGTACGGATCGGCGCACCCGACCCAGGGCCGGGGCGGGTCGGGCGATGCGGCGAGCAGCAGGTCGAACTCCCCGGCCGTTTCCGCGGGTTCTGCCGCCACGGCGACGCGCACACAGGAGGTTTCCCGTGAGGGGTGGGAGGTCGGGCCGTCGAGGTCGACCAGGAGGAAGGGTGGCTCCATGACGCTCGCAGTGTAACCTTGCTTCACCTCTGACGAGAAGGGTGTTTGCGTGATGAAGAATGCCGCTCTCGCCCGCTGGATGGCAACCGTGGAGGGCAGACTCGGGTCCCTGACCGCCGTCGCCGACGACTTCGCCACCCTGACGGGCGTACCCGTCGACCTCGCCGGTGCGCTCTTCGATCGGGCCGAGCTCGCCGGATTCCGCCTCCCGGCCAGGGTTTCGGCAGGCGGCTCCTGCCAGCTCCTCGCCACCGCCGACGGCTGGGCCGCGGTCAATCTGGCCCGCCCCGACGACCATGCCACCCTCCCGGCCCTCCTCGCGCTCCTCGGCGCACCCCGCGCCGGGCTGCGGACCGCCGCGCGCCGGACCGGCGCGACTGAACTGGTGCGATCAGCCCAGATGCTGGGCATGGCCGCCGCGGCACTCGGATCCGAGCGCGGCGACCGCGCGCCGGTGCGCGCCGAACGGCACGGGCAGTCCCGCCCGCGCGACCTCACCGGTCTGAAGGTCGTCGATCTGTCCGCGCTGTGGGCGGGCCCTCTGTGTGCACGGCTGCTGGGTCTGGCCGGCGCCCGGGTCGTGAAGGTGGAGAGCACCACCCGGCCGGACGGGGCCCGCTTCGGCCACCCGGACTTCTACCGACGCCTGCATGAGGGACACGCGAGCTTGGTGCTGGACTTCGCCTCCGGCGCACTCGCCGGGGCGCTCGCGGACGCCGACGTGGTCGTGGAGGCGTCCCGGCCGCGGGCGTTGCGGCGGCTCGGGGTGCACGCGGAGGAGTTCCTCACCGCCCGACCCGGCCGAGTGTGGGTGAGCATTACCGGGTACGGCCGCGACGACGACCGGATCGCCTTCGGCGACGACGCGGCCATCGCCGGCGGACTGGCGGGCAGCGACCGGCACGGCGATCCGGTGTTCCTCGGCGACGCGCTCGCCGATCCCGTCACCGGCCTGTACGCCGCCCACGCCGTCGCCCGCTCGCTGGCCCGGGGCGGCGGGGAACTGCTGTGCGTGTCCATGGCGGCCTGCGCCGCGGCACAGGCCGAGACACCGGCGGCGACATGCTGATCAGAGACGTGGAGGTCGAGGGGCGGGGGCGGGTGGACGTCCGTGTCGAGAGCGGCCGGGTCGCCGGGATCGGGCGCCGACTGGCCGGGGACGCGCAGGTCGAGGGACGTGGCGCGGCGCTGCTGCCCGGGCTCCACGACCACCACGTCCATCTCACGGCGCTGGCCGCGGAGGCGGCCTCGGTGCGGGTGGGGCCCGCCGAGGTGCACGGACGCGACGAACTCGCCGAGTGCTTGCGGGCCGGGGCGCCGGGGGAGTGGGTCCGGGCCGTCGGCTACCACGAGAGCGTCGCGGGGGAGCTGGACCGGTGGACGCTGGACGCCCTCGTCCCGGACCGGCCGGTCCGGGTGCAGCACCGCGGCGGCGCCATGTGGTTCTTGAACAGCGCGGCGCTGCGGGCGGCCGGGCTGGAGAGCGCCGACGGGCGCCTGTGGCGTGAGGACGGACGTCTGCGCGCCCTCCTCCCGCCCGTGCCGCTCGACCTGGCCGACGTCGGGCGCCGCGCCGCGGCCCTCGGCGTCACCGGGTTCACCAACGCCGACCCGCACCCCGCCGACGGTCTCGCGCAGACGCTGTCCGTCCTGCCCCAGCGGCTCGTCGTCATGGGCGTCGACCCGCCGGTGAAGCTGATGCTCGACGACCCGACCCTGCCCACCCCCGCAGATCTGGCCGCCACGGTTGCCGCGATAAGGCCCCGGCCGATCGCCGTGCACTGCGTCACCCGCGTGCAGTTGCTCGTCACACTCCTCGCCCTGGAGGAGGCGGGCCCGGCCGAGGGAGACCGGATCGAGCACGGGTCCGTGATCCCGGCCGAGGCTCTCCCACGCCTTCGCCGACTCGGTGTGACCGTGGTGACGCAGCCCCACTTCCCGATCGAGCGGGCCCGGGCCTACGCCGCCGAGGTACATCCCGACGACCGGCCGCACCTCTACCGCTGCCGGAGCCTCGCCGAAGCGGGCGTCCCGGTCGCTGCCGGAACCGACGCGCCGTACGGCACCCATGACCCCTGGGCCGTCATGCGGGCCGCCGTCGCACGCCACGCGGCAGAGCGCCTCACCCCGCGCGCGGCACTGGGACTGTTCCTGGGCGGCCCGCACCGGCCGGAACGCCCCCGACGGGTGGCGGTCGGCTCGCCGGCCGACCTGTGCCTGCTCCACGTGCCCCTGCGGGAGGCGCTCGACGCGCTCACCGCCGACACCGTACGGGCCGCCTACGTACGGGGCCGGCCGATCACCGAGCCCGCGCCGGACAACGAAGGAGCGCAGTGAACGAGACGCCCGACGAGGACTTCCGCAAGCCGTACGCGGACGTGGACGAATGGCGTGACACCCCGGTGCGCCACCGCTATGTCCACGGTGGCTTCGCCGACCACGGCACCCGGTTCTCGATCTACTTCCCGCCCGACGACGCCTACCAGGGCCGCTTCTTCCAGCACATCACCCCCGTCCCCGGCAGCGAGCACCGGGCACAGACCGCCCGGGGGCAGGAGGACAGGATCTCCTTCGCCGTGTCGAGCGGCGCGTACTTCCTGGAGACCAACGGCGGCGGCGCGGACCCGGGTGACCCGACCGTCGCAGGCTTCCGCGCCAACGCGGCGGCGGCCCGCCACTCACGCGTCGTCGCCCAGTGGGTCTACGGGCCCCACCGCGTGCACGGGTACGCGTACGGCGGCAGCGGCGGCGGGTACCGGACCATCGCCGGCGCCGAGAACACCGACGGTGTCTGGGACGGTTTCGTGCCGTACGTCATCGGCAGTCCCATGGCGGTACCGAACGTCTTCAGCGTGCGCATGCACGCACAGCGGGTGCTCCGGCACCGGCTCGACGCCATCGTCGACGCACTGGAGCCCGGCGGCAGCGGCGACCCGTACGAGGGCCTCGACGCCGAGGAGCGGGCGGCGCTCGCCGAGGTCACGGCCATGGGCTTCCCGCCACGCGCCTGGTTCGGCCACCGCACGATGGGCATGCACGCCTTCACCGCTCTCTACGGAGGCATGCGCCTGCTGGACCCCAGCTACTTCGAGGACTTCTGGACGCTGCCCGGGTACCTCGGGGCCGATCCCGGGGCCTCGGTCCACCGCGACCGTCTGCGGCACGCCTCCGGGATCTCCGCCGTGATCACAGCGCGGGAGGCGGCGCGGCTCGGCCTCGGCGTGTCGCGGGCGGCGGACGCCCGGGGTGGGGTGGACGACGCCTTCCGGGGGCCTGCGGCGGAGGAGGGCTCGGTCGTCGCCCTCCGACTCGCGGTACCCGCCCCCTGCGACGCGCAGGGCACGGAGCTCATCGTCCGCTCCGGGCGGGCCGAGGGGCAGTCCCTCGTCCTGCGCGAAGTGCGGGGCGATCTGGCGCTGCTGGACGAGCGGAACGACCCGTTTACAGTCACGGCCCTGCGTCCCGGGGACCGCGTGGACATCGACAACAGCAACTTCCTCGCGGCCCAGACCTACCACCGCCACCAGGTGCCGCCCGAGGGGTTCCCGGTCTGGGACCGGTTCCGCGACGCGGCCGGGAAGCCGATCCCGCCGCAGCGGCCCCAACTGTTGGGGCCGCTGTTTTCCCTCGGCGCGGGCGGGTCGGTGCAGACGGGGGAGTTCTCCGGAAAGATGATCGTGGTCGCCTGCCTCCTGGACCGGGAGGCGTTCCCCTGGCAGGCCCACTGGTACCGGTCGGCCGTCCGGCAGCACCTCGGCGACGCCACCGACGAGCACTTCCGCCTCTGGTACGTGGACCACGCCCTCCACGGCGACGAGGAGATCCAGGAGGATCCCACCCGGTCCGTGAGTTACCTGGGAGTCCTGCATCAGGCGCTGCGTGACCTGAGCGCGTGGGTGGAGCAGGGCACCCCGCCCGCTGCCTCGACGGGTTGCACGATGACCGACGGGCAGGTCGTGGTGCCGTCGTCCGCCGCCGGGCGGCGGGGAGTTCAGCCCGTCGTCCGGCTGACCGTGGACGGCGCGGACCGTACCGATGTGCGGACCGGGGAGGTAGTGACCCTGTGTGCCGTGGGCGAGGTTCCGCCCGGTGCCGGGAAGGTGGTCGCGGTCCAGTGGGATCTCGACGGCGACGGCACGTTCCCCGCGACCGAGGACGTCACGCCGGCCGAACGGGTCCGCGTGGAGCGGCGCCACGCCTTCTCCTCACCCGGCACCCGCTTCGTGACCGTACGCGTCCGCTCCGAACGCGACGGCGACGCCTCGGCCCTGTTCACGCGGGTGGACAACATCGCCCGGGTCCGCGTGGTCGTCGCGCGCACGGACGGCTCCGACGCGGGCCGCACCAGCTGACGGCACTGCTGTGGAGGCTCGGTCCCCCCACAGCAGTGCCCGCGGGGCGGCGCCCTCGCCCCGCCGCTTCAGACGCTGTACCCGCCGTCGACGCCCAGCGCCTGCCCCGTGACGAACCGGGCCCGGTCCGAGGCGAGGAACGCGACCGCCTCCGCGATGTCCTGGGCCTGTCCGAACCGGCGCAGCGGGATGTTGCGGCGGGTGACGGCGAGGGCGTCCTCGTCGAGTTCGCCCGTGTCGATCAGCCGGCCCGCGATGCCGTCCGTGAGCATGCCCGGGGCGACGCAGTTGACGCGGACGCCGTAGCGGCCCTCCTCCGCGGCCAGGGCACGGGCGACGGCCTCGACCGCCCCCTTGGCGCCCGAGGAGAGCCCGTCGCGGACGGGGTAGCGGCGCGTGGCGACGGTGGTGACGGCGACGATGCTGCCGCTGCTCTCCCGCAGCAGCGGCAGCGCGGGATGGACGAGGTTGAAGAACGCCACCGCGTCGGCCTCCAGCTGGGCGCGGTACCGGCTGGGCGTGACCTTGCTCAGGTGGGTCATGGGCACGTGCGGCCCGGCCGCGTACACCAGCGTGTGCACACCGCCGCATCCGCGCACCACCCGGGCCGTCTCCGCCTCGTCGGTCAGGTCCAACCGGACGGCGGTGACCTGACGGCCGTGGCTCTTCATCTCCCGGACAAGGTTCTCCGCGGCTCCCTGGGAGGAGCGGTAGGTGAACACGACGTCGCTGCCGCGTTCGGCCAGCGTCCTCGCGATCGCGGCGCCGATGCCACCGGTACCACCGGCCACGAAGGCCGTGCCCGGCCTGGCGGAGAAGTCCTCCATGGACATGTGTCACAACCCCAGGGACTTGGCGATGATGACCTTCATGACCTCGCTCGTCCCGGCGTAGATACGGGTGATGCGGGCGTCCGCGTACAGCCGGGCTATCGGGTACTCCAGCATGTAGCCGTAACCGCCGAAGAGTTGAAGACACCGGTCGACTGCGCGAGCCTGCATCTCGGTGCAGAACAGCTTGACCCTCGCGGCGTCCGCGCCGGACAGCCGCCCGTCGACCAGCTCCAGCACGGCCCGGTCGAGCACGGCCTGCGCGGCCTCGATCTCGGCGTCGACGGCGGCGAGTTCGAACTTGGTGTTCTGGAACGACGCGACCGGCGTCCCGAACACGTTGCGTTCCCTGACGTACGCGATCGTCGTGTCGAGCGCGGCCCGCGCCTGCGCGACCGAACCGACGGCGACGGTCATCCGCTCCTGGGTGAGGTTGTGCCCGAGGTAGCCGAAGGCCCTGCCCTCCTCGCCGAGCCGGTTGGCGACGGGCACCCGGACCTCGTCGAAGGCGAGCTCCACGGTGTCCTGGACCTTGATGCCCATCTTGTCCAGCACCCTGCCGCGCGTGAAGCCCGGCATGCCGTTCTCCACGACCAGCAGCGTGAGCCCCGCCCGGCGGTCGTCCGGGTCGGTCGACGTGCGCGCCACCACGATCACCAGGTCGGCGAGCAGCCCTCCGGTGATGAAGGTCTTGGCCCCGCTCACTATGTAGTGGTCGCCGTCGCGCACGGCGGTCGTACGGATTCCCGCGAGGTCGGAGCCGGTGCCGGGCTCGGTCATCGCGATCGCGGTCAGCAGCCGGCCGGAGGCCAGCCCGGGGAACCAGCGCCGGCGCTGCTCCTCGTTCGCATAGGCGAGGAAGTACGGCAGGATGACGTCGAGTTGGGTGCGGACCGTACCCAGTGTGACCAGTGCGCGGGCGGCCTCCTCCTGGAGGACGACGTTGTAGCGGTAGTCGGGCTGCCCGCCTCCGCCGTACTCCTCCGGGACGGCCACGCCCAGCAGCCCGAGCGAGCCGAGCCGCTCGAAGAACGACCGGGGCAGCCGCCCGGCCTTCTCCCACTCGGCGTAGTGCGGAACCACCTCCTTGGCCACGACGTCCCGGACCAGCTCCCGGAACGCCTCGTGGTCGGCGGTGAAGACATCGCGACGCACGTCAACGCCCCCCGTCAGCCGACGAGTTCGACGAGTGTGGCGTTCGCGGTCCCGCCGCCCTCGCACATGGTCTGGAGTCCGTAGCGGATGCCGCGGTCACGCATGTGGTGGATCATGCGGGTCATCAGGACGGCTCCCGAGGCACCGAGCGGATGGCCGAGCGCGATGGCGCCGCCGAGCGGGTTGACCAGCTCCGGGTCGGCACCCGTCTCGGCGAGCCAGGCGAGCGGAACGGGCGCGAAGGCCTCGTTCACCTCGAAGACCCCGACCTCCGACAGCGCCACCCCGGCCTTCCCCAGCACCTTCTCGGTGGCCGGGATCGGCCCGGTCAGCATCAGCACCGGGTCCGAGCCGACCACCGCGCCCGCCCGGTGGCGCACGAGCGGCGTCAGTCCCAACTCCCGTGCTCTGTCCGGGGTGGTGACCAACAGCGCCGCCGCACCGTCGGAGATCTGGGAGGAGTTGCCGGCGTGGATCACGCCGTCGTCCTCCAGGAAGGACGGCTTGAGCTTCGCGAGCGTCTCCACACTGGTGCCCCGGCGAACGCCCTCGTCGGCGGTCACCCACACCACCGGCACGATCTGCTCCTCGAAGACCCCGCTGTCCTGCGCGGCGGCGGCCCGCTCGTGCGACAGCGCAGCGTACGCGTCGAGCCGGGGCCGGGTGAAGCCCCACTTCTGTGCGATCTTCTCCGCCGAGATGCCCTGGTTGAAGGAGAAGTCCTGGTACCGGCCGAGGACTTGAGGGCCGTACGGCATTCCGCTCGCCCTGGCCGAGCCCAGCGGGACCCGGCTCATGACCTCCACCCCGCCCGCCACGACCACGTCCTGCTGCCCGGACAGCACCGCCTGCACGGCGAACTCCAGCGCCTGCTGGCTCGATCCGCAGGCCCGGTTGACCGTCGTCCCGGGGATGCTCTCGGGCCAGCCCGCGGCCAGCACCGCGTAGCGGCCGATGTTGCTCGACTGGTCGCCGATCTGGGAGACGCACCCCCAGATCACGTCGTCGACGGACTCCGGATCGACCCCGGCCCGCTCGACGAGCGCGTTCAGCACCGCAGCGGACAGGTCGGCCGGGTGGATGCCGGCCAGCCCGCCGTTGCGCTTTCCCACCGCGGTGCGGACCGCTGCCGCGATCACCGCTTCTCGTATCACGTGTCGTCCTCCGGTCGGCTCGGCACGGCCCAGCGGCCCGTGAAGAGTGGTTCGCGTCGCGCGGCGAACGCGGCGTACGCCTCGCGGACGTCCGCGCCCGCGAAGTTCACCGCCTGTGCCTTCGCCTCGTTCGCCAGGGCGTCCCGCAAGGTGCGGTCGGTGCCCTCGTTCAGCAGGGCCTTGGTCTGGGCGTGGGCCACCGGGGGGCCGGCCACCAGCCGGGCGGTCAGGTCGTCGACGAAGGTGTCCACCTCGTCGGTGTCCGTCACCCAGGTCACCAGGCCCAGCGCCTTCGCCTCCTCGGCGTCGATCGTCTCCGCGAGCAGCGCGAGCCGCTTGGCCTGCTGCAACCCGACGAGTCTCGGCAGCAGCCAGGAGCCGCCGCAGTCCGGGGACAGCCCGCGTCGGGCGAAGATCTGCGAGAAGCGCGCCTGGGGCGTGGCGACCACCAGATCGCAGCCGAGCGCCAGGTTCCAGCCCGCTCCCACCGCCGCCCCCGTCACCTTGGCGACCGTGGGCACGGGCAGTTCGTGCAGCAGCAGCGTCACCTCGGTCAGGGGCCGCATCCGGTACAGCGGGTGGGCGCTGCTGACCCGCTCGGGAATGTCCGCACCGGAGCAGAACGCGCCGCCCGCCCCGGTCAGGACCAGCGCCCGGACGGACCGGTCGCCGCCCGCCGCCGCGAGGGCTTCACGCAGGGCCTCCCACAGCTCGGCGTCGATGGCGTTCCTGCGGTGCGGCCGGTTCAGGGTCAGTGTCCGCACGCCGTCGGCGTCGCTCGTCAGCAGCACGCTCACCGGACCGCCCCCCGCGCCCGCAGGGCGGCGATCTCCGGCTGTGTGTAGCCGAGTTCGGCCAGCAGGGCGTCCGTGTGTTCGCCGAGCCCGGGGACCGCGCCCATCGGCGGGTCGAACCCGGCGATCACGGGCGGCGGCAGCAGCGCGGGCACCGGCCCCGACGGTGTGCCGACCCTCCGCCAGCGGTCGCGGGCGGCCAGATGGGGATGGTCGAGAACATCGGTGACCGTGTTGTAGCGGGAGTTGCCGATCCCGGCCGCGTCGGCCCGCTCCTGGACGTGACCCAGGTCGTACCGCGCGCACCAGTCGCCGATCGCGGCGTCGAGAACCTCGCGGTGCTCCACCCGTCCGGCGTTCGTGCGGAACCGCTCGTCGTCCGCCAGGTCCGGGCGGCCGAGCAACTCCCTCGCCAGCCGCTGCCATTCGCGGTCGTTCGTGGTGCCGAGCACGACCGTCTGCCCGTCGGCCGTGCGGTAGGCGCCGTAGGGGGACACGGCGGGCGAACTCATGCCGAGCGGCTGCTGCTCGACCCCCGAGTGGCGGGTGTAGGTCAGCGGGTAGCCCATCAGTTCGGCCATGGTGTCGAACAGGCTCACCGCCACCTGCCCCGGCCGCCGGGCGTACAGCAGCGCCAGCACCGACAGCGCCGCGTACAGCCCACTGCACACGTCCGCGACCGGAGGGCCCGGCTTGGCCGGAGCACCCTCCCGGCCGGTCACCGAGCAGGCCCCCGACTCCGCCTGGACCAGCAGGTCGTAGGCGCGTTTGTGGGAGAGGGGCCCGCCGGGGCCGTACCCGTCGATCTCCACCGCGATCAGGTCCGGGTGGCGCACCTCCAGGTCGGCGGGGGCCAGGCCCAGCTTGGCCGTCGTGCCGGGGGTCAGGTTGGAGACCAGGACGTCGGCGCGCTCCAGCAGCCGGTGCAGGACCGCCTGCCCGCCGTCCGACTTCAGGTCCAGGGCCACCGACTCCTTGCCCCGGTTGGCCCAGACGAAGTGGGCCGCGAGGCCGCCGACCACGTCGTCGTAGTGCCGTGCGAAGTCACCGCCCTTCGGGTTCTCCACCTTGATCACCCGGGCACCGAAGTCGCCGAGCGTGCGCGTGCACATCGGGGCCGAGACGGCCTGCTCCAGTGCCACCACCGTGATCCCCGCGAGGGGGCCGCCGTTCGTCACCGGGTCAGCTCCCCAGCCGTGCGCGCAACTCGTGCTTGAGGACCTTCTGGCTGGCATTGCGCGGCAGGTGGTCCACGAAGCGCACCCGGCGGGGCACCTTGAAGTTGGCCATGTGGTCCCGGGCCCAGGCGATCACGTCCTCCGCCGTGACGTCCGCGCCCGGCCTCGGCACGACGAAGGCGCAGCCGACCTCGCCGAGCCGCTCGTCCGGAACCCCGATCACCGCCGCCTGCGCTATCGGCTCGTAGCCGAGGAGCAGCTTCTCGATCTCGGCCGGGTAGGCGTTGAAGCCGCCCACGATGAACATCTCCTTCTTCCGGTCGACGATCGCCAGGTTGCCGTCAGGGTCCAGGCGGCCGATGTCGCCGGTGTGCAGCCAGCCGTCGCAGTCGATCGTCTCGGCGGTGGCCGCGGGGTCGTCCCAGTAGCCGCGCGTGACGTTGTAGCCGCGAACCAGGACCTCCCCCTCCTCGCCCGCCGGCACGTCCTGCCCGGTTTCGTCGGCGATCCGGACCTCGACGTCCGGGATCGGACGCCCGGTGGTGCGGGCCACCGTCTCCTCGCTGTCCCCGACCCTGGTCGTGGTGACCAGCGCCGTCGACTCCGTGAGCCCGTAGGCGCTCAGCACGATGTCGAAGGACAGGTCCTTCTTCATCGCCCGGATCAGCGACTCGGGGATGGTCGTGCCGCCCGTCATCGACACCCGCAGGGACGACAGGTCGTACGAGGACCGCTGCGGATGGTTCAGCAGGTCGTGGAAGATGGTCGGCGGGCCGAGGACGATGCTCACCCGCTCTCCTTGAACGATTTCGAGGGCGCGCCCCGCGTCGAAGACGGCCATGGGGATCACGGTCACCCCGTGCATCAGCGAGGCGAGCCAGCCCGCCTTGTAGCCGAAGCAGTGGAAGAACGGCGGGATGACCAGGAAGCTGTCGGAGGCGTCGAAGGTGTACTCAGTGGACATCCAGCCGTACGCCCGCAGTGTCTGCCCGTGGGTGAGGATCACGCCCTTGGGGTGGCCGGTTGTGCCGGAGGTGAACATCACGTCGGAGACGTGATCCGGAGTGAGCCGGTCGATGGACTCCTGGGCGGCAGCCTCGGGGCACTCCTCGCCATGCGCGAGGAACTGACTCCAGTAGAGGCCTTCCGCGCCACCCGGCATCGACACCGCGGTCCGCAGCGCGGGCACTTCGGGGTCGGTTCGTCTCAGCTCGGCGATGTAGTCGGTGCCGAGGAACGACGCGGCGGCGAACAGCGCCTTCGCGCCGGACTTCCGCAGGATGTAGGAGATCTCGGTCGCCTTGAAACGGGTGTTGAGCGGTACGACGACACCTCCCGCGCCCTGGATGCCGAGGGCTGTCACGATCCACTCGACCGAGTTCGGTGCGCACAGGCCGACCCGGTCACCCGGCCCGATACCGAGTGCCAGCGCCGATCGCACCGCGTGGATCATCCGGGCCTCCAGTCCCCGGAAGGTGAGGCGCAGTTCGCCGTCGACGAGTGCCGGGGCGTCGCCGAACCGCCGGGCGGCGACTCTCACCACGTTCGGGATACTGAGGAATTCCAGGTCGTGTCGCATGACGAGGGCTCCGATCAGGCACGAGGGCCGACGGGCAGGCCCAGCAGCCGCTTGGCGATGATGTTCCGCTGGATCTGGGACGTGCCGCCGTACACGGACGCGGCTCGCGAGTAGAAGTAGTCGCCCAGGACCTCGCCGCCCTCCCCGTACAGTTCCTCGGGGAAGACCTTCAACGCCGTCTCGTACAGGCGCTGTTCGGCGCGGGTCATGAGCAGCTTGTCCACGGAGGACTCCGGTCCCGCGCTCTGCCCGGCGAGGCGCTCGGCGGTGCGGCGCCGCGCGTGGGCGACAAGGACCTGGTAGTCGACGGCACAGCGGCCGATGTCCGACAGCAGTCCGTCCGGGAGCGTGCCGCGGCGCTCGTGCGCGGCGCGGCGCAGCCGTTCGATCAGCAGCCCGTACTTCGACAGGTGGCCGGTGTCCAGCGCGTTGCGCTCGTACGCCACCGTCGTCATCGCCAGCGGCCATCCGTCGCCCTCGGCACCGATCCGTTCGGACTCCTCCAGGCGCACCTCGTCGAGGAACAGTTCGCAGAACTCGTCGTCGCCGTTCGCCGCACGCAGCGGCCGTACGGTCACGCCGGGGCGGTCCAGAGGCAGCACGAAGGCCGAGATGGAGGTGTGGGCCGGAGCGGCGCGACCAGTGCGGGCCAGGAGCAGGCAGAGGCCGGAGTACTGGGCGTAACTCGTCCAGAGTTTCTGGCCGTTGACGACGTAGTGGCCCTCCGGGCGGCGCTCGGCGTAGGTGCTCATACCGGCCAGGTCCGAGCCGGCGCCGGGCTCGCTGAAGCCCTGGCACCACACGTCGTCACCGGAGAGCATGCGCGGCAGCAGCCGGCGGCGCTGCCGCTCGGAGCCGAACCGCAGCAGGGCGTGGGCGAGATAGCCGATGCGGGGGACACCGGGCGCACCCCGCGCCCCCAGTTCGTCGCTGACCGTGACCTGGTGCAGCGCGGTCAGACCCCGGCCGCCGTACTGCTCCGGGACGTCGAGGCCGACCCAGCCGCCGGAGTACAGCCGGCGGTGCCAGCGGTGCAGGAACACGGGGAGCGGCTCGTCGGGGGGCCGTTCGGGCAGCGGGTGGCCGGCCAGCCAGGCGCGGAAGTCGTGGCGCAGGCGTTCCAGGTCCTCAGGGTCGCCGAAGTCCAGGGGAGTGTCCGTCATCGCGTCGCCTCCGGTGCGGCCAGGACGGTCAGCAGGTCGGCCGTGGTCGCGAGCGTGGTCGCTCCGACGAGGACCCGGCGCAGGTACAGGTGGGCTACGTGCTCCCAGGTCTGGGCGATCCCGCCGAACACCTGCATCCCGGCGTACACGGCCTCCACGGCCGAGGAGTTGACCTCCGCCTTGGCCACGCGGGCCGCGGTCAGCGCACGGCCCGGCGTTTCGCTGTCCAGGCACCACGCGGCGTAGCGGGTGGCGCTGGTACAGGCCTCCACGAGGACGGTGGCGTCGGCGAGCTGGTGCTGCACGGCCTGGAAGGAGCCGATCGGCTGTCCGTACTGGTGGCGTTCGCGGGCGTAGTCCACGCTCTGCTCGACGAACGAACGGGCCGCCCCCACGAGTTCGCTCGCCACCACGACCAGGGCGTACGCCTGCCAGCGCTGGTGCGCGCCCGGGGTGAGCCGGCCGACGGGGCGGCCCTCGGCCGAGGCCCGCCGCACACCGCGCAGCAGGTCCGCGGTCGGTGCCGGGGTCCCCAGCTCGTGCTCGGTCACGCGGCCTTCGGCATGCACGAAGAGCGCCGTGTCCGCGCCGTCGCAGTCCCAGGCGACGAGGCCGACCGCATCGCGGTCCGGGAAGCGCAGGTCGCCGGCGAGGGCGACGGTGGGGCGGTCGCCGTGGACGGGCTCGGCCCGCTCGCCGAGGTCGAGGAGACGCAGCAGCTCGGGGGCGAGCAGCGCCGTGCCGAGCAGGGACGTGGTCAGGGGCTGTCGGCCGTGCTCCTCGGCGAGCAGGGCGCACTCCTGCACGGTGGCGGCCGGCGGGGAGGTGCGGCGGAGGCCGGACAGGCCGAGCTCGTCCAAGGCCCGCTGTGCGTCCGTGCGAGTCTGGGCCTTGACGTCGTCGGCCGAGCCGCTGCGGAAGCGGGTCGCGAACGCCCGCAGCATGTCGCGAACCAGCGTGAACTCGTCGCGTTCCACGCTCAGCCCTCCTCGGCGGCGCTGGGACGGCGGCTCGCCCGGGCGGCGAGGCCGCTCACGATGCGGATGTGGTCGGGGCTGGTCATGGTGGAGCGCTCGGCCAGCAGCGCCGCCTCCATGCCGCCCCGCGAGACCTGCTCGACCACCGCCGCGAGCGCCGCCTTGGTGGCGCGCAGCGCCTCCGGGGGCTGCGCGGCGAGCCGGTGGGCCAGTGCCAGGGCTTCGCCCATGAGATCGGGGCCCGGGACGGTCCGGTTGGCCAGGCCGAGTTCGACGGCGGTGGCGGCCGGGATGCGGTCCCCGGTGAACAGGTACTCCTTCACGCGCAGCAGGCTCGTCAGCAGCGGCCAGAGGGTCACTCCGCCGTCGCCCGCCACCAGGCCCACCGAGATGTGCGGGTCCGCGAGGTAGGCGTCCTCGGCCATGAGCACGAGGTCGCACCCCAGCGCGAGAGAGCAGCCCAGGCCCACCGCGGGGCCGTTGACGGCCGCGACGAGGGGCAGCGGGAAGCGGATCATGTCCGTCTGGATGGTCCGGTCGAGCCGGATGGACCGCTCGCGCAGCTCCGGGTCGTCGTGATGGCGCAGCAGATGGTCGAAGTCGCCGCCCGCGCTGAACGCCCGGCCCGCCCCGGTGAGGACGACCGCCCGCGCTCCGGCGTCCTCCGCGAGCTCGCGCCAGACCTGGGACAGCCGGAAGTGGAGCTCCGCCGAGACGCCGTTGAGGCGGTCGGGGCGGTTCAGCGTGACGATGCGGACATCTCCGTCGGCGGCCACGGTCAGAACGGGGCTCACGTCGGTCATACCGCTGATGCTATTAAAGGTCAGGCTGAAGATGTCAATGGTGTTGCGCGAAATCGAGAATCTTATTCTCGTCCTTGTGGGGTGGCGGATCAGTCTTCGGGCTCGGTCAGTTCGACGCGTTCCCGGCCGTCCACCTCGGCGGCGGCCCGTGCGAACCCGCACACATGGCGGCTCATCCGTCTCCGGGCCGCCGCCGCGTCACCCGACCGGATGGCCTCGGTGATCTTCGCGTGTGCCTGGGCGGTGACCTCGCGGATACGGGTGTCCATGAACCGTTCCAAGTTCGTGGCGGCGTAGATCGACTCCGAGAGCGCGCTGAGGAACCCGATGAGCAGTTCGTTGCCGCCCGCCCTCGCCACCGCGTTGTGCCAGCGGACGTTGGCCCGCAGGAAACGGCGGATGTCGTCACCGGCGTCGACCAGCTCGGCATGGGCGGCGTCCAGGTCGGCCAGATCCTGCTCGGTGCGCCGGCCGGCCGCGAGCGCGGCGCACGCGGGCTCGATCGCCTCACGGGTCTCGTGCAGGGCCTCCAGCCGGATCTGCTGGCCGCGGATGACCAACTGCACGGTGTTCGCCAGGGATTCTCGGCCCGGCCGGTGCACGAAAGCCCCGCCTCCGCGTCCCGGCCGGATCTCCACCAGCCGCTCGACCTCCAGGATGCGCAACGCCTCCCGCACGGTCGCCCGGCTCAGTCCCGTCTGCTCCACCAGTTGTCGTTCCGGCGGCAGGGGTGTGCCCTCCGCGAACTCCCCGGACAGGATGCGCTCACGCACCTCGGACGCCAGCACGTCCGAGGCCTTGGGGACGGTGAGCGTGTCGAAGCGCGGGGTGGGGGGCGTGGAGTGAGCGCTGGGCACGGGTTCAGGCCTCTCGTCGTGCATCCGTTTCGGCCGGACCATTCAACACTGCGCCCCGCGGTCCGTCAGATGACCAGTCCGCCGTCCACCGGCAGCACCTGCCCGGTGATGAAGGAGGCCGCGTCGGAGGCGAGGAAGACGAACGCGCCCGCGACCTCCTCCGGCTCCGCCCAGCGGCCCAGCGGGATCCGGGCGAGCATCCGCTCCGCGAACTTCGGGTCGGTGCGGATGGTCTCGGTCATCGGCGTCGCCGCCAGTGGTGCGAGCGCGTTCACCAGGATGTTCTTCCGGGCCAGCTCACGGGCCAGTGATTTGGTGAGTCCGATGATGCCCGCCTTGGCCGCCGAGTAGTTCACCTGGCCCAGGGTGCCGGTCAGGCCGGCCGACGACGTCACGTTGATGATCCGGCCGGTCCCGTTCGTCGGCAGGAACGGCAGCGCGGCCTGGGCGCAGTGGAACGCTCCCAGCACATGGATGTCGAGGAGCCGCCGGAACGACTCCTCGTCGAGCTTGTCGAACATCGCGGGCGCGGTGACGCCCGCGTTGTTGACGAGGACGTGCAGTGTCCCGCCGGTGGGGGCGGCGGCCCGGGACGCCGCGGCGTCGGCTGCCGCCCGGTCCCCCACATCCAGGGCGGCGCCCTCGGCACGCAGTCCCTGGGCGGTCAGTTTCCCTGCCACGGCCGTGGCCGCCGCCTCGTCGACGTCGGTGACGAGCACCGCGGCCCCGGCCCGGGCGAGCGCCCCGGCCACCGCCGCGCCGATACCGCCGGCCGCCCCGGTCACCAGCGCCGAACGCCCGGTGAGATCGAACAGTCCCGTTCCCTCGGTCATGACCGGCTCCTCAGTAGCTTCTCGGCAGGCCCAGGGTGTGGGACCCCAGGTAGTTCAGGACCATCTCCTGGCTGACCGGCGCGATCAGCATCAGCCGTGCCTCACGGAAGAAGCGGGCCACGGGATACTCCTCGGAGTAACCCATCCCGCCGTGTGTCTGAAGGGCCCGGTCCGCGGCCGTGAACCCGGCGTCCGCGCACAGGTACTTGGCGGTGTTGGCCTCCCGCCCGCACGGCCGGCCCTGGTCGTACAGCCAGGTCGCCTTGCGCAGCACGAGTTCCGCCGCGTCGAGGTGGGCGAGGGCGTCGGCCAGCGGGAACTGGATGCCCTGGTTCATGCCGATGGGCCGCCCGAACACCTCCCGCTCGCGTCCGTAGCGCACGGCCCGGTCCAGGGCCACCCGGCCGATGCCGAGGGCCTCGGCGGCGATCAGCATCCGCTCCGGGTTGAGGCCGTCGAGGAGGTAGCGGAACCCCTGGCCCTCCTCGCCGACCCGGTCCTCGACCGGCACCCGCAGGTCGTCGATGAACACCTCGTTCGAGGAGACGGCGTTGCGGCCCATCTTCGGGATCGGGCGGATGTCCACCCGGTCGCGGTCCAGATCGGTGAGGAACAGCGTCATGCCGTCGGTCGGCTTCTCGACCTCGTCACGCTTGGCCGTGCGCGTCAGCAGAAGGATCTTCTCGGACTCCAGGGCCTTGGAGATCCACACCTTGCGTCCGCTGACGACGTAGTGGTCGCCGGCCCGGCGGGCGTACGTGGTGATGCTCGTCGTGTCGAGCCCGGCGCCCGGTTCCGTCACCCCGAAGCACACGTGCAGGTCGCCGCGTGCGATGCGCGGCAGGGTGCGGCGCTTCAGCTCGTCGGAGCCGTGCACGACCACCGGATGCATGCCGAAGATCGACATGTGGATCGCGCTGGCGGCGTTCATGCCCCCGCCGGAACGCGCGACCTCCTCCAGCAGCAGCGTCGCCTCGGTGATGCCGAGTCCGTGGCCGCCGTACTCCTCCGGGATCGTGATGCCGAGCCAGCCGCCATCGGCGACGGCGGCGTAGAACTCCTCGGGGAACGCGTGGTCCCGGTCCTTCTCCATCCAGTACCGGTCGTCGAAGTCACGCAGGAGACCGGCCACGGCCTTGCGGATCGTCTCCTGGTCCTCGGTCAGCTCGAAGTCCACAGCGGGGGACCTCTCTGTCGGGAGGCTGGTGAGAGTTGCGAACCATATCAAAGGTCAGACCGATAGCGGGTCAAGGATCTGCGGTCCTTCGCCAATTTGCGGCCGGACTGACCGCCCCCGGGAGGGGGCAGGTTCTGGTCCACACGTGCGGACGTCGTTCGGAATGTCCAATGACTGCTTCAAAGAGCCGCCACGGGGTCCAGCCGGGGCCGACCAGGCTCACATTCGCCACCCTCGCAGCCGGCTTCGGCCCGACTTTGCCGGCGACCGCCGTGCCCGCCGCCGCGGCGGCCGACGCACCGGGCGCATGCTCGCCGTCGGCGTGCCCGACCTGGCGAAGCTGGACCGCGCGGCGGACGTCGAGGTGGCCTGGCCGAAGGTCTACCGCTCGATGTCACGCCGGCTCTGGCGGTGCTGTCCGACGGGGCGACACCGGCGGGGCCGGGCGAAGTGACGTCGGCGCTGCTGGGAGGGCCGCGGGTGGGATGAAGGTGGTGCCGGTCGAGTCCCCGGGCGCCTGAACCTCGGGCACGGCCTGACTGCCGGGCGGCCCTGCGGCACGGGAGCTGCCTGAGAGGAGGGGCCGAGGGCCGGGCGACTCCCGCCCTCGGTCGTCACCCTGAGCGGCGGACCGTCAGCCGCGCCTGGGCGGACTGGCTGCCGCGCCCGTCTTCCTGGCCGCGGTCGTGGCCGAGGCGGACTTCTTGGCGGACGCCTTCTTCTTCGCGCCGGTCTTCGCCGCGGTCTTCTTCACCGTCGGTGCAGTCGCCGGAGTACCGTCGGACACCGGGCCGCCACTGATGCCGCCCAGACAGAACGCCCACACCTCCTCCACCGTGATCGGCGAGGGATGGGCGCCGACCCGGGCGGAGGGGGCCTGGGCCGTGAACATCGCCGTCTGCATGATCAGGGAGGCGGTGCGCCGCGGCTTCGGGGCCACGGCCTGGCCGGTCTCGACGGCCTCTTCCACCATCTCGGTGAAGAAGTCGAGCAGCGGCAGGTGGGCGCTGGCCACCTGTTCTGGGTGGCTGACCAGCAGCTGGACGGCGAAGTCGGTGAAGAGCGGGGACTGCCGGCCCTCGCGGGGCCTGGAGGAGTCGTAGAGCAACTCGACCGCGAGCTTCAGACGCTCCAGCGGATCCTGCCCCGCGGCGACCTGCTCCCGGATGGCGGCAGCGGACTTCGACAGCGCGTCCTCGAACAGGGCGAGCAGCAGCTCGTGCTTGCCGTCGAAGTGCTGGTAGAAGCTGCGCAGCGACTGGCGGGAGCGCTCCACGACCTCCTGCACGGTGAAGTCGGTGGTGCCCTTGTCGGCGATGAGCTCCTGGGCGGCGTCCAGGAAGCGCTGCACGCGCTGCTCGGCGCGCAGCTTCGCCGCCCGAGTGGAGCGCTCGACGGCACGCTGCCGCCAGGCGGGCTCGGGGGTCTCGACGGATTCAGCGGGGACGGCACTCATGGAAGAACGGTACTCCACGCAGGCGAAAAGATGAGCCCTACGCCCTACCGAATCGCGCTCCGCCAAAAGCAAGAGTCCTACTCCCTACTAGCGAGAATGCTATTCTCGATTCTGATCCGGGCCCGCGCCCGGTGTGCAGCCACCGGTACGGCGGAGGGGGCCGGGCGTGGAGTTCGAACTCGACGAGGAGCAGCAGCTGCTGCGGCGCACGGTGCGCGAGACAGTCGCCAAGGTGCGGAGCAGGCCCGCCGGCCAGCAGTGGGACACGTACCTACGACTGGGCTGGCTGGAGGCGCCCCCGCTCGAGCTCGCCCTGATCCTCGAAGAACTGGGATACGTCGCCGACCCCACTCCGTTTCTGGCCACCGCCACCTGGTTCGCACCGCTGACCGGCCGGCTCCCCGAGGGCAGCGGCACAGCCGTGTTCGACGGCGTCGGGCGCTACGTCCTGGACGCCGACCGGGCCGATGAGGTCGCGCTCCTCACACGCCGGGGCGTCATCGTCGTTCCGGCAGCGCAGCTGGCCGCCGAACGGGTCCCCGTGCTCGACCCGCACCTGCACGCCGCACACGTCGGCGCCGAGGACCTCGCAGCCGCAGTGCCCGATCTCGCCCTGGTGGGACTCGCCGCCACCTGCGTGGGTGCCTGTCGGCGCGTCCTCGATCTCGTCCTGGACCATGTGAAGCAGCGGGTGCAGTTCGGCCGGCCGCTCGGCTCCTTCCAGGCCGTCAAGCACAAGGCGGCCGACATGCACGTGGCGATCGAACGCGCCCGCGCCCTCACCCACTTCAGCGCCCTGACCATCGCCGAGGACGACCCGCGCCGCGCCGACGCCGCGCACATGGCCAAGGCCGCGGCCGGCGAGTGCCAGCGCCTGGTCTTCCGGCACGGGCTGCAACTGTCCGGTGCCATGGGCTTCACCTGGGAGAACGAACTGCAGTACCACCTCAAACGTGCCCAGGCCTGCGACCTGCTCCTCGGCACCGCGTCCGTTCACAGGAAGGCGCTGCTCGCGTGATGAAGCTGGCCGACGACCCCGAGGTGGAGGAGTTCCGCGCACAGTTCGCCGCCTTCCTCGACGCCCACCTGCCCAAGGAGGCCGAGGCCCGCGAACGCGCCGGCTCCAGCGCCCACGTCCCCGCATGGGCCCGCCGCTGGCAGCGCACCCTGTTCGACGCGGGCTGGCTGCTGCCGGGCCAGCCGCCCGAGTACGGCGGCCGCAACGCAGGCCTGCCCCAGCAACTCGCCCACCTGGAAGAGCTGGCCCGCCGCCGGATCTACCACAGCTTCAACCCCCAGGGCCTCGGCATCATCGCCGCCTCTCTGCTCACCTTCGGCACCCAGGAGCAGAAGCGCCGCTGGGCCGTGCCGATCCTGCGCGCCGAGATCACCGCCGCGCTCGGCATGAGCGAACCCGAGGCCGGCTCGGACCTCGCCTCCCTGCGTACCCGTGCCGTGGCGGACCGGGACGCGTTCGTGGTCAACGGCCAGAAGATCTGGACCTCCGGCGCCCACGACGCCGACGTCCTGCTCACCTTCGTCCGCACCGACCCGGAGGCGCCGAAGCACAAGGGCATCAGTGCCCTGCTGATCCCGACCACCACCGATGGCGTCGTACGCCGCCCGTTCGGGTCGATCGCCGCCGAGGGCGACCTCGACTTCAACGAGGTGTTCCTCACCGACGTCCGGGTGCCCCGCGGGAACCTCATCGGGAACGTGGGTGAGGGCTGGCTGGTGGCGAACGGCTCCCTCGGCCACGAGCGCACCCTGTTGTGGCTGTCGTACGCCGAACGCCTGGAGGACCTCCTGCGCGACGCGGCCGACGCGGGCGCCGGTCAGGAGTGGTACGCCACCCTCCGCATGGACCTGACGGCGCTGCGGCTCCTCGGTTACCGCCAGCTCGGCCCGGACCGCGACCCGGCGGAGATCTCGGTGCTCAAGCTGCTCGGCTCCGAGGCCGTCCAGTCTGCTTCCCTGCACGCGCTGGAGGCCCACGGCGCCGAGGGGCTGGAGCATCCGGCGCGCACGGGGCCGTACCACCACATGCACCACGAGCATTTCATCTCCAGTTGGTTCGAGCGGTACGCCCGCAGCTTCGCCGGCACCATCGCCGGCGGCACCAGCGAGATCCAGCGCAACATCATCGCCGAGCGCATCCTCGGCCTGCCGCGATAGAAGCCCGCCGCGACAGACCCCTGCCGATAGAAGAGGGACAGAGGACACCCGCCATGGACCAGATCCTGTACGAGGCCGAGAACGGCATCGCCACGATCACCCTCAACCGCCCCGAGGCAGCCAACGCCCAGACCATGGCACTCCTCGACGACCTCGACGCGGCCTACACCCGGGCCGCGCGGGACCAGGACGTACGAGTCGTCGTCCTCAGAGCGAACGGCCGGCACTTCTCGGCCGGGCACGACCTGAAGGACCGCTGGCCCGGCCCCGGCGAGATCACCCTGGAGTGGATCTACGACACCGAGACCCGCCACTATCTGGAGTACTCGCTGAAGTGGCGCAACATCCCCAAGCCGACCATCGCGGCCGTCCAGGGCAAGTGCATCGCCGCCGGGCTGATGCTGTGCTGGCCGTGCGACCTGATCGTGGCCGCCGAGAACGCCGAGTTCTCCGACCCGGTCGTGCACATGGGCATCGGCGGCGTGGAGTACCACGGCCACACCTGGGAGCTGGGGCCGCGCAAGGCCAAGGAGATCCTGTTCACCGGGCGGCCGCTGACCGCCCGCGAGGCCGAGCAGGTCGGCATGGTGAACAAAGTGGTGCCGCTCGACGAACTGGACAGCGGCACCTACGAGTTGGCCGACCGGATCGCCGCGATGCCCCCGTTCGGACTGCGCCAGGCCAAGCGCGCCGTCAACCAGACCCTCGACGTCCAGGGCTTCCACACCGCTCTCCAGGCCGTCTTCGACATCCACCAGACCGGGCACGGCAACGCGCTCAGCGTGGACGGCTTCCCGATCCTGACCCGCCTCGACGAGATGAAGCAGCATCTGAAGCAGGGCTGAGCCCTGGGCGGCCCCGGCTCAGCCGAGCACCGCGGTGAACAGGGGAAGATCCGCCGTGGTCCGGAGTCCCGGGGCCGCCGCGCAGACGGCGGGAACGGCGTTGACGGCTCGGTGGGCGGTGTAGCCGGGGGAGACCGCGGCCAGCCGCTCCAGCGGCACCGGGAACCTCATGGTGACGTCGAGGGGCGTGTCGCCGTCGACCGTCAGATGCCACCCGGTGGGACGCAGGTCCCAGGCCGGGTCGAGGTCGTCGGTGCAGTACCAGGTCGCGTTGAACTCCAGGAGCGTGCGGCCGTCGCGCCGGCCGGACACCGTCATCCCCTGCGCCGCCACGGTCCCGGCGCGCAGGACACCGGCGGCGACGCGGGTCGTGCGGGCCGCCGTGGCGAACCTCCCATGAGCCTCCACCGCGTCCAGGGGCAGTCCCAGGGCGTCGGCCACCAGGCGCAGCGAGGGCCCGAAACTTCCCTCGACGTGTACCAGGCGGAGTTCGTCGAACACAGTGGCAGGAGCCCGGCCGAAGCCCATGATGTCGAACAGCAGTTCCGGCGAATCCCGCCCGGACAGATCGGCGTACTCGTGGATGGTCAGGTTCTCCAGCCGCCGCTGCACCGAGGCCAGCACGAGCGGTACGGCCTCGGTGATGAAACCGGGGCTGCTGCCGGTGTCGTGGAGCGAGGTGCCACCTTGCTCGCAGGCCGCCTCGACCCTGCACCGGACGGCGGGATCCAGGCCGGCCGGGTGGTGGAACCCGCCGGTCGTCGCCACGACGTTCGCGCCGGACGCGAGCAGAGCGCACAGCTCGTCCAGGTCGGCCGTGCGCGGCATGTACAGCACGCAGTCGGCCCCCAGGGCGAGGACGTCGTCGAGACGGTCGGTGGTAGTGACGCCCGTGGGGCCACTCCCGCACAGCTCGCCGGCGTCACGGCCGGCCTTGCCGGGGGAGTGGACGTGAACTCCCGCCAGCACCATGTGCGGATGGTCGACAACGGCGCGCAGCGATCGCGCGCCGATGGTCCCCGTGGCCCACTGGACGACGCGAAGTGGCTGGCCGGGGTGTACGGAATGCGGCATGTCCATCCCCCCGCTACGCGGCCGGTCCGCGGTCGCTCATGCCCCCGTCGTCCATCCCCGGATCGGGTTCCACCTCGAAGGTGTTGTAGGCCAGGGCCTGCATCCGGTACGCGCCGACCGTGAACACGAAGTCCATCAGCTGCCGTTCGTCCATCTGCTTCGCCAGCCTCTCGTACACCTCGTAGGACAGGTAGGAGGTGGTCTCGAGTTCGTCCACCGCCCGGTTCAGTAACGTGCCCGCGCCTTGGCGGACCTCATCCAGCTCCTCCTCGGTGACGCCGGCCTCGCGTGCGATCAGCACGTGGTGGGCCCACTCGTAGCGGCACCGGTGACGCCAGGCGACCCTGAGGATCGTCAGCTCGCGCGTCCTGGCGGGCAGTGTGCTGCGGTACAGCAGATGGGTACTGAAGGTCAGGAACGCCTTGGCCAGCTGCGGGTGGTTCAGCAGCAGGCCGAGGGCGTTGGACGGCGGGACAGTGCGCCCGCCCGTCAGCGGACGCAGCACCTCGCCGTCCCACTTCTCATACGGGACGGGTCGCAGTCTCGTCATGTGTTGCGGCCCCCGTTCACACCGATGATCTGCCCGGTGATGTAACCGGCCTCCTCGCTTACCAGGAAGGAGCAGGTCGCGGCGATGTCCTCGGGGCGGCCGACCCGGCGGACCGGCGTGCGGGCGATGTGGTCCTCGATGGTGCCGCCGAGCCGCTGCTCCCGCTCGGCGGTGCGCAGCATGGGGGTATCGATGAAGCCGGGGGGGATCGCGTTCACGGTGATGCCCTTCGGCCCGAGTTCGAGGGCCAGGGACTTGGTGAGTCCGTTCACGGCGGACTTGGCCGCTACGTAGTGCGCCATGAACGGCTGGCCGGAGTGGGTGCTGGAGGAGGAGATGTTGACGATCCGGCCCCAGCGGGCGTGCACCATGTCCGGCAGGGCCGACTGCACGCAGTGGAAGACGCCGTTGAGGTTGATGTCGACCACGCGCTGCCAGTCGGCGAAGGGCAGGTCCGCGAAGCGGGTGAAGCCGTCTTGGCCGGCCGCGTTGACCAGGACGCCCACGGGGCCGAAGCGCTCGCGTACCGCGTCCATCGCCTTGTCGACCTGGGCGCGGTCGGCGACGTCCACGATCAGGCCGAAGCCCTCCTCGGCAGGGGAGAGGTCGAGGACGGCCACGTTCAGGCCGTCCTCGATGAGCCGCTGTGCGATCGCCCGGCCAATGCCGGAGGCCCCGCCGGTCACGACGGCCGTCGGTGCCTGCGCGGCGCTCATGCGAACGCCTCGTCGCCGACGACGGTCGTGCGGTGCAGCAGCCGCTCGGAGTTCTCGTCATAGGGCAGGGCCCGGTGCAGGATGCCGGTGTTGTCCCAGACCACCAGGTCACCGACGGCCCAGTCGTGGGTGTGGCGGAAGCGCTCCTGCGTGGTCCAGTCGAGCAGTTCATCCAGCAGAGCGCGGCTGTCGCCGGGGTCCATGCCGACGACGTGGTCGGCGGTGGCGCCGGTGACCAGGGAGCGGCGGCCGTCGCGGCGCCGCCACACCAGGGACACCTCGTGCGTGGGCTGGGTGCGCCAGGCGGCCAGCTCCTGCTCGCCGGGGTCGGGGTTCACCAGCCGCTGGGCGGCCTCGAAGCTGTGCACCACCCGCAGCGACGCGTAGCGCTCCCGGTCCTTCTCCGGCAGGGCCTCGTACGCCGCGTAGGTACTGGCGAAGTCGGTGCCGCCGCCGGTCATGGCGACCTCGCGGGCGGTGAGCGTGGTCGCCATGACCGGCACGTCGTCGGTGGTGCCGTCGAGGTGCCAGAAGAACGCCCCCTTGAGGTACTTGGCGGTCCTGCTCTTCTCCGGATTGATGGAGATCGGGAAGATCTCCTGGCCGTTCAGTGCCACCACCTCGCCCAGACGGCGGCTGAACGCCAGCTGCCGCTCGTCGTCGAGGTGCAGCCCGCGCACCAGCAGGACGCCCCGCCACTTGAGGGCCTCCGCGCAGCGGTGGACGAAGGAGTCGTCGAGCGGGTCCGTGACCCCGGTGAACTCGACCCCGAGCGCCGGGCTCAAGGCTTTCGATTCGATCATGGAAACATCCCTTCCGAATGCGAGAATCTTATTCTCGCATAGGTAAGGGCGGAAACCCCCGTGCGTGCGGGGGTGTTGGGCGGTTAGCCGGCCTGTGTGAGCATTAGATTCTCATGTCTGAATCCTTGCTTCGCGCAAAGAGAGAATGTAGTTTCCGAGCTACCGAGCGAGGAGGCTGGGATGCGGTTCAAGGACAAGGTGATCATCGTCACCGGGGCCGGTCAGGGCATCGGCGAGGGGTACGCCCGGGCGCTGGCGGCCGAGGGTTCGCGCGTGGTGGTCGCGGAGCTGAACGAGGAGCAGGGGCAGCGGGTTGCCAAGGAGATCGGCGACGCCCTGTTCGTGCGGACCGACGTGGCCGACCCCGCTTCCGCCGAAGCGCTCATCGACACCGTGATGCGCGAGTTCGGGCGGATCGACCACCTGGTCAACAATGCCGCGATCTTCCACGGCATGCGCCGCGAGGGCATCGTCACCGTCGACTACGACTACCTCGACCGCTTCCTGAAGGTGAACCTGCTCGGCGCGCTGCACGTCACCCGCGCTGCCCTGCCGCACCTTCAGGAGGGCGCGGCCGTCGTCAACCAGTCCTCCACCGCGGCCTGGCAGGCCACCGGCTTCTACGGGCTCGCTAAGGCCGGCATCAACCACCTCACCGCCTCCCTGGCCGCCGAACTCGGCCCGCGCGGCATCCGCGTCAACGCGATCGCGCCGGGCCCGACGGACACCGAGGCGGCCCGCAGCATCATCCCCGAGGAGTACCGCACTGCCATGGTGCAGTCCTTCGCCCTCAAGCGCATGGGCACGCCCACCGACCAGGCGGGCGCCCTGAAGTTCCTGCTCTCCGACGAAGCCGCCTGGGTCACCGGACAGGTCATCGCCGTCGACGGTGGATCGGTGGTGCGGCTGTGAGCGGCCTCGTCGTCAAGTCCCAGCTGATCGACGGCAAGCTGGTCGCCGCGGACAGCACGTTCCCCTCGTACAACCCCGCGACCGGTGACCTGCTCGGACACGCTCCGGACGCCAAGAAGGCCGACGCCGAGGCCGCGATCGCCGCCGCCCGCCGCGCCTTCGACACCACCGACTGGGCCACGGACACCGAACTGCGACTGCGCTGCCTGCGCCAGCTGCACACCGCACTCGACGACCACCGCGAGGAGCTGCGCGAGCTGACCATCGCCGAGGTCGGCGCACCCCGCCAGCTCACCCACGGTCCCCAGCTCGACGAACCCATCGGCCTTGTGACGTACTACGCCGACCTCCTGGAGACCTACGAGTTCACTGAGGACCTCGGGGAGAAGGAAAGCCGCGGCCGGCGCCACCACCGCTGGGTGGAGAAGGAGGCGGCGGGGGTCGTCGCCGCCATCCTGCCGTACAACTTCCCCAACCAGCTCGCTCTGGCCAAGCTGGCCCCCGCGCTCGCGGCCGGCTGCACGGTCGTCCTCAAGGGCGCCCCGCAGACGCCCCTGACCACCCTCGCGCTCGGCGAACTCATCGCGGAGCACACCGACATCCCGCCCGGCGTCGTCAACATCCTCAGCTCCT
The DNA here is from genome assembly GCF_000720255.1 of Streptomyces griseus subsp. griseus. Lineage (GTDB taxonomy): Bacteria > Actinomycetota > Actinomycetes > Streptomycetales > Streptomycetaceae > Streptomyces > Streptomyces griseus_I. Next base: position 61,075 of record NZ_JOJE01000026.1, on the reverse strand, counting down.
CGCGCGCCGAGACCGGTGAGGTGCTCACCACCCACCCCGACGTGGACCTGGTCACCTTCACCGGCGCCACCACCACCGGGCGGGCCATCATGGCCGCCGCGGCCGACACCGTGAAACGAGTCTTCCTCGAACTCGGCGGCAAGTCCGCCATGATCGTCCTGGACGACGCGGACTACACCAAGGCCGCCATGTTCGCCGCCTTCACCATCTGCTCCCACTCCGGCCAGGGCTGCGCCCTCACCTCCCGCCTCCTCGTCCCGCGGGCCGACCACGACCGGATCGTGCAGCTCGTCGCGGCCGGCATGGAACGCGTCCGCGTCGGCGACCCGAGGGCCGCGGAGACCGCCATGGGCCCGCTCATCAGCGAGCAGCAGCGCGACAAGGTCGACGCCATGGTGCGGCGCGCCGTCGAGGCCGGGGCGAGACTGGTCCGCGGCGGCAAGCGCGTCGATCCCGGCTGGTTCTACGAACCCACCCTCCTCGCCGGTGTCGACCCCGACAGCGAGATCGCCCAGGAGGAGGTCTTCGGCCCCGTCCTCGCGGTCATCCCCTACGACGACGAGGACGACGCCGTCCGCATCGCCAACCACTCAAGGTACGGCCTGTCCGGCGCCGTCCACAGCGCCGACGACGAGCGCGCCATCCGCCTCGCCCGCCGCATCCGCACCGGTACCTTCTCGATCAACGGCGGCAACTACTTCTCCGCCGACGTGCCGTTCGGCGGATACAAACAGTCCGGCATCGGCCGGGAGAGCGGGCGCGCCGGATTCGAGGAGTTCCTGGAGGAGAAGGCCTTCGGCCGCGTCGTACCGCCCGAGGAGGTGGCATGAAGCCGCTCGAAGGCATCCGCGTCCTCGAAGTCGCCATGTACGGCTTCGTGCCCTCGGCCGGTGCCGTGCTCGCCGACTGGGGCGCCGACGTCGTCAAGATCGAGCACGCCGTCACCGGCGACCCGCAGCGCGGACTGCGCCAGACCGGCTCGTTCCGGGTGGAGGGCGACCCCAACCCCAACGTCGCCCACGCCAACCGCGGCAAGCGCTCCCTGGGCCTGGACATGTCCCGGCCCGAGGGCCGCGAGGTGCTCTACGAACTGGTCAAGGACTCCGACGTCTTCCTCACCAGCCTCATGCCCGGCGCCCGCGCCCGCCTCGGCATCGACGTCGACGACATCCGCGCCGTCAACCCGCGCATCGTCTACGCCCGCGGCACCGCCCTCGGCCCGCGCGGCCCCGAGGCGGACAAGGGCGGCTACGACATGACTGCCTTCTGGGCGCGCGCGGGCACCGCCGCCAGCATCACCCCGCCCGGCAGCGACGGAATGATCAGCCCGCCCGGACCCGCCTACGGCGACACCGTTTCCGGCACCAACCTCGCCGGTGGCGTCGCCGCCGCCCTGCTGCGCCGGGAGCGCACCGGCGAGGCCCCCGTCGTGGACGTCTCCCTCCTCGGCAGCGGCCTGTGGGCGCTCGGCCACACCATCGCCGTCTCCGTCCACCTGGACCGCCCCTGGGAGGGGGTGACGCCCAGTGCCCACGGCTCACCCACCAACCCGCTCTCCGGGCTCTACCGCACCGCCGACCACCGGTTCATCGCCTTCGTCATGCTCCAGCCGGCCAAGTTCTGGCCCGACGTGTGCCGCTGCATCGGCCGGCCCGAACTCGCCGACGACGCCCGCTTCGCCACCGCCGAGGCCATCGCCGAACACACGAAGGACGCGGTGAAGATCCTCCGCGAGGTGATCGCGAGCCGCACCCTGACCGAGTGGTCCAAGGACCTCGCCGCGCTCGACGGACCCTGGGCACCCGTCCAGGACACCCTCCAGGCCGCCGCCGACCAGCAGGTCCGCGCCAACGGCTACATCGGGCAGGCCGGCGAGCTCGAACTGGTCACCAGTCCCGTCCAGTTCGACGTCGAGGACACCCGCCTCCAAGCCGCCCCGGAGTTCGCCGCCCAGACCGAGGAGATCCTCGCCGAGCTCGGCTACGACTGGGACCGCATCCTCGCCCTCAAGGCGAGCGGCGCGATCACCTGACCGTCAGCCGGGGCGCCCGGCCCACGCCACCCCCCGCCACCCCCCCCGCACTCCCTCACCTCCCTCGGACGACGGCGTCCGAGCTCCCCGAGGAGGCACCATGCGCAGGATGCTGATCGGCGCGGCCACCGTGGTCGCGCTGCTGCTGGCCGGCTGCTCCACCCGGTCGGGTGACGGCCCCGGCACCGACTCCGCACAGCGGTCGAGTCCCGCCGCCCAGAAGAGCTCCGACTTCGGCACGCTCAAGGACGTGTGCGGCCCCGGCACCGCCAAGTCCTCCTCCGTCCAGGGCGTCACCGACGACAAGATCCAGGTCGGCGTCATGTCCGACATCGGCTTCACCAAACGGTCCGAGTTCGTGGACGCAGCGAAGGCGTTCACGTCCTGGTGCAACGACGCGGGTGGCATCAACGGCCGCGACCTCGTCCCCGTCACCCGCGACGCGAAGCTGATGGAGGTCCGCCAGCGGGTGCTGGAGGCCTGCAAGGCGGACTTCGCGCTCGTGGGCGGCGGCTCGGCACTGGACAGCCTCGGTGTCAAGGACCGGCTGAAGTGCCTGCTGCCCAACTTCCCCGCCCAGTCCAGCCAGATCGGCGCCATCGGCTCCGACCTCCAGGTCCTCGCCTCCGGACCCACCGCCGGGTACTTCCAGTACGCCGGCTACTACTCCTGGCTGCTGAAGGACAAGTACCCGGACTCGGCAAGCAAGGTCGGTGTCATCGCGGGCGACGCCCCCGTCACCAAGGTCATGGCCGCCCAGTTCAAGGAAGCCGTCGCCGGTCTCGGCGGCACGGTCTCCTACAGCGACCTGTACCCGGCGGCCGGAGTCTCCGACTGGACGCCCTACGCCCAGTCGATCAAGAAGGACGGCGTCAAGGGGCTGGTCTTCCTGGGCGACTTCGCGAGCCTGGCCAAACTGGAGCAGGCCCTCACCGGCATCGGGTACACCCCCGACTGGATCGACGCCAACAGCAACGCATACGGCCCCGCCTTCCCGCAACTGGCCGGCGCCGCCCTGGGCAAGCAGCACAACTACGCCGAACTCTTCGCCACCGCCCCGCTGGAGAGCGCCGGGGACAACCCGGCCGTCCAGCAGGTGATCGACCTGTTCGAGAAGTACGCCCCCGGCAAGCAGGTCACCTACCCGGCCCTGCGCGCCTTCTCCGCCTGGCTGCTGTTCGCCACCGCCGCCCGCGACTGCGCCGAGCTCACCCGCAAGTGCCTGTACGAGAACGCGATGAAGAACACCGCCTTCACCGCCGGTGGCCTGCAGGCCCCCTTCGACCTCACCTCGAAGGAGCCGCCCAAGTGCTACGTCATCGTCGAGGCGACCGCCAAGGGCTGGCAGGCGGCCGACTTCCAACCCGACCACGGCGCCTACCGCTGTGACGCCCCCACCTACAAGTACAAGGGCGACTACGGCAAACCGGCCACCCTCGCCGACGTCGGCAAGTCCCTGGCCGACCTGACCTGACATGAACCGGAGGTGAGTGACGTGAAGGTACGCGTCGACCCCGAGCGCTGCCAGGGGCACACACTGTGCGCCATGCGCGCCCCCAAGGTCTTCGAACTCAGCGAGATCGACGGACACTCCTCGCCGGTCGCCGAGGACGTCCCCGGAGACCAGGAGGACGCCGTGGTCGAGGCCGTCCGCTCCTGCCCCGAACGCGCGATCGGCGTGTTCTGAGCCGTACCCGGCGGACCGAGAGGAAGCACAGCCCATGACCGCACCGGACACCACCGGCGACGAGGCCCGCAAACAGCCCCGCGTCCACTTCGACCGGCACGCACCGGAGTACCGCGACCAGTTCGAGGAGCAGACCCGGGCGTTCCACTCGGGCTGCCCGCTCGCCTGGACCGACACCTACGACGGCCACTGGGTGGCCGCCGGCAACCGTGAGCTGCTCGCCTTCGCCCGGGCCGGTGAGAAGCTGTCCAACGACCACGACGTGCACGGCGAGCGCCGCGGCTACCGCGGGATCAGCATCCCGGCCCCGCCCCGCGGCCGGGGCCTGCGCGGCGGTTTCCTGGAGATGGACCCGCCCGAACAGCGCGCCTACCGCACCGCCCTCAACCCCTACCTGTCCCCGGCGGCCGTCCAGCGGTGGATCCCGTTCATCGACGACGTGGCCCGCGCCTGCATCGACGAGAAGATCGAGACGGGCCGGATCGACTTCGTCGACGACCTCGCCAACATCGTCCCGGCCGTCTTCACGCTCGCCATGATGGGCATCCCGCTGAAGAAGTGGGAGCTGTACAACGAACCCGCCCACGCAGGCGTCTACACCCCGCCCGACTCGCCGGAGATGGCACGGGTGGTGGAGGGGCACATGACGATGATCCGGGACATCGCCGCCACGCTCCAGGAGGTCCGCGCCCACCCACGGCCGGGCCTCGCCGACGCACTCGCCTGTCTGCAGATCGACGGCAAGGCACCGCCCGAGGAGGACCTGATCGGAGCCCTCGCCCTGCTCATCGGCGGCGGCTTCGACACCACCACCGCGCTCACCGCCCACTCCCTGGAGTGGCTGTCCCAGCACCCCGGCGAGCGGACCCGGCTGAGCCGGGAGCGCGACACCCTGCTGGACACCGCTACGGAGGAGTTCCTGCGCTACTTCACCCCCGCGCCCGGCGACGGCCGCACCGTCGCCGAGGACTGCGAGATCGCGGGCGCCGAGCTCAAGGAGGGCGACCGGCTGTGGCTGTCCTGGGCGATGGCCAACCGCGACCCGCGGGTCTTCACCGACCCCGACCAGGTCGACCTGGCCCGAGGCGGCAACCGCCACACCGCCTTCGGCCTGGGCATCCACCGCTGCATCGGCTCCAACGTCGCGCGGACCGTCTTCAAACGGATGCTCCTCCAGGTCCTCGACCGGATGCCCGACTTCGTGTGCGACCCCGAGGGCACGGTCCACTACGAGACCATCGGCGTCATCCAGGGCATGCGCCACCTCCCGGCGACCTTCACGCCGGGCAACCGCCTCGGATCCGGACTGGCGGAAACCCTGGAGAACCTTCAACAGGCCTGTGACGAGCAAGGACTGGCGGAGCCGGTCACGGTCCGCAAGGCGGAGGCGAAGATCCGTTGAGCGGGGACGGGGACGCTGTCCGTCCACAGCCGGAGATCCGCCAGGAGACCGAGTTCTTCTGGACCTCCGGCCGGGACGGACGGCTCCGCTTCCAGACCTGCACCGCGTGCCGGGCACTGATCCACCCGCCGCAGCCCGTCTGCCGCCACTGCCGGGGACACGAGACCGAGGTCGGGGAAGCCTCGGGCTTCGCCACCCTGATCGGCTTCACCGTCAACCACCGTTTCCCGTTTCCCGGCCTGCCCTCCCCGTTCGTCGTCGCCCAGGTGGCGATCGAGGAGGACCCGCGCGTCAGGCTGACCACCAACGTCGTCGGCTGCGCGCCGGAGGATCTGCGGATCGGCATGCGCATGGAGGTGGTGTTCGAGCAGGCCGGCGAGGCATGGCTCCCCCTGTTCCGGCCGTGCGCCGAGCAGCCCCCGCCCGCACCTCTGCCCGAGGACCCCCCGGTCACCACGCATCTGCGCCCGGCGCTGACCGGAGTCCGGTTCGAGGACCGCGCGGTCATCAGCGGCACCGGCGCCTCACGCATCGGCCGCCGTCTGATGGTCCCGCCCCTCGACCTCACCGTCGAGGCCTGCGAGAAGGCCGTCGCCGACGCGGGTCTCACCCTCGACGACATCGACGGTCTGTGCACCTACCCCGGCGGCGGCGCCTACGGCGGCTTCGCCGAGGGCGGTGTGACCGCGCTGGAGTCCGCGCTCGGGATCCGCCCGGTGTGGCACAACGGCGCGGGGGAGACCCCCGGCCCGGGCGGTTCGGTGATCGCCGCGATGCTCGCGGTCGCGGGCGGCCTGGCCCGGCACGTGCTGTGCTTCCGCACGGTGTGGGAGGCGACGTACGGCGCACTCGCCCGGCAAGGCAGGATCTCCGTGCCCCGACGGGCGGACGCGGAAGGCTGGTTCAAGCCCTTCGGCGCCGTCTCGCCCGCCGTCATGCTCGCCATGAACGCCCAGCGGCACATGCACCGCTACGGCACCACTCGGGAGACCCTCGGCTGGATCGCCCTCAACCAGCGCGCCAACGCGGCCCGCCACCCGGACGCGATCTACCGCGACCCGCTCACCATGGACGACTACCTCACCGCGCGCACCGTCACCACCCCCTTCGGCCTCTACGACTGCGACGTCCCCTGCGACGCCTCCGTCGCCGTCGTCGTCTCCGCCGCCGAGACCGCCTCCGACCTCCCCGGGCCACCGGTGCGCGTCGAGGCCGTCGGCACGCAGATCGTCGAACGCCCCGAATGGGACCAGTCCACCCTCACGCACGAACCCCAGGTGCTCGGCCAGGCAGCCCACCTGTGGACGCGCACGGACCTGCGTCCCGCCGACGTGGACCTGGCACTGCTCTACGACGGCTTCACCTTCAACTGCCTGTCCTGGATCGAGGCTCTCGGCTTCTGCGGCATCGGCGAGGCCCGCGACTTCCTGGACGGAGGCAAGAACATCGCCCCGGACGGCCCGCTTCCCTTGAACCCGCACGGCGGTCAGCTCTCCCACGGCCGCACCCACGGCATGGGCCTGCTCCACGAGGCCGTGCTCCAGCTGCGCGGCCAGGCGGGGCAGCGGCAGGTCGCGGGCGCGCGCACCGCGGTGGTCTCCAGCGGCGGGCTCACCCCCAGCGGCGTACTCCTGCTCAGGACGGACGCATGACTTCCAGGACCGTGGCATGACCTCACTCGAACCCGAACTCACCACCGCCGTACGCCGGCAGGTCGTCGATGTGCACGGCGTCCCCGCCTCCGCACTGGTGGCCGAGGTGCCGCGACCGCAGGCCGTGATCGTGGCCCTGCACGGCGGCGCCACCACCTCGGCCTACTTCGACCACCCCGGGCACCCGAGGCTCTCCCTGCTGCGCACCGCCGCCGCGGCCGGCTTCACCGTCCTCGCCCCGGACCGCCCCGGTTACGGCAGTTCCGCCGGGCACGAGGACCACCTGCGCACACCCGGCCAGCGCACCGACTTCGCGTACGAGGCCGTCGAGGCGCTGCTGAAGGACCGTGAACGCGGTGTGGGCGTGTTCCTGTGGGCGCACTCGGCGGGCTCCGAACTCGCGCTGCGCATGGCAAGCGACCCGCGGGCCGGGGAACTGCTCGGCGTGGAGCTGGCCGGCATGGGCCGGGTGCACCACCCCCGGGCCGTGCGGGCGATGGAGGAGTGGCGGAGCGACCCGACCCGCACCCGGCCCAGCCTGCGCCAGGCGCTGTGGTACCCGCCGCAGGCCTATCCGCCCGATGTACACGGCGGACAGCGCATCGGCGCGGCCTCGCCCGCCTACGAGGGACACCGGGAGGGCTGGCAAGAGGACCTGATCCGGCTGGCGGCGCGTGTCGCGGTGCCGGTCCACATCACCCTCGCCGAACACGAGCAGGTGTGGATCAACGGGCCGGAGGGCCTGTCGGACCTCGCCTCGCTGTTCACCGGCTCACCTCGCGTGGTGCTCCACGAACAGGCGGGGGCGGGCCACAACACCAGCGTCGGGCGAACCGCCCTCGCATACCACCTGCACGTCCTGGCCTTCGTCGAGGAGTGCGCGCTCGGCGTGCCCGCGCTACCCGCGGAACGGGGACGGCGCGATGGGTGAGGCCTTCGACGCCGCGCTGCTGGTGGTCCGGCTCGTGCTGGGCGCGGTCATGGTGGCGCACGGCTGGAACCACTGGCGGGGCGGGGGCGGCATCACCGGCACCGCGCGCTGGTTCGCCGGCCTGGGGCTGACCCGGCCGCGCCTGCAGGCGTGGCTCAGTGTGGTCACCGAGATCGGCGCGGGCGCCCTCCTGGTGCTCGGACTGCTCACGCCGCTGGCCTGCGCGGCGGTGCTGTCGGTCATGCTGGTCGCCGGGCTGCTCGCCCACCGGCCGCACGGGTTCTTCGTCTTCAAGGAAGGCTGGGAGTACGTCCTCGTCCTGGCCGTGCTCTCCCTCGCGCTCGGCGCCTGGGGTCCGGGGGAGTACGCGGTGGACACGGCCGCCGGCATCGCGGTCATGGGGTGGGCGGGCGCCGGTGTCGTGCTGGGACTCGGCGTGGCGGCGACCGCCGGACTGCTCGCTGCGTTCTGGCGCCCCCGGAGGACTGCGTGAGCAGACCTCCGCTGCGCGTGGGATTCATCGGACTGGGCAGTCAGGGCGCGCCCATGGCACGCCGCATCATCGCCGCCTGACACGAGACGACCCTGTGGGCCCGCAGACCCGCCACGCTGATGCCGTTCGCGGGCAGCGGTGCCAAGACGGCCGCGTCACCCGCCGAACTGGCCACCGTCAGCGACCTGGTGTGCCTGTGCGTCGTCGATGACGCCGATGTCGAGCAGGTGGTCACCGGACCGGACGGGGTTCTCGCCGGACTGCGCCGGGGCGGCGTGATCGCCGTCCATTCCACGGTGCACCCCGACACCTGCCGTCGCCTGGAGGCGTCGGCCCGCACGTGCGGTGTCTTTCTCATGGACGCGCCGGTCAGCGGTGGCGGCCGGGCGGCCGACCAGGGCTCCCTGGTCGTCATGGCGGGCGGGGACTCCCAGGACTTCGCCTACTGCCGTCCGGTGTTCGCCACCTACGGCGACCCCGTCGTCCACCTCGGCCCGACCGGCTCTGGCCAGTTGGCGAAGATCCTCAACAACCTGCTGTTCACGGCCCACCTGGGGCTCGCCGCGGACATGCTCGGGCTGGGGGTCACCCTCGGTCTCGACCGAGCCGCGCTGAGCCGGGTGCTGCCACGCGGCAGCGCGGCCAGCTTCGCGCTGGAGCGGGTCGCCGATGCCGGCGGCGGCCTGGACCGCATCGCTTCCCACGCGGGGAGCCTGCTCGCCAAGGACGTGCGCCTCTTCGCCGAGATCGCGGACATGGCCGGCGTGCGCGAGGGGGCGGTACTCCGGGGGGCGGCCCTGGCCGCTCTCGCCGCGATGGGACGGTGAGGGGGAGGAGGCGAACGCACTCTCGCCCCCGGGCCGCGCCAGTGCGTACTGTGTGCGAGCACCTCTCCACCGCAGGAAGGGGCAGGACATGGTGTCTGACCGGCGTGAGCAGATTCTGGAGGCCGCGCTGGAGGTCATGGCCGCCCACGGCTTCAAGGGCACCTCGATCGACGCGGTGGCCGATCGGGCCGGCCTCACCCGGCAGGGCGTCCTGCACTACTTCCCCAGCAAGAAGCGGTTACTGCTGGAGATCCTCAGTTTCCGTGAGGAGCTCGCCCGGGAGAACCTGGCGGGACGGCGGGTCGGCGAGGACTGGGCCGGTGACTTCGCCGAGACCGTCGCCTTCGAACAGAGCCGTCCGTCGCTCGCCACCGTGTACAGCGTGGTGCTGGCCGAGGCGGTCACAGGCCAGGAACCCGCGGCCGGCTTCGTCCGGAAGCGGTGCCGCTCCGTGCAGGACCACCTGGTCGCGAGCCTGATCGAACGGTACGGGGAGCGCGTGCCCAGCGGGCTGAGCGCGCCGACCGCCGCGGCCGCCGTGCTGGCGCTGATCGAAGGCGTCCACCAGCTCTGGCTCGTGGACCCGGAGGCGGAGCGCTATCCGCAGATCGTCCGGGAGGCCATGGCGGTGCTCCTCGGCACCGGCACGGCTGCCACGGAGGGTCAGTCCCCTGCGACGAAGGGGTAGATGCGGGTGAAGTCGGCGTCGGGTTCCGCGGCGGCGAACGCCTCCCACACCGAGCCCGTCACCGTCCCCATGGTCCGGGCGCTGCTCAGCCGCCGTACCTCTTCCAGGTACAGCCGCACGTCCTTGACCATCAGCGCGTTGCTGAACCCCGAGGCGTAGCGGCCGGTGAGCACCTCGCTGGGGAACTTGTCCGCACTGGCTCCGCTGCGTCCGCTGGAGGCGTTGAGCACCTCCAGCATGACGGCCGGGTCCAGCCCGGCGGCCCGCCCGAAGGCCACGGCCTCGCTGGTCGCCGCGAGCGTGGTCGCGGACAGGAAGTTGTTGGCCAGCTTCAGCGCCTGTGCCTGCCCGGGCCGGTTGCCGACCCTGCGCCGCCGGTCGCTCAGCCCTGCCAGGACCGGCTCCACCCGGGCGCAGTCCTCGTCCGTCCCTGCGTACATGACCATCAGGGTGCGCCGACGCGCTCCGGCCACCCCGCCCGACACGGGTGCGTCCACGTACGCCAGCCCCATCGCGGACAGCACGCGGGCCGCCGCCACCCCCACTGTGGACGTGTCCACGACGTGAGTGACCTTCCGGTCCCGGGCGGCACCGAGGTCCCGCACCACCTCCTGGCAGACCGCTCCGTCCGGCAGGCTGAGCACCACGGTCGCCGCTGCCCGCGCCACGTCCGCCGGGCCCGGCGCCCAACGGGCCCCCTGCGGGGTCCGAGCAGGACCGGCGGCGTCATACGCCACCACCTCGAACCCGGCCCGGACCAGGTTCGACGCCAGCACGCCGCCCATGGCGCCCAGCCCGACGCAGCCGACCACGGCCGGCCGGCCCGTCACTCCCCCTCCAGGGCGCCACAGTAGGCGGCGATCTGGAACAGCAGCTCGTCGACCTCGGAGTCGGTGACACCGGCGCGCGCCCACGCGCCCCACGCCACGGACACCGAGTGGTCGTGGAACTCGGTGGGTACGGGATCGCCCGGAGGCAAACGTGTGCCGTCGTCGCCCGGGATCTCCGCGCGAGCCGCGGCCGCGGCCCGCCGCCATTCGCCGTCGTACATCCGCGCTCTCCTTCTCCGACCCGGCGCTGGGCCGGGCCTGACCGTGATGAGCTGAGCCGTCTTCGGGCCCTCGCCAGGAACGCGAGGGAGGGTGGGCGTGGACGCGGCCGTCCAGGACCGTCGTCGTTGCGGCCGTCCGGGATGACACCACCGTATCGACCCGCCGGAATGGCATCAACATATGCGACAGTAGTCATTAGGCAGATTCGGAAATGCTATTCTCCAATATAGAGACTGTTGTTATCGTTGCCGGGTCACCCTGAGTGGAGGTTCCGACCATGGCGCACTTCCCCAAGCCCTCCGAGGGCAGTTGGACCGAGCACTTCAAGATCGACACCGGTCCCGTCTCCTACGCGGACTCGATCTCGCCGGAGTTCTACGAGCTGGAACGGGACGCCATCTTCCGCCGGACCTGGCTGAACGTCGGGCGCGTAGAGCAACTCCCGCGCAAGGGAAGCTACTTCACCAAGGAGCTGGACGCCGCCCGGGCGTCCGTCGTCGTGGTCCGCGGCACGGACGGCGAGGTGCGCGCCTTCCACAACGTCTGCCGCCACCGCGGCAACAAGCTCGTGTGGGACGACTACCCGCGCGAGGAGACCAAGGGCACCTGCAGGGCCTTCACCTGCAAGTACCACGCCTGGCGCTACGACCTGGAGGGCAAGCTCACCTTCGTCCAGCAGGAGTCGGAGTTCTTCGGAATCGACACGTCGAAGTACGGGCTGATGCAGGTACAGACGGAGGTGTGGGAGGGGTTCATCTTCGTCAACCTCGACCCGGAGAACACCACGCCCCTCAAGACCTACCTCGGCAAGTTCGCCCAGGGCATCGACGGCTACCCGTTCCACAAACTGACCCAGGTGCACAAGTACCGCGCCGAGATCGGCAGCAACTGGAAGCTGTTCATCGACGCGTTCGCCGAGTTCTACCACGCGCCGATCCTCCATGCCGGCCAGTACGAGTCCGGCGAGGCCGCCAAGATCAAGAAGTACGGCTACGAGGCGCTGTCGTACGACATAGACGGCCCGCACAGCATGGTCTCCTCGTGGGGCGGTATCGCGCCCCCCAAGGAGAAGGCCATGGTCAAGCCCATCGAACGAGTGCTGCGCAGCGGCCTGTTCGGGCCGTGGGACGCCCCCGACATCGGCATGACGACAGAGGAGCTGCCGCCGGCGATCAACCCGACGCGCAACGAGGTCTGGGGCATGGACTCGTTCGTGTTCTTCCCGAACTTCATGCTGCTGATCTGGCGGCCCAACTGGGTGCTGACGTACCACTACTGGCCGACGTCGTACAACACCCACATCTTCGAGGGGACCTGCTACTTCGTTCCGCCGGAGAACGGCTTCCAGCGGCTCCAGCAGGAACTCGCCGCCGTGACCTTCAAGGAGTACGGCCTCCAGGACGGCAACACTCTGGAAGCGACCCAGACGATGCTGGAGTCGCGGACGGTGGACCAGTTCCCGCTCTGCGACCAGGAGGTCCTGCTCCGCCATCTGCACAACACCACGCAGAGCTACGTGCGCGAGTACCAGCAGCGCAACGCCGCGGCGCCCACTTCCTGAGACGCCCTCCGCCCGAAGACGCCCGCCGAACAGACACGGAGACCTTAGACATGGGCAACGTCTTTCCCCCCGACTTCGCCGCGCTGGAGCCGTTCGCGGACTGGGCGGTCCGCGGTGAGCGGGCCCGCTACGCCAAACGCGTCACCAGCACCATGGAGGAGCTTCAGGCCTTCTACGACGTGGCGTATCCACTCCTCCAGCAGAACACCGAGTACCTGGAGAACCTCCGCCTCGACGGGATCAGCAAAGAGGACAAGCACCTGCTGTGGGCGTTCTGCGCACTGGTGACCGTCGCCTTCCCGGTGGAGGCGTGGGGCCAGCCGAGGGTCCCGGACAGCGGCCCGTCCAGCATCGACGCCGTCATCGAACCCGCCGTGTGATGGGCGCCCGGGAACGCGGGGCGGCCACCAGGGAAAAGGCGCCGCACCCGCCCGTGCTGCTGCGGGCGGCGCGACTGCTGGACGTCGACAAGGGCGAGATCGTGGAGCCGGGCCAGGTGCTGGTGGTGGGCGAGCACATCGCCGAGATCCAGCCCACCCGGCTGCCCGAGGGCACGATCGTCCGCGACCTCGGGGACGTCACCCTGCTGCCGGGCCTGATGGACATGGAAGTCAACCTCTTCCTCGGCGGTCCGGACCACCGCAGCCCGCTGATCCCGGTCCAGGAGGACCCGGCCGTACGGACCCTGCGGGCCGCCGCCAACGCCCGCCGCACCCTGAGCCGCGGCTACACCACCGTGCGCAACCTCGGCCTGTTCGTGCAGACCGGGGGAGTGCTGCTGGACGTCGCGCTGAAGAAGGCGATCGACCTGGGCTGGGTCGAGGGCCCGAGGGTGGTGCCCGCCGGGCACGCGATCGCCCCGACCGGCGGGCACCTGGATCCGACCATGTTCCAGGCATTCGCGCCGGGCGTGCTCCCGCTCACCGTGGAGGAGGGCATCGCCAACGGGGTGGCGGAGGTGCGCAAGGCGGTGCGCCACCAGATCAAGTACGGGGCACGGGTCATCAAGGTGTGCGCCTCCAACGGTGTCATGTCGCACACCGGCCCCGCCGGTGCGCAGCAATACTCCGACGAGGAACTGTGCGCCATCGTCGACGAGGCACACCGCGCGGGGCTGAAGGTCGCCGCGCACTGCATGGGCGACTCGGCGATCCGGGCCGCCCTGGAGGCCGGCATCGACTGCATCGAGCACGGCTTCCTGGCCAGTGACGCCACCCTCGACCTGATGATCGAGCGCGGCACCTTCCTGGTGGCCACCACCTCGCTCACCGAGGGCATGGACACCGCGCACGCGGACCCGGCGCTCCGGGCGAAGGCCGCCGACGTCTTCCCACGTGCCCGCGAGTCCACCGCCCGCGCGATCCGGCGCGGGGTCAAGGTCGCCCTCGGCACCGACGCCCCCGCCATTCCGCACGGCAAGGGCGTCATGGAACTCCTCGCCCTCGCCGACCGGGGCATGCGACCGGTCGACGCCCTGCGCGCCGCGACCACCGTCGCCGCCGAACTGATCGACGCCGACGACCGGGGCCGAATCGCCCCCGGACTCCTCGCCGACGTCATCGCCGTGCCCGGCGACCCGCTCACCGACCTGTCCGTCACCGGGAAGGTGTGCTTCGTCATGAAGGGTGGCCGGGTGTACCGCGACGACACAGCGGGCTCCTGACCCCGCCGAAACCACCGGGCCGGCTCCGCACGGGAAGCCGAGGAGGGGACCGCGCGGCACCGTCGAGGCCTCGCGCGCCCACAAAGGACCGTGATGTACGACTACGTCGCCGCGGGCGCCGTAGCGGGAGGTGGTGCGCCGACCCAACGGCTCTCGAGCCAATCAGGTCCGCGTGCTGCTCGTCGAGGCGGGCGGCGCCGACCGGCGCCCGTACCTGCGGATCACGCGCTGGACGGGCGGGCCCGAGTAGTACGCGGCGCTGGTGCAGCACCTGCGCGAGAACGACTACCCCAGCTGAGAGCGCGTCAGGCAGGTCCGGGAGGTGGCGAGGACATTTCGCCTGAGCGCTGGGAGCGTCACACCATGCCAAGCCACTAGCGTGCGTTCACATCCGTCAATGCAATGGAGGCGAATTCTGTGGCCCGAAGACTGAACCTGTTATCGACCGCGGTCCTCACATGTGGCGCCCTCTTGGGTGTCAGCACACCGGCCGGCGCGGCCGAACCCGCCCCGGAGGTCATCCCGATCGACCTGCTGCTGGCCGGCTCCTATACCGACGCGGCCCGCGAGGCGATCGCGATCTGGAACACAGCCGTCCCGACGATCAAGCTCGTCGAGCAGGACACTCCGGCGGCGCTGCGGGTCATGGAGTACAAGACGGCCAGGGGTGTCCAATCCCACGTCAACATCAAAGGCGCGGGACGCGGCTGGGTGTACCTGGAGGTCGGGGACGCCCAGTTGTACAAGCCTTCCCGCATCGTCGTCCACGAACTGGGTCACATTCTGTCGCTTCCCGACCTGGGCCCGGGCAGCCCCTGCTCCAAGGTGATGTCGGGCGCCTGGGGAGGCGCGGACTGCGTCAACGATCAGCCAGACGCGAGTGAGAAGACCGCTGTCAGGGACTTCTTCGCCGCCAACGACGTCGGTGACCGGGTCCCGTGGTGGGGGTCAGGACTCGCTGCACGGTAGGGGTGGTTGTCGCCGGGCCGCCAACCACGGCCCGGCTCTCCCTCGCCGGCGTCGGGGCTGGAGACCGTTCACCTCCCTGACGGTTCCGGTTCCACGGTCCTCGTCATACCGGACATGTGCTGCGTGCCGTCGGCGTGGCGGTACGACTGCACCGTCCGCACGTCGGTGTCTGGCTGCGCGAACCCGGCTGCCTGGTGGTGCGGTTCCGTCCCGACGCTCCGTCCGGCGCCCGCCGAAACCTGGCCACCCGGCCTCCCCGGTCCGTACCGCGCGCGGCTGCTTACCCTCCGGACCCGCCGGCCAGCCCGGCCTACGACGCGATGGCCTTCCTCAAGTCGCGCGCTGACCTGGAACGGCCCGACACCGTGGCCCTGCTGGTCCCTCGCCGCCCTCTCCGGCCCACCTCCGAGGGGTCGCCGGCCACCATCTCGCCCGCTCGGCGCTCGGCAGCGGCTATTGCGGCTTCCCTGCCGTCAGCGCGTGCTCGACGGGCCGCGAAGGCGTGGCGCGCCGCGGAGTTCATCCGCGACGCGGCACGACCGCCCCGTCCGGGCACCAGGCCCGCAGGAACTGCGCCGTCGCCTCCAGCTGCCGTAGGCCCTGTGCGGCGGAGTCCTCGTGGATCCGCATGTCCACCGCGACGCCGGAGTGTGCCGCCCGGGTCGCGAAGGACAGCGTGTCGTCGAGCAGCACCTCCGTGCCGGCCGCGTGCAGTTGCAGCGGCGGCAGACCGTGGAGATTGCCGTGCAGCGGACTGAGCAGCGGATGGTCGCGCGGGGTCGTCCCCGTGTACGTGGCCGCCCGGACCGGCAGCGCTTCCGCGTCCACGGTGCGGTCGGCGGCTGCGTTGAGCAGCAGGCTGGGCGAGTCCAGCGTGAAGTCCAGCACCGGTGAGGAGAGCACCGCGCAGGTCGGCAACGTCGCGCCCGCGTCGCGCAGCCGCAGCAGCAGGCCGGCGGCGAGGGCCCCGCCGAGCCGTTTGCCCGCCACCGTCGCCGGACCGGTGGCGTGGCAGTGCTCCCAAGCCGCCCACACGTCCTCCAAGGCTTGCGGGAAGCGAGGCCGGTAGCGGGCGCAGACAACCGCGTACCCGGTGAGCCGGGCCAGTTCCCGGGCGGTCGGCAGTGCGTCCTGCGGAGTGCCCGCGAGCCGCGGATCGCCATGCAGATACAGCACCGTCTGTGCCACGGCCCTGCCCTCGGGGCGGACCTCCGGCCCGAACGGCCCCTCGTCGACGCGTACTTCACTTACCACGGGACATCACCTTCTCCGCTGCTTCCCAGTGCTCCTCGGACACCCACAGCCGGGCGAATGCCTCGGCGGCCTCGCGTACAGGACGGGTCCGGGTGGTGAGGTTCTTGATCTCGCGGGCCTGCGGGGTGGCGAGGGAGTGGGCCACCTCCCGCCAGCGGTCGGCGAACTGCGTACGGGGCACGACCAGATCGACCAGCCCCAGCCGCGCGGCCTCGGTCGCCTCCAACATCCGTCCCGTGCCCGCCAGCAGCATGGCCTGACCCGGCCCCACCAGCCGCGCCAGCCGTTCGGCCCCGCCCCAGGCGGGGACGATGGCGAGCTTCGTCTGGGTGAAGCCGATCCGGACGTCGTCGGCGGCGATGCGGATGTCGGCCGCCACGGCCACCTCGGCGCCGCCGCCCAGCGTGTGCCCGTTGAGCGCGGCCACCACCGGACCGGGAAATCCGGCGATGCGGTCGCACAGTGCCCGCATCCTCAGCGCCATGTCCGAGGCCTCGCCCTCGGTGCGCAGCCGCGCCAGTTCCTTCAGGTCACCGCCGGAGACGAAGGCCCTCTCGCCCGCACCGGTCACCGCCAGCGCCGTCGCGCCCTCGGCCGCGTTCAGGGCCTTCTCCAGCTCGCCCATGGTGTGCGGGTCGATGGCGTTGCGGGCGTGCGGACGATCGATGGTGACGACCGCCAGGCCGTCTTCCAGCTCCAGCTCAACCATGTGCGGCCTTCCGGTCGTCGGGCGGATGCGGATGCTGCCGGGTCAGTCCTCGTACACGACGGTCACGTCGGGGGTCGTCGGCTCGGCCTGGCAGGTGAGCACATGGCCCTCGGCGACCTCGTCGGCGTCCAGGGCGTTGTTCACCCGCATCTTGGCCTCGCCGTCGGTCAGCCGGGCCATGCAGGTGGCGCAGTCCCCGGATTCGCAGGAGAACGGCGGCGTGAAGCCGGCCCGGCGGGCGCTCTGCAGCAGCGTCTCGCCGGGCCGTTGCGGCACGGTACGACGCTCACCGCGCAGGTCGACGGTGACGGTCCCGGCGACGGGCTCCGAAGGCCCGGCGAGCGCCTCCTCGGCCGCCTCCACGGGTGCCGTCGGGGTGAACCGCTCGACCAAGATCCGCTCGGGAGCGATCCGATGAGCGGTCAGGGTCTGCTCGACCAGGGCCATGAACGGCTCCGGCCCGCAGACGTAGAAGTCCGCCCCCTCGTCGGCCAGGGCCCGTATCTCCGCGGGAGCGACCAGCCCGTCCCGGTCGTCGAAATGATGGCGCAGGTCCAGCCGGCCGGGGTGGCGCGCCGCGAGGGCGTCCAGCGCCTTGCGGAAGATGGCCGCACCGGCGCTCTGATGTGCGGTCAGCAGTCCGACGTCACGGCGTGTCGTCGCCAGCGCGCTCTTGATCAGTGAGAACACCGGAGTGATGCCGCTGCCGCCGGTGTAGGCGACGAGAGGCCGGTCGCCGACGTCCCCGCGCAGGCAGAACGAACCGCCGGGCAGGGTGGCCTCCAGCGTGTCACCGGGCTTCAGCCGTTCATGCATCCAGCCGGAGACCAGCCCGCCCGGCACGCGCTTGACCGTGACACACACCTCCCCGTCCGTGTCGGGCGAGGACGACATCGAGTAGCTCCGCAGCGTCCCGCATACCTTGAAGGTCAGGAACTGCCCGGCCCGGTAGGGGAAGTGCGCGTCGAGGGCGAAGGTGCGGGTGTCCGGTGTCTCGTCGACGACCCGGGTGATCCGCACCGGATGGAAGCCATGGTCCCGTGCCATGTATGGAACTTACCTTCTCGCTGTGGGAGAGTGCAATTCTCCAAACGAGGGAGGAGTATCTGTCATGACGGCGATTCCCCCCGGCGCCCTGCGGTCAGTCCCGCCCGGACTCGCGGCGCGCTACGAGTCCGAGGGCTGGTGGACCCGGGAGACCCTGGGCGACCTGCTGGCGGCCGGGCTGGGCAGGTCCGGGGACGCGGAGTTCCGCGTGCACTCCGAGGCGCGACCCTGGAGGGGCACGTTCGCCGAAGTGGAGCGTACGGCGCGGCGGCTGGCCGCAGGTCTGCGGGCGCGTGGCGTGGGCCCGGGCGACGTGGTGGTCATGCAGCTCCCCAACTGGATGGAGGCGGCGGCCGTGTTCTGGGCCTCGGCCTTCCTCGGAGCCGTCGTCGTCCCGGTGGTCCACTTCTACGGGCCCAAGGAGGTCCGCTACATCGTCGAGGCCACCCGCCCCAAGGCCTTCTTCGCCGCCGAGCGCTTCGGGCGGACGGAGTTCCGACCGGACCTGTGTGCCGAGGTGCCGGTCGTCGGCGTCGTCGGGCGGGACTTCGACGAGCTGCTCGCCGACGAGCCGCTGGCCGGTGTCCTGCCGGTGGACCCGGACACCCCCGCCCTCGTCGCCTTCACCTCCGGCACCACCCGGGACCCCAAGGGCGTCATCCACAGCCACCGCACCCTCGGCTATGAAACCCGGCAGCTGGCCGCGAGCTATCCCCCGGACCGGGGACGGCAGTTCACAGTGGCGCCGGTCGGCCACTTCATCGGCATGATCAACGCGTTCCTCATCCCGGTCCTCGACGGCACCCCGGTCAACCTTGGCGACTCCTGGGACCCGGCCCGGGCGCTCGCCCTCATGCGGGACGAGGGGCTCACCGTCGGCGGCGGTGCGACGTACTACATGACCAGTCTGCTCGACCACCCCGACTGCACCGAGGAGCACGTCGCGCGGCTGAAGTACGCCGGACTGGGGGGCGCCTCCATCGCGTCCGCCGTGACGACCCGGCTGGAGTCCCTCGGCATCACTGTCTTCCGGGCCTACGGCTCCACCGAGCACCCTTCGGTGACCTGCACCCCGTACGACGGCCCCGCCGCCAAACGCCTGCACACCGACGGCCTCCCGTTGCCCGGTGCGGAGGTCCGGCTCGCCGAGGACGGTGAGATCCTCACTCGCGGCCCCGACCTCTGCCTCGGTTACACCGACCCGGAGCTCACCGCCGCCGCCTTCGACGCCGACGGCTGGTACCGCACCGGCGACATCGGCGTGCTCGACGCCGACGGCTGGCTGACCGTCACCGCCCGCAAGGCCGACGTCATCATCCGGGGCGGGGAGAACATCAGCGCCCTGGAGGTCGAGGAGGTCCTGCTCGGGCTGGACGGTGTGGCCGAGGCTGTCGTGGTGGCCGTGCCCGACCCGCGCCTGGGGGAGCGGGCCGCCGCCGTCCTGCGCATGTTGCCCGGTTGGTCGGCCCCGGGCCTGGCCGAGGTGCGCCTGCACTTCGGCCGGGCGGGGCTGGCCCGTCAGAAGTGGCCCGAGGCGGTCCACGAGGTCGAGGACTTCCCGCGCACCCCGAGCGGCAAGGTGAAGAAGTTCGTCCTTCGCGAGGACATTGCCACTCCCTCGATGCGAGAATACGATTCTCGCAAACGGTGAAGGAGGATCTCATGCCCTCTCGTGAACTCGCGTATCCGCTGTTCGACGCGGACAACCACCTCTACGAGACGCAGGAAGCGCTCACCAAGTACCTCCCCGAGGAATACCGGGGCGCCATCCAGTACGTGAACGTCGGCGGTCGCACCAAGATCGCGATACGCGGGCAGATCAGCGAGTACATCCCGAACCCCACCTTCGAAGTCGTCGCCCGACCAGGCGCGATGGAGGAGTACTTCCGGGTCGGCAACCCCGACGGCAAGACCCGCCGGGAGATCTTCGGCGAGCCCATGCGCTCCATCCCGGCCTTCCGCGAACCGGCCCCGCGCCTCCAGCTGATGGACGAGCTCGGCATCCAGCGCAGCCTGATGTTCCCGACGCTGGCGAGCCTCATCGAGGAGCGGATGAAGGACGACCCGGAGCTGATCCACGTCGTCGTCCACGCCCTCAACCAGTGGCTGCACGACACCTGGGGCTTCACCTACAAGGACCGCATCTTCACCGTCCCCGTCATCACCCTCCCGATCGTCGACAAGGCGATCGAGGAGCTGAACTGGGTCGTGGAGCGCGGCGCCCGCGCCATCCTCATCCGCCCCGCGCCGGTCCCCGGCTTCGGCGGCACCCGGTCCTTCGCGCTGCCCGAGTTCGACCCGTTCTGGAAGCGGGTGGTGGAGACCGGCGTGCTCGTCGCCCTCCACTCCTCCGACAGCGGCTACGCGAACTACGCCAACGACTGGGAGGGCCGGCGGCGCGAGTTCCTGCCCTTCAAGCCCAACGCCTTCCGGCAGGTCAACGAGTGGCGGCCGATCGAGGACGCCGTCTCCTCGCTGATCTGCCACGGCGCGCTGTCCCGCTTCCCCGAGCTGAAGGTCGCCGTCATCGAGAACGGCGCCTCGTGGGTGGAGCCCCTGCTGAGCAGGCTCGCCGACGTCCACAAGAAGATGCCCCACGAGTTCCGGGAGAACCCGGTGGACGTCTTCAAGCGGCACATCCACATCAGCCCGTTCTGGGAGGAGGACATGGCGGAACTCGGCAACCTCATCGGCATCGAGCGGGTCCTGTTCGGCTCCGACTACCCCCACCCCGAGGGCCTCGCCGACCCCGTCACCTACGTCGACCACCTCCCGAAGCTGTCCGAGGAGGACAAGGCCAAGGTCATGGGCGGCAATCTGGCCCGGCTGATCGACGCATGACCACCGCCCGCACCATTCCCGAACTGGTGCTGAGCTCGGCCGACCGGTTCGGCGACACCGAGGCCGTCGTGGACGGCGAGGTGCGCCTCACCTTCCGCGACCTGGCCGACCGGGTCCGCCGCACCGCCGGGGCGTTCGCCTCGGCGGGCGTCGGCCCGGGCGACCGGGTGGCGCTGTGGGCGCCCAACTCCGCCGAGTGGATCGTCGCCGCGTTCGGCCTGCTCACGGCAGGCGGGGTGCTGGTGCCGGTGAACACCCGCTTCCTCGACGAGGAGGCCCACGACATCGTGGTACGCAGCGGCGCCAAGGTGCTGCTCGTCCAGAACGGCTTCCTGGAACGGGAGTTCACCGGTCCACCCGGCGTTCGCGTCATCGACCTGAAGACCTCCGGCTTCCTCGCCTCCGGTGACCCGATGGAACCCAGGAGCAGCGAGGACGACCTGGCGGACATCGTCTTCACCTCCGGTACGACAGGACGCCCCAAGGGCGTGATGACCACACACGGCCAGACGCTGCGCCTGTACACCGAGTGGTGCGACCTGGCCCGGCTCCGGCAGGGCGACCGGTACCTGATCGTCAACCCCTTCTTCCACATCTTCGGCTACAAGGCAGGCCTGGTCGCGTCGATGATCCGGGGCGCCACCGTCCTCCCCGTCGCCGTCTTCGACGTGGACCGGGTGCTGGACCTGGTGGAGAAGGAACGGGTGACCGTCCTGCCCGGACCGCCGACCCTGTACCACTCCCTCCTGGAGGCCGGCGCGGACCGTGACCTGTCCTCCCTGCGGGTCGCGGTGACCGGTGCGGCGGACATCCCGGGGGAGCTGGTCCGGCGCATCACCACCGACCTGCCGTTCACGCACCTCATGACCGGCTACGGCCTCACCGAGGCCGGCACCGTCACCGCGTCCCGGCCCGGCGACCCCTACGAGGCCGTCGCCACGACCGTGGGCAAACCGTGCGAGGGCTTCGAGGTGCGCGTCGCCGAGGACCAGGAGGTGCTCGTGCGCGGCTACTCCGTCATGCGCGGCTACCTCGACGACCCCGAGGCCACCGCCGAGGCCGTGGACGCCGATGGCTGGCTGCACACCGGCGACCTCGGCGCACTGGACGCCGAGGGCCGGCTGCGGATCGTCGGCCGCAAGAAGGACATGTTCGTCGTCGGCGGCTTCAACGCCTACCCCGCCGAGATCGAGGGCTTTCTGCTGAGGCACCCGGCGGTCGCCCAGGCCGCCGTCATCGGCGTGCCCGACGAGCGGCTCGGCCAGGTCGGCAAGGCCTTCGTCGTCCCGCGCACCGAATTCGCCGGGATCACGGAGGCCGAGCTGATCGCCTGGGCGCGCGAGCGGATGGCCGGCTTCAAGGTGCCCCGCCACGTCGAGTTCCGCACGCAGCTGCCGCTGAACGCCACCGGAAAGGTGATGAAGGACCAACTGACATGACCCAGGACTTCCGCACTCCCTCCGGCATCCCACTCAACCCGGTGTACGGCCCCGCGGACCTCCGCGCCGACCCCCCCGACCCGGGCACGTTCCCCTTCACACGCGGCAACTACCCCACCGGCTACCGGGGCCGCACCTGGACCCTGCGCCAGTACTCCGGCTTCGGCACCGCCGAGGAGTCCAACCGCCGCTACCGCTACCTCCTCGACCAGGGCGGCACGGGCCTGTCAGTGGCGCTCGACCTGCCCACCCAGTGCGGCTACGACTCCGACGACCCGGAGTACGTCGACGAGGTCGGCCGGGTCGGGGTCGCGCTGGACACCCTCGCCGACGCTGAGATCCTCTTCGACACCCTTCCGCTGGACCGGATCAGCACCAGCTTCACCATCAACGGTACGGCGGCGATCCTGCTCGCCTTCTACGTCGCCGCGGCCGAGAAGCGCGGTATCCCCCGTGCGAAGCTCACCGGCACCATCCAGAACGACATCCTCAAGGAATACGCCTCGCGCGGTACCTGGATCTGGCCCCCGGAACCCTCGCTGAGGCTCATAGCGGACACGATCGAGTTCTGCGCCGCGCAGGTGCCCCGCTTCAACGCGATCTCCGTCGCGGGGGCGCACTTCCGCGACGCGGGCGCCAACGCCGTACAGGAGATGGCGTTCACCCTCGCCGACGGGGTCACGTACTGCGAGACCGTCCTGGAACGCGGCCGGATGACCATCGACCAGTTCGCCCCGCAGGTCTCCTTCTTCTTCTACACGCACGGCGACTTCTTCGAGGAGGTCGCCAAGTACCGTGCGGGGCGCAGGCGCTGGGCGACCATCGTGCGCGAGCGGTTCGGCGCGACCACCGACAAGGCGTGCATGTTCCGCTTCGGCGTCGTGGCCGGCGGCGCCTCCCTCTACGCACCGCAGGCCCGCAACAACACCGTGCGCGTCGCTTACGAGGCGCTCGCCTCGGTGCTGGGTGGGGTGCAGTCGATGTTCACCGCGGCCTGGGACGAGCCGTTCGCCCTGCCGAGTGAGGAGTCCGCGACGCTCGCCCTGCGCACCCAGCAGGTGCTCGCGCACGAGACGGGCGTGACGAAGGTCGCCGACCCGCTGGGGGGTTCGTACTTCGTGGAGGCCCTCACCGACGCCACCGAGGAGCGGATCGTCGAGATCATGGCGGACCTGGAGGCGCACGGCGGCATGGTGCGCTGTATCGAGGACGGCTACCTGCAGGGGCTCATCGCCGACGAGGCGTGGCGGCTGCACCAGGAGACAGCCTCCGGCGAGCGGCCCGTCGTGGGCGTCAACCGGTTCACCGTGGACGAGCCCCCGCCCGACCTCGCCACCTACGAACTTGACGCCGAGGGCCGCGAACGCCAGCTCAAACGGCTCGCGCGCATCAAGTCCGAGCGCAGCGCCGCCGAGGCACGCGCCCGTCTCGACGATCTGCGGCGCGCCGCCGAAGGAGACACGAACCTGATGGATCCGCTCGTCGCGTGCGCGGGCGCCTACTGCACGGTCGGCGAGATGGCCGACGCTCTGCGCGCGGTGTGGGGCGAGTTCCGGCAGCCGGTGGTGTTCTGATGACCACACCTGTGCGCGTTCTCGTCGCCAAGCCCGGGCTCGACGGCCACGACCGGGGCGCGAAGCTGGTCGCCCGCGGGCTGCGCGACGCCGGCTTCGAGGTGGTGTTCACCGGCATCCGGCACCGCGTGGACGACATCGCCGCCACCGCCGTGCAGGAGGACGTCGCCCTGGTCGGCCTGTCCATCCTTTCCGGCGCCCATCTCGCCCTCACCCGCCGCACGGTCCAGGCGCTGCGCGCCGCAGGCGGCGACGACATCCCCGTCGTGGTCGGCGGCACCATCCCGGCCTCGGACGTGGCGCGGCTGCGGGAGGCCGGAGCCGCCGGGGTGTACCCCACGGGCACCCCGCTCGACGCGATCGTCGCGGACATCCGCGTCCTGACAGCCCCGGAGGACTAGACCATGCGAGTCGGAGTGATGAGCGGCCCCGAACGGGGCGACGCCGCGCACAAGGCGGCCCGCATGGTCGACGACGCCCGCTGGGCCGAGGAGGCCGGCTTCGACACCGTGTGGGTGCCACAGGTGCCGACCGACTTCGACGCCCTGACCGCCATCGCCCTCATGGGTCAGGCCACCGAGCGCGTCGAACTGGGCACGGCCGTCGTCCCCGTCCACGCCCAGCACCCCATCGCACTGGCCCGTCAGGCCGTGTCCGCGCAGGCTGCGGCGGGCGGACGGCTCACGCTCGGCGTCGGTGCCTCCCACCACTGGATCGTCCGCGACATGCTGGGCCTGCCGTACGAGAAGCCCGCGGCGTACACCCGCGCCTACCTGGAGGTAGTCAACTCGGCGCTGTCCGGGGGTGGTTCGGTGGACGTCGAGAACGACGTCTTCCGCATCCACAACCCGCTCACCATCGCCCCGGTCGCCCCCCTGCCGGTTCTGATGGCAGCGCTGGGCCCGGTGATGCTGCGCATCGCGGGGGAGTACACCGACGGCACGGTCCTGTGGATGGCGGACGAGCGGTCGGTCGCCGAGCACGTCGCCCCGACGATCACCAAGGCTGCCGAGACCGCGGGCCGTCCGGCACCCCGCATCGTCGCGGGAATCCCGGTGTGTCTGTGCGCACCGCACGAGGTCGACGCCGCGCGCGAGCGCGCCAACCGCATCCTCGGCGAGGCCGAGGTGTCCCCCAACTACCAGCGCCTGCTGGAGTACGGCGACGCCCGCGACGTCGGCGACCTGTGCGCGGCGGGTGACGAGGCGGCCATCAGGGCCCGCTTCAGGCGGTTCGCGGACGCGGGGGTGACGGATCTGTCGGTGCGGCTGCTGCCCCTGGGGAACGGGCGGGACGAACTGGTCGCCTCGAAACTGCGCACCCGTGACGCGGTGGCCGCGATCGCGGCGGACCTGCGGTGAACGGCCCGCTGGCCGGCCTGCGCGTGCTGGAGGTCGGCCACATCCTGGCCGGCCCGTACGCCACCATGCTGCTCGCCGACCTGGGCGCCCGGGTCACCAAGGTCGAACCGCCCGGCGGCGACCTGTCCCGGCAGGTCTCCGACGCCTACTTCGCCAGCCTCAACCGGAACAAGCGCTCGGTCCGCGTGGACCTGAGCGCCCGCGCCGGCCAGGACCGCCTGCACGAGCTGGTGCGCGACGCCGACGCCCTGCTGGTCAACCTCAAGCCGTCCGCCATCGAGCGCTTCGGCCTGACCTACGAGGCCCTGAAGCCCTACAACGAGCGCCTGGTGTGCGTGGCCCTTACCGGCTGGGGCATGGACGCGGGCGACATGCCCGCCTTCGACTACGTCGTCCAGGCGGCCACCGGCATCGCGGCCATGACGGGCGACCCGGACGGCCCGCCCGCGCTGCCCGGCTACTCCTCGGTCGACAACTCGGCCGGAATGGCGGCCGCGCTGGGCCTGCTGGCCCAGATCGTCTCCGGACGCGGCGGCCAGATCGAGGTGTCGCTGCGCGACGTGATGCTCTCGCAGCTGAACTACCACGCCGCGGCCTGGCTCAACGACGGCAAGGCTCCGCGCCGCCTGGGAGGCGCCCACGCCCACTACGTCCCCGCCCAGCTCTTCCCCACCGCCGAGGGACACCTGGCCCTCTTCATCACCCACGACGGCTTCTGGCGCTCCTTCGCCGCGGAGGCCGGCATCGAGGGCTACTTGACGATGGCCGAGCGCGCGGCCCGCCGCGACGAGGTGGTCGCCGCGGTGACCAAGGCGCTCGCCGCCGACTCGGCGGTGGCCTGGGAACGTCGGCTGCGCCCGCTGGGCGTCCCCGCCGCAGCCGTACGCACGCTGCCCCAGGCACTTGTCGAGTTTCCCGACGCGGTCGTGCGGGCCGGCGAACACCGCCTGGTCGCAAGCCCGTTCCGGATCGCCGGGCACCAGCCGTCGTACGGCCCGCCGCCTCGCCTCGGGGAGCACGACGACACGGCTTAGTGGTCGGCCCGGGAAGTCCTTCGGGGGTTGACTCCGGAGCCGGTGCTGGGGACTTCGCTGTCAGCTGGTGATGAAGTCGGCCATCATCGCCATGTCTTCGTGTTCGAGGTTGTGGCAGTGCAGCAGGAACCGGCCGGCGTACTCGGTGAATTTGACGATTACTTCGGCGGATTGAGCGGGGTAGAGGTCGAGGGTGTCTTTCCAGCCCTGGTCGTAGGGGCCGGGCGCGCTGCCGTTCCGGGCAAGGACTTGGAAGTGGTCGAGGTGGACGTGGATGGGGTGGTGCAGGTCGGTGACGAAGCGCCAGATTTCGGTCTGACCGAGTCGAGGGTGGGCCAGTGGGTGGGCCGGGTCGTAGCGGCGGGAGTTTATGGTCCAGGCCTGGGAACCGGGCCGGTTCTGGAACAGGAAGTCCCGTGTAACTGCGGCGGTGCGCCGGTCCGGCGTGGGAACGGCGGCCAGAGAGGCGGGAATCATCGCGTCGTCGCTGGTTCCCGTGGCCGAGCCGGAGACGTCGAATCGCATGATGTGCGTGGTGGCACCCGAGCCGAGGGTGTTGCGCAGGTGGACGCGCGTGCCGGGCGGGAAGCGGGCGAAGTCGATGACGACGTCGAACCGTTCGGCTGGGGCCAGCTCGATCGCGTCGTGGACGATCGGGGCTGAGAGCAGGCCCCCGTCGCTGCCGATCTGGACGAGTCCGGCTCTGCCCGGCGGAGGCGGGTCCAGGACGAGCCGGTAGCGACGAGCGTTGGAGGCGTTGAGCAACCGTAGCCGGTACTTGCGCCGCTCGACGCTCATCACCGGCCACGGCGCGCCGTTGACCAGGATGACGTCGCCGAGGACGCCGTTCATGTAGGCGGTCTGGACGCCGGGTGCCGAGGTCAACGCGGGGTCGGCGGCGGGATAGTGGAGTCGGCCGGCGGCGTCGAAGGACCGGTACGCGATCATGATCGGCACGTCGCGATCCCCTTTGGGCAGTGGCAGCGCGTCCTCCTCGGCGTCATGGACGAGATGGAAGCCGGCCAGGCCATACCAGATACTGGCGCCGGTGAACCCCATCCGGTGGTCGTGGTACCAGAGCGTGGCTGCGCGCTGGTTCATCGGGTAGGTGTAGTCGCGGCTGCCGGAGGTAGCGGCGCCCGTGAGGACGGGCATGTCCGGCATGGACGGCATCGGCGTGCCGGAACCGGGCGGCAGCGGTGAGCCGGTGGGCAGGATCAGGTCGGTGGGGTAGCCGTCGCTCTCATGCGGCGTGTGCCCGCCGTGCAGGTGGACGACAACAGGGTGTGGCAGGCGGTTGACGTGGCGCACCACCGTGCGGCGTCCCGAGCGCGAGATGATCGTCGGGCCGGGGAAGGTCCCCTGGTAGGTCCAGGCGGGTGTGCGGACTCCGTCGAAGACGGCGATGTCGCCGATCCGCTGGGTGATCTCGTAATAGTCGGTGGTGGCGTCACTGCGGATCGGTGCCATCACCGGCGGGATCGGCAGTGGCATCTGATAGGGGGTCGGCAGTGGACGGCCGCTGCGAAGCAACGTGCCCGGCTCGCCCTGGCGCAGCCAGGGCGGCAATACCAGAACGCCGGCCGTCACGGCGGCTGCCCCTCCGGCGCCCAGCGCCGCCAGGCCAAGAAGGCGTCTCCACGGTACGCCGCTGGCTGGCGGACGACGCGCTCAAGCCCTGGCAGTACCGGTCCTGGATCTTCATCCGCGACCCGGACTTCCGGCCCAAGGCCGCCCGCATCATGGACCTGTACGCCCGCACCTTCGACGGCGTTCCGCTGGGCGCGGACGAGTACGTCATCTCCAGCGACGAGAAGACCTCGATCCAGGCCCGCTGCCACCCCACCCTGGCACCAGGCCAGGCCCGGGCCATGCGCGTCAACCACGAGTACCGGCGCGGCGGCGCGCTGGCCTACCTGGCCGCCTACGACGTCCACCACGCCTGCGTCATCGGGCACTGCACGCCCACCACCGGCATCGTGCCCTTCATGAACCTGGTCAGCCAGGTCATGACCAGCGAACCCTATGCCAGCGCGAAACGCGTCTTCTGGATCGTCGACAACGGTTCCTCCCACCGAGGGAAGGCCGCCATCGACCGCCTGGCCAAGGCATTTCCCAACGCCGTCATGGTCCACACCCCGGTCCACGCCTCCTGGACCAAACCAGATCGAGATCTTCTTCTCCGTCGTCCAACGCAAAGTCGTGGCACCCAACGACTTCACGGACCTCGACCAGATCCGAGACCGGCTCCGCGCATTCGAAGACCGCTACAACGCCACAGCCCAGCCGTTCCAGTGGAGGTTCACCACATCCGACCTGGACGATCTGCTGGCCCGGCTCGACCGACACACACTCGATCGCCAGGAAAAATCCTCCGCCGCACCAACAGCGTGATCAACCCCCGAAGGACTTCGGGCTCAGACCACTTAGAAGCCGCCCGGGCTCAGGGGGGCCGCTACGGCATCCCGCCGTCCACCCGCAGCGTCGCCCCACTGGTGTACGACGAGGCGTCCGACATCAGGTACAGAGCGGCGCCCACCACTTCGTCGGGGGCGCCGACACGCTGCAGCGCGTGCGGGCGCACCCCCTCGGCGAGCTGCTCGGGGTTCTCCTGCCAGCCCCGGGTGGCCCACGTGGCGAACGGGCCGCACATCAGCGTGTTGACCCGCACCGTCGGCCCGAGCGCCTGTGCCAGACCCACGGTCACCGCGTTCAGCCCGGCCTTGGCGGCCGCGTACGGCACGATCGCCGGGCGCGGCCGGATCGAACCGGTGGAGCTGACGTTGACGATCGCACCGCCGCCGGCCTCGGCCATGCGCTTCCCGGCCAGCACGGACAGGCGGAAGGGACCCTTGAGGTTGAGGCCCAGCACCGAGTCGAACATCTTCTCCGTGACCTCGCCCAGATCGTCGTACACGGGGGACATGCCCGCGTTGTTGACCAGCGCGTCGATCCTGCCGAATCGCTCGTGGACCGCGTCGACCAGCCCGGGCAGTTCGTCCCAGCGGCCCATGTGTACGGCGTACGGCAGTGCCGCACGCCCTGTCTCCTTCTGGATCTCCGCACTCACCGCGGCGCAGGCGTCGTATGTCCGGCTGGCGACGACGACGTCGGCTCCGCAGCGTGCCGCCGCGAACGCCATGGCCCGTCCGAGCCCCCGGCTGCCGCCGGTGACGAGGACCACCCGGCCGGTGAGATCGAACAACGCGTCTGCGTACCCCATCCCATTCCCGTCCTGTTGAAGTGTCCGAAGCCGCCTGTTCCCTGGCGCACTCCGGTGCGAGATTATTATTCTCGTTATCGTAGAACAGCATTCCCGCATTGTGGTGATGGGCGTTCGCGGAAAGTTCAGGCGCTCGCCTGCCCGGGGAGCCCAGGAGAGCGGAGGCGGACATCGTGCGAGGTCTGAAGGACAAGGTCGTCCTGGTGGCGGGTGCGGCCACCGGGCTGGGTGCCGCCTCGGCGTGCAGGCTGGCGCGGGAAGGAGCCAGGGTCGTCGTCGGCGATCTGAACGCGGACGGGGCCGAGGAGACCGCCGACGCCATCCGCGCCGGGGGCGGCGAGGCGGTCGCGGTGGAGTTCGACATCTCCGACGACACCTCGGTCGGGCATCTGGTCGCGGCCACGCTGCGAACCTACGGCGGTCTGGACGCCGTGCACGTCAACGCCGGGGACATGGGCGCGGTCCAGAAGGACACCGACGTGGTCGACATGGACCTCGCGATCTGGGACCGCACCCTCGCCGTCAACCTGCGCGGTCACATGCTGGTCTCCCGGCACACCGTGCCCGCGCTCCTCGCCCGCGGCGGTGGGGCGATCGTCTACACCTCCTCCATCGCCTCGTTCACGGGTGATGCCAAGCGGCCGGCGTACGCCGCGACCAAGGCGGGCATCAACGCGCTCACCCGTCATGTGGCCTCGCGCTGGGGCAAGGACGGCATCCGGGCCAACGCGGTCGCGCCGGGACTCGTCCTGACCGCCGACATCGAACGGGGCGCGCCCCCGGAGATGCTGCGGAGCATGCTCGCCCGGACCCGGAGCACGCGTCACGGCCGGGCCGAGGACATCGCCGGCATGGTGTCCTACCTGCTCTCCGACGAAGGCGAGTGGATCAACGGGCAGGTCGTGAACGTCGACGGCGGGACCGTCCTGCGCTGACGTGGCCGGAACGCGGCCCGGATCCCCCACTTCGAGGACGGTGAACGCCGATGACAGCCGAGACCGAGCCTTCCGCGCCGGCTCGACCGGCTGCGTCCGGCGGCCGGACCGGGGAGCCGGGAGAAGCCGCCGGTGGCGAGGCCCTGGCTCTGCTGGACGCCGGGCTCGCGCTCATGGTGGCGGCCCGCGGGCGGCGCCCGCGCGTGGCCGACATCGTGGCCGCGGCCGGCCTGTCCAACGACGCCTTCTACCGTTTCTTCGCGAGCAAGGACGCCCTGGTCGAGGCCATCGTCGAGCGCGGTGCGCACACCGTCGTCGGTTACGTGCGGCACCGGATGGCGCGAGCGGCCGAGGACGGACCGGAGGCCCGGTTGCGTGCAGGGATCGGGGCAGTGCTGCGGCAGGCCTCGGACGAGGATCTGGCCCGGCAGACTCGGGCCGTTCTGGCCAACGCCACCGGCCACACGCCCCGCGCCGCGCACGCCACCGTCGCCCTCGTGGACGCCCTTGCCGCGCTGTTCGCGCAGCCCGCGGCCGAGTTGGGAGCGGGCGACCCGATGCGTGCCGCCCGTACCACGGCGGGCGGGGTCGTCGCGGCCCTGCAGTACTGGTTGTTCACGGAAGAGGCGCCCGGGCGCGCCGAGACCGAGCATCTGGTCGGCTTCCTCCTCGCAGGCGTGCGAGCCCCCGACTCCCGCCGCCGATAGGCGCGATGGTTGTAAGCGAGAATGGCATTCTGCTAGATTCAGAATCGTATTCTGACGGAGGGTGGGTGCGTCATGTGGGACTTCAGTACCGATGCCGCGTTCCAGGAGAAGCTGGACTGGGCCGCGGCGTTCGTCCGTGAGGAGATCGAGCCGCTCGACGTGCTGTTCCCGGGCAACGCCGAGCCGTACGACCGGGGCAGCGAGGTCTTCCGCGAAGTCGTCCGGCCGCTTCAGCGGCGGGTGCGGGACCAGGGGCTGTGGGCCGCCCACCTGCCGCCGTCGCTGGGCGGCATGGGTATGGGTCAGGTCAACCTCGGCCTGCTGAACGAGATCCTGGGCCGTTCGGGCTGGGCCCCGATGGTGTTCGGCACCCAGGCCCCCGACTCGGGCAACGCGGAGATCCTCGCCCACTACGCCACCGAGGAGCAGCGAAAGGAGTACCTGGAGCCGCTGCTCGACGGACGGATCGTCTCGACCTTCGCGATGACCGAGCCTACGGGCGGCGCCGACCCGGGCGGCTTCACCTGCCGTGCGGTCCGGGACGGCGACCAGTGGGTGATCGACGGCGAAAAGTGGTTCGCCTCCAACTACCCCCACGCCGCCTTCGTCATCGCCATGGTCATCACCGACCCGGACGTGCCCGTGCACAAAGGCGCGTCCATGATCCTGGTCCCGGCCGGCACCCCGGGCATGGAGATGGTGCGCGGCACGGGCCTGGCCGGTGAGCCGCTCGGCCAGGGTGTCCACGCCTACCTGCGGTTCACCGGCTGCCGCGTACCGGCCGAGAACCTGCTCGGCGAGCCCGGCTCCGGCTTCCTGATCGCGCAGACCCGGCTCGGCGGTGGCCGTTTGCACCACGCCATGCGGTCGGTCGGCCAGTGCCGGCGCGCCCTGGAGATGATGACAGAGCGGATCGCCTCCCGTCGCACCCGGGGCGGCCCGCTCGCCGACCAGCAGTCCGTGCGCCACCAACTGGCCGACACCTGGATCCAGATCGAGCAGTTCCGCCTCCAGGTCCTGCACGCCGCCTGGCACATGGACCGGGCGAACGACACGGGCGACCCGGCGGACGCGCGCCGCGCCCGGCTCCACGTCTCCGGGGTGAAGGTCGCCACGCCCAAGGTGCTCGTCGACGTCGCCTACCGCGCCCTGCACTTGCACGGCGCCCTCGGCGTGTCCAACGAGCTGCCGCTGGCCAGGATGTGGCAGGCCGGTCCCACCCTCGGAGTCGCTGACGGCCCCACCGAGGCACACCAGGACGTCGTCGCCCGGCTGTTGCTGAAGGAAGCGGTCCCGGCGGACGACCCGCTGTTCGGCTCGGAACATCTGCCCACCCGGCTGGCCGCGGCCCGCGCGAAGTACGCGGACTGCCTGAACGAGACGACGGTGACCCGGTGACCTCGCAGAAGGAAAGCACCGCCGACGACACCACGCCCGACCTCGACCGTCTCAACGCCTGGCCCGGTCTCGCCGACCTTCCCGGTGACGGCCCCGTCACCGCCCTCGACACCCTCACCGGCGGCGCCCAGAACCTCCTGTTCACCCTCCGCCGGGCCGACGGCACCGAACTCGTCCTGCGCCGCCCCGGCCGCCACCTCCGGTCCGGCGCGTCCGACGCCTTCCGGCGCGAGAGCCGCGTCCTGACGGCTCTCGCCGACACCGACGTACCCCATCCGCGCCTGTACGCGAGCGTGCAGGAGGACGCGGTGCTGGGCGCACCCTTCTCCGTCCTGGAGAAGATCGACGGCTTCATGCCCCGGGGACAGCTGCCCGGCCGGTACGCGCAGGACGCCGGGTGGCGGCGCTCGGTCGCCTTCGCCCTCGTCGACGGCGCCGCGCGCCTGGCCGCCGTGGATCCGTCCGCGCACGGCCTGGCCGACCTCGGCAGGACGGAGGGCTGGCTGGAGCGGCAGACCCCCAAGTACCTGAAGATGCTGCACGGCTACCGCACGGAGCCCGCCTACCGCGAGACCGAGAACCCGCAGGTGGACCTCGTCGCCGACTGGCTCGCCGCGCACACCCCGAAGCAGGGTGCGACCGGGATCGTCCACGGCGACCTGCAGTTCGCCAACGTCATGTTCGCCCACGACGCCCCGCGCCTCGCCGCCATCGTCGACTGGGAGATGGCCTCCCTCGGCGACCCCCTCCTCGACCTGGCCTGGGTCCTCACCGCCTGGCGCGAGAAGGACGACCCGCCCGGCAGCGACCCTCAGTTCCAGCCCTGGGACGGAATGCCCGGCCGTGCCGAACTCGTCGCGCACTACGCCGAGTCGACCGGCCGGGACGTCTCCGCCTTCCGCTGGTACCAGGTCCTGGCCTGTTTCCGCCTGGCCGCCCTCCTGGAGGGCAGCTACGCCCGCGCCCTCGCCGGGAAGATGAACCGCAAGCTGGGCGACGGGCTGCACGCCTACGCGGGATGGCTGTGGGCCAAGGCCCGCCAGGAGATGGAGGGTGCCTGAGTCCTGAAAGGTCTCAGGTGCCCTTCGCCGGCGGTGCTACGTCCGGCCGCTGATCGTCGTGGTGGGCGTGCCGGTCGCCCGGAAGGCCATCTGCGGGAGATCGATCCGGCCGGGGGCGGCCCGTACGGCCTCGCCTCGCCGGCCTGCACCCCGGTGGTGATACCGACCAGGGCCACCAGGACGATGCCCCCTGGCCCTGGTACGCAGAGACTCCTTCAGGGAGGCTATCTCGGTGGGAACCTCAACGCGCCGTCCAGGCGCACCACTTCACCGTTGAGGTAGTCGTTCTCGCACAGGTGGTGGACCAGTGCGGCGTACTCCTCCGGACGTCCCATGCGCCGCGGATGCGGCACCTGGGGGCCCCAGTACGCCTCCAGACGGTCGGCTGCCTTCCCGTACGCGGGAGTGAGGACCGTGCCCGGGGCGACGGAGACCACACGGACGCCAAGAGGCGACAGATCCCGGGCGGCGACCAGCGTCATGGCACTCACCCCGCCTTTCGCGGCGGCGTACGGCAGTTGGCCGATCTGGCCCTCGTACGCGGCGATGGACGACGTCGTGACGATCACGCCGCGCCCGCCGTCCGCGTCGTGGGGGGTGGTGCGTGCGAGTGCCGCCGCGGCCATGCGCATGACGTTGAAGACGCCGGTCAGATAAACGTCGACGGTGGCGCGGAAGCCGGCGAGATCCAGGGGCGAGCCGTCCTTGCCGACGAGCCGGCCGCCGCTCGCCGGACCGCCGTGACAGTCGACGGCGATCCTGAACTCGCCCGCCTGCTCGGCTGCCGCCACCGCGGTCGCCACCGAGTCCTCGTCCGTGGCGTCGGTGCGGACATATCGCACGCCGAGCTCCTCGGCCAGGGCCTTGCCCTTGTCGTCGGCGAGGTCGGCGATCACCACCCGGGCGCCCGCCGCGTGCAGTCGCCGAACCGTGGCCTCACCGAGGCCGCCCGTGCCTCCGACCACCAGGGCCGCCGAATCCTCGATCCGCACGTCATTCCCCTCTCTTGCGAGTCGCGCTCTGAGTGTAAGAGAATGACGTTCTCATGAATATAGCCGTGATCCTGGAAATGGCCGCCTCCGCGGGGGACCGGCCGGCCGTCACGGAGGGCGGCCGCTCGCTCTCCGCGGCCGAGCTCCATTGCCTCGCACAGCATGCGGCCGACCGCTTCCGTGACCGCGCCGCGGTCCTTTACCTGGGACCGAACCACCTCGCCTACCCCATCGCCCTGTTCGGCGCGGCGCTGGCAGGTATCCCCTTTGTCCCTCTCAACTACCGCCTGGCCGACGAGCAGTTGGATTCCCTGGTCCTCCGGCATCCTGGAGCCGAGGTGCTGCACCCGGCCGATCTCGACGCGCTGCTGACCCCACCGCAGGGCGAGGCCGGGCGACGGCCCGCCCCCGAGGACCGCGACGCCACCGCCGTCGTCCTCTACACCAGCGGCACCACCGCCGCCCCCAAGGCGGCCCTGCTGCGCCACCGCCACCTGCTCGCCTACGTGTTCAACACCCAGGACTTCGGCTCGGCGGAGGTGACCGACGCGAGCCTGGTGGCCCTCCCGCCCTACCATGTGGCCGGCCTGATGAACCTGCTGACGAACCTGTACGCCGGCCGGCGCGTCGTCTACCAGTCGGCCTTCGGTCCCGCCGACTGGCTGGCCACGGTGCGCCGCGAGGGCGTCACCCACGCCATGGTCGTCCCTACCATGCTCGCCAGGATCACGGCGGAGCTGGGGGACGCGCAGGCCGGTGTGCCGACCCTGCGCAGTCTCGCCTACGGCGGAGCGCGCTGCCCCCGCCCGGTGGTGGAGCGGGCGCTGCGGCAGTTCCCGCAAACCGGTTTCGTCAACGCCTACGGGCTGACGGAGACCGCCTCGTCCGTCTGCGTGCTGGGCCCTGACGACCACTGGCGAGCGATCATCTCCGACGACCCGGCGGTACGGGCCCGTCTCGGCTCCGTTGGCCGTCCGCTGCCCGGCGTCGAGGCCGAGATCCGGGGCGAGGACGGAAAACCTCTTGGGCCGGGCGAGACAGGACTCGTCTTCGTGCGCGGGGAGCAGATATCCGGCGAGTACGCGGAGACGAGCGGCAGCGACACGGACGGCTGGTTCGCCACCCGCGACCGGGGCCGGCTGGACGAGGACGGCTACCTCTTCATCGAGGGCCGCGCCGACGACACCATCATCCGGGGCGGGGAGAACATCGCCCCCGCCGAGATCGAGGACGTACTGCTCCAGTACCCGGGCGTGCGCGAGGCCGCCGTGCTGGGGTTGCCCGACCCGGAGTGGGGCCAGCGCCTGGTCGCGGTGCTGGTCGGGACCGGCGATCCGGACGAGATCCGGTCCTTCGCGAAAGAGCGCCTGCGTTCCTCCAAGACGCCGGACACGGTCGTCTTCCGCCCCGAACTGCCCCGCACGCCCACCGGGAAGCTGCTGCGCCGCACCCTGGTCACCGAACTGGAAGAGGCCGCCGATGCCTGAAGCCGTGCTCGTCGCCGCCCTGCGCACCCCGATCGGCACCGCCTTCAAGGGGAGTCTGCGCGCCACGTCCGCCTACGACCTGGCGGACCGTGTGGTCACGGCCGTCGCCGAAGGTCTGGACCCGGACCTCATGGACGACCTGATCCTCGCCGAGTCGCACTACGGCGGCGGGGTCGTCGCCCGCCACGCGGCCGTGACGGCGGGCCTGCCACAGGTGCCGGGGCTCGCTCTGAACCGGCACTGCGCGGCCGGACTCGCCGCGGTCTCGACCGCGGCGGCATCCGTCCGGGCCGGCATGGACCGGCTGGTGCTCGCCGGTGGTGTCAACTCCGCCTCCACCGCGCCCAGGCTGTCCTACCTGGGCGGTGAACGCTGGGTGCCGCCCTCCCACCCCGACCGTCCCGATGCCCCCAACCTCGACATGTCGATCACGGTCGGCTGGAACACCGCCGTGAAGGAAGGCCTCACCCGCGAGGAGATGGACGCGTGGGCGCTGCGCTCGCACCGCAACGCCGTCCGGGCACTGGACGAAGGCCGCTTCAAAGACGAGACCGTGCCGGTCGACACCCCACATGGCCCCTTTGAGGCCGACGAGCACCCGCGGCGTGACACCAGCGCCGAGAAGCTCGCCGCGCTCAAGCCGCTCCACCCCGAGATCGAGGGCTTCTCGATCACGGCGGGCAACGCCTGCGGCGCCAACGACGCGGCGGCGGCCGTGGCGGTGGCCGAAGAGCGTCTCGCGCGGGAGGACCTCGGACTGCCCGCCCTGGCCAGAGTGCGGTCCTGGGCTTCCGTGGCCAGGGACCCGGCCGAGACCGGCTTGACCCCCACGCACGCCATCCCCAAGGCGCTCGGGCGGGTGGGCATGACGCTGTCCGACGTGGATCTGTTCGAGATCAACGAGGCGTTCGCCTCGGTGCCACTCGCCGCGGTCCGCCGCCTCGGCCTCGACCCGGACACCGTCAACGTCAACGGCAGTGGCTGCTCACTGGGCCACCCCGTCGCCGCCACGGGCACCAGGATGGTCGTCACGCTCGTCCACGAGCTCCGTCGCCGGGGCGGGGGGGTGGGCGTCGCGTCGATGTGCGCGGGCGGGGGGATGGGTTCGGCGCTGGTCCTGGAGGTGCCGGGGCTGTGACGGTACGTGAAGAGGGCGGGACGTCACACGATCAGTAGGCTGGATTCGACCGCAACCTGCGGTTCCCGCGGCGACTGTCGTGATCTCCAGTGCAGCGGCTGCTCATGCAGGCAGGTGGTTCTTTCCCCTCTCATCGGCCCTCGACGGTTTCCGGTCCGACGTTGGAATCAACGAGGCGCTGCACGACGCCGCCGACTGCCATGGAACGCGGCGGGGTAACGTCCGGGCCGACCGGGCGAGAGCGACCACGCCGACGCGGCTCCCGCACTCGCGGACGCGGTGCGCGGGGTGCTGACACGGCCCGACGCGTCCGTCGCGGCGGGGAACCCGCCTGAGTCGCAAGAAATGGTGGCCGGAGTGCCGGGAAAATCCCGGCACTCCGGTTCGACGTGTCCTCAAGAACCGGTTTCCGCTCGGTCTCGCCGGCTCGATGTGCTTGCCCGTGGCGAGCCCACGGGCGGGCCCGAAGTCCTGGCGGGCGGGCAGGGTGTATGTCTCGTCGGGGCCGGTGAGTCCGTGGAGGGTCCGTTGCAGAGGATCGTCGCCGTTGGGAGCGGTCCACGCATGCCTGACGATGGCTCAGGACCGGCTTCGGGAAGCCGTACTCGGAGCAGGCCGGCGGAGCCACCCCACCGAGCGGTCGGCACCAGCCCGTCGCACGCGGTCCTTCGCCCCGCGACCCCCGGGCGCGGCAGGGGCCAGGGCGTCCAGGGGCCGTCGCGCGGGCGGCGCGGGTCAGCGTTCGAAGGCGCCGAGGTCCGGGGCCGAGCCGTTGTAGGGCAGACCGACGTTGACGCCCTTGTCGATCAGGGCGCTGTTCGACGCGAGGTGCAGATACGGCAGTACCGGCAGGCTCCCGTCGGCTTGGCGGGACGCGTCCCAGCCTGATGTCGACACGCTCTGGAACTGGGAGTTGGACAGGTTGACGTTCAGATTCCAGGAGTTGTACGAGGCGCTGGTCCCGGTCATGTTCGACAACAGGGTGCCGGTGTAGGCGATGTTGTTACGCAGGTTGCCCAGGCCGATGGCGGCACCGGTCCGGGAGATACCGAGCATGTTGAAGTCGGGGTGGTTTCCGTAACTCGTGTTGTTGAAGAAGTCGTCCGCGACGGTGTGGTGGTTGGCGTAGAAGCCGGAAGACCGGTTGTTGAACGCCACGGAGGAGCGGACGGTGTGCTTGACCCCGTTGGAGACGTACTTGCCGCCGTAGCCGCCGGCTTTGAAGCCGTTGCCGTTGCCGGACGGGGTGGTGCTCCCGGGCAGGTAGCCGTTGAGCCATGCCCAGGAGTTCTCGATGGTGACGGACGAGAACGCGTTGATGAGGTCGAAGCCGTCGTCGGAGTTCCACCACGCGCGGTCGCCCCGGAAGACGTTGCCGGGATGGTTGGCCGAGATGTGGGCGCCGAAACCGTCGGCGCTCTCGCCGGCCCCGTTGGAGGTGCGCGGGTCGTAGTTGTGGTGGGAGTCGGAGTTGAGGACCAGGTTGCCGCCGCCGTCCTGGATGAACAGACCGGGGCCCATGTTGTGGTGCAGGTCCAGCTGTTCGAAGGTGTTGTTGCTTCCGGAGATCCAGATGCCCCAGGACTCGTGGTTGCGGTTGTTGTTCTGCGGGACGCCGGTGACCGTCAGCCCCTTGAGCCGGATCCAGTTGCCGGTGACGTCGATGCCCTTGATCCGGCAGTCGTCCTTCATCTGCGAGAAGTCGAAGACCGGCTTTTCTCCCGGATAGGCCACGTAGTTGATGAGGCTGCCCGAACTGCCGCTCTTGTTCAGGGTGATGGCGTCGACTCTGTCGGTCTGGCTCTTGCAGCCCGCGTTCGCGCGGGAGTAGGCGTACGTGCCGCCGCGGAAGTAGACCGTGTCACCGGCCTGCGCGACGGACTGGGCGTGGGCGAACGTCTTCCAGGGAGCCGCTTCGCTTCCGGCGGCGCTGTCGCTGCCGGTGGGGGAGACGTAGAAGACCTTCCCGGCTGCCGCGTTGCCGGATGCCGCCGACCCGACGACCGCCGTGGCGACGGCCGCCAGGACCGCGGCGACCGGGAGAGCGAGCCTCCCGTGCTTGGAACGTTTCATTGCTTTCTCCAGTTCGCTCGGAACGCAGGTGGGTGAACTTGGGCCCGGCGCCGCGCCGTTGTGGGTCAGTCGCAGGTTCCCGAGCACGGCACGAAGGGTGCCGTTGTGCCGGTCAGGGTGGTTGTGCCCAGGGTGAGGCCGTCCGCTCGGGCGGTGACGGTGATGGTGCCCGGCCCGGTCGCCCGGACGAGGGCGTACGCGAGCCCGTGGTAGGCCTTGCGTACGGTGCCGCGGTAGCTCTCCTGCGTCTGGCTGCCGCTGTCGACCGCCACGATCACGCCCGGCCCGCTGATGCTGAAGGTGACCGGAGCGGACGAACCGGTCACGACCCGGCCGGAGGAGTCGGTGACGGCGGCCTGTACATAGGAGATGTCGTCGGTGTCCGTCGATACGGTGCTGTGGTCGGGCTTGAGCACCACCCGGCTGGCCGTCGTCCCCGTAGGTGGCGGTGAGGTGTGGGGAGCGCCCCAAGTGCTCTGCCACGCGTACCCGATGGGCCGTACCGTGCCGACCGCGTCCATGAGACCGGAGCTGCTTCCCACGGTGGGCCACAGACCGTCGGCCTCCCCGAGGTAGTCGGCGCCGGTCCAGAGGAACTCGCCGATCAGGCCGGGGTTGTTCCTCACCGTCGTCCAGGACGAGGTGTCGGTGCCCATCTCGGTGAGCAGACCTGGTCGCTTGGGCGACATGCCCATCGCGGTCACCACCTCGTCGGGCCGGTAGTTGCCGCCGAAGACGTCCAGCGTGGTGCGGGTGGCACCGGTGACGTCGCCGCTGTCCTTGGGCCGGAAGAGCGCCTGGGTGACAGGGCGGGACGGATCCAGGGCGTGCGAGATCGACACCATCCTGCTCAGCAGCGGCTGCCGGGTGGAGAGCGGGTCGCGGATCTCGTTGCCGGCGCTCCACATCACCACGCTGGGGTGACCGCGGTCGCGCATGACGATGCCGGTGGTGTCGACCTGGTACCAGGGCGCCGATCCGCTCGCGCCCGGGACGGCCGGTGTGCCGGTGGGCGAGGACGCCGTGCGGTTGAAGTAGGTGGCGTAGTCGCCGGCGTCGCTGTACTTGTGCTGTGTCCAGGTGTCGAAGAACTCGTCCAGGACCAGGAAGCCCATCCGGTCGGTGAGTTCCAGGAAGGCCGGGCCGGGGGGTTCGTGCGCGGTGCGGATGGCGTTGACCCCCAGGGCCTTGAGCTGGGCGAGCCGCCGCTGCATTGCGCGCTGCGGGGCGGCGGTCCCGAGGGCGTGGTAGTCCTGGTGCAGCGCGACCCCCTGCAGCTTGACGCTGTGGCCGTTCAGACTCATCCCGCCGGTGGGGCTGAAGGCGAGGCTGCGGATGCCGACCGGAGTGAGGTCGTCGTCGACCGGGATGCCGCCGACGTTGATGTAGGTCGCCTGCTCGTACATGTTCGGTGTTTTCAGGTCCCACAGCCTGGGGTTGGTGACGGGAATGTCGTAGCCGAAGGTGGCGGAGGCGCCCGCGGGGACGGTCCTGGCGGCCGTGGTGACGGCGGGGAGCGCGGTGCCGTCAGGCTCGCTCAGCACCCCTCGGACGCTGACGCTCGCAGCGGTGGTGCCGTTGTTCACCACGGTGGTCTGCGCGTGGACTGTGGCGGCGGAACTGCTGACGTTCGGCGTGGTGACGTAGGTGGCCCATTGGTCGATGTGCACCGGGTCGGTCGCGATGAGGCGCACGTCGCGGTAGATGCCGGCCCCCGTGTAGTACCGGGAGGCCGGCTGCAGGCTGGTGTCGGTCTTGACGGCGATCACGTTGTCGGTGCCGCCGGCCTTCACCGTGCCTGTGATGTCGTAGCGGAAGCTGGTGTAGCCGTTGGGATGGGTGCCGACCAGTTTGCCGTTGATGTACACGCTGGCATTGGCCATCACGCCGTCGAACTCGATGTACACCTTGCGGTCGGCGGGCACCCCGGCCAGTGAGAAGTGCTTGCGGTACCAGCCGATGCCCGAGGGCAGATAGCCGCCGCGGCCCGTGCTCGACGCCGACTGGGAAAACGGGTCTGACGACGGGGTCCGGCCCTCGATGCTCCAGTCGTGCGGCACACTCAGCCCGCGCCAGCCACTGTCGTCGTAGGAGGCGGCACTCGCGCCGCTCGCGTCGCCATAGTGGAAGAGCCAGCCGGGGTCGAAGTCCGTGACCGTGCGGTACCTGGTCGCGGTGCCGGTGCCGGTGCTGGTCACAGCCACGGAGGTGGCGCCGGCCGAGGCGGTGCCTGTCGTGCAGGCGAGGGCCAGCGGTGCCATCAGCAGGAAAGCGAGCGCGCAGACTCGGGCTCTCCAGATCAGGGAATCGGCGGGTGGGGTGCGAACTGCGAGCAGGGTGCGGCGGGTGATCCGCCCGGAACCTGCAGAGCGGGATGGAGAAGGCACATCGGGTCCTTCCAGCCCGCCGATCGCGCGCGAGTTGTGCGGTCGGTGGGCAGTTGGTCAGCGGGGAGCCGCAACGTCCGGAGTCCGGTCCGGCTCAGTGGGGGCCGCTGCCGTCAGGGCGTCGCTACCTGAGGTATGTGGCGAGCGGGAGGTTTTTGCGGCGTATGTCGTCGGCGACAAGGGGGGCGATACGCTGCGCGCCGTAGGTTTCGAAGTGGGTGTGGTCGTTGCAGAAGAACGCGCCCAACGGGTCTGAGCCGTAGTCACCGTTGTTCGGGCAGAAGCGCAGGCTGTTGTAGAGCGAGACGCTCAGTGTCTCGAGGTCGACGACGGGTGCTTCGGTGGCTGTTCCAGCCGCGAACGTCTGGGGGACGAAGGCCCGGTTCTTGGTGGCCGTGCCGCCGGAGCAGGTGATGGCGGCCACCGAGGTGAGCAGGATGGGGTGCGCGCCCCGGGCCAGGGCGGCCTGCGCCACCATGGTCATCAGCAGTTGGAAGCGGGGCCTGCCGACGTGCTGCGGGCAGGCCGAGGCGGTGTCGTTGATGCCGAACTGGATGAAGAGGTAGTGCCGGGCTTCATCCCGGTGGTGGCGTTCAGCATCGACTGCCAGCGCGACGAGTACGCGACGGACCTGAGCCGGCACTCGCCGTCGGGGCCCTTGGTGTTGCTCACGTTCGACTCGTACAACCAGGTCTGGATGCTGCGACCGCCGACGGCCCGGTTCTTGACGACGACGTCGCTGTTGAACAGGGCGTCGAACTGGCTGCCCCAGCCGACGGGGCAACGGCTACTGGGATTGGCCATGGTGAAGTCACCGGCCAGCCACACGGTGATCGGCCGGGCCGGCGCCCGCCCCGCCGGTGCCGCGGCGAGGGCGGTACCGGAACAGTGTCCTGCGGCGCCGTCGGCCGCTGAGGCACCGCGGATGCCCAATGCCGACAAGGCGACCACCATCGTGGTCGTGAGAAGGATCCGAAGGCTCTTCATGGGTTCTCCGGGCGCGGGCACGGGTGCCGGTCTGTGAAGGCTGGACGGTCAGCGGCGCAGATTCAGCCCGCCCCCAGTCTGTGATCGTTCACAGATCGGACCTTACGGTGGGGCAGAGCCCTAGGCGTCGATGAGCGTGGGGTGTGTCACGCAGCTTCCCGGCCGGACGCGTACCTGTCAACGGGATCCGGCGGATTGGCGGGTCGCGCATTGGTTGAGAGATGCTGGCGCAGCGCGGTGGCAAGCGGCCTGACCGGCTGCGATCAGGGGAGGGAGGCGCAGGTCAGATGCACTTCGCAGGAGCACGGGATGATGGTGGGACGTTGTTCTGCCGTGTGTCATGAGTTGTCGCATTCGAACATGACCGAACAGCAGAGTCGGACAAAATCCTTGACGACGCGTCGGGGCTTTCCTACTCTCACCGACGTGGGAACGCTCCCACACCTCCAGAGTGAACGATCACCTCTCACCTCGGGGTGCCGCGTCCACTCGCCCCCACATCGGAGGTCATCGTGCCTGATTCACGCGGGCGTTCGCGCACGGTGTCGCGTTGGGCGCGCGCTGCGCGACGCGGCAGGTGGATAACCTGTTCGCTCTCGACCCCGTCGGCGGGCGGATCGCGACGACGCTGACGCGCCGGGACATGGCGTTGACGAGCCAGGACATGACGCTGACGCGCCGGCACATGAAGCTGTCACGACACGAGTCCAGCACCGCGACACGACAGTCGACTGCACACCGGCCCGCACTCAACTCGACGTCTGCGACCACGGATCACCTGTGACGACCAGATCACCGCATCATCCTCGGCACGTCCGTCGGCAGTAGGTGACGGGTCGTCGGAGAGACCGGTGCCGAGTGGAGCTGCGCACGAGAAGAAGGAGAGGCTGATGCAACAACGAGCAACGTCCTCGGTGGCTCCGGAGCGTACCGCAACGTGCCGTAGGCGCCGACGAGTTCGGGGGCCGGTGACAACGGCGATGGCGGCGCTGGTCGCGACGTTGCTGACGCTGTCGTCCGCGTCCGCCGCCGATCCCCCTTATCGACGTGGGCCGCTCCGACCCCCGGTGCGGCCGCCGACCACGGGCCGTTCGCCACCTTCCGGCGCAGCGTGGGATCCGGCCGTGGCTTCAAGGATGCGACGATCTACTACCCCACGGACACCACCTCGGGCACGTGGGGAGTGGTGGCGATCGCGCCGGGTACACGCGAAGTTCCCCAAGGAGGGAGCGTGGTCGGGGCCGTGGCTGGCCTCGTTCGGCTTCGTCGTGATCGGCATCGACGCCAACAGCCCCGACGACTTCGACGTCGCCCGCGGCACGCAGCTGCTGACGGGGCTCTTCCGGGGCAGGTGTCGAGCGCCGGCCGACCACCTCTACTGCACGCATCCCAAGAGCAACGAGATGCGCATTCTGATCCCCTGACTGAAGATCTTCCTCGACGACGACACCCGCTACACCCAGTTCCTCTGCACGAAACTCGCCGATTCCAGGGGGCCTCGATCTACCGCAGCAGATGCCCCTGCGTGCCCGGGGCCGGTGCGACGTCCGGTGGCTGACGACCGGTAGGGGCGACGGGGGGCGATGGGTACTGGTGGACGCCGGTTGGGCCGGACTTCGTGTGTCACCGACCACAAAGGATTGACCTGATCATGGCAGATTTGACGGACCTGCACCTGACGGAGAAGAGACGTTTTCCAGGGACGACGCCCCCATGGACCTGGCGTGTCATGGAGCGCCTGCTGCGGGCAAGTGCCGTGCTCCTGCTGGCGGGAGGAGCGCTGAGCCTCACACCGGGCACCGCGACGGCGACCGACACGGGGACGACGTACTACCTGGACGCCGTGAACGGCAATGACAGTGCCGCCGGTACCACGTCCGCGACGGCGTGGCGCACGCTCGGCAAGATCGACGCGAGCACGTTCGGCCCGGGCGACCGGATTCTGCTGCACGCCGGGCAGAAGTGGACCGGACAGTTGTGGCCCAAGGGCTCGGGGGCGGACGGCCGGCCGATCGTGATCGACGTGTACGGCTCCGGCACCAAGCCTGAGGTCGACGGCGCGGGGCAGGTCGCCGATACGGTGCGCCTGCACAACCAGCAGTACTGGGACATCCGGAACCTGCAGGTCACCAACGCCAGGCCGCTGGGCGGCGGCCGGCCAGGCACCAATCTGCGCGACCTGCGG
Organism: Streptomyces griseus subsp. griseus; assembly: GCF_000720255.1. GTDB lineage: Bacteria > Actinomycetota > Actinomycetes > Streptomycetales > Streptomycetaceae > Streptomyces > Streptomyces griseus_I. The sequence goes on along the minus strand of NZ_JOJE01000026.1, from coordinate 16,286 downwards.
GGCATCGGCATCAGCGGCGACAACGGCGGTCAGCTCAGCCACTTCCACGTCGATGGCGTGGACGTGCGCGATGTGACCGGCGAGGTGAACTGGATCGGCGGCGACACGGCGAACAACAAGCCGGGGATCACCTTCGGCACCGGCTGGGACCGCTCCAAGAGCACCGGGGGCATCGTGTTTCGCGGCCTTGTCGCCCATCCCGCGAGTCCTGGCCGGCCGACGATCCTGCACGACATCCTGGTGGCGAACTCAACCGTCAAGAACACGTCTTTCGGTGGCATCGTCGTCAAGCAGTACACCGGTTCCAACGCGGGTGCTGTACACACCGGTTGGGGCGAGCGGACCAGCGCCACCGACACCGGCTTCGCGCCGCACACCCAGGTCGTGATCCGCGACAACTACATCTACCAGGGCGACTCCGCCTACGCCGCCAATGCCGTGTACATGACCGACACGCGGGGCGGAGTGGTCGAGCACAACGTGGTCCAGCGGGCCGGAACGTCGGGTATCGAGGCCTACTACTCCGACGGCGTCACCGTCCAGCGCAACGAGGTCTACGCCACCGAGAAGAAGGCCGGCGGCGCCGACTCCAACGGCATCGACGCGGACAACGCGACCACCAACATGGTCGTTCAGGGCAACTTCGTGCACGACAACGGCGACGGCATCCTGCTGTGCCAATGCGGGCGCAACTTCGGGAGCGTGCGGGTCCGGTACAACGTGATCTCCGGCAATCGCCGATACCAGATCTACCTGCACTCCAACCGCGGTACCACCGCTCATGTCTACAACAACTCCGTCTACAACAGCCGCAGCAACTACCTGATCTACGGCTACGGCGCCAACCTGTCCGCGTCCTACTACCTGTGGAACAACGTCCTGTACTCGACGAGGGCGGGCGCGTCCCTGACCACCAGCCCGACCATCGAGTACACCGCGAACCTCTACGGCGGCGCCACGCTGCCCGTACCGTCCTCCGACCGCCGCGCGGTCAGGGGCAACCCAAAGTTCCTCGGAACGATCACCGGCCCCTACGGCAACGCCGACACGGGACCGGCACTGAACGCGGCACTGCCGCTCAGCGTCGCGGCGGGCTCGCCGGCCATCGACACCGGCGTCAATGTGACCGACAACGGCGGTGTCGACTACACGGGGGCCACGGTCTACAACCGCCTGCCGGACATCGGGGCCTTCGAGAGCCAGACCGGTACCGCCCACCATCTCGGAACCTCGACCGAACAGCCTGGAGAGCAACCGAAGCGGAGGATGTGAAATGCTGGGAAAACTTCCCCGATGGACGATCGCTGTACTGCTGTTCTTCTGCGCGGTCGCCTTGGCCTTCTTCGGCGACTTCGCCGACGCGAGAGCCGCGGCCCCTCTGCCCCAGAAAGCAGCGACCGCTGCCGCCCCGGTACTGCAGAACGACGTCTTCTGGAAGGACACCTCCGGGAACCCGATCTATTCCCAGGGCGGAGGCGTGCTGAAAGTCGGCAACACGTACTACTGGTACGGCGTGAAGTACAACGGAGCCGTCAGCTACTACAACAACCCCGCCGGCGGGAAGAACAGCAACACGTCGTTCAACGCCATCACCTGTTACTCCTCCACCGACCTGGTGCACTGGAAGTTCGAGGGAAACGCGATGACCTCCTCGGACATCGGTGGATCATCCTGGGTCGGCCGGGTGGGTGTCGCACACAACCCCAACACCGGCAAGTACGTGCTGGTCTCCCAGCTCAACAGCGGGCTCGTGTTCGGCACGAGCAGCACTCCGGCGGGCCACTTCAGCCGCGCGGGCACGCAGTCGAGCATCGGCAACGTCAGCACCGGCATGTCCGGCGACCAGTCGGTCTTCACCGATGACGACGGACGGGCCTACCTCATCTTCAGCAACAAGAGCGGCCGCTCGAACCTGTACGTCGCCCCGCTGCGCTCCTCCGACTACCTGCACGTCGACAACGCCACGCGGATCTACAGCAGTTCAGCGGGCGGGCGTGAAGGCAACATCATGTTCAAGCACGCCGGGACGTACTACTTCTGCTCCTCGGATCTGCACGGCTGGAACGCGTCCCACACCTACTGCATCAAATCGTCGAAGATAAGCAGCGGATATTCTTCGGAGTTCGTTCTGCAGGGCACGGACGCCGACTTCTCACATGTGACGCAGACCGGCCTGGCGTTCGAGGTGAGCGGTTCATCGGGATCGTTCGTCATGTTCGGAGGCGACCGCTGGAGCGACTTCGCCGGCAACGGCATCGGCTACAACCAGTGGGTTCCGGTCACCTTCGACGGGACGACGCCGGTCTTCCATTCACTGAACCAGTGGAACATCGACGCCGCCGCGGGCACATGGTCCGTCGGCAGCGGCAACAACCACGTTCTGAACCCCAGCGTCGAGGCCGACCGGGTCTCCCAGAAGACGCTCGCCGGATGGACGAACTCGTCGAACGTCAGCAGCGATCCGAACAGCAACCACCTCGGCGGACACAGCGGACGCTGGGCGATTGCGCAGTCCTACGCCTCCGCCTACAAGGCCACCATGTACCAGAACATCACGGTCCCGAACGGGACGTACACGCTGTCGGCCTGGGTCAAGAGCAGCGGCGGGCAGAAGGCGGCGAACATCTTCGCCAAGAACTTCGGCGCGGGCGAAATGAACCGTTCGGTAAACCAGTCGATAGGCACCTGGACGAAGGTCGGCATCTCCGGCATCACCGTGACCAACGGGTCGATCCAGGTCGGCGTGGCCTCCGATGCGAATCCGGGCAACTGGGTGAACGTCGACGACTTCGAACTGGTGCAAACCGGCCAGTGATCTGGTCCTGAGTTCGCGTCTCGCCAGGTGAGGCGTGGTTCGTCTCGGTCCGGCCCGGTCGGTCAAGACGGCTGTCGGCTGCGGTCTGCTGGAGGAAATGGGCGACAGCAGGCTGCATCCGCTGGTGTTGACCGAGGGCGAGCGGCTGACATCGCAGGGGTGAGCCAACCGCCGGCCAACCGCACAAGGTCCGGTTCTGTTATTCGACTGGTGTGGGAGCGTTCACAGACATGTGGCGGGCGAGGCATCTCCATGTGTGTGTCACGGCAGGTCGGTTCGACCGTTGCGGTCGCGCCTGGACCGGCGAGCGCGTTGGCGAACGACGTCGTGACGGACTGCCTCAAGCGCGACGGATGCTCACCCAAGAACCAGGCTCACGTTCCCCTCTCGGAGCAATCCCCCCACTCACACAGGAGTCATCCATGAGCATGCAACGGCGTACTTTCCTGGCCCTGAGCGCGGCCGGAGCTGCAGGCGTGGGCGCGTCCCTGCTCGGCGCCGGGCAGGCAGGCGCCCTCGTCAGGCCGCAGGGCGCACCGACCACGCCGTATGCGGTCGGCGTGCGCCGGTATGACTGGACCCGCGGCAGCCGCCGGTGCACCACCTACGTCTACTACCCCGCCGCCGGCGCCCCCGGCGGCAGCCCGGTGACGAACGCCCCGGTCGCGAACGGTGTCTTCCCCGTCTACAACTTCACCCACGGCTTCGGAAGCAGCCCGCAGAACTCCCTGTTCATCATCCGGCCCCTGGCCGCGGCGGGCTTCGTCGTCCCCGCCCCGCACTTCAACCACAGCTTCGACGACGTCAACAACGGCAACTCCTCCAAGGACGTCTCGCAGATCCTCACCAACACCCTCGCACTCAACGCGAGCGGTCCGTTGGCTGGGCACATCAACACCGGGATCGGCGTCGGCGTCTCCGGCCACTCCCTGGGCGGCATGATCACGCATGGCCTGCTGACCTCCTGGCCCGACAGCCGGATCATCTCCGCCAACCCGCAGTCCTGCACCGACATGGGCAACCCGTCCCGTTCGGTCTCCGCCAAGGTCCTGTTCGTCCACGGCGACCGGGACTCGACCACGAAGTACTCCTCGGCCCGGCAGGCGTACAAGGAGATCGCCTGGCCCAAGGCGTTCCTCACCTTCGTCGGCGGCACCCACACCAGCTTCTGGAGCGACAAGCGCTTCCCGAACACCGTCGTCGACTGGGCGCGCTGGAGCATGTACGGCGACACTGCCGCACGGGACCGCCTCCCTGCCGACGCGGCCGGGCCCAAGACCAAGTGGGAGTCCGTCCTCGGCTGAGGGGTAAACCGCTCACCGCCCCTGATCGTTGGGTTGTCATGATTGGGTCAGCATCAGGTCTCGGGCTTCCGGCTGCATCCGGTGGTCTACGCCGGCAGCCCGGACGCCGACTCATGGTCCGCCTCCGACACCACCCTGCGCTCGACTGCCGGCGCCTCCCTGGGCCGGGAGCCGTCCAGCACGAACTTCGTCCGCCGGCGGCACGGCGGCACAGTGCGCGAACTCCTCAACGGCACCCACATCGACAAGTACGGCACGTCCAACGACACTCGCCCGCTGACCGGATCCGGGGTCCACTCAAACAACGGCACCAAGGCCAACCGTCTACACGCCTGAACCGCGCCGTGTGGCCGACCGTGCTGCACCGCATGGGCGGCCGACCAGGTGCGGGGCAGGGCCGGTTCGCAGTGAGACCCGCTGCGGCCGTCGTGTGGACGGCCCCTCAGACGAGCAGCTCCGCCCTATCGGCGCGAAACACGTCCCACGGCGACCCACCGCCCCGCTCACCTGCACCAAGCCCTCGAAACACGCACCCCCAACCCCCGACCCAACCCAACACCCCAACCCACTACCAACCGCCCGTCGGCCGCTACGACTCACGTGCGGTCGTCGGGTGGAGAGGAGCGGCCATGTCTCCGAGCCAGTCATCCGGCTGTGGTTCGATGAGTCGCCGTACTCTGCTCAAGGCCACCTCCGCGACGGCCGGTGCGATTGCCACCGCCGCCGCGCTCGCCGAACTCGAGACGCCGGCCAACGCCGCCGCAGCGCCTTTCGTGAAGGGCGTCGACGTCAGCTGGGCGCCGCAGATGGAGGCGCGCGCCGCCGGCGACCTGATCGCCCGAGCCCGTCCCCTGCCCGCTCTCGCGGCGGGCGATGTCGTGGCGATCCTCGACACCGGCGCCTACTGCTTCTCCGCCCCCTACCACTTCAACACTCTGCCCGAACCCGCCGTCTACGGAGTCCGCACCGGTCCTCGCGGAGATGTCCGATTCGAACTCCTCCGGCCTGCCCAGACCATCGACGACCTCCTCACCCGGAGCCGATGACCCACCTCGGCCCCGACGGGGAGTCGCACGGCGTTCGCCACTCTTCACGCGGTGAACCGCAACAACGCCTCCTGCGCGTACGACGCGAGCAGCGAGCCGTCCGCCGTCAGGATGTCCCCGCGGCCGAAGCACCGCCCGTGCGCGGCGAGCGGGCTGTGCTGGCGCAGCAGCAGCCAGTCCCCGGTGGTGAACGGCCGATGGAACCACACGGTGTGTGCGGTGACGGCCGAGGTGAACGCACGGCCCGCGTCCGCCTGCGTCACGCCCTCCACGGGACGTAGCGCGGTGCCGATGGGCGTGAGGTCGGTGGCGTAGGCGAGGAGGGCGGGGGCGAGAGCCCGGGGAGCGTCCGGGATGAGGGTCCACAGCTCGTACTCGGGCGGCTCCGACTTCGCGGTGTCGAGATCGGCCGCCGCCCTCGACTCCCAGGGCAGCAAGCCCAGCTCGACGGCGCGTTCGGGCCCGGGCAGCGTCGGCACGCGGGTTGCCACCTGCCGGTCGGGCCCCTCCTCCCACACGTGCAGGCTCGCGTTCGCCACCGCGATGACTCCCCGCTCCTGGCGGGCGGTCAGCCGTACGGTCGCGAAGGTCCGCCCCTGCTGCGGTACCTCGGTCTCGTAACGCACCGGTTCACTCGTGCGCCCTTCCCGCAGGAACTGCGTATGGAGCGACTTCAGCCCCTTGCCCGGCGCGGCGAGCTGTGCCGCCCCTGCGAACTGGGCGAGCAACTGTCCGCCGAACAGCCGCCGGTACTCCAGTTGTTGCGAGCGGCCCTCCCAGGTGTCCGGCCCGCAGGGAGCGAGGTCGAGACAGCCGAGCAGGTCGTTCCACAGGTCGGACACAGGGCGCCCCTCACAGGTCGACGAGGCGAGGGGCGCGCGTCTCACGCAGCAGCAGCCGACCGGCCTCGCGGGTCAGTTCACGGGTGGAGCCGAGCAGCCCGTCGAGCACCAGGGCACGTTTGATGTGCCGGTGCAGGGCGTGCTCGGCGGTGAAGCCGATACCGCCGAGCGCCTGCTGGCAGTGGCGGGCAGCGGTGAGCGCGGCCCGGCCGGCGGCGGCTTTGGCGAGCAGCGCGCCGGTGTGATCCAGGGCATCGGCGCTGTCCGGCGCTTCGGTGTTCTCCCCGGCGGAGCGGTCCGTCTCCGGAGCCGCGGCCGCGACCAGCACCGCCTCCGCCGCCTCCAGCGCCACGTACGTCTCCGCCAGCCGGTGCCGCAGCGCCTGGAAGGAAGCGAGGGGGCGGCCGAACTGCTCGCGGTCCAGCACATGTTCGCGGGCGAGCGTCAGCATGGCCCGTCCGACGCCCAGCAGCCACCAGCCCAGAGCCTGGCGGCCCGCCGCCAGGGCAGGCGCGGGAAGGTCACCGGGTTCGGCGTGGCGCAGCGGAAGTCCGGGATCCAGCGGACCGGTCGGCACACCGTCCCCCCGGGCCCACCGCACCCAGGCCCCGCCCGCGTACGGCAGCGGCGGCGTACCCCCGAGCGGGCGGCCCGCCGCCAGCAGGACGACGTCGTTGAGGACCGGCGCCTGAGCGCCGGTCTCCCCGAGCAGCCGGAACACCAGCGGGATCGCGGTGTCCGGTTCCGCTGCGAGCATCTCCGCCCAGCCCAACTCGGCCAGGGCGGAGCCCGGTTCGGCTTCCGGCCCGCAAGTCGTCAGGGACTTGCGCAGGGCATCTTCCAGCAGTGCGCGTTCAGCGGCGTCCACCGCGTCTCACTCCTTCCCGAGGTCCAGCAGGCGGCGGGCGACGATGTTGCGCTGGATCTCGGCGGTGCCGCCGTAGATGGTCGCGGCCCTCGAGTAGAGGTACTCGGTGCGCCACGTCCCGTCCGGCGCCAGCTCCACCGACCCCGGCAGCAGGCCCCGCGCCGTATCGAAGAGCCGTTGCTCGGCGCCGGCCAGCAGTATCTTGTCCACGGAGGTCTCCGGGCCCAGCCGCCCGCCGTCCGCCAGGGCCCGTTGTGTGGCGGCCGAGCGGCAGCGCACGCTGTGCAGGTCCAGCCAGACCGCACCCAGCGCGTCCGCGTCCGGCTCGCAGCCGTCGGCCAGGAGCCGGTCGAGGCGGCTGTAGAGGTGAGCCACGCGGTGCCAGAAGCAGGTGGACCGCTCGTGCGGCAACAGGTCCATCGCGAGGCGCCAGCCGTCGCCGGGGGAGCCCAGCAGCCGCCCCGCGGGGACCCGCACGTCGTCGAAGAACACCTCGGCAAACTCGTCCACGCCGTGCATCGTGCGCAGCGGCCGTACGGTGATGCCGGGGGAGTCCATGTCGACGAAGAAGGCGCTGATGCCGCCGTGCCCCGGCCCTCCCGTCCGGGCGAGCAGGACGCAGCGGGCCGCGTACTGGGCGAGGCTCGTCCACACCTTCTGCCCCGTCACCACCCAGTCGTCCCCCCGCGGGACCGCACGCGTTGACAGGGACGCCAGGTCGCTGCCCGAGCCGGGCTCGGAGAAGCCCTGGCACCACTGCTCCTCGCCGCTGAGTAGCCGGGGCACCAATTCGGCGGCGAGCGCGGGCGGCGCGTAGTCGATCAGTGTGGGGACCAGTACCTCGACCATCGACCACAGGCCGGGCTCGGCGAGGTCCCGCGAGGCGACCTGCTCGCCCAGTACCGCCCGCAGCACGCTCGGGCCGCCGAGTCCGCCGACCGCGTCCGGCCATCCGTGCCGCATCCAGTCCGCCGCCCACAGCTCCCGCCGGACGCGGGCCAGCTGCGCGACCTGGGCGTCCAGGGAGTGGTCCGTACCGGGGGACAGGTCGTGACGGTCCAGCCAGGCGCCCAGCGCCCGGCGGAACTCCTCGACGCTCATGAGCGGGTGCGCTCGAAGGCGTGCGGGCGGCCCGAGTCGTGGGCGCCGCTGCGGCGGATGAAGGTCATGGCGCGGGTGCGCAGCCGCCAGCCGTCCGGGGTGCGGACGTAGGTGTCGTTGTAGTAGCCGATGCGCAACTCGTGCGTGGAGTGCTCGACGAAGCACAGCGGCTGAGTGCCGGTCGCCGCGTCACCGTCCAGCTCGATCACCGGCGTGCCCACGAGGAACAGCCCCTTCGGGGCGGCGGAGACGAGTGCCGGAAACTCGTCGAGCGGGTAGGTGTCGCCGAAGGCGCTGTAGCTGCCGTCCGGCGCGAACACGGCGAGCACCCGGTCCACGTCACCGCGGGTCATGGCGACCGCGTAACGGGCGAGGAGCTGTTCGATCTCCACCAGGTCGTCGGTGACGCTCAAGGGCCTCGTCCTCTCGTACGAGAATGTAATTCTCACTGAAGGAGTATTGCTCCGGATGGTTGCTTCTCCAATAGGGAGAAGCTAATTTCCAAGTCATGGATCAATTCCTGGCCTTCACGGTGGTCGGCCTGAGTACCGCCGCCGTCTACGCCGTGATCGGCACCGGTCTGGTGGTCACCCACGCCACCACCGGTGTGTTCAACTTCGCCCATGGCGCGGCCGGAATGCTGTCCGCCTTCGCCTACTGGCAGCTGGCCGTCGGCTGGGGCTGGCCGGTCCCGCTCGCCCTCGCCTTCGTCCTGCTCGTCCTGGCCCCCGCCTTCGGCCTGTTCGTGGAACGCGTGCTCATGCGGCCGGTGCAGGCGCTCGGCGAGGCCGAACGCCTCGTGATGACCGTCGCGCTGCTCACCGGGTGCATCGCGCTCGCCCGCTGGGTGTGGGACCCCAACACCGCGCGCCCGCTCGCGCCGTTCCTCGCCGAACGGCCCGCACTGCGCCTCGGCCCGGCCGCCGTCACCTGGCACCAGGCGATCACCATGGCCGTCGCCCTGGCGATCGCCGCGGCCCTCTGGGCACTGCTGCACCGCACCCGCGCCGGCACGGAGATGCGCGCCTCCGTCGACGACCGGGCTCTCGCCGGCCTCACCGGCGCCGATCCGCTACGTGCCACCCGGCTCGCCTGGGTGCTCGGCATCCAGCTCGCCGCCGTCGGCGGCATCCTCATCGCGCCCGCCGTCGCGCTCGACGCCCAGCAGCTGTCGCTGCTCATCGTCAGCGCCTACACCGCCGCCGTCTTCGGCCGGCTGCGCAGCCTGCCGCTCACCTTCCTCGGGGCCCTCGTCGTCGGCCTGCTGGAGGCCTATCTCGCCGGCTACCTGCCGCAGAACGACTACCTTCCGGGCCTGCGTCTGGCAGCCCCCGCGCTGCTGCTGTTCCTGGCCCTGCTCGCCTTCCCACACCGCAGACTGCGCGGCCGTGACCGCACCCCGGTACAGGTGCCGCTGCCGACGGCACGCGGCAGCCTCCTCCTCGCGGGCTCGATCGTGCTGTTCGCGCTCGTCCTGGTGACCGTCCTGGCGGAGGACGCCGTCCTCTCCTACGGCACGCTCTTCCCGCTCGGCGTCATCGCCCTGTCCTTCGTGCCCCTGGCGGGATACACCGGGCAGATCTCCCTGTGCCAGCTGTCCATCGCCGGCATCGGCGCCGTGGTGTGGGGACACCTCGGCGCGCACGGCGAGCTGTGGGCGCTGCCCGCCGCCATGCTGGTCACCGCGGCCGTCGGCGTGCTGATCGCGTTGCCCGCCCTGCGCCTGTCCGGCATCTACCTCGCGCTCGGCACCGCCGCCTTCGCCGTCGTCCTCGACCGCTGGATCTTCACTCTGCCCGCCTTCGAGGTGTTGGGCGTGCGCATCACCTTCTTCGACCAGGGCTCGGTGACCGTCAGCGGCCCCGACCTGTTCGGCCTGCACCTCACCTCACCGGCCCAGCTGCTGGTGCTCTCCGCCGTCTGTCTCGCGCTCGCCTCGGTCGGCGTCGCCGCACTGCGCCGGGGCCGGTTCGGCCGCCGGCTGATCGCGCTCCGCGACAGCGAGGCCGCCTACGCCACCCTCGGCGGACGGCTCCTCGTCGCCAAGACAGCCGTCTTCGCCCTGTCCGCCGGGATCGCGGGACTGGGCGGTGCCCTGTACGGCATGCAGCTGCAGACCGTCACCGCCGACCAGTTCAACCTCATCGCCGGGCTGCCGATCTTCCTGATCGCAGTCATCGGCGGCCTCGGCGCGGTGGGAACGGGCCTGTTCACCGGTATCGCCTTCGTCGTCCCGGCGCAACTGCTGCACGGCGCCGGCTCGTGGGTCCAGGATGTGACCTCGCTCCTCGTCGCGCTCGCCGGCATGGGACTCGCGCACAACCCCAGCGGTGTCCTGGCCCAGATGCGCGCCGAATGGGCGCCGCTGGGAAGGAACCGGCCGCTGCTGCGCGGGCTGCTCGGCGTCCTCGGCGTGTGCTGGCTGCTCGCGGCGCTCGATGTGGCGAACGGATGGCTGCTCCTCGCGATCGCCCTCGTCACGGCCCTGCTGCTGCGCGTCCGCGCCGCCGCCGCACAGCGGCCGCCCACCGACATCCCGCCCGAGTGGTGGGGAGTACGCCGCCCCTGGCGGTCCGAGGACGGGGAGGTGCTGAGCCGTGCCACCACTGCTGCGGGCTGAGGAGATCACCGTCTCCTTCGGGGGATGCCGCGCCCTCGACGGCGTGTCACTGACGGCCGAGGCGGGCCGGGTAACAGGCCTCATCGGCCCCAACGGAGCGGGAAAGTCCACGCTGTTCGACGTGGTCTGCGGGCTGCGCCGGCCCCGCACCGGCCGTATCCGTCTCGACGGCCGCGACATCACCCGGGAAGGCCCCGCCCGTCGCGCCCGCCGCGGGATGTCCCGCACCTTCCAGCACCTGGAGCTCTTCGGCCGTCTCTCCGTGCGCGACAACCTGCTCGTCGCCGCCGAACTCGGCCCGGGGCGCCGCCACGCCGCCCGCACGGCCGACGCCGTACTGGCACGGCTCGGCCTGACCGGTGTGGCCGACGACGCGTCCGACGCGCTCCCCACCGGCCTGGCCCGCCTGGTCGAGGTCGGCCGCGCCCTCGTCCTCGGCCCACGCGTCCTGCTCCTCGACGAACCCGCCGCCGGTCAGGACGCGGAGGAGACGGAGCGGTTCGCCGCGCTGCTGCGCTCCCTCGCCGACGAGGGCACGGCCGTCCTGCTCGTCGAGCACGACATGAGCCTGGTGATGAGCGTCTGCGACGAGGTGCACGTCCTCGACCTCGGCTCCGTCGTCGCCAGCGGCCCGCCCGCCCGAGTGCAGACCGACGAGACGGTCCTCGCCGCCTACCTGGGGGAGGCACGGCCATGAGCGGACCCCTGCTGGAGCTGGACGGCATCCGCGCCGCCCACGGCGGCATCACCGTGCTGCACGGCGTGGACCTGGCTGTCGAGGAGGGCCGCGTGGTGGCTCTCCTCGGTCCCAACGGCTCCGGTAAGACCACCCTGCTGTCGGTCGCCGCCGGTGTGCACCCGCCCAGCGCCGGCCGGTTGCTGCTCGGTGGCCGGGACGCCACCGGCATCCACCCGCGCGACCTCGCCCGCGCCGGCGTGTGCCTGGTGCCCCAGGGCCGTGGTGTCTTCCCCAACCTGTCCGTGCGCGACAACCTCCGGATGATGACCTTCACGGGCCGCACCCACGAGGAGATCGAGGAGATCGCTTACGCCCGCTTCCCCGTCCTTGGCACCCGGCGCGCCCAGCCCGCGGGCACCCTCTCCGGCGGCGAGCAGCAGATGCTCGCCCTGGCCCGCGGCCTCGCCACCGACCCCGCCGTCCTGCTCCTCGACGAACTCTCCATGGGGCTCGCCCCGCTGGTCGTCGCCGAGCTCTACGAACTCGTCGCCGGCATCGCCCGGCAGGGCGTCGCCGTGCTCGTCGTCGAGCAGTTCGCCGCCGCCGTACTGAAGATCGCCGACCACGCCGCTGTCCTCGCCGGCGGCCGCGTCCAGTGGCAGGGGCACCCCGACAGCTCCCTGCACGCCGAACTCTCCTCCTACTACCTGGGGAGCCCGATATGACCGCACCTCCCGACGCGCGTGCAGAACGGTTCGTCCGCCAACTCGCCGAGCTGAAGATCCCCGACCCCGCCGCCGCCCGCGCCACGCTCTGGCTGCGGCTCGGCGGACTGCTCATGGCCGCGGGACTCGTCCTGGGCGCGCTCGCCTTTCCTCTCGCCCACGCCACGGACAACTCCCTGGCCCAGGGCGACGCCCTCGCCATCGGTCTCGGCGGAATCGCCGCCGCCGTGGTGGGCGGAGCCCTCTTCCTGCGCTACTCGCTCACCGGCTTCCTGCGCTTCTGGCTCGCCCGCCAGTCCTACGACCTGGACCGGCTGGGGGAGAGGCTCACTCCACCGGCACCCGCATCCCAAGGAGAACCGCGCCATGCCGTCACCCCGCACACCGGCCCTGCGCCCCGGTGACCAGCTGGCCTCGGTCACCGGCACCACCCGCGTCATCGTGATCCGGGCCCCGCAGGAGGTCACGGGTCCGGTCGAATGCGGTGGCAGCCCGATGGTCCCGGCCCAGGACGCCCCTGCCGCACAGCCGGCCGGCCAGGCACCGGACACCCTCATCGGCAAGCGCTACGTCGACCCCGCCGACACGCTCGAACTCCTCTGCACCGCCTCCGGCACCGGCCACCTCACCTACGGAGGAAGGCCCCTGGCGGTCAAACCGCCCAAGGCCCTGCCCGCCTCGGACTGATCCGCCCTCAGCCACAAGGAGTCCCATGGACCGCGATGACATGATCCTCATCAGCGTCGACGACCACATCATCGAACCGCCGGACCTGTTCGCCAACCACCTGCCGGCCCGCTACAAGAAGGACGCGCCGCGGCTGGTGCACCGCGAGGACGGCAGCGACGTCTGGCAGTTCCGGGACGCCAGGATCGGCAACGCCGCGCTCAACGCGGTCGCGGGCCGTCCCAAGGAGGAGTACGGCATGGAGCCGCAGGGCCTGGACGAGATCAGGCCCGGCTGCTACGACGTCGACGAACGCGTCGCCGACATGAACGCCGGCGGTGTCCTCGCCCAGCTGAACTTCCCCTCCTTCCCCGGCTTCTCCGCCCGGCTGTTCGCCACCGAGGACTCCGACTTCTCGATGGCCCTGGTGCGCGCCTACAACGACTGGCACATCGACGAGTGGTGCGCCGCCCACCCCGGCCGGTTCATCCCCATGGCCCTCCCGGCGATCTGGGACGCCGAGCTGTGCGCCCAGGAGATCCGGCGCGTCGCCGAGAAGGGCTGTCACGCCCTCACCTTCCCGGAGAACCCGGTCCCGCTCGGCTACCCGAGCTTCCACTCCGAGTACTGGGACCCGGTATGGCGGGCGCTGACCGACTGCGGCACGGTGATGAACCTGCACATCGGCTCCTCCGGCCGCCTCGCCATCACCGCGCCCGACGCCCCGCCGGACGTGATGATCACCCTCCAGCCCATCAACCTCGTCCAGGCGGCGGCCGACCTGATGTGGTCCCGTGTCCTCAAGGAGTACCCGGCCATCAGGATCGGGCTGTCGGAGGGCGGCACCGGCTGGATCCCCTACTTTCTGGACCGCCTGGACCAACTCCGTGCCGGACGACGACATCAACAAGATGACGCACGAGAACGCCATGCGCTGGTACTCCTTCGACCCGTTCGCCCACGTCCCCCGCGAACAGGCGACGGTGGGCGCCCTGCGCAGGGCCGCGGGCGGCCACGACGTGTCCGTGAAGTCCCGCAGCCGCCAGGTCGTCGCCCCCGCCGAGAAACTCGCCATCTACCGCAAGAAGGCCGAGGCGGCGCTCGCCGCCGCGCAGCCGAAGTGAGGGCGACGGCCCGCTGACGGGCACGCGTCGACAGCGCGCGTCCTTCCGGCGCGTGCTCCGGGAGACCCGGGCACCGGCCGTGGTCGGCCGGTGCCTCAGCCTTGCCGCTCTCCCGCGCGTACCAGGCCGGTCTCGTAGGCGATGACGACGAGCTGAGCCCTGTCGCGGGCGCCGAGTTTGGCCATGGCCCGGTTGGCGTGGGTCTTGACGGTGACCGGGGTGACGAAGAGGCGTTCGGCGATCTCGTCGTTGGCCAGGCCGGTGCCCACCAGTGCCAGTACCTCGCGTTCCCGGGGAGTCAGCGTGGCCAGCCGATGGGGGTCGACGAGGTCGCCGGGTGAGGGCTGGGCGAGGAGCCGGGTGATGAGGCCCTTGGTGGCCGCCGGGGAGAGCAGCGCCTCGCCTGCGGCCACGAGGCGGATGGCCTCGAGGAGCTGTGCCGGTTCGACGCCCTTGCCCAAGAAGCCGCTCGCCCCGGCCCGGAGGGCCTCGACGACGAGGTCGTCCTCCTCGAAGGTGGTCAGGACGAGGATCTTGACTCCGGCCAGGTCCTCGTCCTGGGCGATCAGCCGGGTGGCTTCGATGCCGTCGACCTCGGGCATCCGGATGTCCATGACGACGACGTCGGCGCGCCTGGACCGGGCCAGTTGGGCTGCCTCCCTCCCGTTGGAGGCCTCTGCGACGACGTCCATGTCGGGTTGTGCGTCGATGAGCAGCCGGAAGGTGCCGCGGAGCAGGGCCTGGTCGTCGGCGAGCAGGACGCGAATGGTCATGGGCGGGTTCCTCACGGGGGTCAGGCAGGTGCGGGGGAGAATGAGAGCGGCAGCTCGGCGACGACCTGGAAGCCGCCTTCGGGACGCGGGCCGGCGGTGACGGTACCGCCGATGGCCGTGGCCCGCTCATGCATGCCGATCAGTCCGTGGCCGGTGCCCGCGCCCTTCGGTGCGCCCGGGCGTCCGTCGTCCGTCACAGCGACCCGGAGTGAGTGCACGCCGTAGTCCAGGACCACCGAGGCGCGGGACGCGGACGCGTGCTTGTGGGTGTTGGTGAGGGCTTCCTGGATGATGCGGTAGGCGGTGAGGTCGGTTGCGGGCGCCAGCGGCGAAGTGCCGCCCGTACGGGTCACCGACACGGACAGCCCGCTCGCCTCGAAACCGGTGACGAGGGCGTCGAGATCGGCCAGACGCGGGACGGGGGCCCGCGCGCCCGGCGCGTCGTCGGGTTGACGCAACAGGCCGACGGTGGCCCGCAGTTCGTCGAGGGCGGCGCGGCTGTTGTCCTTGATGTGGGCCAGTGCCTCGAAGGCCTGTTCCGGGTTGGCGCGCATGAGATGGTGGGCCACCCCCGCCTGGGCGTTGACGAGGGTGATGTGGTGGGCGACCACGTCGTGCAGATCGCGCGCGATGCGCACGCGTTCCTCAGTGACCCGCCGCCGGGCCTCTTCCTCCCGTGTGCGTTCGGCGTGTTCCACGCGTTCCCTGGCCGCCGCGAGGTTCTCACGGCGGCTGCGGACGGTGCGGCCGAGCAGGGTGGCCGCGATCGCGAAGTCCAACCGCAACAGACTGGCCCCCGCCACGAGAGACTCGGAGTGGGTGGCGGCGTAGACACCGGTGATCGCCATGGCCGAGGCTACCCCGACCGTCCACGCGGTGCGCCGGCTGCCGAGGAAGGCGAGGGTGTACAGGGCGATCAGGCTCGCTCCCGGGGCCGGCGAGATGTGTGAGGCGACGGCCATCAGCGTGAGGTCACCCGCCAGGGTGAAGAGGGCTACGCCCAGGGGCCAGCGGCTTCGGAAGGCCAGCGGCACGCACGACAGCGTCGTCCACACGACCTCGTGCCAACGAGGCTCCTGCCAGCTGTCCTTGCCGACGGCGGCGGTCGCCGCCGCGGCGATCACGATCAGCGGTACCGCCGGCAACGCGTCTTTGATCCGGTCATGACGGGCCAGCCACCGTCGCCACACCATGGGCAGTTCCATTCCCTCACTCTAAGCAGCGCCGACCGGTGGAAGGTGAGGTCACCCCCCCCTCCACCGGCCCGCGTGCGATGTCGGTCCGTCGTGGTGACGGTCAGTTGGCCAGGCCGGAGTGATCCGGTTCCCGCACGGCGTACAGCGGATGCGCGGGCTCGTCGGCGGGGCCTTCCACGGACACGTTGGGCAAGGCCTTGTCCAGCCGGCGGGGCAGCCACCAGTTGGCCCGTCCGCACAGGTGCATGAGCGCGGGGACGACGATCATGCGGATCAGCAGGGCATCCACAGCGACAGCCACCGCGAGGCTGACGCCGAACTCGGAGATGACCCGCATGCCGCCGAAGACGAAGGAGCCGAAGACACAGACCATGATGGTGGCCGCGACGGCGATGACCTTGCCGGTCTCGGCCTGGCCGACCCGGACTGCGCGGTGGCTGTCGCCGGTGTGGGCCCACTCCTCGCGCATCCGGCTGACCAGGAAGACCTGGTAGTCCATGGACAGGCCGAACATGATGCCGACGACC
>NZ_JOJE01000025.1 GCF_000720255.1 Streptomyces griseus subsp. griseus | reverse complement strand
CGCACCACAGCAATCTCGTCCGGAGTCACACACCCTCAACGCCGCACCCGTCCCGAAGGACACGCGCCACCACAACCGACCTGACCAAGCCCTACTAGGGCGTGCGGATGCCGAGGACCTTCCCGAGCGTGATGGCCACGTCGAAGTCCCGATCCCATGTGAGTGCGACGAGGTCGTCGAACTCCGCCTCAGGGCGGAGCAGATTGAGGACGTCGGCTTCGAATACTGAGCCCGGTTCTGCGAGGTCGAGCGCCTCGTCGTGGAAGCAGCGGTACGTGTTGCGTGACCGGAACATGACCGAGTACCCACCGTCTACGAGCTCTCCCACGGAGACATCCCACCTCGCTTCAAGCGCCTGCAGTGTGCCGGCGACGTCGTCGGCGTTGAGCGGCGCGGTCAACAGATCCACTCCCACCGCTTCTCGGGCCGAATCCAACGGAAGCGTCTCGTCCCAGAGCACCGAGAGGTGGCGCTCGAAACCGATGTCCTCGCGAACTGTTTTGTCGAACTCCAGGTAGTCGGTGTCCAGATTCGTACGAATCCAGCTGGTGATCCAGAGGATCGGGGCGCTGATCAGATTCGCCGGCAACGAGCCATTGCCTTCACCGTAGACAGATTCGCGGATGCTCGTCAGCAGCTCTTCGCAGTGGTAGTCCTTGCAGAACCGGAACAAGTGAGCCGACCGCCGTGGCAGACCGTCCCAGCGCGAAGACTGAGGGAGGGGGAAATCAGCCAGAATCGTCTCCAACTCGCGTTGGAGTCCCGCCTTGGCGGCCGACAACACGAGAGCGTCGTCGTTCTCGTCCCACCGCCCGGCGCCCTCATAGTCGAACTTCGCCTTGCACAAGGCATATACAACGGCTTGAGCACATGTATTGAACAGCTCCGGGCTCACCCTGTACGCAACCTCGCAGTGATAGTTGAGGTTGAATCGGTCGAGCTCTCCGTCGGCGACCCGCTCGAAGACATGCTTCGCCGACAGCACGTCTCTGGCGGCACGGCCGAGGATCCGCTCGACCTCGCCGGACGAGCTGTCGGCGGACACTTCGTTGGGGCGCAGATCATCGGAGATCTCCTCGATTGCCGAGTCGAGCCGCTGAAGGGTTACCCGAAGCATGCCGCGTACGGTGTCGATGCGGAGCCGCTGCGCCTCGTCCTGGAGCAGCATCTGTTCAATGATCAGGTCGAGGTCGGCTAGGAAAGGATAGCGGTCGCGCACAAGCGCGTGTCGTCGCCCTCGGGCGTTCTGCTTCGTGAACATCTCGGTTATGACGAGGCCGAGCGCAAAGATGTCCGCCGGCTTGCCGATACCGAGGGCGTTGTTCCTCACCATCTGCTCGGGAGCGAGGTAGTTCCGGTTCGCTAAGAGGTCCCCGCGATTCGTGAGCGAGGAGTCCTTGAAATGCGCGATGCCGAAGTCGGCCAGGACGAGCCGACGCGCATCAGGGTCGACGAGGACATTCTCAGGTTTGATGTCGCGATGCACTATGCCGTCGCCGTGCACGTACGCGAGCGCATCGCAGAGCTGGCGCGCGTAGTCGAGAAGCACGTCAGCATCGGCTTCGTCGTTGATCACGTTTCGCAGCGTCATCGGGTAGAAGTCCATGACGTAGTAAAAGAAGTTCGCGTCCTCTGAGCGCGCGTGGATACTCACGACGTTCGGGTGGCTCGATGTCTGTCCGTACTCGATCTCCTGCTTGAAACGCTTGTTGCGAGCGGAGTCCGCGTCGCGGTCCTTCGTAATCCGTTTGACTGCGAACACCTGACCGTCGGGCTTACGGCGGGTCTTCCACACCACGGCTGATCCGCCCTCTCCCGGAGCTGAATCGCGCTCGTAAGTGACTCCGTCGATGATGAACGGTTCGCGCTTCGGCATGAACCCACCCTACTGACCTCCTCGGGGCGGTGACGTCGGCCAATTGCAGCCAGGACCAGACCGTTTCTCCGGCGGGGCGAGGTAGATGCCCGCCACGTCGCGGACCTTGGCCACGAACTGCGGGTCGGTCGACAGCTTCCAGGTCTCCACGATGTGCGGCTGGACGATGGAGGCCCCACTCCGGCTCCACCGGCACAAGGCCGAGACCCTTGCCTTCCTGCACCCCCACCTCCACCAACGCAGCGGCGGCATGATCGGAAGCCTCTCCCACCGGGCCGCTGCCATCGCCGCGACCCTTGACGGCAGCGAGCGCATCACCCGCCGCCGGCTCGACACCATCGACGTCGACCACGCCAGTGAAGGGGCCTTCCGGGGTGAAGCCCGGCGCGGCAGGGCAGCCGGATGAACGGCCGACAGCGAGGGCCGCCCCGGTCACCTCGCTGCCCTTTGTCCTGACTGCCCCTCACGAAGCATCCCCATCGTGATCGATGAGGGGCATCCCGGATGCCAGAGCGCGGGCAGCGTCGGCGAAGTACTGCTCGTCGGCACCAGGGGCAAGACCGAGCGGGACGCCCTGGCTGAGGCCGACGAACAGTGCCCTGAGCGCGGTGGTCAGGCGTTGCGCCTGTTGCGGCGTCACGACGCTTCCCTTGTGCGACCTTCCGGTGAACAGCGCGATCAGATGGCTCTCCTGCGCCCGGATGGACGTGGCGAGCTGGGACCCCAGCTCTGGGTCATGCAGGGCCATGTCCAGCAAGGTGATCTGGAGCGACAGGCCTGACAGCGCGTCCGGAGCGTCACAACCGCGCCGGTAGTAACGGGCGAAGGCGTCGACCGCTTCCAGCAGATCAAGTCCAGCGGGAACCGCCCGCTCGATCTCCTCGTAGTACGGCCGCAGGTAATCGGCGACCAGGGCGACCACCAGGCCGTTCTTGCTCCCGAACAGTGAGTAGATGGCGCCGGTGGTCAGGTCGGCGCGTTCGGCGATCTCATCAAGCCTGGCCCGGTACCCGTCGCGGGATACGACCTGGAACGCGGCGTCCAGCAAGGCGCGGCGGTTGCGTTCCTTGGCCTCCGCTCTCGTCATTCTCATAGTTTGATTATTACCGTAATCTCGTTACGGAACCGGTCGAGGACGAGCTTTGGGGAGGATGCTCATGGCCCAGGTCGTGGCATCGCGGGTGACCCGCCAGACGGTGGGGGCCATTGCCGACGGCGCCTTCAAGGTGCTGCTCGCCGCTGTCTGCATCGCCGGCGCCGCCCCGCTCGGCCGGTTGCTCGGGACGCCGACCTGGCTGATGGTCGTCTCAGGCGTGGCCCTGCTGATCGGCGGCGGCATCGAGATCAGATACACGCGCAGCCGGTCGATGCGTACCTACACGCGGCTCATGATCGCCTACGACAGCGGCTGGGTGCTGACAGCCCTGACCGGCCTCCTGATGGCGCGACAGGGCAGCGCCGCCGGGGGTGAAGTCTGGATGGGGTATCAGACAGCCGCCCCCATCGTGTTCGCCGCACTGCTGATCGCCGCTGCCCCCGTGCAGATGACCTCGGGCACTCAGCGCGACACCTCGGCTTAAGGTCGATCCACCTAGGGCCTGTCGTTTGGATCACGCCGCAGACGCGGGGTCTGGCACGCCCATCTGCGGCGTTGTCGTCGGTTGCCGATGCTCCGCATCGACGCCCTCCGAAAAGCACCGTCGCTGCCCTGCGACCTGATCCAAACGACAGGCCCTAGGCGGCCGGAACGCTCTCGGCGATGGCGCGCCACACTTCCGCGCTGAGGTCGGGCATCCGCGCCGCCTGTACCTGGGCGGCCAGTTCCCGCAG
Organism: Streptomyces griseus subsp. griseus; assembly: GCF_000720255.1. Taxonomy (GTDB): domain Bacteria; phylum Actinomycetota; class Actinomycetes; order Streptomycetales; family Streptomycetaceae; genus Streptomyces; species Streptomyces griseus_I. The sequence goes on along the minus strand of NZ_JOJE01000025.1, from coordinate 108,239 downwards.
TCGGTGGTCCGCGCCGGAGTCGCCGGCGTAGGCGGCGAGCATGTCGCGCAGCAGCCGGAAGCGGATCTGGTCCCGGTAGGTCAGCAGGTGCACATCGTCCTCGGCGGCCGCGACGAGCTCGGCGGTGCGCTCCATCTGGCCCTGCCGATAGGCGAGTTGGGCCTTGAGGAGGAGCAGTTCCTGTACGTTCCTCGGCGGGCCTGCGAGCTTGAGCGCAGGCTCCACCTCGGTCAGCAGGGCCTCGGCCCGGTCGAGGCGGGGCGGCATGGACTGGAGCGACAGGCTTGCCGCGGCCAGCCTGAGACGCATCCACAGGGTGAGTTCCTCGCGGCTGTCCAGGGCCGCGAGCGCCCTCTCGATGAACTCGAACGCCTGGCTGAAGTTGCCCTGCCTGGCCCGGACGGTGGACGCGGTCCAGTAGGCCTCGGCGGCGAGTGCGCCCTCGCCGTGCGGCAGGCTCTCGCACACCTCGGTGCTGAGGGCGGCCGCTTCCGCGAGGTTGCCGAGTTCCGCTTCGGCGGAGATGAGCAGGAGCTTGGCGCGGACGAGGTCCGCGGTCAGGACGCGCAATTGGTGCCGCCGGGTGAGCTCCAGCGCTTCCTGGGCCGAGCTCCGGGCACCCTCCATGTCGCCGAGGTTTCGGCAACATCGGGCGATGCGCTGCAGGACGTAGACGTGCAGCGCCGGGCGGTTCAGCTCGCGGCTCATCACCTCCAGCTTCTCCAGGACGGTGCGCTCCTCCTGGAACTCGCCGAGTGCCGAGTGCTGGCGGGCGAAGAGGTCGAGAGCCTCCCAGCGCGTCGTGGCGTCCACGTCGATGGCGGTGCTGAGCGCGTCGTTGAGAAGGTCGCGGATCTCCCCGTCACGCTCACCGTGCGGTCGCGAGGAGAGAGTCATGACCAGATCGGCCAGATCGTTCTCGGAGTACTGGGCGAAGCTTTCGACCGGCACGTCCAGTCGCTCGGCCAGATACGCCACGGCGCGGTCGGTCGGCGGGCGTGCCCCGGATTCGAGCCTGGACAGATAGGCGGCCGACATTCCGGGTCCGGTCAGCTCCGACTGCGACTTGCCCTGCTGCAGTCGCAACTGACGCAGGCGTCGGCCGAAGCTCGGCTGCTCCAGCATGAGTGGATCCGTCCTCGAGGGTGATGATCGGGTTCAGTCAGCGGCGCCCCGCACAGGCGCGTTTGGCCCTAGAAGGCACTCAAGGGGGAGTCGCCTCGGCGACTCCCCCAGACCAAGAGTATGGCAAACCTTGTCTAAAGTTGGCAAGGTTGCGTTTTGCAAGCTTTGACCGGTCAGGGCCAGTCTATGGGGTCGGCGACCGCGGCCGCTTGGGTGCTCACGGACGCCTGAAGGGAGGGCTGAACCGGAGCGTGCCCCGCGGAGAGGAGAAGAGAGAGCGCCAGGGCAGCCAGTCCGCCCACGAGAACCTTCACGATGATCGATCCTTGCCTGTTGCTGGTGGGGTGAGAGGTGCGATCACCGTTGACCGCGGGCAAGGCGCGCTCCAGAGGTGGCCATTTCCCCCGTGCGGCCCGCCTGACAATCAAGCTAGCCCCGCCTCAACCGGCTTGGCAAGACTTGACAAACATTGGCAATTACCGAGTGTTCACTTCGTCATTGCATTGACAATCCCTGGCATCCATGGCGTCGGGGTCGTGTCCATCGGCACCTGCGGTCTGCCGGTCACGGGTAGAGGCGGCGCTCGTAGGACGCCCCGTACCGCTCTTCGAGCACGTCAAGGGGTACGTCCTTCCACTCCGTGCTCCTGGCGATGCGGGCCCTGGACGGCGCCGCTTCCGGCGTCCAGGACGCAGGATCCCAGACACCGGCTCGCATGAACGACTTTGCGCAGTGGAAATAGGCCTCCTCGACGTCCACCAGAACGGCCAGTTTCGGCCGATTGCCCTTGACGACCATCCCGTCCAGCAGCGTCGGCGTACGGACCAGCCGCGCCCGTCCGTTGACCCGCAGGGTGTCGCCCCGCCCCGGAATCACGAAGATCATTCCGATGTGCGGGTTCTGCAGGACGTTGCGCCAGCTGTCGAGCCGCCGGTTGCCCGGCCGGTCCGGCATCGCCAGCGTGGAGTCGTCGAGGACCTGCACGAAGCCCGCCGGATCACCCTTGGGGGACACGTCGCAGGAGCCGTCCGGAGCCGCCGTCGCGATCATCACCAGCGGTGTGTGCCGGATCCACGCCCTCTCGAACTCGCCCAGCAGCCGGGTCGCCTTGCCGAAGACGACCGGGTTCGCCTCACCGATCAGGCCACGCAACTCCTCCTCGGACGTGATCTCGATGTGGCCGGAACCCGCTGGGGCGCCGGGCTGCTGGACGGGCGGGCGCGCCGGGTCACTCGGGGGCATCGGCCGTAACCTCCGTGCGGACGACGACGCTCGCGCCGGTCTTCTCGCACCGGGCGAGCGCGGCGTCCGCGTCCGGCCCCACGGCGACCACCTGCCCGATCCGGTCCCAGCTGGAGCGCAGCGGCCGTACGGTGTCGCCGACGGCGACGTCGAGGGCGACGGTCAGCACGTCCGTCTGCTCCGCCGCCTCCGCCAGCCCCTCCACCGCCGTCACCGTGCCCGGCTCCGCGCTCAGGAAGCGGGTCGCCGCGGCCTGCCGCAGCGGGGGCCTGCTCTCCAGCGCCGGCAGGGTGCCGCTCGCCCAGGCGACGGTGTACCGCTCGATGTCGAAGCCGTAAGCCGCCTCCACCAGGTCCCGGATGCGGTCGCCGCCCGGCCGGTTGTGCGACTCGATCACCCGGGGCCCCCGGCCCGAGAGCCGCACCTCCGTGTGGCTCGGGCCCTCCTGGAGCCCGATCGCGTCGAGGAAGGTCCGCACGCAGCGCTCGATCGCGCTCGCCGAGTCCGGGGACACCCGGGCGGGCACGACATGGCCGAGTTCCACGAAGTTGTCGGAGGTCAGCTTCTCGGTGATCGCCACGATCACGTGCCGGCCGGCGAAGGTGAAGGCCTCGACGCTGAACTCCGGACCGTCGACGTACTCCTCCATGATGAACCGCTCGAGGGGGAACGCCGAGGCGAACTGGTGCTCCACCCCACGCAGTCCGCGGGCCGTCTCCCAGACGCGGTCGAGTTCCGCCTCGTCCGTGACCAGTTGGAGGCCGAGGCTGGCGATGCCGTCCACCGGCTTCACGATGAACGGGTATCCGTGGGCCGCCGCGAACCGGTCGAGGCTCTCCCGGCCGTCGAGTTCCTCGGCGGCGACGGTGATCTCCGGTGCCACGGAGGCGAGATGGCGGCGCATGCGCAGCTTGTCCCGCAGCAGCAGGGCCACGTCGTGGGAGACACCGCCGAGCCCCAGCAGGTCGTTGATGCGCGCGGCGGGTTCCAGTCCGGCCTCGCTCGTGGTCACGGCGGTCGTGAAGCCGTACACCTGATGGGCCGCTGTGATCAGGGGTTCGAGGATGCCCCAGTCCCGGTAGTCGACCAGCAGCGCGGCATCCACCAGCTTGGCGTGCTCCGCGAGGAACAGTTCGGGGCGCTGCAGGAAGACGACCTCGTATCCCTGCTCCTTGGCTTTGCGGACGTTCTCGATCCGTCCACCGACGATCAGGACGCGCTGCTTGGACATGGAACTCCTCGATCTGATGGGGGTGTTGGGAGGACTCGGCCGGTGCGACGCGGCTCACGCCCCGGGGGCGGGCGCGTCGGCCGGGTCGATCTCCACCACGGCCTCGGTGACCAACCGCTCGGCCAGCAGGCGCAGTTCCTGCCCGGTCGGGCACTCGAGCACCGCCCAGGCGAGGCGATCTCCCGAGTTCTGCGCGGGGCGCACCTGCGCGCCGGGCGAGAGGCGGGCGTCGTGTCGGGCGACCTCGGGCCGGGCCGCCCACGCGGCGAGGTCGAGCGCGGTCAGCCGGCCCGCTTCCGGCGCCGACAGGAAGAGGCTGCCCGCGGCGCGTGCCGGTGCCTCGGGCGTCTTCGGAACCTCGCCGAGGGCGAGGCTCAGACAGGCGGCGAAGACGTCGAAGTCATGTGCGCGGGCGACGAGTTCCATGATGTGGTCGCCTGGGGTGCGGACGGCCACCTCCATGATCACCAAATCCTGGTCGGCGCGTGCGCGGAACTCCAGGTGGACGACGCCGGTGGAGAAGTTCAGGGCCTCCACGACACCCGCGCACAGCTCTTCCGCGGCCTTGCGCAGCAGGGGCCGGTCCGCGCCGTAGCCGGCTTCGTGGAACAGCTCGACGAAGTACGGCGGCCCGCTGGTCTCCTTGCGGGTCAGGTTGGTGAACAGGACCCGGCCCTGGTGCACCAGCGCCTCCACGCTGTACTCCTGGCCCTCCACGTACTCCTCGACCAGCAGGGGCCCCTCGCTCTCCCGCCTGGCCACCACGTCGTCCCACTCCGCGGCGCTCGCGACCCGCTCCACGCCCTGGCTGCCCTGCAGCGACACGGGTTTCACCACGACGGGCAGCCGGGCGAGCGCCCACTCCCGCTGGTCCGACAGCCGCAGTGTGTGCCGGTGACCGGGCTGCGGCAGGCCCGCGCGGTGGAACTCGGCGCGCTGGAACGCCTTGTTGCGGGAGACGGTCGCCGCGTCGAGACCGGGGCCCGGCAGTCCGAGGCGGTGCTGCACCATGGCCGCGGCCATGACGTGGGCCTCCGCGAACGCCCACACGGCGTCCGGAACGAGCCGGCCGGCCAGGGTCATGGCCGGGGACAGCCAGCTCTCGTCCCGGGTCACGGTCGCCTCCGCCGCCGGTTCGAAGTCCACGATGCAAGGGAAACGCCCGGTCAGGGCCGCGTGCCGGGCGGGCGTCTCCACGATGCCCACCCGCAGGCCCGCCGCCTGGGCCGCGCGCAGATAGCCCTCGGCCATCACACCTGCGCCGATCAGGAGGACGGTCTGCTGCTGTCGCGTGTCTGTCATGGGGCTCTCCGGATTCATACGTGTCGAGGGGGTGCGCGGCGTCGGAGGGTCAGCCGAGTCCGGCGGGCGTGCGGGTCGCGGTGGCGTCCGATGCGGCGGCGCAGAGCAGGTCTTCCAGGTCGGCCAGCCAGCGTTCGGCCCACCGGGGAGTCCGGACAGCCGTGTCCACCTGCAGCAGCAGCCGCACGCCCGAGCCGTCGACGTCGGCGCTGAGGTAGTGGGCGGACTGCCAGAGCATGGCGCTGTCCACCCAAGCGGTCTCGGCGTCGGCCGCGGCCCGGCGCAGCTCTTCGGCGCCGGCCTCCCGCACGGGCAGCGGGGTCGCCCGTGGGCGGTAGTTGAGGGTCGGGGCGCCGTCCAGCCGTACGCCCCGCTCCTTCTCCACGGTGGCGCGCAGTTCCGCCAGGGCGGCGGGCGGGCACGGACCGGCCGCGTAGGCGCGCAGGGACGCGGACGCGGTACGGCGCACCAGCTCCGTGAAGGACGCGTCCCACGTGTCCACGCAGCACAGCACCGGCTGGGAGCAGGGGACGACCGCGTCGACGGTTTCCGGGCGCAGTCTGTTCGCGGAGATCAGCTGGACGGCGCCGTACCGCTCGCCGGTTCGAGCGGCGTCGGTGGCCAGTACGGCCGCGGTCAGTACGGAGGCGGGACTCTCCCCGGTGCGTGCCGCCACCGCGCCCACGGCGAGGTCGAGCGCGGCCGACCTGCGGCGCAGGAAACGGAACCGCTCGCCGGCCCCCGGCAGACCGGCGCAGGCGGGCGCCGCGGGCATGCGCCGCAGGGCCCGCTCGGCGTGCCGCAGCGCCCGTCGGGCGGAGCGGGACGCCGTCTCGGACGCCTCGGCCCCGGCCAGCTCACGCGGCTGCAGACCCTCGACGGCGGAACCGGGCGCGGTCCGCGCGACCGGGTCCGCCTGCGCGCACCGGTCGATCAGGAAGGCGCTGACCGGCAGCAGCGCGAAGGCGTCCACGGCGACATGGCTGAAGGCCAGGGCGAGAAAGCGGGGCCGCCCGCCGACGCCGATCAGGGCGGCCCGAAGCGGCCACTCCTCGGCGACGTCGAAGGGAACGCGGGCGAGGTCCGCGAGCACGGCCTCGGCCGCCGCATGGACCTCGTGGGCCGCGGCGGGCGCGGCGAGGTCGTGCGCCGTCACCTGCAACGAGCCGTGGCCGTGCGCCTGCTGGCCGGGAGGAGCGGTCCGTGTCACCCGGCTGCGCAGGCTCTCGTAGCGTTCGACGAGCTCGCGCAGCGCGGCCGTCGCCTCCTCCTCGCGGACTCCGGCCCGTAGGGGGTAGAGCCGGGTGATGGCCAGGCTGCGGCCGTGCGGGCGGGCCGCGTCCAGCTCCGCCAGGTAGTACTGCTGGCTCCAGGTCAGTGGAGCCCGGCCGGACCGGCCCGCCGCGAAGGGCACGGCCACGGTGCGACGGGACACCGGTACGGGCGGGCTCGCCGGCCCGCGCTCTGGCGTCATGCCGGCTGGGCCCCCTCGGCCGTGGCGCCGGCCGGCGACCAGGCGAAGGTGAGTTCCCCGCCCGCCGCGCGCGCCCGCCCGAGTGCCTCGTCCCGGTCGGCACCCTCGGCGATGATCCAGGCCGCGCGGTCCCGGTTGGAGCCGTTGGCCTCGTAGGTCATGCCCGCCTGGACTCCCGGGCGCAGGTGCACCTCGTGGACGCCCTTCACCGCCTTGGCCTCCGGCATGCCGTGAATGGCGTCGAGACGGCCGCTGCGCTGCAGCATCAGGAAGTGGATCGCGGCCGTACGGTCGCAGCGCAGGGTCAGATCGGGGGTGCCGCCGAGGAGCGCGAACATGTGCAGACGGCACATGTCGACGCCGCTGGCGATCCGGACGGCCTCGGGGATGCGGTCGCCCGCGATCCGGCCGTTCACCTCGATGACGCGGGCGTCCGTGCCGTCCGCGGTGAGCTTCAGTTCCACGTGCGCGGGACCCCAGGTGACACCGATGGCCCGCACCGCCTGCTCGGCCTTCTCGACCAGGAGCCGTTCGCGCTCGGGCGGCAGGGCCGCGGGGAAGACGTGCCCCATCTCCAGGAACAGCGGCGGCTCGCTGCCGATCTTCTCGGTGAGGCCGAGGACCTTGCCGTGCACGATCTCGGCCGAGTACTCGGCGCCGGGCACGCACTCCTCCACGACCACCTTCGGGGTCACCGTGTGTCCGAGGTACTCGCCGAGCTCCATGACCTGCCCGGTGATCGCGGCGACGTCGTCGGCCGAGTCGCAGCGGCGTACGAAGAGACTGCCCGTCAGGTCCAGCGGCTTGACGACCACGGGGTAGCCGATGCTCTCGGCGGCGGCCACGGCCTGCGCGGGGGAGTCGGCGACCTGGAAGAGCGGGTTGAGGCCCGGTGTGCCCGCCATGGCCTCGCGCATCGCGGCCTTGGAGCGGCACTTCGCCACCGCCTCGGGATCCGGGCCGGCCAGGCCCAGGCGGGCGGCGACCTCCGCGCCGGTGTCGCAGTAGTACTCGTACACGGAGGTCACGCCGATGACCTCGCCCTCTGTGCCGAGTTCGCGGCAGAAGTCCACGACGGCGTCGACGGAGTCCACGTCGCAGGCCCGGATCTCCACGCCGAGCTCGGCGTAGTCGTGCAGCAGGGAGGGATGCAGTGCGGCCGGGTCGGCGGCGACGATGATCGGCGTGACGCCCTGTTCCAGCAGATAGCGGGCACAGTCCTGGCCCGCGCCGGTCCACGGCGAGTCGATGAAGACCACGAAACGGGAAGACATGATTGCTCCATTCACTTGCTCAGGGGGGCGGTGTGCGCCGAGGGGAAGTCCTCCGGCGCGGGCAGGTCGCGCATGCTCCGCAGCCGGGAACAGACCAGCCACAGTCCGCCGGCGCTCATCCCCGCCCCGGCGATGAACAGGGCGGTCCGTACTCCGGCCCACTCGCCCAGCGCGCCGCCCGCGAGGGAGCCGAGCGGCAGGATTCCCCAGACGAGGAAGCGCACGCTGGCGTTCATCCGGCCCAGCAGGTCGGGCGGGCACAGCGCCTGCCGGATGCTGGCCTGGCCGACGTTGTAGACGATGATTCCGAAGGCCGTGACGAACCAGGGCCCGGCGAACAGCAGCGCGGCCCAGCCGTCGCCGGCGAACGGGATCAGCAGGGTGGTGGGCACCGTCGTGAGATAGCCCAGCCGCATCGCGCGGACCTGGCCGAGCCGGAGCGCGAGCCGGCCGGACAGGGCGGCGCCGAGCACTCCGCCGACCCCGCCGATGGTCATGAGGACGCCGACGAGGGTGCCCGAGAACCCGATCTCGTCCACCAGCAGCAGTGTCACCAGCGGCACGGTCATGGCGTAGAAGAAGTTGTACGTGGCGGCCGAACCCGTGATGGCGCGGAACACCGGGTGGCGCAGTACGAAACGCAGACCCGCTCGGATCTCGGCTCCCATGCGCCGGTCGGGGCGTCCTTCCGGGACCGGTTCGGCGGTGCGGATGCGGGACAGCAGGAACACCGACAGCAGGTGTGCGACCGACTGGGTGCACAGGGTGGCGGTGGCGCCGGCGAGTTCCACGAGGGAGCCGCCGAGGGTGGGGCCGACCGTCCGGGAGACCGAGTTGGTGCTCTCCAGACGGGCGTTGCCCTCCACGAGCCGGTCGCGGCCCACCACGACCGGGATGTAGGACTGGTAGGCGATCTCGAAGAAGACGGTGGCGAACCCGATCAGCAGCATGCCTGCCAGCAGGGCCGGGAAGGAGATCCGGTCCAGGAAGAAACCCACGCCGATCAGGATCATCAGGGCGGCCCGCAGCAGATCGCAGACGATGAGGACGGGACGTCGTCGGGCCCGGTCGACCAGGACTCCGGCGGGCAGCCCGACGAGCAGGAAGGCGAAGGTCTGCGCCGCCCCCAGCACCCCCATCTGCATCGGGGTCGCGGCGAGCGTGGTCGCGGCGAGCAGCGGGATGGCGGTCCTGCTCGTGTTCGTCCCGATCATGCTGATCGTCTGGGCGCCCCAGAACAGCCGGAACTCGGGGTTCTTCAGCAGTGACATGTGGACTCCCCGTGGCCTAGCGGCCGGTCGTGAGGCTGGTGGTCCATACCCCTGGCCCCGCGACGAAGGAGTTGTGGCTGCGGTTGACCCGTACCCGGCCGTCGTGTCCGTCGATGTTCCGCAGCAGCTCGAAGACGTTGCCGGCGAGGGTGATGTTGCCCGCGTTGTTCCGGGTGCCGTCCGGCCCGACGACCACCGCGTTGGCGCCGATGGAGAACTCGCCGGTGATGGGGTTGGAGGTGTGCGCTCCGTTGGCCTGCACCACGTGCAGCACGGTGCGGCCGGGCCGGAACTCGGTGCCGAGGTCGGTGGTGTGACTCAGCCGCAGATGACCGGGCTGGACGGTGACCATCTCGCCACCGGGGCCGCGCTGCCCGGAGCCAGTACTGGTCGTGCCCGCCTCGGCTGCCGTGCGGCGGGCGCTGAGGAAGCCGCGCAGCGTACCGTCCTCGATCAGCGCGGTGCGGCCGCAGACGGTTCCCTCGCCGTCCCAGGGGACCGGGAGCGGGCTGTCGGGTGCGGTCGGGTCGTCCACGAGGCCGACGCCCGGCGAGGCGACCGCTTCGCCGGTGCGGTCCGCGAGCGGGGAGCGCCCTTCGAGGACGGAGTCCAGCAGGAAGGCGGGGACGATCAGCGAGAGCAGCTTGACCAGCACCCGGCCGTCGACCAGGAGGTCGTCGTAGACGAGCCGCGGGACGGGCTTCGCGGCCAGCAGACGTGCCAGTCCGACGAGCTCGGGGAGTTCCGTGCTCTCCACCCGGTCGAGCAGGTCCGGCACGGAGCGGCCGTAGGACTGGTGGCCGATGTAGCCGATGCCGTCGCCGCGGGCGGTGATGCGGGTGTGCAGCTGGACGACGCCGGTGTCGTAGCCGATGGGCGGGGCTCCGGCGCGGTGCAGCCTTATGTGGGAGCGGTCGGCGCCGGCGCGCAGTTCGACCTCCAGGCCGTCGTCGCCCGCGCTGAGCGCCCGGAGCCGTTCGGTGGCCTCGGCGTCCAGGTGCGGTGGCGGGGTGTCCGGCGCCCATTGCGGCGCTCCGGGAGCGGGCGGGGGCGGCGGGACGGCGCCGGTCCCGGACAGTGCCCGGCCCACCGCGAGGGCGGCGGTGACCAGGGCGGGGTCACGGGAGTCGGGGACGTTCTGCACCGCGTAGCCCTCGGTGCCCTCCGCCCACACGGTGAGGGCGGTGGCGCCGTTGGCCACGTCGCTGCGGCGTTCGACGGTGCCGAGGCGGCAGACCAGCTCATCGGTCCGCCGGCGCAGCGTCCACACCTCGGCGTCCGCGCCGTGCCGTGCCGCTTCCTCGATCAGGGCGTCGCTCGCCGTCGCGGGGGAGGCGCTCGTGCTCCGTGTGCCGCTCATCGCTCGGTACCGCCCACCAGCAGCGAACCGACCCTGAGGGTGGGGCCGACCACGCCGACCGTCACCCACTGTCCGAACTTGCCGCACTTGGCGGCGCCGACCGTGCTGTCGTCGGCCACGGCGTCGATGTCCCGGAGCACCTGCGTTCCCGTTCCCGTGATGGTCGTCTCTTCTATCGGGTCGGTGATCCGCCCGTTCTCGATGAGGTATCCGTTGGTCACCCGGAAGGTGAACTCGCCGGTCGACTCGATGACTTCGCCGCCGCCGACGTGCTGGGCGTAGATGCCGTGCTCGGTGGAGGCGATGATGTCGGCCACGCTCGAGGTGCCGGCCGCCAGACAGGTGTTGGTCATCCGTGGCTGGGGCGGCTGCAGCACCGTCGTGCACCGGCCGTTGCCGCTGGAGGCCCGGCCGAGGCGGGCCGCCGACTCCTGGTCGGTCAGATAGCCGGTGAGCACGCCGTTCTCGATGAGGGTGGTCGGGCTGCCCACGGTGCCCTCGTCGTCGTAGGTGTAACTGCCCACCGCCTGCCCCACCGTGGGGTCGTCGACCAGGGTGACGAGGGGGGAGGCGATGTCCTCGCCGAGACGGCCGGCGTAGACGGAGCCGCGCAGCACCTCGTCGCCCTCCAGCGGATGGCAGCAGGCCTCGTGCAGCAGGACCATGCCCCGGCCGCCCGCCACGACGACGGGGAGCCGGCCGACCGGCGCGGGTCTGGCGTCGAGCCCGGTCACCGCGCGGCGGGCCACCTCCTGTCCGGCGGCGCGGACGTCGATGCCGCTCAGCGGCCCGCTGACACCGGGGGTGTAGAAGCCGGTGGCGACGCGGCCGCCGCGGCGGGCGATCACCCGGATCGTGAGGTAGCTCAGCAGCCGGTGTTCGTCGTACAGTCCGGCGTCGTCGGCGAGCACCAGGTCCTGGTCCCCGAGCTCGAAGTCCACCACGACCTGCGCGACCGAGGGGTCGAACTTCCGGGCCGATTCCTCCAGTTCGGCCAGGGCGCCGAGCGCGGCGGACAGCTCCATCCACTCCGGCACCGGACCGGTGTCCGGGGCGCGGTGGCCGACCGGGTCCCGGGCGTCGTCGGCGGCGAGCCGCGCCACCGCCGGGTCGAGGCCGGAGACGGCGTGGTGCCGGTAGGAGTCGCGCAGCACATAGCGCGCGGCCGTGGCCTGCCCCCGCTGCACGCTGATGTCACGGACGCGCCCTTCGGCGTACCGGCCGCCGACGCGGTGCCACGACTGCACCGCGGCCGACGTCGCGACGCAGTCGTGCGGGCGCTGCCGGCGCATCTCGGCGGCCAGGTCGTGGCCCACCGAGCGGAGGGAGTCACTGGGCATGGGTGTTCTCCTCGGCTGAACGTGCTGCGCTGCGTGACGGTGGGCGGTGCGGGGCTACTTGCTCGACCACATGCGGAACATGTAGCGGTTGACCTGGTCCGGGCTGTCGTTGCCGAGGTCGATCTCGCGGGGCGCGAACCGGTCGTAGAAGGCCGTGCGGGTGTGCAGGAACCGGTCGTCGGCGGAGACCAGGGTCTGGCCTCGTTCGAGGCGGATGCGGTACTGCACGGACGACTGGTCGAGGACGGCGTCGAAGAAGTCGAGGGCGGCGCGCTGTTCGTCGGTGATCGGCTCGCCCTTCTTCTCGTGGGCGACCTCGATGTACGTCCGGAAATAGCGGACCAGCGGTTCGCCCTCGGCGGTGTACCGGATGATCGGGGAGCGGAAGAAGCCGGTCTCCGCGGTCAGCGACATGCCGCGCTTCTCGAACCAGAAGTCCTGAGTGAGGATCTTGAGGACGTCGGGGTGCTCGGCGAGGACGTCGTGGACGGGCTTCGCGTCGACGAGGATGCTCTCGCCGCCGATGTACGCGGACTGGCCGCAGGACAGCAGCAGGTAGTCGATGGGGTCGACGTCGTTGACGGCGTCGTTGTGCATGTACGAGCCCTGCTTGGTCTGGTGGTAGCGGGCGCCGTCCTCGATGGTCTTGCGCACGCCGCGGTCGTACACCTCGATCAGGCGCCAGCCGTCGGTGTTCTGGACCATGGGCCGGCCCAGCGCGATGCCCAGCACCCAGGCGTACAGGGCCTGTTGGCGCAGCGACCGGACGCCCGCCACGCGGTCGTACACGATGAAGTGGACGCGGGAGTCGATGACGTCGCGGCTCCCGTCGACCTCCGCGGCGAACAGCGGTACGGCGGAGAGGTCCACCTCGACGGCGTCGACGCGTCCCTCCGGGTGCTGCCGGTCGAGCTCGGCCACGTAGGCGGCCAGTTCGCTCTGAGCCTGCTCCGAGAAGGTGTGGAACGCCTCGGCGGGGACTTCCAGAGTGCGTGGGTGAGTAGGCGCGAGCGCAGTGCTCATTCTCTGCTGTTCCTCTCTTCTTCCCGTCGGCCCGACAGCCGGGCCAGGACGATTGCAGCACGTTGGCAATGCGTTGACAAGTCATTGACAACCCTTGCCAAGCCCATCTAGCTTTCTGGACTGTGCCGATCGATCAAACGCCTCGATGGCCAGATCTCGGCAGTTCACAGCAGCTCAGCACACAGCTCAGCACAGCTCAGCACAGCCCAGCACTTTGGCAAGGATTGCCATTTCACTGTCAAAAGACCAGGAGTTTCAGGCGTGCAGCGACCCATATACCCCTCATTCCGCTCCGTCCTGGCGGACAACGACGTCGTCCGGGTCGCGGGAGCGAACCACGCACTGGGCGGACTGCTGGCCGAAGAGGCCGGCTTCCAGGCCGTGTGGTCGTCGAGCCTCGAGGTCTCCGCGTCCCGCGGCCTGCCCGACGCCAGCATCCTGAGCATGACCGAGTACCTCGAAGCCGCCGCGAACATCCAGAAGGTGCTGCGCATCCCGGTCGTGGCCGACTGCGACACCGGCTACGGGGGCAACCTCAACGTGGCGCACATGGTCCACGAGTTCGAGGCGGCCGGGATCACCGGACTCTGCATGGAGGACAAGCTGTTCCCCAAGATGAACAGCTTCGTGGCGGGCGGTCAGACACTGCTCGGCACCAAGGAGTTCGCCAAGAAGATCAAGATCGCCAAGGAGGCGCAGGCCTCCACGGAGACCTTCGTCATCGCCCGCACCGAAGCGCTCATCAGCGGCCTCGACGTGGACGCGGCCCTGGAGCGCTGCCGCACCTACGCCGACTCCGGCGCGGACGCCGTGCTCGTCCACTCCAAGGCCAAGACGCGCGACCAGGTCGTCGCCTTCCTGGAGGGCTGGGACTTCCGCGTCCCCGTGGTCATCGTCCCGACCACCTACCCCGACTGGCACATCGACGACATCCAGAAGGCCGGCGTCTCCGTCGTCATCTACGCCAACCACGGCCTGCGCGCCACGGTCAGCGCACTGCGCGACACCTACCGCTCCGTGTACGAGAACGGCGACACCACGGCACTCGAGGGCTCCATCGCCTCCGTCAAGGACATCTTCGCGCTCCAGGGGCTCGACACCTGGCAGAAGCTCGACAGCTGACCGCGAGGACAACCGCGCGGCGCGTGAGGAACGAGCGGACGGCGGCCGTGAGCGGACCAGCGCACAGAAGCGGACAGGACCCTTGGCAATCATCTCTACGGCGGACGACCTGCTCGACAGCGACGTCTACATCGACCTGGACCACACGCTCGGCATCCCGCTGAACCTCAAGTGCGAGGGTTTCAACTTCGCGGGCTCCGTGAAGCTCAGGGCCGCCACGTCCATGGTCGCCTCCGGCCTCAGGAACGGTCTGATCGAGGAGGGCTCCACCCTCGTCGAATCCTCCTCGGGCAACCTCGGCGTGGCGCTGAGCATCGTCGCGGCGGCGCGGTCGATCCCCTTCGTCTGTGTCACCGACCCCAAGTGCAACCCGGCGACGGTCAAACTGATGCGGGCGCTCGGCAGCGAGGTCGTGGTGGTGGACCGGCCCGACGCGAGCGGCAGCTACCTCTCCGCGCGCAAGGCACTCGTACGGGAGCTGTGCGAGCACAACACCGGCTACGTATGGCTCAACCAGTACGAGAACCCGGCCAACTGGCTGGCCCACTACGAGAACACCGCGCCCCTGATAGCGAAACAGTTCCCCGGTCTCGACGTGCTCTTCGTCGGCGTGGGGACCGGCGGGACGCTCAGCGGATGCGCGGAGTACTTCCGGGAGAACCGGCCCGGGGTGCGCATCGTCGCGGTGGACACCGTGGGCTCGGTCAACTTCGGCCTGGCCGCCGGCCCACGTCATCTGCCCGGGCTCGGGGCCAGCGAACCCATGCCCTTCGTGCACCGGGGCCTGGTCCACGACGTGGTCCAGGTGCCGGAGCAGGACGCGGTACGGATGTGCCGGCGTCTGGCCCGGCACGGGTTCCTCCTCGGCGGCTCCACCGGGACCGTCGTCAGCGGCGCCGCCCGGTGGCTGGCCGAGCACGACCCGGGCCGCTCGCTGAACGCGGTGGCCATCTCCGCCGACCTGGGCGATCGCTACATCGAAACGGTTTACGACGACGCGTGGGTCCAGGACACCTACGGCGACCTCCACACGGAACGGGAAGACAGCAATGGCTGAGCAACAGGCCGGACCCCCGGGATTCTCCGTCGTCCCGGGCGAGGCCGTCCACAGAAGCCTGGCGGGACGCCGGGCGGAGATCATCGACCTGGTCGAGGACGCTTACCGGCTCCACGGCGAGGGACAGACCGTGAACCCGCCGTCCTACTTCCTCCGCTTCCCCGACCGGCCCACCGCGCGCATCATCGCGCTGCCGGCCTCGGTGGGCGGCGAGGTCGGGGTGGACGGCATCAAATGGATCTCCAGCTTCCCCACCAACCTCGACCTGGGCATTCCGCGCGCTTCGGCGCTCCTGCTGCTCAACGACCCGCGCACCGGGTACCCGTACGCCTGTCTCGAAGGGTCGATCATCAGCGCGGTGCGCACCGCGGCGTCGGCCGCCTCCGCCGCCCGCCGACTGGCCGAGCAGCGCGGCACCCCGCGCCGCGTCGGCTTCTTCGGCACCGGGCTGATCGCCCGGTTCGTCCAGGACTACCTGTCCGAACTGGGCTGGCAGATCGACGAGTTCGGGGTGTTCGACCTCAGCGCGGAGTACGCCGCCTCCTTCGCCGAGCAGGTCCTCGGACCGACCGGCCGGCCGGTGCGGGTGCACCAGGACGCGGAGTCCCTCGTCCGGTCCTCGGATTTGATCGTGTTCGCGACCACCGCGGCCACCCCGCACGTGGTCGATCCCTCCTGGTTCGACCACAACCCCCTCGTGCTGCACGTCTCGCTGCGTGACCTGGGCACCGAGGTCGTGCTGCGCAGCGCCAACGTCGTCGACGACGTCGAGCACGTGCTGAAGGCCGACACCTCCGTGCACCTGGCCGAACAGCGGACCGGCAACCGCGACTTCCTGGACGCCACGCTGTACGACGTCCTCGCCGGCAAGTTCACGGCACCCACCGACCGGCCCGTCATCTTCTCGCCGTTCGGTCTGGGCGTGCTGGACCTCGTCGTCGGCGCCCATGTGCATCGGCTCGCCACCGCCGCCGGCGACACCGTCCCGATCGGCGGCTTCTTCCACGAGCTGGACCGTCACCAGAGCGCGGGTGCCGCATGACCGCGCCCCTGACGCCGGCGCCCCTGCCGCTCGCACCGGGTGCCGCGGAGCGGGCCCGCGTGCTGGGCCTGGGCCGGGACGGCGGCCGGTTCGACACCGCGTCCGGTGTGCTGTCGCGAGTGGCCCGCACCGCGGCACGGACCCCGGACCGCACCGCGGTCGTCGACGGCGAGCCGGCCCTGACCTACGCCGGACTGCTCGCCCGCGTCGACCGGTTCCGCACCGTGCTGAGCGCGGCCGGCTGCTCGGCCGGCACGGTCGTCGCGGCGGTCGGCGACCGCTCGGCCGACACGATCGCGGGGTTCCTCGCCCTCGAGAGCCTCGGCGCCGTCTACCTGCCCATCGCCCCCGACTGGCCGGCCCAGCGGGTCGGTGAGGTGCTGGCGCGCAGCGGCGCCGACCTGCTGCTCGACTACTCCGGCGACCCGGGGGGCGACGGCCCGCGCGGCCGTACGGCCGTGAAGGCGGCGGCCGAGCTGGGGACGACGGTGGTCTCGGCACCCGGCGGCGACGCCTCCGGGCCCGGCGCGCCGGTGCCCGTCCCGTCCGCGGAGGACGCCCCGGACCGCTCCCTGGAGCCCCGCTACTGCATCTTCACCTCCGGCACCACCGGGCGGCCCAAGGGCGCCTCGGTGGAGCACCGCGGCATGATGAACCACCTCTGGGCCAAGGTCGAGGACCTCGGCCTGACCGAAGCGGACCGGCTTGCCTTCACCGCTCCGCTGGTCTTCGACATCTCCATCTGGCAGATGCTGGCCCCGCTGCTCGTCGGCGGCACCGTGGTCGTGGTCCGCGAGCCGGAGCTGGCCTTCCCGCGGCGCCTGACGAACGTCCTGGAGCGGTCCGGCGTCACCGTCGTCGAACTCGTGCCGACCGTCGTCGGCTGGATCACCGACCAGGCGGAGCGCCGCACCGGTGTCGCCCTGCCCGCGCTGCGCTGGCTGATCTCCACCGGCGAGGAGCTGCACACCAACCTCGCCGCCCGCTTCCTGGCCGCCGCGCCCCACATCCGGCTGCTCAACGCCTACGGCCCCACGGAGTGTTCGGACGACATCACCCACCACGAGGTGACCGCACAGGACACCACCCGCTCCCGGCTCCCCGTCGGCGCACCGGTCACCGGCGCCCGTCTCTACCTCCTCGCCCGCGAGGACGGCGGACAGTGGCGGGCCGCCGACCCCGGCGAGCCGGGCGAGCTGTTCGTCGGCGGAGTGGTCGTCGGACTCGGCTACCTCAACGACCCCGAGAACAACGCCGCCGCGTTCTTCACCGATCCCTTCGACCCGGACTCGCCCACCGGGCGGCTGTACCGCACAGGCGACCTGGCGCGCTTCGAGGACGGTGTCGTCCACTACCTGGGACGCGTGGACCGGCAGGTCAAGGTCGCCGGAGTGCGCATGGAGCTCGACGAGATCGAAGTCGTCCTGCGGCGTCACCCCGCGGTCGACGAGTGCGCCGTCGTGGTGCCCGTCGTCGACGGGCGGCCCGAACTCGCCGCCTGCTACACGCTGCTGCGCCCCGTCCCCGCGGAGGAGCTGCGGACCTACCTGGCCGACTCGCTCCCCGAGGCCATGGTGCCGCGCCGGCTCACCGAGCTCGACGCGCTGCCGCTGACCCAGAACGGCAAGACCGACCACCGTGCACTGCGCCAGCTGACGCAGGACGGCACAACCCCGGCAAAGGTGTGACATGGCAAGCGAGAACACGATCCCCGTACCGGCTGCCGACGCTCCCGCCGTCCCCGAGGTGACCGTCGACGACCTGCCCACCCACGCCCGGCTGCTGCTCAGGCTCGCCCGGCTGCGGCTGAGCGAGGCCGACGTCGCCGAGATCCGCGCCCTGGCGGCCCGCCCCGACCACGACTGGGGCGCCTTCCTGGAGGCGGCCGCCTGGCACAAGCTGCTGCCGCTGATCGGCCGGCACGTCGACCGCTACCGCCTGGACCGCAAGGCGGGGGAGTCCCCCGGCTTCCCCTACGCCTGGGTGTTCATCGGCGCCTACCTGAGCAACCGCGCCCGCAACCAGGCACTCGCCGACGAATTCGGCCGGGTCTTCGCCGAACTCACCGCCGCCGGACTGCCGTTCGCGGTCCGCAAGGGCTTCTCCCTCGGCGAGGGCGAGTACCACGACCCGGCGCTGCGTCGCATCGCGGACCTCGACGTCCTGCTGGCCCGCGACGACGCGCCCGCCGCCCACGAGGTGCTCGTCCGGCTCGGCTACCTCCAGGGCCAGGTCGCCGAGGACGGCGAGCGCATCGAACCGTACAACCGCCAGACGCAGCTGTTCTGGAAGCTGAACCTCAGCAACCAGCTGCCGTACCGCAAACCCGGCGGGCGTCCCGACATCACCGACTTCAACGTCGACATCTGCCACGACATCTTCCAGAAGAAGACCGGCATCTCCGTGGCCGCCGAGGAACTGCTCGACCGGGCCGCCCCCGCCGTGCTGTGCGGTGTGCCCGCCTGGATCCCGGCCCCGGACGACCGGCTGCTCGACCTGTGCTCCCACCTCCACAAGGAGGCGGTGAGCCTGCACTTCTTCGAGAACAAGCAGGACCTGCAGCTCAGCAAGTTCCTCGACCTGAGCCTGGTGGCCGAGGCCACCGACGACGACGCCTGGCAGCGGTTCCTGGAGCGGGTCCGCCAGGTCGGTGCCGAGGCGATCGTCTACTACGCCCTGCACTTCACCGCCGTGCTGTACCCACAGTCCGTGCCCGCCTGGGTGCTCGACAAGGTGCGCCCGGACGACACCGACTACCTGGAGCAGTACGGCTCTCTCGACGGGCAGACCGCACGCTGGCAGCAGAGCTTCCTCGCGCGTCTCTTCGACCCCGGCCGGCACACCGCGGGCACCGCCTCGAATGTGCCGCTCCAGTGACCGGCCCCGGCGCGCGGGCCGGTGAGCCGGGGCTGCTCGTCCTGAAGGTCGGCGGCAGCCTCCTCTCCGACAAGCGGCACACCGGCGAGACCGACTACACGGCGATCGACGACTACGCCGCACTGCTCGCGGACCTGGTCGCCGCCTTCCCCGGCCGGGTGGTCCTGGTGACCGGGGGCGGAGCGCTCTGCCACCCGGTCGGGCTGCGGATCAAAGCGGCCAAGGACGACCCGTACGCCGCCGTCGCCCTGACCGAACCGGCGTTCCTGATGCGCTGGGCGTGGACGACCCGGCTGCGCGCCAGGGGCGTGCGGGCCGTCCCGCTCCAGGTCACCTCCATGCTCGAGGAGCGCCCCGACGGCACCCGGGCCTGCCACACCGCGGTCGTCGGCCGGCTGCTCGCCCAGGGCGCGCTGCCCGTGCTGTCCAGCGACTGCTACGTCACCGCCGAGGGCACCCTGCGCATCCTCAGCAGCGACGACGTACCCGCCGTCCTGCTGGGCCTGGGCCTGGGCCCGGTCCGGGTGGTGGCCCTCACCGATGTCGACGGCATCCACACCGGGGGCCCCGGGTCCCCGGTGCTCGCCCACCTCGATCCCGACGACCTGGCTGCCGCACACGCCCTGTTCTGGACGGACGCATGGGATGCCACCGGTGCCATGGAGGGCAAGGTCGAGGCGCTGGCCGACTCCGCCCGGCGCGGCGCCGAGTGCGTCATCACCCGCGGCGACCGCACGGCGGCCGACCTCAGGCACCTGTTCGCCCCGCTGCCGGACTGGCCGCGAGACGCCCCGCGCACGCTGATCTCGCGGCGCGCCCCGGCCGACGGCACCCTCTCACCCGCCCTCTTCCTGGAGAACGCCCCATGACCACCGCGCCCGACCGGCGAGACCGGGTCGTCCTGCTGAACCCGGGTCCGGTCAATGTGCACGACCGGGTCCGCGCCGCCATCGCCTCGCCCGACGAGTGCCACCGCGAACCCGAGGCCCAGGAGCTCCTGGTCGCCGTGGCCGACAAGATCGTCGAGGTGTGCGGCGGCGGCGACTCGCACACCGCCGTGCTGCTCACGGGCTCGGGCACGGCGGCCCTGGAGATGGTCGTCAGCTCCGTCGTACCGGCCGACGGGCGGCTCCTCGTCCTCGACAACGGCCACTACGGCGAACGGCTGCTGCGCATCGCCCGAGTCCACGGCATCGACGTGGACCATCTCGAATTCGGGTGGGCCAATCCGATCACGCCCGAGACGGTCGACCGCTTTCTGGGCGAGAACCCCGGCGTCACGCACGTCGGCATGGTCCACCACGAGACCAGCACCGGCATGCTCAACCCCCTGCGTGAGCTGGGCGACGTCGTCGCCCGGCACGGCCGGTCGCTGATCGTCGACGCCATCAGCAGCCTGGGCGCCGAGGAGCTCGACGTCGTCGCCGACCACGTCGACTGGTGCGTCGGCACCGCGAACAAGTGCCTGGAGGGGCTGCCCGGGATCAGCTTCGTCTGCGCCCCGCGCGAACGCCTCGCCGCGCTGGAGCCGCTGCCCGCACGCACCTTCTACTTCGACCTGTTCGCGGGCTACCGCGCCCAGGTCCTCGACCGCAGCCCCCAGTTCACCCCGGCCCTGCAGGTCCTGCGCGCCCTCGACACCGCGCTGGACCTGACCCTGGAGGAGGGCGTGGCCGCCCGCGGCCGCCGTTACACGGACCGGGCCCGGGAGATCCGCGAGGGCCTCGAGCAGCGCGGCATCGAACTGCTCCTCCCCCCGCACCAGCGGGCCGCCTCGATCACCAACGCCCATCTCGCGGGCGGCCTGACGTACGACGAACTCCACGACGGGCTCAAGGAGCGCGGCTACGTCATCTACGCCACCCAGGCGAAGTCCGCCGGAGTGTTCCGGCTGGCCAACATGGGCCAGCTCACCGCGGCCGACATCGCCGGCTTCTTCGCCGCGTTCGACGACGTCCTGAGCAAGCACGAGACCGAGAAAAAGGAGTGGTGAACCGGTGACGACCGACAACTCCCCAGCCACTGCACCGATTCACCTGGCCATCGTGGGCGGCGGACCCACCTGCACCTACGTGCTGGAACGTCTCGCCGCTCTGGTGCGCGCCAACGACCGGCCGGTGCCCCTGGAGATCGCGATCTACGACCTCTCGGGCGAGTTCGGCCCCGGCCAGGTGCACAGCCCCGACCAGACCAAAACCAGCTATCTCAACCGGGTCGTGGGCCAGGTGGCGTTCGCCGCCGACGAGAGCGTCGTGGAGGCCGGCCCGCTGCTCACGGCCGACGAGCGGCCCACCTTCCTGCAGTGGTGCCGCAGGAAGTTCCAGGAGACCGGCGACGCGCGCTTCGACCTGGTCGCGGAGGACTGGCCCAAGCGCTACCTGCACGGCCTCGCCCTGAAGGACCAGTTCACCCAGTACGTCGCCATCCTGAGCGCGGCCGAGGGCGTCTCGGTGACGCTCAGGCGGTCCGAAGTGGTGGACCTGGAGGAGCGCGGCGAGCGGTTCGGGATCCTCACCGCGGACGGAGCCACGCCGTACGAGGCGGACTACGTCCTCATGCTCACGGGTCATTCCTCCAACCGGCCCGAACTCGATCCGCGGCAGGCCGCCTGGGCGGACTTCGCCGCCCGGCACCAGGCCCATCTGATCCCGAACGCCTACCCGTTGGAGCGGTCCCTCGACCCGGCCCGCACCGGCCCCGGGACCACCGTGGCCTGCCTGGGCATGGGGCTCACCGGTATCGACGTGCTGCTGTACCTCACGGAGGGCAGGGGCGGCACCTTCGAGCGCGGCCCGGACGGCCGGCTGGAGTACCGGCCGTGCGGACGCGAGCCCGACTCCGTCGTCGCCTTCAGCCGCTCCGGACTGTTCACCTTCGCGCGCCCGTACAACGAGAAGGAACGCGACATCGCGACCCTTGAGTACAAGGGTCCGTTCCTCACCACGGCCGCCGTGGCCGAACTGCGCGCCACGGTGGGCGTACCCAACGTCATCGGCGGCCACGAAAAGCGCCAGCTCGACTTCGAGGCGCACGTCTTCCCGCTGATCCTGCTCGAGATGTCGCTCATCTACTACGGCACCCTGTACGGCACGGAGTTCCGTGCGGCGGCGATCCGCGCGGCCCGGCCGGCGTACGACAAGTTCCTCGCGGACGCCGACGCGTTCGCGGACCACCAGGAGGCGGCCGCGTTCCTGCTGGCCCCGCTGGAGGAGCTGGCGCGGTCCGCCGCCGCCCGGGTGGACGAGGCACTGGCGGGCCGCACGGCCCCGGCCGGCGCTCCGCGGGACGGGCAGCCGCCGCTCGCCGGTCTGCTCGCTTCCTTCCTCACCGTGGTGCACGGCGCCGACCAGGCCGCCAAACTGCTCGACCTGGCCGACGTCCCCGAGCAGTTCGCGGCCGCGGTGGCCGCCGCCGAGTCCCCGTGGCGGCACCCCCGGCGCGCCGCCGAGCACCGCTTCTCCTGGGAGCGGACGATCAGCCCCGTCCCGCGCAGCGGCTACGCGAACGCCGAGGAATACGTCGAGACCTTCCTCGACTTCCTCGACGTGGACATCCGCTGGGCGGCCCAGGGCAACCTGAGCAACCCGGCGAAGGCCGCCGCCGACGCGGCCTGGCGCGACCTGCGCGGGGTGGTGATCGACGCGGTCGACTTCGGCGGACTGCGCGCCTCCTCCCACCGCACCTTCCTCGGCGTGTACACCCCGCACCACAACCGGCTCTGCCAGGGCGCCTCGGTCGAGGCCATGGAGAAGGTGACCGCGCTCATCCGCTCCGGCCACGTCGACATCTCGGCCGGCCCCGGCGCCCGCGTCGAAACCGACGAGGACAGCGGCCGGTTCCGGGTGACCGGCCCGGTGACCGGCACCGTACGACAGGCCGACGTGCTGGTGGACGCCCGTGTGCACTCCTTCGACGCGGAGCGCGACGTGATGCCGGTCTATCCCAACCTGCTGCGCCGCGGACTGGTACGGAAGTGGACCAACCCCGGTGTGGGAGAGGGCGACTTCGTGCCCGGTGGCCTGGACCTGACCCCCGAGTTCCATCCGGTGCGGGCGGATGGCACGGTCGAGTCGCGGATCACTTTCCTGGGCCCGCCCAGCGAAGGTGTGATGTACCACCAGATCGGCGCTCTCCGTCCGAACAAGGACCACCACGTCATCCGGGACATCCTGTGCTGGATCAACGCGTTCATGCCGCAGGGGGCCCCGGCCGGCACGGAGACGAAGGACATCGAAAGGACCCCGGCATGAGCAACACCCCCTACAACGCCCCGGAGTACGGCGGCATCGAGATCCCGGAGCGGCTGAAGGAGATCACCGCGGCCCACGAGCGGCTGCGCGCCGAGGCGGCCGGACTCACCGAGCAGGACGCCCGCGCGGCGATCGAACTGCCCGGCTGGACCCGGGGCCACGTCCTGATCCACCTCGCGGACCTCTCCAGGGCCTTCGCCCGGCAGGCCCGGTACGCCGTCGAGGGCCGCACCATCGAGGTGTACGACGGCGGCCGGCCCACCCGTGACCGGCGCATCGAGGAGCTGCACGACCGCCCCGTGGAATGGCTGCGCGAGCAGCTGGAGGAGGGCCTGACCGCCCTGGAGGAGGCGTGGGCGGCGCTCGGCCCCGACGGCTGGGACCTGCCCTGCGCGTACCGCAACTCGCCGCTGTTCGCGACGCAGTTGGCGTGGTGGCGGGAGACCGAACTGCACGGCGTCGACCTCGGCGCGGGCCACCGCTCCGAGGACTGGAGCGCCGCGCTCTCGGCCCATGTCGTCTCGTTCCTGCAGCCCCGGCTGCCCGAGGGCACCGTCCTCGTCGCCGAGGACACCGGGCAGGAATGGCGCAAGGGCGCCGGCGACGGCACCGAGGTCCGCGGTTCCCTGCGGTCGCTGGCCGCCTGGATCTCGGGCCGCCCCCACTCCGTGGCGCCCACCACGACAGCCGCCGCCCTGCCCGAACTGAACGCCTGGCCGTAACCGGCCCGTGCCGCGCGCCCGTCGGGGCGCGCGGCACCCGTACCCCGGAAGTGAGTTCACGTCATGACCGTCACCCAGATCGAACCGGCACCGGCCGGGCAGCTGGAAACCCCCGCACAGCAGCTTGTCCGGGCCTTCGCCGAGCGGGGGTTCACCCACTTCACCGGGGTGCCCTGCTCGCTGCTCAAGGGCGTGTTCAACGTGCTCGAAGGCAAGCAGGCACCGCTCGCCGATGGCCTGACCTATCTGCCGGCGCCGCGTGAGGACTCCGCGCTCGGCGTCGCCTCGGGGCTCGCCGCCGCCGGAGCGAGGCCCGTGGTCCTCATGCAGAACTCCGGTCTCGGCTACTCGCTGAACGTGCTGACGTCGCTGAACCTGATCTACGACCTGCATGTGCCGTTGATCGTCAGCTGGCGCGGTCACGACGGCAACGACGCGGTGGAACACGACGTGATCGGCCGTGAACTGACCAATCTGCTGGACGTGTTCGACCTGAAGCACACGGTCTTCGACCCGGAGAAGCCCTACGCCTCGGTCGACCGGTGCCTGGCGAAGGCCGAGGACGGCCGGTTCACCCCCGTCCTCATCGTGAAGGAAGGCATCTGACCATGTTCGGTATCCAGGACGCGATCCGCGAGGTCACGGAGAAGTTCCCCACCTCGCTGTATGTGTCGACCTGCGGGTTCATCACCCGCGACCTCTACAACACCGCCGACCGGCCGCAGAACCTCTACCTGGTCGGCTCCATGGGCATGGCCGCCCCCGTCGGTCTGGGTGTGGCCCTGGCGCGCCCCGACAAGCACGTGGTGGTCCTCGACGGCGACGGCTCCTTCGCGATGAACCTCAGCGTGCTGCCGTTGATCGCCGAGCACGCCCCCGACCTGGTCCACGTGGTGCTCGACAACGGACTGCACGAGAGCACCGGCGGCCAGCGCCCGGTCCGCATCGGTGACCCCGCCGCCCTCGCCCTCGCCGCGGGCTACTCGGCCGCGTTCAGCGTCGACTCGGCCGAGGGCCTGGCGGCCGTGCGGCCCGAGCGCGGTGTCACGTCCCTGGTGCACGTGAAGTGCGCCCCGCGCGGCGCGCACGCCGGCCGGCGCGTGCAGTGGACCCCGCAGCAGGTGGTCGAGCGCTTCCGCGCCGAAGCGGTCGCCTGAGCCCCGGCCCGAAAGGAACACGCGTCATGGAAGAGACGACCACGGCCCTGGAGCAGGCGGTCCGGGAGATCCTGCTGCCCCTCCTCGGCCCGTCCGCGGACCCCGCGGCCATCGGCCCCGACACCGACCTGTGGCAGGCCGGCCTTGACTCGCTGGGCAGCGTGTCCCTGATGGCGGGTCTGGAGGACACCTTCGACATCGAGTTCCCCGACGCCCTGCTCACCCGGGAGACCTTCTCGACCGTCGGCCGGATCGTCGCGGCGGTCGACAGCCTGGTGCGCTCATGACCTTGAACCTGCGCGAGCTGCCCAGGCGTTCGTCGAAGCTGGTGGACCTGAACCTGCTGAAGATCAGGATCTCCTCCAACCTGCCCGAGTTCGACGCCTACGCGTACTTCTCCCGCGAAGTGCCGCCCACCGAGGCCGGTGAACCCGCCGACTACGAGATCCACTGCGTGGACCTCGACCGGGACGCCTTCGACCCGGAGGAACTGCGGGCCCGCGCCGACCGCACCCTGCGGGCCAAGCGGTTCAGGGCCGGCTACTACCTGAACCACATCTTCGGCGCCCCCGCCCACCTGATCACCGAGGGACACCGGTCGTACGTCTTCGGGCACCGGCTGGAGCGCACGGTCTGGCCCTACTTCGTCAAGCGGATCCTGACCGACTTCGCCGTCGACCACGGCTACCTCCACCTCAAGGCGGGCGGGTTCGCCTTCGACGACGGCAGCGCCACGCTTCTCGTCGGCCCCAACGGCGGCGGCAAGACGGTCTTCTTGACCCAGGCGTGCCGCGCCGGGGCCCGGTTCCTGACGAACACCCACGTCCTGGTGCGGGACGGGGTCGCCTTCGCCGTCCCGTCCACGGTCCGGATCCGGCGCGGTGCCGACTTCGACGAGCTCATCGAACGGCACCGGCTCACTCCCCATGTGGAGAGCGGCGACCACCTCGCGCCCCCGGAGCTGCTGTTCCCCGGCACACCCGCGGACACCGGCCGGATACGCAACATCGTGATCACCGACCACGACCCGGCCGGCCACCGCGGCTTCGAGCGCATCTCCCCCGACCAGACGGTCCTGTTCCTGGAGCAGTTCGCGTCCGCGGTGACCAACTACGGTCTCAAGGACGACCTCCTCGCGCACTTCGGCGGGGACTTCGAGAAGTTCACCGGCGCGCTGGGCACGATGAGGAGCCGGCTGGCCGAGCTGGTGGCGGGGGCCCGCTGCTTCCGGGCCAACGTCGACATGCTCGACCCGTCCAGCAGGTCCGAGGTGCTCGCCGCGCTGGCCGCCGGGCCCGCCGGGTGACGCCCCTGGTGGCCCTGGTGGTCCTGCTGGCGGCGGTCACCCACGCCGGCTGGAACGCGATCACCCACCGCATCAAGGACGAACTCGCCGGACTGACCCTGGTCGGAATCGGCCGCACCGCGTCGGGCGCGCTCCTCGCGGCCTGGGCCCCGCTGCCGGCGGCGGCCGCCTGGCCCTTCCTGATCACCTCCGTCGTCCTGCACGTCGGATACCAGGTGGCGCTGATCCGGTCCTTCCGGCTCGGCGACTTCGGCCAGGTGTATCCGATCGCGCGCGGGGTGGCCCCGATCGTGGTGACCCTCTTCGCGACCTTCGTCCTGGGGGAACGGATGGGCGCCGCGGCCACCACGGGCATGGTCCTGGTGACCCTCAGCCTCGTCGGCCTCGCGCTGTGGGGCGTCCGCGGCCGGTCGGGCCGGCCCCCGCAGTGGCCGGCGATCGCCATGGCGTCCACGACCGGGCTCACCATCGCCGCCTACACCCTCGTCGACGGCGTCGGCGTGCGCTCGGCCGGGGCGGCCCTCGGCTACATCGGCTGGCTGATGGTGCTCGACGGCACGGCCATCCCCGTCTACGCCACGGTGCGGCTGCGCGGCGGCCTCGCCGAACGACTGCGGCCCGTGGCGGTGCCCGGACTGCTCGGCGGGGTGCTGTCGGTCGTGTCGTACGGGCTCGTGCTGTGGGCCCAGACCCGGGCCCCGCTGGCGCCCGTCGCCGTGCTGCGGGAGTCCAGCGTGATCGCCGGCGCGGCCATCTCCGTCTTCATCTTCAAGGAGCGGTTCGGGGCCGCCAGGATCGTCGCGGCCGGCGTCATGATGGCGGGCATCGCCCTGATGCTCGGAACCACCTGAAAGGAACGGCATGGGCCGGGAGATCGAGCGGAAGTTCCTGGTACGGGGCGACGGCTGGCGCGCACTGGTCACCAGGACCACGCTGCTGCGCCAGGGCTACCTCTCCACGGACCCGCACCGCGAGGTGCGGGTCCGTGTCACGGACGACACGGAGGCCTTCCTCACCGTCAAGGCCAAGCGCCCCGGCCCCGAACGCGCCGAGTTCGAGTACCCGATCCCGGTGCCGGACGCACGGGAACTGCTGGCGCACCGCTCCGGCGGGCTCGTGGAGAAGAAGCGCCACCACCTCGCGACGTCCGAAGCCGGCGAATGGGTCGTCGACCAGTACGTCGGAGCTCATACGGGCCTGATCGTCCTGGAGATCGAATGGGAAGACGTCCAGGACGCACAGGACGCTTCGCTCGTCCTCCCGCCCTGGGTGGGCGCCGACGTCACCGGCGACCGCAGATACTCCAACGCGGCGCTGGCGGTGGCCCCCACGGTCTGAGAACGGGTTCGACGCCCTCTGGGAAAACCATCACCTCGGAGCTGACACTCTCCTCGTGACTTCTGAGACGACGCAGACTGAACGGGTGACGGCGGAGACCGAGAACGAGAACGAGCGACTGCGACAGCTGATCACTCGTGCGCGAGTCGTGCTGTGGGACTTCGACGGGCCGATCTGCAACCTCTTCGCCGGGCATCCGGCGGAGCAGGTCGCGAACGACCTGGTGGACTGGCTCGGCGGCCGGGGACTGCACGGCCTGCTCACCGACGCCGAACGGCAGGCGCTGGACCCGCAGACCGTGCTGCGCGCGCTGCACCGGCGGCACCGCCACAGCGACCTGGTCGCCGAGGCGGGGGAACGCCTCACCCAGGCGGAGTTGAAGGCCGCGGTCTCGGCCAGACCGACCGCGTACGCCGACCCCCTGATCCGCACCTGGACGGCGGTCGGCTCACGGCTGGCGATCACCACGAACAACCATCCGCGGGCGGTGGTCGCCTACCTCGACAGCCGCGGTACCACGTCCTGCTTCGCGCCCCACGTCTACGGGCGCACCGAGGACCCCCACCTCCTCAAGCCCGACCCGGACTGCCTGAACCGCGCGCTGAACGCCATGGGCTGCGAGCCCTCGGCCGCGCTGATGATCGGGGACGCCCCCACCGACTTCGTGGCCGCTGCGCAGGCCGGAGTGCCGTTCCTGGGCTACGCGCGCAACGAGCGCAAGGCCAAGCCGCTGAGGGACGCCGGGGCCCAGTGCCTCGTGGACTCCCTGCTGCCCGTGCTGGAGTCGGTCAGGACCGGCCGATCGTAGGTACCCACTTTTTTGTGGGTACTTGGCACCGCCCGCCGTCCCGGCGAGGCTGGTCTCAGGTGGCCGACGCGGCCGCCGGGACGGGGGATGCGGAGGTGCTTTCGGCGAGTCTGTCCAGACGCCGGTGGCCCCAGTCGGAAAGGGGGGCGATGGCCTCGGACAGGTCCCGGCCGAATCCGGTCAGGGAGTAGACGGTCTTCAGCGGCAGGACGTCGTGCACCTCGCGGTGCACCAGCCCGTCCTCCTCCATCTCGCGCAGTGCCTGAGTCAGCACCTTCTCGCTGAGCCCCGGCAGCCGCCGGCGCAGCTCACCGGGCCGGTGCGGGCCGGACTCCAGCAGCCACAGCAGCGAGGTCTTCCACTTGCCGTCGATCACGGCGATCGCGGCAGTGACTCCACAGACGTTCAGGTCCTTGGCGCGCTCGCGCGACATCCCCGCCCCATTCGTCAGCAATCGTCGGTCTCAGTCATCGTAACCGTACTCATTTTCAAGGGAGTTGAGCATGTCCTCCATGCCTGCCGACCAGTCTGCCGTCACCGTCACCGTGCTCGGTCTGGGCCCGATGGGCCGGGCGCTGGCCGGGGCGTTCCTGGACGCGGGGGTGCGGACCACGGTCTGGAACCGCACCCCGGGCCGGGACCGGGAGCTCGTGGAGCGCGGGGCGCACGGCGCCGGGTCGGCCGCACAGGCGGTCGCCGCGAGCGGGGTGACCGTGGTCTGCGTGGTCAACTACGACGCCGCCGACGGCATCCTGCGCGACGAGGCGGTCACGGCCGCGCTCAAGGGCCGTACGGTCGTCAACCTCACCGCCGACACCCCCACCCGGGCCCGTTCCACGGCCGACTGGGCGGCCGCGCACGGCATCCGCTACCTGGACGGCGCGATCATGACCGCGACCCCGAGCATCGGGAAGCCGGACGCGGTGTTCCTCCACAGCGGCCCCGAGGACCTCTACCAGGAGGTCCGGCCCGTCCTGGACGCCCTCGGCGGCTCCCACACCCACCTCGGCACGGACATCGGCCGGGCCGCCGCCTACGACATCGCGCTGCTCGACGTCTTCTGGACGGCGATGGTCGGCTACGTGCACGCCCTGGCCGTGGCCCGGGCCGAGGGCATCACCGCACGCGAACTCGCCCCCTTCGCCCAGGGCATCTCGACCATCCTGCCGCCGCTGTTCGCGGAGTGGGCGGACGACGTCGACAGCGGCTCCTTCTCCGGCGAGGGCAATCCCATCACCTCCACCGTCTCCACCATGGCCCACGTCATCGAGACCGCCGAGTCCCACGGCATCGAGGCGGGCGTGATGCGCGCGGCCGAGGGCCAGGTACGCCGTGTCATCGCCCGCGGCCACGGCACCGACGGCTACACCCGCGTGGCCGAGCTCCTCGGCGGCAAGGCGTAGCGGCGTCGGGGCCGGGGTCCGCCCGTCGCTCCCTCAGAACGGCAGTGGGCGGTCGTGGACCACGTCGAGGTGGGAGACCGCTCGGGTCAGGGCCACGTAGAGGCGGTGGGCTCCGCGTTCCTCCGCCTCGGTGATGGCCGCCGGTTCCACGGCGACGACGTGGTCGTACTCGAGGCCCTTGACGAGTCCGGCCGGTACGACGGTGAGGCGGGCGGCCGGGTCGTCGGGGCCCGCGGGCCGCAGGCCGGCGGTGCGGAGGGCCTCGCGGATGCGGGCTGTGTCGGCGTCCGCGGTGATGACGCCGACCGAGCCCTCGCGGGTGAGGGCGTCGCGTGCGGCGGCCACGACCGCGCCCGGCAGGTCGCCGGCCGCCTCGCGGATGCGCAGCTCGCCGTCGCGGCGCAGGGAGCGGGCCGGAGGGACGTCGACGTCGAGGCGGTCTAGGAGGCGGTTGGCGAGGGCCACGACCGGCTCGGGGACGCGGAAGCCGGTGGTCAGGGGGATCACCGGGGTGTCCGGTTTCCCCAGGTGGGCGAGGAGGGCCGGCCAGGAGCGGGCGGCCCACGGGGTGGTGCCCTGGGCCAGGTCGCCGAGCACGGTCAGCGAACCGAAGGAGGCCCGCCGCGCGATGGCCCGGCACTCCATCGGGGAGAGGTCCTGCGCCTCGTCGACGACCACATGGCCGTACCCCTCGGGATGTTCGACGAGCCCGGCCACCTCGTCGAGGAGGACGAGGTCCGCGGCCGACCAGCGCGCGGACTTCGGCGAGCGAGGCGGCCGGGTCCACAGCAGCGCCTTCTGCTCCTCGGCGTCCAGCAGTCCCTCCGCCGCCCGCGCCAGTTCGTCGGGGTCGGACAGGAGCGGGGCGACGACCTCCTCGGGGCGCAGCCTCGGCCACACGGCGTCGACGTACGCGTTCAGCGCCCGTGACCGTTCGACCTTCCGCACCCACGCGCTCGGAGTCGGTCCGCTGCGCCGCTCGGCCTGCTCCTGGATCCGCCGCACGATCCGGGACCGCACGCGCTCCCGCCCGACGCCGTACGGCGGCTCTTCCGCCCGCACCCCCGCCACGATCCGCGCCAGCTCCCCGGCGCTCACCCGCCAGCGGTACGAGCCGTCCGGAACGGTGAGGTCACCGGCCTCGCCGTCGGCCACGCGCGCGTACAGCGCCCGCCGCAGCACCTCGGCCATCCGGGCGTCGTGCTTCACCCGGGCCGAGCGCTCGTCGTCGGTCCCGGTGACGGGGTGGCGCGCGATCTCGTCGGCGAGGGTGGACTGCCGTACGCCGGTCTCGCCGAGGGCGGGCAGCACCTCGGAGATGTAGGAGAGGAAGGTGCGGTTGGGGCCGAGGATGAGCAGACCGCCACGCCGGATCCGCTGGGGGTGGGTGTAGAGCAGGTAGGCGGCGCGGTGCAGGCCGACGGCCGTCTTGCCGGTGCCGGGAGCGCCCTGCACGCACGCCGAGACGGTGAGGTCCTCCCGTACGAGGTCGTCCTGCTCCGGCTGGATGGTCGCCGCGATGTCCCGCATGGGGCCGACCCGAGGACGTTCGATCTCCCGCGCGACGATGTCGCCCGGTCCGGACTCGCCCCGGCCCAGGTGCTCGTCCTCCAGGCCGGTGAGGTCGGCGGAGTCGCCCCGGCTGCCCGGCGCCCAGCCGAAGCGCCGGCGGACGGCGACGCCCCGCGGGTCGCGGGCGCTCGCCTGGTAGAAGGCACGGGAGACGGGGGCCCGCCAGTCGACCACGAGGGGCGGGGCGGCGGGGTGCTCGCTGATCCGCAGGCGGCCCACGTGGTAGTTCAGCCCGCCGTGCTCGCCCCCGGAGAAGTCCAGCCGTCCGAAGAACAGCGGCCCCTCGGGCAGTTCCTTCAAATCCTTGGCCCGGCTGCGCAGCCCGTACCCGAGGACCTCGGCGTCGGCACCGGAGGCGGAGACGTCCTCGCCGGTGACGACCTGTTCGTCGGCGCCCTCGATCATGGCGGCGAGTGCGGAACGGCAGGTGTCGTGGTGGACGCGTTCGGTGTGCAGTTCGCGGTCAAGGCTCGACGTCATTCCACCGAGCGTACCCGATTAACGTAACCGGGTTACATTTTTTACCGAGGCTCGGTTTTCTGTGCGAGCCACGGCAGCGCCT
Source organism: Streptomyces griseus subsp. griseus (assembly GCF_000720255.1). Classification (GTDB taxonomy): domain Bacteria; phylum Actinomycetota; class Actinomycetes; order Streptomycetales; family Streptomycetaceae; genus Streptomyces; species Streptomyces griseus_I. Next base: position 76,381 of record NZ_JOJE01000025.1, on the reverse strand, counting down.
TCTCCAGCCGCGCGAACGCCCGCTCCGCAGCCGCCACCGCTTCCTGGCTCACGTCCTCCACCCGCTCCCCGCCCGCGATCCGCCGCCAGTTCTCGAGAGCCAGCACCCGCTGTACGGCGATGATCTGACCGGCGGCGAGCCGTGCGTCCAGGTCGCCGCCGAGCGCCTCGGCGAGCGCGGCCTCCGACCGCTCCAGGTAGCCGTACTGGCGGGCGACCAGGGAGGGAGTGCTGTGCAGGAGGGTGTGGAACGCGAGTACCTCCGGGTGGTCGTTGAGGCCGGTGACGGGGTCGAAGCGGTCAAGCCCGTCGAGGAAGTGCCGGCGCAGCGCCCCCAGCGGGGAAGGGCCCTGCGTGGCGACCCGCGCGGCCTCCCGCTCATGGTCGGCGAATCGGTACAGGACCAGGTCCTCCTTGGCCGGAAAGTACCGGAAGAGGGTGGGCTTGGAGATCTCCGCCGCGGCGGCGATCTCGGCCACGGACACCGCGTCGAACCCCTTCTCGATGAAGAGCCGCACGGCGATGTCCGACACGGCCTGGTACATCCGTTGCCTCTTGCGCTCCCGCAGCCCCATCTCACTCATGCCGCCGAGCCTACGCACCGCCCGGGCCGGCGCCCCCGGCCCCGGCCCCGGGCTGCCGGCCTCAGGCGAGATCGGCGGGGCTGCGGGCAGGCAGGCCGAGGAAGCCCATGGCGGCCGCCAGAGTCATCGGGTACGAGTCGACGGCCCGGCGGACGTTGGGGACGTCGAGGCTCGCGCCCGTCACCAGGCGGTCGAGGTCGACGTACGCGGAGCGCACGAGCTCGAGCCAGCGGTAGACGTGCCGGTCCCGCGCCCAGTTGACCGTGTACTCGGCGGGCAGACGGGCGGCCCAGCGACGGAACATGCGATCGCGGATCTCCGGCCGGGTCGGCGTGAGGTGCATGTGCCGGACGAGGTCGTAGAGGGGGTCGCCGATCAACGCCATCTCCCAGTCGATGATGGTCAGCGCGAGGGCGTCGTCCCGACGGACGAGGTTCCACGGGTTGAGGTCGCCGTGCAGCAGGGCGGGCATGCGCTCGCTGACCGTGAGGCGGCTCAGGATCTGGGCCAGCCGGTGTGCGTCGGGCAGGCCGAGAAGCCGGGCCATTCCCTGGGTTTCCCTTGGCAACTCCGCTACCAGTTCCACGAGTTGACCGCACAGCCAGATACAGAAGTTGGCCTGCCCAGCAGCCGGGTCGACTTCCAGGTACCTCACGTGCCGCAGGGAGCAGAGCTGGTCCACGAGCCCGTCCGCCTCGTGCGGTCGCAGGCCGTTCACCGGGTGGCCAAGGGGGCGGCCGGTGTCGCGCGGGCCGACGTAGGTATGAATGGCGAAGGCGTCACCGCCGAAACTGCTGCCCAGGGCGAGGACCCTGGGCGCCGTCACCCCCTCCACCGCCGAACGGTGGATCGCGTTCAGCACCGCGTGCTCGCTGAGGAAGACGCGCTCGCGTCGGCGGACGTTCGGCAGTCTGCGCCGTACGACAACGGGGAAGTCGGCGTCCGGCACCCTGACCACGGTGTTCAGGTGGGCGGTGCCCTTGAAGACCAGGTCCGCCGCTGCGGCTCCCTCGGCCAGCAGCGCGTCGCGCACGGCGGAGTCGGGGAAATCCGGGCGCTCAGGGAGCCGGAGGTCGGGCCGCAGGACGAAGGCGCGTGCGACCCAGCCCCGGCCGGTGCGCACCTCGCTGTTGCGCGAGGCCAGCCAGCGGAACAGGGCGCCCTGGATCTCGGGTGCGTCCGGCACGCTCCGCAGCCCGAGCAGCCGCGCCGCCGGCCGCAGGGCCCGCAGCACCTTCTCCGTCGCCTCGGCGAGGCCCGCCTCCCCGGGCGAGTCCTCCAGCGACCGCGCGGCGCGCATGACGTCGGGGTAGACGGCCTGCGTCCGCTCGAAGTCGACGTAGTGGGAGAGGTCTTTGCCGATTCCGTTGGCGGCGGAGGGGCGGACCTGCTGCATGGCCCTGGCCCAGGCGTCGACGACCTCGTCCCACTGGCCCTGCGGGTACCGCATGCGCACGAGGTGGGTGGCGAGGTCGTGGAGGGGATCGCCGTAACTGGCCAGCTCCCAGTTCACGATGTGGAGCGGGGGGCCATCGCGACGGCCGTCGAGGATGACGTTGCCCCGGTGCAGGTCCGTGTGGATCAGGCCGTACGGCCGCCGCGCCATGGACGGCACCCGCTCGGCCAGCCGGACGAGGGCGTCCTCCGGGATGCCGAGCGCCTTGAACAGACCACCGAAGACGTCCCAGTTCGGCTTGCGGATCTGCGCGTCGGCGAGCCGGGCCAGCGTCCTCAGGAAGCCCTGACTGTCCGTGTGGTCGCTGGGCCACACGGCGGGCAACCGCGGCAGCGCGCCGAGTCCTACCTCGGTGGTACGGGCGAGGAACTCGGCCAGCTCCTGAATGTGGACGGAGTCGACGGGTTTCCCGTCCGGGCGGACGGCGGACAGCGGCAGGCCCTCCACATGGGTGTGGATGGCGAAGCCGGGACCCTCATCGAGGCAGCGCGGCACCTGTGGCAGCGTTTTGATCGCGTCGAGGATCTGCGGCTCGGCGCCCCAAGTGCGGATCACGAGGGGCAACGCTCCGGGACGCGGGGTCCGCACGGACACGGGGGTGCCGGGGGCCACTCCCAGCAGCGGCGCGACGCTCTCCGTCGCCGGCATGACGTGAGCGAGGCTGTGGTGCCCACCGCTTTCGCGTCTGCCGTGTTTCACGGCCCGTTGCGCGAACTCGCCGATGACGCCCGTAGGACGCGGGGCAGCGCCCGTACCGAGTCGGGGCCGGACGACGAGGTCCGACACGACCGGGTTCATCGGCTGCCTCATGCGATCCCCCACCCCGATCTCTGCTTGTGCCGCCGAGCCTACGCACCGCCCGCCCGTCGCTGCTTTGCTTCCCGTCCGGTCGAAACCGAGGGGCTGGGTCAGGACGCTGCCGAGGAACCGTTGGGATCGCCGGTCAGGGAGTTCGCGGGCAATCCGTGAGCCGCGTTCCAGAGGGTGTCGAAGAATGTGCGGCGACGGTCGATGATCTCGCGCGCCCGACGTCCGTCGTCCCTGTGCCAGTGTGTCAGCAGCGAGTCGTGCCCGATGAGATCCAGCAACTGATCCCCCTCTCGGACGTCCGAGCTGTATTCGTCGGGGCGAAGTTCGATCTTGTCGTAGATGCCCTCGAACACCTGGTCGCTGTTGATCAGGTAGAGCTTGAGCGAGGGCGACATATGCATGACGCGAAACTCGATGGACAGCCTGCCCTGCCCGTGGTGCTGCATCCTGCCCTTCATTCTCTTCAGCTCTGCCTCGTACCCACTGATCTGCTGCACCAGGTACCGCCGGAAACCGACCGCGTCCGTGACCTTGCCGTCCGCCCGTATCAGGCCGGGCACCTGAATCTCCTGGGCGAAATCGGGGACCAGGACACGGACATTGACCTTGCGGTCCGAATTGCGGGGCAGGCTTCCCAGCAGCTGTTTCAACGGGGGAGCGAAAGTCTCTCCGGTGAAACCGATCACCGCGAAGTCGACTTCTTCCCCGTCGCGGAGCGCCTCCCTGAATTTCTCCACCAGCGCCTCCGGGGTGACCTGCGCGCCCGCCCCCGGCTGCTGGGACGAGCTCAGCCGCTCGATCATGTCCCGCAGGGTTTCCGTCATCTCCCGCTGGGCCTCATGGGCCGTGTTCAGCCGCTGTACCTCGCTGTAGAGCACATAGCCGACCAGGCTCAGCAACGCCCCGCCGATGTATGCCTTTCCCTCCAGCGCGTCACCCACCGGCTTCACGAACTGTGCGATCAGACCGACGACGAAGACAGCCAGCAGCAGAAGCCGGGAGAGCGTGCTCTCCGCACGCGCCCAGCCGGACGCGACTCTGCTTCTCAGCGATGTCCCTGCCACCAAATCCCCCGTCCGACATGTGCGTTGCTCCGAGCCTGTTCATGGTGCCCGGTGGAACGGCTGTCAGGAAGAGGACGCCGGAATCATGAGGGACAGGAGGTCGTAACGGGAGAAGACGAAGTCCGCGCCCGCTTCCCAGAGCCCTTTCGCCTCGTCCGTGTCCGCCGCGTACCCGGCGAAGGCCACACCGGCGAAGTCCGCCGCTCGGTGGTCCGTCGCCGTATCGCCGATCATCACGGCCTCGTCGGCCCTCGCCTCGAGCCCCTCCAACGCCCGCAGCAGACAATGGGGATTCGGCTTCAGCTGCCTGGGATCGTCGGTGCGGCCGTAGACGTGACCCGCGAAATACCCGTACAGTCCCGCCCTCTTCAAAAACACGGCCACTGCCGAGGGTGAATTGTTCGTGGTCACCGCCATGCGCACACCCGCGCTCCCCAGTCGCCGCACCAACAGGTCCGCGTGCGGCGTGGGTGGCGCGATCGCCGCGGCGGCCTGTTCGCCCGCCACCAGCAGTTCCTCCAGCTCGGCCACGAGAGCGTCCCCATGACGGGCCTGATCCACGGCCCGCAGCACAGCCTGCGGATCGATGGACACCAAGGCGTCCGGCGGCAGCAGATCCAGGGCGCCGCGCGCGGCGAGGTGCCTGCGCAGTACGTCCGCCAGAGGAGCCGACGCCCCGTCCGGGAAGAGACGGCACAGCGGCCCGTCGAAGTCGAACAGCACACAGCGCCCGCGTCCGATGTGCCGCGACAGCTCCCGCATCCCGCCGGGGTCGTCGAGGATTCGTCCGTCCCCGGGCCCGGTGTCCTCCCGACGCGCAGCCGTCACTGCGACACCACGGACGCGCCGTGCCAGTCGCGCAGGGCCGTCACCACGCGCTCCGCCCCCCGCACCCGCGCCAGCCCCAAGGGCCGTTGCGCCAGCTCCAGGGCGCGGGTGACGCGTCGGGCGGCGGACCGGAAGTGCTCCTCCTGCGGGTCGGACGGCAGAGCGAGTGCCGCGCGCATCACGTCGGTGAACACCGACTGCGCGTACTCGAAATCGACGTAGACGGGCAGATCGGCCTCCATGCCCTTCGTCAGGTCACCGCAGCCCGCCGCCAGCATGGCTTGTGCCCACAGTTCCGTCATGCGAGCACGTTCCCCGGCGTCGTATCCCATGCGCACCATGTGCGTGGCCAGGTCGTGCAGCGGATCACCGAACGTGGCCAACTCCCAGTCGATCACTGCGAGTTCCTCGCCCCGGACGATGACGTTGGCCCGGTGGACGTCGGTGTGGAGAAGCCGGAAGGGGCGCGGAGTCAGCCCGCGGTGCTCCTTGCGGAACACCTCCATCGCCTCCTCGGGAATGCCCACATCGTCGAAGAGCCTGCCGAACCGGTGCCGGTTGGGACGGTGCACGTGGTGTTCCGCGAAGTCGATGAGCCAGTCGAGGAAACCCTCGCTGTCGCCGTCCTGCGGCCAGCCGTCGGGACGCTCGGGCAGCTCGTGGGCCGGCACCTGCGCGGTCCTGACGAAGAACGCGGCGAACGCGCGCATGAGCTGGTCGTCGACGGCACCGTCCGGGTTCCTCTCGCTGAGAGCCTTGCCGGCCAGATAGGCGTGCAGCGAGCGCTCCCCGCGTTCCCCCAGTACGGCCAGACACCGCGGCACCTCGCTCAGGTACCGGCAGACGACGTCGAGAACGTCGGCCTCGCGGGCCCAGATGCGCGGCACCACCTCGATCGTCTCCAGCGGAACCCGGTACTTCAGGCGCGCGAGAGGCATGGCACCCAACAGCACGGCGAGTCCGACACCCACCCGCAGAACGTAGTTCGTGTTGTGGTGACCCTTGAGTACCCGACCTCGGCCTCGGCGCCGCGCGGACTCCACAAGACGGTGCACGAGCGCCTGACGCGCTTCCTGTGGCAGAGGTGGCATGGCCGCAGAGGGTAGCGCCTCTTTTCCGGAATGCTCGCACCGGGCACGTGGCCGTGCCGGAGAGGCCCGGGCCGCATCCTGCCGCGCACATCCTCTTCGCGCACGTCCGGACCGGGCATCCCCTCGTCTCCCACCTATTCAGGTCTGCGCGGCCCCGTGCACGAAACAACCCGTTCGGCGTCCTCCAGAGCTCGTCCCCGGACCACCTCCAGCAGCAGACTCAGAGAGCTCACCACGTGCTCCGCCCCTGCCTCCCTGAGCAGTTTCGCCTTCCGCTCGTTGCGCGCATAGCCGACGAAGGCCACGCCGGCCTCGCGCGCGGCCTGGACGTCCGAGGGAGTGTCACCGATGAACAGCGCGGCGGACGCCGGCGTACGCAACGCCTCCAGGGCCCGCTCGAGGGTGTCCGGGTCCGGCTTGAGCAGGTGCAGGTCCTGCGTCCGGCCGTAGACGTGCCGGCCGAAGCACTGGACCAGTTCACGGCTCGCCAGATACGTGAGCACCGCCCGCGCGGAGTTGTTCGTGGCGATGGCCAACCGGACGCCCGCCGCGGTCCAGGTCTGTATCAGGATGTCGGCGTACCCCGTGGGCATGGCCGACTCCGCCGCCCGCAGTTCTTCCCGGGTGAGACGTTCTTCCAGCTCCACCGCCAACTCGCTGCCGGGAAGCCGGCGGTCGACGGCGCGCAGGACGACGTGTGGATCCAGGCTCTCCCGCTCGGCCCGCGTCAACAACCCGCTCGGTCCGTGCCCCTCCAGCCAGTCCGTCAACTCGACGGCCACGTCTTCCGCCGCGTGTCCGGCGAAGAGCCGGCAGATCGGCCCGTCGAAGTCCCACAGCACGACCCGGGCGCGGATGGTCAGTTCCCGGAGGGTCTCCGTGTCCGGGTCCGGTTCCTTCTCGGTCTCTACAGCTGCCTGTTCGGTCTGCGTCGTCTCAGAAGCCACTAGGAGAGTGTCACGTCCGAGGTAATGGTTTCCCAGAGGGCGTCGAACCACTTCTGGGATTCCTTTACGAAGGCGGCGTCGCGTTGACCGGTTCGTTTGACGAAGGAGAAGAGCAGCGACTCGGATCCGAGGGCGTCGTACATGTCGAGGGTTCCGGTGTCCCACTCCTCCTCCCGCCGGGTGAGCGTGTAGTAGCCGATCAGCGCCTCCTCCTCGTTGAGCAGGTACAGCTTGACCGGCGGGGTGAAGGGCAGCGCGCGGAAGGTGACATGGACGTCGATGCCGTGCGTGGAGCGCAGGGCGAGCAGGTTGTGGCGCAGGACCTGGCCCTGGGCGTTGCGCATCGACAACCAGCGCCTGTGGACCGGGTCCTCGTCTCCGTCGACCTCGACCGAGACGGGAAAGGCGAGGTTGATCTCGCGGGACGGCACCAGAATGCGCACGTCGATCGCCTCGGGACGGATACGGCCCTCGTGGATCAGCCTGAGCGGCACACCGAGTGCCAGCATCAGGGTCTCCGCGGTGTGACAGACGGTGTCGACCCGCACCCGCTGCGCGGAGAACGCCTCCACCAGCCGTGGCGCGAGCCCCACCATGGTCGGCTGGGGTTCGTCACGCGCCGGAGCCGGCTCCGCGATCCGCGGTGGGCTGCCCTTGCTGACGTTGCTGAGCAGGCCGTCGTCCTGGAGCGCGCGCAGGGCCTGGCGCACCGTGCCGCGTTCCACGCCGAACTCATCGGCGAGCTCGGCCTGGGTGGGCAGGCGGTCCCCCGCCTTGAGCTCCCCGGCGCGGATCCGTTCGCGGAGCACGTCGGCGATCTCCTGGGGCGCGATCCTTCTGCTGCCGTTCACTGCCACGTTCTCCTGAGTCACGACCAAACGCTACAACTTTGATCCATCTATGTGGAGTTGTTTGAAAGTTGTTTATAGGTAGCTGCCAAGTGGGGACAACCTATACAGAGTTGGCTGCCAACTTCAGGAAGTTGGCGGAAGTTTTGCCTCCGCTCGTCACAGCCCGGCAGCACCAAGGAGGACCATCATGCCTGCCTTCGCCCTCCTCTCCGCGTTCTTCATCGTCGGCTCCGAACAGGTCATCCAGGTCAAGTACGGCGTCGCCGGCGCCATCGGCATGCTGCTGCTCACCGTCGGCATCAAGGCCAAGAGCCCGGCCGTGAGCTCCGTCGGGGCGGTCGTGCTCGCCCTCCTGGTCGCGGGGCCCGCCCTGTGAGCGGTACGCGTCGACCGGGTCAGCCTCCGTGGGGGACGATTAGCTCGTGAGCACCAGCTCCGAACTGATCGTCCCCCACAGTGCGTTGAACCACAGGCGGGACTGTTCCACGAACGTCGTGTCACGCGGCCCGGCGTCCCGGGCGAAGGCGAACAGCATCGACCGGGTTCCCTCGGCGTCGTACAGCTCGAGGTTCTCGTGGTCGATCTCCTGCTCGCGCCGCGTCAGCGTGTAGTACGCGAAGAGCGCCTCGCAGCCGTTGAGCAGGTACAGCTTCACGGGCGGGGTGAAGGGCAGCGCGCGGAAGGAGACGCGCACGTCGATGCCGTGCGTGGCGCGCAGGGCCAGCAGGTTGTGCCGCAGCACCTGACCCTGGGCGTTGCGGTGGGCCAGCCAGCGGTGCTGCAGCCGGTTGTGCTCGGCGGTGTCCACCGGGGTAGGGAAGGCCAGCTCGATGTCCCGGCTCGGCAGCATGACACGGACGTCGATCTTGGCCGGTTTCAGCTCCCCCGCGTGGATCCGGCGCAGAGGTTCGCCGATGGCGAGCGTGAGGGAGACCGAGGTCAGACAGAGAGCGTCGACCTCCACGTGGGAGGCCGCGAACGCGTCGGCTATGCGCGGGGCGAGGGCCACGGTGGTGGGCAGCGGCGGCGCGGCCGGACCGGCCGGAATATGCCCGCGCCCCAGGTCCGGAGCGACGGTGGCCGGGCTGCCCTTGGAAACGTTGGTGAGCAGGCGCTCCGCCTGGAGGATGCGCAGGGCCTGGCGTACGGTCCCGCGCTCGACCCCGAACTCGTCGGCCAGTTTCGCCTGGGTGGGCATGCGCTGGCCGGGCCGCAGCACGCCGGACCTGATCCGGGTGCGCAGCTCGTCGGCCACGTCGTGGTGTGACTTCTGTGGCCGATGTGGCCTCTTCCGTCCACTGACGGGGGCGTGTTCCGGGTCCACCACAAAACAGTACAACTTCCCGCCATCTTTGGGCAGTTCACGGGAAGGTGGTTATAGGACGCTTCCAAGCGGAGATAAGTACAGTGAAGTTGGTCGCCAACTTCAACGACATGGTCAAACTTGGAGGATCGGGCTCCCTTCCGGAGGGGAGCCGGGAGCCCGGCGTCGGCACAGTCACAACTCCACAGGGCAGGGCACAGTCACAACTTCACACCGACAACTCCACACCGACAACTTCATGCAGCTCGAAGGAGCACGGCTCACCAGAGCACAGCTACGGATGCGGTACTTCCCCACCGTCCCCACCGTCCATCGGAAGGAGCTCAGAACATGTCCGGGCACCAAGGCCGCCTGGACGTACGCAGCAGGGCGTCGGCCACTCGGGCGGCGCCCGCTCGTTCTTCGCGCACCCGGCCCAGCGCCGCGAGCCGCACCGCCGACTCGTCGCCCAGCCACAGCGTCGCCAACTCCCGCACATCGAGGACGAGGTCGGCGCCGCGCGTGGTCCGCGTGCAGGACGCCCCGTCCGCCGACGCCTCCAGCAGATAGCGGCCGCCGGCCAGCCCGGCCCCGTCGGCGACCTCCAGCACCAGCGAGCCCTCAGCGTCGTACGTACGCGCCTCCAGGGCCCGTACGACGTCCAGGAGCCGCACCCACAGCCAGTCGGCCTGCGTGGTGCTGCTCGCCGCCCTGGGGTCGGGCAGGAAGAACGGAAGCAGGTCGTCAGGGGCCCGCCAGCCCGACTTCACCCTCGCGATCCAGTCGATCGAGCACAGGTACAGCCACAGGGCCCGCTCGGCGGCCGGGTTCGCCGCGAGCAGCCAGCTCACGGTGGCGGTGTTCAGGGGCTGCTTGGCGTCGCCCCAGTGTTCGTCGGCGCGGTACGACACCAGGCCGTCGACCTCGCCGCCCGGCGAGCGGTGGACCGCGTAGAACGGCTCTGTCCAGTTCTGGATGAACGGGACGACGCCCGTGTTCACCTTCCACCAGAGTTCGTCACGGCTGACGGCGCCCGGCTGCGCCCCGCGTACCCGCTCGTGCAGTTCGGGGCCCAGCTTGCGGACGTCCTCGCCCTCCACGATGTCGATCCGGCTGCCGTCCCGCGGACCGGACAACCGCGGGTCGAGGCCGGACCGCGGCACGTCGACGGTCCACTCGGTCATCCAGGTGGCCGGGCCGAAGCCGTAGCGGCCGTAGATCGGGTACTCGGCGGCGATGAGCGTGGCGACCACGTCCTCGCGGTCCTTCGCGGCGGCCAGGTCCTGGCTCATCATGCGGGTGAGCAGGCCGCGACGGCGGTGCGTGGGCGTGACCGTGACACCCGTGACGGCGTTCGCGGGAACGGTCGCGCCGCCCACGGCCGTCAGCTCCTGGGCGAAGGACTTGAAGGTCGCCACACACCGGGCGCCCTCGAAGGCGCCGAGGTAGCGGCCAGGGACGAACTGGGTGCGGCGGCTGTCCAGTTCGGCCTCTGAGGTCAGGGACGAGCGCAGGAAGCCCGTGTTGAGGGCGCGGAGCCACTCGGGCAGCTCCGCCTCGGTGATCGGACGTACGTCGATGTCGGTGCGGGGGGTCATGGGGCCACGGTAGGACGGTGGCGGTCGGGGTGTCGTGAGGATTTCCCCGGGGCCCGCACGCCGGGCTCCCCGCCGCACCGTCCCTCACGTCGGCCTCACGCCGTCCCTCACACCAGCAGGTCGTCCACCTGGGCCTCGCCGTCGCGGTAGCGGCGGGTGATCTCGGCGCCGCAGTCGTCGGCGGTGCGCTGGAGGCGCTGGCGGCGCAGGGAGACCTGCCGCTCGTAGCGGACGAGCCGGCCCATCGCGGAGTTGAGCTCGACGTCCGTGCGCGCGCCGAGGTCCGACAGTTCGACCTCGGCGAGCATGTCCGAGGCCAGCCGCCGGTACTCCTCGTTGTGCGGGGTGCCCAGGGTGACGTGGCGGGCCGAGGAACGGTGCCGGGCCGGGGCGTCCGTGAGGATCTCCGGGAGCCGCTCGACGACGGACGACTCATCTGCGTCCACTACCGACGTGGGGCCGCGCCGCGCCAGCTCCGCCCGCAGGATGTCGATCCGTCCCTGGAGCAGCCGCCGCACATAGCTCAGATCGGCCTCGTCGCGCTGGGCGTCCCGGCGCAGGGTGCGCAGCTCGGGCAGGCTCAGCACGGTCAGGTCGTGCTCGGGCGGATCCACGGACAGCAGCGGGCTGTCGGTGCGCTGCACGGGCGGCCGGGGGCTGTCGCGGTCTCCCCTGTGGGTCAACGAGACAGCCCCGGGCGGCTGCCCGGTACTCGGTGTGCTCATATGCCTCTACCGTCCCCTCGACCGGCGTGTGGCAGCATCGTGCCACCCCAAGTGGCCCCTATGTGACCGAGTGCCCCCGAACGGCCCCAGATGGGGGCTTAAGGATCAAAAAGCAGCCTGGTCCGGACCATACGCGGACCGCCGTTCGTCACCCGGCATGATGGTCGTATGCGTGCAGTGGTGCAGAGGGTGGACGGCGCGAGCGTCGTCGTGGACGGCGAGACAGTCGGGGAGATCATCGGCGAGGGGCTGTGCGTCCTGGTCGGGGTCACCCACGAGGACACCGAGGAGAAGGCGGCCCAACTCGCCCGCAAGCTCTGGTCGGTGCGGGTGCTGCACGAGGAGAAGTCGTGCAGCGACATCGACGCCCCACTCCTGGTGATCAGCCAGTTCACCCTCTACGGCGACGCCCGCAAGGGCCGCCGCCCCACCTGGAACGCGGCCGCCCCCGGCCCGGTCGCCGAGCCCCTCGTCGACGAGGTCGTCACCCAGCTCCGCGCCTTGGGCGCCACGGTGGCCACCGGCCGCTTCGGCGCCCACATGCGCGTCTCCCTGACGAACGACGGCCCGTTCACGGTCCTCATCGAGGTCTAGGGGCTGTCCGGAGCCCGCTCTACGGCTCCACGACGGTCTCCTGCGCGGCGGCCGTGGTGTCGGCCATCAGGGGGGCGTCCGCCGGTACGTTGCGCTTGATCAGGGCGAGGGCCACCGGGCCGAGTTCGTGGTGGCGTACGGACGTGGTGATGAAGCCGATCTTCCGGCCGTCGGGGCTGTCGTCCGCGAGGCGGAGCTCCGTGCCGCGGGCCGGCAGGTGGACCTCGCTGCCGTCGAGGTGCAGGAAGACGAGCCGGCGCGGGGGCTTGCCCAGGTTCTGCACACGGGCGACCGTCTCCTGGCCGCGGTAGCAGCCCTTCTGGAGGTGCACCGCCGTGCCGATCCAGCCCAGCTCGTGCGGGATGGTGCGGTGGTCGGTCTCGAAGCCGAGGCGCGGACGGTGCTGCTCGACCCGCAGCGCCTCGTGGGCGAGGATCCCGGCCGCGGGACCGGCCTTCTCGGCGTACGACTCCAGGTCGGCGCGCGGCAGGAACAGATCACGCCCGTACGGCGTCTCCCGCACGACGACTTTGTCCGGCACCTCGGTGATGGAACCGGCCGGCAGGTGCACGACCGCGAACTCAGCCGTGCGGTCGGCGACCTCGACGCGGTAGAAGAACTTCATCGACTCCAGGTACGCGATCAGCGCTTCCTGGGTGCCGGGCTCCACGTGGGCCCAGACCGTCTCGCCGTCGTCGACGAGGTAGAGCGCGTGCTCGATGTGACCGTGCGCGGAGAGGATCAGCGCCTCGGTGGCCTCGCCGACGGGCAGCGCGCTGACGTGCTGGGTGAGCAGCAGGTGCAGCCAGCTGAGCCGGTCGTCGCCGGAGACGGACAGGACACCGCGGTGCGAGAGGTCGACGAAACCGGTGCCGTCGGAGAGGGCGCGCTGCTCGCGGAACAGGTCGCCGTAATGGGCGGCTACGCCTTCGTCCACACCCTCGGCGGGGACGGCGCCGGGCAGGGACAGCAGGGGGCTTTTCATATACGTAAGCCTACGACTCGGTAGTTGAACTCTTCAGCGAGCAGTCCTTGCAGCGACCGAAGATCGCGAAGTGCTTCATGTCCGTGTCGAAGCCGAAGGTGTCCCGCAGTTTGGCGGTGAAGTCGGCGGCCACCTCCACGTCCGCCTCGATGACGTTCTCGCAGTCGCGGCAGACCAGGTGGATGTGGTGGTGCCGGTCCGCGAGGTGGTACGTCGGCGCCCCGTGCCCGAGGTGGGCATGGCTGACCAGACCGAGCTCCTCCAGGAGCTCCAGGGTCCGGTAGACGGTGGAAATGTTGACCCCCGACGCCGTCTTCCTCACTTCCACGAGGATGTCGTCGGGGGTCGCGTGCTCAAGGGTGTCCACGGCTTCGAGGACAAGCTGACGCTGCGGCGTCAGCCGGTAGCCGCGCTGCCTGAGGTCGCTCTTCCAGTCGGTGCTCACCACACCGACGAGTCTAGGACTACTTGAAGAAAGCGATGCCGTCGTCCGGCATGTCGTCGGGCAGGGCCTTCGCCCAGCGCTCGACCTCCTCCGGGGTGACGACCTTCTTCAGCTGGGCCGACATGTAGGGGCGCAGCTCGACCTCGGGGGTCTGCTTCTCGCCGACCCACATCAGGTCGCTCTTGACGTAGCCGTACAGCCGCTTGCCGCCGCTGTAGGGCTGGGCGGCCGCCGTACGCGCCACCGCGTCCGTCACCAGGTCGATCTGCGGCTTCTTGTCGGCCAGCTCGCCGTACCAGATCTCGATGACGCCGTCGTCGCGGGTCATCGTGACCTCGACCTTGCGGGCGTCGACGATGCGCCAGAAGCCGGACTCCGTCTCCAGCGGCCGCACCTTGTTGCCGTCGTTGTCCAGCACCCAGGTGCGGGAGTGGTACTCCAGGAAGTCCCGGCCGTCGTGCGTGAAGCTGACTTCCTGGCCGAAGTTGCACTTCTCCGCGCCGGGGAAGTCATGCACGCCCGCGCCGGCCCAGTTGCCGAGCAGGAAGGCGAGCGGGACGAGGTTCTTGTGCAGGTCGGACGGGATCTCGATCATGAGGCGAAGTTCCTAGACGTGGTTCAGCGCTGGCCCTGGTACAGCTTCTTCACGGTCAGTCCTGCGAAGGCGAGCACGCCGACGCAGACCAGGACCAGCAGGGTTTCGAAGAAGATCTCCACGGGTGCTCCTTGAGCGAGGGTGGTCATACGACAGAGCCGGGCCCCAGCTTACGCGGCCGGGGTCGGGCGCTCCGTGTGAGGTGGGCCCTCCCCGGCCCGGGCTTACGATGCGGACATGGCGAAGAAGCTCGTGATCAAGGTGACGGCGGGGGCGGACGCGCCCGAGCGGTGTTCGCAGGCGTTCACCGTGGCGGCGGTGGCCGTGGCCAGTGGGGTCGAGGTGTCTCTGTGGCTGACCGGCGAGTCCGCCTGGTTCGCGCTGCGGGGGCGGGCCGCGGAGTTCGAGCTGCCGCACGCCGCGCCGCTGCCCGATCTGCTCGACTCCCTGCTGGCCGGCGGGCGGGTCACGCTGTGCACGCAGTGCGCCGCCCGGCGGGAGATCACCGAGAAGGACGTCATCGAGGGCGTACGGATCGCGGGTGCGCAGGTGTTCGTCCAGGAGGCCCTCGGCGACGAGACGCAGGCGCTCGTCTACTGAGACGTGGGACGCGGTGCCCGTCCCTAGGGACGGGGCCGCTTCTTGCCGTCCAGCTCGTCCCACCACTCGTCGGACTCCGGGTCCCCCGAAGGGTCGTCCCACCAGCGGTCCTCGGGGCCCCGCCGGTTGGCCACCATCGCCGCCACGGGCGGAATGAGCATGGCGACCACGCACATCCCCACCGCCGCCGGGACGGACCAGATGCGTACGACTCCCCAGGCCAGGACGAAGAGACCGACGCAGGTCCCCATCATGGCGAAGTAAACGTGCCGTCGCCGTGCGTACATACGTCCAGAGTAGGTCCGGACGAGCCGGAGGGCCGCACCCCAGGCGTCCAACCCGGGGGGTGCGGCCCTCCTGCCGGTACTGAGCGTGCTCAGACCGCGATCGCGACCTCCGCGAGGCCGCCCTTCTGGGCGACGACCGTGCGGTCGGCGGTGGCGCCGGGGACGAGGGCGCGAACGGTCCACGTGCCCTCGGCGGCGTAGAACCGGAACTGGCCCGTGGCGGAGGTCGGGACCTCCGCGGTGAACTCGCCGGTCGAGTCCAGCAGACGGACGTAGCCCGTCACCGGCTCGCCGTCGCGGGTCACCTGACCCTGGATCGTGGTCTCACCGGGCTTGATCGTCGAGGCGTCCGGGCCGCCGGCCTTCGCTCCACACATGTCTTTCTCCAGAAGGGGTCTGACCGGAAGGAAGGCCGGTCGGGGTGGTTTGGTCTGTTCGGTGCGCGTCGGCGCTTACTTGTTGGCGCCGAGCTCGATGGGCACGCCGACGAGGGAGCCGTACTCGGTCCAGGAACCGTCGTAGTTCTTGACGTTCTCGACACCGAGCAGCTCGTGCAGGACGAACCAGGTCAGCGCGGAGCGCTCACCGATGCGGCAGTAGGCGATGGTGTCCTTGGCCAGGTCCACCTGCTCCTCGGCGTAGAGCTCCTTGAGCTCGTCGTCCGACTTGAAGGTGCCGTCGTCGTTGGCGTTCTTCGACCACGGGATGTTGCGGGCGCTCGGGACGTGACCCGGACGCTGCGACTGCTCCTGCGGCAGGTGCGCGGGGGCGAGCAGCTTGCCGGAGAACTCGTCGGGCGAGCGGACGTCGACCAGGTTCTGCGAACCGATCGCGGCGACCACGTCGTCACGGAAGGCGCGGATGGAGGTGTTCTGCGCCTTGGCCTTGTAGTCGGTCGTGGCGCGCTCGGGCACCTCCTCGACCAGCTCGCGGGCGTCCAGCTCCCACTTCTTGCGGCCACCGTCGAGCAGCTTGACGTTCTCGTGGCCGTACAGCTTGAAGTACCAGTAGGCGTAGGACGCGAACCAGTTGTTGTTGCCGCCGTAGAGGATCACCAGCGTGTCGTTGGCGATGCCCTTCGCCGACAGGAGCTTCTCGAAGCCCTCCTGGTCGATGAAGTCACGGCGGACCGGGTCCTGGAGGTCCTGGGTCCAGTCGATCCGGATCGCGTTGCGGATGTGGTTCTTCTCGTACGCGCTGGTGTCCTCGTCCACCTCGACGATGGCGATGCTCGGGTCGTCCAGGTGCTCCTGGACCCAGTCGGCGTCTACCAGGACGTCGCTGCGGCTCATGCTGTTTCTCCTCCGGGGCAGTTACGGCGGGGCGTGCGAGTGAGAGTGCGGCCCCGAGTGGGGGCAGCACACATATGCCCTCTGCAGGGCGGTGGGGGATGCGGAAGCCGGCGCTTCCACTCAGAAGGGGCGACAGAGCATGGCGGCGACGCGGCACAGGTCTACTGCCCGCCGCTTCGTGAGATCCGCCTGTCGCTTCATAGTTGTCGATCGTAGGGAGGGAGAGGCGGGCATGTCACCGGTGTGTCGCATTTTGAGATGCGATCGTCCGGGATGTGAGAACGGGAGGGTGTCCGGCCGTGCCCCGCACGGTTCCCGGGCGTCCGCGCCCCCACTCGATCTACGGATCGGACATCGGTGTCTCGCTGATCGGACACCTGGGTCCACCGGACGCCGGACCTGGTCCTACCCGGCGAGCCTGACGTTCGAACCCTTCACCGTGATGTCCACACCGTCCTGCGCGGCCTGCACCTTGTCCAGCCGGATACCGCCGGGCAGTTGCTCGATGGTCTGCTGGAAGTCGGTGATCGAACGGATCACGGTCTCGGCGAGGTCGATGCCGAGGTCGGGCAGCGAGTCGGCGCGCACCCGCACGGTGTCCCCGTCGACCGTGACCGAGCTGAGCACGGAGACCGGCTTGGGCAGCTTCACCCCGAGGACCGTCGCGTCGATCTGGACCTTGATCTTGCCGTTGCCGCCGTCGGACAGGCCCACCACCTGCGCGGTCACCGCGGGCGCGACCCGCGTCGGCTCCGACTTGGCCGCCTTGAGCAGCTCGTCGTAGGCGATGGTCGCCGTGCCGGTCGCGGAGGCGGCGGTGGCGGAGCTGTAGTCGCCGGAGAAGGTGACGCCCTTCATCTCGGCCTTCATGTCGTCGATCCGGATGGTCCTGCCACCACTGCCGGTGGGCGCCTCGTAGTCCTTGATGCCGACCTCGACCTCGTCGAGCTCACCGCCGGCGACCTGGGTCAGGAAGGGGAAGCCGTCGATGGACACGTCCGGCGTGGACGCCAGGTTCTCGGTCGACTTCAGCCTGTCGGCCGCCTCGCCCTCGGCGAAGTGCACCGCGACCCGGTCGACGATCACGAACAGCACGCCCAGGACGATGACCGTGACCAGAAGTATCCGCAGCGCGCGCATTTGCCGTGTTCCCCCACTTGGCTGTCCGTGACAGAGACAGCCACGGTAACCCTGGGCCGTGGGGCCACCCCGCTTTTGTCGATCACCTGTGACAAGCGCTCACAGGTCAGCCGAGGGCCTGCCCCAACACCCACACAACCGGCGCGGCGGCGGACAGCGGCAGGGCCACGCCCGCCGTGAAGTGCACGAACCGGGACGGGTAGTCGTAGCTCGCGACCCGGTGCCCGATCAGCGCGCAGACCGCCGCTCCCGCGCCCAGCAGCGCGCCCTTCGACTGCAGGTCCGTCAGCCCGCCCACGGCGATCCCGGCACCGGCCGCGGCCAGCAGCGAGACCACCACGGAGGCGGGGGTCGGCAGCGGCAGCGCACGGGCCAGTACGGCGACGGCCACCGCGGCCGCGCCGACCGTGACCGCGTCCGGCTCCGCCGCGAGGAACCCGGTCGCCACGATGGCCAGCGCCGACGACGTCACGGTCGCCATCAGGCCGTACATCCGCTCGTCCGGGTCGGCGTGCGAACGCAGCTGGAGCACGAGACAGAGCAGCACCCACACACCCAGCGTCCCGAGGATCGCGGCGGGCGCGTTGTCCCTCCCCGCCACGAGCAGCGCCACGTCCGACACCAGCGCTCCCAGGAACGCCAGCGCGATGCCCTGCCGGGCGGGCCACATCCCGTTCAGCCGGAACCAGCCCGCGGCGGTGACGGCCTGGAGCAGGACGAGGGGCACGAGGAGGGCGTACGACCCGATCGCCGCGGTACCGGACACCAGCACACCGAGCAGCGCGGTGAGCGCGGCCGGCTGCATGCCGGGCTCGATGATCGGGGAGCGTCCTTCGAGGCGGGCGCGCTGGGCGTCGGTGACGCGGGAGTTCCCGGCGAGGGTCGAGGGCCCGTAGACGGGGGGATCCTCGGCGGCGCCCCGCTGCCCGCCGTCGCCCGGGGTGGCGTGGACCGCGGCGCCCGGTTCCTCGTGAACCGGCTGGTACCCCTGCACCTGCGTGTCCCAGGTCTGCCCCTGCCACTGCTGCGTGTACTGCTGCGCCTCGTCGTGGGGCTGCTGGTACTGCTGTTGCTGGTACGGCTGTTGCTGGTACGGCTGTTGCCGGTACTGCTGCGCGTACTCGTCCTGAGGCCACGCCTGGTGCTGTTGCTGCGGCTGCTGATGCTGCTGGGCATAAGGGTCGTACCCCTCATACGGCTGGTTGCTCACTGCTCACCCTCCTGCGAACGGCGGGAGCACCTCAACCGTGCCGCCCTCGGCCAGCCGTACCGTCTCATGCGCGCGCGTCCCCACGGGATCGCCGTCGACGAGGAACGAGCACCGCCGCAGCACGCGGCTCAGCTCACCGGCGTGCCGCTCGCGCACCGCGTCCAGCGCCTCCGCGAGCGTGGCCGCGTCGTACGGCTCGTCGGCGACGCCGGCCGCGGCCTTGGCGGCGGCCCAGTAGCGCACCGTGACCTTTGCCATCGGTTTCCTCAATCAGCGATCAGACTCGGCGGTGTACACGGTCAGGCTAGCCCGCTCGCGCTGCCGCCCAGTCCGCGATGCGGGCCAGCAGCACGTCGTGCGCCGCGTGCTCGGCGTGCCCCATGCCGGGTTCCAGCCACAGTTCCCCGTGGTCACCGGCTGCGGCCGCGAGCATCCGGGGGTGGTCGAGGGGAAAGTAGCCGTCCCGGTCGCCGTGCACGATGAGCAGCGGGGTCGGCGCGATCCGTGGGACCGCCTCCACCGGGGAGAGGGGCACCGGGTCCCACTCGCGGCGGTGGATGCGGGTACCGAACCCGTAGCGGCCCACGAGCCGCCCCTCGGGCCGGGTCACCAGCCAGTGCAACCGCCGCATGGGGGCGGTCCCCCGGTAGTACCAGCGGGCCGGCGCACTGACGGAGACCACCGCGTCCGTACGGGCCGGGTCGTCGTGCTTGTCCCCGCCGTTCAGCGCCGCGTGCCGCAGCACCACCGAGCCGCCCATGGAGAAGCCGACGGTGACCACGCGCGTGTGCCCGAGTTCGCGGGCCCAGCGCACCGCGGCCGCCAGGTCGTACACCTCGCGGTCGCCGACGGTGGAGTGCCCGCCCGACGCGCCGTGCCCGCGGAAGGAGAAGGTGACCACGGCTCCGTGACGGGCGAAGGCACGCGCCACCCGTCGTACATGTGGCCGGTCCACAGCGCCGGTGAATCCGTGTGCGATCACGAACACGAGGCCGACAGAAGGTGTCCGCCGAGCGTCGTATACGACCTCACCCGGCTCGTATACGGAATTGATCGATACGCCGTCGACCGTGCGCAGAAACGTCCGCAAAGGGCTCCGTCTGGGCGTCTCGCCATGCGGACGAGTGGTGGATCGCGCCACATGACCTGCCCGACCAGTGCTCATGTGGGCTATTCTGCTGGACAGAGGACTCGGGCAGCGTAGCCCCCGGGTCCTTTTGTGCTTTCGGAAGCGTTGTATACGAAGCGGAAAACCGCAGGTGTACGGGCCCCGGGATCGCAGAGCAGTTGCCGTACCGCCCACGTCCTCGCAGGGACCGAGGAGGAACCAGACGTATGAGTTCTCTGCTGCTCCTGACCAATGCCCTCCAGCCGTCGACGGAGGTGCTCCCCGCCCTTGGCCTGCTCCTGCACAACGTGCGGGTCGCCCCGGCGGAGGGACCCGCTCTCGTCGACACCCCCGGTGCCGACGTCATCCTGATCGACGGCCGCCGCGACCTCCCACAGGTCCGCAGCCTGTGCCAGCTGCTGCGGTCGACCGGCCCCGGCTGTCCGCTCGTCCTCGTCGTCACCGAGGGCGGCCTCGCCGCCGTCACCGCCGACTGGGGCATCGACGACGTCCTCCTCGACACCGCAGGTCCCGCGGAGGTGGAGGCCCGGCTGCGGCTGGCCATGGGCCGGCAGCAGATCGTCAACGACGACTCCCCGATGGAGATCCGCAACGGCGACCTCTCGGTCGACGAGGCGACGTACTCGGCCAAGCTCAAGGGCCGGGTCCTGGACCTCACCTTCAAGGAGTTCGAGCTCCTGAAGTACCTCGCACAGCACCCGGGCCGCGTCTTCACGCGCGCGCAGCTGCTGCAGGAGGTGTGGGGCTACGACTACTTCGGCGGCACCCGCACGGTCGACGTGCACGTACGACGGCTGCGCGCCAAGCTCGGCCCCGAGCACGAGTCGCTGATCGGAACCGTCCGGAACGTCGGTTATCGATTCGTTACGCCGGAGAAGGTCGAGCGGGCGACCGAGGAGGCCAAGGCCAAGGCAGACCGGGCAAAATCGGAAGATGCGGACGATACGGCCGCGCTGGACGCGGCAGAGGCCCGCGCGGAGGCCTAGCGGACGCCCGGGCAGGGCGTCGCGACGCCCGGGTGGGGCGTTGCCTTCGCACAGCTGTGGCCCCTGACGCCCTGCCCAGAGCGGGTCCATCCGCGTAGACTCCGCGCGTGGCCAAGGTGACTCGGGATGATGTGGCGCGACTTGCGGGAACTTCCACCGCCGTCGTCAGTTACGTCATCAACAACGGACCCCGGCCGGTCGCCCCGGCCACGCGCGAGCGTGTCCTCGCCGCGATCAAGGAGCTGGGGTACCGCCCGGACCGGGTCGCCCAGGCGATGGCGTCCCGGCGCACGGATCTCATAGGACTGATCATCCCGGACGCGCGCCAGCCCTTCTTCGGGGAGATGGCGCACGCGGTCGAGCAGGCGGCCTCCGAGCGCGGAAAAATGGTGCTCGTCGGGAACACCGACTACGTCGCTGAGCGCGAGGTCCACTATCTGCGGGCGTTCCTCGGCATGCGCGTCTCCGGGCTCATCCTGGTCAGCCACGCGCTGAACGACCAGGCCGCCGCGGAGATCGAGGCGTGGGACGCGAGGGTCGTCCTGCTGCACGAGCGGCCCGAGGCCATCGACGACGTCGCCGTCGTCACGGACGACCTGGGCGGCGCGCAGCTCGCCGTACGGCACCTGCTGGAGCACGGCTACGAGTACGTCGCCTGTATGGGCGGCACCGCCGAGACCCCCTCGGTCGGCGACCCCGTCTCCGACCACGTCGAGGGCTGGCGCCGGGCGATGGCCGAGGCGGGGATCTCGACGGAGGGACGGCTCTTCGAGGCGCCGTACAACCGGTACGACGCGTACCAGGTCGCGCTGGAGATCCTCTCCGGGCCGCAGCGGCCGCCGGCCGTCTTCTGCTCCACCGACGACCAGGCGATCGGCTTGCTGCGGGCGGCCCGTGAGCTGCGGATCGATGTGCCGGGAGAGCTGGGTGTCGTCGGCTTCGACGACATCAAGGAGGCGGGGCTGGCCGATCCTCGGTTGACGACGGTGGCGTCGGACCGGTCGGCGATGGCTCGGGCGGCGGTGGATCTGGTGCTGGATGACGGTGTGCGGGTTGCCGGTTCCCGGCGGGAGCGGCTGAAGGTGTTCCCGTCACGGCTGGTGGTGCGCCGGTCGTGTGGGTGTGCTTAGGCCGGCTCGCGCGTGCGGGTGGGGTGTGGCTCGTCGCGCCCACGCGGCGGAGCCGCACATCGACAGCGCCCCGCGCCCCTTTCGGGGCGCGGTTCACTGAGACCCTGATGTTCAGAACAGCAAGTTGTACTGGTTGAAGCCCGTGCCCAGCTTGATGCGTGAGGCGAAGAGACTGGTCGACGCCTTGTTCGTGCCGGGGTAGAGCCAGAGGTTGCCGGACGCGTCGCGGGTGATGAGGTCGGCGATTCCGTCGCCGGTGACGTCGCCGTTGGCCACGTAGGACGTGAAGGTGAAGCCGGTGCGGGCCTGGACGCGGGCGGACCACGGAGTGTTCTGCTGCTGGGTGCCGCGGTAGAGGTAGAGGACGCCCGAGCCGTTGCGGACCAGGAGGTCGGCCTTGCCGTCGCCGGAGAGGTCGCCGTGGCCGAAGATCTGCACGCCCTTCCAGGCTCGGTCGACGACCTTGACCTTGGCGTAGAACTGGCCGTTGCCCTTGCCGGGGTAGAGGTAGACCGAGCCGTCGGTGTCGACGGCGACCAGGTCGGGGCGGGCGTCGCCGGTGAGGTCGCCCGGGATGGCGTAGGACTTGTAGCCGCCCCAGACGGAGCTGACCTGCATCCAGGTGGCCTCGCCGGAGGCGTGGTCCAGGTAGCTGCGGTACAGCTTGCCGTCGGTCTTGTCCCGGATGATCAGGTCCTGGAAGCCGTCCCGGTCCAGGTCGGCCTGCAGACCCCAGCTGATGGTCTGGTAGCCGCTGCCCTGGAAGGCGCGCTGGGCCAGTGAGGTGCCCTTGCTGTCCTGCTCGAAGAGGCCGCCGGAGGGCGTGCGGGCGAGGAGGTCGGCGCGGCCGTCGTAGGACAGGTCGGCGTCGTCGATGCGGGGCTGGGCGGCCCAGGTGTACGAGGAGACCTTGGTGAAGACCGGGTAGGCGCCCTGGGCGGTGCAGCCGGAGACGCCCCAGGAGACAATGCCGACGATCTTGTTACCGACGACCAGCGGGCCGCCCGAGTCACCGTTGCAGGGGCTGGTGGTGCCCTCGTCGGTGCCGGTGGCGGGGGTGCCCGCGCAGATCATGGAGCCCTCGATGAAGGCGTCCTTGCCGAGGACCGACTGCATCGCGCTGTCGCAGGTGGAGTCGGCGACCAGCGGAAGGGTGGCGGTGCGCAGCTTGGCCGACAGGTCGGCGCCGTCGGCGCCGGAGGTCAGGCCCCAGCCGTAGACCTTGGCGCTGGTGCCCGCCTTGTACAGGGCGCTGTCGTTGGACGCGGCCAGGCGCAGCCAGGGTTCCTCCAGCGGACGGTCGAGGGTGAGGACCGCGATGTCGTTCTGGAGGGTGTCGCCGTTGAAGTGGGGGTGGGTCCACTGGCGCCAGACGCCGGCCGCGTCACCGGCGCTCGGGTCGTTCAGGGTGGCGGTGCCGGCCAGGACGGCGCCGTTCTTCGCCCAGTTCAGACCCGCGACACAGTGGGCGGCGGTGAGGACCTTGTCGGGGGCGACCAGGGTGCCACCGCAGAAGTAGCCGTCGCCGGTGGTGTCGTCGTAGTAGGCGAGCTGGACCATCCACGGGGCACTGGAGATCGTCGTCTCGCCGCCGCCGATGATGAAGGGCGACTGGGACGGCTTGGTCGTCACAGTCGCCTGGGTCTTCGCCGCGGCGATGACGCGGTCGTGCAGTTCCTCGGTGGAGGCGGTCGGCTGCGGGGTCTGCGACTGGGCGGCGACGCCCGCGTCGGGCAGTCCGGCCGGTCCGTCCGCCGCGGTCGCGGGCTGGGCGGCGAGAAGGCCGGCGCAGCTCAGTGCGAGTGCGAGGGCGGCCGCGGGGAGCGCCGTGACGGGGCGTCTCCAGCGGCCGCGCAGGGCACGTATCACTCAAGGCTCCTGAAGTGGGCTGAGGGGAGGTGGCTGGTGGCTGAACCAAGCAAGATTGCGCCCCGACAGCCCCTTTGCACACGTCCTTCACGACAGGTCCGACAAGGTTTCCTTTGTCGCCCACCGCGATCTCATCCCGGCGCAACCTCCCGTTTCCCGGGACCGCCGGGAGCGCTCCCGGCCGCCCTTATATCGGGCATACGAGGTTCTGTCGGGCTTCTCAGCGAGCACTCAGGAAGCTCTCATGGTCGGGCGTCACTCTCTGTTCCATGACCGACAGCATCCGCCGCAGCGGCGAGTACGAGAACCCGTACCAGAACCAGCAGCAGGTGTCTTCCGCCCCGGTGAACCCGGAGTGGCCGCCTCCGCCGCCGTACCAGCCGACGGTGGCCCAGGCACCCGTGCCTCCGCCCGCGCCGAGGAGGAAGCGCAACCGCGGCCCGGTCGCGCTGCTCGCCGCCGTCGCGATCGTCGCCGCGGCGATCGGCGGCGGCACGGCCTACGGCATCCAGGAGCTGACCGGCAAGGACCAGGCCACCGCGAGCAGCACCACCACGAGCGTGGTGCCGTCGAGCAAGAAGGGCGACATCGCGGCGGTCGCCGCCGCCGTCAGCCCGAGCATCGTCGAGATCAACGCGACCTCGAACTCCGGTGAGTCCACCGGATCCGGCGTGATCATCACCAGCAACGGCGAGATCATCACCAACAACCACGTCATAGCCGGCGCCTCGTCGGTCAAGGTGAGGACCAGCGAGGGCAAGACGTACACCGCGAACGTCGTCGGCACGGACAGCAAGAAGGACCTGGCGCTGATCAAGCTGGAGAACGCCTCCGGCCTGAAGACGGCCGGCCTCGGCGACTCCTCCGCCGTGAGCGTCGGCGACTCGGTCGTGGCGATCGGCTCGCCCGAGGGCCTGTCCGGCACCGTCACCAGCGGCATCGTCTCGGCCCTGAACCGTGACGTGACCGTGCCCACCGAGGAGGGCCAGCAGGAGCAGCAGCAGCGGGGCGGCGGCTGGCCGTTCTCGTTCGGCGGTCAGCAGTTCAACGGCGACACCGGTTCGTCGACGACGACGTACAAGGCGATCCAGACGGACGCCTCGCTGAACCCCGGCAACTCCGGCGGCGCGCTGATCGACATGAACGGCAACATCATCGGCATCAACTCCGCGATGTACTCGGCGGCTTCCGACTCCTCCTCCGACGCGGGCAGTGTCGGCCTCGGCTTCGCCATCCCGATCAACACCGTCAAGTCCGACCTGTCGAGCCTGCGGGCCGGCGGTTCCGACAACTGAGCCACCGCGACCGCAGGAGTACGTCATGATCAAGCAGGTTTCGCACCCGGTGACCGGCGTCGGCGCGGCCGATCTCGGCCTGGCCCTCGGCGTGGCGTACGCACTGCACGCGCCGGCGGGCCGGGCGCCGGAGGTGGCGTCCCGCACGGCGAAGGCCCACCGGGCGACCGCCCGCGGCCGCCGCCGTGCACCGGCCCGCGGCTGACCCCTTCTCCCACACCCTGCCACCGGGAATCATGCGAGGCTGAAGCCGTTCCGCCCGCCCCTGTCGTCCCACCGCACCCGAGGATTCCGAGCCCATGAGCCCCGCCGAAGGCGACCGTGACCCCCAGCGCATCCTGATCGTCGACGACGAGCCGGCGGTACGCGAAGCACTCCAGCGCAGCCTCGCCTTCGAGGGCTACGACACGGAGGTCGCGGTCGACGGCGCGGACGCCCTGGACAAGGCCACGGCCTACCGCCCCGACCTGGTCGTCCTCGACATCCAGATGCCCCGCATGGACGGTCTGACCGCCGCCCGCCGCATCCGCGGCGCCGGCGACACCACCCCGATCCTGATGCTGACCGCCCGTGACACGGTCGGCGACCGCGTCACCGGGCTCGACGCGGGCGCCGACGACTACCTGGTCAAGCCCTTCGAACTGGACGAACTCTTCGCCCGGGTCCGCGCGCTGCTGCGCCGCAGCTCCTACGCGGCGGCCGTCGCGGACGCGGTCGAGGAGGACGACACCCTCACCTTCGCCGACCTGCGCATGGACCTCGCCACGCGCGAGGTGACCCGGGCCGGGCGCCCGGTGGAGCTCACCCGCACCGAGTTCACGCTCCTGGAGATGTTCATGGCGCACCCGCGCCAGGTCCTCACCCGCGAGCAGATCCTGAAGGCGGTCTGGGGCTTCGACTTCGAGCCGTCGTCCAACTCCCTCGACGTGTACGTCATGTACCTGCGCCGCAAGACCGAGGCGGGCGGCGAGCCGCGGCTCGTGCACACGGTTCGGGGCGTGGGGTACGTACTGCGGCAGGGCGGCGCTGAGTGAGTGCCTGGACGCACGGGCTCGTACGCCGGTTCCGCTCCCTGCCGATCCGCTCCCGGCTGGCCCTGCTGGTCGCGGCGGCGGTGGCGTTCGCGGTGGCGGCGGCTTCGGTGACGTGCTGGTTCATCGTGCAGGGCAAGCTGTACGACCAGCTCGATGAGGATCTGCAGCAGGCGGCGGGGGTCCAGCCGGCCTCCGGTGTCGTGAACACCCTCGCCGACTGCCCCAGCGCACCGGTGGACACCCGCCGTGACTTCCGGGTGCGGGACCTCTACCTCCAGCTCGTGACGGCGGACGGCAAGACGTGCGTCTCGTCGAACTCCGAGGGCACGGTCAAGGTCACCGGGGCGGACAAGGACCTCGTCAAGGAGGGGTCGCCCCGGAGGGAGGTCAAGCGCAACGGCACGGACCAGGACGGCAACGCGGTACGGGTGCTGACCACCCCGCTGTACGTCAGTCAGGGCCCGGGGAGCGAGCCGCAGCCGCTCCCCCAGGCCGCTCTCCTCATCGCGGTCCCCCTCAAGAGCACCCAGTCCACCCTGAACGAGCTCGCCCTGATCCTGCTCCTCGTCTCCGGTCTCGGAGTCATCGGCGCGGGCGCGGCGGGCCTGGCGGTGGCGCGGGCGGGGCTGCGTCCGGTCGACAAGCTGACGGAGGCCGTGGAGCACGTCGCCCGCACGGAGGACCTGAGCATCCGTATCCCGGTCGACGACGCCAGCGAGGACGAGGTGGCGCGCCTGTCGCGTTCCTTCAACTCGATGACGTCGGCGCTGGCGAGCTCGCGGGAGCTGCAGCAGCAGCTGATCGCGGACGCGGGCCACGAACTCCGTACACCCCTGACCTCGTTGCGCACCAACATCGAACTCCTCACCCGCAGCGAGGAGACGGGCCGCCCGATCCCCGAGGCGGACCGCAAGGCGCTGCTGGCGTCGGTGAAGGCGCAGGTGACGGAGCTGGCATCGCTGATCGGTGACCTGCAGGAGCTGTCCCGCTCGGAGGGGCAGCGTGGTGAACGCGTCCAGGTGGTGTCGCTGGACGACACGGTCGAGGCGGCCCTGCGCAGAGCGCGCCTGCGCGGCCCGGAACTGACGATCACGGCGTCCCTCGCCCCCTGGTACGTACGGGCGGAACCGGCCGCGCTGGAGCGGGCGATCGTCAACATCCTCGACAACGCGGTGAAGTTCAGCCCGGAGGCCGGCACGATCGAGGTGCAGCTCAGCGAGGGCGTCCTGAGCGTCCGCGACCACGGCTCCGGCATCCCCGCCGAGGAACTCCCCCACGTCTTCGACCGCTTC
This sequence comes from Streptomyces griseus subsp. griseus, assembly GCF_000720255.1. Lineage (GTDB taxonomy): Bacteria > Actinomycetota > Actinomycetes > Streptomycetales > Streptomycetaceae > Streptomyces > Streptomyces griseus_I. The sequence continues at coordinate 49,242 of NZ_JOJE01000025.1, read as the reverse complement.
TGGCGCTCGCCGAGCGCGCGGGCCCTCCCGGGCTCTGGCCTGGGCCTGTCCATCGTGGCCCGTACGGTCCAGCAGTCTGGCGGCGAGGTGACACTGGCCCGCGCGGAGGGCGGCGGGACGGTGGTGACGGTACGGCTGCCGGGGGCGCCTATGGCTCCGCCGGAGCTTCCGTAGGGGGTTCGGCACCCTGCCAGAAGATCTCCTCAACCACGATCTGGGGATCTTCGACGCGGGGCACGAAGACGTACTTCAGCCAGCCGTTTCCGTCGTCGAAGAAGAAGATGTGACGGCCTTTCGGATCGCTGGAACGGTCCCGTCTGACCATCATGCCGTCGGGAAGATCGGCATCCGTCTCGATGCCTCGGAAATACGGATCTTTCGCCGTGACCAGTTCGGCACGCGCGGCGTCGACCATCTTCTGTGCATACGCCGACAGCGCTTCGCGGGCAGCGAAAGCATCGAGCCGCCAGTCCATCTGACAAGGCGGCCCCATGAAACCGTCGGTCACTCGCCGGGCTCCAGTTCTCGCACCCGATAGCGAATCTTCGCCACCTCTTCGAGCAGGGCCCGGGCTTCGGCGATGTCGGTGGACTCTGCGGCGCGGTGCTCGAGATCTTGCACGTGCGCGTCGAGCCTGGGGTCGCGGGCGATGGCGTACCCACCCCACCAGCGGGCCATGAACGCCGGCACGGGGCCAAGGTCGTAAGTGTCGGCAATCGCCCATTTCCAGTGCTCGTCGAAGTCAGGAAGGAGCACGGGGGCATGCTCGGCGATGGCCTCACGCAGCGCCTTCGGCGTCCGCTCGGGCATGGGAGGGATGACCGGATCGGCGTCCGTAGCATGAGCAGTCATGGCCGATGCCCTCCTTCGACGCGCCGTGTCTACGACCGTAGCCGCCTCGCACTTCCGGGATCAGTCGTCTGTGTCCTGGGCACAAGATCAGCTCACTGGTGGCGCAGCATCGCCGGTCAAGAACTCCGAGCGATGTCACCCGAAGGTGTACAGCCCCGTCTCTCCCTTGACCCCGTCCACGAACACGGACCAGGAGGCGGCCGAGAACAGCAGCGCACTGGCTGCCGGGATCTTGCTGTCGCGGACAGGGACGAGGTCTGTGTGGCCGACGGCCACCTCGACGCGGTTGTTGGCTCCCCCGTCGCTGTAGCTCGACTTGCGCCAGAGGGCGGTGCTGAGGTCGGGGGTCTGCTTCATGATCTGTGCTCCTCCAGTACGTCCCTGATGAACGCCGGCGAGTCCGACGGGGACAGCGCCAGATCCCGCAGCCGATCGTAGGACCTTCGAGCCCGCCCACACCCTCGTGCGCCCCTACCTCCTCACCGAGGAAGAGCGAAGCGAACGCAAGCTGCTGCTGAAGGCCCCGCACCGGCAGGAGGTGTACGCATGAGGCTGTTGCCCTGGACCACGCCCGACGGCCGCCCTTGCTACCTCAGCACCGACCGCCGGGACAGCAGACTCTCCCGCCTCGCCGACGATATCGAGGCCCGCTCAACTCGATTCCGCCGAACAGGTACTCGCGGGAGCGAGGGCTGTGCTCGCAGACCCCGAGTCCGGTGAACGCGCCGGAAGTTCCCGGGCCCGCGTGTACAGCTCGTTTCGCGCTCACCAGGACCGTCGAATCCCTGGGGGACGCTCTCCGGATCGCAACGCGTAGGGTGCCGGGATGATCGACGTACCGGAGGCCTTCGCCACGACGACCGTCGAGCGCGAGGGAGAGGCCGGCGCGGCCTGGCTCGCCGAACTGCCGGGGATTGTCGGCATGTTGCTCGATCGGTGGGGCTGCGTGACCGACGGGAACGTGCTGTACGGCGGGGTCGGACTCATTGTCCCCGTACGTCAGGCGGATCCGGACCGTACGCCCGCAGTGATCAAGGTGTCGTTCCCCCACCCCGGCAACGTCCACGAACCCGACGCCTTCACCGCCTGGCGCGGGCACGGCGCCGTACTGCTCCACGACCGGGCGGACCAACACTTCGCCATGCTCCTGGAGCGGGCGCACACATCGACCCTCGCCGAAGTGGACGACGGCGACGAGGTCGTGACCGTCGCGGGGCGGCTCGCCCGGCGGCTGGCCGTGCCCGGGCCGCCCGGACTGCCCAGGCTCCAGGACGAGACCGAGACCTGGGAGGAGGAGATCCGACATGACGCCTTCGAACTCCCCCACACCATGTCCCGCCGCACACTCGACGCCGCCCTCGCGACCGTACGAGAGGTGGGCCGCGTACAGCCCGACACCCTCATACACGGCGACCTGCACGGCCGGAACATCCTGCGTGCCGACCGTGAACCCTGGCTGGCCGTCGACCCGAAGGGGCACGTCGGCGACCCGGCCTACGACGGCGGCACCCTGCTCAAGTCGCGTCTCCCCGCGCTGCTGGCAGCCCAGGACGTCGATCTCCCCAAGGCCATCCACCGCATCCTGGACCTCTTCGCCGAAGCCGCCGAACTGGATCGTGAACGCGTGGGCCGCTGGGCGCAGTTCCATGCAGTCAGGGCCGCCTTCCACGGCCGCAGGCACGGCTTCCGCATCGCCCGCGGCGGGCCCCGGCTGGACTGGATCACCGAACTCCTCGACCAGCTGGCCGAGTTGCTCACAGAGTGAGGACACGGGCACGCGGCAACCTTTCCCTGCGGGGCGGCGACTGCACAGGGTCATCCCCCCGCATGGAAACGGAACCCGCATGAGTGAGATCCGCAGCAAGGCCCGTCACCGCAGGCGCGGTACCGCCGTGGTGGCGGGCGTCCCCCTGGCCCTGATCGCCGCCGGCGTCCTGGGCTACGGCACGGACCTCGGCATGTTCGGCGCGGACGCGCGCCAGGCCTCCGCCGCCACCGCCGCCTCCGCCGCCGCTCCCGCTTGGGCCACCGCCTCGGCGGACGGCTTCGCCTCGGTCAACGCGCTCGGTCAGAACGGGACCTACGGCGGTCGCGACGGCAAGACCGTCACCGTGAAGACCCTCGCCGACCTGGAGAAGTACGCGACGGCGCCCGAGCCGTACGTCATCGTCGTCGCCGCGACCATCACCATGAACCCGGTCGGGAAAGAGATCAAGGTCCAGTCGGACAAGACCATCGTCGGCGCCGGCACCTCCGGGCACATCGTCGGCGGTGGGTTCTTCCTCGGCCAGGGCGTCCACAACGTGATCATCCGGAACCTCACCATCCGGGACGCGTACCAGGGCGTGTGGAACGACAAGGAACACGACTTCGACGCCATCCAGATGGACGGCGCGCACCACGTGTGGATCGACCACAACGACCTGCGGCACATGGCCGACGGGCTCATCGACAGCCGCAAGGACACGACGTACCTGACGGTCTCCTGGAACAAGCTGAGCCAGGAGAACAAGGCGTTCGGCATCGGCTGGACCGACAACACCACCGCGGACATCACCATCCACCACAACTGGATCCGCGAGACCGAGCAGCGCAACCCCTCCACGGACAACGTCGCCCACGCGCACCTCTACAACAACTACCTGGAGGACGAGGCGGGCACCTCCATCACCGCCTCGTACGGCAACTACTCGCGCGGCAAGACGAACATGGTGCTGGAGAACTCCTACTTCCAGGGCCTGAAGAACCCGGTGACCCGCGACGCCACGGCCACCGTCGTCCAGCGCGGCAACGTCTTCTCCGGCACGAGCGGCCGCAACGAGAGCGGCGGCTCGGGCGCGGCCTGGGACCCGAGGAAGTACTACGCGTACACGCTGGACAAGGCGGCGGACGTACCGGCGCTGCTGAAGTCGGGTGTGGGCCCCCGCGCGTCCATCGGTACGACGTCGACCGCCACGACGAAGGCGGCCGCGGCCACCACCCTCACCGTCGCCAAGGACGGCAGCGGCCAGTACACCTCCGTCCAGGCCGCGGTGAACGCCGTACCCGCGAACAACCCGTCCCGCGTGGTGATCGCGGTCAAGCCGGGCACGTACCGCGAGCTGGTCAAGGTCCCGTCCAACAAGCCGCACGTCACGATCCAGGGGACGGGGGCCAGCCGTAAGGACACGGTGATCGTCTACAACAACGCGTCGGGCACCCCCAAGCCCGGTGGCGGCACGTACGGCACCGGAGGCAGCGCCAGCGTCGCCGTCGAGGCGGACGACTTCCAGGCCCGCAACCTCACCATCTCCAACGACTTCGACGAGGGTGCGCACCAGGACATCGCCGGCCAGGCGGTCGCCCTGCGCACCGCCTCGGACAAGGTCCTCCTCGACGGCGTCATCGTCAGCGGCGACCAGGACACGCTGCTGGTGGACACCGCGTCGAAGGACAGGCTGGGCCGCGTCTACATGACGAACTCGTACGTCATCGGCAACGTGGACTTCATCTTCGGCCGGGCCACCGCCGTGATCGACAGGTCCGTCATCACCCTGAAGAAGCGCTGGAACGGCACCTCGGCCGGTTACGTCACCGCGCCCAGCACGGCCGCGAACCGCAAGGGCATCCTGATCGCCAACTCCACGGTGAACGGTGACGTCTCCGACCGCACCTTCTACCTCGGCCGCCCGTGGCACGCGGGCGGCGACGCGAGCCTCGATCCGCAGACCACGGTCCGCAACACCACCCTGAGCGCCGCGATCAAGACCACCCCGTGGACCGACATGAGCGGCTTCTCCTGGAAGAACGACCGCTTCGCCGAGTACAAGAACACCGGCGCCGGCTCGGGCAGCGCCACCTCGGACCGCCCGCAGCTCTCCGACGCCCAGGCCGCGAACCAGGAGGTCGCGGACTGGCTGGGCGACTGGACCCCGTCGGCGTCCTGAGGCCCCGCGCCCGCCCTTACTCTCACCTCACCTTCGAGCCCTACGCTCTCCCCGGTCGCGCGGCCACCCGGTCGGCGCGCCTGGGGAGGCACGGGTGGGCGAGGTCGGTTCCAGACGGGAGTACGGCCGGCGCAGACGGATGTCGGGCCGCCGAACCGGCTTCATCACGATCTGTCTCACGAACGCCCTGTTCCAGCTGACGCGCGACCACGGCCGCATGCCGTGGTGGGGGCAGGGGGCGACGGCCGGGCTGGTGCTGGCGATCCTCGGGTGGGCCGCGCTCCTCCACTGGCGCGGCCGCACCGTCGCCGACGCCGAGGGCATCACGGCATACAACGCCCTGCGCAGCCGCCACTTCCCCTGGCCCGCCATCTACGACATCCGCATCGAGCCCCTCCCCAAGCAGCTCGCCGAAGGCCCCCGCCACCTCGCCCGCCTCTACACGGAAGACGGCCGCCGAACCCGCCTCCCGTTCCTGGACGACTGGCAGCAGCCCGGCCTCTACGGCCTCCGCAGAGAGGTCGACACCCTCCGCGAGACCGCCGCCCAACAACGCGGAACACCCTGGGAGCACCGACCCGAGGTCGAGACCCGCATCCGCCGCCGGGCAGGACACCGCAAGGCGTGGGAGCGCTCGGTGCTCGGCACGATGCTCGTGCTCCTCGTCATGTTCCTGCTCCTCCTCACCGAACCCGTCTCGGGCGCGATCGTCCGCCCCCTGCTCCTCCTCGTCTACGTCCCGGCAGCGGCCTTCACCGTCCTCGCGGCACTACTGCACTGGCAGTGGAAGTCCCAGGTGCCGCGGTACATGCGGGGGCCCTAGGTGTATTGCCCCGCAGGGTTGTTCACCAGTCCTTGATCGCGTGCGTCGACCGGAGCCGGCAGAGGTTTCACGAACCGACCGCCAGGTCCGAGCCCTCGATGCGCACCCTGATTCCCTCCTTCTCCACGCGCACGTCCCGCAGGCGCAGGTCGCCGCTGGGTGGTGTGGGGAGCTTGAAGGCGAGGGAGAGGCGGTCGGCGAGGGCCGGGCGGGTCAGGGTGGAGAGGGCGTCCAGGAGGGCCGGGTCGAAGCCCAGGCGGTCGAGGATCTCGGGGTGGGCGAGCGCCAGGTCGAGGAGGTTGACCCGCATGGCCTGGTGGACGAAGCGCGGCTCGCCGGTCAGCGCGGCCAGCCGGTCGTCGTTGGCCAGCGCCTCGCGCACGGTCGACTGGGGCACGCCCATACGGCGAACCACCGACGGTACCTCGAGCAGCGCCCGCACCTTTTGGGTCTCGTGGGCCAGGCGGGCGGCGGACTCGGGCGTGAGATGCAGGCCCTCCGAGGGGCGGGTGCCGGGGCGGTAGGTCGCCAGGTCGCCGATGTCCAGGCGCATTCCGCCGATCTCCGTGGCGATGCCCCGCGCGCCGTTGCGCTGTACCCGGACGTCGGCCTTGAGCCGCAGATCGTGCCCGGCGACCGGCAGGGTGCCCCGCGCCGAGACGCGGTCGCGGGCCGCGCCGCTGAACGTCACCTGGGACGCGCCCAGTTCGCGGTTCATGTCGGCGAAGGACAGCAGGACGTCGCCGTGCAGTTCCGGGAGGTGTGCTCCGCTCACCGAGGTCGGGCCGTCACCGTCGAGCCGTACGTCTCGGGCCGTCGCCGACACCGCGGCCAGCGTGACCCGGTCCGCCGCCACGTCCGGGACGGTGACCTTCACCGAGTCCAGGTGTCCGTCGACGAGTTGGGGCAGGAAGGGGAAGCCGCCGATCTCCACTTCGGGTGCCGCGGTCAGCTTCAGGTTGTCCTTGAGGGTGTCCGCCGCCTTGTGCTCGGCGTAGAGAACGGCCCAGCGGTCGGCGAGGGTGAGGAAGGCGGCGAGCACCAGGAGCGCGACCACGCTCTTCAGCGCGAACGGCAGGCCCGCGAAACGGCCCCGCCGTCGACGCCGGCGACCGCGGCGAGGGTTCGGCGGGGCCAAGGGCTCGGGGCCGGGCCGGAGCTCGGGTTCCGGCTCGGGACAGAGCTCGGGCTCAGACTCCTCGTAGGAGTTCGGGTAGGGATGCGTTGGCATGTGGTGGGGGGAACGCATCGATCCATCCGACCATGCACATGCCCCCCACCCGCAACTTCTACTCCGGTTATGCGACCCAGCTCACGATCCGCTGAACGCTACTGAACGACCGTGATCCGGTTCGTCACCGGCGGTGCGATCGGCGCGGACGCCGAGGAGTTGGCCGTGAGGTACTGCTCCAGAGCGGTCAGATCGTCGGCGCCGACGAGATCGTTCGTGCCCTGGCCCAGCGTGGTGAAGCCGTCGCCGCCGCCCGCGAGGAAGCTGTTCGTCGCGACGCGGTAGGTGGCGGCCGGGTCGACGGCCGTGCCGTTGACCTTGATGGAGTCGGTGACGACACGGTCCGCGCCGCTCTTCGTCAGGTCCAGCGTGTACGTGAGGTTGGCGGACGGCTGCAGGATCTTCGGCGAGGCCGCGTTCGAGCCGCTCACCTGCTCCTTGAGGACCTGGATCAGTTCTGCGCCGGTGAAGTTCTGCAGGTTCACGGTGTTGGCGAACGGCTGCACGGTGAAGCCCTCGGCGTAGGTCACCACTCCGTCGCCCTCGGTGCCCTTGGCCGCGTAGGTGAGGCCGGCCCGCACGCCACCCGGGTTCATCAGCGCGACGTCCGTCTCCGCGTCGAGCTTCTTGCCGTACCAGAGCTGGGCGTCCGCGATCAGGTCGCCCATCGGGGACTCCGTGCCCGTGTTGGGGACATCCGCGGAGACGTAGCCGATGGGGCGGTTGCCTATGGGGGCCGCCAGGGTGTTCCACTTGCTGATCAGCTCGGTCATGTCCGGCGCCTTGGCGACGGTCCGGGTCACCACGTGGTTCGCCGACTTCACCGCGGTACGGGCGATGTCACCCGTCCAGCGGTCGTAGGTCAGCGTGGTGTCCGTGTAGAGGCGGCCGAAGGACGCGGCCGAGGTGACCGTACGCGGCCTGCCCGACGGGTCGTTGATGGTGCACGCGTACGCGGCGTGCGTGTGACCGGTGACGAGGGCGTCGACCTTCGGGGTGACGTTCTTGGCGATGTCGACGATCGGGCCGGAGATGCCGTCACCCGCGCCCGGCGAGTCGCAGTTGTAGTTGTACGACCCCGACGCGGGCAGTCCGCCCTCGTGGATCAGGGCCACGACCGACTTCACGCCCTGGCGCTCCAGCACCTTGGCGTACTTGTTGATCGTCTCGACCTCGTCCTTGAACTTCAGGCCCTTGACGCCCTCGGCGGAGACGACACCCGGGGTGTCCTCCAGCGTCACACCGATGAAGCCGATCTTGACGCCGTTCTTCTTCCACACCCAGTAGGGCTTGAGGATCGGCTTGCCGGTCTTCTCGTTCAGCGCGTTCGCCGCGAGATACGGGAAGTCGGCGCCCTCGAACTCCTCGTCGGTGTAGCAGCCGGCCGTCGGGTGACAGCCGCCGTGCTGCAGACGGCCCAGCTCCTTGGCGCCCTCGTCGAACTCGTGGTTGCCGACGGACGTGACGTCCAGATCGAGCTTGTTCAGCGCCTCGATGGTGGGCTCGTCGTGGAAGAGACCCGAGATCAGCGGGGAGGCCCCCACCATGTCGCCACCGGCGGCCGTGATGGAGTACGCCTTGCCCTTGCGCGCTTCCCGCAGGTGCGTCGCCAGGTACTCCACGCCACCCGCGTCGATCGTCTTCGTCGTACCGTCCGCCTGGAGTTCGGTGACCCGGCCGGACGAACCGGACGGCGGCTCCAGGTTGCCGTGCAGGTCGTTGAACGACAGCAGTTGCACGTCCTGGTAGCGGCTCGGCAGGTGGCCGTGGCCGCCGGGCTTGTGGCTCTCGCCGGCCGACGCGGTCGCGGGCATCGCGGCGGCGAGCGCACCGGCCGTGGTCAGAGCGGCAGCGGCCGCGACGATCCGGTACGTACGGCGTCTGCGGGTCGGGTGCTGCTGGGTCGTGGCTGGCATACGCCCCCCTGTGGCTTGCTTGAGGTGGTTGGCCCCGTCCGGCGCAGCCTAGGGTCAACGCGCGTAGCGCGACAGGGGGTTCATGGTCACATCCTGGTTTCCCTTTGCCCCGCTCTTTGCCTTCACCGCTGCCCCTCCCTTTGACTTCCCCCGTGCCGCCACTTTGCGGTGCCCTCCCTTTACCCTCATACGCATGACCAGCGACGACACCGTACGGCCCTACGGCTCCCGCTCCATCGAGACCTACTCCGCGCTTTCCCCGGACCAGTCCGAGGCCGTCCTCGCCCTGCTCGCCGAAGCCGCCCGCAACGACGGTCAGCAAGCGGTGTCCGAGCAGGGACGGCTCCAGCTGCGCGGCCGCGCACGCGAGGGCGTCTCCCATCTGCTGCTGACCGTCGACGACCAACTCGTCGGCTACGCCCAGCTCGAGGACACCGACCCCGTCGAGGCACCGGCCGCCGAACTCGTCGTGCACCCCTCCCACCGCGGCCACGGCCACGGCCGGGCCCTCGGCGCCGCCCTCCTCGCCGCGTCCGGCAAGCGGCTGCGCGTGTGGGCCCACGGCGGCCACTCCGCCGCGCGACACCTCGCCCAGGTCCTCGGCCTCACCCTTTTCCGGGAACTGCGCCAGATGCGGCGGCCGTTGGCGGACCTCGACCTGTCCGAGCCGGCCCTCCCCGAGGGCGTCACCGTCCGCACGTTCGTCCCCGGCACCGACGACGCGGCCTGGCTCGCCGTCAACGCCGCCGCCTTCGCCCACCATCCGGAACAGGGCTCCCTCACCCAGCGCGACCTCGACGACCGCAAGGCCGAGCCCTGGTTCGACCCCGCCGGCTTCTTCCTCGCCTTCCGCGGGGACCGGCTCGTCGGCTTCCACTGGACCAAGGTCCACGCCGAGCAGCAGCTCGGTGAGGTCTACGTCCTCGGTGTCGCCCCCGGCGCCCAGGGCGGCGGCCTCGGCAAGGCACTCACCACGCTGGGGCTGCGCCATCTCGCCGCACAAGGGCTGCCGACGGCGATGTTGTATGTCGACGCGGACAACAAGGCGGCGGTGTCGGTGTACGAGCGGCTGGGGTTCGTGACGCACGAGGTGGATCTGATGTACCGGACGGAGACGTGAGGTGAGCCTCTAAACGCCGGTCGGGGTGAAGTGCGGCACTGACCGGCGTCGCAAGGGTTCCGGCAGGCATGTCGCCCACAGCACCGCCGCCAGCCCCAGCAGCACCGCCCACCGCATGTGCGCCGTGTCCCACTCCCCCGTCCCCTCGGCCACGAAGAGGCCCCACTTGTCCGGGACGAGACACGCGGCGAGGCTCGTGATGCCCAGCCAGAAGGCCGCGATCCTGCCGGGTTCCGTCTCTGTGGTGAAGCGGATGGCCGTGGCGGGCAGGGCGAGGGCGCAGGCGGCCAGGGCCAGCGCCTCCAGGGTGAGGAAACCAGCCGGCGGACGGGATGCCGCCGGTATGAGAAACAGGGCCGCCGTCCACCACGCCGCCATGAACGGCGCCACGAGGGTCAGGCGCAGGCCCGCACGGAGCGGGCGGCGCACCGGGACGCCCGTGGTGGTGTGCCGGGCGGGGTCGTCGAGAAGGAAGGCAAGGCCGAGCGCGCCGAACAGGGCCACCATCCGCAACACGGCAAGTCCCGTCTCGGAGCTGGGCGTCGAGTCCGGCAGTCTGGTGCTCGCGGCGAGCAGCAGGCCGAGCCCGCCCCCCACCGCGAGCGCCCGCCAGGGCAGGGCCCGCCACACCGGGGGCACGAGGGCCCACAGCAGCGCACGCGACACATCACTCCTCACAGTCGTCCGCCCCCTTCGGTGCCTCGACCCCGAGCAGCTTCGCCGCCTGGGCCGTCGTCGTATTCGATGACGTCAGTTCCGTCCAGTGGGCTTTGACGCGGGCCTCCACCTCGGCGCGCGGCCGGTCGAGCAACGCGCGGACGACCGACGTCTGTTGGGTGGTCATGGTCAGCGGTTCCGTGGGGGCCAGGATGACCGCCGAACCGGAGATGGAGTCGTCGAGCCGGACATCGCGGAAGGTGTCCAGCGGGTGCGGGGCAGTGCCGACGGCCAGCCACATGACGGTGATCGTGCGGGCGTCGCACATGGTCCCGGCCTCGTCCTCCGTGCCCGCGACCAGGACGGAGGCGACCGCCACGGCGAACTCGGGGACGCGATTGCCACCCCAGCGAGTGCCGACCGTGACCTGGCCCGGCGTGCGGGACGGCTTGAGAAAGGCATCGGATTCCACACCGCCGCTGGTGTCGATGCGCTGGCGCACCGTCAGCGGGGTCTGCCCGGCCTGGCCCCCGGCAGCCGCCCGGACGCGGGCGGCCACCTCGCCCCACTCCCCCCGCACACCGTTCCACTCGGGGAACGAGCAGTACGTCGACCCGGCGTACCTGGCGCACGACTGGACCTTCTCCGGTGACTTGGACGCCGTCTCCCGTGCCTTCTCCAGGGCCGACGAGTCGGGGACCTGCCCGACCGCGCCCACAGCCGTCACCGCGACAGCGATCGCGGTCGCCGCCTTGATGGCGCGGGTCCGGCCGCCGGCGGCCAGGATCGCCACACAGGCCAGCAGGACGCACAGGCCCGCCAGATACAGCGCGTGCCAGCCGGCCAGGCGGCCCAGCAGGTCGGCGGGGACCGGGTCGCCGCCGTTGTCCTGGAAGATGATCGGTGACAGCCAGCCGATGCGATGGCCCTCCGCCTCGGCCCCGGAGGCGAGCACGATGCCCAGGTAGCCGACGATCACGAACAACATCGGGACGAACGGCGACGGCAGCAGACGGGCCAGCACGACGCCCATCACTCCGGCGAGCAGGACGACCAGCGGGCCCACGGCCAGCTCGCCGAACGAGCCATGACCGATCGCCCCCGGCTTCAGCGTCTCCCGGGTGTACTCGACGGCCACCACCACGGCGGTCAGCGCCGCGTACGGCACGGCCGAGAGTATGTGGGCGACCGTGCGCCGCCACGGCTCCATCGGGTGGACCTCGAACTGCTGCGCGGTGTGGTGCTTGCGGGAGCGCAGTGCGGCCGAGTTGACACAGATGAGCAGGGCGATGGCCGGGAAGAGGGGCGCGGCCTGGGTGGCGCGGTCGATCTGGTTGAGGATCGGGTAGTCGTCGGTCCCGCCCGACTGGGTCACCAGCCGAAGGCCCGCGTACACGATGTAGAGGCCGAAGACGACCAGGATCGGGACCTGGAGCAGAAGCTCGCGCGCCTCGAAGCGGGCGAGGTCGAGGACGGCCGACGTGCGGCGGGGCTCGGGTGCGGGTTCGGTGACCGAGGGCGCGGGGCGGGTGATCGTGGTGCTCACGCCGTCACCTCGGTGCTCTCGCCGTCGAGGGCGAGCAGGTAGCCGTCCTCCAGGGTGGGTTCGAGCAGGTCGGCACCGGTCGGCGGCTCGCCGATGTTGCGGAACGTGCCGGTGCCGGTGCGCCAGCCTGCCAGCGCGCCCGGATCGCGCTGGGCGCTCACCCACACCCGGCCGGCCGCACGGGCGGTCAGCTCGGCCGGGGTGCCGTCGAAGCGGACGCGGCCGTGGGTGAGGACGACGACTCGGTGACAGAGCATCGCCACGTCCTCCGTCTGGTGGGTGGAGAGCAGTACCGTGCGGCCCTCGCCCGCCTCGGCGACCAACTCGCGGAACCGCATGCGCTGTTCCGGGTCCAGGCCGACGGTCGGCTCGTCGAGGACGAGGAACTCCGGGTCCCCGACGAGGGCGGCGGCCAGCGCGACTCGCTGCCGCATGCCTCCGGAGAGCCGCTTGATGCGCTTGCCGCGCACGTCTTCGAGGTCGACGGCCTCCAGTACGCGCCGCACCTCGCGGTGGCGGGCCGCGCGGTCCGTCAGTTCCTTGAGGATCGCCACGTAGTCGACGAAGGCGAAGGCCGTGAAGTCGGGGTGGAAGCCGGGGGTCTGCGGCAGGTAGCCGAGCGTGCGGCGGGCCGCCAGGCGGCCCTTCGTGGTGCTCGGGTCGTGGCCCAGGACGGTGAACGCGCCGCTGTCCGGCGGTACGGCCGTGGCGAGTACCCGCAGCAGGCTGGTCTTGCCGGCGCCGTTGGGGCCCAGGAGGCCGGTCACCCCACGGGTCAGCTCCAGCGAGACGGCGTCGAGGGCGCGCGTGCCGCCGTAGCGGAGGGTCAGGCCGGTGGCCGAGACGGTGGTGGGGCCGGAGGCGGGGTCGTTGAGGGGGCCGGTGGTCATGCGGGGCTCCTGGGAGTGCGGCGGGCGGACGGGGCGGGGGGCGTGGTCACGCGGCGCCCCCATCCGCGAAGCCGCCGGTGGGGCGGGCGTCGAAGCGGTCGCGTGCCTGGAAGAGCAACAGGGCGGCGAGGACCGCGAGCGCTGCCGCGGCGGACTGTCCGGCCGTCGTGAAGGGCACGAGCGTGCCGTGAGTGTGCCGCTTCGCCAGCGCCAGCAGCGTCAGCCACGCCCCGCCCACCAGGACGGGCGCCAGGACCGGACCCAGCCTGGGCATCAGCGCCAGGCCCGTCGCGGTGAGGGCGAGGGCGGGCAGCAGCCAGGTCAGGGCCAGCAGTCCGTACTCCGGCAGCGCGAGGGTCGCCAGGCCGTTCAGCACGAGGCCCGCGGTCAATACGGCGACCGTGCGGACCATCAGCAGCCGGAACCCGTGCATCGGGGCGACGACGGCGATCTCGTAGGTCGGGTCGAGCCCGGGGCCGTAGGACAACGCCACGCCCGCGAGCGGCAACAGTGGGGCGAGTGCGAGGAACAGGGCGGGTTCGTCCACCAGGTACACGGCGAGCACGGTCAGGCCGAGGACGAACGCCACCGCCAGCAGCCAGGAGCGGCGCAGCACCGGGGTCGCGGTCAGCAGCCGTGCCGTGTGACCGGCCACGCCGAGCCGCAGCAGCAGCCCCTCCAGCAGTCCGGGGCGCGGCGCGTCCAGCTCGGCGTCGAGCCGCTCCCAGCCGGCGTCCAGTGCGACGGGGTCGCCGACCGCCGCGAGCCGTGCCCGGCACTCGGCGCACGCGGTGAGATGTGTGTCGGCCGACCAGAGCATCGGCGCCGCCAACTCGCCCTGGGCGTAGGCGCGCAGGTCCTCTTCTGCCACGTGCCATGTCATGCCGGCACCTCCTTCGACTCGTCGCCCCGCATGCACAGGCCCTCGCCCCGCACGCATCCGCGCGGGCCGGGGTCTCCGCTCGTGTCGCGCCTCATGCCAGTGCCTCCCGCATTTGCTTGCGGGCGCGTTGGGCCCGCGTCTTGACCGTGCCGGGCGGGATGCCGAGCAGGACGGCCGCCTCCCGTGTGGTGAGCCCGTCGATGACCGTCGCCTGGAGGACGACCCGCAGCTCCGGTGAGAGCCTTATGAGGGCGCCCGCGAGGTCTCCGTGCTCCACCCCCGCGAGCACGCGTTCCTCCGCCGACGCCTCGTCCCGGTGGCGCAGCCGCGCCAGTGTCTGGCGCAGCCGGCCGCGCGCCCCGTCGCCGCGCAGGGCGTCGATCAGGCGTCGCGATCCGATACGCCACAGCCACCCGGCTGCGTCGCCGCTGGCCTCCTCGCGGTAACGGGCGGTGCCACGCCACACCGCGAGGAACGTCTCCTGGACGACGTCGTCGACCACCCCGGCGTCAGAGCAGCGGCTGCGCATGCGTGCGGTCAGCCACGGCGCATACCGCCGGTACAGCTCCTCGAAGGCATGACGGTCCCCGTCCGCCGCGATGGCTCGCAGCAGCTCCCCGTCACTTCTCGTCGTTGCGCTCACAACCCCTCATCGCACGAGCCCCGCCGATCGGTTCACGGATCCCGGGAGAATTTTTCTTGACGTACGGCCGCCCCACCCACCACCCTTTCACTACTCAATTAGTGAAAGGGTGGTGGGTCGGATGGTCGAGTACCGCATCGACCGGCACAGCGGCGTGGCCACCTACGTCCAGATCGTCCAGCAGACCAAGCAGGCCCTGCGCCTGGGCCTGCTCCAGCCCGGCGACCAGCTGCCGACGGCTCGCGAGGTCGTGGAGGCCACCGCCATCAACCCGAACACCGTGCTGAAGGCGTACCGCGAGCTGGAGCGCGAGGGGTTGGTCGAGGCGCGGCGGGGTCTCGGCACCTTCGTACGGCGTTCGCTCGGCACCGTGGCGGCGGAGGACTCCCCCCTGCGGGCGGAGCTGCACGCCTGGGCCGACCGGGCCCGCGAGGCAGGGCTGGACCGGGACGACGTGGCCGCGCTCTTCACCTCCGTGCTCGATGAACGCTTCGCCGTTCCCGTTCCCGTTCCCGTTCCCGTCGCCGAAACGCACTCCCAGGGGGACCCCGCATGACCGACACGCCCACCGACCGGCCCGAAGGCCCGGCCGACGGCCGGTCCGACGGCCGTACCGAAGGCCCGACCGACCTGCGGACCGACGGCCCGACCGAAGGACCAACCGACCGCCGGACCGACCGCCCGACCGACCGCCCGACCGACCGCCCGACCGCCGGCCGTACCGAGGGCCCAATCAACCGCCCCACCCCCGCCCCCGCCCCGGTTCCGGCCCCGGCCCTGGAGGCGACCGCCCTCGGCAAACGCTTCGGCCGCCGCGGTCGCCGGGCGCTGCAGGACTGCACGTTCCACCTCCCCGCCGGCCGGGTCTGCGCGGTCGTCGGCCACAACGGAGCGGGCAAGTCCACGCTCCTCGCCCTGGCCGCCGGCCTGCTGGCCCCCAGCGAGGGCACGGTCACCGTCCTCGGCACCACCCCGGCCGCCGCCCGCGCGCGGGTGGGCTACGTCGCCCAGGACAAGCCGCTGTACCCACAGCTCAGCGTCGCCGAGACGCTGCGCATGGGCGCCGACCTCAACCCCGGCCGCTGGGACGAGGTCACCGCCGACCGGATCGTCGCCGCGGGCGACCTCGACCCGAGGGCCCGCATCCGCTCGCTCTCCGGTGGACAGCGCACGCGCGTGGCGCTCGCCCTGGCCCTCGGCAAACGCCCCGAACTGCTGCTCCTGGACGAGCCGATGGCCGACCTCGACCCGCTGGCCCGGCACCAACTGATGGGCACGCTGATGGCGCAGGCCGCCCAGTACGGCACGACGATCGTGATGTCCTCGCACGTGGTGGCCGAGCTGGAGGACTCCTGCGACCACCTGTTGCTGATGGGCGGGGGCCGGGTCCGGCTGGCGGGCGAGATCGACGAGCTGACGGCCGGCCACACGCGCGTGGCCGTCACCGCGGACACCGACCTCGCCCCGCACACCGTCGTCGAGTCCCGCACCACCGGCCGCCAGCTCAGCGCGCTGATCCGCCCCGCGGGCCCGCTGCCTCACGAATGGCGCACCGGCACGCCCACCCTGGAGGAGCTCGTCCTGTCCTACCTGCGCAACCCCGAGGCCCCCGGCCTCGCACCCGTCCCGGACCGCGCCGAGGAGGCCGCGGCATGACCCCGAGCACCGCTCCGGACCTCCAGGCGGCACCACCCCTCACCGCTTCCGACCCGCAGGCGGCAGTCACTCGCCCCCACATGGTGCGCTGGCTGCTGCGGCTGCATAGACCCGCGCTCGGTGCCTGGGCCGGTCTCGTGACCGTCCTCGGCGCCGCCTTCCTCGCGCTGCGGGGCCCCCTGGCCGACGCCGCCACACAGGGCTGGCGGGAGTACAACGCGTGCTCCATCGAGACGCCGAGCTGCTCCTACGACCAGGACGCGATCCTGCTCTACAAGGACCTCTACAACTACTCCACCCTCGCCCTCGCCGCGCTCCCCTTCCTGCTGGCCGCCTGGGCGGGCGCCGCCCTCGTCGGCCGGGAGATGGAGAGCGGAACCGCACGCCTGGCGTGGACGCAGGCGGTGCCCCCCACCCGCTGGCTGGCCGCCAAGCTCGCCGTGCCCGCCGCGGCGATCACCGCGGGCGCGAGCCTGCTGTTCGTGCTCCACCGCATGGCCTGGACGGCGGGTCGGGGCCGTATCGACACCGCCAAGAACTGGCACGACGTCTGGACCTTCCACGCCAACGGCCCCACCACCGTCGCCCTGGCCCTGTGCGGCCTGGCCGCCGGCGCCCTCGCGGGCGTGTCGCTGCGCCGCACCCTGCCCGCGCTCGTCGTCGGCGTGCTGTCCACGGCCGTCCTGTGGGGCGCCGCCCAGTGGGCCATGCCGTACCTGTGGCCCGCCAGGACCAGCGTGAACCCCCTCGTCGAGGGCTACCCAGGCGGGGGCATCGAGGTCGACTCGGGCCTGGTCACCGCCGGCGGCGCGCACATCGCCGACCCCGGCTGCGGGCCGTTGGCCGTCAACGGCTGCCCGGAGGTGTACGAACGGCTCCACGCGACCGGCTTCTACACCACGTACCACCCCATGTCCCAGTACTGGCCGCTCCAGCTCACCACCACCGCCCTGGTCCTGGCCTTGACGGGTCTGCTCGTCGCGGCCGCGTTCCTGGTGCTCCGGCGCGCCACCGGCACCGCGCGGACCGGCACGACCGGCACGACCGGCGCGACCGGCGCGACCGGCACGACCGGCACGACCGGCACGACCGGCACGGACATCGCCAGCACGGACATCGCCAGCACGGACACCTCCGGCACGGACACCGCCGGCACGGCCCGGATCGGCACGGAGGTCACCGCATGAGCGCCCAGGTCCAGGCGATCTCCACCGCGAGCCGTCCCCCGGGTCCGCCCGCCGTCGGGGGGCTTCCCGGCACCGTCCTGCGGCTGCACCGCGCGGCCCTGCTCGTCTGGGCCGCGTTCGTGGCGGCCGTCATCGTCTGGCTGCTGTTCGTCACGCAGGTCACCGCGGCCTCCGTACGGGCGGTGGAGGAGAACGACCACTGCGACCCGGCCCGCGACATGTGCAGCGTCCCGTACGCCGCCTACCTGTACAGCCGGGCGATCGACCACGCCGGCACCCTCGTCTGCTACAGCTTCCTCGCCGTCGCCGCCTTCGCCGCGGGCTCACTGATCGGCCGCGAGCTGGAGAGCGGCACCGCGCGGCTGGCCTGGACGCAGGGAGTGACCCCCACCCGCTGGCTGGTCGCCAAGCTCGCCGTGCCCGCCGCGGCCATCACATTCGGCGGCACGGTCCTGGTGCTGGCGTTCCGGTGGGGCTGGGCGGCGAACCCGGACTGGATGTGGGGCGACAGCTGGACCTTCTCCGACGTGTTCGTCGCACTCGGCCCGGCGGCGGTGGCGTACGCCCTGTGCGCCCTGGCGGTCGGTGCGCTCACCGCGCTCGTACTGCGCCGCACGCTGCCCGCCCTGGGCGTGGCGTGCGCGGCGATGTGGCTGCTCAACCTCGTCCTGGAGCACCTGCGCGACGCGCTGTGGCCGACGCGGACGCGCACCTCGGCGAAGCCGCTCGTGCTGCCGAACGACGTATGGGAGGTGGCGAGCGGCCGCGACGCCGACGGCTACTACGCCACGTTCCACCCCGCCTCCCACTTCTGGCCCCTGCACCTCGTGGAGACCGGCCTCGTCCTCGCGGTCGCCGCCGCGGCCACCACCGCCGCCTTCGCCCTCCTGCGTCGCGGCACGGCCTGAGCGCGCCACGGCTCACGTCCCTCCCCTGACGCTCCGCCTCGCGGTAGGGGAGGGACGTAAGCCCTCTGAAATCAACCCGCGAGCCACCCCTCCACGCGCGCGTGGACCCCCGTGAGCCGTCCGGCGATATCCCGAACGCCATGTCTCCGTAACCATCGGTTCAGACGGGCTTGCGAAGCTCTGCCAATGAACCCCGTCGTGCCCGAACCCTCGCCGCCCCCCGAGGGGAACGCCGCCGCGCTCCCGCCCGCACGTTCCGACGCGCCTGTCTCGCTGCTGGCGCGGAAGAATGGGTCCATGAGCCAGCCGAACACCCAGGCACAGGTCCAGCACCCGCAGCCCTCCGTGGGCTCCATCGCCGCGCACCGCCCGCACACCGTCGCGGCCGCGGTCTCCGACCTGGAACCCGACATCGATGCAGACCTCGACGCGTACGAGGAGTCGCAGCAGGACGGGGTCCAGCTGCCGCAGGGTCGTTTCCTCGACCGGGAGCGCAGCTGGCTCGCGTTCAACGAGCGCGTCCTGGAACTCGCCGAGGACCCCAACACCCCCCTCCTCGAACGAGCGAACTTCCTCGCGATCTTCGGCAGCAACCTGGACGAGTTCTTCATGGTCCGGGTGGCCGGTCTGAAGCGCCGTATCGCCACGGGCGTCGCCACGCGCTCCGCGTCCGGCCTCCAGCCGCGCGAGGTGCTGGAGATGATCTGGGCCCGCTCGCGGGAGCTGATGGCCCGGCACTCCGCCTGCTACCACGAGGACGTCGCTCCCGCGCTCGCGGAAGAGGGCATCCACCTGGTCCGCTGGAGCGAGCTGGCGGAGAAGGAGCAGGCGCGCCTCTTCACGCTCTTCCGGCACCAGATCTTCCCCGTCCTGACCCCGCTGGCGGTCGACCCCGCGCACCCCTTCCCGTACATCTCGGGTCTCTCGCTCAACCTCGCGGTCGTCGTCCGCAACCCCGTCAGCGGCCACAAGCACTTCGCCCGCGTGAAGGTGCCGCCGCTGCTGTCCCGCTTCCTGGAGAGCTCCCCGGGCCGTTACGTCCCCGTCGAGGACGTCATCGCAGCCCACCTGGAGGAGCTGTTCCCGGGCATGGAGGTGCTGGAGCACCACGCCTTCCGGCTCACCCGCAACGAGGACCTGGAGGTCGAGGAGGACGACGCGGAGAACCTGCTCCAGGCACTGGAGAAGGAGCTCATGCGGCGCCGCTTCGGGCCACCGGTGCGCCTGGAGGTGGAGGAGTCGATCGACCGCGAGGTCCTCGACCTGCTGGTGCGGGAGCTGAAGATCAGCGAGGCCGAGGTGTACCCGCTGCCGGGCCCCCTGGACCTCACGGGCCTCTTCCGTATCGCCTCGCTCGACCGGCCGGAGCTGAAGTACCCGAAGTTCGTCGCGGGTACCCACCGCGACCTGGCCGAGGTGGAGTCGGCGTCCGCGCCCGACATCTTCGCCGCGCTGCGCAACCGGGACGTGCTGCTGCACCACCCGTACGACAGCTTCTCCACCTCCGTGCAGGCGTTCCTGGAGCAGGCGGCCGGCGACCCGGACGTCCTCGCGATCAAGCAGACCCTGTACCGGACCTCCGGCGACTCCCCCATAGTCGACGCCCTCATCGACGCGGCCGAGTCCGGCAAGCAGGTCCTCGTCCTGGTCGAGATCAAGGCCCGCTTCGACGAGCACGCCAACATCAAGTGGGCGCGCAAGCTGGAGGAGGCCGGCTGCCACGTCGTCTACGGCCTGGTGGGCCTGAAGACGCACTGCAAGCTGTCGCTGGTGGTCCGCCAGGAGGGCGAGACGCTACGGCGTTACAGCCACGTCGGCACCGGCAACTACCACCCGAAGACGGCCCGCCTCTACGAGGACCTGGGCCTGCTGACGGCGGACCCGCAGGTCGGCGCGGACCTCTCGGACCTGTTCAACCGTCTCTCCGGCTACTCCCGCCGGGAGACCTACCGCCGGCTGCTGGTCGCCCCCAAGTCCCTTCGTGACGGCCTGATCGCCCGGATCGACAAGGAGATCCAGCACCACCGTGCCGGACGTCCGGCGTTCGTCCGCATCAAGGTCAACTCGATGGTCGACGAGGCGCTCATCGACGCCCTGTACCGCGCGACCCAGGCGGGCGTGCCGGTGGACGTGTGGGTGCGCGGCATCTGCGCACTGCGGCCCGGCGTCCCCGGCCTGTCCGAGAACATGCGGGTACGGTCCATCCTCGGCCGCTTCCTCGAACACTCCCGCGTCTTCGCCTTCGGCAACGGCGGCGAACCCGAGGTGTGGATCGGAAGCGCCGACATGATGCACCGCAATCTCGACCGCCGTATAGAGGCCCTGGTCCGGGTCACCGACCCGGCGCACCGGGCGGCCCTCAACCGGCTGCTGGAGACCGGCATGTCCGACGGCACCGCGTCCTGGCACCTGGGTCCGGACGGCGAGTGGACCCGGCACGCGACCGACGCGGACGGCCAGCCCCTGCGCAACGTCCAGGAGATGCTCATAGACGCCCGGAGGCGCCGGCGTGGCACAGCAACACCTTGACCCGACGGACCCCACCACCGGGCCGGTGACCGGGGACGCCCTCGCGGGCTACCTCCGGGCGCGGGCCACGGAGTTCCTCCGCGCGCTGCGGCTGCACCGGGAGGCCGGTGGTGCCGCGGGCGCCGCGGAGGGGACCGTCGACGCGGCGCTCGCCCTGCGCCGCTCGGCGCGGCGCATCAGCGCCACCCTGCACACCTTCCGCCCGCTCCTCGACGCCGAGTGGTCGGAGGAGATGCGCCCCGAACTGGCCTGGCTGTCGGGCACCCTGGCCCTCGAGCACGCCTGCGAGGCCCGCCTGGAGCGCCTGCTGCTGGCGCTGCACCGGCTGTCGGGGGCGGGCGTACTGCCTGGTCAGCCTGACGGGGGCGCGGCGGGTCGGGCCTCGAGTCCGGCGGGCGTCGAGGTGAGCCGGTCGAAGAACGGCGTAGCGGTGGGCAGTCGTACCGCCGGGGCGGAACGACTGGGCACGGCGGCCCCCGCCCACGCCGGTCCCCCCACCCCACCGGCCACCCCGGAGCGCGGCAACCTCACGGTGGGCGCCGCCAAGGCGGGCGCCCTGATGGAGCGCCAGCTCACCCTGGCCCGGACACGGGCCCACTCCACGGCGCTTCAGGCGCTGGGCTCCAGCCGGTTCCACGCGGTCGCCGACAAGGTCGCCTTACTGGCCAGCGAGGTCCCCCTGACCGTCGCGGCCACCGTCGCCGACCTGCGCCCGCTCGCCAGGGCCGCGGAGGAGCGTCTGACCGACGCGGTCTCCGCCCTGCCCCTGCTGACCGCCGGCCACCCCTACAACGCGGAGGCCCTGGTCCACGGCCTGTCCCCGGACCCGGCCCCGCATCCGCAGGACGCGCCCTGGCACCAGGTCCGCCTGCTGCTGCGGCTGCACCGCTACGCCCTGGAGGTCCTGCGCGGCGACGCGACCATGGACGTACGTCTGCTCGCCTCGGGCCAGGCCCTCAACCGGCACCGGGACGCCTCGGAGGCGGCGGCGGCCGCGGCACAGGCCGCCCGGACCCCTCGCATCGCCCCGGCGACGGCCTACGCGCTGGGCGTGCTCCACGCGGACCAGCGGCACGAGGTGGAGGCGGCGCGGTTCGCGTTCCAGCGCTCCTGGCAGAAGGACACGGTCCGTACGACGTAGAAGGAAGCAGGCGGTGCCCTGTGACCGAATCGAATGACACCACCGTGCGCGCGGCCGGCTGCGTCCTGTGGCGCCGCTCCTCGGTCGACGGCGAGCTGGAGGTCTGTCTCGTCCACCGGCCGAAATACGACGACTGGTCGCACCCCAAGGGCAAGCTCAAGCGGGGTGAGGACCCGCTCGTGGGGGCGCTGCGGGAGGTGGAGGAGGAGACTGGTTACCGGGCTGTGCCCGGTGCGGGGCTTCCCACCGTCCGCTACCTCGCGAACGGCCGCCCGAAGCAGGTGCGTTACTGGGCGGCCGAGGCCCTGGAGGGTGTGTTCTCGCCGACCGGCGAGGTGGATCGCATCCTGTGGCTGCCGCCCTCGACGGCCCGGGCCCGCCTCACCCAGCCGAGGGACCGCACCCTCGTAGACGCTCTTCTGAACCAACTGCATCTGGCATAGTCCGGGATCGCCCCGTGTCCTCGACGTAAGCGTTCCGTGACCTAACCACACCGTCTCCAGGGGTTCACCCGGCGTTCATTCACGGCCATCGGCGCCTTCATCTGTTCTGCCTAATTTCGGCCTTACGCGGTGCGGATCGCGCCCATTCGGGACGCCTCCGCACAACACAGACTTTCGCACGCCGCCGAATTCAGGACGGCGGCTCCTGGAAGGATTTTCCTCAAGTGAAGCTTCAGCGCATGAACCGGCGGGCCCTCTCCCTCGGTGCTCTCGCCGTCTCCGGCGCCCTGGCCCTCACGGCGTGCGGCTCCGACGACACCGGCGGCAAGAGCGGCGGCAGCGCCGCGGCCTCCGCTCCGGCCGGAAACGTCAAGTGCGACGACGCCAAGGGCCAGCTGCTGGCCGACGGCTCGTCCGCGCAGAAGAACGCGATCGACGCCTGGGTGAAGGCCTTCACGCAGGCCTGCAACGGCGTCCAGATCAACTACAAGGGCGGCGGCTCCGGTGCCGGCGTCACCGCGTTCACCCAGGGCCAGGTCGCCTTCGCCGGTTCGGACTCCGCGCTGAAGCCCGAAGAGGTCGCCGCGTCCAAGAGCGTCTGCAAGGGCGGCCAGGGCATCGACCTGCCGATGGTCGGCGGTCCGATCGCCATCGCCTACAAGCTGGACGGCGTGGACAACCTGGTCCTGGACGCCCCGACGATCGCCAAGATCTTCAGCGGCAAGATCAAGACCTGGAACGACCCGGCGATCCAGAAGCTCAACCCCAAGGCCAAGCTGCCCAGCCTGAAGATCCAGGCGTTCCACCGCTCGGACGAGTCCGGCACCACGGACAACTTCACCAAGTACCTGATCGCCACCACCCCGGACAACTGGAAGTACGAGGGCGGCAAGGCCTGGACCGCCCCCGGCGGCCAGTCCGCGTCCGGCTCCTCCGGTGTCGCCCAGGGCGTGAAGCAGACCAACGGCGCCATCGGCTACATGGAGCTGTCGTACGCCAAGGACGGTCTGTCCACGGTCGCCATCGACACGGGCGCCTCCGCCCCGGTCACGGCCTCCTCCGACGGTGCCACCAAGGCCATCGCGGACGCCAAGGTCGTCGGCACCGGCAGCGACCTGTCGCTGAAGCTGAACTACGCGACCAAGGCCGACGGCGCCTACCCGATCACCCTGGTCACCTACGAGATCGTCTGCGACAAGGGCAACAAGGCCGACACGCTGCCCGCCACCAAGGCGTTCCTGCGCTACATCGCCAGCGAGGACGGCCAGGGCGTCCTCTCCGGCATCAACTACGCCCCCATCCCCGCCGACATCATCGCCAAGGTCCGCACCACCATCGAGGGCCTGAGCTGATCTGAAGGTGCGGTCCGGCCCCGGTCTCCCGGTTCCGGACCGCACCGTCCGGTGCACCGCCGCCAGGGGCCGCACACCTTTCCGGCCCCGCCCGAGCCGCTCGGCAGAGCGACTCCGCAGACCGGAGAACCCGATGGACATATCGACACAGAAACCACAGTCCCCGCCCCCTCTCCCGCAGCCGTCCGTGACCGAGCAGAAGCGCGCGGCCCGCGGTGCCACCCGACCCGGTGACCGGATCTTCCTCGGTCTCACCCGCGGGTCGGGCATCCTGCTGCTGGTGATCATGGCCGCGATCGCGGTCTTCCTCACCTACCGGGCCTCCCTCGCCATCAGCAAGGACGAGGGCAACTTCCTGACGACCTTCGAGTGGAACACCGGCGCCGTCCCACCGGTCTTCGGCATCGCCGTCCTCGCCTTCGGCACGGTCGTCTCCTCGATCATCGCCATGGTCATCGCGGTCCCGATCGCGGTCGCCATCGCGCTCTTCCTCACGCACTACGCCCCCCGCAGGCTGCGCGGTCCCATCTCCTACGTGATCGACCTGCTCGCCGCCGTGCCGTCCATCGTGTACGGCCTCTGGGGCGCGCTGATCCTCGTACCGCACCTGAACGGCCTCTTCGGCTGGCTGAACGACTACCTCGGCTGGACCGGGGTCTTCTCCTGGCAGGACGGCCCCCCGCGATCGATGCTCACCGTGGGCGTCCTGCTGGCGATCATGATCCTGCCGATCATCACCAACGTCAGCCGCGAGGTCTTCCGCCAGGTCCCGCAGATGCACGAGGAGGCGGCCCTCGCCCTCGGCGCCACCCGCTGGGAAGTGATCCGGATGGCGGTCCTGCCCTTCGGCCGCTCCGGTGTGATCTCCGCGTCGATGCTGGGCCTCGGCCGCGCGCTCGGCGAGACGATGGCCGTCGCCACCGTGCTCTCCCCGAGCTTCACCATCCAGACCAGCCTGCTCGACCCGGGCGGCGGCACCTTCGCCCAGAACATCGCCAGCAAGTTCAGTGAGGCCACGGAGTTCGGCCGGGACGCGCTGATCGCGTCCGGTCTGGTCCTGTTCGTCATCACCCTGCTGGTCAACGGCGCGGCCCGCGCGATCATCGCCCGCCGCAAGGAGTACTCGGGGGCCAACGCATGAGCACCGCACTCGTCGCCGACAAGCGCCCCAGCACCCTGCGCGGCGCCCGCCTGCCGAAGTGGTCCCCCTGGGCCATCGCCACCGGTTCGATCGCCCTCGGGATCGGCATCGGTCTCGCGGCCGGCCTGGACAGCGAGGTCCAGTGGGGCCTGCTCGCCGGCCTGCTGTTCCTCCTGGGCACGTACGGCATCGCCGCGCGCGTCGAGGGCCGCCGCCAGGCCAAGGACCGCATCGCGACCGCCCTCGTGTGGGTCGCCTTCATCCTCGCCGTCGTCCCGCTGGCCTCCCTGGTCTGGGCGACCGTGCAGCGCGGTGTGAAGGTCCTGGACGTCTACTTCCTGACCCACTCCATGGGTGTCGTCGCCGACTCCGAGCCCGGCGGTGGCATCTACCACGCCATCCTCGGCAGCCTGGAGCAGGTCGGTCTCGCCACCCTGATCGGCGCGCCGATCGGCGTGCTCACCGCGATCTACCTGGTCGAATACGGCCGCGGCAGCCTCGCCAAGGCCGTCACCTTCTTCGTGGACGTGATGACGGGCATCCCGTCGATCGTCGCCGGTCTGTTCATCCTCAGCCTGATGCTGATGCTCGACCTTCAGCCCTTCGGCTTCGCCGGCTCCCTCGCCCTGGCCATCCTGATGATGCCGGTCGTGGTCCGCTCCACGGAGGAGATGCTCAAGCTCGTCCCGAACGAGCTGCGCGAGGCATCCCTCGCCCTGGGCGTGCCGAAGTGGCGCACGATCCTGAAGGTGGTCCTGCCGACCTCCATCGGCGGCATCGTCACCGGCATCATGCTGTCGATCGCCCGTATCGCCGGCGAGACCGCTCCGGTCCTGCTGCTGGTCTTCGGCAACCCGTTCATCAACGCCAACCCCTTCGAGGGTGCGCAGGCGTCGCTGCCGTTGTACATCTATCAGCAGTACGCGCAGAGCGCGGGCTCCCAGCCGGCCTACGACCGTGCCTGGGCGGCGTCCCTCACGCTGATCGCCTTCGTGATGATCCTCAACCTGGTGGCCCGCGGCATCGCCCGCTGGAAGGCCCCGAAGACCGGTCGCTAGCGCGCGGCCACTCAGCGACCGATCTGAAATCTGGAAGTGACGCAAAACATGGCCAAGCGAATCGACGTGAGCGGTCTGACCGCCTACTACGGCTCCCACAAGGCGATCGAGGACATCTCGATGACCGTCGAGCCCCGCTCGGTGACGGCCTTCATCGGCCCCTCCGGCTGCGGCAAGTCGACGTTCCTGCGCACGCTCAACCGTATGCACGAAGTCACCTCGGGCGGCCGTGTCGAGGGCAAGGTGCTCCTCGACGACGAGGACCTCTACGGCGCGGGCATCGACCCGGTCTCCGTGCGCCGTGAGGTGGGCATGGTGTTCCAGCGCCCGAACCCGTTCCCCACGATGTCCATCTTCGACAACGTGGCGGCGGGCCTGCGGCTCAACGGCAGCTACAAGAAGAGCGAGCTCGGCGACATCGTCGAGCGCTCGCTCAAGGGCGCCAACCTCTGGAACGAGGTGAAGGACCGCCTGAACAAGCCGGGTTCGGGCCTGTCCGGCGGTCAGCAGCAGCGTCTGTGCATCGCCCGCGCGATCGCGGTCGAGCCGAACGTGCTGCTGATGGACGAGCCCTGCTCGGCCCTGGACCCGATCTCGACCCTCGCCATCGAGGACCTGATCGGCGAGCTGAAGGAACGCTTCACGATCGTCATCGTGACGCACAACATGCAGCAGGCGGCCCGTGTCTCGGACCGCACGGCGTTCTTCAACCTCGCCGCCGTCGGCCAGCCCGGCAAGCTCATCGAGATCGACGAGACGGAGCGGATCTTCTCCAACCCCTCCGTCCAGGCCACGGAGGACTACATCTCCGGCCGCTTCGGCTGAGCGGTCCCCTCCGGTAAGACCCCTCGCGATGCTGCATGGCGGTGCCATCGCGAGGCAGTGGAAGGGCCCGCCCCCCGGCTCCCGGGGGGCGGGCCCGTCTCGTAACCGGAGACTGCTACAGGAACAGCACGTCCACGATCCAGAAGGACACCGCGGCCACGATCGCCGCGGCCGGCATCGTGATGAACCACCCGAGGACGATGTTCTTGGCGACGCCCCAGCGCACCGCGTTGACCCGCTTCGTCGCCCCCACACCCATGATCGCCGAAGTGATCACATGGGTCGTCGAGATCGGCGCCTTGAACAGGAACGCCGTGGTGAACATGATCGACGCGCCGGTCGTCTCCGCCGCGAAGCCCTGCGGCGGGTCCAGCTCGATGATCTTCCGCCCCAGTGTCCGCATGATCCGCCAGCCGCCCGCGTACGTACCGAGCGACAGCATCACGGCGCACACGATCTTGACCCACACCGGGATCGGATCGCCGTAGGTCTCGACGTCGGCGATGACCAGTGCCATCACCACGATGCCCATCGTCTTCTGGGCGTCCTGCAGACCATGTCCGAGCGCCATACCGGCCGCCGACACGGTCTGCGCTATGCGGAAGCCCCGCTTGGCCTTGTGGGGGTTGGCCTTGCGGAAGATCCACAGGATCGCCGTCATCACCAGGTAACCGACGATCAGACCCACGACCGGCGACAGGAACATGGGGATGACGACCTTCTCCAGCACCCCGTCCCAGTACACCGTCGTCCCGCCCGCGAGCGCGGCGCCCACCATGCCGCCGAACAGCGCGTGGGAGGAGGACGACGGCAGCCCGAAGTACCACGTGATGAGGTTCCACGTGATCGCGCCGACCAGCGCCGCGAAGAGGATGCCCATCCCCTTCGAGCCGTGGGGCGTCTCGATCAGCCCCTCACTGACGGTCTTGGCCACACCGGACCCCAGGAAGGCACCTGCGAGGTTCATCACAGCGGCCATGGCGAGCGCCGCGCGTGGGGTCAGCGCCCGCGTCGAGACCGAGGTGGCGATGGCGTTCGCCGAGTCGTGGAATCCGTTGGTGTACGTGAAGAAGAGCGCGACGCCGACGGTCGCGACCAGTGCGAAGGTGTCCATGAAGGGCTCAGGACTCCTTGACGGCGATGGTCTCCACCGTGTTCGCCACGTGCTCGAACGCGTCCGCCGCCTCCTCCAGCACGTCCACGATCTGCTTGAGCTTCAGCACCTCGATCGCGTCGTACTTGCCGTTGAAGAGGTGGGCGAGCAGCTTGCGGTGTATCTGGTCGGCCTGGTTCTCGAGACGGTTGACCTCGATCCAGTACTCGGTCAGGTTCTCCATGGTCCGCAGGTTCGGCATCGCCTCGGCCGTCAGCTCCGCGGCCCGCGCCAGCACCTCGATCTGCTGCTCGACGCCCTTGGGCAATTCCTCGACGTTGTAGAGGACGACCAGGTCGACGGCCTCCTCCATGAAGTCCATGATGTCGTCGAGGCACGACGCGAGGTTGTAGATGTCCTCGCGGTCGAAGGGCGTGATGAAGGAGGAGTTCAGCTGGTGGAAGATCGCGTGGGTGGCGTCGTCACCGGCGTGTTCGGCGGCCCGCATACGCTCTGCGATCTCGGCCCGGCCGGCGGTGTCCGCCCCGAGCAGTTCCATCAGGAGCTTCGAGCCCGTGACGATGTTGTCCGCGGATGCGGCGAACATGTCGTAGAAGCTCGTCTCCCTGGGGGTCAGACGAAAGCGCACGTGGGGTCCTCGGGGTGCATCGGTTTCGGTACGGCTGATGCTAGGTGCATCATCCGGCCACGGGAAACGGGCCGTCCATCAGTGTCGCCCATCGGGCAGAGTGACTCTGGCCAAGGGTCCCCTACCCGGCAAACTTCGCTAACATATACCCACCAGGGGTATATGTCCGCAATCTGTTCACCACTTGCCTGCCTTCCGTTCACAGGAGGACGCCATGACGACCACCGAGGCCGGCGCCGACGCGCCCTCCACCCCTCCTTCCGCCTCCCCCGACACCACCGATCACGATCGCGGAGTGCACGGGTACCACAAGCAGAAGGACGAACACCTCAAACGTCTGCGCCGCATCGAGGGCCAGATCCGCGGCCTTCAGCGCATGGTCGACGAGGACGTGTACTGCATCGACATACTCACCCAGGTCTCCGCGTCCACCAAGGCCCTGCAGTCCTTCGCCCTGCAACTGCTGGAAGAGCACCTGCGCCACTGCGTCGCCGACGCGGCCGTCAAGGGCGGTGACGAGATCGACGCGAAGGTGGCCGAGGCGACGAAGGCCATCGGCCGCCTGCTGCGCACCTGAACGCGCGTCCGCGTGGCTCGAAGGGGCGCCCCCGGCTCACCCACCGGAGGCGTCTCGCAATTCGGCCACTCTCAGCACCTCGTCGATGCTTTCAAGACTGAGCCGGTCCTGCACCGCGGAGGCCGCGATGATCAAGTCACCGCACAGCTCGATCTCGGCGAGGGCCACGTGGTCCTGAACTGCCGTACCGCCGACCGGAGCCACGCGCATCACCTCTTCTCTGCCGTCACCGACTTCCTAGGGTAGGGAGCGGCCTACACCCCGCGCATGGCACGGACGGGCTAGTTCTCCCCAGCCTGGGGAAAACCCTTACGCCCTCCTCACTCCTCAGCGATCCGCCCGGCGAAAATGTCGCCGGCAGCCGGCAGTCTTACGTCGACGGGGGCCCCGAAGTCGTACAGCAACGTCGTCGAAGCGACCGCCACCGCGCTCTTGCGCTGCCCGTTGACGAAGCTGAACCGGTGCCGGACCTTGCGGATGCGGCCCTCGTCGTCGAGGTAGACGTCGAACGGAACCCGCGCCGTGGCGAACCCTTCCGCCGCCGCCGCCAGCGATTTCCGGCCACTGTCCGAGGCGTCCTTCGCCGCCACCGCGAGGTCGGCGACGCCCCGGTAGTGCCGCACCTCGGCCCCCGCCACCTCCGTCTCGCCCACGTACGTCGCCGTGCGCGTGCCGCGCAGCAGTTCCGCGGCGGCGAACGGATCGGTGGCGCCGCCCGTCACCAGGTTCCCGTCGGAGATCGTCGCCGTCTCCACCCGCACCCATTTGTCGGCGGGCACCCCGGCACCCCGGTTCTTCATGAAGAGGGCACCGGGCGCGAGGAGTTCGGTGATGGGCCGGTGCTCGGTCTCCCCGGCCGGGTCCTGCGGCAGCACCACCTTCAGCCGCCCCAGCTGCCGGCGGTAGTCGTAGACGCCCTGGCCACGGATGGTCACCCGGGTCCCGCCGGCGGCCATCTCCATCGACGTACGGGCCTTGGACGTACCGGCGTCCACCAGCCGGTCGGCGGCGTGGCGCAGCGTCCTGACCGGGTCGCCCGCGCCGCGCACGCCCTCCACGGCGGCCCCGCTGCCGGAGCACCCGGCGGCGCCGGCACAGACGCAGGCCACCAGCCCCGCCGCGACGACCGCCCCGCCCACCGTCCGCCTGTGCTCTCCCTGCCGCTGCCCCATCGCCCGCCGACCCCCAGCCGGTACGTTCGTCACGGACCTCCCGTCCTTCCGGTTAACGACGGGTAGGGAGGGCCGTCACGCGTGGCGCAAGGCTTGCGCCGGGCATGCAAGCCCTTTACCCGGGCTGGGTAACTTGTCAGAGTGACGCAGCAGGACAGGTCGGCCCCTCCGCTGACCGACCAGGAGCACCGCACCACCACCGTCGAGCAGGGACCCTTCTGTCTGGCTCGCTGCACCTGCGGCTGGCGCGGCCCGGCCCGCCGGGCGAGAAGCCAGGCGCGGACGGACGCCAAGGCCCACACAGCAGGCTGAGCGTCCCGTGGAACCCTGAGCGCCGCAGGTCCGTCTCGCTCCGTGAAGCCGACGGAAGGCGCAGGACATGGAACGGCGAATCTTCATCGGGGGCGGCACGGCCGCTGTCGCGGGTGTCGCGACGGCCGCGTGCCGGGGCACCGTCGACGGGACGACCCCGTCCGGCCACTCCGCTCTGCGGACCACCGCGGCCACGGCCGCAGCCAACTGGGCGGCCCTCGCCCGCGACCTGGACGGCTCCCTGGTCCGCCCCGGCGACGCCTCCTGGGCGACGGCCCGCCAGCTGTACAACACCCGCTTCGACGGGCTGAAGCCGGCCGCGGTCGCCTACGTCGCGCACGCGGCCGACGTCCGCACGGTGCTGTCGTACGCCCACGCCCACGGCGTCAAGGTCGCCATCCGCAACGGCGGCCACTCCTACGCGGGTTGGTCCTCCGGCGACGGCCGGCTGATCGTCGACGTCTCCCGGCTCAAGACGGTGCGCGCCTCCGGCAACGAGGCGGTGGTCGGCGCCGGCGCCAAGCTGATCGACGTCTACCGCGCGCTCGCCGCGAAGGGCGTGACGATACCGGCGGGATCCTGCCCGACGGTCGGCGTCTCCGGTCTGGTCCTCGGCGGCGGCCACGGCGTGGTGTCCCGGGCGTACGGACTGACCTGCGACAGCCTCACCCAGGCCACGCTGATCACGGCCGACGGCAAGCAGATCACCGCGAACGCCACCGACCACAAGGACCTCTTCTGGGCGCTGCGCGGCGCCGGCAACGGCAACTTCGGCGTCGTGACCGAGCTGCGCTTCAGGACCCACCCCGCCCCGCAGGCCGTGACCGGCCACCTCTCCTGGCCGTGGTCGAAGGCGGCCGCGGTGGTCAAGGCCTGGCAGGAGTGGGGCCCGAGCCAGCCGGACCAGATCTGGTCCTCCCTGCACCTGGAGTGCTCCGCCGGCGGCACGCCCCGGGTCTCGGTCGCCGCGTTCTCCATCGGTACGTACGGCGAGCTGAAGAACGCGGTGGACCGCCTCGCGGACCGCGTCGGCGCCCCCGCGACCAGCGTCTCCCTGCACCGCCGCGGGTACGAGGAGGCGATGGAGATCTACGCCGGCTGCTCCTCCTTCTCCACCGACGCCAAGTGCCACCTCCCGGGCTCGACTCCGGGCCGCTCCCCGCAGGGCGCGCTGGGCCGGGAGACCTACGCGGCCCGCTCCGACTTCTTCGACCGCTCGATATCGGCCGCCGGCATCCAGACGCTGCTCACCCAGATCCGGTCGGTCCGGGGCGGCTCCGGCAGCATCGCCCTCACGGCCCTCGGCGGAGCGGTCAACCGCGTCTCCCCCACCGCCACGGCCTTCGTCCACCGCCGCTCCCGCATGC
The DNA here is from genome assembly GCF_000720255.1 of Streptomyces griseus subsp. griseus. Lineage (GTDB taxonomy): Bacteria > Actinomycetota > Actinomycetes > Streptomycetales > Streptomycetaceae > Streptomyces > Streptomyces griseus_I. The sequence goes on along the minus strand of NZ_JOJE01000025.1, from coordinate 17,345 downwards.
TGGCCCAGTACATAGCGTCCTGGCGCACGGGCACCACGGGTACGGCGGCCCAGTCCTGGCTGACAGCAGCCCACAAGGCCATGCAGCCGTATGCCTCCGGCGAGGCCTACCAGAACTACACGGACCCGACCCTGACGAACTGGCGCAAGGCGTACTACGGCGAAGCGGCGACGCGCCTGACGCAGGTGAAGCGGCAGTACGACCCGAACCGCTTCTTCACCTACCCACAGGCGCTGTAACCGTCGACTGGGCGGGGCGTCGCCCTATGCGGCGAGGTCCCGCTCCTCGGCCCCCACACGCTCCCCGGGCGCCCCCGAGACGACCGACCCCTGCCCGTCGTACGACGTCCCCCGAGCCCGAACGAGCCACCCCACCCTCGGCGACCGCTCCACAGCCCTGGCCACCGGCGTCAACAACGCCATCGCCAACGGAGACAGCAGAAGCGCCACAGCGGTCCCGAGCGCGAACCCGCCAACCACATCGGTCGGATAGTGCACACCCATATAAACCCGGCAGAACCCCTCAAGCAGGGCGACACCGATCCCGACCACCCCGAACCGCCGATTCGCGACGAACAACCCCACGGCCATCGCCATGGTGATCGTCGCGTGGTCACTCACGAACGAGTAGTCGGTCTTGCCGGAGATCAGCACTTCCAGCCCCTGGTGGTCGAGGAACGGCCGAGGCCGCTCCACGAACCCCCGGATCGGCACGTTCACCAGCACGGCCACAGCGGCGGCCAGCGGCGCCCACACCAGGGCCGCGACCGACGAAGCCGCATCGCCCCTGCCGTTGCGCCGCACACTCCACCAGCACCCCAGCACCAGCAGGACCATCGCGAGCAACAGCCCGTACTCACCGACGAACTCCACGCCCCGGTCGAGCCAGTGCGGCGCGTCCTTGGCGAGCCCGTTGATGTCATAGAGCAGGTCGACGTCGGGGTTCGACCCGGATTCGGCGAGTCCAGCCATGGTGCTGCGGCCCCTTCGTCGTGTTCTGCCCGGCACACGTCCCATGTGTGCCGGTCCTGCAACCACCCCCGTGGTGCGTAGACCGTTTTCCGCGCCCGTTCCCGTACGTACGACCGGCTACGACAACAGGAACGCACGCTCCTCATTGATACGTTCCACTCTCCACCGAATGATCACCCAGACGTTATCGAAGAGAGACCCATCGCCGCAGCTCAGCGGGCGGGTCACCCCTCGGTTCAGACGTGCGTGGGGAGCGCTTTCGCGCCATCTTCGGTTACCCGGGTCGCGCCGAAGTATTTGCGCGTGTCGATCGGATCGAACCGGATCACGGCCCCCGTCCGGGGCGCGTCGATCATGTACCCGCCCCCCACGTAGATCCCCACGTGATCGATGGCCCGGGAGTTGTTCGGATCGGTCGAGAAGAACACCAGATCCCCCGGCAGCAGCTCGTCCCGAGAGGGGTGCGGCCCCGCGTTGTACTGATCGTTCGCCACCCGCGGAAGCGTGATCCCCACACTCTTGTACGCGGCCTGCGTCAGCCCCGAACAGTCGAACCGTCCGCCCTGCTCAGCGGTACCGGTCCCACCCCACAGATACGGCGTCCCGAGCTTCTTCTGCGCGTAGTAGATGGCTCCGGCGGCCTGCTCGGACGGATCGACGCGGGTGGCGGGGGCGGCGAAGCTCTCCTCCAGTGTCGTGATCGTCTTCACGTAGTTCTGGGTCTCCCGGTACGGCGGCACACCCCCGTACTTGATGACCGCGTAGGCACCGGCGTTGTAGGACGCGAGCATGTTGTGGGTCGGGTCGCCGGGCACGTCCTTCACGTACGAGGCGAGGGAGCAGTCGTACTTCGCGGCCGATGGAATCGCGTCATTCGGATCCCATACGTCGCGGTCACCGTCGCCGTCACCGTCGATCCCGTGCGATGCCCAGGTCCCCGGGATGAATTGCGCTATCCCCTCCGCCTTCGCCGGACTCTTGGCGTTCGGGTTGAATCCGCTCTCCTGGTACAGCTGGGCCGCGAGCAGCGCGGGGTTGAGGGCGGGGCAGAGATTGCCCCACTTCTGTACGAGGTCCCGATAGGCGGCCGGCACCGCTCCCTTGGCGAGCCCTACGCTCCTGCCGGCCCCGCTGTTGAGCACGTTTCCGGCGACGACGTACACGCCGACGACGAGCAGCATCACGAAGCTGATCCCCGCCGCGGCTGCGGCGCCCGCCACGATCCACGCCTTACGCACCGTCAACCGCCCCTCACCCGCCGGGATCCCGCCCGCGCCAGTCTATGAGCTTCCCGCGCGGAAACCGGTGCAACCGATGCTCTCGTAATCGGTCGGGCTGCTCTTCACGTGATACAGAACCGCGGTCCAGTCCCCCGGGTCGTTGGCCACGGGGATCGCCGGGTAGACCTTGTCCTTCGGGAAGTGGCTCTGGAAGTCGTCGGGATAGGTGAGTTTTACGTACCCGCCGTCCTTCCAGTGCTTGTAGATGTCCACGGGCTTGCTCGTATAGCCGACGTTCTTGCTCTCCATCATCACGTCGTACGGCTTGCCCGTGTCGGCGTCGATCTCGTGCGGGGGCTTCACGCCCAGCGAGACGTAATACGGCTCGGGTCTCTTGCCGTTGTTCCCGGCGTTCTTGAACCTGAAGCTGATCTCCGCTCGCTTGGCGACCGTGGGGGAGTCAGGGTCGTCAGCGTCTTTCGCGCTGTACTGGAGCTCATCGCGCGGACTGACCGCACCGATCTGCTGACACTTGCCCATGCCGTATGCGGCCTCGTCGGGATTGGGCGACAAGGTCCATCTGTCCCGGGAGACCCTGTCGTTCAGGATGTACTCCGGTGCCCGCTGCGGCGCGGCGCTCGAGGTCGGAGACGCGGACGACTTGCCCGTGTCCCGCGCCTCGGTGCGGTCCCCGTCCCACGGTTTCAGCGCCATCAGGGCCGCCGACCCGGCCACCATGACGACCGCGAGGGCCACCAGCAAGGGCGTACGGCGCGACCGGCGCCGCTCGGGTACGGCCGTCGCCGACGGCGCGAGTGTCGGCACGTACGCGGGGGCGACCGTGGGTACGTACCCGGGCTCGGCGGTCGGCGGGTACGCCGGCGGCGTCGGCGCTCCGTGCCCAGGTGGAATCAGTCCGGCCGCCATCGCACTGCGGGGATCCTGCGGCACGGCCGTAGCGTCGGCGGCGAGCCGCCCGTAGAACGAATCCTCGGCGAGCGCGGAGGACACCGCACAGCGCGCGATGACAGCATCCAGTCCGAGCCGCTGAGCGGGATCCTTGGCCACGCATTCCAGGATCAGCCCGGCGAGCTCCGGCTCGACGCCGTCTATGTCTATGTCCTCATGGACCACCCGGTACGAGACGGCATGCGTCGGCCCCGAGCCGAAAGGCGGTCGCCCCGTCGCGGCATACGCGAGCGTGGCCCCCAGTGCGAACACGTCCGCGGCCGCGCCCACCTGATTGCTGATCATCACCTCGGGGGCGGTGTACCCGGGCGTCCCCGGGGCGAACCCGGTCTGGGTCAGGGCGGTGTCCGCCGCGCCACGGGCGATGCCGAAGTCGATGAGCACGGGCCCCTGCGGGGAGAGGATCACGTTCTGGGGCTTGAAGTCCCGGTGTGTCACTCCGTACCTGTGGACGCTCGCCAAGGCCTCGGCCAGAGCCGCGAACAACCGCCCCGCGCTCTCCGCGGGCAACGGACCCCGCTCCCGCACCGCCTCGCTCAGGGTCGGCCCCGAGACATACTCGGTCGCCAGCCAGTACGGCGCCGCATCCAACGACGCGTCGATGAGGTTCGCCGTGTACGCGCTCCGCACCGCCCGCACCGTCTCCACCTCGCGCCGGAACCGCGCCAGCGCCTCCGGATGGTCGGTGATCTCGTCCCGGATCACCTTGATCGCCACCAGTCGCCCACCGGGCGAGCGTCCGAGGTAGACCTGTCCCATGCCGCCTGCGCCGAGCCGGGCGAGGAGCGTGTGCGCGCCTATCCGCGCGGGGTCCTGAGCCTTCAGTGCGTCCACTGAACGACCATGCCACACGGCTCAGTTCGGACGGCGCGGGGCACCCGCCCCTCACGGGTCCGCGGCCGCGTCCCGGTACAGCTCCCGGGCCTCGGCGCCCAGCACCACGCTGTACGAGACGTCCGGAGTCACCCCGCCCTCCTCGTGCCCGCCCAGGACGCCCACCACCTGCCCGTCCCCGTTGACCCACGGGCTGCCGCTGGTCCCGCCGGTGAAGTCGGGGCAGTCGACGCGCTGCTGGGTGCGGCTGTGCAGGATCGGCCTGTTGGTGCAGCGGACAGGCACCTCGCGGGCGTCGGGATAGCCGGTGAGGGTGACGGCGGTGGCCCCGGTGGCGACCCCCGTGGCGAAGGTGAAGCCACCGACGACGTCCTCGACGCCCTTGCCTCCCTCCTCGGCGAGTACCGCGAACGCCACGTCGCTGTCCTCGTCCTCCTCCTTGGCCCACCCCTCGGGCAGGAACCGCCGCTTCACCCGCCACACCCCGTACGGCGCCTGCCCGTCCCGGTAGCCGGGCACGAAGACGAGGTCGCCGTGCCCGGCCCCGTCCAGGCAGTGCGCGGCCGTGACGACGAGGTTGTGGTGCGGGCTGTGGACGACGGAGGCGGTGCAGAAGTGCCCCCCGGCGAGCCGGTCGGCCCGGTCCGCGTCGAAGAGCGCCCCGACCTGGTCGGCCTGAGCCGTCGCCGCCGCCACGACGGTCACCCCGAGGGGCCCGGGACCGTCTCCCGCGGCCGCCTCTGAGGCGGAGGTGGCCGCCAGCAGCACGAGGGCGCAGAGCAGGGCGTACGGGCGGGCGATGCGCTTCATCGGGGCCACTGTGACCCACGAAGGTGAGAAACCGGTCAGCTCAGCCTCCCCAGTCGACACTCGGCCCACAACACCTTCCCCGCACCGACGGCCGTAGCACCCCATCTGTCAGCGCAGACCCGCACGAGGTGCAGCCCGCGCCCGCTCTCGGCGTCAGCGTCCGGTGGTACGACGCCGTCGGCGGGGGTGAAACCGGGCGGCACGCGGGGATCGCCGTCCCACACCCCCACCCGTAGCCCACCGCAGTCCGTGGACCGCAACCGCAGGGCGTACGGGCCGCTGGTGTGCAGGTGGGCGTTGGCGAGGAGCTCGGCGGCGAGCAGCTCCGCGGTGGGTGTGAGTTCAGCGAGTTCATGGGCGGTGAGGACGGTACGGAGGGTGGCACGGGCGACGCCGGGCGCGCGCAGGTCGTGCGGAAGTTGGAGGGTGTAGGTCCACGGCGGGGATACGGTGGGCATGGAAGTGTCCGATCACTGTGCGGAGTTGAGGGAGTGCGGATGGTGGTGACCCAGCCCGTAAGGTAGATGCGCGGAGTTTATATATTCACTGTTTTCTGCGGATAGCGTTCACTACCACTCGTGTGAGTGACACCAAGGAGGCGGCAAGCCCGTGCGGAACCCGACGGGGCGCCAGCTGCGTTTTGGCGCGGAGCTGCGGAAACTTCGCGAACGCGCCGGCCTCACCGCCACCGAGGCCGGTCAACTCATGGGCATCAAGCAGGCGCAGGTCAGCAACATGGAAGCGGGCCGGGTGGGTGTCAGCGCCGAGCGCGTGCGCACCTTGGCCTGCCATTACGACTGCTCGGACGAGGTCCTCGTCGAGGCGATCGCCGACATGACCGGCGACCGCAAGCGCGGTTGGTGGGAGGAGTACCGCGAGGTGCTCTCCCACCCACTGCTCGACCTGGCGGAACTGGAACACCACGCCCGGTCCTTGCGCGACTCCACCACGGCGCGCATCCCCGGCCTGTTGCAGACGCGTGAATACGCACTGGAAATCTTCCGTCAGGCAGTCACCGAGCTTTCGCCGCCCGACATCGAGCACCGCTTGTCGTTCCGCATCAAGCGGCAGGCGGTCCTCTTCCGCGAGGACGATCCGACGCCGTACGAGGCGATCATCCACGAGGCCGCCCTCCGCATGAGGGTCGGTGGGTCCACCGTTGCCCGAAAGCAGTTGCGGCACCTGCTCGACATGAGCGAGCGAGACCACGTCACCCTGCGTGCCATCACCTTCGACGCCGGCGCCTACCCGGGGTCCGGGCAGTCGATCCACTATGCGCAGGGCCCGGTACCCCAGTTGGACACGGTCTATCTCGACCAGGCCCACGGCCTCGCCTTCCTCGACGCGGAGGCCCAGTTGCACACGTACCGCACCCTCTTCGACCGGATCGAGTCCGTCGCGCTCGCCCCGGCGGAGACCCGAGACCTCATCCACACCGTGTTGCGAGAGCTGTGAAGGGAATGCCCATGAACGCACGCTGGCAGAAGTCGTCGCACTGCTCCGAAGGTGCCTCCTGCGTCCACATAGCCACCGGCCCCAATCGAATCCACCTCACCGAGTCCGGCGACCCGACGGAGTCGATCCTCACCGCCACCCCCACCGCCTTCGCCTCCCTCCTCCTCATCCTCAAGAAGGACTCCCCCCGTGCCTGACATCCCCTCCGACCTCACCTGGGAACGCGCCGCCCCGCCGGAGGCGACCGGGCCGGGCCCCTGGATCGAGATCGCGTTCGGCGAGGGGGACGACCCGGAGACGCCGGTGTACATCCGGGAGACCAGCGACCCCGGGAACGTCGTCACGACGAACCGCCGTAAGTGGGACGCCTTCGTGCTCGGCGTACAGGCGGGCGAGTTCGACCACTTCGTGGAGGGCGTCGAGCCGGCGCCGTAAGCGGGTCTCCACCCATCGGTGGACACAAGCCGCAGGCACCTCCCCCGTTCGGCATCCGGCGTTCGTGCGACGGCCGGACGCCGGACCGGGGCCGCTCCCGACAGCATCAGGGCATCGACAGATCCCCGATCCGAGGAGCGAGCCGCATGCTTACCCTCCAGCAGGCCACCCCCACCCGACTCCACCACACCCCCACCGAAGTCCCCGGGGTCCCCGCCTGGGCACGCCGCGCCGCCCGCGCCGTCGTCTGGGCGTCCCTGCCGTCCGGCCTGTGGCGCCTGGCGGTCGTGCTGGGCGTCCCGCTGGGGCTGGGCCGGTCGGAGTACGACGCGATGCTCGTCCCCGGCTGGGGCCTGCTGCTCCTGCCCCTGCTGTCCCTGGCCCAGGAGGGTCTCGCGTGGCTGACGCTGGGTCTGGTACGGCCCTGGGGTGAGGTATGGCCCCGCCGGCTGCCGTTCCTCGGCGGCCGCCGCGTCCCGGTGCTCGCGGCGGTCGTCCCGGCCGCGTTCGGCGCCCTCGCCTGCACGACCTACGGCGTGTTACTCGTCTGGACGATGCTGCACAGCGAGATGGACGTCACGCCCTGGGGCCAGTGGCTCGTCAACGCCACCTACATCCCCCTGGTCGCCTGGGGCCCCCTGCTCGGCGCGGTGACCGTCCACTACTACCGCCGCCGCACCCGGGGCTGACCCCGCAGGCCCTCCGCAGGCCCTCCGCAGGCCCTCCGCAGGCCCTCCGGGAACCCGCACCGACCCTGTGTGTCCCCTGTGCTCCGGGTCAAGCCCCGCCCATCCCCGAGCCATCCCCCTGCCATTGCTCAGTAAGCCCCCAACCCCCTTCAGTAAGGCGGAAGTCAGGATTCCAGAACCCTTCTTGTTGTCACGTACTCAACAAGCCACAGTCGTCGGCGGGCCGCCGCCCGCCGCCGGGGACCACGTACCGGTGGCCATCCCCACCCGCACTGCCCCTGTCAACCACTCCCAGGAGGCTGTACGTTGCGTACGACACCCCCCAACTCCCCCACCCCCTCCGGCAGACGGCTGCACCTCGGACGGATCGGCTCCGCCCTCCTCGGCACCGCCACCCTCGTACTCGCCGGACTCGGCACCGCGGCCCACGCGAACGCGGCCCCCGCCACCCCCAGCACCTCCTCCAAGGTGACCTGGACGGCCACCCCCTGCGCCGCGCCCAAACACAAGGGCGACCTCACCTGCAACTCCCTGCGCGTCACCGGCGGCATCACCGCCTTCCAGAAGCACCTCGCCCAGACCGACGGCATCACCCCCAAGGCCGCCGACGCCTCCACCCCCTCCGGCTACGGCCCCTCCGACCTCCAGCGCGCCTACGGCCTGACCAGCGCCGCCGCGAGCAACGGCGCCGGCAGGACCATCGCGATCGTCGACGCCTACGACGACCCGAACGCCGCCGCCGACCTCGCGAAGTACCGCTCGTACTACGGCCTGCCCTCCTGCACCACCTCCAACGGCTGCTTCAAGAAGGTCAGCCAGACCGGCTCCACGACCTCCCTGCCCTCCGCCGACAGCGGCTGGGCCGAGGAGGAGTCCCTCGACCTCGACATGGCCAGCGCCGTCTGCCCGCAGTGCAGCATCCTGCTGGTCGAGGCCAAGTCCGCCTCCATGGCGAACCTCGGCACCGCGGTGAACGAGGCGGTCAAGCTGGGCGCCAAGTACGTCTCCAACAGCTACGGCGGCGGCGAGTCCTCGTCGGACGCCACCTACGACTCCTCGTACTTCAACCACCCCGGCGTCGCCATCACCGTCAGCGCCGGCGACGAGGGCTACGGCGCCGAGTACCCGGCCGCCTCCAAGTACGTCACCGCGGTCGGCGGCACCGCCCTGAAGACGTCCTCCACGACCCGCGGCTGGACCGAGTCCGTCTGGAACACCTCCAGCACCGAGGGCACCGGCTCGGGCTGCTCCGCCTACGACGCCAAGCCGACCTGGCAGACCGACACCGGCTGCTCCAAGCGCGCCATCGCCGACACCTCTGCCGTGGCCGACCCCGCGACCGGCGTCTCCGTCTACGACTCCTACGGCGTCACCGCCGGCTGGTACACCTTCGGCGGAACCAGCGCCTCCTCCCCCATCATCGCCGGCGTCTACGCCCTCGCCGGCACCCCCGGCAGCAGCGACTACCCGTCCAAGTACATCTACAACGCGGCCGGCACCTCGGCCCTCAACGACGTGACCAGCGGAAGCAACGGCACCTGCAGCTCCACCGCGAGCTACCTGTGCACCGCGAAGTCCGGCTACGACGGCCCCACCGGCTGGGGCACCCCGGAGGGCACGGCCGCCTTCACCGGCTGATCCTCCGTCACACTGATCTTTCATCACACAGCGCGTCGGCGCGGGGTCGTGGGGGCCCCGCGCCCGGCCAGGGGACGAACGGGCCGCGGCAACCAGCCGCGGCCCGTTCGCGCGCCATGAGAACATCAGCCTGAAAAAGGGGTCAACGACAGAACCACACCCCGGGTTCCGATCCGGCCTCGTTGCCCGGCGTTACCCGCCGTGATACACAGAGTGACCATACGATTCATGTCCACCACCCAGGTGGCAAGCTATTCGTACGAAACCCGCCAATCAATGACGCCAAGTCGACATGCGACAGCGACATTGTCGGCGACAATGAGCCTGACCTCTGCGCACCGCAGGGGACTGCGGAACAACCCACACAGGGGCGGTGACTTACATGCTGTTTGCGGCCGACAAGGGAGACATCAACACCATCATCGGCGGGATCGCTCCGGACTGGGGCCCCTTCGGCAGCCTGGGCAACGAGGCGAAGGTGATGATCGAGGTCGTGATGGCGGTCGCCATCCTGCTCTGCCTCGGTATCGCCATCTGGGGTGCGGCGAAGCAACGCATCGGCGCGACGGCCCTGAGGGACACCTTCAGCGCGGAACAGGGCAAGGGCCTCATCATCGCCGGCCTGACGGGCGTCTTCATCATCGGCTCCCTAGGCACGCTGTTCACGATCGTGTACGGCATGGCGGTCTAACCACCCCCGACCCCTCCGTCCTCTCCGGGCGCGCCCGGCCCCCTTCTGAGGTTGCGTTTCCCTGATGTCGAGTCACCACACCGCGCCCGCGCGGGAACCAGCAAGGCTACCGTCGTACTTCTACGCTTTTCAGTACGACGGCGAAGGGGCGTACGCGGCATGAGTCCCGGGGACGAGCAGGGCTACGGCGATCCGGCGCGCACCGACGACGGCGGGTACGGCTACGGGGGCGGCGGTTACGGCGGCAGCGGCCACACCCGCACCCGCCTACCCGACGCCGACCCCTACGGCGGTGCCCGCCGCCCCGGCCGCTCCTCCTCCCGCAGCCTGGTCACCGTGGTAGCGGTCGTCGTCCTCCTCATCGCCGCGATCGCCTTCGCGAACCGTGGAGGCGGCGATTCCGATTCCGCGTCAGGTACCACTGGCAACAAGCCGGAGGCAGCCTCCACAGCGGCCAGCGGGACGGATCCGGTAGGGAAGAAGAAGGCCGGCATTCCGACCGGGTACGCCCGCGACACGCAGGGAGCGCAGAGTGCCGCGGCCAACTATTCCGTCGCGTTGGGATCGGCCGAGATGTTCAACGAGGCCAGACGACACGAGATCGTGGACACCGTCTACGCCCCCGAAGTCGCCGCCGCTCGCCAGCACGACCTGGACACCGCCTACTCCAGCGAGAAGTTCCTGACCAACATCGGCCTCACCAAGGACGGCACGGCGCCGACAGGCCAAACCTTCATCTCCCGGGTCATCCCGGTGGGCACCAAGGCCACCGTGTCCAGCGCGAACAACGCCACCGTCGAAGTCTGGTACACGTCGCTCTTCGGCCTGTCCGGCGAGGCCTCGACCAACCCTGTGTCGGAGAGCTGGTACACGACCACGTACCAGCTGAAGTGGGTCAGCAACGACTGGAAGATCACCGACTTCCAGCAGAAGGACGGCCCGGTGCCCGTCGGGCGCGACCAGAGGGCCTCCACCGCCGACGACATGACGAAGGCCGTCGAGGAGTACGGAGGGTTCACCTATGCGCGCTAGCCACCGCTTCCTCAAGGTCACAGCCGCTGTCGCCGCTGTTCAAGCGACCACGGTCCTGCTGGCCACCCGCGCCCTAGCCGCGCCCAATCCCAGTCCCACCCCCTCGGCCACCGGCGCACCCTCACCCTCACCGTCGCCCTCCGCCAGCGACACCTGCGCACTCATCCGCGGCGCAGCCCAGAAATACTGCGAACGCGGCAACAAGCGCTCCGGCATCACCCGCACCCCCGTCACCGACACCCTCGACCCCCTCTCCTCCCTCGCGAAGGGCTGCGCCGAAGCCGCCGCCTGGACCATCGACAAGCTGAGCGACGCGGTGAAGGACACGGCGAACGTCGACTTCACCAACCAGAAGTTCCTCCAGCAGTACGCCGTCGTCTTCGCCGCGTCGACGATCCTCACGCTCCTGCTCTGGCTCCTGGCCGTCGCCAAGCGAGCCGTGAGGGGCGTCCCCCTGTCCACCGCCATCTCGGAAGCGATCGGCTTCCTGTGGCTGACGGTCCTGGCCTCCGCCTTCACCCCCCTGATCCTCTACACCGTCGTCTCGGCCACCGACGGCGTCACCGACGTCCTCGCGAAAACGACAGGCGACCAGGCAGACACCTTCTTCGGCACGTTCTCCGGCGCCCTCGCCAAGGGCCAGGACATCGGCGGCGGCCCCATCATGCTGATCGTCGTCTCGCTCGTGTCGATCCTCGCCGCCGGCGTCCTCTGGCTCGAGCTCGTCGTCCGCGCCGCCCTGCTCTACGTCGGCGCCCTCCTCGGCACCGTCGTGTACGCGGGCCTCGTCGACAAGAACCTGTGGGGCCACGTCCGCCGCTGGGCCGGCATCATGATCGCCGTCATCCTGGTCAAGCCGGTCATCGTGATCGTCCTCGGCCTCGCCGGAGCCCTCTCCGCCGACGACGGCCCCGACGCGTTCTCCGCCGTCGTCTCCGGCCTCGCCATCATCCTGCTCGCCATCTTCGCCAGCGCGATGATCTACCGCTTCGTCCCCGGCTTCGGCGACGAGATCGCCCACTCCCGCAACAACCGCATCATGCAGGGCGCGGAAGGCAAGGCCGCCGCCGTCATCAGCTCCCCCGCGACCCTCGTCGCCCAGGGCATCAAGACGCACAGCACCCGCGCCGACAGCAACAGCGGCGGGTCCGCCTCCAGCGGACCCCGCCCGTCCAACCCCGCCTCCGGCGGCGTCGCCGCCCACAGCACCCGCACCTCCAACGGTGGCGGCGGAACTGTCCCCTCCGCCGCGCCCCCGCCCCGCTCCAACACCGTCAACACACCCCATGCCAGCAACACCCGCAACAGCAGTACCAACCGCACGGGAGGTGAAGGGCGTTGACGACCGAGTCCCACGTGTCCCATCCGGTCACGCCCCGCCGTACGTATCTGATCGGCCGCGCCCGGCCGAACGCGATCGTCGGCCGGAATCGTGAAACCGGCGAGATCGCGCTCATCATCGGCGGCGCGTTCCTCGGCATGATGTGCGGGCTCCTCGTCCCCGTCCTCTCCCTGCGCATCGTGCTGTTGACGGGCTTTCCGCTGCTCGCGCTGGGCGCGGTGTACGTGCCGTACAAGCACCGCACGTTCTACAAGTGGTTCGAGATCAACCGCAGCTACAAGCGCACGCTCAAGCAGGGCACCACGTACCGCTCCTCCGCCATGGAGGCCGGCACCCACCTCGACGGCCGCGAGATCGAGGTCGGCCCGCCCCCCGGCATCGGCCGCATCAACTGGCTGGCCGCACCCTTCGGCCCCGACGAGATCGCCGTCCTGCTGCATGCCGACCGCCGTACGGTCACCGCTGCCATCGAGATCGAGGGCCCCGGCGTCGGCCTGCGCGACAGCGAGGACCAGGAGGCCCTCGTCGACCGCTTCGGCACGCTGCTCAAGCACGTGGCCAACGGCGACGGCTTCGTCACCCGCCTGCAGATGCTCGCCCGCACCCTCCCCGCCGACCCCGACGCACACGCCAAGGACGTCGCCCAGCGCGGTGACGACAAGGCGCTGCCGTGGCTGCAGCAGTCGTACGACCAGTTGCAGTCGATGGTGTCGACGAGCAGCGAGCAGCACCGCGCCTACCTCGTCGCCTGCATGCACTACACCCGCGAGCTCGCCGCCGAGGCACACGCCATGGCCCGCGCGGCACGGCCCCAGAACGGCCGCAAGCTGGACCGGGACGCCGGTCTCGCCGTCGTCATGGCCCGCGAGCTCACCGACATCTGCTCGCGCCTCCAGGAGGCCGACATCCGGGTCCGCCAGCCGCTGGGCCAGGGCCGGCTCGCGTCCCTGATCCACTCGATGTACGACCCGGACCACCCCATCGACCACATCCAGGCGATGACCAAGCGCAACGCCTGGCCGGCCGAGCTCGACGCCGTGGAACCCACCTTCCTCCAGGCCAAGACCCGCGAATCGTCCACGCGTCAGCCCTGGTGCCACGCCACCGCCTGGGTGAAGGAATGGCCGATGACACCCGTAGGGGTGAACTTCCTCGCTCCGCTCCTGGTCCACACCCCGGACGTCATCCGAACGGTCGCCGTGACGATGGATCTCGAGCCCACCGAGGTAGCCATCGAACGCATGCTGACCGAGAAGACCAACGACGAGGCCGAGGCCTCCCGAGCCGCCAAGATGAACCGCACCGTCGACCCCCGCGACATCGCCGCCCACAACCGTCTCGACCAGCGCGGCGAGGACCTCGCCAGCGGGGCCGCGGGCGTCAACCTGGTCGGCTACATCACCGTGTCCTCCCGCTCCCCCGAGGCGCTGGCCCGCGACAAGCGGACCATAAGGGCCTCGGCCGGCAAGTCGTACCTCAAGCTGGAGTGGTGCGACCGCGAGCACCACCGCGCCTTCGTGAACACCCTCCCGTTCGCCACCGGCATCCGAAGGTAGGGCTTTCCATGCGGGACCCGCTGTCCGTCCTGACCGACGCCTTCACGTCCTTCCTCTTCGGGAAGGTCGAGACGACCCGCCTCCCGGTGCGCACCTCCACGGGCCAGGCCCAGGCCGTCTACCTCCCCACCGCCGCCCCCGGCCTCGGCGACTCCGGCGTGATCATCGGCCGCGAGGTCTACTCCGGCAAGGGCTACATCTACGACCCCTTCCAGCTCTACGGCCAGCAACTCCCGGCCCCCCACTGGCTGGTCCTGGGCGAGTCCGGCAACGGCAAGTCGGCCCTGGAGAAGACCTACGTCCTACGGCAACTGCGCTTCCGCGACCGCCAGGTCGTCGTCCTGGACGCCCAGGGCGAGGACGGCGCCGGCGAGTGGAACCTCATCGCGCAGGAGCTGGGGATAACCCCCATCCGGCTCGACCCGATGGCGGCCCTGGACCAGGGCATCCGCCTCAACCCCCTGGACCCGGCGATCACCACGACGGGCCAGCTGGCGCTGCTCCGGACCATCATCGAGGTCGCGATGGGCCACGGCCTGGACGAACGCTCGGGCTTCGCCCTCAAGGTCGCCCACGCCTACGTCAACGAGACGATCGTCGAACGCCAGCCGGTCCTCTCCGACATCGTCGAGCAGCTACGGCACCCCGAGCCCGAGTCGGCCGAGGCCATGAACGTCGCCACAGACGACGTACGGGCGTGGGGTCTGGACGTGGCACTGGTCCTCGACCGCCTCGTCGACGGTGACCTGCGGGGCATGTTCGACGGCCCGACGACGGTCGGCATCGACCTGGACGCCCCGCTGATCGTCTTCGACCTGTCCCACATCGACCGCAACTCCATCGCCATGCCCATCCTCATGGCCATCGTCGGCGTGTGGCTGGAGCACACCTGGATCCGCCCCGACCGGAAGAAGCGCATCTTCCTGGTCGAGGAGGCCTGGCACATCATCAACAGCCCCTTCGTGGCCCAGCTGTTCCAGCGCCTGCTGAAGTTCGGCCGCCGGCTCGGACTGTCCTTCGTCGCGGTCGTCCACCACCTGTCGGACGTCGTGGACGGAGCGGCGGCGAAGGAGGCGGCCGCGATCCTCAAGATGGCGTCCACCCGGACGATCTACGCCCAGAAGGCCGACGAGGCGAGGGCGACGGGCCGGGTCCTGGGCTTGCCCCGCTGGGCGGTGGAGATCATCCCCACCCTCACTCCCGGCATCGCCGTCTGGGACGTCAACGGCAACGTCCAGGTGGTCAAACACCTGGTCACCGAGACGGAACGCCCCCTGGTCTTCACCGACCGCGCGATGACCCAGTCCTCCGCCGACCTCAGCGCCGAGGACGCCCTCCAAGCGGCCGAGCGGGAGGCGGAGGAACGGGCGGCGGCCTTCATGGAACAGCACATCGGCGACCTGGACGGGTCGTCCGAGTCGACGGTGGCATGAGATGAGACGAGACGACCGGCAGCAGCAGGGAGGCATCCCCGACGGCCTGCTGATGGGCATACTCGGATTCCTCCTCGGCATGACCCTGCTGGTGTGGACGGCCACGGGCCTGGCAGGCATCTTCACCCACGGCTCCTGGCCGGCCGGCGTCACCTTCACCCGAACGCCCCTGGCCATGCGCCACCTCATCGGCCGCCCCCACGACATCACCGGCGCCTGGCCCGACGCCCCACCCACCCAACTCTCCGGCTACGGCCTCTTCTGGGGCCTCCTCATCGGCCAGCTCATGGTGCTGGTCGTCCTCACCATCTTCACCATGGGCACCCTGGCCCGCTGGCGCGCGGTAAGGGCGAGACAACGCGCGGACCGGGCAACGGCCGCCGAACGGCCAACGGGCGCGACGCCCCCTCCGGAGACCCCGGCCCGCCCGACCCACCCCACACCGCCGACGGTCCAGCACGACGTACCAACACCCGGCCACCACGACGTACCGACCCCCGGCCAGCACGAGGTCCCGTCCCCCAGACCGACACCGGACCCCACGCCCGAGCCACAGCCGTTCACCTCTCAGCTGACCGAACGGGTGGATGGGTGGGAAAAAATCCTCGTAGCCCCGAGGGAAAGCCGCTACACCACCGCAGCCCGGGCCGTACGCGACGCGGCAGGCCCCGCCCTCGTCGTCACCTCGAACCCCGCCCTCTGGCAGGACACCAAGGACGCCCGCAGCAAACTGGGCCCCGTCCTCCTCTACGACCCCACCCACCTCTGCGACACCCCGGCCCGCCTCCACTGGTCCCCCACCACGGGCTGCGAGGACAAGCACACGGCCGTACAGCGAGCAGCGGCGCTGCTGACCCCCGTCCGCCCCACCGCCCGCCTCGACCAGGCCGTCAGCGACACCGCCGAGCTGCTCCTCCGCAGCTACCTCCACGCCGCCGCCATCGACGGCCGCACCATCCGCCACGTGCACCGCTGGTCCCAAGGCACCCAGATCCAGGACGCCGTACGCACCCTGCGGACCAACCCCAAGGCCGCCCCCGGCGCGGCCGGCGAACTCGAAGCGGCACTCACCGCCCACCCCGAACGCCGGGACATGGCGCACGAGTTGACGGCCCGCGCACTGTCCGCCCTGTCCACGGTGAACATCCGGGAAGCCTGTACCCCCAACAGAACTGACGCCCTCTCACTGGATTCCTTCCAGCACGAAGGGGGCACGCTTTATGTGGTCGGTGAATCCATCGAGGACCCGAGGACGAACCCCGGCGCGATGCCGCTCCTCACGGCCCTCGTCTCCAGCGTGGTCGAGCGCGGCCGGCGCATGGCCGAACGGTCATCCTCCGGTCGCCTCGACCCACCACTGACCCTCGTCCTGGACGACGTCGCCGCCGTGGCTCCACTTCCCCAGCTCCCGGAGCTGCTGGCCACCGGGGCGGACCGGGGTCTCCCGGCCCTGGCCCTGCTCCGGTCCCGCGAACAGGGCCGCGCCCGCTGGCCACACGACGAACTCCCGGTGTAGCCGCCGAGCCCTTCGACCGGCGGAGCCGTCAGGCCCTCTCCAGCACGAACTCCAACTCGCACTCCTCGTCCCCGTCCGCCAGCGGCACCACGACCCCGCTCGGCACGAATCCCGCCTTGCGGTAGAAGCCCTGAGCCCGCCCATTGTCCTCGTGCACGATGAGCCGCACCCGCTGCGCCCCACGCTCCCAAGCCCATTCCACCCCCGCGGTGAACAGCGCCTCCGTCAGCCCGCTCCCGCGGTGCTCGGGCCGCACGTACACCCCCACGACATGCCCCTGCCGCCGCTCGACCGGGAACCCGGCCCAGTCGGTGGTCCCCGGCTCCTCCATCAGCACGGTCAGCGTCCCGGCCCACGCCCCGTCCGCCCCCTCCGCGACGAACTGCCTCGCACCGACCGCCTCCCCACCACTCCCGGCAGCCCGATCCCGCCAGAAGGAGTCCGGCCGCGCCGCGGCCTCCTCGTACGTGTCCAGATAGGCGATCGGCGCCACAGGATCCCGCAGCGCGAGCAACCGCAACTCCTTCACGGCCGCCCACTCCTCGGCCCGTACGGAACGGACGACATGCCCCTGCGCGCTCACGGTGCTCATGACAGCCACCGTAGTACCCGGCTACGACCCCCTCACCCGATATAGCGCCACCGCCATGCCCGTTAAACGCAGAAAACCCCCGCACCGTGAGGTGCGGGGGTTTTCCCAAAAATTGTTCGGCGGCGTCCTACTCTCCCACAGGGTCCCCCCTGCAGTACCATC
>NZ_JOJE01000024.1 GCF_000720255.1 Streptomyces griseus subsp. griseus | reverse complement strand
CGCCTCGATCCCGTCGACCTCGACGAGCCCGTTCTTCAGCAGCCGCGACATCGTCGAGTAGACCTGGCCGTAGTGCAGCGGCCGGTCGTGACCGAACTTGTCGTCGAAGGCCCGCTTGAGGTCGTAACCGTGGCGGGGCCCGGCTTCCAGGATCCCTAGAAGGGTGTGACCGATGGACATGAGGAGCACAGTACACACGGTGTATACCCGGTGTGTATACGCGGAGTGTGCAGTGCGTGGCGTGGTGTACGACCGTGCAGGTGGAGGCCGATTGTCACGGTTCTGCTACACGCCACCGTCGTCGCTCGGTGGCCGCCCCCGCCGGGGCAGGGGACCGGTGCCGCCCGGCAGGCGCCCGGCCTCCTTGAGGGCCTTGCGCAACAGGAACTCGATCTGCGCGTTCGCCGAGCGCAGATCGTCCCCGGCCCACCGGGCCAGTGCCTCGTACACCAGCGGGTCCAGCCGCAGCAGCACCTGCTTGCGCTGCTGCGGCCGCCGCTGAGGGCCCGTGCCCTCGGAAGGTGCCGTCACTGGTAGAGCGTCCCGGTGTTCAGTACGGGCTGCGGCGCCCGGTCCCCGCACAACACCACCATCAGGTTGGACACCATCGCGGCCTTCCTCTCCTCGTCCAGTTCCACGATGTCCTGCTCGGCGATGCGGGCCAGCGCGGCCTCGACCATGCCGACCGCCCCGTCCACGATCTGCCGACGGGCCGCGACCACCGCTCCGGCCTGCTGGCGCTGGAGCATCGCCGAGGCGATCTCCGGGGCGTACGCGAGGTGGGTGAAGCGGGACTCGATGATCTGTACCCCGGCGGCCTCCACGCGCGCGTGCAGTTCGACGGCGAGCTTCTCGGTGATCTCCTCGGCGTTGCCGCGCAGCGAGAGCCCGCCCTCGTCATGGGCGTCGTAGGGGTACTCGATGGCGATGTGCCGTACGGCCGCTTCGGTCTGGGTGGAGACGAACTCCAGGAAGTCGTCCACCTCGAAGGTGGCCTGCGCGGTGTCCTCGACCTTCCACACCACGACCGCGGCGAGCTCGATCGGGTTGCCGTAGGCGTCGTTGACCTTCAGGACGGCGGTTTCGTGGTTGCGGACGCGGGTGGAGATCTTCGTGCGCGAGGTGAGCGGGTTCACCCAGCGCAGCCCGTCCTCGCGGATCGTCCCCCGGTAGCGCCCGAAGAGCTGCACCACCCGGGCCTCGCCCGGCGCCACGGTGTTGAGGCCGCACATGGCTATGAAGGCGGCGAGGGCGACCAGGATGCCGAGGATGATCAGCACCGCCTTGGCGCCGGTCGCGGTCACCGCCGTGGCGGTGACGATCATCCCCGCCCCGGCCGCCAGTCCGAGCAGGCCCAGGAGCAGGGCGAGTCCGCCGCCGATGCTGTGCGCGGTGAACTCCCGCACGCGCGGGGCGGGCATCTCGGGTGCGTCGGGCGCGTCGGATGGGTGAGTCGACATGGTGTCCCCCGTTTCGTTCACTAGCTTGGCTCTATCTAAGTGATATCACATTAACGGCTGGAGCAACCCTCCGTCGTCCTCAGCCGTCGGTTCCTCTGGGTGGGGTGCTGATTGTCACGCCCGCAAAACACATGATCGACGGACCTTTGTCACATCTCCTGGTGTTAGCTTTCTGAGCTGACCTGACGGGCGAACCTGTGTGACACATGAGCACACATGAACGAATCGGAGCAGAGCGGACTCATGGGACGAGCGGAAGAGAGAAGAGCGCGACAGCGCGGTGGCCGCCGCGCGGCGCCCAAGAACCGCCGCTCGTCGCGGGCCGCGGGCGCGGAGCAGAGCACCACGAGGAGCGCCGAGAGCGGCACGACGAGGAGCGCCGAGAGCGGCACCTCGAGACGCGCCGGCAGGGGCGCGGCGAAGAACGCCGGGCAGAAGGGCCGAATACGGCGGCTGTTCACCTGGAAGAAGGTCCTCGGCACGTTCCTCGGTGTCTGCCTGCTCGGCATCGGCGGCTTCATCGTCCTGTACCTGACGACACCGATCCCCCCGGCGAACGCCCAGGCAAAGCTCCAGAGCAACGTCTACAAGTACAGCGACGGCGCGCTCCTGACCCGCGACGGCGACGTCAACCGTGAGGTCGTCGACCTCGCAGAGATCCCCAAGCCCGTCCAGCGCACCTTCGTCGCCGCCGAGAACAAGACCTTCTACAAGGACCACGGCGTCGACTTCAGGGGCACCGCCCGCGGCCTGCTCAACACCGTCTCCGGCAAGGGCGCCCAGGGTGGTTCGACCATCACCCAGCAGTACGTCAAGAACTACTACCTGACGCAGGAACAAACCGTCACGCGCAAGCTGAAGGAACTGGTCATCTCGCTGAAGCTGGACCAGGAGAAGTCCAAGGACTACATCCTCGCCGGCTACATCAACACCAGCTACTACGGCCGCGGCGCCTACGGCATCCAGGCCGCCGCCCAGGCCTACTACGGCGTCGACGCCGACCGGCTCTCCGTCCAGCAGGGCGCCTACCTCGCCGCGCTGCTCCAGGCCCCCAGCCAGTACGACTGGCAGGCCGCCGGCCCGGTCGGCAAGCGGCTGGTCACCGAGCGCTGGAACTACGTCCTGAACAACATGGTCGAGCAGGGCTGGCTCGACAAGACCGAGCGCCAGTCCATGAAGTTCCCGAAGCCCAAGGAGCCCAAGCCCTCGCCCGGCATGAAGGGCCAGATCGGCTACCTGGTGAACGCGGCCAACAACACCCTGGAGAAGCAGCTCATCGACCAGGGCGTCGCCGAGAACACCAAGCAGGCCGAGGCCCTGGTCAACGCCGGCGGCTGGACGATCACGCTCAACATCGACAAGAAGAAGCAGGCGGCGCTGGAGGAGTCCGTCAAGCAGCAGCTCACCAGCAAGCTCGACCCCAAGAAGCGCAAGGTGGACGGGAACGTCCAGCCCGGCGCCGTTTCGGTCGACCCGAAGACGGGCGCGGTCGTGGCGATGTACGGCGGCCAGGACTACCTGAAGCACTACACGAACAACGCCACCCGCCGGGACTACCAGCCCGCGTCCACCTTCAAGCCGGTGATCCTCGCCGCGGCCTTCGACGAGGACGCCAAGACGCAGGACGGCGACCCGATCACGGCGAACACCATCTACGACGGCACCAGCAAGCGGCCCGTCGAGGGCAGCGACATCGGCTTCGCCCCGGAGAACGAGGACGACCAGGACTACGGCCCCGTCACCGTGCAGACGGCGATGAACAAGTCCGTCAACTCCGTCTTCGCGCAGCTGGGCGTCGACGTCGGCATGGACAACGTGCTCAAGGTCGCCAAGGACCTCGGCATGGACACCGACGGCCTGAAGGCGGTGCCGGCGCAGACCCTCGGCACCATGGGCGCGAGCCCTCTGGAGATGGCCGGCGTCTACGCGACCCTCGACAACCACGGCAGGAAGGTCACCCCGGCCCTCATCAAGTCGGTCGAGAGCAGCACCCACACGCTCACCCAGCCCAAACCGATCGGGGAGCAGGTCATCAGCCGGGAGGCCGCGGACTCGGTCACCTCGGTGCTCACGGGCGTGGTCGACGACGGTACGGCCAAGCTGTCGGTCCGCGACAATCCCGAGCGCGACGGCCAGAAGGTCGCCGGCAAGACCGGTACGTCCGACAACAACAAGTCGGCGTGGTTCACGGGCTTCACCCCGACCCTGGTCACCTCCGTCGGCCTCTTCGGCGAGAACGCCAAGCCCCCGCACGCCCAGGTCACCCTGACCGGCGCCACCGGCCTCATCACGCCGCCCCCCGGTCGCATCAACGGTGGCGGCTACCCGGCCGAGATCTGGGCGCAGTACACCTTCGGCGTCCAGACCAAGGTCACCAAGTTCGACCTGGAGACCAAGCAGGGCGCGGCGGTCCAGCAGCCGTCCAAGTCGCCGAGCCCGTCGGCGTCGCCCAGTCCGTCCGAGACGCCCTCGTCGACTCCGTCGTCGCCGTCCCCCTCGCCGTCCCGGTCCTCCTCGTCCCCGTCCCCGTCCCAGTCGTCACCGAAGCCGTCCCTGTCCCCGCCGGTGTCCCCTCCGGCAAGCCCCTCCCCGCCCACCCCGTCGGGCCCGGAGGACCCTCTGGACCCACAGGACAGAGAGCAACAGTGACCTCAAGGACATGAGAAAGGGCGCCCGGTGACATCACCGGGCGCCCTTGGCGTTGCTCATCCTCTGTTGAGCTCGAACCACACGACCTTCCCCGTACTCAGCCGAGTGGCCCCCCACCGCCTGGCCAACCGATTCACCAGATACAGCCCACGCCCACCCTCGTCGGTGGCCCGAGCCTGCCTGAGCCGCGGCAACTGCGGCACGTCGTCGCCGACCTCGCACCGCAGCACATCCGTCCGCAGCAACCGCAGCGTGATCGGCCGCGAGGCGTACCGCACCGCGTTGGTCACGACCTCACTGACCAGCAACTCGACCGAGTCACTCATCTCCTCGAGCCCCCACCGCGACAACGCCCGCCGCGCCAACCGCCGGGCACGGCCGGGTGCCATCTCCTCCGGCTCCAGGAACCAGTACGCCACATCACTCGGCGCGATCCCGTCGAACCGCGCGGCCAGCAGCGCGATGTCGTCGTCCCGGTCACCGGGACCGAGCATGTCGAGCACCTCGTCGCACAGGGCCTCCAGGGGCGGCGGATGGTCCGGCCCGGTCAGCTGCGCGGTCGCGGCGAGCTTCTCGCGCAGCTGCTCTATGCCGGTCCACACGTCGCGCAGCCGCGACTCCACGAGCCCGTCCGTGTACAGCAGCAGCGTCGCTCCGGCGGGCGCGTCCAGTTCCACCGCCTCGAAGTCGACACCGCCCACCCCGATCGGCGCGCCCGGCGGCACCCGCAGCACCTCGGCCCGGCCGCCCAGGTGCAGCAGGACGGGCGGGGGATGGCCGGCGTTGGCGATGGTGATGCGGTGCGAGACGGGGTCGTAGACGGCGTAGAGGCAGGTGGCCATGCGGTCGGTGCCCAGGCGCTGGGCCTGCTCGTCGAGGTGGTGCAGCACCTCCTGCGGCGGCAGGTCGAGCCCGGCGAGGGTCTGCGCGGTGGTGCGCAGCTGGCCCATGATCGCGGCGGAGGTCATGGAGTGGCCCATGACGTCGCCGACCACCAGAGCCACCCGGCTGCCCGGCAACGGGATCGCGTCGTACCAGTCACCGCCCACGCGCGCGGTCTCGGCGGCCGGCAGATAACGGGACGCCAGCCGTACGCCCGTCGGCCGGGGCAGGGTCTCCGGCAGCATGGTGCGCTGGAGCTCGTCGGCGATGTACGCCTCACGGCCGTACAGCACCGCCTTGTCGATGCCGAGCGCGCTGTGCGTGGCGAGCTGGGCGGCGACCAGCAGATCGTCCGCCTCGAAGGCCATGCGCTCCGGACGGCGCAAAAAGACCGCGGCACCGATGACCCGGCGTCGGCCGCGCAGCGGCGCGAGGATCGCGCGCTGGCCTTCGGGTACGACGAAGTCCCGGCTGTCGCCCAGGAGTTCGGGCAGGGCGTCAACGGCGCCCGGGGAGTCGGCGAAGACCGGGCGCACCCCGCGCAGCACCTCGGCGAGCGCCCCGCCGTTGCGCACCTCGCACAGTTCGGCGGTGACGGCCGACAGGTCGGACGGCTCCGGCTGCGGTGCGGGCAGCGCGAAGCCGAGTTCGGTGTCCCGTTCGGCCGGGATGCGGTCGGTGCGGCGCAGCCGCAGCAGGAGGGGGCCCGTCGGCCGTTCGTCGCCGACCGGCAGCGGGTCGCGCAGATAGACGAGGATCGCGTCGGAGAAGGTGGGCACGGTGGCCCGGCACAGCCCCATCACGATCTCGTCCAGGTCGATGCCACGGGCGATGCGCCGGGTCGCGGCCCCGACGAAGCGCAGCCGGTCCCCATCCCGGCGCATCGGCGTGGGCCCACCGAGCGGCAGCCCCTGCCCGGTGCGCCGCTCCAGCCCGTCCAGCCCGTCCGGACTGACCTGGCCGATCTGCCTCTCCTGGCTGTTCAGTCCGTCCCGTCCGTCCTGGCCGGTCTGTCCGTCCTGGTCGTTCTGTTCCGCGGGGTCCTGGCGCGGCTCCCCGCCCGGGAGCGCCTGCTCGGCGCCGTCCGGCTGGCCCGGGATGCTCTCGGGAGCGGGGCGCGGCCGGTGGGTGTCGGTCTCGGCGACGGCCGCGGGCTGGGAGTGCTCGGTGCCGGTTCCGGTGCCGGACGGGTCCGCCTCCGCGTCCTTGCCGCACGGCGTCGTCGTACCGGAGGGCTCACCGGCACGGGTCTGTACGCCCTGTGCGCCCTGCGCGCTCTGTGGTGGTAATGCGGATGCGCCGGGCGTTCGCGCCGGCGTGGAGGTGTGCAGGAGCGCCCCGCGGGGGTCCGTGGGGTCGACGCCCGCCTCGGGGCGTTCGTAGGAGATGGGGTGCTCCGTCACGCGTGTCGAATCCATCCGTCCGGGGCTGCGCGCCGTGCGTGCAGGTGGTCCCGCAGAAATCCCGATACCCGGAATACATGCCCCAGGAACGGAATTCCCACGTGGTCAGAGGTTGTTCCCGTGCCACCGGTGAACCGGGCGCAGCCCGTACCGGTGTTGCCCTCGTACCCGTCGCTCACGTCCTGCCGCCCCTCGGTGACATCAGGTCAGACTCGGCGCTCGCTCCGGGAGTTACCGCTGTGCGCCCTTGCGGAGGACGATCCTACGTTTGTTGCCCCGGGGCGCATCAAGGGTCTCATGAGGACACATGCGCGGGCGTACGGTCCCAGTCCTCCGGAAGCAACGGTACGTCCCAGGACGGATCCGGGCGCCAGTGCTGCCAGCCTTCCGAGAACGGCGGCCCCCAGGCACGGATCACCTCGACCGCCGCCCGACCCGCCTCCCGCACCCGCTCGGCGAGCTCGTCGTCCACCAGCCCGTCCCGCTGGGCCTGCGCGAACTCGTCCTCGTCGCGCCAGTGCCAGGAACGGTCCGGGTGCACGGAGATGTCCAGGAAATGGTCCTCGGAGTCGACCCCGCCCGACCAACGGGTGAGCGGTTCCTCGAGGTTCACGTACCAGTTCTTGAACTGCCAGCCCGGCTCCCAGAACAGCCACACCGACCACGGCTCGCCCGGCCGCGCCAGCTTCAGCACACCGGTGCCGAACCACCGGTCGCGCTGCACCGTGCGCGGCTTGGTGTACCGCGACTCCAGCGGTTCGAGGTGCACGGACGTGCCGTCGGCGAGCACGGGCTTGACACACTCCGTCCCCGGCGCCAGCCACACGGCGAGCAGTTCGTCGTCGTCACGGACGACGGTCACGGGACGCGCGATGTGGAACGCCGCACCGGCGTTCTCCCGGTAGCGCCACAGGATCTGACTCCCGGGCACCCAGTGGCCCGCAGGAACCGCTTCCACTCGTCTCACCGTTCCGCCGTCTGCCATGCACAGATCTTAGGTGCCATGGCCATATGACGCTGCGGTGCGTGTCACGGTTCACGCCGGGGCGTGCGGAGTGCGCGAATCGTCACGGGTGCGTCATCCGCAGGACATCCAACGCCTCGTCGAGCTGTTCCGGCGTGAGGTCGCCGCGCTCGACGTACCCGCTCTCCTGGACCACCTGACGGATCGTCTTCTGCTCGGCGAGCGCCTTCTTGGCGACCTTCGCGGCCTCCTCGTACCCGATGTACTTGTTGAGCGGGGTGACGACGGACGGCGACGACTCGGCGTACTCGCGGGCCCGCTCGCGGTTGGCGGTGACGCCGGCGACGGTGCGGTCGGCCAGCAGCCGGGAGACGTTGGCGAGCAGCCGGATCGACTCCAGCACGTTCTTGGCGATCACCGGGAGCATGACGTTGAGCTCGAAGTTGCCGGCGGCTCCGGCGGTGGCCACGGTCGCGTCGTTGCCGACGACCTGCGCGCACACCATGAGCACGGCCTCGGGGATGACGGGGTTGACCTTGCCCGGCATGATCGAGGATCCCGGCTGGAGGTCGGGGAGGTTGATCTCGGCGAGGCCGGTGCGGGGGCCCGAGGACATCCAGCGCAGGTCGTTGGCGACCTTCGTCAGGCCGACCGCGATCGTCCGCAGCTGCCCGCTGGTCTCCACGATGCCGTCCCGGGCGCCCTGCGCCTCGAAATGGTTGCGCGCCTCGGTGAGCGGCAGGCCCGTGGTGCGGGCGACCTCCTCGATGACGGCGGCGGAGAAGCCGGGGGGCGTGTTGATGCCCGTACCGACCGCCGTACCGCCCAGGGGCAGCTCGGCGAGCCGGGGGAGGGACGCCTGGAGCCGCTCGATGCCGTGGCGCACCTGGGCCGCGTAGCCGCCGAACTCCTGACCCAGGGTCACCGGGGTGGCGTCCATGAGGTGGGTGCGCCCGGACTTCACCACGTCGGCGAACTCCGCGGCCTTGCGCTCCAGGGCATTGGCCAGCCGGTCCAACGCCGGGACGAGGTCGCGCTCGACGGCGGCGGTGGCGGCGATGTGGATCGACGACGGGAAGACGTCGTTGGAGGACTGCGAGGCGTTCACGTGGTCGTTGGGGTGCACGCCCCGGCCCAGCCGCTCGCTCGCCAGCGTCGCGAGGACCTCGTTGGTGTTCATGTTCGACGAGGTCCCCGACCCCGTCTGGAACACGTCCACGGGGAAGTGCTCGTCCCACTTCCCCTCGGCCACCTCGGCGGCCGCGTCCTGGATCGCCTCGGCCACGTCCTTGTCGAGCACGCCGAGCCGCGCGTTCACCTTCGCGGCGGCGGCCTTGATCCGGGCCAGGGCCTCGATGTGGGCCCGCTCGAGACGCTGCCCCGACACGGGGAAGTTCTCGACGGCGCGCTGCGTCTGCGCCCGCCACTTGGCGTGCGCGGGGACGCGGACCTCGCCCATGGAGTCGTGCTCGATGCGGTACTCGGCCGCCTTGTCCTGCTCGTCGGTCATCGACGATCACCTCCACGTCTCACAGCACTCGCGATGCGATCACTGTTCCCCGCGGAGGCGAATCGTCACGGGACGGGGACCACGGGATGCGACTAGGCGAGTCCGGGGCCCCGTACCGGGATCGACGTGAACGTCGGGGCCGGTGCCGGGTCCTTGAAGAAGTCGTTGCCCTTGTCGTCGACGACGATGAACGCCGGGAAGTCCTCGACCTCGATCTTCCAGACGGCCTCCATGCCGAGCTCCTCGTACTCGACGACCTCGACCTTCTTGATGCAGTCCTGGGCGAGGCGGGCCGCCGGGCCGCCGATGGAACCGAGGTAGAAACCGCCGTGCGTGCCACAGGCGTCCGTGACCTGCTGCGAGCGGTTGCCCTTGGCCAGCATCACCTTGGAGCCGCCCGCCGCCTGGAACTGCTCGACGTAGGAGTCCATGCGGCCGGCCGTCGTCGGACCGAACGAGCCCGACGCGTAGCCCTCGGGGGTCTTGGCCGGACCGGCGTAGTACACCGGGTGGTCCTTCAGGTACTGCGGCATCTCCTCGCCCGCGTCGAGGCGCTCCTTGATCTTGGCGTGCGCGATGTCACGGGCCACGACCAGCGGACCGGTCAGCGACAGACGGGTCTTCACCGGGTACTTGGTCAGCTCGGCGAGGATGTCGTCCATCGGCTGGTTCAGGTCGATCTTCACGACGTCGCCGGCCTCGTCGAGGTGCTCGTCGGTGGTCTCCGGCAGGAAACGCGCCGGGTCCGTCTCCAGCTGCTCCAGGAAGACGCCCTCGGCGGTGATCTTCGCGACGGCCTGGCGGTCGGCGGAGCAGGAGACGGCGATCGCGACCGGGCAGGACGCGCCGTGGCGGGGGAGGCGTACGACCCGCACGTCGTGGCAGAAGTACTTGCCGCCGAACTGCGCGCCGATCCCGATCTTCTGCGTCAGCTCGAAGACCTTCTCCTCCAGCTCCTTGTCCCGGAAGCCGTGCCCGAGCGGCGAACCCTCGGCCGGGATCTCGTCCAGGTAGTGCGCGGAGGCGTACTTCGCGGTCTTCAGCGCGTACTCGGCGCTCGTACCGCCGACGACGATCGCCAGGTGGTACGGCGGGCAGGCGGCCGTACCGAGCGAACGGATCTTCTCCTCAAGGAACTTCATCATGGAGGCCTCGTTCAGGACGGCCTTCGTCTCCTGGTAGAGGAACGACTTGTTGGCGGAGCCGCCGCCCTTCGCCATGAACAGGAACTTGTACGCGCCGCCGTCGGTGGCGTACAGCTCGATCTGCGCCGGGAGGTTGGAGCCGGTGTTCTTCTCCTCCCACATGGTGAGCGGAGCCATCTGGGAGTACCGCAGGTTGAGGTTCAGGTAGGCGTCGTAGATGCCGTGGCTGAGGGCTTCCTCGTCGCCGCCCTCGGTCAGCACGTTCTGGCCGCGCTTGCCCATCACGATCGCCGTGCCGGTGTCCTGGCACATCGGGAGCACGCCCGCGGCCGCGATGTTCGCGTTCTTCAGCAGGTCCAGCGCGACGAACTTGTCGTTGCCGGACGCCTCCGGGTCGTCGATGATCCGCCGCAGCTGGGCCAGGTGGGCCGGCCGCAGGTAGTGCTGGATGTCGTGGATGGCCTCGGCGGCGAGCTTGCGCAGCGCCTCCGGCTCCACCTTGAGGAAGGTCCGCCCGTCGGCCTCGAAGGTGGAGACACCCTCGGAGGTCACCAGCCGGTAGGGGGTGGTGTCCTCTCCCATGGGGAGCAGATCGGTGTACGCGAACTCAGGCATCTCAGCCCATTCCTCACTCGGCAGACGGTGCCCGCCTCCGTTGGCGGGCGCCCACCAGCGTAGAACCTGCGCGGGGCGGCGAGCTTGTGAGGTTGTCCTCAGTAGGACGGCGCGAGGGGTAGTCGCGATCTATCGCGTTTCGGTACGCTGCCGGCGTGGACCTTCAGAAGCAAGCCCAGCAGCAGGACACGGCGGTGCGCCCCTCGGAGCTGCGCGCGTCGGACGCCGACCGTGACCGCATCGCCGACATCCTGCGGGACGCCCTCGCCGAGGGCCGGCTGAACGCGGAGGAGCACGCCGAGCGCGTCGAGGGTGTACTGGCCGCCAAGACGGTCGGTGAGCTGGAGGGGTTCATACGGGACCTGCCCGCCGCCCACCGGACGCCTCCGGCCTCCGCCACCGCACCCCACCGCCCCTCGGCCGGTGCGATACCGGTCGACCCGGACGACAGCGTGGTGGCCGTCTTCAGCAGCGCGACGCGCAAGGGCCGCTGGCGCGCGGGCCGCCGTATCCACGCGTACGCGATCTTCGGCAGCGTCGAGATCGACCTCAGTGAGGCGCTCTTCGAGTACCAGCAGGTCGTGATCAAGGCGATCTCGGTCTTCGGCAACGTCGAGGTGCGCGTACCGGAGAACGTGTCACTGCGCGGCACCGGCGGCGGTGTCCTGGGCAACTTCGAGGTCGACACGCTCGACGCGAGCGAGCCGGACGCCCCGGTCGTCTATCTCGAGGGCTGGGCCGTGCTGGGCAACATCGAGGGCAGGCCGAAGCGGGGCAGGCTCGTCGCGGACATCCTCGACAAGGTCCATCGCAAGGTCGACAGGAGTGTGCACAAGCACCTGGGCCGGTGACGCTCCGCGGTTGGGAACTCAGTGCATAGGCGCGCGCACAGCGGGTAGGGCTTGCTGCATCGTCTCTCGCTCGCGAAGCCGTCGTCAGGAGTAGACCGTGCTGCAACCGCCGCATTCGTCCCTGCAGGTAGCCGCTGTTCCGGCCCAGCGGGTGCCAGCGCGAGAAAGGGACCAGGACGCACCCTGGCACACCGAGGCGGTGTGCCGGCGCGACGAGGCCGGCCTCTTCTTCGCCCCCTCCAAGGAGCCCACCGCCGCCCGCCTCTCCCGCGAGGAGGCCGCCAAGCGGGTCTGTGCCCGGTGTCCGGTGATGGTCGAGTGTCGCGAGCACGCCCTGCTCCAGCCCGAGCCCTACGGCGTCTGGGGCGGCCTCACCGCCGCCGAACGCCGAGTCGTCCTCGCCCGCCGCCGACGCCGCGACCTCGAACTGAAGAAGACGGCGAGGTCGGCGGATCGCATAGCCGCAGCGGGTTAGCCGCACACGCCAGAAGGGGCGCCCCCTCCGCACCGGGGGCGCCCCATCTTTGGGTTCTTCTGTGGCGGACGGGGCGGGAGCGTACCCAGGGGCGCGGGGAACTGCGCGAACAGCCCCCACTACCCGCAGTCGCCCACGACCCGAGCCGCGCATCCTCCTGCGAGGACTACTTCGCCCGATCGAAATCAATCGCGCTGTACGCCCGCAGCTTGCTGAGCCGGTGCTCGGAATCGATCCTCCGCACCGTCCCCGAACGCGACCGCATCACGATCGAGTCGGTGGTCGCCGTCTCCGACCGATACCGCACCCCCCGCAGCAGCTCGCCGTCGGTGATCCCGGTAGCCACGAAGAACACGTTCTCCCCGGTCACCAGGTCCTCCGTGGTCAGCACGCGCCCCAGATCGTGCCCCGCGTCGATCGCCCGCTGCCGCTCCTCGTCGTCCTTGGGCCACAGCTTGCCCTGGATCGTCCCGCCGAGGCACTTCACGGCGCAGGCGGAGATGATGCCCTCCGGCGTGCCGCCGATGCCCAGCAGCAGGTCGACGCCGGTGCCCTCGCGCAGCGCGAGGATGGCCCCGGCGACATCACCGTCGGAGATGAGCTTGATGCGCGCGCCGGTCTCCCGGATCTCGTCGATGATGCCCGCGTGCCGGGGCCGGTCGAGGATGACGACGGTGACGTCCTCGGGCGTGGCCCGCTTGGCCTTGGCGACCCTGCGGATGTTCACGGACACCGGCGCGTCGATGTCGACGAAGTCGGCCGCGTCGGGGCCCGTGACCAGCTTGTCCATGTAGAAGACGGCGGACGGGTCGAACATGGAGCCGCGCTCGGCGGCGGCCAGCACGGCGATGGCGTTGGTCATGCCCTTGGCGGTCAGCGTGGTGCCGTCGATGGGGTCGACGGCGATGTCGCACTCGGGCCCGGTGCCGTCACCGACCTGCTCCCCGTTGAAGAGCATCGGGGCCTCGTCCTTCTCGCCCTCCCCGATGACGACGACACCGTTCATGGAGACGGTGGAGACGAGGGTGCGCATGGCACGTACGGCGGCGCCGTCGGCGCCGTTCTTGTCACCGCGTCCGACCCAGCGCCCCGCGGCCATGGCGGCGGCCTCGGTCACCCGGACCAGTTCCAGGGCGAGGTTGCGGTCGGGAGCCTCGGAGGGGACATCGAGCTCGGAAGGCAGAGAATGATGCTCGGTCATCGGAGCGCACCTTTCTGATACGACGACGGCCGGATGAGGGTGTTGTGCCCGACTCTATCTCCAGGCCGACAAAATGAGCAGGGGACCCCACGGATGAGCGGACCGGGCGCCTGCGACGATAGGGGGCGTGGCAGGTTCGAACGGCAAGCAGAAAACGGTCCGGGACATGGTCCTCTCCCTGGGCCTGATCCTGGTCGCGGGCTGGGTGATGTACCTCTTCATCCCGCACGACGATCGCCCTCCCGAGAACAAGCGGGTGGACTACCGCGTCGAGCTCCTCTCGGCGCGACGCGCGGCGTCGTACCCGGTGGCCGCACCGGAGGGCCTGCCCGCCGAGTGGAAGGCGACCTCCGTCCGTTTCAGGGGCGACGAGTTCGACGCCTGGCATCTCGGCTTCCAGGCCCCCGACGGTGAGTACGTGGCGATCGAGCAGTCCGCTCAGAAGCGCTCGACGTTCATCGACGAGGCGAGCCAGGGCGCGCGAGCGACGAAGACCACCGAGGAGATCGGCGGCCGGACCTGGACCCGCTACACCGGCGGCCGCTACGACGCCCTCGTCCTCGAGGGCACCAAGGGCTCGACGACGGTGGTGGCGGGCACGGGGTCGTTCGCGCAGCTGTCGGAGATGGCCAAGGCACTGAAGACGGTGTGACGTCACGCCGACGAGGAAGGCCCCCGGCTCGGACGAGCCGGGGGCCTTCCTCGTCAGGCTGTGCCGTACCTCAGACCGTCGTGACGACGTCCTCGTACGCCAGGCGCGGGGAGCGCGGGTAGGAGGCGTTCTCGCCCGGCTTGCCGATGTTGACGACGACCAGCGGGGTGTGGTCGTCGTCCAGGAACTCCTTGCGGACGCCCTCGGCGTCGAAGCCGGTCATCGGGCCGGCGGCCAGGCCGGCGGCGCGGACGCCGACGATGAAGTACGCGGCCTGGAGGGCGGCGTTCAGCGCGGCGGAGCCCTCACGGGCGCCGCGCTCGGCGAAGAAGGCGTCCTTGGCCTGCGGGAAGGCCGGGAAGAGGGTCGGCAGCTCCTCGTGGAACTCGTTGTCCGCGGAGAGGATCGCGACCAGCGGGGCGGAGGCCGTCTTGGGCTGGTTGCCCTCGGCCATGTGCTGCACCAGGCGCTCGCGGGCTTCGGACGAGCGGACCAGGGTGATGCGCAGCGGCGTCTGGTTGAAGGCGGTGGGGCCGTACTTGACCAGGTCGTAGATCGCCTGCACCTGCTCGTCGGTCACCGGCTCGTCGGTGAAGGTGTTGGCGGTGCGGGCCTCACGGAAAAGCAGGTCCTGGGCAGTGGGGTCAAGCACGAGAGACATGAGGTGGACTTCCTGTTGGTGCGCGTCCGGATCCGGGGCGCCGGACCGGCTGACATCACCGACCGTACGACAAAGGAAGTTCAACCTTCAACAATTCTCGGGGCGTGGTGACCCACTTCACAGGTGTCCAGTACACGCAGCCGGTCTCCCGGGCTACTCGCCCCCGGCGCCGCCCTCTTCCCCGGACTCCTCCGCCAGCGCCGCGTCCAGCCGCGCCCGTGCCCCTTCGAGCCAGCGCCGGCACACCTTCGCCAGCTCCTCCCCGCGCTCCCACAGAGCCAGGGACTCCTCCAGCGTCGTACCGCCCGCCTCCAGCCGTCGCACGACCTCGATCAGCTCGTCGCGCGCCTGCTCGTAACCGAGTGCCTCATCCACCTTGCTGGTCATCCCACCCACCCTAGGGCCTGCCTGAGACATCGACTCGAACCGTGAACTCGCCCTCGGCGACCCGCGCGCGCAGCGCCTCGTCCGCCGTCACCTCGCCCGGATCCCGGACCGCGTGCCCGTCCGCCTTCTGCAGCACCGCGTACCCCCGCTTCAGGGTCGCGGCGGGGGAGAGGGCCACCACGCGCGCGTGCGTGTGCGTGAGCTCGGAGTCGGCGCGGTCGAGGGCGTGACCGAGGCAGCGGCGGGCGCGCTCGGTGAGCGACGCCACATGATCGGCCCGCTCGTCGATCATCCGGTACGGATCCTCTATGACGGGCCGCGCCAGCGCATGGGCCAGCCCGCGCTCCTCACGCTCCACGAACGCGCTCACACACCGCCGCGCCCGGTCCCGCAGCATCCGCACCCGCTCGTACTCCTCGCCCACGTCCGGTACGACCTTCTTCGCCGCGTCCGTGGGCGTCGAGGCACGCAGATCGGCGACGTAGTCGAGGAGCGGGGTGTCCGGCTCGTGCCCGATGGCCGACACCACGGGCGTACGACAGGCCGCGACCGCCCGCACCAGCTGCTCGTCGGAGAACGGCAGCAGATCCTCCACGCTGCCCCCGCCCCGCGCGACGATGATCACGTCCACGTCGTCGAGCGCGTCGAGGTCCTTCACCGCCTGTACCACCTGCGGCACGGCGTGCACCCCCTGCACCGCCACGTTGCGCACCTCGAAGCGGACGGCCGGCCAGCGGTGCCGGGCGTTCTCCAGCACGTCCCGCTCCGCGGCCGAGGCCCGCCCGCACACCAGCCCCACGAGCTGCGGCAGGAACGGCAGCTTCCTCTTCCGCTCCGCCGCGAACAGCCCCTCCGCGGCGAGGGCCTTCTTCAACTGCTCCAGCCGCGCGAGCAGCTCGCCCACCCCCACGGGCTTCATCTCCACGGCCCGCAACGACAGCTGCCCCCGCGGCGCGTACCACTCCGGCTTCGCGTGTACGACGACCCGGGCGCCCTCACCGACGACATCGGCGACCGCGTCGAACACCTGCCGGAAACAGGTGACGCTCACGGAGATGTCGTACGACGGATCCCGCAACGTCAGGAAGACCACCCCCGCCCCGGGCCGCCGCGACAACTGGGTGATCTGCCCCTCCACCCACACCGCACCGAGCCGGTCGATCCACCCGCCGATCAGCCGCGAGACCTCACCGACGGGCAGGGGCGCTTCGGGCGACGTGTTGACAGCCATGCCGCGAGCGTAACGGCCGGGACCGACATTCCGGGTCGCGCACGGCCCAGTCCGTCCGCGCCCCTTCCGCACCCGTAGGGACTGAACTCGGACGCCTCCGGCACGGCCTTACGATGGGGTGCATGACTGCTTCGCCTGGCCGCCGTGTCCTGCTCGCCGCTCCCCGTGGCTACTGCGCGGGTGTGGACCGCGCCGTGATCGCCGTCGAGAAAGCCCTCGAGCAGTACGGAGCCCCGGTCTACGTCCGCCACGAGATCGTGCACAACAAGTACGTCGTGCAGACCCTGGAGAAGAAGGGTGCCGTCTTCGTGGAGCGGACCGAGGAGGTGCCGCCCGGGAACATCGTCATGTTCTCGGCGCACGGCGTCGCCCCCGTCGTCCACGAGGAGGCCGCGCGCGGCAAGCTCGCCACCATCGACGCCACCTGCCCCCTGGTCACCAAGGTCCACAAGGAAGCCGTCCGGTTCGCCGACGAGGACTACGACATCCTCCTGATCGGTCACGAGGGCCACGAGGAGGTCATCGGCACCTCCGGCGAGGCCCCCGACCACATCCAGCTCGTCGACGGCCCCTCCGACGTCGCCAAGGTCGAGGTCCGCGACCCGTCCAAGGTCGTCTGGCTCTCCCAGACCACGCTCTCCGTCGACGAGACCATGGAGACCGTCGACGCGCTGAAGGAGAAGTTCCCGCAGCTCATCTCCCCGCCCAGCGACGACATCTGCTACGCCACGCAGAACCGTCAGCTCGCCGTGAAGCAGATGGGCGCCCAGGCCGAGCTCGTGATCGTGGTCGGCTCCCGCAACTCCTCCAACTCCAAGCGGCTCGTCGAGGTCGCCAAGCTCGCCGGAGCGCGCGAGGCGTACCTCGTGGACTTCGCCGACGAGATCGACGAGGCGTGGCTGGAGGACGTGACCACGGTCGGCGTCACCTCGGGTGCCTCGGTGCCGGAGGTGCTGGTCGAGCAGGTCCTGGAGTGGCTCGCCGGACGCGGCTACGAGGACGTCGAACTCGTCAAGGCCGCCGAGGAGTCCATCACCTTCTCGCTCCCCAAGGAACTCCGCCGCGACCTGCGCGACGAGGCGGCCGCGCTGGTCGCCGAGCGGGGCGGGTCCGGGACCGCGCAAACCCCTGCGGAGTGACGGTACGTCGTCCGTCGTAACGTAGGGCCATGCAGATCTTCGGCGTGGACATCGGCGGATCCGGGATCAAGGGCGCCCCTGTGGACCTGGACAGGGGCGACCTGGCCCAGGAGCGCTTCAAGGTGCTGACCCCCCACCCGGCGACGCCGGACGGCGTGGCCGACGGTGTGAAGCAGGTCGTCGAGCACTACGGCTGGACGGGGCCGGTCGGACTCACCTTCCCCGGTGTGGTCACCGGCGGTTCCACGATCCGCACGGCCGCGAACGTCGACAAGAGCTGGATCGACACCGACGCGCGCGCGTTGTTCGGCGAGCGCCTGGGAGGCCTCCCGGTCACGGTGGTCAACGACGCGGACGCGGCCGGCGTCGCGGAGATGCACTTCGGCGCGGGCAAGGACCGCCCGGGCACGGTCGTCGTCCTCACCTTCGGCACCGGCATCGGCAGCGCCCTCTTCGTCGACGGCGCCCTCGTCCCCAACACCGAGCTCGGCCACCTCGAACTGCACGGCCACGACGCGGAGAAGCGCGCGTCCAGCAAGGCCAGGGACGACGAGGAACTGACCTGGGAACACTGGGCCCACCGGGTCCAGAAGTACCTCGCCCACGTCGAGATGCTCTTCTCACCGGAACTGTTCATCATCGGCGGCGGCGCCAGCCGCAAGTCCCACAAGTTCCTCCCCCACATCGAAGGCATCAAGGCGGAGATGGTCCCTGCCCAGCTCCAGAACAACGCGGGCATCGTGGGGGCGGCGATGCGGGCGGCGGAGCGGGGCTGAGGGACTGGCGCGCTGGGCCTGGGCCGATGGGTGGCGATGGGCCGGTCAGCGCAGTCGTGCCGGCCGGTGGTTCATCAGGCGCACCCTTCGTACCGTCGCGATCAGACCGGCGACGAGTGTGCCGCCGTACAGCCATCCTGCCTGGGTGGCGAGCGCCGTGAGCAGGCCCACCAGCCAGCCGCTGAACCCGTCACCGCCGCCGGCCGCGGGCAGCAGCCCCAGGGCGAAGGCGATCGGCACGACGACCGGCGCGGTCAGCAGGTCACCCCGCCGGATCCAGACGGCGGTCAGCACGCACACCGGCACGAACAGCACGCCGTACGCCGTGAGCGACGGTCCGAACAGCAGCTGGTCGAGACACCCGAGCAGAACCATGACCAGCCCGCAGAACAGCGCACCCCCCAGCCCGGTGAGCCGGGGATTCGGCAGCCGCCGCACCGACTGCACCAGCGGCGACCCCGCCTGCCGCCCCGCGGCGGGCCGCCGAGGAGGCCCGGGGTGCGCGGGACGAGGAGACCGCTCCGCCCGGGCCTGGCCCGAAGGCCGGCCGGGCCGGCCGGCCCGAGGGGCGGGCCGCTTCGGGGCACCGCCGGCACCCTGCCGTGCCGGAGCCGCACCGTCCAGGGCCGAACCCGCCCCGTTCCGCGAGGGCCCCGCGCCGGACCCGCTGCCTCTCGACCCGCCCCGGGCCGCCTGTGGGGGCAGGGGCGGGCGGGCGTCGCGTCGCGTTCCGGGCTGCGGGGGGCGCGTCCTGTGGTGCTCCATCGGACCAACTTAGGTCGGTTTATGTGCCGAATGGGGCATCAGACACGCCGAGGGGCGCACCTTGGCCAAGCGTTCGACGCGTCGCCGTGAGGGTGCCGGGCACGCCGTAAACTGGGGGATCGGCCATCCCCTGGCCCCCTCGCCCCCTCACTACGGGAAGTCGCAACGTGTCGCTCACGATCGGAATCGTCGGTCTGCCGAATGTCGGCAAGTCGACCCTGTTCAACGCCCTGACCAAGAACGACGTGCTGGCGGCCAACTACCCGTTCGCCACGATCGAGCCCAACGTGGGGGTGGTCGGCGTGCCCGACCCCCGCCTCGACAAGTTGGCCGAGATCTTCGCGTCCCAGCGGGTCCTCCCGGCGACCGTCGACTTCGTCGACATCGCGGGCATCGTGCGCGGCGCGAGCGAGGGCGAGGGTCTGGGCAACAAGTTCCTCGCGAACATCCGCGAGTCGGACGCGATCTGCCAGGTCATCCGTGCCTTCAAGGATGAGAACGTCGTCCACGTCGACGGCAAGGTCTCGCCGAAGGACGACATCGAGACGATCAACACCGAGCTGATCCTCGCCGACCTCCAGACGATCGAGAAGGTCCTGCCGCGCCTGCAGAAGGAATCGCGGATCAAGAAGGACGTGGCCCCCAAGGTCAAGGCCGTCGAGGAGGCCAAGGAGATCCTGGAGAAGGGTGACACGCTCTTCGCGCACGGCATCGTCCAGGGCAGCGAGCGCGCCGAGCTCCTCCACGACCTGCACCTCCTCACGACGAAGCCGTTCCTCTACGTCTTCAACGTCGACGAGGACGAGCTGACCGACGACACCTTCAAGGACGAGCAGCGTGCCCTGGTCGCCCCGGCCGAGGCGATCTTCCTCAACGCCAAGCTGGAGGCGGACCTCGCCGAGCTCGACGAGGAGGACGCGCTGGAGCTGCTGCAGTCCGTCGGCGCCGAGGAGCCCGGCCTGGCCACCCTCGCGCACGTCGGCTTCCGGACCCTGGGCCTGCAGACCTACCTCACGGCCGGCCCCAAGGAGTCCCGCGCCTGGACCATCAAGAAGGGCGCCACCGCCCCCGAGGCCGCCGGTGTCATCCACACCGACTTCCAGAAGGGCTTCATCAAGGCCGAGGTCATCTCCTTCGACGACCTCGTCGAGACCGGCTCGGTGGCCGAGGCCCGCGCCAAGGGCAAGGCCCGCATGGAGGGCAAGGACTACGTCATGCAGGACGGCGATGTGGTGGAGTTCCGCTTCAATGTCTAGCCGGTGACATAACACCACTTCGCTGATCTGGCAAACATGCAGGTCAGAGAGGGTCCGGCTCTTCGGGGTCGGGCCCTTAGTTTTTCCCGTGCTGGGATGGTGCTGGGATAGCTGAGCCCTCGTCACCTGTCATCACCCCTGCTCATCCCTACCGTGCTGGGATCGTGCTGGGATGGGATGAGAACGCCCGTGCTGGATTTCGGACAGTGATCTGGCAGGTGCGCGGGGTGGGTGCCTAGAGGCTCCGTCTGCACGCTTTCTTCACGGCTTCGCGGCCCCCTGCGGAAACAAGTCTGCACCCGCCCGACGTTGTCGATCTCCTAGCCGAGGAGGGGGAAGGTGGTGTGGTTCCATCCGGCGTCGGCCAGCGGGCGGGTGGCCTCGCGGATGGTTGCTTCCGAGATCTGGCTGCCTGCGGCGATTTCCACCGAGTCCGCGGAGGCGAGGCTGTCGAGGAGTACCCGCATGATCTCCACGCGGACGGTGGTGCTCGCGGTGGCGTGCCACAGGCGCTCGCCGACCGGGCTTTCGTACGCGGCGATCTTCCACTGGGTGTCGTCGGGTTCGGCTTCGTGGATGAACTCGACGTGCAGGACGAGGGATTCGTGGACGGCGTGGGTGGTGTCGTCGGACCAGGTGCGTTCCCTGTCAAGTCGTGCGTGTTGAGGGGCTCTCAGCCCGCTTGCCGGCCTCCCGGGGTGTACCTCGGGAGGGCCCCTCACGGGTTCCGGGCTGTGTCAGCCGGCCTGGAGCGCGGGATGGATCTGCTCGACGCGGTCGCGGTTGGTGTACAGGTCCCAGTACTGCTCGGCGAGGTCG
Source organism: Streptomyces griseus subsp. griseus (assembly GCF_000720255.1). Lineage (GTDB taxonomy): Bacteria > Actinomycetota > Actinomycetes > Streptomycetales > Streptomycetaceae > Streptomyces > Streptomyces griseus_I. The sequence goes on along the minus strand of NZ_JOJE01000024.1, from coordinate 92,646 downwards.
TCGGGGTCGAGGAGCGGCCCCGACGGTGTCTGGCATCATCGTGGCGGCTGTCTCGCCGGGCGATGACGGCTGTGATGGACAGGGTCCCGGCGTAGATCCCGGGCACGGCCGCTTCGCCGTTGAGGGAGTACAGCCAGTTGCGGGCGGCGGGCATGAGCGGGCCCACGCCGCTCAGGAAGGGCTGTGGCTGTACGGCGGTGTGGCCGGTGGCCCTGACGGGTGATCCACCGGCCGGACTGCCGCCGGCGACCCGCGCCGACGTCCATCGCCTCTTCAGCGTCCCGTCAGTTCTCTTCGCTCAGTGTGCCCATTGCCTGGTCGAGGAGGACGGACAGCGGGGCCTTCCTGTCACCGGCCGTCCAGGCGTCGTAGGAGGCGTCCAGGCAGGAGATCGCCGACGCCACGAGGACCCGGGCGCGGAGGTCGTTGAGGGGGTCGGTGTCACCGCCGAGCCGGCGGGAGATCTCCGGCACCAGCGTGCTCTGCCAGCCCTGCTCCTTGTCCCACTGACGGGTCATCAGGGCGCAGGCGTCGCTGAACAGTTGCATCAGGTTCTGGGACAGCTCGGGCGCGTCGGCCTGCGGCTGAGTGACCACGTCGAAGGCGCGGCGCAGCGCTTCCCAGGGCCGCTCGCTCTCGGGCCGGGTGGCGAGCGCGGCGGCGACCTCGTGGCCGAACTCGGCCATCCTGCCCAGGACGAGTTCCTCCTTGGTGCCGAAGTACCGGAAGAACGTGGTGCGCGACAGGCCCGCCTCGGCAGCGATCTGCTCGACGGTCGTGTTCTCATCTCCGGCATGGACTGTTGCCGACCGAGGCCGGTACGCTCACCGCCCTTCATGCCAGCTCCTTTTGAGCGAGCAATTGTCAAGACCTGTGGATCGGCGCTGCTGGGACTGGCGCTCAGGAGTCGGCGATGGCAGCGAACAGCGCTGCGGCCCGGGCGATCACTGCACGGTCTTCAGCGTCGAGGGCATCCAATTGCTCGTCGAGCCAGGCGCTGCGCTGCGCCTGCGTGGTGTAGCCGAGCCGGTCGCCCCTCCTCGGTGGCGCTGAAGAGCACCTTGCGGCGATCGTCTGGGTCGCGGGAGCGCACGGCGTAACCGGCCGAGGTCAGGCGGTTCACCGTCTGGCTCATCGAGGCGGGCGAGACCCCGCCACGCTCGCTGGCGCCCGGCCTCGTCACGCTGACCGGCGAGCTCGGCTGTGTACTGGTCCACCTCCGGCTTCTGACCGTCCACCCGCGGCGTGGGCCGACCTGTCCGGCCCGCGCCGCCGTGCCGTCCATCGGAGGACGTCGTGCGTTGGCCTCGACGCGGGTTCACGCCTCCAGGTCAGGGTGCGGGCGGGGGAGCTGGGACTGACCCGCAGGTGATCACCACGTGCGGGATGGGCGCCAAGCTCAGATGTCCTTGATTTGTACGCGGTCGCCGCACAGTTTCGACCAGTCGTCGCGGTCCGAGGTCAGCACGAGGACGGGCGTCGGGGAACGGAGCGCCATCGCGGCGACGAGAGCGTCGATGGCGTACTTGTGGCCGTGCAGGCCACCAGCGTCGCTCAGCAGCTGCACCGCGGTGAGGCTGTCCGCCTGTGTGACGCCTTCGACCTGAAGCCGGGAGAGCACCCAGTGGAGCCGGGCGGTGTCCGTCTTGCCGTAGACGGCCTCCACCACGGTGAGGGGTGACACGAGGACAGGCACGCCTACGCGTCGAGCGGCCTCGATCCGGGTGACCATCTGGCGGTCGTTGCGCAGGAGCAGCGACAGAGCCTGGGAGTCCATAACCAGAGACCTGGCTGCGGGTGCCTTCATGCGGCGCTGTCGCCGGATGCGTACGGCGCCGGTGCGTCACCGAACAACTCGTGCTGCGCGGCCTGGACTTCGGCCTCGCTCAATGGTTCGTGCTCGGCTTCGTAGGCGGCGACGATCTCGGCGAGGCCGTCCATCGCCAGCTGATGCCGGACCGCCGCCGTCACGTACGCGGACACGCCGCGCTTGCCGGTGCGCGTCCGCAAAGCGCCGAGGAGTTCCGATGGCATCGAGACGGAGATGTTCTCCGTGCCGCCGGGGCGGGATGACTTCATGCAGTCAGTCTAGTACAGGAACTATTACACCGCTCGGGTGCTGTGCAGCCCGCATCGCTGACGCTTAGTCTTGGCGCTCCGGATCTTCTTGTGACTTGTCGCGGCTCCCGTGCTGGGATGGTGCTGGGACGCACCCACATACCTGCAGGTCAGAGCCTTGTGGTGGAGTTCCGCTTCAACATCTGAACTCCATCACGTTGCTGATGTGGTGGAGTTCAGCGCCGAAGTACAAGCGGCCGAGGAGGGCTGGGGTGGTTCATCCCGGCCCTGTCGGCGATCCTTCCCTGCCGCAGGAATTCGTTTCCGGGCGGGTATCCCAACGCTGGATTCCAAGGTCGAGATCGTGGAGCTGCGCGGACGCGGCGACCACTCGGGCTCGGTATGTCTTGCCCGCACGGGCTTCGATCTGACCGAGACCGCAGTGACGACCATGGGGCGGCCAGGCCGAGGTCGAGGTAGTCGGACGCTGGTAGGCCAAGGCCCCTGTCGGGACATACTCCGCCGGCCCGGTGCCGGTACACGTTGCTCCGGCCGCGCCGACAGATCGCACACAAGGCACAAGCAGCCGGCCAGACCAGGAGTCAGGCCACGGCCGGAACGACACGGCCATCATCCTCACAGCCCGAGTAGTACGGCCGGTCGTCGGCGATCCGGTCGATCGGCCGCAGCGTCCCGCCGAGGATGACGAACGCCTTTCGCTCCGCGCCGCGGGCGGCGGCCGCGAGGTCGGGAGCGAGGGCCACAAGGACCTCGACTGCCTCGCCGATGTACCAGTAAACGGTGGCCGTCCCGACGCCGAACCCGGCCGCGAGCTGGGCATGGGTGTGACCGCACCGCACTTGGGCCAGGACCAGCAGGGCCTGCCGCGCAGGCGGAAGCCGCCGCCACCGCGTCCCGCGCTCCCGGCGCTGGGCGGCCGGCAGACCGGACAGGTACCGCCGAGTTGCGCCGGACAGATCGATCTCCGATGGGTAGACAAGCACATGAAGCTCCGGGCGGACAGGTTGATCTTGGTCGACAACCCGTCTACCAGGAGCTTCATCTCTTCCCGAACCTCGTCCCCCAACCCAGCCAGCCATCAGCCGGGTTGGAAGACGCTCCGTGATCGCGGTGAGCGAGCGGGCACCGGCCAGGACACACGCCGCGGCTGCGGCGACCAGAGCGGACAACCGGTAGCGGCGGCCGAGGACGCCTCACGGTCCGGCACCAGGTCCGAGGCTGCGCAGGGATCTCGACGCCGTGAGCCGTCGCACTCGGCGATCCCGAAGTGTCGATCAGAGCCCTTTTCCACGCCCGCCGTCAGGCGGTGGCGGTACTCAGCCAAGCGCGATGGCGGTCCACGACACCGGTGGCAGTTCGACGGTGAGCACACCGTCGGCGAGTGTGGCGCTCATGTTCGCGGACGGGGTCACGCGGTGCTGCTCGGCAAGCGTGTTCTTCGCGTACACGTCGGAGTCGGCGAGCGTGACCGCCTCGACGACGCGCGACGAGCCGAGGCCACGCACGTCGATCGTGACCTGCGCGGTCTCCTCCAGGTCGCGGTTGACGAGGAAGACCGCGGCCCGGTCCTCGTCGACGGTCGCGACGGCGTCGATGACGGATGCCTCGCCGTGGCGCGCCGTCTCGTACGTCGGCGCCGCGATCACGGGCCGGATCACCTCGCCGGAAGCGAGCCGGCTCGTGATCGAGAACGGGTAGAAGGTCGTCTGCCTCCAGGCCGGGCCGCCGGGCTCGGTCATGATCGGCGCGATCACGTTGACCAGTTGCGCGAGCGATGCCGAGGTGACGCGGTCGCTGTGCTTGAGGAGGGTCATCAGCAGGTTGCCGACGACGACGGCGTCCGCCACCGAGTAGACGTCCTCCAGCTGCCGGGGGGCGTGCCGCCACTCGTCGTTGACCTCGTCGGACTCCTCGTGCTCCTTCTGGTACCAGACGTTCCACTCGTCGAACGAGATGTTGATCTTCTTGTTGGAGCGTTTCTTGTAGCCCACGTGGTCGGCGGTCGCGACGACGGTGTCGATGAAGTAGTCCATGTCGGTCGCCGAGGCGAGGAAGGAGCCGAGGTCGCCGTCGTGCTCCTGGTAGTAGGCGTGGCAGGAGACGTAGTCGACGTGGTCGTAGGCGTGCTCGAGCACCGTGCGCTCCCAGTCGCCGAAGGTCGGCATCCCGGAGTTGGAGGAGCCGCAGACCACCAGTTCCAGGTCCTTGTCGGCCATCTTCATCGCGCCGGCGGTACGGGCGGCGAGCTTGCCGTAGTCGTCGGCCGTCATGAAGCCGGTCTGCCAGGGTCCGTCCATCTCGTTGCCGAGGCACCACATGCGCACGTCGTGCGGCTCCGGCGTGCCGTTGGCGATACGCAGATCCGACAGCGCCGTTCCGGACGGGTGGTTGGCGTACTCGAGCAGGTCCAGGGCGGGCTGGATGCCCCGCGTGCCGAGGTTCACCGCGAGCATCAGTTCGGAGTCGGTGAGCTTGAGCCAGCGGGCGAACTCGTCCAGGCCGACCTGGTTCGACTCCAGCGAGTGCCAGGCCAGGTCGCGGCGCACCGGACGCTTGTCACGCGGGCCGACCGAGTCCTCCCAGCGGAACCCGGAGACGAAGTTGCCGCCCGGGTAGCGGATGGTCGTGCTTCCGAGCTCCCTGACGAGCGCGACGACGTCCATACGGAACCCTTCGTCGTTCGCGCTCGGGTGTTCCGGCTCGTAGAGCCCGGTGTACACGCAGCGGCCGAGGTGTTCGACGAACGAGCCGAAGGTGCGGCGCCGGACGGGTGCGATGACGGCCCGCCTGTCGAGTTCGATGTGGGCGCGGGGCAATGCAGTGGTCCTTTGCAGTTCAGGATGGGGTGGGGCAGCGGACGCGCTACTTGACGGCGCCTGCGGTCAGGCCCTTGCGCCAGAACCGCTGGAGGCCGATGAAGGCGACGAGCAGGGGGATCAGCGACAGGAACGCACCGGTGATCGGCAGCAGCAACGGCACGCCGTTGGCGAACTCCGAGCGCCACTGCACCAGGCCCACCGTGACGGGCTGTAGTGAGGGGGTGTTGAGCATGAGCGAGGGCAGCAGGTAGTTGTTCCAGATGCCGACGAACTGGAACAGGAAGACGGTCACCATTGCCGGGGCCATCAGCGGCAGGGCGATCCCGAAGAAGGTGCGCTGTTCGCCTGCTCCGTCGAGCCGTGCGGCCTCCAGCAGTTCGTCCGGGACGGACGCCGCGGCGAAGATCCGGCACAGGTAGACGCCGAACGGGCTGACACAGCTGGGCAGCAGCACCGACCAGTAGGAGTTGGTGATGTCGAGCTTGGCCATGAGCAGGAACAACGGCAGGGCGAACATCGGCGCCGGGATGAGAACCGAGGCGAGGATGACGTTGAACACGCTTTCCCGGCCGCGGAAGCTGAACTTGGACAGCGCGTAGCCGGCCATCGCGGACAGCAGGGTGCTGACGGTGGCGCCGACGAGGCTGTACAGCGCGCTGTTGGCGAGCCAGGTGGCGAATATGCCGCCCTCGAAGCTGAACGCGTTTCTGATGTTGGCGACCAGGTCGAAGTGGGAGAACCACAACGGCGTACCGGTGTAGAGGTAACCCGAGGCTTTGGTCGCGGAGACGAACAGCCACCACAGCGGGATCAGCGTGTACAGGGCCATCAGGCCCAGCACCCCGTTGACGGCGACCTTGCTCGCGATGTCGGTGCCGCGGAGGGCCGGTCGGGTCGGCCGGCTGGCCCGAATCACGCTCATGCCATCGCTCCCTTGCGCTGGTTGTACTTGAGGAATCCGAACGAGAGCACGAGGGTGATCAGCGCGAGCACGACGGACTCGGCGGCGGCCAGGTTCTGGTCGCCCAGGTCCATGCTCAGGGTCGTGTTCATGATCGGGGTGAACTTCGGCGAGACGCCCGGGACGCGCGCGCCGACCAGCACCGCCGGCTCGGTGTACATCTGCGCCGTCCCGATGATGGAGAAGACCGTGGTCAGCACCAGCGCGGGACGCACCAGCGGGATCTTCACCGCCCATGCCAGGCGCCATCCGGTGCAGCCGTCGAGCGCGGCGGCCTCCGTCACCTCGGCGGGGATCGTCTGCAGCGCGGAGTAGATGATCAGCATGTTGTAGCCGGTCCAGCCCCACGTGATCATGTTCCCGATCGAGAACGGGACCCACGACGGCGACAGGAAGTCGACGTCGATCCCGATGTGGGACAGCGGTCCGGTGAACGGCGAGAGGTCTTTCGCCAGGAGGAAGGACCACATCACCGCGGCGATCGCACCCGGCAGCGCGTAGGGCAGGAAGAACGTGAGCCGGTAGGTCTTGCGCAGGCGGGCCGAGCGGGAGTCCAGCAGGAGCGCGAGCAGGAGGGCCAGGCCGAGCATGACCGGGACCTGGACGCAGCCCAGCAGCACGACCCGGACGATCGACGCGGTGAAGTCGTGGTCGCTGAAGGCGGCTCCGTAGTTGGACAGTCCCGCGAACTCTGTGGACCGCGCACCACCGAACAGCCCGGCGCGGCGGACGGTGAAGAAGCTCTGGTAGATCGCGTAGCCGATCGGCACGACCATCATGGTCAGGAAGAGCACCGCGAACGGCGCCAGGAAACCCGACGCGGTCAACGCGGTACGGCGGCCGGTGCGCCGGGGCCGGCCGGACGGGGAGACGCGGGGGGTGACCGCGGGCACCGGCCGCGGCGGTGACGCGGCCCGGGTGCTGCTGGAACTGCTCATGGAAACCTCGCTGGGCGGTTCGTCGTCAGGGAGCGGGCCCCCGCGGCGCCGGATACGGGCGGCCGCGGGAACCCTTCGGGGCGGCTGGAGTCCCGCTGCCTCAGCCGTTGGTCACCGACAGTCCGAGCTTCTTGATCGCGGCGACCGTCGAGGCCTGGACCTTGGTGACCGCGTCCGGAAGGGTGCCCTGACCGATGGCACCTGTGAAGTCCGACTCGACCTGCTGGAAGGTCGGGCCGTTGGTCCAGGTGCTGGGCACCTGCGCGGCGGATGCCTTGTACACGTCGCCGACCTTCTGGCCGCCGAAGAACGGGTCACCCCCCGTGAGCGACGGGTCGTCCTGTCCGGCCTTCGATGCCGGGTACAGCCCGCCCTCGATGCCCGTCTTCACGGCCTGCGGGTCGCTGGACAGGAAATCGGCGAACTGCACGGCTTCGCGGGGCGTCTTGCACCCGGTCATCACCGAGGTGGCCGAGCCGCCGCTGCTGGAGCTCTTGCCGTCGCCGGCCTCCCAGGTCGGCATCGGGGCGACCCTCCACTTGCCGGCCTCGCCCTTCAGGTCCGACTTGATACCGCCGGCGGCCCAGGCCGCGTTGACGAACGTCAGCACCTTGCCGGCTTCGGACGCCTTGTTGAACTGCGGGTCCCAGGCGTTGCCGGTCTTCGCCACCAGACCCTTGTCCTTCAAGCCCTGCCAGTAGTCGGCGACCTTCCGGGTGCCGGGGTTGTCGATGCTGACGGTCCAGCTGTCTCCCTTGGTCGAGTACCAGGACTGGCCGGTCTGCAGGGTGAAGGCCGCCATACCGTTGCCGTCGCCGAGCACGGTGCCGAACTTCACGCTCGGATCGGCGGCGACGACCTTCTCGGCGTCGGCCTTGTACTCGGCCCAGGTGGCCGGCGGCTTGGTGATGCCGTACTTGGCGAACAGGTCCTTGCGGTAGAAGAGGACCATCGGGCCGACGTCCACCGGGACGCCGTAGATCTTGCCGCCGACGCTGGAGGCGGAGACGGCCGACGGGACGTACTTGTCCATGCCGGCGCTCGCGTACTTCGTGATGTCCATGACCGTGTTCTTCACGAGCATCGACGGGATGGTCTGGTACTCGATCTGCGCCAGGCACGGGCCCTTGCCCGCGGTGATCGCGTTGCTGATCTGGGTGTAGCCGCCCTTGGCGCCCGACGGGATCTTCTTGAAGGTGACCTTGGTGTCCGGGTGGGAGGCGTTCCACTGGTCGACGATCTTCTCGTAGCCGGCCCAGCCCCAGAACTCCATGTTCACCGGCCCGGTCTGGCTCTTCTCCGCGTTGTCGGAGGTGCTCTCGGTGCTGCTGCACGCGCCGAGGCCGGCCACGAGGAGCGCCGCGGTGGTGATTGTCAAAAGTCTGCGGGTGCGTATGGTGGTGCTGTTCATGTGAGGGAACCTTCTGTGACAGGGGCTGACTTTGCTGGATGGCCGGTGGGCGGGCGGGCAAGGCCCGTCTACCGGCCGGTGCCGAACTCCACGCCGAACGCGGTGGTGACCGCGGCCAGGACGTCCGGTGCCGACGGGCCCGGGCCGCAGGCCGCGCTGCCGAGGCCGTGGTGGGCGTGGTCAAGGTGCAGATGGAGTCTGCCGTCGCGGACCAGGTCGTGCTGGTGGGCCGCGGCGGCCAGGGCTTCGGTGCTCCAGGGGCGAACGGTCAGGTCGATGACCGGGTCGCCGGTGATGAGCAGGGTGCCGTCCGGGGTTGTGATCCTGGCGCGGCGGACTTGGTGGCGGTTGCCGTTCTCTTGCGGGCGGACCTGAGGGATCTGCATCGCCGAGACGGTCGACAGGTGGCGGCCGACGCGAGTCGCGGCGCGGGAGTCGCGGTACGCCTCACCGGGACCGGGACCGAACCACTCGACTTCGGCGTCGGTGCCGGGCAGCGACATCGCGACCCCCAGTCGGGGCAGCGGCACCGACCATGGGCCGTCGGGGGTGACGACGGCTTCCAGCCGGAGCCGGGCCTGGTCCGCATGCGGTGTGTCGCAGGCCGTCCAGCGGTAGACCACGCCGAGGCCGGACGAGGACCCCGCGGCGGCGAGGCGGGCGATGACCGTGAGTCCCGACGCGTCGGGCTCGACACTCAGGACGTCGTGGCGCATCCGGTGCAGTCCGGCGGCGAACCAGGCGCCGGCCTGCGGCTCGCCGAAGGCGCTGAGCAGGTCGTTGTCGATCGGGGCCCGCCAGACGTCCAGCCTCGGACCGTCGAGCTCCAGGTCGCCGAGCCGTATCAGCGCCCCGCTGCCGGCGTCGAACCGCGCGGGACCCAGTGCGATGTACCCGTCGTGGGCGATCGCCGGCGCCGGCGTGAACGGGACGGGCGAGGCGGCCGGAGCCACGACCAGCCCCTGGGACCAGGCGATCTCGTGGCCGGCCCCGGCCCAGGTCTCGTCGGCGGCGAGCACCGCGGTCACGGTCAGCCACACCTCGTGGCCGGAGTCGTTCTTGCGCGCCGCATCGAGCGCGGCGGTGACGTCGGCGGGCCATGCGACGGTTGTCGTCGCGCCCGGAGCGGTCGCGGGCACGGTCAGGCCGCCGGAGCCCACCGGCTCGCCGCCGTCCTCGACGGTCCACCGGAAGTCCAGGTAGCCGCTGTCGCGGACGTGGTGCAGGTTGTGCACGCCGATCTGCCGGGTCGCCGGGTCGATGTGGATCCGGACCGGTTCGACGACCTTCTTGTACTCGACCAGGCCCGGCGTCGGCGTGCGGTCGGGGAAGAGCAGCCCGTCGGCGACGAAATTGCCGTCGTGGACCTCCTCGCCGAAGTCGCCGCCGTAGGCGTAGAACGAGTGGGGGTCCTCCCGCCCGGTGAGCCGGGCGATCCCGTGGTCGATCCACTCCCAGATGAATCCACCGGCCAGGCGCGGATGTGCCTCGATGACCTGCTGGTACTCGGACAACCCGCCGGGGCCGGTGCCCATGGCGTGTCCGTACTCGCACAGCACGGCCGGCAGGGCGCGGCGGTGTGCGTCGTCGGCCGGATCGGCCGTCGGTGCCTCCTGGCCGCGTCCCACGGCGGCCAGCTCGTCCACCCCGATGTACATGCGGGAGTACAGGTCGACGTACGCGCAGCTCGCCCAGTCGCCCTCGTAGTGGATCAGGCGGCTGTCGTCGCGCTGCCGGATCCATGCGGCCGCGGCGGCCAGGTTGGCTCCGGTGCCGGACTCGTTGCCCAGCGACCAGACGATGACCGAGGGGTGGTTCTTGTCGCGTTCCACCAGCCGCGCGGCCCGGTCCAGGTAGGCCTCGCGCCAGGCGGGGTCGTCGCTGGGGTTGTGCCGCCAGCCGCCGGGTTCGAAGCCGTGCGTCTCGAGGTCCCCCTCGCAGAACACCCACAGGCCGTGCTCGTCGCACAGGTCCAGGAAACGGTGGTCGGGCGGGTAGTGGCTGGTGCGCACCGCGTTGATGTTGTGCTGCTTCATCAGCAGCACGTCGGTCAGCATGGTGTCCTCGGTCAGGGTCCGCCCCGTCAGCGGATGCCATTCGTGGCGGTTGACGCCCCGCAGGGAGATCGGCCTGCCGTTCACGGTCAGGACGCCGTCCACGACGGCCACGGTGCGGAAGCCGATGCGCAGCGGTATCCGCTCCCCGGCTTCGGAGACCAGTTCGCCCGTGTACAGGCGCGGCTGCTCGTCCGACCAGGGCTCGACGCCGTCGATCACGTGCGGGCCGGCCGGATCGGCGGCGGATATGCCGAGCTCGGGCACCGACAGGGACACCCGGGTAGGGGCGGTGACGTCGACGGCCAGGGTGCCCTGCCCCGTCGTGTGGTCGTAGGCGGCGTGGACGAAGAAGTCCTCGACGCCGCGGGCGGCCACGGACACCGACCGGAAGATCCCGGACAGCCACCACATGTCCTGGTCTTCCAGGTAGCTGCCGGACGACCACTGGTGCACGCGGACCGCGAGTACGTTCCGGCCTGGCCGCAGACCGGCGGAGACGTCGAACTCTGTGGTGAGGCGGCTGCCCTTGCCGTCGCCGAGCCGGATCCCGTTGAGCCACACCGCGAACGCGGAGTCGACGCCCTCGAACCGGAGCACCGCGGCCGATGCCGGGAACCCGTCCGGAACGTCGAACTCGCGGCGGTACTCGCCGGTCGGGTTCTGCCGGGGCACCCGCGGCGGGTCGACCGGGAACGGGTACAGGATGTTGGTGTAGGCCGGGGCACCGTAGCGCGGCTCGCCGGGCAGTCCGGTCATCTGCCAGCAGGACGGCACGGCGAGCAGGTCCCAGGCGGTGTCGTCGAAGTCCGGCGCGACGAAGTCCCCGGTGAGGTTGTCCAGCCCTGACGCCAGCCGGAATCGCCAGTCGCCGTCGAGCGCGATCGTGGGCAGGTCGGAGGCGAACGCGGCGCGCGGCCGCAGCCGTCCGGTGCCCGGCGACCGGTCTTCGACGTAGGCGTAGGGGTCGAGTTCTCTCATCAGTGGAGGTGCTTTCTGTCGCAACTCGTGGCGGTGGCGGGAAGCCGTTCCGGCAGGACCGTCCCGGCCACTCATGGGGGTGACGTGCAGGTCGAGCGGTGCCCGGTGCTATCCGGTCGCCCGGGGCGGGGCGCTGCTGTCCCGGATGGTCAGGGTCGGGCGCAGTAGCGTTAAAACGTTGGTCGGCGGCCGGCCGGAGTCGACGGCGCGCAGCAGCAGCTCGACGGCCTGCTGGGCCATCTCCCGCTTCGGGACGGTGACCGTGGTCAGCGCTGGTTGGACCCGACCGACCTGGGCGATGTCGTCGAAGCCGACGACGCTGACGTCGCTGGGGACCCGCCGCCCGGACCGGACCACCGCCTCGACGGCACCGAGGGCCAGGATGTCGTGGGTGGCGAAGATCGCCGTCAGTTCCGGATCCGCCTCCAGCGCCGCACAGCCCGCGTCGAAGCCGCCGGCGGCGTCGTCCCTGGTGCAGGGGAACACCTTGCGGTCGTCGATGGCCAGCCCGTGGTCGGCGAACGCCCGGCGCAACCCGGCCACGCGCGGCTCGTGCGCGGGGAGATCGGCGATCACCGCGACGTTCCGGTGGCCGAGGTCCCTTAGGTAGCGCCCGGCCAGGAACCCGGCGTGCTCGTAGTCGATGGACACCACCGGCAGCATGGTCGGCGGGTCCCCCTCCCAGGCGAACAGCGCGACCGGGAAGGCGGCCTCGACGAGCATCGGGATCTGCTGTGCGACGCCGTTGTCGCAGGCGACCAGCAGTGCGTCCACCGAGCGCGCGGCGAGGTTCTCCAGATGGGCCCGGGTGTAGTCGGGATCGTCGCGCGTCGTGGCGAGCAGCAGGTTGTATCCGTGGCCGACCAGGAGGTTCTCCACCTCCTCGACCACCTCCGAATAGAACGGGTTGGCCACCGACGGCACGAACAGCCCCACCGTCGACGTGCTGCCGGTGCGCAGCGAGCGCGCCACCAGGTTCGGCTTGTAGCCGAGGTCGGCGATCGCCTTGTTCACCTTCGCCAGGGTCTCCGGCCGTACCTTCTTGCCCGCAACCACGTTGGAGACGGTCTGCTTGGTGACCCCCGCTCTCGCGGCCACATCCGCCATTGTCACCACGTAGGCTCCCCAAAACTTTTATCGATCCACGAAAGTGGCGTCAGCGTAGGGCGGCTTTCGCAGGAGGGCAAGACTTCGCCCCGTGGCCGTGATTCAGCCGTTACGGAGCACGGTGAGGGCCCCACGAGGACGTCATGACTGTTTCCGCGACTTGACGTGCGCGGAGCATTGACGGTTCCGGAAATGCGGCAGTAACGTCCCCGCCACGCCGATCTTATGGATCGGTCAACGTGGCGGTGTGACCCCTGGCCTACCGCGCGCAACAACGCTTGATGTCACCTCGCGCTCCCGCGCTCGGTGCGTCGGGGTGGTCCTCTCGGCCGCGACGGCCCCCAACGGCTGCGGTCCGGCCGCGGCCCGGCCGCAGCATCGCGAATGCTCCGCGCCGTCTCCAGCAGGCGGCGAGCGCCTGAACAGACCTGGAGAGGTCTCGTCCTGAGGAGAGACAGACATGATCAGACCGGCCGGCGGCGACGCCGACCCGAACCCCGCCCCGGCGCGACGCGGCTCGCGCGTGAGACGCATCATCGCGGGCGCTGCCGGCGCCACCATCGCGGTGGCGAGCCTCATGCTCACCGGCGCCGTCCCCGCACAAGCCGCCACCACCGTCCACACGTACGCGCCGACGGGTGTGGGAGGCGGTACGGCGACGTCCCCGGACGTGGCGTCCACCAAGTACCAGGTGCAAGTCGCCGGCACGCCCGTCCAGGCTGTCCAGTACAACGCGAACCGCAACAACTTCGACATCGCGCGCTTCGCGTCGGACTCCCGGACACCGACGATCACGGTCACGCTGCCCAGCACCACGATCAACACGGTGAACGTCTACCCGGCGCGCTACTACCCGTCCGGCAGCGTCTCGGTGAGCACGGACAAGCACACCCTGACGTTCCAGATGTCAGCCGACGCCGGGTTGAACCAGGCGATCGTGATGGTCAACGGCGACTCGACCAATGCCACGGGACAGCCCTACCTGGCGGTCATCAACGACCCTCTGGAAGACCCGGCGCAGCGTCCGAACACCACGAGCGCACCGGACGGTTCCGGCGTCAACCTGCAAACCGGTGTCCTCAACTTCCAGGAGTTCGCCGCGAAGTACCTCGCGGCGCACCCGAACAGCACGGCTCAGAAGGCTCCCGCCGCGACGACGAGCTCCATGGCCGGCAAGACCGTCAACGGCACCGCCATCCCCGCCGGTCAGCAAACCTCGGCCGGCAGCCTGGTGAGCGCGAGCACCGCCAACGTGCGGTACCCGAAAGTGCGGGTGATGGCCGCCAACGACGTCACGTACGCCCTGAAGGCCGCCATCGACACCATCAAGGCCAACCCCACGGCGCTCAACACGCTCTACTTCCCGAACGGCACGTACGTGTGGTCCGGTCTCCTGGTCAACGGTCTGGACGGCAGCAAGCTCAAGGGCGGCAAGCTGAAGATCTACACCGACGAAGGGGCCCTGCTGAAGAACCGCGTCCAGGCGTACATGGAGGCGTTCGAGCCGGCGATCGGAATCATCAACTCGAGCAACATCGAAGTCGACGGCCGCGGGGTCTTCGACGGCAACGGCGTGGCGAACTACAACGCCAACAGCGGCGGTGACTCGCACGACGCCTACCGCAGCCAGCACCAGGGCGGCGTCATGGTCATGCACTCGTCGAACATCACGTTCAACGACACCTACGAGCGCAACGCGAAGCAGTGGAACTATGAGACCCACACCGCCAAGAGCGTGACGTTCAACAACATCAAGGCCCTCACCCCGTACGGCCAGCCGTGGATCGACGGGACGGACTTCGCGAGCGGCCAGGACATCACCGCCAACGGCGTCTTCACCCTCGGCAACGACGACGCGTTCGCCTCCGGCCACTACAACCCCAGCGACGGATTCGCCCCGCTGGCCCCCGGTGTGTGGAACAACTTCCAGCTCGGCACCTCCACCCCCGACGTCCAGGGCTATGTCAACGCGATAGGCGCCCACGACACCGTCGCCGACGACCTCGGGTTCGACACCTACCACTGGGACACCGAGGACACGAAGAACATCTCGGTCAGCAACACGCTGAACTGGTCCGTCGGTGCGGGCAACGCGATCCGCATCGGATGGTCGTCGTACGGACACCGGCTCACCAACTACACGTTCGACAACTTCAACTCCGTGTCGCCGTGGGCCGGCGGCATCTTCACGCACAACAGCCCCAACCCGTACCCGCGCATCCAGAGCATCGTGGTGAAGAACAGCTCGATCGACACCTCGCGGTTCACCAAGGGACCAATCGGGATCAACGGCGGCAACGGATCCACCCAGACCATCACCGCCGACCAGCAGGCGACCTACGGGTACGCCCCCAACCCCGACGGGTCGGGCACCGCGTACACGTACACCAGGGCCCCGATCGGCACCCTCAACCTCGACAACGTGTGGTTCTCGCAGCAGAACACGAGCAGCTCGATCACCGGCGTCACGAACGTGACGCTGAACAACATCCGCGTCGCCGGCCAGCTCGTCGAATACACCAGCCAATTGCCGCTGACGACGAGCGGGATCGGCACGCTGACCACCACCTACACGGGCGCGAACGGCCAGACCCAGAACGTCAAGGCCGGTGCCCTCACCAACGGCGACACCTGGGTGGGTGCGTGGACCGGCGACCAGACCAAGAACAACTCCTCGGACCTGACCCTCATCACCCGCAACACCGGGGTCGGCCTGATGGGCGAGCAGTACACCACAGGGTCCGGGGACGGAAAGCTCTCCTACATCCAGTTCCCCCTCAGCAGCCTCACCAGGGCACCGAGCCAGGCGACGCTCCATCTCACCTACGTCGGCCACCGCTATTCGTCGGTCCCGTCGACTGACACCGACCAACTCCTCGTGCAACCCGTCACCGACACCACCTGCACCGGCGGCGGCACGTCCTGCCCGATCAACACGATGACCTGGCAGAACCGGCCGAGCTTCACCGCCACGAACTCCTCCGTCGCGAAGTCGGCCACCTTCAACCTCGGTTCGACCGTCGTCGCCGAGGGCAGCGGGAACCACCAAAGCAACCCCGTCGACGGCCGCGACATCACCGTCGACATCACCTCCTTCGTCCAGAACGCCTACACGGCGGGTCAGTCCACGCTCCTGCTCGCCGTCGGCAACGCGGGGGGCACCAACCACGAGCTGCGCTTCGTCAGCTCCGAAGGCGCCACCGGCTCCGGGAAGCTCACCAACGGGACCGCCGAGATGGCGCCCGGGGTGACCATTACCCCGTAGACACCGTAGACACCGTAGACACCGTGGGCACTCGAGGCCGGCCCGTCCCCGTGGGACGGGCCGGCCTCAGCCGTCCGATTCTGCCGTCGACTGCTTTGTCCGCGCGAGCGCTGTCCACAGACCCGGCCCCCGGCGCCGCGCCCATGACGAACCACGAGATGCCACGCTGGCCGCCGCGCCACGTCGGCCGCCACCGCCAGGAGCACGTCGACGCCGCGAGATCTTGTGGCGTAGCCGCGTTCTTGCGCGCGGGCGTGTTCGGGTTCGCACTTGACCGTGACGATCTGCTCGTCCGGGTCGTCGGTGACGATCAGGAACACCTTTCCCGCGACCCTGTACACGTCGAGTCCGGGGGTGAAGGGGTATCCGTGGCTGACGTCGGGGAGGGGGAGGGCCGCCTGGCGGGCGGCGCCGTGGAGCCGGTCGCCGACCGCGCTCATCGGGCGGGCCGCGTTCCGGTGCCGTAGGTGTGCGGGTCGACGGGTCGCTCGGCCTTGGGTAGATGAGCGACGACGAGCCGGTAGGAGTCGGTGACGAGTTCCTCGACCAGCTTCTTGTCGACGCTTTCCCCGCCCTCCAGGGTGATCCAGTGCTTTTTGTTCATGTGGTAGCCGGGGGTGATGTGGCTGTACTGCTCCCGGAGGGCGTGGGCCTCGCCGGGGTCCGCCTTGAGGATCACGACGGGACGCCCGGGGACCTCGGTCATCAGCATGAACACCTTGCCGCGCACCTTGTAGACCTCCCAGTCGGGGCCGAAGGGGTGCTCCAGCTGGGCTCCGGGGAGTTCCTCCGCGCAGTCGGCGGCGGTCTTGTGCAGGGTCGGTCCGTTCATGGGTGGTGAACCTTCTCGTGTGGTGACGGACTGTGGCATTGAAGGAGACGGAGGGCGTGCCGCGCGGGCGTGGTGGCAGGTCCCATCCTTCCGGCGAAGCCGACTGCGAAGGGGGTAGGCTGCGGACACATGGTGGTCGATAAGCGACACTCCGGGCCCCGCGGGCAGGCCGGACCAGCTGCGGTTCCGCTGTACGGCTTCGCGCCCCCGGTCGGTACTCCCTACGGCCTGGAAGTGAGTACCGTCGAGGATTTCTTCGCCCAGCACGACGACTGGCCGTGGAACCCGCCCCGTCCGGGCCGTGCCACCTTCCACTACCTCATCGCCATCACCGAAGGTGAGCTGCTGCACGACGTCGACCACGTCACGCGGACCGTCGCACCCGGCCAGTGGCTGTGGGTGCGTCCCGGGCACGCGCAGTGCTGGCATCCGCCCGGCGCAGCCCGCGGCACCTTCCTCCTGTTCGAACCGGACGTGTTGCGGCCCGACCTCGCCCGCCTCCTGGCCCCGGTCACCGCGCACGAGGCCCCGGCGGTGCTCAGCCCACACCCCGACGACATCGCCTGGCTCCAGCAGACGGCACTCCAGCTGCTGGACGAACACCGCGCACTGGGGCGCCGCCCCCTCGACGTCCACCACGCCCTGCGCCGCAGCCTGCTCGAATCGCTGCTGCTGCGCCTGGCCAACTCCCCGGGCATCGTCCCGGTCGCCACGGCCACGGCCGGCACGGGGCGAGCCGACAGGTACGGACGCTTCCTCGACGCCCTGGAGCTGAACTTCCGCGAGCTGCACCAGGCCGCGGACTATGCCGAGTTGCTCGACTGCTCGGTCCGCACCCTCAGCCGTGCCGCCCGGCAGGCCACGGGCAAGGGGGTGCGTGAACTCATCGACGAGCGGCGTCTCTTGGAAGCCCGGCGCCTGCTGGGCGGCGCCCGGTGGGACGCCCGGACCGTGGCGGTCCACCTTGGCTTCACCGATCCCGCGAACTTCGGCCGCTTCTTCCGCGACCGCACCGGCCTCACCCCCGCCGCCTTCGCGGCCAGCGAGGCCCCGACCCACCCGTGAGTGGAGCACGACGGCTGGCCCACCTCTGACCACCCGCGGGCCGACCACCTTGCCGGGGCCCGGCTCGCGGTGGGTGGCGAACACCGGGTCTCGCACCGCCTTCTGGCTTTCAGCCCGGCTGGCAGAGCCCGGCCCTTCAGCCGTTTGCCGTATCGCTGCGGCCCCGACCTCGACGGCAGCTCACCAGTGCCGCCGCCCCATGCCGTGCCTGCTCGGCCGACTTCCCAAGCTCCTCCGGGCCCGCCGATGGCAGACCCCAGTCCACTCGACCTCCCCTCGGCTGCCTGGGCCACGAGAGAAAGCCAGTAAGGAAGTGTCACATGCTGACCACCAGGTGACCGCTGCACACCAGGAGCTATGTCGTATCCCGGGAAACGATGGGAGAGGTCACCGCGAGCGACCAGCCGCCGACTCACCGCGCGAAGCATCCGAACCGCGCCGGAAGGACATGTCATGACCGCCTCCGCTCCCAAGGCTCCGACTGCACCAGGGGTGCGGTCCTGGTGGGGGATCCCGTACGCCACCGCCGAGCGGTACCGCCGTCCCGTGGTCGCGGGCTTCGATCCGGGCCTCCCCTATGACCGTAAGGGTGTCGTCTCCGTCCAGCCCGACAGCGGTGACTGGCTCGAGGCGGACAGCGGGATGGGTGAGGACTGCCTGAACCTGAACGTGTGGGCTCCCGAGCAGCCGGCCGACATTGCGCTCCCGGTGACCGTGTACATCCACGGCGGCGGATTCGAGTATGGCGCGAACACGCAGATCACCTCGAACGCCGCCGGTCTCGCCGCGACGGGGCGCGTGGTGGGCGTGTCCATCAACTACCGGCTCGGCGCCCTGGGCCCGCTCTCGCTCTCGCAATACGGCGGGAAGCTCGCCCAGGCCAGCAACCTCTTCCTCCAGGACATCGTCGCCGCGCTCACCTGGATCCAGCGGAACATCGCCCACTTCGGCGGCGACCCCGACAACGTCACCGTCTACGGCCACAGCGGCGGCGCCTACTCCACCTTCGGACTGCTCGGGGCCTCCTCCGCCGACGGCCTGTACCGGCGCCTGGCCGGGTTCTCCGGCGGGCCCGCCCGCAGCATCCCGGCCTGGTGGGCCGAGGAACTCGCGCACCGGTTCGTCATCGAACTCGGTGTCGCGGACAACCCGGAGAAGCTGCTCGACCTCGACGCGGTCTCCCTGCGGGACGCCCTGCGCAAGGTCCTCCCGACGGATCTCGGAGTCCGTGGCGGGGTGGACAACCAGGCCACCGGCGTCGTCCTGGACATCGGGCAGCCCGGCGCGGTGGTGCACGCTCACCCCATGGACGTTCTCGCCTCGGGCGCGCACCGCGACGTGGACGTGCTGCTGAGCATGGCCAGCGACGACATGGGCTGGTGGGTGGCGAACGACCTCGACCGCTTCGACCCGGGCACCGTCGACCGCGTCGTTGACGAGGTCGCGGGGTGGCGTATTTCCCGCTCCCGCGCGCAGAAGATCGTCGATGTCTACGACCAGGGCGGCCGTACCCCTGCCGAGGTCCGCGCCGCGGTCATGGCGGACTACCTCTTCGCGCTCCCCGCCGCCCGCGGCGCCCTGGCCCACGCCGCCGCCGGCGGCAATGCTCACCTCCTCCTGATCGGCCCCGCCGAGGGCGCGCCCGCCGTGCACGGCACCGAGATGTACGCCTTGGTCGGCCAGGAACGGCCGGGCCGCAGTGCGGAGCAGGCCGAGCGTGACACCCGTATCCGCGACATCGTCCTCGACTTCGCCACCGGCGAGCACTCCCGCCTGTGGCCCGCCGTCACCGACAAGCCCACCGCGGAAACCGTCGGCAACTCTCCCTTCGAGGGCACCGCCCACTACCAGCAGGCCCTCGACCTGTGGGAAGGCATCGCCCGCCCCTGAGGGACGGCGGGCGATACGGAAGAGCGCGCGAGACACACGGAGTGAGGTACTCGACATGAGCCGACCGACAGCAGCCGGCGACGCCGCACCGGCGACGATGAGGGCCGTCGTCGTCACCCGGCCCGGTGGCCTGGACGCACTTCAGATCAAGGACGTCCCGGTGCCCGTACGCAAGCCCGGCTGGGTACGGATCAGGGTCAAGGCGTTCGGCGTCAACGAATCCGAAGTCACCACCCGCAAGGGAGAGTCGGACGCCGAGGTCACCTACCCGCGCATCCCCGGCATCGAGGGCGTCGGCGTGGTCGATGAGGCCGACGAGGACAGCGGGCTGCGGCCAGGTCATCAGGTGGCCACGATGATGGGCGGCATGGGCCGCTCGTACGACGGCTCGTACGCCCAGTACGTGACCGTCCCGGCGGCGCAGGTCATCCCGTTCGAGACCGGCCTGCCGTGGGAGGTCGTCGGCGCGCTGCCGGAGATGTTCCAGACCGCCTACGGATCGCTGACCACCGGCCTGGACCTCAAGGCCGGCCAGACGCTGCTGATCCGCGGCGGCACCTCAACGGTCGGCCTGAGCGCGGCCACGATCGCGAAGGATTTCGGAGCCACCGTGCTGTCCACCACCCGCAGCCCGGAGCGGGCCGGGCAACTGCGGGCGGCGGGCGTCGACCATCCCCTCGTGGACAACGGAACCCTCGCCGACCAGGTGCGCGTACTGATGCCGGATGGTGTCGACGCCGTACTGGAGCTGGTGGGCTGCTCGGTCCTCGCCGACACCCTCCGCACCGTCCGCCGCCACGGCACGGTCTGCTTCACCGGAGCCCTGGCGGGCCAGTGGACGATCTCCGGCTTCAGCCCGTACATGATCCCGGGCGGGGTGCGGCTGACCAGCTACGCGGGCGAGGCCGCCGACCTCCCCGCCGACGTCCTCGCCCACCAGCTCCAGGCGATCACCGAAGGACGCCTCAAGGTCCCGGTCGCGAAGGTCTACCACGGCCTGGAACAGCTCCGTGATGCCCAGGCTGACCTTGAGTCCGGCACCACGCCGGGCAAGCACGTCGTCGTCCTCGACGACTGAAATCGGATCGCGGGACGCGACAAGGTTCAGGATCGGGCGCGATAGCGGGTGAGCATGAGGGCGACGGCTTCGTCCACGACCGTGCTGTCGACAGGGTCGACGGGTGGGACGAAGTCGGTCCGTACGAGTTGGGGCCACAGGAGCTGGCCGCAGATCATGCCGAGGAACTGTTCGGCCACCGCGGATGCCGGCTGTAGCGTTGTGGGGGAGTTCCGCTTCAATGTGTGAGTGGGTCCTTACCGTGAGCTAAACGGTTCTCCTGCTTGCTCCTCAGCGGGGTGAGCTTGTCGAGATCCAGGCTGATCTCGAAAGGCACTGGCCGCTTCAGGGTGCCCCGGAAAATGACGGCGGGCGCGTAGGCGCCAGTCGGTTCGTCGAGTTCATAGACATGGACCACGGAGGCGCCGTCCTCGTCCTCGATGTACCAGTAGTGCGGGATGCTGGCCTCCGCGTACTTGCGGAGCTTGACCGTGCGGTCCCGGTGCGCAGACTCGGGTGAGACGACCTCGATGACCAGTCGCACCTCATCGGGCGCGAACCAGGTGCGGTCGCCGTCGTGGGCGGCCGTCGTCAAGAGCAGATCTGGCTCGGGCCGGTTTCGCTCGTCGAGGCAGGGTCCGCAGCGGGGCTGAGCCGGCCGGGAGCGTCCTACCAGAAGAGGCCGGCCGAGGCGCCGTGCGTGACGTTCTCGAGGATCGTGCGCAGCCACGGGCTGCGAACGGCCGGCAGCAGCCGGACCAAGGTGTGCTGGAACGTTCCCCGGTCGGCCCGGAACAGGTAGTGGGGGAGCAGAGGGAGCGGGTCGTCGCGGAGTACGTCCTGGGGTATGCGGCCCGACGCGGGAACTGGCACGTACGGATGGGGCGAGACCAGCCACAGCCACACCCCCATCGGCAGGGGCACCAGGCATGCCGACGCGGACGGGCCGACGGGGGTCCAGGTCTGACCCGTCTGGGGATGGACCGGTACGAGGAGGATGTCGACGCCCGCGTCGGGGGAGGGCCGTCCCGGTCCAGCCAGGACGGCACGCCGCTTTGGGGTACCTACGGGCAACAGGGCGTCGACCGCGCGTTGGAACATGTCCGCGGTCAGACCGTCGGGGACCTTCACCGGCTGCCCTTCGGAGGCCGCCAGCAGGTGGGCGAGCGCATGGCCGGCCGCCGCCTCCCACCGCGGACTCCACGACCAGTAGTGGTTCGACCCCGACCGTCCTCCCCACGTGGCAATCGGCTCGAACGGGGGTGTTTCCTCCCCTTCCTCTGCCAGCTCCGCCCAGGAGAGGGGCGCCGCGTGGGTACCGTCGACCGGGACGCGGTGCACGACATCCGGGCTGAGTCGCACAGCCTGCCAGAGCGAGCAGTCGTCGACCCTGGTTGCCACGGGGAGGTCACATGCCTCGCAGGCCATGTTGGGCCCGTCGGCTCCGTCGAGGCCACAGCAGGCACCGCCGCGCTTCTCAGGAATCAGCCGGGTTCCGCGGATGTCACCGGGCGCGATGACGCTCGCCCCGGGTGTGCTGTCGGACAGGGCGTGCACCGGCGCGTAGATGCCGCGTGCCTCCGCCTCGCCCGGATCGATCTCGTCCCACGTCCGCCATGGCCCTCCCCAAGGGTCCGGGTCCACGGCAAACGTCCCTGATTGCATGAGCACCGGAAGCTGAGCCCCGTTGCCGTACTTCTGACGAGCGTGGACCGGCAGTGAGACCTGGGACAGCGGGGTGGTCAACTCGGCACCACATCCCGCACACACGAAAACGAACAAACATGTCCTCCGTCCGGGAGTGAAGGGGGCTCGGGCCAACGCGGCACCGAGCACGCCCCGTGAGCTTGCCCTCGAACGTCCTGTCCGCTCAGCTCAGCAGGGCAGCCGTGAACGTCTTACGGCGGTCCACCAGCCACGTCTGCATACGGTCCCAGCGTTCCCATCCACCACGCTCGGCCAGTGCCTGGAGATAGACGGGGTCACCGTCGGCCACGCGGCCGGCGACGAAGGCCCGGCAGACCTCCGTGGCCTGCTCGATGACGCCGGGCAACTCGGCGCGGTCCCCCGCCGAGAGGCCATAGCTGTCGGCAAGGATCCGCAGCCGTGCGGGCGCGTCCAGCCCGGAGGGGTAGTAGGCAGCCGCGGACACGGGATCGAGCGCGGGCACCCAATAGCGGGCGGTCATGGCGATGTCCCAGAGGGGGCGACCCGGGGCCGCCAGGTCGAAATCGATCAGGGCAGCTGCACGACCGTCGCGGAAGACGACGTTCTCCGGGCACACGTCGTTGTGGCACAGCATCGTTCCCCCCTCCGGGTCGGCCAGGTCCCGGGGCCACTCGGCGTGGGTGTCGACCGCGAGAGCCGCGCTGGTCTCATGCAGGCGCCGCAGCAGGCTCCCCACCGATTCGAGGGCAGTCTTCGTCATCGCCCAGTCCGGGAACGGCGGCAGGGCCACGTCGCCTGGGATGAAGGTCAGCTGCTCGCGGCCATCCGCGGTGAGACCGACAGGGGCCGACGCCCCATCGAAGCCGTGCTCCTGCAGCGCAAGGAGATGGGCATGCAGAGCGCGCGCGTTGCGCGGTGCCGGGCGCTCCACCAACTCCCCCCGGCGGAATACCGCTCCCGCGTTCGCCATCCCGCCGACCAGCGCCTCGTCCTCAGCCGTCATGACGATCACGCTATCGCCGGATCGACCCGCGCGGGCCGGTCCCCCAAAACGGCATCGGTCACCTCTCCGGGTACAGGTCGGTACGGTCGATCCAGGTGGGGCGACGAAGACGTTGTCGCCGTCGGGGACTTCCGAGGCCTCCAGCAGGGACCGAGTGCGGGACTCCTCGACCCCGAGCCCCGCCACGCCCCCGAGCCCGCCAAGCCCCCGGCGAGCCCCACTTCACCCCCGAGGCCCCCCAGTGGACCCCCGCACCATCAGCTCCCCCCGGATCATCGCGATCCCCCCGGGCGGCGCCTCCTCGCGCCCCATCGCGATCCGCCCCGCCCGGGCCCCCGCCTCGGCCAGTGGCAACCGCACGGTCGTCAGGGAAGGCACCGCGTCGATGCTGAAGGGGAGGTCGTCGAAGCCGGCCACCGAGACGTCGTCGGGGATCCGCAGCCCGGAGTCCCGCAGCGCGGCGCACGCGCCCAGGGCGACGGAGTCGTTGGCCGCGACCACGGCCGTCAGGGAGGGGTCCCGGCGCAGCAGTTCCAGTGTCGCCTCGTAACCGGACCGCCGGTCGTAGCGGCCGTGGACGGTCCAGCGGGGGTCCTCGTCGATGCCGGCGGCCTCCAGCGCGGCCCGGTGGCCCTCCAGCCGGTGCCGGGTGGTCGTACGCTCCTCGGGGCCGGCGATGTAGCCGAGGCGCCGGTGGCCGAGGCCGAGGAGGTGCTCGGTGAGTTCACGGCCGCCGCCGCGGTTGTCGAAGGTGAGGGCGATGGCCCGGGTGTCCGGCGCCGGTGGCCGCCCGCACAGCACTACGCGCGTCCCGGCGTCCCCGAGCTTGCGCAGTTTCGACGCCATGGCCGTCGCGTGCGGCTCGTCCTCGATCGCGCCGCCGGTCAGCACCACGGCCGCGGCCCGCTGCCGCTGGAGCAGGGTGAGATAGGTCAGCTCGCGTTCCGGGGAGCCCCCGGTGTTGCAGACGACCGCGAGTCTCTCCCCGCCCGCGCGGCCGCCCGGGCCGCCGATCTCCGCCTGGATCGCGCTCGCCATGATCCCGAAGAAGGGGTCGGCGATGTCGTTGACCAGGATGCCGACCAGGTCGGAGGTGGCCGCGGCCAGGGCGCTCGCGGGGCCGTTGAGCACGTAGTCCAGCTCGTCCACCGCCCGCAGCACCCGCTCCCGGGTCGTCGCCGCCACTGGGTAGTTGCCGTTCAGTACGCGCGACACCGTCGCGGGGGAGACCTGGGCGCGGGCCGCCACGTCCGCCAGGGTCACCGTCATCTCGTCGTCCTCCGGTCGCGCATCTCGTCATACATCCACGTACGCCCTCGTACGCCCACGTAGACAGGCCGCCCCGCGGGCATGGTTCCGGGCGTGTCAAGCAATGTCGAAGCAATGCCGAAGCAATGTCGAGCAGACCTTACGGCCAAGGCCCCCAGTTGTTCGCCCCCTCGAACAACTCGGAGTGGACACGGTCTTGTCTGGACCGCTGGTCAGAGGCTAGCTTCTCACTAGATAGAAAGCGCTTGCTGTCACGCTCATCAGTAGGGGCGTACGGGGCGCGCACATTCGCGTACGACGCTGCGTACGACATCTACGAAGGGACAGCCGTGACACGCAAGACGGTGCGTATCGCCATGAACGGTGTGACCGGGCGCATGGGCTACCGCCAGCACCTGGTCCGCTCCATCCTGGCCATTCGCGAGCAGGGCGGCCTCGACCTCGGCGACGGCACCGTGCTGTGGCCGGAACCGATCCTGGTCGGCCGCCGGGAGCACGTGCTGAAGTCGCTGGCCGAGCAGCACGGCCTGGAGCACGTCTCGACGGACGTGGACGCGGTCCTCGCCGACCCGACCGTCGACATCTACTTCGACGCCCAGGTCACCTCCGCCCGCGAGGAGGCGATCAAGAAGGCGATCGCCGCCGGCAAGCACATCTACACGGAGAAGCCGACGGCGACCGGCCTCGAAGGTGCCCTGGAGCTGGCCCGGATCGCCAACGAGGCCGGCATCAAGCACGGTGTCGTCCAGGACAAGCTCTTCCTCCCCGGCCTGCTCAAGCTGAAGCGCCTCATCGACGGCGGCTTCTTCGGCCGGATCCTCTCCGTGCGCGGCGAGTTCGGCTACTGGGTCTTCGAGGGCGACTGGCAGGCCGCCCAGCGCCCGTCCTGGAACTACCGCGCCGAGGACGGCGGCGGCATCGTCGTCGACATGTTCCCGCACTGGGAGTACGTGCTCCACGAGCTGTTCGGCCGCGTGAAGTCCGTCCAGGCCATCGCCACCACCCACATCCCGCAGCGCTGGGACGAGAACGGCAAGCCCTACGACGCCACCGCCGACGACGCCGCCTACGGCATCTTCGAGCTCGACGGCGGCGCCATCGCCCAGATCAACTCCTCCTGGGCCGTCCGCGTCAACCGTGACGAGCTGGTCGAGTTCCAGGTCGACGGCACCGAGGGCTCGGCGGTCGCCGGCCTGCGTAACTGCCGCGTGCAGCACCGCAGCGCCACCCCCAAGCCCGTCTGGAACCCGGACATCCCGGCCACCGAGGTCTTCCGCGACCAGTGGCAGGAAGTGCCCGACAACGCGGACTTCGACAACGGCTTCAAGGCCCAGTGGGAGCTGTTCCTCAGGCACGTCTACGCCGGCGCCGACTACCACTGGGACCTGCTCGCCGGCGCCCGTGGCGTCCAGCTCGCCGAGCTGGGCCTGAAGTCGTCGGTCGAGGGCCGCCGTCTCGACGTCCCGGAGATCTCGCTGTGACCATCCAACTGCCAGACACGAACGGCCGGTTGCGGACCTACGAGCCCCGCACGGAACCCCTCGCCGTCTCCACCGGCTCACCCTTCACCTCCCGTACGGTGTTCTCGGCGGCGCACGTCGTCGCCGACCCGTACGCGGACGTGACGCCCGACTCGCCCGCCGCGGTCGACTGGGACGC
This sequence comes from Streptomyces griseus subsp. griseus, assembly GCF_000720255.1. Lineage (GTDB taxonomy): Bacteria > Actinomycetota > Actinomycetes > Streptomycetales > Streptomycetaceae > Streptomyces > Streptomyces griseus_I. The sequence goes on along the minus strand of NZ_JOJE01000024.1, from coordinate 66,588 downwards.
GACCCTCGCCTTCCGCCGCCACCTGTGGTCCCAGGGACTCGGCGTCGCCGAGGCCATGGACACCGCACAGCGCGGCATGGGCCTGGACTGGGCGGGCGCTGCCGAGCTGATCCGCCGCAGCGCCGCCGAGGCCAAGGCGGTCGGCGGTCTGATCGCCTGCGGTGTCGGCACCGACCAGCTGACCGGCCCGGCGACGCTGGACGAGGTCCGCGCGGCCTACGAGGAGCAGCTCGCCCTCGTCGAGGCCTCCGGCGCCCAGGCCATCCTGATGGCCTCCCGCGCCCTGGCGGCCGCCGCCAAGGGCCCCGAGGACTACCTGGAGGTCTACGGCCACCTGCTGCGCCAGTCCGCCGAGCCGGTGATCCTGCACTGGCTGGGCCCGATGTTCGACCCGGCGCTCGAGGGCTACTGGGGCTCGTCCGACCTGGACGCGGCCACGGACACCTTCCTGGAGGTCATCGCAGCCCACCCGGACAAGGTCGACGGCATCAAGGTCTCACTCCTGGAGGCCCAGCGCGAGATCGACATCCGCCGCCGGCTGCCGCAGGGTGTGCGCTGCTACACGGGCGACGACTTCAACTACCCCGAGCTGATCGCGGGTGACGAGCAGGGCTTCAGCCACGCACTGCTCGGCATCTTCGACCCGCTGGGCCCGTTGGCCGCGGAGGCGGTACGGGTGCTGGACACGGGGAACGTGGCCGGGTTCCGTAACCTCCTGGACCCGACGGTCGAACTGTCCCGGCACCTCTTCCAGGCCCCCACCCGCTTCTACAAGACGGGTGTGGTCTTCCTGGCCTGGCTGGCCGGCCACCAGTCCCACTTCACCATGGTGGGCGGCCTCCAGTCGGCCCGTTCCCTCCCGCACTTCAGCCGTGCCTACGAACTCGCCGACGGACTGGGCCTGTTCCCGGACCCGAAGCTGGCGGAGGAGCGGATGAAGAACCTGCTCGCCCTGTACGGAGTGTCCCAGTGAGCGCCGCCGATCTCGCCCGCTTCAGCATCAACCAGATGACGGTCAAGCAGCTGTCGATGCCGGAACTGGTCGACGCCTGCCTGGAGCTGGGAGTGCCGGGCGTCGGGCTGTGGCGGGAGCCGGTCCAGACGTACGGTCTGGAGGCGACGGCCAAGCTGGTCCGGGACGCGGGCCTGACGGTCACGACCCTGTGCCGTGGCGGTTTCTTCACGGCGATCGACCCGCAGGAACGCGCGCGGGCCCTGGCCGACAACCGCCGCGCGATCGACGAGGCGGCGACCCTGGGCACGGACGTGCTCGTCCTGGTCTCCGGCGGTCTGCCGGCCGGTTCGAAGGACCTGCGGGGCGCGCGGGAGCGGATCGCCGACGCGCTGGCCGAGCTGGGCCCGTACGCGGAGCAGCACGGTGTGAAGCTGGCCATCGAGCCGCTGCACCCGATGTACGCCTCCGACCGCTGTGTGGTCTCCACTCTCGGCCAGGCCCTGGACCTCGCGGAACGCTTCCCCGCGCACCAGGTGGGCGTGACAGTGGACACGTACCACATCTGGTGGGACGACACGGCGCCGGAGCAGATCGCGCGGGCGGGTGCGGGCGGTCGTATCCACACCTTCCAACTCGCCGACTGGACGACCCCGTTGCCGGAGGGTGTGCTCACCGGACGCGGTCAGATCGGTGACGGCGCGATCGACATGCGCGAGTGGCAGCGCTACGTCGAGGCCGCCGGCTACACCGGCCCCATCGAGGTCGAGCTGTTCAACGACGGCCTGTGGGCCCGTGACGGCCGCGAGGTGCTGGCGGAGACGGCGGCGCGGTTCGTGGAGCACGTGGACCGCTGACGTTGTCGAGGGGTGGCCGGGGGCCCACGCGCTGTGGGCCCCCGGCCACCCCTCGACATGTGGTCATCCGAACATGCCGGGCTGGTAGTCGCCTGCGGGCTGCTGGACGATGACGTTCACGCGGTTGTACGCGTTGATGAGGGCGATGAGGGAGACCAGGGCGGCGAGCTGGTCCTCGTCGTAGTGCTTGGCCGCGTTCTCCCAGGCCGCGTCCGTGACCCCACCGGCCGCGTCGGCGATACGGGTGCCCTGCTCCGTCAGCTCCAGCGCTGCGCGCTCGGCGTCCGTGAACACCTTCGCCTCTCTCCAGGCCGCGACCATGTGGAGGCGCTGTGCGGTCTCCCCGGCCGCGGTGGCGTCCTTGGTGTGCATGTCGGTGCAGAAGCCGCAGCCGTTGATCTGGCTGGCCCGGATCTTCACCAGCTCCTGCGTGGCGCTCGGCAGGGTCGAGTCCGCGATCGCCTTGCCCGCCGAGTTGATGTACCGGAAGAACTTGGCCGCGACCGGGTTGCCGAAGAGGTCCAAGCGAGCGTCCATGGTGAACTCCTGTGTCGTCGTGGTGGGTTACACCTCTTAGACACCGGGGCTCGCCCGGATGTGACAGGTCTGCCGGGTCAGATTTTCCCGCCGCCGCGCGCACGACCGGTCGGTGGCTGGAGACCGTCGAAGACGACGGCGAGCATCCGGTCCCGTACGTCCTTGTCGAGGTGGGCGTGGGCGGCCGCTCGGGAGGCGCCGACCAGCAGGGCGTACACCTCGGGCAGTGCTACGTCGCCTCGGACCGCGCCGGCGCGCTGGGCATGCTGGAGCAGGGCACCGACGGCACGCCGCAGCCCCTCGGACGCCCGAGCGGCGTCACCCTCGTTGTCGCCGCTGGCCTTGAGCAGGGCCTCGGAGATGGCGATCTTGCCGGCCGCGTCGGCGACGAGACGGCTGAAGAAGTCGAAGAACGCCGGGCCCGGTTCCGTGGCGTCCCGCAGAGCGTCGGCCTGCTCGCGCAGGCGGTCGAACCGCTGGACCAGTACGGCCTCCAGCAACGCCGCCTTGGTGGGGAAGTGCCGGAAGACGGTGGCGATGCCGACGCCCGCCAGGCGGGCCACCTCCTCGGTGGACGCGGACTCGCCGCCGTTGCCGAAGACCTCCTCGGCGACGTTCAGGATGCGCTCGCGGTTGGTTCGCGCGTCGGCGCGTTGCGGACGTCTGCCGTCGGGCTCTCGGTTGTTGCTCATCGCTCACTCACCCGTTCGCCAGTATCCGAAGTCGCGACTCCGTATAGTCGGAGTCGCGACTTCGGATGGTAGTTCGCCGCCCCGATGGTGTGTCGGGGCCGATGACGGGAGAGTGCCATGACCCAAGTCCTCAGCCCCAGCGAGGTCTTCCTCGCGCTGGTGAACGGCGTCGCGGAGGGCCGTTGGCACGAGCTGCCCGACCTGTACGCGGAGCAGACTCACGTCGTGCACCCGTTCGACCCGCTCCGGGCCGCCGCGCTCCGTACCCGGGACGAACTGCGCGAGCACTTCAGGCCGACCGGCGAGGGCCCTCGACTGGACCGGGTGGCAACCAACATCACGATTCACGAGACGACCGATCCCGAGGTGATCGTGGCCGAGTTCGAATACCGGGGAACCGTCGTGGAGACGGGGGAACCCTTCGCGCTGCCCGGCGTTTTCGTGCTGCGGGTGCGCAACGGTGAGATCGTCAGCTCACGCGACTACTTCGATCACGTGACGGCAGCCCGGGTGCGCGGCAGGCTCGACGCGCTGGTCGAGGCCCTGGATCGTTCGTAGCAGCCCGCCGGTGAGATCCGCACCTGCGAAGGGCCGCCACCCGGAGGCAGCGGCCCTTCGGTCCGGTCGGCCACTCGCTCAGAGGAAGCCGTTCAGGGCAAACCAGTCGCCGGCCGTCTCCGCGCGGGAGCCCAGCGTGCCGTTGCCGCGGCCCGGGTACACGAGCAGGCAACCGACACCGCGGCAGCTTTCGCCGCGGTAGCTGCTCTTGGTGATGGCGACGAGGTCGGCACGGCCGTCGCCGGTGACATCACCGAGGCCCAGGAACGAGTCCATGACGTTCCAGCCGCTGTTGCCGATCAGCACACGGGACCCGAGGGCCCCGGCCTTGCCCGGGTACAGCCACAGCTGCCCGGTGGAGGCCTGGCGGGCGATCAGGTCCGCACGGCCGTCACCGTTCATGTCGCCCGCCCCGACCAGGGCACTCATGCCGTTCCAGCCGCTGTTGCCGATGAGCTTGCGTGCCGCGAGGGTGCCCGTACCGGTGCCGGGGTACAGCCAGAGCTTGCCGGTGGCCTTCTCGACGGCCAGCACGTCCGAGCGGCCGTCACCGGAGAGGTCACCGTAGGAGACGACCCGGCTCATGGCGTTCCAGCCGCCGTTGCCGATGAGCTTGCGGGTACCGAGGCTGCCGTTGCCGGCGCCCGGGTAGAGCCACAGCTTCCCGGTGGACGCCTCGCGGGCGATCACGTCCTCCCGGCCGTCACCGCTGAAGTCGCCGTGCCGGACGAGGGCGTTCATGGCGTTCCAGCCGCTCTTGCCGACCAGTTGCCCGCTGCCGTCGCCGCGCAGGAACCACAGCCGACCCGCCTTGTCCCGGACCAGGACGTCGGCCTGGAGGTCGGCGTTCAGATCACCGAAGCCGGACGCCTGGGGCGCGGCCGACGTGTACCACTCGGGGTAGGCCGGGAAGTTGCACTCCCGGGCGGTGGGGACGAGGCTCACCGAGCTCACGGTGGGATCCGAGTGGCCCCACTCGGTACCCGCGGGGTCGGGGTCCCACACCGAGACGCCGACGGTCCGTTCGTAGTTCGGCTCGTCGTGCAGACAGGCGAACTCGGACGTGCGGTTCACGACGGACTGGAACGTGTTGTCCCAGCTCCCCAGCGTCGCCTTGTTCGTGTTCGTCTTGAACATGGTGCCCGTGCCGTCCATGGTCTTCCAGGCACAGAAATAGCCCGCCGGGCAGTCGCTGATCGCGGCCTGCGCGGGCGCCGCGCCCGCACCGAGCAGCCCGAGCGAGGTGAGCCCCAGCGTCGTGGCCAGCGTGGCCAGGCGCCGAAGCGGTGATATACGCATGTCTTCCCTCCCTGACGCGACGCGGAGAAACGCTCGACGCGCCGCGGGAGGAAGATACCTTGCCAGGAGCAGAAGGATCTCCCCAGGTCACCCGGCCTCAGAGCCAGCGCTGCGCCGCCTCGACGCTGTCGCCACCGCTGGTGTTGAACGCGATGGCGGCCTGCGGCGCGTGCCGGCGGACCAGGTTCACGATCTGCTCGAAGAGCGGAAGCAATTGCTCCGTCTTGCGGATCCCGCCCCCGACGACGATCACGTCCCACGGACGCTCGGTCAACGACGCGACGAGGGTCGTCTCGGCCGAGCCGTCGAACACGAGCAGCGTCATGCCCGCGTCGACGCCGTGCTCCCCGAACCGCTCCAACTCGGCATCGAGGGCCGTACGAAGGGCCTTCCCGTCGACGCCGGGTATCGCCTGCGGGTCGTAACCGACAACAAGTACGGAAGCCATGCGGCCAACTTACGTGGACACGGCTCCGAACTCCTCCCGCTCCAGGGGAGGATGCATGGTGTTCAGCCACACAGTCGCCGGCGTCGAGGTGACCGACCGGGCCTCGACGGTGACCGGCGGTTCGCGTTGGTCGACCGGGAGACGGGGAAGGTCTCGTATCTCCGCCCCGGACGGCCAGAGCTGGCAGGACTCCGACGCCGACGTCCACAACGCTCTCGGCGCTCGTGGGGCGTGACGTGACGTCCCGAGGGGCTCCGCGCAGGTCGTGACGGGTGGGGCGGTGCGGGAGGGCGACGAGGTACGGCTTTCCGTCGGCGTAGGGTGTGGAGCCTGAAAAAACTCCGGAAAGAAAACGGAACGGGGATGCAACCCTTTCCCCATCCAGAGGGTCATACATGGCGTCAGGACTTCTGGAGGGGGATCCGGGGGGATCGCGGGGGTTCTGATCGTGGAGGGGAAAAGCCGAGGGGGCCCGGTCGACGGACCGGGCCCCCTCGAATCATCCACAACCGGGTCAGAAGAAGACCCCGCACCTCAGCAGCACGTTCGCGTACGGCCGGGCCTCCCCCGTCCGCACCACCAGCCGCGCCCCGGCCGACAGCTCCTTCAGCCGCTCGTGGGACACCAGCGCCAGCTCGGGAAAGCGACCGTCCAGCAGCGCCGCCGCCGAAGGATTCGCCGCCCGCACCTCCTCCGCCGCCGTCGCGCCCTCCACCACCAGCTCGGTCAGCAGCCCCTCCAACACCTCCGCGAAAGACGGCACCCCGGCCCGGAACGCCAGGTCCACCACGCGCGGGCCGTCCGGTATCGGCATGCCCGCGTCGCACACCAGCACCCCGTCCCCGTGGCCCAGCTCGGCCAGGGCGCCCGCGAGATGCCGGTTCAGGATTCCGCCCTTCTTCACAGCCCCTCGACCCCCGCCGGCCCCTCGACCTCCGCCGCCGTGGGGAACGACTCCTGCGCCCCCCGCCGCGTCACCGCCGCCGCGCCCACCCGTGCCGCGTACGCCGCCGCCTCCGCGAGAGCGGAACCCGCACCGAGCCGCCACGCCAGCGCCGCCGTGAACGCGTCACCCGCGCCGGTCGTGTCCACGGCGTCCACCTGCACCGACGCCACCCGCGCGACCCCGGCCGAGGACGCCACCAGCGCCCCCTCCGCACCCAGCGTCACGACCACCGACCGCGGCCCCTTGGCCAGCAGCAGCCGGGCCCAGTCCTCGGGCCGGTCGCTCACGCAGGACTCGCCCAGGATCACCCGCGCCTCGTGCTCGTTGACGATCAACGGGTCGCAGGCCGCGAGGACCTCGGAGGGGAGCGGGCGAGGCGGGGACGGGTTCAGGACGAAGCGGCTTCCCTCGGGCAGACTCCGTACGACCTCCACCACCGTCTCCAGCGGGATCTCCAGCTGGGTCGAGACCACGCGCGACGCGTGGAAGAGGCCACCGGCGGCCCGGACGTCCTCCGGCGTCAGCCGGCCGTTCGCACCCGGGGACACCACGATGCTGTTGTCGCCCGACGGGTCCACCGTGATCAGCGCGACCCCGGTCGGCGCGCCGCCGACCAGGACGCCCACCGTGTCGACGCCGGCCTCCCGCTGGGAGTCCAGCAGCAGCCGCCCGTGCGCGTCGTCGCCGATGCGGGCCAGCAGGGCCGTACGGGCGCCGAGACGGGCCGCGGCGACGGCCTGGTTCGCGCCCTTGCCGCCCGGGTGGACGGCCAGGTCGGAGCCGAGCACCGTTTCCCCGGCCTCCGGCCGCCGCTCCACGCCGATCACCAGGTCGGCGTTGGCCGACCCTACGACCAACAGGTCGTAGTCGTACATGAGTTGACTCCCCTGTGTACGTGCCTGTGTACGTACCTTCGTACGTGACTGTCTACGTGACCGAAGGCGGGCGGTCGTCGTGACCCGCCCGCCCACTCCACCGCTGTCAGCCGCTGAAGCCGGCCACGTTCTCCTTCGTGACCACCTTCACCGGCACCTTCACCGTCTGCTCGACCTTCTTGCCCTGGAGCGCGCGCAGCGCGTTGTCCACGGCGATCTTCCCCAGCTGGCTCGGCTGCTGCGCCACCGACGCGTACAGCGTGCCTGCCTCGACCGCCTTCAGGCCGTCCGGCGTGCCGTCGAAGCCGACGACCTGGACGGACTTCCCGGCCTTCGAGCCGAGCGCCTTGACCGCGCCGAGCGCCATCTCGTCGTTGGCGGCGATGACGCCCTGGACGTCCGGGTGGGCCTGGAGCAGGTTCGACATCACGTCGAGGCCCTTGGTGCGGTCGAAGTCGGCGGGCTGCTGGGCCAGGACCCGGATGCCCGGGTAGGCCTTCAGGCCCTTGGCGAAGCCCTCGGCGCGCTCCCGGGCGGCGGAGGTGCCCGCCTGGCCCTGGAGGATGACGATCTTGCCCTTGCCGCCGAGCTTCTCCGCGACGGACTTGGCGGCGAGCTCACCGCCCGCGATGTTGTCGGAGGCGACCAGCGCGTCGGTGGTGGCGTTGTTGACGCCACGGTCGACGGCGATCACGGGGATCTTCGCCTTGTCGGCGGCCCGTACGGACGGGGCGGCCGCGTCCGAGTCCACCGGGTTGACGACGATCGCGTCCAGGCCGGAGCTGGTGAAGTTCTGCAGCTGGTTGGCCTGCTGGGAGGCGTCGTTCTGGGCGTCCGTGACGGTCAGGTCCACGCCCAGCCTCTTCGCCTCGGCCTGGGCACCCGACCGGATCTGCACGAAGAAGGGGTTGTTGAGGGTGGACAGGGACAGACCCATCCTCGGGTTCGACGCGGCCGCGGAGCCGCCGCTGTGCAGGAAGGAGGTCGCGCCCACGACGGCCACGGTGACCACGGCGGCCAGCGCGTACGTCGCCGCCTGCTTCCCCTTGCCGCCCGAGGAGGTGCCCGCCGCCACCGGGGTCGCCCCGGCCTTGCGGCGCAGGGTGTCGAGCAGCACCGCCAGCGCGATCACCACACCGATGACGACCTGCTGCCAGAACGCGGAGACGTTCAGCAGGTTGAGGCCGTTGCGCAGCACCGCCAGGATCAGCGCGCCGATCAGCGTGCCGGACGCCTTGCCCGTGCCGCCCGCCAGCGACGCACCGCCGATGACGACCGCCGCGATCGCGTCGAGTTCGTAGCCCTGCGCGGCCTGCGGCTGCGCGGAGGACAGCCGGGAGGCGAGCACGATGCCCGCGGCGGCGGCGAACAGGCCGGACAGCGCGTAGATGGCGAGCTTCTGCTTCTTCACCCGCAGACCAGAGAGGCGGGCTGCCTCCTCGTTGCCGCCGATCGCGTACATCGAGCGTCCGATGTACGTCCGCCCGAGCACGAACGCCGTGAGCAGCCCCATGACGACCATCACGAGCACCGGCACCGGCAGCCAGCCGCCGAGCGTGTCACCGAGGTGGGAGACCGAGTCCGGGAACGGGATCGGGGAGCCGTCGGAGATGACCAGCGACAGACCGCGGCCCACCGACAGCATGGCGAGCGTCGCGATGAACGGCGGCAGCTTGCCGTACGCGATCAGGAAGCCGTTGACGAGGCCGGCCGCGATGCCGGTGGCGACGGCGAGGAGGACGGCCGCGAACACCGGCACGCCGTGTGACGTGGCGCTCCAGGCGAGGACGGTGGCGGACAGGGCCGCCACCGAGCCGACCGACAGGTCGATGCCCGCCGAGACGATCACGAAGGTGACACCGAAGGCGAGGATGGCGGTCACGGCCGCCTGGACGCCGATGTTGAGCAGGTTGTCGGTGGTCAGGAAGTCACCCGACAGCGCCGACAGGGCGATGACGAGGACGATCAGCGCGGTGAGCGCGCCGTTGTCGAGGAGCAGGCGGCGCACCGCCGCGGCGCCACCGGCGCCCGTGGTGCTCTTGAGCGTGTCAGCGGCCACGGCCGGCCTCCGGTTCAATGGTGGTGGGTGTGCTTACGGCGAGCGCCATCACGGCGTCCTGAGTGGCCTCGGCGGCGGCGAGTTCGCCCGCGATGCGGCCCTGGGCCATCACCAGCACCCGGTCGCTCATGCCGAGCACCTCGGGCAGGTCGCTGGAGATCATCAGGACGGCGGCGCCCTGGGCGGTCAGCTCGTTGATCAGCTGGTAGATCTCGACCTTGGCGCCGACGTCGATGCCGCGCGTCGGCTCGTCGAGGATGAGGACGCGGGTGTCGGCAAGCAGCCACTTGCCGATGACGACCTTCTGCTGGTTGCCGCCGGAGAGGGTGCGCACGTGCTGGCCGAGACCGGCCATGCGCACGCCGAGCTGTTCGGCGATCCGGGCGGCCGCGTCGTGCTGGCCCTTGAGGTCGACGAGTCCGCCGCGGGTGGCGGAGCGCAGGGTGACGAGTCCGAGGTTCTCCTCCACGGAGGCGTCCAGGACGAGCCCCTGGCCCTTGCGGTCCTCGGGCACGAGTCCGATCCCGGCCGTCATGGCGGCGTTCACGTCGTGCCCCCGCACCTGCGCGCCGTCGACCTTCACGGCGCCCCTGTCATAGGGGTCGGCGCCGAACACGGCCCGGACGACCTCGGTACGGCCGGCCCCGACGAGCCCGGCGATGCCGACGACCTCGCCGGCCCGCACCTCGAAGCTCACGTCGTGGAAGACGCCGTCGCGGGTGAGCCCCTCGACGGTGAGCAACGCGGTTCCGGTCTCGGGCCGTTCGCGCGGGTACTGCTGCTCGATCGAGCGCCCCACCATCAGGCGTACGAGCTCGTCCTCGGGCGTGGTCGCGGGGACCTGGCCGACGCTGCGGCCGTCGCGGATGACGGTGACCCGGTCGCCGAGGGCGGCGATCTCCTCCAGGTGATGGGTGATGAAGACGATGCCCACGCCGTCCTCGCGCAGTGTGCGCACGATGGCGAAGAGCTTCTCCACCTCCTCGGAGGTGAGCACGGCGGTCGGCTCGTCCATGATGAGCACGCGCGCGTTCAGGCTCAGCGCCTTCGCGATCTCCACCATCTGCAGGCGCGCGATACCGAGTTCACGCACCCGCGCGCGGGGGGACACGTGCACGCCCACGCGCGCGAGGAGGACTTCGGCGTCGGCCTCCATCCTCTTCCGGTCGATCATCCCGAGGCGGCGGGGCTGCCGTCCCAGGAAGATGTTCTCGGCGACGGTGAGGTCGGGTACGAGGTTGAACTCCTGGTAGATCGTCGCGATGCCCAGCCGCTCGGCGTCCTGCGCCCCGCGGATGTGCACCTCCTCGCCGTCCACCAGGACGCGGCCCTCGTCGGGGTGGTAGGCGCCCGACAGCATCTTGATCAGCGTGCTCTTGCCCGCGCCGTTCTCGCCGAGCAGCACGTGCACCTCGCCGCGGCGCAGATCGAAGTCGACGCCGTCGAGCGCGACCACTCCGGGGAAGGTTTTGCGTAGGCCCTCGATGCGCAGCAACTCGTCCTGGTTGCTCACGACTGGCTCCTGTTCCTTGCGGGGGACTCGCCGCACGAGCGGCGTACGACGAGACGGGCGGGGAGGGTGACGGACTCGGGGGGCCGTCCTTCGATGCGGTCGACCAGCGCGCGCACGGCGGCGCGCCCCAACTCGCCCGTGGGCTGGGCGATCGCGGTGATCGGCGGGTCGGTGTGCACGAACCACGGGATGTCGTCGAACGCGGCGAGCGCGATGTCGTCGGGAACGCGCAGCCCACGCGCGCGTACGGCGTCCAGCGCGCCCAGCGCCATCAGGTTGTCCGCGGCGAAGACGACCTCGGGCGGCTCGGGCAGGTCGAGGAACCCTTCGGTGACCCGTCGTCCGCTCTCGGCCTGGAAGTCGCCCTGGCCGACGTAGGCCTCGGGGAGCCCGAGACCGTACGCGGCGAGTGCCGTGCGGAAGGCCTCCACTCGTTCGCGTCCGGTGGTGGTCGCCGCGGGGCCCGCGATGATGGCGAGCCTGCGGTGCCCCAGGCCGTGCAGATGCGCGACGAGGTCCCGTACGGCCGCCTGTCCGTCCGACCGGACGACCGGCACGTCCACGCCCGGGATCCACCGGTCCACGAAGACCATCGGCGTACCCGCGCGCACGGCGTCCAGCATTAAGGGAGACCCGCCGTCGGTGGGGGAGACGAGGAGGCCGTCGATCCGGCGGTCCAGCAGGTTGCGTACGTGGTGGTCCTGGAGGTCGGGCCGCTCGTCGGCGTTGCCGATGATGACGCTGTAGCCGAGCGCGCGGGCCTCCTCCTCGACGGAGCGGGCCAGTTCGGTGAAGTAGGGGTTCATCACGTCGCTGATGACCAGGCCGAGGGTGTGGGTCTGGTCGGTGCGCAGCGAACGGGCGACGGCGTTCGGGCGGTAGCCCAGCGTCTCGACGGCGGCCAGCACGCGTGCGCGTGCGTCGTCGCTGACGGACGGGTGGTCGTTCAGGACGCGCGACACCGTGGCGACCGACACACCGGCCGCGGCGGCAACGTCCTTGATGCTCGCCATCGCCGTCCACCTCCTCGTGGAATCGTTTACATCGACGACAGGGAGGATTGGAATCGATTACACGCCGGTAATCAACCCCTCCCTCCCATCCCGAGACCTGATCGTGATGCGGTCGCGGGCCCTCGGGGGCGCCGGTCCAGGCTTGATCACGCCGTGGTCCCACGAGGCCCGAAGCGGGCCGGAAGCGAGGAGCCGTGACGTCGACGACCCGGAACGACGTCCCCGTGGTGCTCACGGCCGAGGGCGAGGGGACCTACGAGGCGGGGGACACGCACTACTGGGCACCGGGTCATGTCCCCGTCGCGCTTCAGGACTGCGAGTTGGTGGGGTTCTCCCCGACCGAGGACTTCCAGCGGGAGTGCGACCACGTGGTCGCACAGTCCGGGTGGGCTGTCGGTGCCGGGCGGTACCGTCGGATCATGACCGATCAGGCGGGGGGCTCCACGGGCGAGCGGCGACTGGCCGTGCTCGAAGGCGTCCTGGAGCGCATCACGTACGCGAACGAGGAGAACGGCTACACGGTCGCCCGCGTCGACACCGGCAGAGGCGGCGGTGATCTGCTGACGGTCGTCGGCGCGCTGCTCGGCGCCCAGGTCGGTGAGTCGCTGCGCATGGAGGGCCGTTGGGGCTCGCACCCGCAGTACGGCAAGCAGTTCACCGTCGAGAACTACACGACGGTCCTGCCGGCCACGGTCCAGGGCATCCGGCGCTACCTCGGATCCGGTCTGGTCAAGGGCATCGGCCCGGTCTTCGCCGACCGCATCACCCAGCACTTCGGCCTGGACACCCTGACGATCATCGAGGAGGAGCCGAAGCGCCTCATCGAGGTCCCCGGGCTCGGCCCCAAGCGCACCAAGAAGATCGCGGACGCCTGGGAGGAACAGAAGGCGATCAAGGAGGTCATGCTCTTCCTCCAGACCGTCGAGGTCTCCACGTCGATCGCCGTGCGCATCTACAAGAAGTACGGCGACGCCTCGATCTCCGTCGTGAAGAACCAGCCCTACCGCCTCGCCGCCGACGTCTGGGGCATCGGCTTCCTCACCGCCGACAAGATCGCCCAGTCCGTCGGCATCCCGCACGACAGTCCGGAGCGCGTCAAGGCCGGTCTGCAGTACGCGCTGTCGCAGTCCACCGACCAGGGCCACTGCTTCCTCCCCGAGGAGCGGCTGATCGCGGACGCGGTCAAGCTGCTCCAGGTCGACACCGGACTTGTCATCGAGTGCCTCGCCGAGCTGTCCCAGGTGCCGGAGGACGGGGAAGACCCCGGTGTCGTACGGGAGAAGGTGCCCGGCCCGGACGACGGCACCCCGGTCACCGCGATCTGGCTCGTCCCCTTCCACCGCGCCGAACTCTCCCTGTCCGCCCAGCTGTTGCGCCTCCTGCGCACCGAGCAGGACCGGATGCCGGGCTTCCGGCAGGTGGCCTGGGACAAGGCGCTCGCCTGGCTGAAGGGGCGTACCGGGACCGATCTCGCGCCCGAACAGGAGGCCGCCGTCCGGCTCGCGCTCACCGAGAAGGTCGCCGTCCTCACCGGTGGCCCCGGCTGCGGCAAGTCCTTCACGGTCCGCTCGATCGTGGAGCTGGCCCGCGCCAGGAAAGCCAAGGTCGTGCTGGCCGCCCCCACCGGGCGTGCCGCCAAGCGCCTGGCCGAGCTCACCGGCGCCGAGGCGTCCACGGTCCACCGCCTGCTGGAGCTCAAGCCCGGCGGCGACGCGGCCTACGACAAGGACCGCCCGCTGGACGCCGACCTGGTGGTGGTCGACGAGGCGTCCATGCTCGACCTGCTGCTGGCCAACAAGCTGGTCAAGGCCGTGCCGCCGGGTGCCCATCTGCTCTTCGTCGGGGACGTCGACCAGCTGCCCAGCGTCGGTGCGGGCGAGGTCCTGCGCGACCTGCTGGCCGATGACAGCCCCGTCCCCGCGGTGCGCTTGACGCGGGTGTTCCGCCAGGCCCAGCAGTCGGGCGTGGTGACCAACGCCCACCGGATCAACTCCGGCCAGCACCCCCTCACCGACGGCATGAAGGACTTCTTCCTCTTCGTCGAGGACGACACCGAGGAGGCCGGCCGGCTCACCGTCGACGTGGCCGCGCGCCGTATTCCGGCCAGGTTCGGCCTGGACCCGCGCCGGGACGTCCAGGTCCTGGCGCCCATGCACCGCGGGCCCGCCGGCGCCGGCACCCTCAACGGCCTGCTCCAGCAGGCCATCACCCCCGGCCGGCCAGACCTGGCGGAGAAGCGGTTCGGCGGCCGGGTCTTCCGAGTCGGCGACAAGGTGACCCAGGTTCGCAACAACTACGAGAAGGGCGCCAACGGTGTCTTCAACGGCACCGTGGGCGTGGTCACCTCGCTCGACCCGGTCGACCAGCGCCTGACGGTGCTGACGGACGAGGACGAGGAGGTGGTGTACGAATTCGATGAACTGGACGAGCTGGCCCACGCGTACGCGGTCACCATTCACCGGTCGCAGGGAAGTGAATATCCCGCCGTGGTGATCCCCGTCACCACCGGCGCCTGGATGATGCTCCAGCGGAACTTGCTCTACACGGCGGTCACCCGGGCGAAGAAGCTGGTCGTGCTGGTCGGTTCGCGCAAGGCGATCGGACAGGCGGTGCGCACCGTGTCCGCCGGACGGCGTTGCACGGCACTGGACTTCAGGCTCTCCGGGGCCTGAACTCACCTCGGGCTCCGCGGCGCCGGAGCCCTTTGACCTCGTGCATCCGGAGGGATCGTAAAAAATGATCGATCAAATGAGTCACGAAGGTCACAGAGGACTTCCGGTGGCGTGACGAAGGGGGCAGGATGAGCAAGTTGGCGGCACTGAGTGCCGCCAATAAGCCCAATGGCCGACCCCGAGTGCACTCTCCTGCGCCAAATGGGGGATGGTAGAGACAGTCAGGGCAACCTCGAAGATGAGGCACAACGTCGGTGAGGGAAGACGTGAGCGACAACTCTGTAGTACTGCGGTACGGCGACGGCGAGTACACCTACCCGGTGATCGACAGCACCGTCGGCGACAAGGGCTTCGACATCGGCAAGCTCCGCGCCCAGACCGGTCTGGTGACCCTGGACAGCGGATACGGCAACACCGCCGCCTATAAATCCGCGGTCACGTACCTGGACGGCGAAGCGGGCATCCTCCGGTACCGCGGCTACCCGATCGAGCAGCTGGCGGAGCGCTCCACCTTCCTGGAGGTCGCCTACCTGCTGATCAACGGCGAGCTGCCGACGGTCGACGAGCTCTCGTCCTTCAAGAACGACATCACGCAGCACACCCTGCTGCACGAGGACGTCAAGAACTTCTACAAGGGCTTCCCGCGCGACGCCCACCCGATGGCCATGCTGTCCTCGGTCGTCTCCGCGCTGTCCACGTTCTACCAGGACAGCCACAATCCCTTCGACGAGAAGCAGCGCAACCTCTCGACGATCCGTCTGCTCGCCAAGCTTCCGACGATCGCCGCGTACGCGTACAAGAAGTCGATCGGTCACCCGTTCGTCTACCCGCGCAACGACCTCGGCTACGTCGAGAACTTCCTGCGCATGACCTTCTCGGTCCCGGCGCAGGAGTACGAGCTCGACCCGGTCGTCGTCTCCGCCCTGGACAAGCTGCTCATCCTGCACGCGGACCACGAGCAGAACTGCTCGACCTCCACGGTCCGTCTGGTCGGCTCCTCGCAGGCGAACATGTTCGCCTCGATCTCGGCCGGCATCAACGCGCTGTGGGGCCCGCTGCACGGCGGCGCCAACCAGTCCGTCCTGGAGATGCTCGAGGGCATCCGCGACTCCGGCGGCGACGTCGACACCTTCATCCGCAAGGTGAAGAACAAGGAGGACGGCGTCCGCCTGATGGGCTTCGGCCACCGGGTCTACAAGAACTTCGACCCGCGCGCCAAGATCATCAAGGCCGCCGCGCACGACGTTCTCTCGGCCCTCGGCAAGTCCGACGAGCTGCTGGACATCGCCCTGAAGCTGGAGGAGCACGCGCTCTCCGACGACTACTTCGTCTCGCGCAGCCTCTACCCGAACGTCGACTTCTACACCGGCCTGATCTACCGCGCCATGGGCTTCCCGACCGAGATGTTCACGGTCCTCTTCGCCCTCGGCCGCCTTCCGGGCTGGATCGCCCAGTGGCACGAGATGATCAAGGAGCCGGGCTCGCGCATCGGCCGCCCGCGCCAGATCTACACCGGCGTGGTGGAGCGCGACTTCGTGCCCGTCGAGCAGCGCTGACAGCACTTTTCAGGCCCCGTACCCGGTTGCCGGGTGCGGGGCCTCGTCGTACTCGCCGAGTGCGGGCATCCGTGGCGCACACGGATAACAGAAGGCGCCCCGGCGCCGGTCCCCCCACGGGCCGACGACCAGGGCGCCTTCCCATGTCCCGGTGCGGATTCCCCCCACGGGATCCGGCCGGGCGTCTGTGGAGACCAGCGCCTGAATCGCTGTTTGAGTACAACGAGCAAAACTCGTCGTACTGCTGTGGTGCGGTCTGCCGGGACAGCGCACGTTGGGAGGGCCGCTCAAAGCTCCCCGGTGTACGTGCCCCGGCAACGCATCTCTGAGGAAGTCCCCCAAGACATCCTCAGATGCCAGTCCGCGCCCCCCAAGACGCTTCCTGACATCGCCAACTTAGACCTTCGAACCCCTTCGATGGTTACGTTCACATCACTGTGATCTGCGTCTCTTGCATTTGTCCCGTTAGATGCGCAAGAGGCTCGATATGAAAATCGAGACCCTGGCGTAAGGATGATGCGCGAGCCTTGTGAAGAGCTTATGTGAGGTGCGCGTCTGACTCCAGAGGGTCTGAGCCTCCAGCTGCCCGAAACTTACTGGTAACCCCAGGTAACGCCGGGTATGAGTCAGCGGAACGTGCGCAACCTGAGACTGTTCGTCACCACGAACACCGACGAGAACGCCATCGCCGCCCCCGCGATCATCGGGTTCAGCAGTCCCGCCGCGGCCAACGGCAATGCCGCCACGTTGTATCCGAACGCCCATACGAGATTGCCCTTGATCGTGGACAGGGTCCGCCGCGACAGCCGGATGGCGTCCGCGGCCACCCGCAGATCCCCGCGCACCAGGGTCAGGTCGCTCGCCTCGATCGCGGCGTCCGTGCCGGTGCCCATCGCGAGCCCCAGGTCGGCGGTGGCGAGCGCGGCCGCGTCGTTGACGCCGTCGCCGACCATGGCCACGGTCCGCCCCTCGCCCTGCAACCGCCGTACGACGTCCACCTTGTCCTCGGGCAGCACTTCGGCCACCACCCGCTCGATGCCGACGGCGTCCGCCACGGCCTCGGCCACCGTCCGGTTGTCGCCGGTCAGCAGGACCGGCGTGAGCCCGAGCGCACGCAGCTCGCGGACGGCCTCGGCGCTGGTCTCCCGGACCGCGTCGGCGACCGCGAGGACCCCGCGGGCCGCTCCGTCCCAGCCGACCACGACGGCGGTACGGCCGCCCCGTTCCGCCTCCTCCTTGGCGCGGGCCAGTTCCTCGGGCAGCGCGGCGGTGTACTCGGTGAGCCGGCCCACGGCCACCTCGTGACCCTCCACACGCCCCCGTACGCCCCGCCCGGGCACGTTCTCGAAGTGCTCGGCCCGCGGCAGGTCTCCCGCCCGTTCCTCGGCACCCGCGGCCACCGCACGGGCCACGGGGTGCTCGGAGGCGTGCTCCAGGGCGCCCGCGAACCGCAGCACCTGCTTCTCCTCGGTGCCCTCGGCGACGTGGACCTCCTGGAGGGTCATGCGGCCGGTGGTCACCGTGCCGGTCTTGTCGAGAACGACCGTGTCGACGCGGCGCGTGGACTCCAGCACCTCGGGGCCCTTGATGAGGATGCCGAGCTGGGCGCCGCGGCCGGTGCCGACCATCAGTGCGGTCGGGGTGGCCAGTCCGAGGGCGCAGGGGCAGGCGATGATCAGGACGGCGACGGCCGCGGTGAAGGCGGCGACCGTGTCGTGGGTGACGCCGAGCCAGGCGCCGAAGGTGCCCGCGGCGATCAGCAGCACCACGGGCACGAAGACCGCGGAGATCCGGTCGGCGAGCCGCTGCACCTCGGCCTTGCCGTTCTGCGCGTCCTCGACCAGCCTCGCCATCCGCGCCAGCTGGGTGTCGGCGCCGACGCGGGTGGCCTCGACGACCAGGCGCCCGCCGGCGTTGACCGTGGCGCCCGTGACCGAGGATCCGGCCGTCACGTCCACCGGCACCGACTCGCCGGTCAGCATGGAGACGTCGACCGCGGAGGTCCCCTCGGTGACCGTGCCGTCGGTGGCGATCTTCTCACCGGGCCGGACGACGAAGCGGTCCCCGACGGCCAGCCGGCTCACCGGTATCCGCACCTCGCGCCCGCCCCGCAGGACGGCCACGTCCTTCGCGCCGAGCTCCATCAGCGCCCGCAGTGCCGTGCCCGCGCGCCGCTTGGAGCGGGCCTCCAGATAGCGGCCGAGCAGGATGAAGGCGGTGACTCCGGCGGCGACCTCGAGGTAGAGCGTCTGGGAGGGGTCCGTCCGGGAGACGGTGAGGTCGAAGCCGTGCCGCATGCCGGGCATGCCCGCGTCGCCGAGGAACAGGGCCCACAGGGACCACAGGAAGGCCGCCAGCGTGCCGACGGACACCAGGGTGTCCATGGTCGCGGCGGCATGCCGGGCGTTCGTCCAGGCGGCCCTGTGGAAGGGCAGGCCGCCCCAGACGACGACGGGCGAGGCGAGGGTGAGGGAGAGCCACTGCCAGTTGTCGAACTGGAGCGCCGGAACCATGGCCAGCAGGACGACGGGCAGGGAGAGCAGGGCGGAGACGAGGAGGCGTTGGCGCAGGGCCGACAGCTCGGGGTCCTCGTCGCCCGGGTTCTCGCCGGTGTTCTCGGCGGGGGTCTCCTCGCGTGGCGGCTCGGGTTCCTCGGCCGTGTACCCCGTCTTCACCACGGTCGCGATCAGGTCGGCGACCTCGGTGCCCCCCGGGTAGCTGACCTTCGCCCGCTCCGTCGCGTAGTTCACCGTGGCGGTGACGCCCTCCATGCGGTTGAGCTTCTTCTCGACGCGGGCCGCGCAGGACGCGCAGGTCATCCCGCCGATGCGCAGCTCGACCTCGGCGGTTGCGGGGACCTGTGCGGTGGTGGTCGTCATGTGCGTACTCCAGGGAACGCTCACGGGCCGCACGGAGCCGGTGTCGTCCGGTCGGTACGGCCCGCTGGAGCGGTCGTGCGGGGAGGGTCGGCCGAGGGGTCCTGCCGGGGTGCGGGGGTGTTCAGGCCTGTCCGACGAGCTCGAAGCCCGCCTCGTCGATCGCGGCGCGGACGGCGGCCTCCTCCAGCGGGGCGGCGGAGACGACCGTGACCTCGCCGGAGGACGCGACGGCCTTGACCGAGCTGACGCCGGGGAGCTCGGAGATCTCGCCGGAGACGGCGCCCTCGCAGTGGCCGCAGCTCATTCCGCTCACCTTGTAGACGGTGGTGACGGTTCCCGGGGTGTCGGTCTGGGCGGTCATGTCGTTACTCCTCATCGGTGCATGTGGGGCCGACGGGTGCCCACGAAGGGCTCCCAGTACCACACGTTATACCCCTAGGGGGTATTTATCCAAGCTCGGTCAGGGCCCTGTCCCCGGGGCGCGGCCCAGGCGGCCGCCGACCAGCGGTTCGAGGTAACGGACCAGTACGTTCTTCAGCTCCTGGACGTATCCGTCGCGTTCGGCGCCCTCGTGGGCCAGGGCAAGCTCCAGGCCCGCCTTGTACAGCCCCAGGCACATGTTCGCCGTGCGGGTGAGGTCGGCCGGGGGGGCGTCGGGCAGGAGCGACGAGAGCAGGCCCTCTATGCGGCTGAGCAGGGACGCGTGCAGGGCGTCGTGTTCCTCGGTGATCCGGCCGGGGATGTCGGGGCCGTGCATCAGCGCGAAGAACACGGGGTGCTCGCAGTTGAAGGCGAAGAAACGGTCGACGGCCGCCCCGACCGCCTCCTCCAGCGGTGTCGCGGGGTCGACCGGGGCGAGCGCCTCGCCGTACGTCTCCCGCATCTCGTGCATGAGCCGGCCGCCCAGCTCGATCGCGATCGCTTCCTTGTTCGGGAAGAACTGGTAGAGCGTGCCGGGGGAGACGCCGGCCTCGCGGGCGATGGCGTTGGTGCTGGCCGCCGTGTACCCGGTGGTGGTGAAGACGGTCGCGGCGGCCTCGAGCAGCTGGGCGATGCGGCGCTCGCCGCGCGCCTGTCTGCGGCGCGGCTGGTCCTTTTCCTGACTGCCGGATCCCCGGCCGTCGGGCACGTTGTCGGGCACGCGTATCCCCAAGCTCTCCGAACGTGATTGACAAACACGAGCGGTCGCTCGCATTCTGGAGAAACGCGAGCGATCTCTCGTGTTTGCCAGTCTATGGCAACGACAGGTCCATGCCGCGTGCCCGCAAGGGCGCACGGAAGCACGGATCAGGTGAAGGGGACACCGCACAATGACCGAAGTCAACAGGCCGCCCCGCGTCGGCGGCTGGACCCGTCTCGTGACCGCCCGCCCCCGGTTGTCGCTGCTCGCGGCCCTGGTGCTCACCGCGCTCGCGGTGCTGGCCGGCAGCGGTGTCGCCGACCGGCTGGGCAGCGGCGGCTGGGAGGACCCCGACGCGGAGTCCACGTACGCGACGAAGGCGCTGGAGCGCGAGTTCCCGGCCTCCCAACCCAACTTCCTGCTGCTGCTCGACGCGGGCGACGCCTCGGTGGACGATCCGGCGGTCGCCGCCGAGGCCGACCGCCTCACCGCGCGCCTGGCGGGGGAGAAGGGCGTCACGGGCGTCGGCTCCTACTGGCGGACCAAGTCACCGGCCCTGCGCGCCCAGGACGGCCACGAGGCGCTGATCGCCGCCCGCATCACCGGCGACGAGAAGACCATGGGCGAGACCCTGGACCGTGTCGCGCCGCACTACCGCGGCACGCACGGCCCGGTGGACGTCAAGGTCGGCGGCGTCGTCGCCGTGCGGCACGAGATGCAGACGATCATCCAGGAGGACCTCACCCGCGCCGAGCTGATCGCGCTGCCGATCACGCTGGTGCTGCTGGTGATGGTCTTCGGCAGCGCGATCGCGGCCCTGCTCCCGCTCGCCGTCGGCATCGTCGCCATCCTCGGGACGAACGCGGTGCTCAGCGGCCTCGCGGAGTTCACCGACGTCTCGATCTTCGCGATGAACCTCACCACGGCCCTGGGCCTGGGCCTCGCCATCGACTACGCGCTGTTCATCGTCCGCCGCTTCCGCGAGGAACTCGCCGACGGAGCCGAGAAACTGACCGCCGTGGCCACCACCCTGCGCACGGCCGGCCGCACGGTCCTGTTCTCCGCGCTCACGGTCGCGGTCTCCCTGGCGGCGATGCTGGTCTTCCCCCAGTACTTCCTCCGGTCCTTCGCCTACGCCGGCATAGCGGTCGTCCTGCTGGCCGCCGGAGCCGCCCTGATCCTGCTCCCCGCGGTGCTCGTGCTTCTCGGTGACCGGGTCGACTCCCTCGACCTGCGCCGCGTCTTCCGCCGCGGCCGGCCGCAGGGACGGAAGGACGCGCAGCCGCCGACCGAGGGCGAGGAGGGCACCGCCTGGGGACGCGCGGCGAACCTGGTGATGCGCCGCGCCCCGTTCTTCGCGGTGGCCACCACCACCGTCCTGATCACCCTCGGACTCCCGTTCCTCGGCGTGAAGTTCGGCACCGCCGACGACCGCCAGCTGCCCTCCTCCGCCGAGTCCCGCACCGTGCAGCAGCACATCAGGGACGGCTTCCCGGGCAACCCCGGCGGCGGACTGGAAGTGCTCGCCCAGGGCAGGGCCACGAAGGGGCAGTACGCCGCCTACAAGGAACGGATCGCCGCCCTGCCGGAGGTGGTGCGGGTCGACGGCCCGCTGGTGAAGGGCGACTCGGCGTACTTCACCGTGCTGCCCAAGGGCGAGGCCGTCGACGGCGCCGCGCAACGCCTGGTCGGCGACCTGCGCGAGACGAAGGCCCCGTTCCACACCGAGGTGACCGGGGCGGCGGCCGTCCTCGTCGACTCCAAGGACGCCATAGCCGGCCAACTGCCCTGGGCGGCCGCCTTCATCACGATCGTCACACTGCTCCTGGTCTTCCTGCTCACCGGCAGTGTCCTCATACCGATCCAGGCGGTGATCCTCAACGCCCTCAGCCTGACCGCGATGTTCGGCGCGGTTGTCTGGGTCTTCCAGGACGGCCATCTCTCCGGCCTGCTCGGCTTCACCAGCCCCGGCTCCATAGAGACGACCCTGCCGGTCCTGATGTTCTGCGTCGCCTTCGGCCTCTCCATGGACTACGGCGTGTTCCTGCTCTCCCGCATCAAGGAGGAGTACGACCACACCGGCGACCACGAGCGGGCGGTCCGCCTCGGACTGCAGCGCACGGGCGGCCTGATCACCGCGGCGGCGGTCATCCTGGCGGTCGTGATGGTCGCCATCGGCACCTCACGGGTGACCAACACCAAGATGCTCGGCCTGGGCGTCGCGCTGGCGGTCCTGATGGACGCGATGGTCGTGCGCGGTCTCCTGGTCCCCGCGATCATGCGGCTCACCGGCCGCGCCACCTGGTGGGCCCCGGCCCCGCTGCGCCGCTTCCACACCCGCTTCGGCGTCAGCGAGGGCGACTCCACGGCGACGTCGGACTCCGCCCCGGCACGGGACAAGGCCACGGCGCGCGGTTAGCGTTCCGCCGGAAGCGGTGATCCGCGGGCGACCCCGAGGAGCCGGGAGCCGGGAGCCGACAGTGCCGGGGAAGCGGAGGACGGACGGATGCGGGCTGTGGTGTTCGAGCGGTACGGGGAACCGGCCGAGGTGCGGGAGGTGGCGGACCCCCGTCCGCCGGAGCACGGAGTGGTGGTGCGCGTCGAGGCCAGCGGCCTGTGCCGCAGCGACTGGCACGGCTGGATGGGCCATGACCCGGACATCACCCTCCCGCACGTCCCCGGCCATGAACTCGCCGGTGTCGTGGCGGAGGTCGGTGACCGGGTCACCGGCTGGCGCCCCGGTGACCGGGTCACCGTGCCCTTCGTCTGCGCCTGCGGGAGCTGCCCCGCCTGCGCGGCGGGCGACCAGCAGGTGTGCGAGCGGCAGACCCAGCCGGGCTTCACCGCCTGGGGCTCCTTCGCCCAGTACGTGGCGCTCGACCACGCCGATGTGAACCTGGTGGCGATCCCCGACGACCTCTCCTTCGCCACGGCCGCCTCCCTGGGCTGCCGGTTCGCCACGGCGTTCCGCGCGGTCGTGCAGCAGGGCCGGGTGGCGGCGGGGGAGTGGGTCGCCGTCCACGGCTGCGGCGGAGTCGGCCTGTCGGCGGTGATGATCGCGGCGGCGTCCGGCGCGCGGGTGATCGCGGTGGACGTCTCCGCCCGGGCTCTGGAGCTGGCGCGCGCGTTCGGGGCGACGGAGTGCGTCGACGCTACGGCCGCGCCGGACACCGCGCAGGTGGTCCGAGAGCTGACCGGGGGCGGCGCTCATCTCTCCCTGGACGCCCTCGGTGCCCCCGCCACCTGCGCCGCCTCGGTGAACGGCCTGCGCCGCCGCGGCCGTCATGTCCAGGTCGGCCTCCTGCCCTCACCCGACGGCCTGACCCCCGTCCCCATGGCCCGCGTGATCGGCCTGGAGCTGGAGATCCTCGGCAGCCACGGCATGGCGGCCCACACCTACCCGGCGATGCTGGAACTGGTCCGCTCGGGCGTCCTGCGCCCCGACCTCCTCGTCACGTCCTCCATCCCCCTGCCCGCGGTCCCCGACGCACTGGCGGCGATGGGCACGGCGCCGGGAGCCGGGGTGACGGTCATAGAACCGTGGAGCTGAGCCCGGCCCACTCACGGTCGAGCAGCGCCATCAGCACCTCGTCCACCCACTCCCCCTCCCGGTACGCGGCCTCCCGCCGCACCCCCTCCACCACGAACCCGACCTTCTCGTACACGCGGCGGGCCCGGGAATTGTCGCCGTACAGTGCCAGCTGGATCCGGTGCAGCCCCACGTTCTCGAAACCGTGCCCCACGATCAGCCGGGTCGCCTCGGTGCCGAGCCCCCGGCCCCGCCCGCGCGGGCCCAGCAAGGTGCGGAAGGTGCAGCTGCGGGCGTCGGGATCCCACTCGTTCAGGACGACCTCGCCGACGAGTTCACCGGTGGCGCGGTCGGTGACGGCGAGGTCGAGACGGTCGGGCCGGCCGGCCCGTGAGCCGTACCAGTCCCGCAGCCGTTCCGGGGTGAATTCGGCGTCCGCCGGGAACGTGAAGCGGACGACCTCCGGGTCATGGATGATCTCCCACATGGCGTCCGCGTCGGCCTCGGTGAAGGGCCGCAGCACGGTTTTCTCACCGGTGAGCAGAGGTTTTACGGAGA
This sequence comes from Streptomyces griseus subsp. griseus, assembly GCF_000720255.1. Taxonomy (GTDB): domain Bacteria; phylum Actinomycetota; class Actinomycetes; order Streptomycetales; family Streptomycetaceae; genus Streptomyces; species Streptomyces griseus_I. The sequence continues at coordinate 42,525 of NZ_JOJE01000024.1, read as the reverse complement.
AGTCCATGCGCAGCACTGTGCCCCACCCGGGGGCGGGGCACCGAGGCATTTTCTCGTGGAGCGTCAGTCCCGTCCGCGCCCCCGGTTGCCCGGCCGGGAGGCCACCCAGGCGCGGACGGTGTCGGGGTACCAGTAGGGCTTACCGCTTTCCACATGGTCGGGCGGGGGCAGCAGACCGTGCTTGCGGTACGACCGCACCGTGTCCGGCTGCACCTTGATGTGCGCGGCGATCTCCTTGTACGACCACAGTCTTCGGTCGGTCATGAGGTACACCTCCCTGCTGATCAGCGGGCTTGTGCACCGTTGAACGACAGGGGGTGCGGGGAGGGGAGGGGTTGTGCATGGAGCGTGACAGAAACCGGACTTTTGTGACGTACGTGGCGTCGGGGGGCTACGCCCCGCACGAGCGAAGAAACGCCCGCGTCCGCTGTGCGATCGGCAGCGGCTTGTCCGGCTCGCACGGGTACATGTCCTGCTCGACGATCGCGAACAGGTCCACGTCCAGCTTCTGCGCCGCCTCCAGTACCGGCCCCAGCGCGGGGACCCCGGCGGGCGGCTCGCACATCACGCCCCGGGCGACGGCCGGCCCGAACGGCACCTGGTTGGCCCGCACGTCCGCCAGGATCTCCGGGTCGACCTGCTTGAGGTGCAGGTAACCGATGCGTTCGCCATAGGTCTCGATGAGCTTGACGCTGTCACCGCCGCAGTAGGCGTAGTGACCGGTGTCCAGGCACAGCGAGACGAGGTCGGAGTCGGTGCCGTCCAGGAAGCGGACGACGTTCTCCTCGCTGTCGATGTGGGTGTCGGCGTGCGGGTGGACGACGATCTGCAGGCCGTACCGCTCGCGCACCTCCTTGCCGAGGCGTTCGGTCAGCGACGTCAGGTTGCGCCACTGCTCGGGCGTGAGCGTGTCCGGCTCCAGCACCTCACCGGTCTTGTCGTCCCGCCAGAAGGACGGGATCACGACGAGGTGCCTCGCGCCCATCGCCTGGGCGAGGACGGCGTTGTCCGCGACGTGCGCCCAGGTCTTCTCCCAGACGGCCTCGCCGTGGTGCAGGCCCGTGAAGACCGTGCCGGCCGACACTTTCAGGCCACGCTTCGCCGTCTCCTCGGTGAGGGCGGCGGGGTCGGTCGGCAGGTACCCGTAGGGGCCCAGCTCGATCCACTCGTAGCCGGACTGCGCGACCTCGTCGAGGAAGCGCTGCCACGGCACCTGGGCGGGGTCGTCGGGGAACCAGACGCCCCAGCTGTCGGGGGCCGATCCGATCCGGATGCGGGAAAGTGAGGATTGAGGTGACAACGACGTCATGGGCGCCAGCGTGCGGGCTCCCCGGAGACGTGTCAAGGCCTGGTCCGAATGTCTGGACAAAGTATTGACAGGGCGCGCCGCACCGGACTAGAAAGCCGGTGGAGAGCCGACACGGAGACGCTCACGAAGGGAACTCGATGGCGTACGACCTGATCACCATGGGGCGGATCGGAGTGGACCTCTATCCGCTGCAGACGGGTGTGCCGCTCCCGCAGGTCACGTCCTTCGGGAAGTTCCTGGGCGGCTCCGCCTCCAACGTCGCGGTCGCCGCGGCCCGGCTCGGCCGGTCCACCGCGGTGATCACCCGGACCGGCGACGACCCCTTCGGCACCTACCTGCACGAGGCCCTGCGCGGCTTCGGCGTCGACGACCGCTGGGTCACCCCGGTCGCCGGACTGCCCACCCCGGTCACCTTCTGCGAGGTCTTCCCGCCGGACGACTTCCCGCTGTACTTCTACCGCCGCCCCAAGGCGCCCGACCTGGAGATCGACGCCCACGAGCTCGACCTCGACGCCATCCGTGAGACCCGGATCTTCTGGGTCACCGGCACCGGCCTGAGCGAGGAGCCGAGCCGTACGGCGACCCTGGCGGCCCTCGCCCACCGCGCCAAGGCCGGCACGACGGTCTTCGACCTCGACTGGCGCCCCATGTTCTGGACAGACCCGGACGCGGCCCGCCCCTTCTACACCGAGGCCCTCAAGCACACCACCGTCGCCGTCGGCAACCTCGACGAGGTGGAGGTCGCCACCGGAGTGCGCGAACCGCGGGCCGCCGCGCAGGCGCTGCTGGACGCCGGTGTCGAGCTCGCGGTGGTCAAGCAGGGCCCCAAGGGTGTCCTGGCCGTCAACAGCAAGGGCGAGAGCGCGGAGGTCCCGCCGCTGCCGGTGAACGTCCTCAACGGACTCGGCGCCGGGGACGCCTTCGGCGGCTCCCTCTGTCACGGCCTGCTGGAGGGCTGGGACCTGGAGCGGATCATGCGGCACGCCAACGCGGCCGGTGCCATCGTCGCCTCCCGCCTGGAGTGCTCGTCCGCGATGCCGACCACTGACGAGGTGGCGGCGGCGCTCACCGCGGGGGCCGTGCTGTGACCGTCGACGTCACCGAACTCGTCCGGCTGCGCGCCCACCGCCCGGAGGCGATCGCCGAGGCCGCGGCCCGCCGCCAGCGACGGCCGCTGCTCGGCGACACCGGCCGCCTGATGGTGGTGGCCGCCGACCATCCGGCGCGCGGCGCCCTCGGCGTGGGCGAGCGCAAGCTCGCCATGGCCAACCGCGCCGACCTGCTCGAACGTCTCTGCCTGGCGCTGTCCCGGCCCGGCGTCGACGGTGTCCTCGCGACCGCCGACATCCTCGACGACCTGCTGCTGCTCGGCGCCCTCGACGGCAAGGTCGTCATGGGCTCGATGAACCGCGGCGGCCTCCAGGGCGCCGTCTTCGAGCTCGACGACCGTTTCACCGGCCACCGCGCCGCGGACATCGAGCGGCTCGGCTTCGACGCGGGCAAGCTGCTGCTGCGCATCGACTACGACGACCCGGGCTCCCTGACCACCCTGGAGACCACGGCCCGCGCGATCGACGACATGGCCGCGCGCGGGCTGCCCCTGTTCGTGGAGCCGTTCATCAGCCGCCGCACCCCCGAGGGCCGCCTGAAGAACGACCTGTCCGCCGAGGCCGTCACCAAGTCCATCGCCATCGCCTCGGGCCTGGGCGGCAGTTCGGCCTACACCTGGCTGAAGCTGCCGGTCACCGAGAACCCCGACGACATGGCCGAGGTCATGGAGACGTCCACACTGCCCGCCGTCCTCCTCGGCGGCGAGGTGGGGGAGGACCAGGACGGGGCGTACGAGAAGTGGCGCGGGGCGCTTCAGCTGCCCACCGTCAAGGGACTCGTGGTGGGGCGTTCGCTGCTCTATCCGGCGGACGGGGATGTCGCCGCCGCCGTGGACACCGCCGTAGGACTGCTGTGAGGGCCGCATGACGAACAACGAGCTGTACATCGCGCGCGGTACCACCGCGGACGCCGACCACGTCCTCGACATCGATCCCAAGCGGGCCGGCTGGGTCCACAGCAGCCTGCGGATCGTCGAGCTGGAGGCCGGGGACACCCACACCTTCACCACCGGGGACAGTGAGTGGATCGTGCTTCCGCTGCAGGGCGGATGTACCGTGCAAACAGCCGATGAAGAGTTCCAACTCCTGGGCAGGGAAAGCGTGTTCGCGTCGGTCTCCGACTTCGCGTACGTGCCCCGAGACGCCCGGGTCCAGATCGCCTCCGGCGCGGGAGGCCGCTTCGCCCTGGCAGGAGCGAAGTGCGAGCGACGACTCCCCGCCCGCTACGGCCCCGCGCCGGAGGTCCCCGTCGAAGAGCGCGGCAGCGGCAACTGCGCCCGTCTGGTGCGCAACTTCGCCTCCGCCGAGGCCTTCGACTGCGACAAGCTCATCGCCGTCGAGGTCATCACGCCCGGCGGCAACTGGTCCTCGTACCCGCCGCACAAGCACGACGAGCACCGGCCGGGCGAGGAGGCGGAGCTCGAGGAGATCTACTACTTCGAGATCGACGGCCCGAACGGGTTCGGCTATCAGCGCGTGTCCCCTTCGCGTGACGGCGGATCGGACGTCCTCGCGGAGGTCCGCTCCGGCGACGCCGTCCTCGTCCCCGACGGATGGCACGGCCCGTCCATCGCCCAGCCCGGGCACGCCATGTACTACCTGAACGTCATGGCCGGTCCCGGCGCGACGCGGGAGTGGCGGATCTGCTTTCACCCGGCCCACGTCGAAAGCACAGGGGGTTACCGATGACGACCCGGCTGACCGTCGCGCAAGCGCTGGTCCGTTTCCTCGCCGCCCAGTACACGGAGCGCGACGGCGTACGACAGCGGCTGATCAGCGCCACCTGGGGCATCTTCGGCCACGGCAACGTGGCCGGCCTCGGCCAGGCGCTCGTCGAGTACGCCGACGACATGCCCTACCACCAGGGCCGCAACGAGCAGTCCATGGTGCACGCGGCCGTCGGGTACGCCCGCCAGTCCAACCGGCTGTCCACGCACGCGGTGACGACGTCGATCGGCCCGGGCGCGACCAACCTGGTCACGGGTGCCGCCCTCGCCACGATCAACCACCTCCCGGTCCTGCTCCTCCCTGGCGACACCTTCGCCACCCGCCCCGCCGACCCGGTCCTCCAGCAGCTCGAAGTGCCGTACGCCGGTGATGTGTCGGTCAACGACACGCTGCGCCCGGTGTCGAAGTACTTCGACCGCGTCACCCGCCCCGAGGCCCTCATCGCCGCGGCCCTCCAGGCGATGCGCGTGCTCACCGACCCGGTGGAAACGGGCGCGGTCACCCTCGCCCTCCCGCAGGACGTCCAGGCGGAGGCGTACGACTGGCCGGACGAGTTCTTCGCCGAGCGCACCTGGGTCGTACGACGTCCCGGGGCCGACCCCACGGAACTCGCCGAGGCGGTCGGCTCGATCCGCGCGGCGAAGCGGCCGCTGCTGATCGCGGGCGGCGGTGTCCACCACAGCCGCGCCGAGGAGGCCCTCGCCGAGTTCGCCGAGGCCACCGGCATACCGGTCGCCTCCACCCAGGCCGGCAAGGGCTCCCTGCGCCATGACCACCCCCAGGACGTCGGCGGCATCGGCCACACCGGCACCGCCACGGCCGACGAACTCGCCCGGCTGGCCGACCTGGTGATCGGTGTCGGCACGCGCTACACCGACTTCACCACCGCCTCCGGGACGCTGTTCGAGAAGCCCGACGTGCGCTTCCTCAACCTCAACATCGCTTCCTACGACGGCCACAAGCTCGGTGGCCTGCCCCTGGTGGCGGACGCCCGCAGCGGCCTTACGGAGCTCACCGAGGCCCTCCAGCTGCACGGCCACCGGGTCGCCGACTCCTACGTCAGGGAGTACGTCGAGGACAAGGAGCGCTGGGAGCAGCGCGTCGACGCCTGCTACGAGGCCGACGAGCCCGACGTGCGCCCCTCGCAGCCGCAGGTGCTGGGCGCGCTGGACGCCATCGTCGACGAGACGGACGTGATCATCAACGCGGCCGGCTCGCTCCCCGGCGACCTGCACAAACTGTGGCGGGCCCGCTCCCGCGACCAGTACCACCTGGAGTACGGCTATTCCTGCATGGGCTACGAGATCCCGGCGGCGATCGGCGTGAAGATGGCCGCCCCCGACCGGCCCGTGTGGGCGCTGGTCGGCGACGGCACGTACCTGATGATGCCGACGGAGATCGTCACGGCCGTGCAGGAGGGGATCGCGATCAAGATCCTGCTCGTGCAGAACCACGGCTACGCCTCCATCGGCGGCCTGTCGGAGACGGTGGGCGGCGAGCGGTTCGGCACCGCCTACCGCTACACCGCCGAGGACGGTACGTACACGGGGGCGCCCCTGCCCGTCGACCTCGCCGCCAACGCGGCGAGCCTCGGCATGCGCGTGCTGCGCGCCAAGACCGTCCGCGATCTGCGCGCCGCCCTGGCGGAGGCGCGCGACGCCGACACTCCCACTTGTGTCTACGTCGAGACCCAAACGGCAGACACAGTGTCGGGCGCGCCTCCGGCGCAGGCCTGGTGGGATGTACCCGTGGCCGAGACCGCGACGCGAGCGTCTGCGGTGAAGGCCCGTGAGCTGTACGAACGGCACGTCTCTACCCGACGCCGCCATCTGTGAAGGAGCACTCGGTCATGACGAAGATCGTCAACCACTGGATCGGCGGCAAGACCGTCGAAGGCGCGTCGGGTACGTTCGGGCCGGTCACCGACCCGGCGACCGGCGCGGTCACGACGAAGGTCGCGTTCGCCACCGTCGACGAGGTCGACGCCGCCGTCGCCGCCGCGAAGGACGCCTTCGCGACCTGGGGCCAGTCCTCGCTGGCCCAGCGCACGTCCATCCTGTTCAAGTTCCGCGCGCTCCTTGACGCCAACCGCGACGCGATCGCCGAGCTGATCACCGCCGAGCACGGCAAGGTGCACTCGGACGCCCTGGGCGAGGTCGCGCGCGGCCTGGAGATCGTCGAGCTGGCGTGCGGGATCAACGTGCAGCTGAAGGGCGAGCTGTCGACGCAGGTCGCCAGCCGCGTGGACGTCTCCTCGATCCGCCAGCCCCTCGGCGTCGTCGCCGGCATCACGCCGTTCAACTTCCCGGCGATGGTCCCGATGTGGATGTTCCCGATCGCCATCGCGACCGGCAACACCTTCGTGCTGAAGCCGTCCGAGAAGGACCCGTCGGCGTCGATCAAGATCGCCGAGCTGCTCGCCGAGGCCGGTCTGCCGGACGGTGTCTTCAACGTGGTCCACGGTGACAAGGTGGCCGTCGACCGCCTCCTGGAGCACCCGGACGTCAAGGCGGTGTCGTTCGTCGGCTCGACCCCGATCGCCCGCTACATCCACACCACCGCCTCCGCCAACGGCAAGCGCGTCCAGGCCCTGGGCGGCGCCAAGAACCACATGCTGGTGCTGCCGGACGCCGACCTCGACGCGGCCGCGGACGCGGCGGTCTCGGCTGCCTACGGCTCGGCGGGCGAGCGCTGCATGGCGATCTCCGCGGTCGTCGCGGTCGGCGCGATCGGCGACGAGCTGGTGGACAAGATCCGCGAGCGCGCCGAGAAGATCAAGATCGGGCCCGGCAACGACCCCACCTCCGAGATGGGCCCGCTCATCACCAAGGTCCACCGCGACAAGGTGGCGTCCTACGTCGAGGGCGCGGCGGCCGAGGGCTCCGAGGTCGTGCTCGACGGCACGGGCTTCACGGTGGACGGCTTCGAGGACGGCCACTGGATCGGCATCTCGCTGCTCGACAAGGTGCCGACCACCGCGAAGGCGTACCAGGACGAGATCTTCGGCCCGGTGCTGACGGTGCTGCGCGTCGACACCTACGAGGAGGGCATCTCCCTCATCAACGCCTCACCGTTCGGCAACGGCACCGCGATCTTCACCCGGGACGGCGGCGCGGCCCGCCGCTTCCAGCTGGAGGTCGAGGCCGGCATGGTCGGCGTGAACGTGCCGATCCCGGTCCCCGTCGGCTACCACTCCTTCGGTGGCTGGAAGGACTCGCTCTTCGGCGACCACCACATCTACGGCAACGACGGCACGCACTTCTACACCCGCGGCAAGGTCGTCACCACCCGCTGGCCCGACCCGGCCGACGCCCCCGCCGGCGTCGACCTCGGGTTCCCGCGCAACCACTGAGGCACTCTCGCGCAGAGAGGTACGAGGGCACCGGATCGGGCGGCGTACTCCCGCCGCGGTACGCCGTCAGGCCCCCGTACCCCTGTGGGATGGCCGGGTGTTCAACCCGGGGTCTGCATCGGTTGTCGGTGGCGCCCCTTACCGTTGACGCATGGATCTTCGACTGCCCGCACTGCGGGGACCGCGCACGCCGCGGCGGCTCCTGGCCGCCGCGGCGGCCGTCGTCGTCCTCGTCGGTGCCGGTACCTGGACGGCCGTCGCCTCCGACGGGGCGCCTCCGGTGCACCGCAGCGACCAGGTCATGGCGGTGAACGGGGTGCGCATCGACACCTCGTACTTCACCTCCGGCCCGTCCGGCCGCCGCCCCGCCGTCCTGCTGGGGCACGGCTTCGGCGGCAGCAAGGACGACGTACGGCAGCAGGCCCAGGACCTCGCCCGTGACGGGTACGCGGTACTGACATGGTCGGCGCGCGGCTTCGGCAGGTCGATCGGGAAGATCGGGATCAACGACCCGAAGGCCGAGGTCGCCGACGTCTCCAAGCTCATCGACTGGCTGGCCAAGCAGCCCCAGGTCCGGCTCGACAAGCCCGGCGACCCGCGCGTGGGCATGGCGGGCGGCTCCTACGGCGGCGCGATCTCCCTGCTGGGTGCCGGGTACGACGACCGGGTGGACGCCATCGCCCCGTCGATCACGTACTGGAACCTCGCCGACGCCCTGTTCCCGAACGGCGTGTTCAAGAAGCTGTGGGCCGGGATCTTCTTCAACAACGGCGGCGGCTGCGAGAAGTTCGAGCCCGCCCTGTGCGCGATGTACAACCGGGTCGCGGAGTCCGGCACCCCGGACGCGGCCGCCCGCAAGCTCCTTGAGGAGCGCTCGCCGTCCGCCGTCGGCGACCGCATCAAGGTGCCCACCCTGCTGATGCAGGGGCAGACCGACTCCCTCTTCCCGCTCGGCCAGGCCGACGCGGCCGCGAAGGCGATCCGCGCGAACGGCGCCCCAGTGGACGTCGACTGGATCGCGGGCGGGCACGACGGCGGCGACATGGAAGCCGACCGTGTCCAGGCCCGGGTGACGGCGTGGTTCGACCGCTACCTCAAGGGCGACAAGGGCACCGACACCGGCCCGGCGTTCCGGATCACCCGCACCGGGGGTGTCGACTCCACCGACGGCCAGGCCCAGACGCGGGGCGCGAGCGGCGACACCTACCCCGGCCTGGAGAGCGGCGGGCGGTCCATCGCCCTCGCCGGCCGCGAGCAGCGCTTCGACAACCCGGCGGGCGCCAGCCCGCCCGCCGTCTCCGGCCTGCCCGGCCTGGGCGGCGCCGGCGGCCTCTCCCAGCTGTCGTCCCTCGGCGTCGGCGTGTCCCTCGACTTCCCCGGCCAGTTCGCGGCGTTCCAGTCGGCGCCCGTCACCGACGACCTCCGCATCACCGGCTCCCCGACGGCCACCCTCCACGTGAAGTCGACGAGCGACGACGCCGTCCTCTTCGGCAAGGTGTACGACGTCGGCCCCGACGGCAGGCAGCAGGTGCTGCCCTCCCAGCTGGTCGCACCCGTCCGCGTCGAGGGCGCCAAGGCCGGCAAGGACGTGACGATCACCCTCCCGGCGATCGACCGCGAGGTCGACAAGGGCCACCGCCTCCGCCTGGTCCTCGCCTCCACCGACCTCGGCTACGCCTCTCCGGCCGCCCCGGCGACGTACACCGTCTCCCTCAAGGGCGACCTGAACGTCCCGACCGCCCCCGGTGTGAGCACCGCGGCCGCCGCGCTCCCGGCGTGGGTGTGGTGGCTGCCCCTGGCGGGCGCCGTCGCCGCCCTCACCCTGCTGCTGACCGGCCGGCGCCGCACCGCCACCCCCGCCCCCGACCCCGCGCTCGCCGAAGTCCCCTTGCAGATAACGGACCTGAGCAAGCGGTACGCCCGCTCGGCGGACCGGTACGCGGTGCGGGACCTGTCCTTCCGCGTGGAGAAGGGCCAGGTCCTCGGACTGCTCGGCCCCAACGGCGCCGGCAAGACGACGACCCTGCGCATGCTGATGGGCCTGATCGGGCCCGACGGCGGTGAGATCCGCGTCTTCGGCCACGCCATCCGGCCCGGCGCGCCCGTGCTGTCCAGGGTGGGCGCCTTCGTCGAGGGGGCGGGCTTCCTGCCGCACCTGTCCGGCCGGGAGAACCTGGAGCTGTACTGGCAGGCCACCGGCCGCCCGGCGGGGGACGCCCACCTCGACGAGGCCCTGGAGATCGCCGGCCTCGGCGACGCGCTCGCCCGCGCGGTGCGCACGTACTCACAGGGCATGCGCCAGCGGCTGGCCATAGCCCAGGCCATGCTGGGCCTGCCGGATCTGCTCATCCTCGACGAGCCGACCAACGGCCTGGACCCGCCCCAGATCCGCGAGATGCGCGAGGTGATGATCCGGTACGCGGCAGGCGGCCGCACGGTGATCGTCTCCAGCCATCTGCTGGCGGAGGTCGAGCAGTCCTGCACCCACCTCGTGGTGATGGACCGCGGCCGCCTCGTACAGGCCGGCCCGGTCGGTGAGATCGTCGGCTCCGGCGACACCCTGCTCGTCGGCACCGCAACGCCCGTGGAGGAGCCCCTCACCGAAAAGGTCGCCGCGCTGCCCGGTGTCGCCTCGGCCGTCCGCACCGACGACGGACTCCTGGTCCGGCTCGACGCCGACGGCAGCGCCCAGCGCCTGGTCGCCGAACTCGTCCGGCTCGAGGTGCCCGTGGAGTCGGTGGGCCCCCACCGCCGCCTGGAAGACGCCTTCCTCACCCTGATCGGAGGTTCCGCATGAGCACGCCCACCGTCGCCGACGTGGCCTCCGGCTACCGCGCGGCCCACACCCTGCCCCTGCGGGTCGAGCTGCTGCGCCAGCTGAAGCGGCGCCGCACCCTGGTCATGGGCGCGATTCTCGCCGCCCTGCCGTTCGTCCTGGTCGTCGCCTTCGCCATCGGCGGCGATCCCGGTGGGGGCAACGGCCGGATCACCCTCATGGACACGGCCACCGCGTCCGGCGCCAACTTCGCCGCGGTCAACCTGTTCGTGTCGGCGGGCTTCCTGCTCGTCATCCCCGTCGCCCTGTTCTGCGGCGACACCGTCGCCTCGGAGGCCGGCTGGTCCTCCCTGCGCTATCTGCTGGCCGCGCCGGTGCCGCGCGCCCGCCTGCTGTGGTCCAAGCTCGTCGTCGGACTCGGCCTGAGCCTCGCCGCGATGATCCTGCTGCCCGTGACGGCGCTCGCCGTCGGCACGGCCGCCTACGGCTGGGGCCCGCTCAAGATCCCCACCGGCGGCGAGCTGGACACCGGGACGGCCGCCCAGCGCCTGGTGGTGGTCGTGGCGTACATCTTCGTCTCCCAACTGGTCACCGCCGGCCTCGCGTTCTGGCTGTCGACGAAGACTGACGCCCCGCTCGGCGCGGTCGGCGGCGCGGTGGGCCTCACCATCGTCGGCAACGTCCTGGACGCCGTGACGGCCCTCGACCACTGGCGCGACTTCCTGCCCGCGCACTGGCAGTTCGCCTGGGCCGACGCCGTCCAGCCGCATCCCGAGTGGTCGGGCATGATCCAGGGCACCGCGATCTCCATAACGTACGCGCTGGTGCTGTTCGCCCTGGCGTTCCGGGGTTTCGCCCGCAAGGACGTGGTGTCGTAGCCCGGCTCTCCCGCTGACGCGGCGCGGTCCAACCGGGTGAAGCTGCGAAACCAATTCCCATGCGTCGGGTTGCTGAAGCAGGACGGCAGCGACGCCATGGGAAAGGAACGTGCCGTGGACAAGAAGGCCATAGCCGCAGCGGCGGCCACCGCTCATCTCGTCCGTAGGCCGGTGACGGCCGCTCCCACGGCGCTTGCTGTCGACTAGCGACAACCGACCCCAAACTCCCTGGCCCGGGCCGTCCGCGGTGACGCGTGAAGAAGAGCCTTGCTTTCGTCACGGGCGCCATCCTGGCCCTGGGCATGGCCGACCCTGGACGTCGATCTCCGTCGACAGGGTCGGTTTTCCCCGTTCTTCAAGCAGGAAGGCAAGCACATTGCGACAGACCCTGAGCAGGGGCGTGTTCGCGGCGGCCGCAGCCACGGGCATTCTGTCCCTGTACGGCAGCCCCGCCCTCGCCGACACGGACGCGACGGCAGTCGCCAAGGACTCTCCCGGTGTGCTGGCCGGGAACACCGTGCAGGTGCCGATCGAGGTGCCGGTGAACGTGTGCGGCAACTCCGTCGCCGTGATCGCGGCGTTCAACACCGCGATCGGCAACTCCTGCGAGAACACCACGTACGGCTACGGTGACTACGGAGTCGAGGAGGACACGCCCCCGGCGCCCAGTCCGAGTCAGACGCCTCCCGTCAGCAAGCCCACCCCGCCTCCCACTCGCATCAGTGAGACGCACCGTCCCACGCATCCGCCCAAGCAGCACAGCGAGACGCCGCCCACGACCAGCGTCGAGAAGCCTGTCGAGCCGCCCCAACTGGCCGAGACCGGCACCGGGGCCCTGGTGGCCGCTTCGGCCGCCAGTGCCGCACTGATCGCGGGTGGGGCGATGATGTACCGCCGCGGCCGCGCCAACTCCTGAGTCACCTGCTCCTCCGTGCCGGACGCAACCAGTCCGGCCCTCCCGGGCAGGCGGTGAATCCCGTCGTGATCACCGCCCGCCCGGGCCGGCGCCGACGTCCGTCACCGGTCGGCCGCACACGAGCGGGCCGCTGACGGCTTCCTCGCCGTCAGCGGCCCTGGTCGGTCTCACGGTTCTCCGTCAGGGGCGGACCGGCGCCGGCGACTCGTTCCGGCGACCTGCTCCCGGTACGGGGACCGTGGTGCCCATCGGGGTCGTCCTGAGCCGACGGCGTACGCCTCGGACGAGTGTCGCCGCCGTGAAGGTCGCGCCGTGGACGAAGCGCATGGCCGGGCCGAAGCCGCCGGCGGTCACCAGACCCGCGAGGAACAGCCCCGGCTGGGAGGACTCGAAGTCCCGCCCGACCGCGGGGGAGCCGTCGGGCAGGGCCGCCAGCGACCCGCGCAGCTCGGCGGAGAGCAGTCCCATCCGGTCGCAGCGCGGCCGGAACCCCGTGGCGGCGATGACGTGTTCGGTCTCCAGGGTGCGCAGGGCGCCCTCACGGCTCACCGTGTCCAGCCGTACGCCGCCCGCCACCGCACTGGCCGTGGCGACCTCGTGACCAGGCAGCACCTCCACCACGTTTTCCACCCGGTCCCGCACCCACCACGCGCCCGCCGGCCCCAGCGCCGTGGTCGCGATGCGGGCCCGGGTCTGCTCCGGCAGACGCCGGAAGAGGTTGGGACGCTCGGAGTAGAACCAGTTCTTCCACCCGGGTCCGAGGCCGCTGTGCGGGGAGCGGACCGACTGCCACAAGGGGCGCTCCCAGGGCGGCGGCACATCGTTCCACACCAGCCGGTCCGCTCGCGCCATCACCCGTACGCGGGTGCCCTGCTCGGCGAGCAACGCCGCGGTTTCCAGGGCCGCCTGGCCGCCACCGATGACCGTGACGTCCTTGCCGCGGAACTGATCGAGACCGCTGTGGTGGCTGCTGTGCGTCACCAGCGAAGGGTGCAGGCCGCGCAGCGCCGACGGTACCTCCACGAACGGCATCACCCCGACCGCCAGCGCCACCGACCGCGTGTGCAACTCCTCCCCGTCCTCGGTGACCACGGAGAACCCGCCAGGGCCGGACGCCACCCGGGTCACGGTGCGCTCGTCCACCCCCGGCACCGCGTGGCGCGCGAACCACAGGCCGTACGACGCGAACGCCTCGACCGGAATCGGCTTCGCGTGACGTGCCGTCAGGCCCTGCTCCGCGCAGTAGGCGCCCAGGTGGAAACGCCCGGCCGGATCCGAGAGGTTGGACGCCCACGGCTCCGACTTCAGGAACATGCCACGAGGCATGTTGTCCCGCCAGCACGCCATGGGCCGGCCGAACACGCGCAGGTTCAGCCCGGCGGCCGCCGCGTGGGAGGCGATCGACAGACCGTACGGGCCTGCGCCCACCACCAGAAGGTCGTACATCATCAACTGCTCGCTTTCTCGTTGTCGTCAGATGAGGGCGAGGCCGCCCGGGGGGCCGGCCGTTGCGACGCCACAGCGGTCGAGCCCAGCCGTTCACGCATCCGCCGGGACACATGACGGCACCACTGGGCCCACATCGCCCATCCGGGAGCGCGGTCGTCCCGGGCGTACCAGGCCAGTTCGCGTCCGGCGGGTGCCGGTCGCAGTGCGGCGAGCGGCGCGTAGTTCTCCACCACGAACCTCCGCCCGGCCATCGGCGCCCCGTCCGGCAGCGGACGGCCCGTCAGGTCCAGGTGCAGGGCGCGTACGACGTCCAGCCCCGCGCTGTCCGCGAAGAGCCGGAACTGGGCGCCGGGGCGCGGGTTGAAGTCGAGCAGGTGATAGCGGCCCGTCGCGCCGCAGCGGCGGAAGTCGAGGTCGAAGATGCCGCGGTAGCCCAGCTCGCCGGTGAGCCGCTCGGCCAGCGCCCGTACCTGCGGGTTGGGCGTCCAGCAGCCCACCGCGGTGAGCCCCGCTCCACGCGGCCAGGCCAGCTGCTTGCGCCCCGGCCCGCCCGCGCGCACGGCACCCGAGCGGTCGGCGTAGCCGTGAAAGAACCAGTCCAGGTCCTCTCCCGGCGGCAGGTACGCCTGCAGCAGCAGCCGACTGCCCGCCTCCTCGGTGCGCAGGTACAGCTCCCGGGCCTCCTGCTCGGAGCGGACCAGCACCGTGCTGCGCAGCCCGCTGCCGGAAGGCAGCAGCCAAGGACGGCTCCACTTGGCCACCAGGGGGAACCCGAGCCGCCGCGCATCGTCCACGGCCCGTGCCGGACTGTCCGGGACCAGCGTCACCGGGTGCGGGATGTCCGCCGCCGCGCACACGGCCGCCAGCTCCGCCTTGTCGGCGACGCGTTCGGACAGCGTGCCCGGCATCGTCGGCAGCAGGTAGGAGGGCGCGAGTTCGTCCCGCATCCGTCCCACGGCGATCGCGCTCGCGTCGTCCATCGGGATCAGGACGGCGGGACGCGCGATCCGGTCGGCCACGCGGCGCAGCGCGACGAGGATGTCGTCCGCGGACGCTCCTGGAAGGGGCGGCGGGTGCATTCGCCGTACGTAACGCGACGCGTGGAGGGGACTTCTCGCCGAATCAGCGACGACATGCACCTCCACTCCCGCCCTTCCGAGCGAACGCACGGCCCCCAGTGTTCCGTGGTGAAAGGGATTTCGGTCGATCCGCAGCAGCACGGCGGGGACACGGGTGTCGAGAAGCGACACGAATTCTCTCTTTCCTTCGGATCGACTCACCCGTGCGGGTGAGCGCAGTACTCGAAAGCCCCAACGGCAATGGCGACATTGCCTTTTCTGTGACTGACTTCATATGACTGCTCGTCAATAAAGAAACCGAGGCAGAAGGCCGATGACAGCGAAGAATGCAGGCATGGCCCCAAAGCACAAGCGGGTCCGGGCCCGCTGGCTGGCCGCGGGCGCGGTGGCGGTCGCCGTGTCGGTCGCCGCCCTGGCGTCCGGCCCCCCGGCAGGGGTGCGGGTGGTGCGCGCCGACGATCCTCGCCCTCCGGCGCCGACCCCGACGACCACCCCGGTGCCGGGCAGGGAGCCACCGCCCTTCGGTGCCTTCCTCAAGTCCGATGCCCGTGGTGTGGACCGCATGGCACTGTTCAGCCGCTGGCTGGGCGGTGCCGAACTCCGCGTCGGCCACACCTACCTGCCCGGTATCCGCTGGAGTGACATCGAGGGTGACCTCGGCTTCCTCGACGCGTGGGCGCGCTGGCGCAACCAGAAGGCCGACCGGATGCTCGTCCTCAACGTCCCCATGCAGGAGCGCAACGAGGAGGGCGTCTCGGACGACGAGGTCCGGCAGCTGCTGCGGCGAGGCGCGGCCGGGGAGTTCGACCACCACTTCCGCGCTCTCGCCGAGCGGCTGGTTCGGCTGGACGTGCCGGACGCGGTCCTCGTGCTCGGCTGGGAGATGAACGGCACCACGTACACCCATCGCTGCGGGCCGGACCCGGAGGCTTGGAAGACATACTGGAACAGGATCGTCACCACCATGCGCTCGGTGCCGGGCCAGAAATTCAAGTTCGATTTCACGCCGGCCCGCGGTTTGGACGCCGTTCCCTGGACGGAGTGCTATCCGGGGGACGACACGGTCGACGTCGTCGGCATGGATTCCTACGACCAGCCGACCGGGATGTCGTTCGACGAGCAGGTGCGAGAGCCCTACGGGCTGCAGAATCACGTGGATTTCGCGAAGGCCCACGGCAAGCCCGTCTCGTACCCCGAATGGGGGCTCTTCCGCAACGGCGACAATGTCGAGTACATGCGGCGCATGCTCGCGTGGATGGACGAGCACCGGCCGCTCTACAACACGCTCACCGACTACTGCCCGCACGGCGTGTGGCAGTGCGAGGCCAACCCGAGGTCGTCCCACGTCTACCGGTCGTCCCTCTTCGGCCGCTCGGACGAGGCGACGCCGACCCCCACCCCCACGCCCACACCCACACCGGAGCCGTCCACGCCCACCGCGCCGACGTCCCCGGAGGAGTGCACGGAGCTGGACCTGGGCGACTGGGTGGAGTACTGGATCGGCGGGAAGATCTGCCTCCCCGACTGGTGGTAGGGCACCGAAGACGCGCCGGTCGGCGCGCGGTTCGGTGGAGGGGTCGGTCCGGTTCACCGCCGTCACCGCTGTCCGCGGGCATCGGCGGCGGCGGCCGGTCCGGGCACCGAGGCGGCGGGCACGGGGTCGTCGTCCTGGCCGGTCCTCCTCGGCCGCGCCAGGAGGGCCAGGCCGCACAGCAACCCGCCCGCGCTCGCGCCCACCAGAGCGGTCACCGCCGGCGACGCGGACGTCGGCTCGGTCGGCTTCACCGCCCGCGAGAACTGCACGAGCCGTACCTGGGTGCTGCCCTTGCTGTGGTCCGCGTGCCGGGTCAAGGCGCGGGAGACCGCGTTGGCCATGTCGACGGCGAGGTCGGAGTGCGAGGAGGTGGCCGAGACGGCGACCATCGGCGCGTCCGGCGAGGTCGCCGTGCGCACGCTGTGCTGCAGCGTGCGCACCGGCACGCCCGCCCACACCTGCGCGTCCCCGAGCACCGCGAGCTGCGTGGCGACCCGGCCGTACGCCTGCGCGAAGCCGAGGGCGGAGTCCGGGGTGGACTTCGAGGTCGGTACCGCGATGACGTAGCTGGTGGCCGTGTACGTCGGGGGTTTGACCATGCCGTAAGCGCCGCCGAGCAGGCCCCCGACGAGGGTGCCGGTCGCGAGGACGGACCAGGACGGCAGCCTCCTGACACGGGCCAGGGACAGGCGGCGCTGACGGGTCGGGATGTCGGTCATGACGGGCTGGCTCCCAGAGGTGAGCGGGACGACGAAGAACTGGAGACCGCTGCCGCATACACGTCCATGAGGCGGGCTGCGCTGCGGGTGATGCTGTAGGGATGCGCGACCTCCGGCGCCGTGCGCGGCCGAGGGCCGGCCGCGCGGACCTCGGCGATCGCGTCGGCGTACGCCTGGGGGCCGCCGCGCACCCGCCGGGCATCGGCGGTGGCCGACGGCGGCAGGTCCTCGAGCGCCGGGCAGGAGGCGTAGAGCACGGGCAGGCCCGACGCCAGTGCCTCCACGACGGCCAGACCGAAGGCCTCGTCCGTGGACGGAGACGCGAGCAGGTCCATCGCGGAGGTGAGCGAGGGCAGGTCGGGGCCGTGCGAGCCGTCGGGGACGTAGGGACGTTCGCCGGTGAACAGGACGCGGTCGGCCACACCGGCCTCGTGCGCCGTGCGGCGCAGGACGTGCTCCTCGGGGCCGCCGCCCACCAGCAGCAGCCAGCAATCGTCCGGCAGCCGGGTGAGCGCGCGGACGAGGACGTCGAACCGCTTGCCCGGGGTGAGCCGTCCGACGCCCCCGACGACCCACGCGCCCTCCGGCAGGCCGAGCCGCCGGCGGGTGCGTTCGCGCCGCTCCTGGTCGAAGCGGAAGCGGTCCAGGTCGATGCCGTTCGGGACGACCTCGATGCGGGGCGCGGGCACGCCCCAGCGCTTCAGGCGGTCGGCCACTGTCGGGGAGACGGCTACGGTCGCCGAGCCGAGCCGCTCACTGGCGAGGTACAGCGCGCGCACCCCCGCCGTCAGCCTGCGGCCCTCCATCTGGGAGTCGCCCAGGGAGTGTTCGGTGGCGACGACCGCGCGGACCCCTGCGATGCGTGCGGCGAGCCGGCCATAGACGCAGGCCCGGTACAAGTGCGTGTGGACCAGGTCGTAGCCCCCGGCGCGGATCAGCCGGACCAGGCGCGGGAGCGCGGCCAGGTCGCGGTTGCCGCCCATGCCGAGATGCACGACGCGCACGCCGTCCGCGACGAGGCCCTCGGCGACCGCACCGGGGTTGGTGAGCGTCACGACGTCGCAGTCGACCGGCAGGTGACGCAGCAGCAGGCGCAGCTGCTGCTCGGCCCCGCCGACGCCGAGGCCGGTGATGATGTGCAGAGCCCTCATGTCACAGGCCCTCCACCTGGCGCCGGCGCAGCCGGTGCAGACGGTGCTTGAGGTGCAGGCGCCAGGCCTTGTCGTTCTGGCCGACGTGCACGCGCGGCAGGGCGTGCGGACCGGTCAGCGGGCCCGGGTCGATGGCACAGGCGTAGGTGTATCCCGCTTCCCGTACGGCCTCGACCGCGCGGGCGTCGACCGTGCCGTACGGGTAGCAGAAGCCGTCGACCCAGGCGCCCGTCAGCTGCGTGAGCAACGCGCGGCTCTCGCCGACCTCGGCCCGGAGAGTGAGGTTGTCCGCCCGGGTCAGGTCGACGTGCGTCAGCCCGTGCGATCCGATCTCCACGCCCTCGGCGGCCGCTTGCCGGATGCCGTCCGCGGTCAGCAACGGCTTGCGCGGGCCGAGCGGGTCCCAGGCGTTCTCACCGCCGAGCCGTCCGGGCAGCACGAAGAGTGTGGCGCTGCAGTCCCAACGGTGCAGCACCGGCAGGGCTTCGGTGACGAAGTCGGCGTACCCGTCGTCGAAGGTGAGCCCGACCAGGCCCCGCCCCACGCCGCGGGCGCGGGCGGCGAGCAGTTCGGCCACGGACACGCCCCGCAGCCCGCGGCGGCGCAGCCACGCGAGCTGCCGGTCGAGCCGCTCGGGCGTGACCGTGATGCGGTACGGGTCGTCCGAGCAGTCGCCCACCGAGTGGTACATCGCCACCCACGGGATCGGGGCCGGGCGCGAGGCGCGGAGTCTGCCGGTGTCGACGGAATCAACGGAAGCGACCATGTGTGAGCCTTCGTGTGACGGCGCTCGCGGAGCGCAGTGCGGATGCGAAGCCCTGGGCGCCCAAGGCCCAGGTGAGCGGGACGAAGACGGCGGTCACGGTGAGGCAGCCGGCCGCGAGACCCGCCACCGGCGACTCCGGCCGGCCGGCGACGAACGCCCCGGCGAGCGTGGCGACGACCGCGGCGCACACGGACCTGCTCAGCTCGGCCAGCACCTGCCGGACACGGACCGAGACGCCGTAGGGGCTGTTCTGCCGCGCCGTTCGCAGGCCGACGAGCATCAGGGCGGCCGTGACGGTGATGCCGAGGGCGTTGGCGGCGGCGATCCCCGCCACACCCCAGACCCGCACGGTCGCGGCACCGATCAAGGACGTCACGGCGATGCCCGCGGTCATCACGCCGACGGGATACCAGGTGGGCCGGCCCGCCGAGAAGTACGAGCGGACCAGAGCGCCCACCAGCGTCTGACCCAGCAGTCCGAGGGCGTACACGCGCATGACGTCCGCCGTCGCCGCGGTGTCACTCGCGGTGAACGCGCCCCGCTGGAAGAGCAGTTCGACCATCTGCGGGGCGCCGGCGATCACCGCGCACATGCCCAGCAGCACCAGACAGGAGGCCAGCGCCAGATCCCGCTCCACGCGGCTGCGTGCCCGTTCGGTGTCGCCGTCCGCGAGCGCCCGCGCCACCACCGGGAAGGTGACCGTGCACACCATCAGCGACAGCGTCATCGGGATCTGGGCGACCTTCTGCGCGTAGTTCAGGTGCGAGATGGCCCCGGCGGGCAGGGAGGAGGCCAGGAAGCGCTCGACGAGGACCTGCGACTGGCGGCACAGGGCGAACAGGAGTACGGCGGCGACCAGGGCGACCTGCATCGGCCGCCCTTCGGTGCTGTTCCCGTCCCCGCACGGGGCCGGCCCGCGCGACACCAGTTGCCGCCACAGCGACGGCAGTTGCGCCAGCACCATCAGACAGCCGCCCGCCGCGACCCCGACCGCGGCGGAACGCACGCCCCAGCGGTCACCGAACAGGAACATCGCGGCGATGATGCCGGTGTTGTAGGCGACGTAGATCGCCGCGGGCGCGAGGAAGCGGCGGTGTGCCCGCAGGGCGGCGCTGCAGTACCCGGCGAGCCCGAAGGCCAGCACACAGGTCGCCGTGAGCCGGGTGCAGTCGGCGGCGAGGCGGGGGTCGGGCAGACCGGGCGCGAGGGCCCGGACCAAGAAGGGAGCGCCGCCTGCGACCAGCGCGGCCACCGCGGCCAGCGCGAGGCACAGACGGGGCAGGGTGGCGGCGACCAGGGCGCGGACCGGGTCGCCCGGGGCACCGCGGGCCCGGCGGGCCAGCGCCATGCTGAACGCCGGGATCAGCGCGATGGCCAGACCGTCCTCGATGAGCAGCGTGGCGGCGAACTCCGGGACGGTCCACGCGACCAGGAAGGCGTCCGTGTCGCTTCCGGCACCGAACAGCCGTGCCAGCGCCTGATCGCGCACCAGGCCGAGCAGTGAGCCGGCGATGGACAGCGACGCCGTGACGAGCGCGGCCCTGGCGAGAAACCTCCCGGAGGCCGGGGAGCCCGGGTCGGCGCCCTGCGCGGCCTTGGTTGCGACACGGGCCGCAGGTACGGTCGCCGCGATCTCGGTCTCGGACCCGGGGGGTTGCGAAGGCACCACCGTCATCGCGCCAGGGCCTCCTCGACGCACTCACGCACTCCGCCCCGAGGCACGTCGCCCCGCTCGTGGCCGGCCAGCGCCCACCAGGACGCGAGCCCCATGCCCACCGCGGTCAGCACGGTCGAGGGGCCGCCGATGTCTCCGTACACGAAGTCGGTCAGCAGCCAGACCAGAAGCCCGCAGGCGACGAGCGCGCAGTCGAGCCCCGACCCCTGGGCACGGACGCGCCGCAGCCTCCGCAGCCCGCACACCAGCACCGCCAGCCAGCTGCCGGCGAGCCCGAGCAGCCCGATGAGGCCCTGCTCGCTCAGCACCAGCAGGTACATGTTGTGCGGCGACAACAACGGCTGCCTCGAGTACGTCACTCCCGCGCCCTCGATGTCGCTGGCCGACGACAGCGCCAGGGTGGCGTGCCCGTCCCGGTACTCGGGAAAGCCCTTCAACCCGACGCCGGTCAGGGGGTGCTGACGCCACATGCCGGTGGCGGAGGCCCACAGCGTGTAGCGGTCGACGACCGACTGGTCGGGGGCATCGGTGACCTGCGTGATGCTGTCGATCCGCTGTTGCAGCAGCGCCGAACCGACGCCCAGCCCGCCCACCAGGATCACACCCGCGGCGGCCACGGCCGCGGCCACCTTCAGCGCGCGCCGCAGCCCGGCCAGGGCCAGCTGCACGGCGCACGTCAGGACGGTCGCGATCCAGGCGCCCCGGCTGAAGGAGAGAGCGAGCGGCGTCAGCAGCGCCAGAGCGCACCCGGCGGCGATCGCCCGCTGGCGTACCGATGCCCGGCCCAGCGCGATCCCGACCGCGCACACCAGGCCGAGGGAGACGACCGTCGCCATGCCCATCACGTCATGCGGCCCGAAGGTGCCGACGGCCCGGATGTCCGCGCCCTGGTAGGAGGCGCCGGTCCGGGTGACGTACTGGTGGACGCCGAGAGCGCCCTGGCACAGTGCGAGCCCCACGAACGACCAGGCCACCAGGCGGAAGTCGGCCCGGTCGCGGGTCAGCAGCAGCACGGCCACCGGGACGAGGACGAAGATCTGCAGATAGCGTCCCAGGCCGGCGAGCCCTGCCTGGGGCGAGGAGGCCCCCACGGCGGCGAGCGCGAGCCCCACGACCGGCAGGCACAGCACCACGGCCGCGGTGGGCGACAGCGGGCTGCGCCGTTCGCGCAGCAGACGGATCACGCAGTACACGACGGCCAGCCCCGAGACCGCGTCGGCGGGCCCGGCGCCGTCCCGTGTCAACGGCAGGGCCAGCAGGACGGGCACGGCCACCACGGGCAGGACCGGCGTCAGCGCGGCGGTCCGGCGCGCGAGCGGTGTCAGGGCGTGGCTCACGGATTTTCAGCTCCCCGTCGGCCGCACCAGCGTGGCCGCGGTGCGCAGCAGGATGCAGATGTCCTGCCACAGCGACCAGTCGTCGATGTAGGCGTTGTCGAAGCGGCAGCGGTCCTCGATCGAGGTGTCGCCGCGCAGCCCGTGGACCTGGGCGAGGCCGGTGATGCCCGTCCGCATGCGGTGACGGGCCGAGTAACCGGGGTGGGTCTTGCTGAACTGCGCCACGAAGTAGGGGCGTTCGGGCCGCGGCCCGACCAGGCTCATGTCGCCCCGGAGCACGTTCCACAGCTGGAGCAACTCGTCGAGCGAGGTGCGCCGCAACATACGGCAGAACCAGCGCATCTCGTTCTCGTTCGCCACGCTCCACCTGGTCGCGGACTCACGCTCGTCGACCGGGCGGTGCGTACGGAACTTCAGCAGCGTGAACGGCTTTCCGTTCCTGCCGATGCGCTCCTGCCGGAACACCACGCCCGGCCCGTCGCTGATCCGGAGCGCCACTGCGCAGGCCAACAGCCAAGGACTGACCAGCAGCAACAACGTCCCGGACACGAGAATGTCGAGCATTCGCTTGCCCACGCTGTCGCGGTGCGCCGGGGACAGGTCCAGACGCCGGCAGGTGAACCCGGCCAGCCGCTCCTTCGCCGTGTACGACGGGGAGACGGCGTCCACCTCCCAGACCGCACAGCCCGACTCGGCCAACGTCCGCAGCAGCGGCCCCTGTTCGGCGCGTACGGAGGGATGGACGGCCAGTACCGTCTGCACCCCGTTCTGGATGACCGCACGCTCGACCTCCTCGCCGGTCGTCAGCACCGGCAGGCCCTCGTTGCCGTCCGGGTGTTCGGCGACGATCCCCACCGGCCGCACGCCGCACCGCGGGTGACGCAGCACGGCGGCGGCCACGCGCTGCGCGGTCGCCACCGGACCGACGACCAGCGCGGTCTGCGGGCGGCGCAGCAACGCGGCGCGTCGGCGCCCGTGCACCACCGCGCGCAGCACACAGCCCGCCGCCGCCTGCAGGGCGAGGCCCGCCAGCACGGTGCGGACGGACAGCGCGTGCTCCGGCCAGTACGCCGCCGAGAGCACGGAGAGGGCCAGCCAGACCACCGCGATACGGCCGCACACGGTGGGCAGTTCCTCCAACAGCCCCGGCACCGGCGACCGGCCGTCGCGTGGGCGCAGCAGCAGCGTCGCGCAGATCAGCAGGCCGACGAGCAGCGGATGACGCTCTGCCGCGCCGAGCGCCAGCGTGCCCGACAGGGCGGCGACGCCGTCCGCGAGGAGCAACGGGACCGGTGAGGCCGACCGGGCCGGGCGCCGTGGGGCGGAGAACCGGGAACCCGTGGCGGTGTCCCGCGGCGGCATGACCGAGACTGCTGAGAACCCGTGGTCCCGTGGCGGGACGCCGGGGGAGGGGACGGTATGTTCGGCGGTCACGAGTGGATCGACTCCCTGTCGTGGGTGGGCTCGACGCGCTGTGTCGTCTGGTTCGCCTCGGCGCCACAGCGTGTGTCGAGCGGTTGACCGTGGTCAGAGCCTGGGTTCGACCTCCGGACGGGCGCGC
This sequence comes from Streptomyces griseus subsp. griseus, assembly GCF_000720255.1. Lineage (GTDB taxonomy): Bacteria > Actinomycetota > Actinomycetes > Streptomycetales > Streptomycetaceae > Streptomyces > Streptomyces griseus_I. Next base: position 19,186 of record NZ_JOJE01000024.1, on the reverse strand, counting down.
GCCACCCGGCACGCATGCTCGTCGCGTTGTCGGAAGCCCCGGGTGGCTCCGCTGCGAAGACCTTCCGGCGCCTTGCGAGCGACCGCGTCAGACGCCGCGCGCTGACCCGGCCGGGGTTCGGGCCCGGGCTCTCCGCGTCGTGGGCCTCGGCGGGCTCGACCGCTCGGGACGGCCGCGCCCTTTCGCTCGTGGGCCACGGGCAGAGCAGTTCGCGGTAGAGGTCCGCGACCGCATCCGCGGTGTGCCGCACGTCGTGGGTGGCCAGCACGTGCCTACGGCCGCGGTCGCCGAGCGATGCGCGCAGCGGCGGGTCGAGCAGCAGCCTGGTGACGGCTTCGGCCAGCACCGCCGGTTCCTCCGGCGGGACCAGGCACCGGGCGGTGAAGGAGGACGGCAGGCTCTCGTGGGCGCCGTCGACGTCCGTGACCACCACGGGCCGCCCGCAGGCCATCGCCTCCAGCGGGGCCAGGGCCATGCCCTCCCAGCGGGACGGCAGGACGACGAGATCGGCGGCCTGGTACCAGGGGGCGGCGTCGGTGACCGCTCCCGCGAACAGGACGGACTCGGGGGCACCTTCGCGAAGCCGCTCACGGTCCGGCCCGTCGCCGACCAGGACGAGGCGGGCCTCGGGCACCCTGCGCACGACGGCTTCCCACGCTCGCAGCAGGACGTCCTGCCCCTTCTGCCGGCACAGCCGCCCCACGCAGACGGCGAGCGGCGCCGCCGGGTGGATGCCGGCGAGCGGTGCGAGCCCGGCCCGCACCGCGCCGACGTCGGCGGGGCGGTAGCGCTCCGGGTCGATGCCGTTGGGGACGACCGTCCACCGGCCGTCGATGCCGGCGCGTACGCCGGTCGCACGCTCCGCCTCGCTCACACACACCACCCGCGCGGCCCAACGTGCCCCCCACCGCTCCCACCTGAGCGCCAGCGCCGCGGTGCCGCCGTCGACCGCCTCGAACGACCAGGCGTGCGGCTGGAAGACCGTCGGAATCCGGCCGCGCACCGCGAGCCTGCCGGCGAGCCCGGCCTTCGCGCTGTGCGCGTGCACCAGATCGGGGCGTACCTCGTCGAGCACCTGCGCCAGGTGCCGTACCTCCCGCATGAGCGACGGACCCGGCGACCGCGTCGCAGGCCAGTGCCGTACCTCCGCGCCGAGCGCCCGCAGCTCCGCGGCGAGCGCGCCGTCGGGACAGGCCACGCCGACCTCGAAGCCGGACGCCAGCTGTGCCCGGACCAGGTCCGTCACGACGCGCGCGACCCCGCCGTCCACCGGTTGGGTGACGTGCAGGACTCGCGGCCGCGGGGCGGTGGGTGACGGATGCACAGGCGCGGTTTCCTCGCTCATGAAGGCGCTCCGGACGGCAGGCAACGGGCTCACCGCTGGGCGTCGACAGCGACGAAGAGGACGCCGGCCCATGCCGCGTCCTGCTGGGACTGGAGCCGCAAGGTCACCTGGTCGCCGCCCTGTTGCAGGCCTTTGCCCAGGTCGAACACGTCGGAGTCGTAGCCGAGGGTGTGGGCGTAGGCGGGCACACGCTCCGCGTCCGCTCCGGGCTCACTGATGGTGGAGTTCAGGACGTCGTTCTGGGGGTTGGCGGAGTCGCCGAGCGCGATCGAGGTGGACCCGGTCGTCAAGGTGAGCGAGTCGCCGGTGGTACCGCGGTCGCCGTTGTACGCCACCAGACCCGCGCGGCCCGCCGCACCGGCGGGGAAGTCCAGGTCCCGCAGCCGGACCTCCGGTGCCGAGCCCGACCTCAGCGAGGTGAAGCCGTCCCAGAGCGCGAGGTGCCGCAGCGGCTCCTCCGGGTTCTCGTACGCCACCACGAGCGTCCAGCCGCCCCACGCCCCGGCCTCCGACCTGCCCATGGCGACGTTGACCTGCGCCACGGTGTACAGGCCGGGCCCGGAGTCCCGCACCAGCCCCGTCACATCGGCCGAGGCCTGGAAGGCGTCCGCGCCGTCCGCCACGCGGTGTCCGACGACCGTGTCCGCGAGGACCTCCTTGTACTCCCCGCCCGGTTCGGCGATCAGCACCCGCCCGTTGTCCGCCGCCGGCTTCTGTTCGCCCACGCGCAGGTTGCCGCCCCAGTACAGGCGGGCGTACGTCACCCGGGAGCCGGCGGGCAGGCGGACCTCCCCGCAGGAGGAGTTGTACGTGTTGGGGTCGGTGTCGACGTCGACGTAGAACATGTCGAATGCGCCGTTCACCCCGTTGCCGCCCCCCTGTACGTCAGCGCACGAAGACGCCGTGCTCCGCACGCAGCTGATCGAGGTGTTGGCCGCGCGCACGATGCCGCCGTGTTGGTGCGCGCGGTACCGCTGTGCGAACGCGAGGCTGCCCGCCTCCGGTGAGGGAGGTGCGGCCGACGCGGCAGCCGGGAAACAGCCGGGTGCCCACATCGCGGTGGAGGCGAGGACGCCAACGGTTGCACGGCGGAGCCGCGGACCCAGGGAATGGCGCATGACCGTCGGTGCCCTTTCGGAGCCGGTGGGGGTGGCGAGCAGCGGCACGAGTGCGATGTGTCCGCGCTGGAGAGTGCGCTGCGCGGTTCGCAACTGTAGTCATCGGCCGGATAAAGTCGGTGATATTCGCTGATATCCGACAAGTGTGTCGGAATCGCGAAAGTTGGTTCTCTTCCCCTGGGAGTGGCGCGGCGGAGGAGCGGCCGGAGCCGTTCGCCCGAAAGGGGACTGGAGGCGCAGAGGCTCTGACGTACCGTCTGATCAGCCGGGATGCGGCGGCAGGGTGAACGCGGGATCACGGAAAGCGTATGATCAATTGCAGAAAGTCATGGGTGCTCTCACGGTGGGCTGAAGACCCTACGCCCGTCGAAAGGAACCCCATGCCTGCTCTGCCCGCATGGCGCAGTGCGTCGAGCGCACTGTGCGCCGCCCTTCTGGTCGGGGTCACCGGCCCCGCCGCCATGGCGGCCGACCCGGCCCATGAGCACAGCCATGCGGCATCGCCCCACGTGTGGTTCTCGAGCACGGAGGCGGTTCTCGCGCAGGCCAGGACAGTCAATGGGGGCGAGCTCGCGCCGGTCGCCGACCTGCTGCAGGCCGTTCTCACGGCGGACCACGGCCGACTGCCCACCGCCGATGCCAGGAAACTGGGAGCTGCCGCGAAGGCCGCCATCGCCAAGGTGGCCGCCGCGGCTCCGCCGGCCTCGGTCACGCCGACCGTGTCCGCCCCGGGGATCGGCGTGCTGCTACCGGCTCCTTCGGTTCCTGCGGTTCCTGCGGTTCTTGCGGCTCCTGCGGCTCCTGCGGTTCCGGTAGTTCCCGCAGTGCCCCCGGCTGTCGCGGCTCCCGCCGACTCCGCGAGCGACGAGCTGGACACCGCGGAGACCGAACTGAACGCCGTGGACGAAGCGCTGGACACCGTGGAGGAGGCGCTGGACGACTTGGAGGAGGCCGTCGACAGCCTGCTGGAGGCGATCACCTCCGGTGACGACGACGAGGTCCTTCCGACGGCAGACGACCTGCTGACCGAGCTGGCGGACCTCATCGGCGCGCTGACCGGCAGCAGCGGCCTGCCCCTGCTGCCGCCGCTGTCCGGCACGACGCCGACCTCGACGACACCGACGTCCATGACACCGACGTCCATGACACCGACGTCCATGACACCGGCGTCGTCGACGCAGGTCTCCTCGACGCAGGTGACCTCCGTGTCGGGCGACACGCTTCCCGCGATCACGTTGTCGAACTCGGTGCTGCTACCGCCCTCGTGAGCGTCGTGCGGCCGCTCCCGCCCGTCCGGTCGTGGTGCCGGCCCCAAGGGGTCGGCACCACGGCTGTCTGCTGTTCTTCGGCCTTCAGAGATCTCATATGAGGACTTGCAATCTTCGGCACCTCCGGTTTCCGTCCCGGCCGCAGCTCGTTAGGCACGGCGACACAAGCTCGTCTCCGGCGACGTGCGTCGCCGAGGAAAGGAACACGATGAAGTCCCTGAAGGCTGCCGCCGTCCTTGCCGGGTCCTTGATCGCTGCCGCCGGGGCCGCCACGCCCGCGTCCGCCCACAACGCCCCCGACCTGGCGCCCACCGGCCACAGCGCCCCCGACGTGGCGGCCACCGACCTCAGCGGCGCCGTGAACACCAGGCTCCCCCTCAGCCAGTCGGCCATGCTCGGCAGCAAGGACTCTGTGGTCCGCGCGGCGAAGGAGGCCGCGACCGTGGTGAACGACGCCAAGCCGGTGCACGGCAACCTGTACCTGTAAGGCTGAGACCACGTCGTACGGAGGCGGCCCTCGATGAGTTCGAGGGCCGCCTCTTCGTGTGCCCGTCTGTCCAGGTGGCGGTGACCGCGAGGGCCGTTCGGCGGTTATCGCTACGACAACCGGACCGAACGAGAGGTGAACCATGGGTGTGGGCATCGACGGGGTGCCGATGGGTGCCGAGGTCGCGATGGGCCCGGTGCGGCCCGGACCGGCGGGAAGAACACGGCGTGACCTGGCGCGCGGTCTGCGCGCCTGCGCGCTGGCCGCCGCCCTGGCCCCGCCGGCCGGAGCCCTCCCGAGGCAGCCCCCCGGATCGGGGCCGGGGCGGGCCAGGGCCGACGCCGTCTTCGCCCAGACCTACCGCGGTCACCGCATCCGTGGTGTGTGGACCCCTGCGCACGGTGCAGGCGAGGAAGGCCGGTGGCAGGTCACAGTCGACGGCCGCCCGCTGCATCTGATGCGCCGTGCCGACGGCACCTGGTTGAGCATGGTCGACCACTACTGCTCGTACCGGACACCGCTCGAGGCCGCCCGCGCCGCTGTCGACGAACTCGGCCCGGGCCGGCGGCTGCGGGACCTGGCCCCGGGACCGGCGGACGCGGAGAACGCGCACAAGGGGGGCCGGCATGGCGTACGTGCGTAGGGACGTCGGCACGCTCACCGGGGCCGAGAAGCGCCGGTTCGTCAATGCGTTGTTGGAGGTCAAACGGCGGGGAGAGTACGACGCGTTCGTGCGGACGCACATCGAGTTCTTCTCCCCCGACGGCGAGGACGGACTCCGCGTCGCGCACATGGCGCCCTCCTTCCTGCCGTGGCACCGCCGCTTCCTGCTCGATCTGGAGCGCGCGCTACGCCGGGTGGACTCGACGGTGACCGTGCCGTACTGGGACTGGACGCGCGAGCGCACCACCACCTCCGTGCCCTGGACGGCCGACCTTCTGGGGGGCAACGGGCGCCGCTCCGACCACCAGGTGATGACCGGTCCGTTCGCCCATCGAGAGGGCAACTGGACCATCAAGGTGGGTGTGACCGACGAGGTGTTCCTCACCCGGGATTTCGGTAACCCCCGCCACCCGATCGACCTGCCCACGAAGGGCGAGTTGGAGCAGGCGTTGAAGGACCCGGCGTACGACGTGGCGCCCTGGGACTCGACGGTCACGCGAGGTTTCCGCAACAAGCTGGAAGGCTGGGGCAGCGGCCGGGGCAGCGCCTCCTGGCGCAACCACAACCGGGTGCACCGATGGGTCGGCGGGGCCATGCTCGGCGGTGCTTCCGTCAACGACCCCGTCTTCTGGCTGCACCACGCCTTCGTCGACCTGCAGTGGGAACGCTGGCAGCGCCGGCACCGCGGGGCCCGCTACCTCCCCGCCACACCGCCGGGCCCCGGCGACGAGCAGCACGAGCGGATCGTGGCACGGCACCAGAAGCTGCCGCCGTGGGACGAGACGCCGGACGAGCTGGAGGACGTCGGCCGGATCTACCGGTACGCATGAGTGAGGCGGGTGCATGGGGAGAGCCCCGGCGCTCGAGGGTGCCGGGGCTCTTGGGTGCGAACGACAGATGTCAGCAGTGACGACAGATGTCAGTGACGGCAGATGTCAGTGACGGCTGCTGTGGCCGTAGCGGGCCTTCTTGTCGTCCTTCTTGTCGCCGTTCTTGCAGAAGTTGCCGACGGCCGGGTTGAGGGCGCCGATCACGTTGACGGTGTTGCCGCACACGTTGATCGGGGCGTGGATCGGAACCTGGACCACATTGCCGGACACGACGCCGGGCGAGCCGATCGCAGCGGCCTCGGCGCCGGCGTCCGCCGAGGCGAGACCAGCCCCACTGAGCACCACGGCACCCGTGCCGAGAGCAACAGCGCCAACCTTCGCGATGCGAGACATCACGTTCTCCTTAGTGACTCGGTAAGTGCGGCAGCAGAACGCGCGGCCGCACTGCCCGTTCAACGCGAGGGTCTGGGATTGGTCACGACGGTCTTCTCCGAATCACTCCTTCGCGGTGGGCCCTTGGCGGCGCCGGGATGCAATTTTCCAGAAGACTTACGACGGTGGGCGTTTCGCGTGGAAAAAGCTGCCTTCGTGACCTAGCTTTGGTGACTGTTGGTGACCAGGCCATTACGGCTTGTGTCCACTCGAGAAACGGAGAGGTAATGCGTAAGTACCAGAAGGCTGCTGTCGTCGCGGCCATGCTCGGCAGCGTCGGCTTCCTCGGCGCCGGCATCAGCCACGCCTCGGACGGCGACGGCAAGTTCAAGCTGGACAACAAGCAGAACCAGGCGTGCGAGCAGAACGACACGACCACGGGCCTCGTCAACATCGACGACGTCAACGTCAACGTCGCCGCCCTGCTCGGCCTGGGCCAGCAGGACAACAGCGAGCGTGAGTCCCTGACCTGCTCGCAGAGCTTCACCCTCGGTAAGTGATCGCTGATTGCTGATCACTGATCGCTGATCGGGTGATTCAGGCAGGTCCCGGGGCTCGAACCATGTCCGAGCCCCGGGACCTGCCACCTTGCGTTTTGCCGGGCGTGAAGGAAGAGGTAGATGTCCAGGTCGAAGGAGACCGCGGCCGTGGTGGCGGGGGCCCTCGGGGGCTTCGTCCTGATCGCTGCGGGGGTCGCCCAGACCCCCACCGATGGTGGCCCTGGTGAGTGCGTCAACGACGGCAGGGGCCGCATTCACTGCGTACAGGAGGGCGCGTACGAGCTCTCCATCGGTCACGCCGTCCTCCCCGGCGAGAAGTCCTGACGCACCCGATGTGTGCACCGCAGCAGATGTGCGCTTTTTCAAGAAACTTACGCGACTGGGCGTTTCGAGTGGCAAAAGCCGCAAACGCCTCCTACAGTTAGCAACTGAGAGTGACCGGTCCATCACGGACCGTGTCGTCTGAGAAATGGAGCGGTAATGCGCAAGTACCAGAAGGCCGCAGTCGTCGTGGCCATGCTCGGCAGCGTCAGCTTCCTCGGCGCCGGCATCGGCCACGCTTCCGACGGGGGCGAGAAGGTCAAGCTCGACAACAAGCAGAACCAGTCGTGCGAGCAGAACGACTCGACCACGGGGCTCATCAACATCGACGACATCAACGTCAACCTCGCCATCCTGGGCCTGGCTCAGCAGGACAACAGCGAGCGTGAGTCCCTGACCTGCGCCCAGAACTTCTCCATCGGCAAGTGATCACTGCTCAGGTGATCTAGGTAGGTCCCGGGGCTCGAACCATGTCCGAGCCCCGGGACCTACCACCTGGCATTTTGCCGGTCCAAGCATCCGGAGCGACCCCGCCGTCAGTCACGAGGGGTCGACCGCAAAGGAAAAGACAGATGCTCAATTCGAAGAAGATCACAGCGGCAGCGGCAGCCGGAGTCCTCGGGGGCTTCGCCTTGATCGGTATCGGCGCCGTCCAGGCCTTCGGCCATGCCGGCCCCGGCACGTGTGTCGACGACGGCAAAGGCCACGTTCGCTGCGTGGGAGTGAGCGAGTACAAGGTCACCACCGACAAGGGCGGCAACGTCCACGTGGTCAACGAGTCGACGCAGACCTGCCCGAGTTCACAGAGCCAGGTCACCTGCGTCAGCAACATCGTCGTCCCCGGCAAGAAGCCCTGACGCCCGCCCCAGGCAGCCGCGGCACCCCTGTTCACGCCGACCACCCGTCGTGTGAGCCAAGTCTTGCAGCAGAGGATGGCCGGGACCCGGTATCGGGTCCCGGCCATCCTTCTGTGTCTCCGGCCGTCGGAGGCGGTCACCGGCCGTTGCAACCCGCCGTCGAAAGCCCGCGACCCCCTGCTCGTCGAGCAGGGGGCGGGTCACTCATCGGCGCCCTGTCGCACGGACCGGGTCGGCACACGGCGACTCGATGGGATTGCAGTACGGCAGGTCGTCGATGGGGCGGTCGGTGCAGAACCGGCCGATCAGGTCCGACGCCTCCTGCATGCGTTCCACGGTGGCCAGGTGGTCGGCCTCCTTGATCGTCGTGAACCGCGCGGCAGGCATCGCCGCGGCGACCTCGCGGCCCATCTCGGGGGTGCACAAGGTGTCGTACTCGCCCGTGAACACCAGGGACGGCACATCGGGAAGGGGCAGGGGCTCGTAGCAACCGTGCTTCACGAGCCTCGTGTTGTGCTCGACCGCTTTCCTGAGTTCGTCCGGCGTCTGGTTCATGAACTGCCGGTGGAGGAGCCGTGCCACGGCCGCGTGCTTGCGGACCTGGCCGGCAGCCGGGTTCGACATGAACAGCCGCACGAGCCCGTCCGCGGCCTCCTCGATCTCGCCACGCTCGAGCGCGCGCGACAGGCGCGGAACGGCGTCGGTGTAGATCTCGGGAAGACGCTTTGCCGCGCCGCAGAAGACGATGCGACTGACGAACTCGGGATAGAGCTGCGCGAAGCGGAGACCGACGACTTCACCGAAGCAGCCGCCGAAGAGATTGACCCGCGGCATGCCGGCCTCCACGAGCATGTGCTTGACCGCGGCGGCAAGGAAGTCGATGCCGTACGAGGCAGGCAGGAAGTCCGAGGTGCCGTAACCGGGAAGATCCACGGTGATCAACGTGCACAGTGGGGCCAGCCACTTCTCGTGTCGCTGCCATGAGTATCTGTCCTGGGACGACCCTCCGAGCAGCAGCAACGGCGCCGTCTGCGGGTCGCTTTGGTGGACGATGCGGCAGTCGTACGCGAAGCCCTCGAGAGTGAGGCTCCGCTCCTCCGTCTGCTCCGATGCAGTGGGAACGGGCTCGCGGTGACTCACGTTGGAGGAGTCCTGTGCGATGGCGACGGCGGTGAGCATGAGCGGCTCCGAGGTGGATGGAACTGCATTGAACCGTTCCAGAGTTACCAGAAAACTCGCAATCTGGGTGTAATCACTGCTTTGTGGGCGATTCTGGTGAAACATCCCAACGGCCGAACCGGGTCAGGACAAGTCCGTGCGGTAGCCCCACCGGCGTAGACGCTGGTAGGGCTGCGCCCCCGGCAGGACTCGAACCTGCGGCCGAGCGCGAATAAGGCTTTGCCGGGTTGAGGGTCGCACCGCCGCTGGCCTGCTGCTCTTCTCCCGCTCGGCGTCTCATCGGCCTGCCTTCGGCACGGATTCGCCAGACAGCGGTGGCGGTCTAAGCCCTGGCGCCCCTGGACGAATCGACAACCGTCGAACGGAATTAACCCGAATGCCGACGCTGCCGGTCCGGGCCGCCGTTCTGATGTCCTGCCTTCGTCGGGCCAGGGCGGCGCAGAGGGGTCGCTACTGACGGTTGATCGGGATCTCGTAAGAAGCGAAGCCTCTTCGGCGGTCGCCTGCCGCGGCTCCGGCTGCTCCACGGCGTGGCTGACGGTGACGCCGATCGCGGCCATGCGGTTCACGACACCTGCCCGGTGCGGCCCTCCCTCGGGGAGGGCGACGAGCGTGCCGGCGGTGAGGCCGTACGGCTCCCAACTCGTCGACAACTGCACCGGTCTGCCGTCGGCCAGGAACTCGTACGCCGTCCATACGCACAACTCGCCCTCGGCGATGCTCAGCCGCGCCGCGATCTCCGCCGGCGCCGGTAACTTTGGCGTCGGTCCGGCTCTCCCAATTCCCGCACCTGCCCAGGGCCTTCATGTCCGCCCGGAACGGGGGGCACCTCGGGCTGCTCGCGCGCAGACGACCGGACCACCCGCACCCGCTGCCGGGGCTGGGCGACGTACGTGCCCGAACCGGCGCGGCCCTTCAGCACACCTGGGAGATCAGCAACTCCTGAGCCCGGCGGACCACGTTCTCGCCCACCCCGCACTCCTGGCCGATCTGGGCGCGGGACGGCAGGCGGTCCCCGGGCTCCCACAGTGCTCCGCGATCCGCCGCCGGAGTTCGTCGGCGATGCGGGGATCCGTGGCTCTACAGAGATCGGTCAGTGGGGGGCATGCAGGCTGCCGTAAGGACGATGGGGGCCGGTGCTGGGCGCTGCCGGTTGCTGAGGTTGCTGAGGTTGCTGAGGTTGCTGTATTTGGTTGTTGCACCGCGTCACAGATCCAATCGGGTCTCCATCTCCTGCCTCCCCTGCCGCAACACGACGTGCGCCGGCCTCAACGGCAGACCGCGAAGCATCGGCTCCATGACCTTGAAGAGAGCTTCCGCATCCGCCCCGTAGGCGTACAGCACGGCTTCGCCTCCGCCGAGCTCGTTCCCGTCGACCTCGCCGACTCGCGCGTCCTCGACAGCGGCTGCCATGGCCCGCTCAGCATCGAAGATCGCTTCACGCTCGGCATGCGAGCCGTACTCGTCGCCGCTGAGGCGGTAGTGGGCGATGACGGCTTCTTCCAATGCCTCTGCTTCAGGGAGATCAAAGAGCGTGTTCATGCGCGTACGATCCCACCAGCCTCTGACAACGCCCTCGGGCCGAGCTTGCCGAACCATCCAAGAGTGCACGCTTTCCAAATGCTCGTCTGGGGGTTCTGGGGTGTGCGGGGGCGTCCTGACCTGCGGTGCAGCTGGTCCGGGCAGGGGTTCTGAACGGTGCTGTACGCAGGTGAATGCAACCAGGACTGCAACCACGGAAGTGGAGCAGCGTGGGTGTGTCCAGCTTCTGCTCGCGGCTCCTGGTCAGCGGGGAATCGCCTCCTTACTCCCCGTTCTGAGACCAGGCCGCGGTGAGCGCGGTGACCGGGTCAGTGTCGGCTGGTGCCGCGGGCCACCATTCGCCGTCGTCATCCTGGAGGTAGGGGTACCAGCGGGCGTCGGGGCCCAGGCGCAGCTGGATGCCGTGGTGGGGGAGGGTGAGGCGGTTGCGCCAGGCTCTGAGGTGGGTGGGGGAGTCGGTCATCTCGGCGAGGGCCGCGTCCAGGGCGGTGCGGGTGGCCTTCATCACCGTCGGGTCGGGGGTGTGGGGCTGTTCGGCGACGGTGATGCCCGTGGGGCCGCCGTGGCGCCAGGCGCGGGTGAGGCGTGCGAAGGCAGTGGGGTTGGTGCCGGTGTTTTGGATCAGGTGGTGGAACCACTTGGGTCCGGGGTTGCTCGCGCTGATGCGCACGGCGTCCTGGTGCTGTGTCAGGTGCAGGTCGGCGGTGTCGCCCGCGAGGAGTCGGGCGGCGCGCGCGGTGGCGTCGGCCATGAGGCGTTCCAGATCCGCGGCGGCCAGGCCGGTGCCGGGTGGCGGGGGGACGGGCAGGGCTGTGGTGTGGGCGGCGGGTTCCGGGAGTTCGGGCAGTTCGGGGGGCTCTGCGGCCCAGCGGGCGTACGCGGCGGCGGCCGGGATGCCGACCGGTGCCGGTGGGGCGGCGGACTCCTGTGCCGCCGTACGGAGTGCGCGCAGTTGGGCGAGGACCTCCTCGCGACCACGGCCGCGCAGCGCGAAGAGTACGAACGGGTCGGCGTCGATGGTGGCGGCGATGGCGTAGCAGAGAGCGGCGGCGTGCTTGCAGGGGTAGCCCCAGTCGGGGCAGGAGCACTCCGGATCGAGTTCGGTGGGCAGTGGGAGCAGCGGGACGCCTGCGTGCCGGGAGTCGTCCACGAGCTCGGCGGGCATCTCGTCGTCGAGAAGTGCCGCGAGATGCCCGGCGCGGGCCGCGATCGTGTCGAGCAGGGTGTCCCACTGGGCGTCGGTGAGGACAGGCAGGTGGACCGAGGAGCGGTACGGGCGCGGGCGGCTCCCCTGGACAGCGGCTTTGACCTGGCCCGGAACGACGGTGACCGGGCCGACCATGCCCTGGCGGGCGTAGGTGCGTCCGCGCGAGAGCCGCCCGGCGTCCAGGGTGGAGTCCTCCAGGGCGGCCACCCACGCCTGGCCCCACCAGGTCGCGGCGAAGGCCCGTTTGCCGCGGGCGGGCGCACGGCGCGGGCCGGGGACGGCGGGGCTCATGACTGCATTCCCAGGGTGACGAGTTCGGCGAGGTCGGCGTCGGACAGTTCGGTGAGGGCTGCCTCGCCGGAGCCGACGACGGCGTCGGCGAGGGCACGCTTGGCTTCGAGCAGCTTCGCCACCTTGTCCTCCACGGTCCCCTCCGCGAGGAGCCTGTGTACCTGGACGGGTTTGTCCTGGCCGATGCGGTAGGCGCGGTCAGTGGCCTGGTCCCCGACGGCCGGGTTCCACCAGCGGTCGTAGTGCACGACGTGAGTGGCGCGGGTGAGGTTGAGTCCGGTGCCCGCTGCCTTCAACGACAGCAGGAACACCGGCACTTCACCGCGCTGGAAGCGGTCCACCATCTCCTCGCGCCGCGCGACGGGGGTGGCACCGTGCAGGAAGAGGCTGGGGACGCCGCGTTCGGCGAAATGCTTCTCCAGCAGAGCCGCCATCTGTTTGTACTGCGTGAAGACCAGCACGGATTCGCCTTCGGCGGTGATGGTGTCGAGAAGTTCGTCGAGCAGGTCGAGCTTGCCGGAGCGGCTCCGTAGGGGAGTGGATTGGCGCAGGCTGTGCTCTTTCAAAAACTGGGCGGGGTGGTTGCAGATCTGCTTCAGCGCGGTGAGCAGCTTGAGTACCAGACCGCGTCGGGCGATGCCCTGCGACTCCGCGATCTTCGCCATGGTCTCGCGGACCTGTGCCTCGTACAGGCTGGTCTGCTCGGCCGTCAGCGGGACGACGTGGTCGGTCTCGGTCTTGGGCGGCAGTTCGGGCGCGATGCCGGGGTCGGACTTCTTGCGGCGCAACAGGAAGGGACGTACGAGACGGGACAGGCGCTCGGCTGCCTCGGGATCCTTGCCCGCCTCGATGGCGCGGGCGTGCCGGTCACGGAAGGCGGTGAGTGTGCCGAGGAGCCCGGGGGTGGTCCAGTCGAGCAGTGCCCACAGCTCGGAGAGGTTGTTCTCCACGGGGGTGCCGGTGAGAGCGACGCGGGCGCGGGCGGGCAGGGCGCGCAGTTCGCGGGCGGTGACGGCGTAGGGGTTCTTGACGTGCTGGGCCTCGTCGGCGGCCACCAGCGACCAGGCTGTGTCGGCAAGCACTTCGCGGTCGCGGCGCAGCACCCCGTAGGTGACCAGGACGATCTCGTCGCCGGCCAGGTCTTTGAGGTGGCGGTCGCCGCCGTGGTACCGGCGTACGGGGGTGGACGGTGCGAATCTGGCGGCCTCGCGCTGCCAGTTGCCGAGCAGGGAGGCCGGGCAGACGACAAGGGTGGGGCCTGCGGTGGTGGGGTCGCTCTGGCGGTGCAGGTGCAGAGCGAGCAAGGTGATGGTCTTGCCCAGGCCCATGTCGTCGGCGAGACAGCCGCCGAGGCCGAGTGCGCACATCTCGGCCAGCCAGGCCAGGCCCCGCTTCTGGTACTCGCGCAACGTGGCCTTGAGGGCGGCGGGCTGGGGCGCGGGGGTGCGGGACTCGGGGTCGCGGATACGAGCGACCAGGTCGCCGAGCGCACCGACCGCAGCACAAGGGACCCGGTCACCGTCCTGCTCGGCCTCGCCGGTCAGCGCGGCGCTCAACGCCTCCATGGGGGTGCGAGGTTCCATCCGGCGGCGCTTGGCGCGGGCCACCAGCTTCGGGTCGGCGACCACCCATTGGTCACGAAGCCGGACGAGGGGACGGCGTGACTCCGCGAGGGCATCCATCTCGGCCTCGGTGAGCGGCTCGCCGCCGAGGGAGACCTGCCAGCGGAAGTCGAGGAGGGCCTCGGTGTCCAGCAGGCCGCCCGCGGTGGAACCGGGGGCGGTGCGCTGCCCGATCTCCGCGGTCGCGGTGAGCGCCTTGACCAGTTCGCGCGGCCAATGCACGTAGACACCGGCCGCGCGTAGCGCGTCCGTGGCGTCCCCAAGGAGCTCGAAAGCTTCGTCGTCGGTCAACCGGAGCCGATCGGGAGCGGCATCGTCGAGCAGCTTCCGCAGCGGGGGCCAGGCACGGGCGCCGCGACGCAGGGCGAGCAGGGTCTCGGTCTCGGCGCGCGGGCCGAGCAGCCGCTCCACTTCGGTCGGCTCGCTCCAGAGCTGTGCGGCCTCGATGACGAGCGCCGGGTCCGCCGCGGTGTGCAGTTGCAGGACGGCCCGGAACTGACGACGGCGTCCTTCGGGTACGTCGACGCGCAGCGAGACACCGACCTCGGCGGTGAGCGCCGCCTGGGTTTCCTCGGCCCATTCACGCAAGGTGGGCACGGCACGGGCCTCGCGCCACGCGTACGGCAGCGCTCCCATGGCGAGCGGCGCGGCCGGCGTACGGACCAGATCATCGGCGACCGCGTCGCAGAACTGGCGTAGCAGCGCAGCCGGTTCGGCGATCCGTACCGGCGCAGGGCCTGGCTCGGGCAGGCAGTGGGCGTGTGGCGGGAAGGCGGCGGCCAGGGCGTCCAGCGTCTGGCGCTGGGCGGCGGTAAAGGGACCCACCTGCCATGTGTCGTAACCGGCGGGGGTGAGGGCCGGGTGGAGGCGGCCGTCGGCGAGCAGCCGCAGCGCGAAGCGAGTGGCGGCCTGCCATGCGGCGCCGGAGGGATGCGTCGGCTCCGCATCGACCAGGGCGGAGACAGCGACGGCGACAGGCAGCGCGTAACCCTCGACCCTGCGCCGCCTGACCGAGCGGCCGTGCGGCAGGACCAGCTCCACCGCCTCGGTCTCAAGGCCGGTGGACGCCGTGGTGTCTCCGGCTACTGCCCCGGTCGGCTTCCACAGCAGGAGCCGCCCGAGGCGGGCGGGCTCACCGGGCAGGAACACCGCCGCCCAGCCGGCGCCGAGCAGCTCCCTCACGAAGGCGGATGTTTCCTGCCGGGCCGGCGGGGGTGTGCTCCTCGCGCCCGTCCTCGGCTCTCGTATGACGATTCGTGCCACTCTCTTCCGCCCTGTCGCTTGCCGGATCCTCCCCAGGCCCGCTCACTACCGAACCCCACCAGGCAACGTCACACGCTGGCAACCGCGGGCCTTGGTCTGACTGCCGGCGACGGCGCCACGACGGGTACGCCGCTGCTGAACACGCCGGTCCTCAAACGTACGGTGCGGCGCTACGGTGAGGCCATGGGCACCTGGGAACCAGCCGCGCTGGAGGCGTTGATCGAAGAGGCCACCGTCGACGCCTACGGTGAGGATGAGCAGCTCACCGGCTTCTTCACGATGATCGAGGAGAGCCTTGCCGTGCCGTTCACCACGACTGTTCTGGGCGTCGAGGTGAGCGTGGTCGGTGTCGATCTGGCCGAGGACGGGCGCGTGGTCGCACGCTGCGCCCGGGGGTCGGTCCGACAGGGCATCGGGATTCTGGATCTGCCGCTGCCGGAACCCGCCCCCGAGCGCTCGCAATGGATCGAGGCATACCGCTACTGGGCCCGCTGAACTGGTGCGTCGCACAACTGCCCGGCTGAGCCCCTGCTCGAACGGACACTCGCCCGACTGCCGCTGCCCGGACCGACTGCGGGAAACAAAGAGCACGTGGTGCGCATACCGCAGTATGCTTGCCGTTATGGCTGACACCACACGGATCACGGTGACACTCCCCACCGAGCAGGTGGCGGAGCTGAAGAAGATCACGGACAACATCTCCGGCTACGTGGCCGAAGCGGTCGCCAGACAGATCCGGCACCAGCTTCTGGGGGCCGACCTGCGCAGCCACACAGACGAGCACGGGGCCTTCAGTGAGGAAGAGCTGGCTGAGGCGCGGGCGCGGATCTTCGGTACGACGCAGGCCGCCGGCGGCGCGAGCGCCGCGTGAGCGGGCACGTCGAGACTGTCGTCCTGGACAGTGAGGGACTGTCGGTCTGGGTGGCGCAGGACCGGAAGGTTCTGGCGATGTTCCAGGTGTTCCACGACATGGGAGCGGACCTTGTCGTCAGCGCCAACACCATCGTGGAGGTGAGTCACGCCAGGGTGAATCTGCCCCGACTGCAATGGGCGCTTTCCCGGGTCAAGGTGGAGCCGGTCACGGAGGCAGCGGCCAAGGCGGCGGCACAACTGCTCAAGGGCGCCGGTCTGCACGGACACAAGTACGCGATCGACGCCACCGTCGCCGAAGCGGCCTTGCGTCAGCCTGGCCCGGTCGCCATCCTCACGTCAGATGTCGATGACATGACCCGGCTGTGCGGCAGCAAGGTCCGGATGATCGGGCTCTGACCGCTGCAGCGACTCCGTCACGTAGCCTGCGTCGGTCGCTCCATGGATGCGAGCGTGCACCCTTTCCGTTTGGCGATTATGTCCCGAATGTCGCCTATAAATGCAACGGAAACTGCAACCAGGGCATGCCGAAGAGCCGGACCACAATGAGCGGTCCGGCTCTTCGTTTCGCCTGGTCAGGCGGCTGCGGAGGATACGAGATTCGAACTCGTGAGGGGTTGCCCCCAACACGCTTTCCAACTGTGTTGGTGGGGTGCTGAGCTCGGTACAAGGGCGTTCACCCGCGTCGGTCGGACCGCGCCCCCGGCACGCCGATGCTGGGGCCGAGGTCAGTGGTGGCGGCCAACGACTGGGCCGCGGTTCTCAGCTCCGTCTCCCATCCCGGAAGCTCGTCGGGGCCGAGCCATTCGCTGTAGCCCGCTGCGACGGACAGGAACCGTGTCTCCTCCCGGGTACGGGCTGCGACCGTCATCGACAGTCCATTGCTCACTTCCTCGGGGCTCAGCTCGCCGTTCGCGAGACCGAACGCGAGACTCACCAGGAGGCATCGGCCGGCCGTGTCCTCGTCGGGGAGGGGAATGCCGAGTTCGCGCAGGGCTAGAACGTACAGCTCGCGAACCTCGGCCTCGTCGCTCCGGCGCGGCAGAGCGGCCAGCTCGCACAGGGCAGGGGAATCACGCCCGTCGACAAGTGCATGCGCAGCGAGCATCGGTAGTTCCTCGGGAGGGAGTACCTCCGCTGCGTACTGCCAAGCGCTGTACTGCAACCGGTCCATGGGCCCATCGTGGGGGCGGCGGGACGTCCTGGCCAGCCGATTGTCGTTGTGGCCTCGGCTTCTTCTTGCCCTGGGACAGGACACCCTGCCCGACTGGGACACGGCTGCCTTTGTCTGCTCGCCCCTCGATGCATCAGTGCGGTGCCCCCCTGCTGGTCTCATACGGCACCGCCCAGGGCCTTCGGGGTTTCCGGCCCGCTGTTTTGGCTGCTCAACTCGGTTGACCCGGAAGAGCCGCGGTTGCTCTACTGCGATGCCGGACCGGGGAGGACGCGTGACAGAACTGTCGGAGAGTGTGGATCGCGACATTCGAGAGGGGCGCACCATTCTCGCAGTGCAAGCGATTCGTGAGGCACAGGGATGCCCGCTCCGCGAAGCGGTTGATCTTTACCATCAGCGCTACGGAGAGCTTCATCCTGAGCCGGACTCCGCCCAGGAATCTCCCCGGCCCCGCGTGCTGAGGTTCGAGCGGGATGGCTCTTTGGTTGTGTTTGAGGGACTGCAAGACGGTCAGTAGCCGAAGAAGTGGTGGGCCGCGGCCCTGGGCTGCGGCCACGTAATCGATCAACGCTGCGACCTGCGAGTGAGCCGTCGGTGGTTGTCAGCGTTGCTCGTCGTTGACCACCCTCCGACGGCCCCGAGACGTCCCGGCGGGCGCATGGTGCCAAAAGGGCCGCACGGTTGGTTCCAACCCGACATGCTTGGCCCATGACTCGCCGTAATGCCACCCAAGATTTCATGGCGCACAACCAAGCAATGATGCATACGTACTGCTACCAATTGGCCGCGACCTGGTTCGAGTTGCACCCGGAAGCCACGGCGAGTGAGTTGGTGACCTTCCTGAGGGATCAGGCGCACAAGGCGCAGACCGTCGCCGCTGAGGCCTATGTGGCCAAGGAAGGCATGACCACGAGCGAGGCCATGGAGTTTCAGGTGCGCCACTATGACTACCGGGACTTGATGCGCCGAGAACTGTCCGCGAACGACTGAGGTCGGCGGGGTGGCTTTGGGCTGGAGTTTCCATGACCCAGTCAAGCGCCGCTGTCTGGGGCTTGGAGCACTAGTTTGGAAGATCGCGTAACTGGATGCGTACTGACCGGTGGCGACGCCGATGTGCGGGTTTCCGTGGCGGGCCGCCGTCGTTTCCCTCTGTTCCCCGCTCAGCACCGCCCGATCGGGCACGCGTACCTGGATGCTGCTCCTCGATGCGAACTGCGGGCGTCGAGGGCGCTGAGGTCTCGCGGCCTGGTCAGGATGGCGGTAGCGGTTCTTGATGCTCGTCTGCGACCGACATGCTTGGTGTACTTCGCTGCTGTACAGCACGTCAGGTCTGCGGGATCTGCCCGCGCGGCCGTCCGTTATGGGACACAATGAGGCGGGCTGCTTGGGGCAGGCGGACCAGGGGGACAGAGTCTTGGTGTTCAATCTCGTGGCCACCGGGCTGTCGGCGGTGGCGCTGCTCGTTACGTTGTATTCAGCCGTCTCGCAAGCCGGTCTGCAGCGCCGGAGCAACCAGTTACCGGCGTACGTCGACCTGCTCGCGGACTTCCGCTCGGCGGAGTTCCACGAGCGCTACTCGTTCGTGACGCAGCGGCTGCTCGCCGAGTACGACCCGACACTGGGCCTATCCGGCCTGCCGAACGACGTACGTCGGCAGGTGTACGACATCGTGTACTACTACCAGAACATCAGTGTGCTGCGGCTGGCTGACATCGTGGACGACGAGATGGTGGCACTGCTGCGGATCCGGGTGGTCAAGGTGTGGGAGGCGGTCGCGCCATTCGTGCTTCGTGAGCGCGAGGTCATGGGTACGGACGGACGGTATCTGCTCCGCGGTCTGGAAGACATGGCGCACGAGGCGCGCCACATGCCGCAGGACCGCATTAACCAACTGATGCACGTCAGCCGGCCCCAGCGGCGCGCATGGCGGCGCCGCAGAGCCGCGCTGCGCCGCCGCGCCGCCCTGCGACAGCTGACCGCGCCCCGGGTCCCACCACCAGCGGCGGAGTAGCGCCAGCGGGCCCGGGGCTGTGCCTCAGCCGACGAAAGTGAGCCACGACGGCGGGCACGCCGACCGATCAGGCGCGCGTGTGCCTCGCTGCACCCCCGCCGGCCTCGACCTGGGCTTGATCCGCTTTGGCGGACATCCGAGATCAGGGGTTCTGCCCCGGGAGGATGTCCATCATGGAGAGCATGGGGAAGAAGAAGCCTCGGCCT
>NZ_JOJE01000023.1 GCF_000720255.1 Streptomyces griseus subsp. griseus | reverse complement strand
GTGCCGGCTCCCGACCCCATACAGCCCGTACGCCCGGCGAAGGCGGTGGCCCCGCGGCCCGTCGTACGGCCCGTGGACGTGCCGGACGAGGCGGTGGGGACGCCGTGTCCCGCCTGTGGCACGCCCAACCCGCCGGGCCGCCGGTTCTGCCGGCGCTGCGCGACCGAGCTGGACCCTGCCACGAAACCCGCCCCGCTGCCTTGGTGGCGGACCGTGTGGCCGCTGCGGCGCCGCGTGCGGGCGGGCTCGGGCCGGGGGGTGCGGTTCCTGGTGATCCTGGCCGTGGTGGTGGCTCTGTGCGCGGGCGGCTTCCTGCTGCTGCCGGCCGGACGCGCCCTGATCGAGGACACCAGGGACAAGCTGGGCAAGTCGAAACCCGTGACGCCGGTGGCCATCGAGGCGAGTGCCGAGGTTGCCCGGCACCCGGCCACGAACACCACGGACGGGCTGAACAACCGCTACTGGGGCGCGCCCGCGCCCGGCGCATCGGTCACCTACACCTTCCGCGAACCGTTCCGGCTGGTCGACCTGATCATCACCAACGGCGCCTCCGCGTCCCCGGAGGACTACGCCCGCCAGGCCCGCGCGCTCCGCCTGGACCTGGAGGTGACGACGCAGGACGGCAAGCAGCACCACAAGGAGCTCACCCTCAGCGACAAGCCGGGCCCGCAGACGTTCCCCACCGGGATCAGCGACGCGAAGACGGTGCGTCTGGTCCTGCGCTCGCCCGCCGGCCTGGCCGAGGGCCGGCACCTGGCCCTGGCGGAGGTGGAGTTCTTCCAGCGAAGCTGACCCGGCCCTGTGACCCGGCGGCCGCGGCTCAGGAAAGCTCGCGCTCGCCGGGGAGGTCGAGGGAACGGTCCTCTTCGAGGACGTGGTATCCGGCACTCGTGTAGAGGTTCATCGCCACCTCGTTGCCGCCCCACACGGTGAACATCAGCGCCGAGTCACCGGCGGCGAGCGTCGCCCGTTCGCCGACCGCCATCGCGGCCCGCCCGTACCCCTTGCCGCGGTGCTGCTCGTGGACGGCCAGCGAATAGCCGTAGCTGACCCCGGGGAGGTACCCGTGCTTCAGCCAGCCGGTGCCGATCCGCTCACGAGCCGTTTCGAGCACCAGGAACGTGTTGTCGGGCGTCGCCAGACCCTCGGGAATCAGCTGCGCGAAGTCACGGTCGGACTTGCGGACGGCCTCCTCGGGGCTCAGAGCTCCCGACCGGACGATGTCGCCGACGTAGGCGGCCTTCTCGGAGGCGAGCCACTCGGTGAATTCAGCCTGCGTCATCGGTCGTGCGGTGACGCCGTCGAGCGGTTCCGGCGGAGAACCGATGCGCCGCATCCTGAGCTGACCACGGACGCCGTAACCGTCGAACCACTCACCGCCGGGCTCGGTGAGCAGGACGCTCAGCCGCCGCGCGCCGCGCTCCCTGCACCATCCCTCGGCCCAGTCCCGGGCGACCTGCTCGTGTCCCCGGCCGGCGTGCGGCGCGTCCACCCGGAGGTCGCCGATACGGCCCGCGAGGGCGCCGTTCTCTTCGGCCACGACCACGGCGACGTATCCCACCCGGGTCCCGGCATCCGCGATCTCGGCGACGGTCCAGCCACCGGTCTGCGCGCGCAGGGTCTCGAGCTTGTGTTCCACCGCGACGGTGCTGAGCCCGGCTGCCGCGTAACGAGTGCGCAGCCGCCGCTCGAAGTCCTTCTGCCATTCCTCGTGGTCGCCGAGGACGCCGATGTCTGTCACCTGATCACACTAGCCGAACTGTCATGCACCTGCCGTGGAGGCGCCGCGCCGTCGACAGGGCGCGGCCCAACCGGCAGCCACGGGTGGGACCGCCGCCGCGCACACAGCGCGGCGGCGACACCTCACGGGCACCGAAGCACGCAGTCGGGGGTCCAGCAGCACCCGCCGTGCCGGGCGGTCCGCTCGCGCCACCCCGAGGGGAGGCCGGCCACTTCATCGCCCTGGGAAAACGCCACGTCGGTCCCCGGGCGACTCGTCCGTCGGCGACCTAAAATCTCTCGTATGAGCGCACGGCTGGCCCTGCTCAACAGGGCGGATCCAGGCCTCGCGGAAAGTGAAGTGTTCCGGCTGGCACTGCAGCACGCGGTGGCCGAACTGGAAGCCTTGGGGGGAACGATTCATCTGCGCGGTCCCATGTCCGCGCTGCGCTTGGTCTCCGTGACCGGCCTGCCTCCCGCCCTCACCCGCTCCTGGGAGATCGTCGACCAGGAGGGCCCGCTGGCCCCGGCTCGCGCCCTGCAGCAGGGCAGGGGCGTATGGGTGCCGTTCCGCACGCCGGAGCGGGCGGACACGGCGGCCCCCACCTGGCCCGGCACCGGCCTGACCGCGCTGCCGATGTTCAGCGGAGACCGCAGCATCGGCGCACTCACGGTCCTGATGGGCGACGGGGGCGAGCCGACCCCGGAACACTGGGACTTCCTCGGGGCCGTGATCGCCTGGATCGAGGACCGTATGGTCCAGGCCCCGCCGCCGTCCCGGCCCTCGCAGACGGAGCCGAGCGGTGAGCGCCTGCGGCAGGCCCTGAAGGAGGTCAGCGTCGGCTCGTGGGACTGGAACATCCAGACCGGCGACCTGATCTGGGACGATGCGGCCCTGGAGCTCTACGGCACACGGCCAGCCGACTTCACCGGCAGGGTCGAGGACTGGATGCGGTGCGTCCACCCCGACGACCTCGCGCCGACCCTGGCACTGGTGGAGCGGGCGATCCGGGACCGCGGTGTGTTCGAGGCCGAGTACCGGGTGCGCAAACAGGACAATACGTGGGGCTGGACCCAGGCCCGCGCCAAGGCCACGTACGACAAGAACGGTGAACCGCACCGGATGATCGGTATGGGATGGGACAGCAACGAGTCCCGTTCCGCCCGTGACGCGCTCAGCCGGGCCCTGCGCCACATGAGCGACGGCTTCCTGGCGGTGGACGACGACTGGCGGATCACCTTCGCCAACCTGGCGACGGAACGCACCCTCGGCTTCTCCGAGGAGGAGATGTTCGGGCGCCTGCTGTGGGAGCTCCCCGCTGTCCGGCAGGTCCCCGGCCTGGAGAGCCGCTGCCGCAGGGCCGCCGCCGAGGAGCGGTCCGCGGGCTTCGACGTCCACATGCCGGACACCGGGCGCCGCTACCACCTGCGGCTGGTCCCGGGGCCCGGCGGCCACACCATCTACCTCACCGACGTCACCGAGAAACGGCGTCTGGAGGAGGAGAGCCGGGCGGCCGAGCGCTTCGCGTCCGAGCGGGCGGCCCGTATCGCGGAGCTGACCACGGCGCTCGCCACGGCGACGACCTCGCGGGACGTGGTGGACGCGGTCGCCCGCCGGGTGCTGCCACCGTTCGCCGCCACCGGGCTCCTGATGCAGGTCATCGAGCAGGACAGGCTCCACAACGTCGGAGCCGTCGCCTACTCGGACGATTTCCTCGCCCTCGCCGACGGCCGTCCCCGCACGTCCGGCGACCCGGTCTGGGACGCGATCAGTGACGGCACGCCGCTGTTCCTCAACTCTCCGCAGGAGTTCACCGCACGCTATCCCGAGCTCGCCGACGTACCCGCTCGCGCCGACAAGAAGGCCTGGGCGTTCCTGCCTCTCACCGCTTCCGGCCGCACGTTCGGAATCTGCGCCGTCACCTTCGACCACCCGCGCCGCCTCAGCGACGAGGAACGCGCCCTGCTGACCACGATCAGCGCCCTCGTCGCCCAGGCCCTGGAGCGGGCCCGGCTCTACGACGCCGAGCACACCCGGTCCCGCCAACTCCAGCGCAGCCTGCTCCCGAGGGACCTGCCCGCCCTGCGCGCGTGCGAGTCCGCCGCCCGCTATCTGCCCGCCGGGCGGGGCATGGACGTCGGCGGCGACTGGTACGACGTCATCGCGCTCTCCGGCTGCCAGGTCGCCCTGGTCGTCGGTGACGTCATGGGCCACGGACTGCCCGAGGCAGCCACCATGGGCCGCCTGCGCACCGCCGTCCACACCCTCGCCGACCTCGAACTGCCTCCCGACGAGATCATGACCCACCTCAACGACATCGTCAGCGGCATGAGCGAGGAGTCGTACGTCACCTGTCTGTACGCGCTCTACGACTCCACCACCCAGATCTGCAGCATCGCCCGAGCCGGGCACCCACCCCCCGCGCTGCTCCGCCCCGACGGCACAGTGCACTTCCCGGACCTGGCCGCGGACCCGCCGCTGGGCGCCGCGGAGCCCCCCTTCGAGACGGTCGAGGTCCGTGTCCCCGAGGGCAGCCTGCTCGTGTTCTACACGGACGGTCTGGTCGAGTCGGCGAAGCGTGAGATCGATGAGGGCATGACAGACCTGGCCCGGCTGCTGCACACCGCCCACCAGGACGGTACGAGCGGGGACCTGGAGCGCCTCTGCGACGTGATGACGGCCGGCCTGCTGCCCGCCGAGCAGCAGGCCGCCGACGACGCCGCGTTCCTCGTCGCCCGCCTGCACGCCCTGGCCGGCGACCAGGTCGCCTCCTGGTCCCTGCCCGACGACCCCCGGGCCGCCGGCCAGGCCCGCCGCCACGTCCGGGAGCAGCTCTTCGCCTGGGGCCTGGAGGACCTGACACCCACCACGGAACTCCTGGCCAGCGAACTGGTGGGCAACGTCGTACGCCACGCCAAGGGACCGGCCCGGCTGCGCCTCCTCCAGGACGTCAACCTGATCTGCGAGGTCTTCGACGGCAGCCTCACGATGCCCCGCATCCGCCGCGCCACGGACACCGACGAGGGAGGCCGCGGGCTGCAGCTGATCACGGCACTCTCGCAACGCTGGGGCACGCGTTACACGAAGAAGGGCAAGTGCATCTGGACCGAACAGGCCCTGATCGGCCCGGACAGCCGGAAGGATCAGCTGTCCGACGCTCTGGACCTGATGTTCCTGAACACAGACGGAATCGAATGAGCAGCAGACCACGATCATGATGGTCGCCGCGGCCATGATGACCTTGCCCGTGGCTGCCGGGCCCTCGCGGGCCGCTGGCGAGCGAGTGGTCCTGTGTCCGCTTCCTCGTCCGCCAATTCCGGGGTGCAGTTTTCTGCAGTTGTGCCTGCATCAAGTTGCAGCGAGCGTCCTTGCGCTGCCGATGATCTCCCTGCAAGTATTCACGACGTCAGAAGTCGCGGTCCGGGGGGAAATGTGGACTACTCGATATTGGTGCCATTCCTGCCGCGCCGACCAGAGCAGGTTCTTCCGTTCGCGGCGCTCGTCGAATGGACGGGGGCGGCCAGGCTCTGGCAGGGACAAAGCCTGCTGATGGAACCCTTCCAGACGTTTTCCGCGGTGGCGGGCGCGGGCTTCCGGGTGCCGACCGGGCTCGGGGTGACCCTGATGCCGCTGCGGCATCCGTTCGAGGCGGCTCACAAGGTCAAGACCCTGGCGATGGCGACGGGCAACGACGTGGTGGCCGGCTTCGGGCCGGGCGCGAAAACGTTCCAGCAGAGCCTGCTCGGCGCCCCGTACCGCAGCCAGCTCACGGCGGTCCGTGAATACATGACGGTGGTTCGAGGGCTGCTCAGCGGCGACCCGGTCGACTTCGACGGCGAGTACTACTCCTGCCACGCGGGGATGGGCCCGGCCATGTCGCCTCCCGTGCGCCTCGGACTCGGAGTGCTGCGCCCCGGCATGGCCCGTCTCGCGGGCGAGGTCGCCGATGTGGCGGTCACCTGGCTCACGCCGGCGGCCTACCTCGACGGTGTCGTCCGTCCCGCGATGCGGGAGGGGGCGGACATCGCGGGTCGGCCCGTGCCCCGGATCACCGCGATGGTGCCTGTGGCCCTGGAGCGCTCCGATCGGGATGTCTCCGATTTCGTGCTGGCGAGCAATTCCGCCCATATGCAGGCGCCGCATTACCTTGACATGCTCGGAAAGGCAGGAATTGATTTCTCCGAGCTCGACCAGCGAGCGGCTGCACGGCTCATGGCGGATTCCGGTGCATTCCTGTATGGAAACATCGATCAGATCGTCAAGCGTCTCGATGAGTATCGTGACGCCGGGGTCGATGAAATCGTGCTGAATCTCACGGGCGTATGCCGACTCCACGGCGTGAATGCCGCAATGGACGACTTGAAGCAGATTCTCGCCGCGGTCGGCGCGGATCGGAGGGACTCCGGTGAATGAGGAACTGATCGCCCGGGTGGGGCGCCATCTGCGCTCCTGGGTCACCGGACGCCCGCCGGTCGGTGACACGCCGGGGCCGGAGGCCGCCACCGTTGTGCTGGAGGACTCGGCCTTTCTGGACGCGGTGCTCGGCTCCGATGCCGTGGGCCCGCGGACGCTGGTCCTCGTGCCGGGCGCACGGGACGGCCAGGACGGCGGGTCCGGTGCCACCGTCGTGGGGTACGAGGGATCGCTGAGCGGGTCGGAGGGCGACGCGTCGGTCGATGACGCTCTGTTCCTCCAGATCCAGGACTACGGCGTCAGCCCTTACATGTCGCTGCTCGGCACGACGCTCGTGCGGATGGCCGGCGACACGGACTTCGAGATGTTCCTCGCGGACGCCGACGCCGCCAGGGCAGAGGGCAGGTTCGCTCCGTTCGCGGTCAGCCCGGCCGTACAGATCGCCGACCTTTCCGCACTCGGAGGTCATGTTCCGGGTGACGGACCGGGCACCAGGCTCTACGTGGACCGGGACGGGGGTGTCTCCGTCTCGCCGCAGGGCCTGCGGCTGGGGACCGCCGGGGATTCGGCCGCGGCCCTGCACGCGGAATGGCAGCGCCTGAACGCGGCAAGCGACGTGGGTGGCGCGGTGCCGCTCGGAGCGGCGGTGTCGGAGGAGGTGCGCGGCCCCGCCCTGAGCCGACGGCCCTGGCTCGCCCGCTATCTGACCACGCTGGACGTGCTGCGCGACCTTCAGACGCGTGGGATCACGGAGCCCAGGGTCTCGGGCTTCGGCCACCGGCTCGTGCCCGGGCTCGAGGCGGTCGACGGCGCCCTGGACGCCCATGATCCGCAGGCGCCGTTCCTCTGCTGGACGTCGGAGAAGGCGTACGTCAGGGTTCCGGCTCTCGACCGGACCTTCCAGCTCGGCCGACGAGCGGCGGCGATCACGGAGATGCTGCTGGTCCTCGGCAGCGCCGAAGCCGTGCTGGAGCACGCGGAACGGAACGCCGTGAACGCGGAGGGCGGATCGGTGGACCGGGCCGCGGTCGAGTGGGTACTCGCGTTCTTCGCCGACAAGGGAGTCCCGCTGCTTCCGGGCGCCCCCGTGCTGGAGGCGACCGCGTGACGACGACGCAAGCCGCGGCGGCCCCGGGGCTGGCCGGGCGGATCCTGGCCGGGTACGGGGACCGGGTCAGCGTGCACGATCTGTACGACGAGGCGGGTGCTTCGGTCTACCACGACCTGGCGGCCATCGACACCACCGAGATCAGGGAACTGCTGCGGTCCGTCCGTGCCGTTCCCGGCCCGGTGCTGGAACTCGCCGCCGGATCCGGCCGGCTGACGCTGCCGCTGCTCGCGCTGGGCCGGGAGGTCACGGCCCTGGAGCTCAAGGAGAGCATGGTGACGCTGCTCCAGGAGCGGCTCACCGAGGCCCCGGCGGGCATCGGGGGACGGTGCACCGTGGTGCGGGGCGACATGTCCGCGTTCGAGCTCGGCAGCACCTTCGCCGTCGTGGTGCTCGGCACCACATCCATCTCACTTCTCGACGCCGAGGGCAGGGCCGGACTCTACGCGGCTGTGCGGACCCATCTCAGGCCCGGCGGAAGGTTCTTGTTCTCCACCGTCGACGTGACCGGCGCCGACGAGGACGACCTGGACCTCGAGGCCGTGGGTGCCAGCGGCCGGCGCTACCGGATGATCGAACACTGGCGGGCCGGCCAAGAGGTCCGCAAGGTCACCATCCTGCCGGCCGAGCGGGAAACGCCGCAGGACGGACCGGTACTGGCGCTCACCACGTCCATCCGGGTCCTGCCCCCCGACGACCTCGCGCGGGAACTGGCTTCCGCGGGACTGCGCGTCGTGGCTCGTCATCCGCTGCCCGCCGCCTCCCCCCGCCATACCGGTGTGCTGCTCGAGGCGGAGGCCGTCTGATGTCCACCGAACTCTGGCCCTCGCTGCTCGAACCCCGCCTGCACGGAGCCGACGAACTGTGCGCCGTGTCGGCGGACGGCGTCAGGATCCGCTTCCAGGACGGCCGCGAACTGCTCTGCGGCGCCAGCGGCCTGTGGAACGCGAACCTCGGCTACGGCAACGAGGCGATCGCCCGGGCCTGTGCGGACGCCTTGCGCGACGCCTCCTATCTGTCGGTGTTCCGCTACGAGAACGTCTACGCCAGGCGTGCGGCGCGGGCGCTGGTCGAAGCGGCAGGGGCGGATCACTACGGCCGGGTGGTCTTCTCGACCTCCGGAGGTGCCGCCAACGACCTGGTGATGAAGCTGGCCAGGCATTACCACGCGCTGCGCGGCGACGGTACGCGCAAGCTCGTGGTGGGCCTCCGCGACAGCTACCACGGGCTGACGTTCGGCGGGTTCGCGCTCACCGGCGAGAACCTCGGCCAGTCCGTCTACGGCGTCGACCAGCGGCTCGTCAGGCATGTGACCCCCAACGCCGGTGACGAGATAGCCCAGTTGGCGGCCCAGCAGGGAAGCCGGGTCGCGGCGGTGGTGGTGGAACCCGTGCTCGGCAGCGGGGCGGTGCCCCTCACGCCCGAGTACGTGCGGACGCTGCTCGAACTCCGGGACCGGCACGGCTTCCTCCTCGTCGCCGACGAGGTCGCCACGGGCTTCGGCCGCACCGGTGACTTCTTCGCCTCACAGCGGTGGCCGGCGCCACCGGATCTGCTGATCACGTCGAAGGGGCTGACCAACGGCACGCACGCCGCGGCGGCCGTGCTGATGCCCCAGGCGCTCGCCGAACCCTTCGACGCGGCGGGTGACGTGTTCGTCCACGGGGAGACCCAGGCCGGGACGCCCGTCACCTGCGCGGCGATCCTCGCCACGGTGGAGGAGATGCGACGGCTGGACGCGGTCGCCTCGGCGCGACGCCTGTCAGCCCTTCTGGACAAGGCGCTGGAGGACCTGGTCGCCACCGAATCGCTGGTCTCGACCACCACCGGCGTCGGCTGCTTCCGGTCCATCCGGCTGCGCACGCCCGAGGGAGACCCCCTGCCGCAGCGGGAGGTCCCGGAGGTCGTCGCCGCGATTCGCAAGGCCGGAGCGGTGGTCCACCCCAGCGTCAACGGGGTGCAGATCCTCCCGGCGCTGATCTACACCGACGACGAACTCACCGAACTCCTGGACTGCGTGCGCCTCGGGGTGAGGACACACGCCCGGGACCGGGCCGGGCTCGGCAGTGCGGCCGGGGCGGTCTGAGTGGACACGGTGTGGAACCTGAGCGGTCGACGCCTCACCCAGGTGTCCTACGGGATCAGTGGACTGGCCAAGTGGCTGCCCCTCCACGGGGGACGGACCATGACCCTGCTCGCGGACCCGGCTGTCGCCGACTCGGAGGCCGTGGACCAGGTGTCCGCGTGCGCGGCGTGGGCGGGACGGTCGGTGGAGCCGCTGGTACTGAACGGCTCCGGCACGCTGGAGAGCGTGACGGCACTGGCCGAGCGGCTCCGCGACAGCGAACTCGTCCTGGCGGTCGGCGGGGGAACACTGCTCGACCAGGCCAAGTTGGCCGTGCTGATGAGCGCGGCCCCCGTGGTGCGGGACAGGCTGGCGGTGCGGCAGCGCAGCGGTCTGGTGCTGCTCCCGGCCGAGGCGGAACCCAGGATCCCCTTGATCACCGTGCCGACCACGGTGGGCACCGGCAGTGAGCTGAGCGGCGGCGCCTGCCTCGCCGGCCCGCAGGGCAAACGCCTGGTGCTCGGTAACGGGCTGCAGCCGGATGTGGCGGTGCTCGACCCTGTCGCCACCCGGACCTTGCCCGTGGAACTCCTCGCGGAAGGCGTCCTCGAGGTGTTCTTCCGGGTGGCCGGTATGTACGTGGGGGATCCGCAGGACCTCCCCTCGGAGGACGCCTTCGCCTTGACGCTCGTCGAGCGACTGGTCGTTCTGGGCGCCGAGCTGGCGTCCGTCCGGCGGGCAGGCGAAGCCCCTGGCGACCGGCTGCGCCTGGAGATCGCCAAGCTCAGCGGTGTGAGCCACAGCCAGTGGTTCAATCTGGGCCGCGACCCGTGTGCCTGCAAGGGCTGGTACCTGGCCAACGAGCTCTCCACCGGTCTGGGCCTGCGCAAGATGACGGCTGCGGCCGCGGTGCTGCCACCCCTGTGGCAGCGGGTCGTGGAAGGCGACGTCCGGTGGGGTTCCGCCCCTCGGCTACGGCGGCTCTGGGAGGCCGTCGCCCAGGTCCACCGGCCGGCGCTGCCCACGGACCCGGTCGAGGGTGTCGTGGGCCTGCTGGACGCCTGGGGGATCGAGCGCGACATCGACGCGACCACGGAGCGGACGGACCGGATCGCCCGGTCCACGATGCGGGCGTGGGGTGACGGCCTGCCCACCTTGGGTGCCCTCGCTCTCGCCGACGTCCGGCGGGTGATGGCCGAGGCTGTCCGGCAGCCGGAGCCCGCGGCACGGTGACGGCGTACCGAGAGGGCGCCATCACACACCACAGACTTCCGTCGGCGTCCGCCGACGGACGGCCCGCAACACCACGGGAGGGGGGAAACACAATGCAGACCGCGAACAAGAACAGCGCCGTGTCCGCACCTCTGGAGCTGGCTCTCCAGGAGCTGGAGGCCCAGCAGCTGGACATGCAGGAGCTGGAGGCGCTCGACGCTCCGGACTTCAGCTGGAGTGCGGCGCTGAGCGCCGTCGGTGGCCTGAGCGCAGGAGGCGTCATCTCCTACGTCTCGATCGTCACGCTGGCTACCTGACCTGGAGGGCCGCCGCCGCTGAGCGGGGGCGACCTCCGGAAGCAGATGTCGAAGACCCCTTGAAGGAGGTGAAAGAAATGAACGAGAACACCAACCCCGCTCTCGAGCTGGCCATGCAGGAGCTGGCCATGGAGGAGCTGGAGGGCATGGAGGCCCCTGACTGGTGGGACAGCTTCCTCGCAAGCGCCGCCATCTCGGCCGGCGTCAGCGCTGCCTACAGCACTGTCGCCGTCACCTCTGTCATCGCGACCTGACCGGTCGCCGCCTGACGGACAGTGCCCTGTTCCGGATGCTGGCCATTAGCATCCGGAACAGGGCCGCACCGATGAATATACGTGCGGCCCCGAGCCGCAGGGGAGAGATACCTGATGCCTCAAGCATCTTCTCGCGGCCTGGTCTGGTCCCTCATGACCTTCGGGCTCGTCGCTGCCGTGGCCGCCCCAGGCGTGGTGTACGCCATCACTCAGGGCCCGGCCCGCACCAGAGGGCTGCTTATCTGCATCGGGGTGGAGTTGGCGCTCATCGTCTGTGTCGGCCTGTACCTCCGTGCGAGGGGGAGGGGCGGAGCGTGACCGACATCGTCGACATCACGGGACTCACGAAGCGCTACGGCGAACTGACCGCGGTCGAGGACGTGTCCTTCACCGTCCGGTCGGGTCGGGTCGTGGGACTCCTCGGACGCAACGGGGCCGGAAAGACGACGACCTTGCGGATGCTGCTGGGTCTCGCGCGTCCGACCTCGGGCCGCGCCACGATCTTCGGTCATCCGTACGCACAACTGCCCCGCGCGGCGCACCGGGTGGGAGTCAGCATCGACGGAATCGGTCCGTCCGGCGCGGCCTCCGGACGAGCCGACCTGGGGATCTGGGCGAAGACCATCGGTCTGCCTCGTACGAGGGTGGACGACGTCCTCGAACAGGTGGGGCTCGCCGAGGACGCCCACCGCAGGCTCCGCGACTACTCGCAGGGCATGCGGCAGCGGCACGCCCTGGCGACCGCGTTGCTCGCCGACCCCGAACTGCTCATCCTGGACGAACCCGCCAATGGACTCGACCCCGACGGCATCCGCTGGCTCCGGGAGCTCCTGCGGTCCCTCGCGGATGAAGGGCGCACCGTGCTGGTCTCCAGCCACATCCTGGCGGAGGTCGAGCAGATGGCCGACGACATCGTCATCCTGCAGAAGACGCTGCGCTACAGCGGCACGGCCGCCGACCTCACGCAGAACGGCGACGTCAGCCTGGAGAGCCGCTTCTTCGACCTGGTGGGGCCCGCGGCGAAGGAGAACGCTCATGCGTGACCTGATCGGAGCCGAGTGGCGCAAGATCTGGACCGGGCGTGCCTGGTGGGGCGTGGCCGCCGCCGCGGTGCTGATGTGTGTGATGGCCGACGCCGGCTTCCTGCAGCAGGAGCTCGCCAGGACTCCGGAGCTCGGCAGCACCCGCGAGATCACATCCACCCTGGTGCAGGGCTGGTTCATGGTCGAACTCGCCGCCGCGGTGGTCGCCATGCTCGCGGTGACCAGGGAGTTCGGAAACGGCGCCATCAGCCGGTCGGTTCTGCTGAGCGGTGGCAGAGGACGGCTGTTCGCGGCCAAGCTGATCGCCGTCGCCGGCTGCGGCTCGGTGTTCGCGCTGGGGGCCGGTGTGCTGGCCGCCGCCAGCCCGTGGGTGTTCCTGGCCGGGCGCGCGCAGGAGCCCGAGTGGACGGCTACCACCACCTGGACGCTGCTCGGGGTGATGCTGGTCATCGTGGTGGGCGCCGTGTGGGGTGCCCTGCTCGGGCTGCTGATCCGGCAGCAGGTCGCCGCCATTCTCGTCCTGCTGATCAGCACCTGGCTGGTCGGGGAGGGGCTGCTGCGGCTGATCCCGGAGATCGGCAGGTTCACCATCGACGAGGCCATGGCGTCCGTGTACCGGGGCGGCAATGACCATCTGCTGTCGATCCCGTGGGCCCTGGTGGTCCTCGCGGTGTGGATCGGCGCGGGCACGATCGCCACCCGGACCCTGTTCCTCCGCAGGGACCTGCCGTGAAACTGACCCTGAACCGGCCACAGGCGGACCCGACTCCGGCACCCCTGCCCGAGTTTCCGCGCCTGGCGCCGGACGTTCGGGTTCACGAGCCGATCGAGGACGGCGCCCCCTGGCTCGTCCAGTCCGGCGCGCAGCGCTACCTGCGGGTGGCCGCCGGCATGGCGAGGCTCCTGAGCCTCGCCGACGGCACCCGCGACGCCGAGGACATGGCGAGGGAGCTCGGCGATCCCTGGAACGTCGAGCTGGTGGCCGAGGGCCTGCTGCGTGCTCAGCGCACCCAGCTCCTCGAGGACGCGGACCGTAAACCGCGCGGGGACCGGAGGATCACCTTCGTCCCGCCGCTCACCGTCCAGTTCACCCTGGTGCGTCCGGAACGCATGCTGAGCAGGTTCCGTCCGCTCACCGCCCGTCTCGCGCACCGTGGCTGGGCGGTCGTAGCCGCGGTCCTCGCCGCGGCAGGACTGCTGTGTCTCGTCGCCCAGGCCCCGGCGACCTTGGACGCCCTGGCCGAGCCGATCTCCATGCCGGCGCTGATCGCGCTGATGGTCGTCACGTACTGCGGCACCATGCTGCACGAGCTTTCGCACGGTCTGGTGCTCAGCCACTACGGTGGCCGGCCCAGCCGCATGGGCTTCATGTTCTTCTACCTGACGCCCGCGTTCTTCTGTGACGTGACCGACGGGTGGCGGCTGCCGAAGAACCGTCAGCGCGTACGGGTCGCACTGGCCGGTATCGCCACCCAGGCGGTCATCGCCGGTCTCGCCGGCGTCGGCTCCGTCGTCGTGGCGGCGGCGGGCGGCAGCCCCGCGCTGCGTGATTTCCTGCTGCTCCTGACGGTGACCAACTACGTCTCCGGGTTCTTCAACGCCATCCCGTTCGTCAAGCTGGACGGCTACCTGGCGCTCATGAGCCATCTGGACGTCTCCCACCTGCGGGACCGGTCCATGACGGACGCGCGTCGGCTCGTCGCCAGGCTGCTGTTCGGCGGACGCCATGAGCGTGCGCTGCCCGGGGTCGACTGGGCGCCCCTGTTCGGTCTGGCGTGCATGCTGTTTCCGCTGTACGTCCTGAGCATGGCCTTCACACTGTGGGGCTCGGTCCTCGAGAGCGCCGGCCTGGTGGGCGCTGTCATCGTCTCCGTCGCTCTCGGGTACCTGATGCTGCGCGTCTACGCCGCCGCCCTCAAGCTGCATTCGGAGGCCCGGACCGCCGGAGCGCCCCTGTGGCGGCGCGTCACTGTCTCCGTGGTGGGGATCGCGGCTGTCGCGGCGGTCATGCTGGGGGTCTCCGTGCCGTACACCGTCACCGGCGGCTTCGTCGAGGAGCAGGGCCGGACGGTGCTCGTGTCGACCGGGACGACCGACCGGAGCGCCATCGAGCCCGGCGCCGAGGTGCGTCTGCTGAGCGGCGGTGTCGTGCTCCAGAAGCAGTTGGGCACGGCTACGGTGGCGTCCACCGATTTCACGGACCTGTCGGTGCCGATCTCCGCCTTCGTCCCCGTGAAGGGCCTCGATTCGGTACGGGTGCCGGCCTCCGGGATCGTCCTCGACGGCGGACGGGCGGCCCCGGGCACCACGGGCCAAGCCGTGGTGAGCGCGGGCGAGCGGCGCTTGGGCGACTGGCTCTACCTCAAGTACCTGGCGCCCTTCTGGCGCTGATTCCCACCCGCCACTTCTGATCTCTCGTACTCCTGAAGGCGGTTGAATCTGTCATGGATGCTCATAGGCGTGTGATGTTCCTGGCGCCAGGCACGCCCTTCTTCGACCGGGTCGAGCCCGAAACCGGCGACGCGGACGACGATTTCCGTGCCCTGACGTCCGAGACGCCTGACGATTGGTCGTGCCATACGGGGCCCGACTGGACCATGCTGACCCCGCACGGGTTCCGGATGCCGCTTCAGGGCTGGAAGATCCATGTGTCGGCCACCTCCGAGAACGCGCAGAGCATCCTCGCCCGGTCCTGGGAGTGGCTGGTCGCCCGCCGCATGGCGTTCAAGTTCATCCGCAGCAGGCAGGTGCTGCTGCGACGCAACGGCAAGTACGGCGACCGCGGAGCCAGCGGCAAGTTC
Source organism: Streptomyces griseus subsp. griseus (assembly GCF_000720255.1). Taxonomy (GTDB): domain Bacteria; phylum Actinomycetota; class Actinomycetes; order Streptomycetales; family Streptomycetaceae; genus Streptomyces; species Streptomyces griseus_I. Next base: position 102,228 of record NZ_JOJE01000023.1, on the reverse strand, counting down.
ATCACCATCTATCCCGAGGACGAGACCCGCCTGGCCTCCGTGCTGCACGAGCTGGGAGCCGTCCTCGACGGGGAGCGGGGTCCCTACATCCTCAGTGACCTCAGATGGCGTTCCGGTCCCCTCTACGTGCGCTACGGCGGGTTCGTCGCGCGCACGATGAAGTCGGAGAGGGGGGAGACGGTCCCCTGCATCGAGGATCCCGAGGGCAGGCTGGTACCGGACCGGCGCGGTCCATCGTTCCGGCCCCCGGAGTGGGTGACCATTCCCGACTGTCTGACGGAAGCGGTGGAGGCGCGCAACGCGGGCACCCTGCGCGACTTCCCCTACCGCGCCGAACAGGCCCTGCACTTCTCCAACGGCGGGGGCGTCTACCGCGGAACCGACGTGCGCACGGGCGCGCCCGTCCTGCTCCGGGAGGCGAGACCGCTCGCCGGGATCGACACCAACGGTGAGGACGCGGTCGCCCGACTCGTCCGCGAGCGCGACTGCCTGCGCAAGCTCGCCGGCCTCCAGTGGGTGCCGGAACTCATCGAAGCCCGTGTGGGGCACGAACACCACTTCCTCGTGCGGGAGTTCGTGGAGGGCGAGACGCTCGCGATCCGGACCACCAGGGACAACCCGTCGTCTCCGGACGCTGATCCGGACCGGACCGCCACGTACACCCGATGGGCGCTCGAGGTGCTCGACCAGATCGAGCAGGGCGTGCGGGCCATGCACGAGCGGGGTGTCGTCTTCGGCGACCTGCACCCCGGCAACGTCATGGTCCGCCCGGACGGCTCCGTCGCGTTCATCGACCTGGAGACTGCGTCGACCGACCTCACCGCGCGCCAGATCCACGCGGCGCCGGGCTTCGCCGCGCCCCCCACCTACCGGGGCAAGGACATCGACAGGTACGCCTTGGGCTGCCTGCGCATCGCCCTGTTCGCCCCGCTCACCAATCTCCTGTCGTGGGACGCGGACAAGCTGGACCAACTGATCGAGCTCGTGGAGGCCCGCTACCCGGTCCCGGAGGACTACGGGGCCAAGGTCCGCGCCGACCTCGCGCCCCTCACGACCGGTGACGGTGCGGGCGCGCGGGACGGCCACGCGGACACGGTGTCCGGCGATCTGCCCAGCGCCGCGGCCGAGCAGCTCACCACGGGCCGACGGGACCCGGCCGCCGTGGGGCAAGGCATTCTCGCGACGGCCACGCCCGGACGCGAGGACCGCCTGTTTCCCGGTGACACGGCCCAGTTCATCCTGCCGGAGGGCGGAACCTGCCTCGCCTACGGAGCCGCAGGGGTGCTGTGGGCCCTCAGCGATGCGGGGACGGAGATACCCGCTGCCCACGTCGACTGGCTCGAGGAGTCCGCGCGCCGGTCCACCGACCCGTCCCCGGGGCTCTACACCGGCACGTCCGGTGTCGCATGCGCGCTGCAGCGCCTCGGCCGGACCGATGCCGCCGAGGCTCTGCTGAAGGAGGCGTCCGGGGTGGAACCCGCGAACGACAGCCTCCTGGACGGCCGGGCCGGGCTGGGGCTCGCCCATCTGTACCGGGCACGAGCCACGGGGGACGACGCCGCCCTGAAGCACGCCACGCTCCTGGCGGAGCAGGTGGCCGAGAGCGCGGCGACCCGATCTCCCCGCCGCGGCGAGGCCGGTCTGCTGCGCGGCAGGTCCGGTGGCGCGCTGCTCCTGCTGCGTCTGTACGCCCACACGCCCGACACCGGCCTGCTCGACGGGGCCCGTGAGCTGCTCGACAGCGATCTGCGCGCCCTCGGGTGGACGGTGGAGCCGGGTGCGGAGGAAGGCTGGGCGGAAGGTGCCGTCGGCGCACGTCCCACGTTCGCCGCCGGCAGTGGCGGCACCGCCATGGTTCTGAGGGAGTACCTCGCCCAGCGCCACGAGCCGCGCTTCGCCCTGGCCTGCGAAACCGTCCTGCGGGCGGCCCTGGACTGCGTTCCCCACACCTCGGGGCTCTTCCACGGCTTCGCCGGCGTGATGCTGGCGGCCACCCGGCTGGCCGGCCCGGCGGAAGCCGCCGCGGTCGAGCGCTTCGCCGCCACGGTCGGCCTGTACCAGGTCGCCCACGAGGGCAGGCCGGCGTTCCTGGGCCTGGAGAACGTGCGCCTCACGACGGACCTGGCGACCGGAGCCGCAGGCATGCTGCTCGCCCTGAGCGCCGCGAACGCCGCTCCGGGGGCTCTGGCGTTCTTGTGAACCGGTTAGACGACGGAGGCGATGAAGGGCCATGAACGGCGACGACACAGTGGCGGTGTCCGTGATCTGTCCGACCTACAACAGGTCACGGAAGATCACGGAGACCATCGACTCCGTCCGCGCGCAGACCCTCCAGGAGTGGGAACTGCTCGTGGTCTCGGACGGGTGCGACGACGACACCGAGGACTGGGTGCGCCGCTCCGCGCGGCAGGATCCTCGCGTCCGGCTCCACCGCATCGAGCGGAGCGGCCACCCCAGCGGGCCGCGCAACGAGGGACTGGCCCTTGCCCGGGGCGAGTTCATCGCCTATCTGGACCATGACGACGTCTGGCGGCCCGATCACCTTCGTGTCCTGCTCGGCATGCTGCGGGCGGACGCGGACCTCGCGGTGACGGGCTGCACGTACCACGACGCCGACGGCGAGGAGGCCGCCGAGTTCTCGCCGCTGTCGGCCTTCTGGCACCCCCAACTTCAATTGCTCGGACCGATGTTCGAGCCGTCGAGGGTGGGCCATCGTCGCGGTGTCGTGGAGCGGGTCGGCGGCTGGCGCGGTGGTGCGGGCCTGGAGGACTGGGATCTGTGGCTGCGGGTCGCCGACGCGGGCCATACGTTTCGCACCGTCGTGGAACCGACCGCGGCCCTGCTGATGGACAGCGGCACCCGGAGGAACCGGATGCCGCGCCCCCACCGGCTGCCCCTGGTCGTCCTCGATGACGCGAGAACCGCCCACGCGCTGCTGTGCGAACTCCAGGCCGGCCGGCACGACGAGTTGTTCCGCGCCGCCGTCCTGGCGGACATGAGGGACTGGTACCGGCAGATGGACGACTCCGGCGCGCTGGTACGGCCCCTCGACTGGAGCGGGGACCTTGACGAGGAGATCGAACGCGTGGTCTCGGGAGAGGTGAAGCTCTTCGAGGAGCTCGTGTTGGTGCCCGAGCAGGGGCGGTACGCCATCGCGCGGAACCTGCTCTGTTCCCGCATCGAGCACGCCCGCCGCGCCGCCCGGCTGGTGCCCTCCGTCCAGCCGCGTGTGCTCCGGCTCGTCAGGAGCCTGGCCGAGGGCGGGCCCGGGCGGCCGCACCGGTCAGATGAGGCCCTTCTCCTTGGCCCGTAGCGCCGCCTGGAAGCGGGTGGCGGCGTGGAGGTGCTTCAGCAGCTCCGCGACCCGCCCCCGGTAGGTGCGTACGGATATGCCCAGTTCACGTGCTGCGACCTCGTCCTTGTCGGCGCGCGCCATGGCTTGGAGCACCTTCAGCTGCATCTCGTTCAGTGGGGCGGGGCCATTCCCCGGCGACAGCAGGGCCGCGGCGTCGAGCGCCTGGGACCAGCACCGGTCGAAGAACGACAGGAGGGTGTCGACCAGCGCTCCCTGCTCCACCAGCGTCGTGCTCGGTGAGCTGCCCCGCTCGGCCTGCACGAGGGCGGTCTCCCGGTCGACGATCAGTACCCGCTCGAACCCTCCGTCCAGGAGGCGTACCTGCGCGCCGTGCCGGATCATCTCCGTGAGGAGTGTGGAGGTGGCCTCGTCCTCCAGGGCCCGTTTGTGGATCAGGGCCTTGACGGTCACTCCACGTCGCAGGCAGGCCACCCCGGCCCGACGCGTGGCCAGGATCGTCTGTGGTGTCAGGGTCCAGTTCGGCTGCATCGTCAGCACTTCACGCCGGGCCTGGGCGGTGAACTCCTCGGCCCGGTCGCACACGCCCTTGTCGTTCCCCTGAAGCGCTCCGGGAGAACGCCAGGCAAGAGGCCGGCTGATCAGTGAGTAACCGAACGACAGTACTTCCTGCTGCTCCGCGTGCAGCCTTTTGAGTCGCTGTTCCAGAAGTCGTCCGACACTCTCGTCGGGGTCGAGGGCGGTCGGCTCGCCGTGTTTATCCAAGCGGATCATGCCCTGCTTGGCGAGTCTTCGCAGAGAGGCGCGGATGTCCTCGTCGTTACGGTCGAGGGCCACACACAGGCCGGATACGTCCGACTCTGTTCCTTGTAAAAGGGCCTTGTACACCAATTCGTCGAAACTCAGCATGCCCAAAGCGGTCAAGGTCATTTCCCCCATGGCCCTTATTCGAACATCAGTTCGTAGAACTGTCAAATATTCAAGCGAATGAGCGAATAGTCGCCCGGCGGGCGGACCCGGCCGGCGGGTCCGCCGGCGCCTCGGGAGGCGCCTTCCTACAGAGCGGACGAGGCGATGACCGCGGTGAGAGCGGCGACCGTGGTGCGGATCGCGTCTCCGAGTGCCGCGGCCGTGCCTTGCCCCTCGGCGATCGCGCTCAGACGGTACTCGGGTGCCTCCGCCCCGGAGTCCCGCAGCATGACGGCCTGGAGGCCCGCGTGGTGCAGCACGGTGATCAGCGCCGCCGTGCGCTCATCGGGTTCCTGGCCCTCCAGGACGGCTGTCAGCCGGCCTCGCAGCGCCTCGAGCTCCGACAGGCCCGTGACCGGGTACTTCACCGATCCGAAGGCGCCCAGGACCCGTCGTCCCTGCTCCCGCACCAGTCCCTTCTCCGACAGCCCCTTGTACGCCGTGTCAAGTGCCTGCTCGCGCACGGCCAGCAGCCACTCCCTGGGCGTCTCCTCGGGATGGCTGCGCAGGTGCGCCGCCATGGCCGCGGCCGCCGGATCCGCCGGCGTCGACGCGCCGGCGACGACCAGTGCGCCGTCACGCTCGGTCAGGTACCCGGCCGTGCCCAGCTCCAGTAAGGCGGCCGCCGAAACCGCCAGAGACACCCGCAGCGGCGCTTCGCGCAGGGTGCCGGTCTCTTCGTCCAGTGCGAGCAGCACAATCCGCTCGCCGATCGTCAGATCCTCAGTCATGGGATCCCCCTCTCGAGAGAGAGACGGGCAACAGGAAGCTGGGGTTCCATACACGCGTCGGCGAAGTCGGTGATCGGGCCGGGCCGGTGGCCAATTGTGCGGCAATTCTGCTTCCCGCCCGATCCACCGATAAGCCGTATTTGTAATTCGCCTTCCGGTCGGAGGGTGGTTCGTGAGCTGATGTCCCTTTCCGGGTGAGCCTGGGGCTTAAATGCCGGGCTCGGACGGAGTACGCCCCGAACTGGTGCACGGAGCAGTCGCACTCCGGGCTAACATCACCGCGTGTTGAGTAAAGACGGCCTCATGAATTCCCCGGTACCGGAAGGCCGATGGCTCATCGCCGGCGCCGGTGGGCGGCTCGGACGCGAAGTGCACACCCAGTTGACCGCTCAGGGCACGGAGTGCGTGCCACTCGGCCGGGACCGCCTGGACGTCACCGACGCCCGGGCCGTCGACGAGACCCTGCGGCACTGGCGCCCTGACATCGTGGTCAACTGCGCCGCGTGGACGGACGTGGACGCGGCGGAGTCCCACGAGGAGGAGGCGCGGCGAGTCAACGCCGACGGTGCGCGTCATCTCGCTCGGAGCTGCGCCGCCCAGGGTGCCCGGCTGCTGCACGTGTCCACCGACTACGTCTTCCCCGGCGCCCTGGCGGACTTCGGGACCCCGTACTCCGAGGACACGCCCACCGCGCCGGGCACGGCCTACGGCCGCACGAAGCGCGCCGGCGAGCGCGCGGTGCTCCGGGAACTGCCGGATGCCGCCACCGTGGTGCGAACCGCCTGGCTGTACGGCCGGGACCTGGACGGATTCGTCGGGGCCATGGCCCGCGCGGCCCGGTGCGACGGCACCGTGGACGTGGTGCGCGACCAGTACGGCCAGCCGTCGAACGCCGTGGACGTGGCTGCGCGGCTGATCGCTCTGGCCGACCTGCCCGCCCGCGCGGTAAGCGGCGTCTTCCACGCCACGAACGCAGGCAGCGCCAGCCGGTACGAACTGGCTCGGGAGGTGTTCCGGCTGCGGGGCGCCGACCCGGACCGGGTCCGGCCGACCGACGGTTCTCGGATGCAGCGTCCCGCTCGGCGACCGTACTGGAGCGTCCTGGGTCACCGCCGCTGGACCGAGGCCGGGCTGTCCGCTCCGCGGGATTGGCGCACCGCGCTGGCCGAAGCGTGCGGGCCGGGGCGGCAGGAGGAAGCCGCATGAGGCCGCTGAAGGTGCCCGGCGCCTGGGTGACCGATCCCCCGTCGTTCACCGACCACCGGGGTTCCTTCCACGAATGGTTCCGGGGCGAGGAGGTGCGCACCGCCGTAGGACGCCCCTTCCACCTGGCCCAGGCCAACTGCTCGGTGTCGCGGCGTGGTGTGGTGCGGGGCATCCACTTCGCCGACGTGCCACCCGGGCAGGCCAAGTACGTGACGTGTGTGCGCGGTGCGGTGCGTGACGTCGTGGTGGACCTGCGCACCGGATCGCCGAGCTTCGGCGTGTGGGACGCGGTCCAGCTGGACGCGGACAACCGGCGCGCGGTCTTCCTCTCCGAAGGACTGGGGCACGGCTTCCAGGCGCTGACGGACGACGCGACGCTGGTTTACCTCACCACGTCCGGCTACGACGCCTCCCGCGAACACGCCGTGGATCCCTTCGACCCGCGTCTGGGCATCGCCTGGGACAGTGACATCCCGCCGGTACTGTCCGCGAAGGACGCCGCGGCCCCCGGCCTCGCCGCCGCCGAGGCGGCCGGGCTGCTGCCCGCCTACGACACGTGCGTCACCGTCCGGACCGGCACGGTGCGCCCTCTCCAGACCGACCCCGAGGAGTCCTCGTGAAGGCGCTCGTCCTCTCCGGAGGCTCCGGAACCAGGATGCGTCCCCTGACCCACACGTCAGCCAAACAGCTGGTGCCCGTGGCCAACCAACCTGTCCTGTTCTACGCCTTGGAAGGGATCGCCGAGGCAGAGGTGACCGAGGTGTGCGTCATCGTCGGGGACACCGAGCAGGAGATACGCGCCGCGGTCGGGGACGGATCGCGATGGGGCCTGGACGTCACCTACATCCGTCAGGACCGGCCCCTGGGCCTGGCGCACGCCGTGGCCACAGCCCGTCCCTGGCTCGGCTCCGACGACTTCGTCATGTACCTCGGTGACAACTTCCTGCTCGGCGGGATCGCGGAGCAGGCACGGCAGTTCCGGGCCTCCCGGCCGGATGCGCAGATCATGCTCGCCCAGGTGGCCGATCCTCGCGCGTTCGGGGTGGCGACCCTGGACGAGGCCGGCCGGGTGACCGCGCTTGAGGAGAAGCCCGACTCTCCCAAGAGCGATCTCGCTCTGGTCGGCGTGTACTTCTTCTCCCCGGCGATACACGAGGCGGTGGCCGCCATCCGGCCGTCCGCGCGAGGCGAGCTGGAGATCACCGACGCCCTCCAACGGCTCATCGAGGACGGCGCCGATGTCCGGTCCTCCATCGTGTCCGGCTACTGGAAGGACACCGGGAACGCCATGGACATGCTGGAGGTGAACCGGTTGGTACTGGACCGGATCGCGTCCCGCTGCGACGGTGCGGTCGACGCGCACAGCGAGATCGTCGGCCGGGTCGTCATCGCCGAGGGCGCCACGGTCCGCGGCTCGCGCGTGGTGGGACCGGCAGTGATCGGACCCGGGACCACTGTCACCGGTTCGTACGTCGGGCCCTTCACCTCCATCGCGGAGAACTGCTCGATCTCCGGCAGTGAGATCGAGTACTCCATTGTGCTGCCCGGTGCGATCATCGATGGAGTACGCCGCATCGAGGCGTCGGTGATCGGCCGCAACGTGGAGATCGTGCCCACCACCCGCGCCCCGCACGCCCACCGGCTGCTGCTCGGTGACCACAGCAAGGTGCAGATCCCGTCATGAGGAGAATCCTGGTCACCGGCGGTGCCGGTTTCATCGGTTCGCACTTGGTCCGCACGGTGCTCGCACCGGACCGGCCGCTCGGTGCCGTGCACGTGACCGTACTGGACAGCCTGACCTACGCCGGAAACCTGGACAATCTGGACACCGTGCGGCATCATCCGGGATTCCGTTTCGTGCACGGAGACATCACCGACGCGGTGGTGGTCGACCGGCTGATGGCCGAGCACGACGCCGTGGTCCACTTGGCGGCCGAGTCCCACGTGGACCGCTCCATCACCGCCGCCGCCCCTTTCGTCCACACCAATGTGCTGGGCACACAGACCCTGCTGGACGCCGCGCTGCGGCACGGCACGCAGCCCTTCGTACACGTTTCGACGGACGAGGTGTACGGTTCCGTGCCGTTCGGCAGCGCGACCGAGCGGGACCCCCTGCTGCCCAGTTCGGCCTACTCCGCGTCCAAGGCATCCAGTGACCTGCTGGCTCTCGCCTGCCACCGCACCCACGGCCTCGACGTGCGCGTCACCCGCTGCTCCAACAACTACGGCCCCTACCAGTTCCCGGAGAAGCTGATCCCGCGCTTCGTCACTCGACTGCTGCGCGGCGAGAACGTGCCGCTGTACGGCGACGGTGAGAACGTCCGGGACTGGCTCCATGTCGACGATCACTGCCGCGGTCTCATCGCGGTCCTCACCCGGGGCCGGCCGGGCGAGACGTACAACATCGGGGGCGGTACGGAACTGACCAACAAGGAACTGACCGGCGCCCTGCTCGAGGCCTGCGGCGCCGGATGGGACCGGGTGGACTGGGTCGCCGACCGTAAAGGCCACGACCTCCGCTACTCCGTGGACTGGTCGAAGATCCGCCGGGAACTCGGCTACGAACCGCAGCGCGACTTCCTGTCCGGGCTCGCCGAGACCGTCGCCTGGTACCGCGAGCGCTACGCGCCCTGAGCGGGAACGAGGTGATGCCGCACGCCCGCCGTGTCGACCAGCGGGGTCACGGTGGGCGCGACGAGCCCGGTCGACCTCGTCCTGGCCGAGCCCGTGACGGTGCGGACGCTGGTGGCGGCTTCCACCGGGTGACGCCGCCGCAGTGGCCTTGGGTGCCCGGCGCAGCCGCTTTGCCTGATCGGTGACTCGTCACTGCGAGCCGTAGTACAGCCGGAGGAACTCCTCCATCGCCGAGTCGACGCCGGCGCGGTCACCGGTGGCGAGCAGGTCGAGCAGCAGGCCGCGGACGGTGGCGAGTCCCAGCCTGGCCCGGTTCCGGGCCGCGGCAGGCTCCGCCCCGGCGGCGACCTCAGCGGCCACGAGCGGCTCAAGCCAGTCCGTCACCAGCCCTTCGAGGACCGGGACGGCCTCCGGGCGGCCGCGCAGTGCGTGCCCGCAGATCTCGAAGAAGAGCCGCTCCTGACCGGCCAGCCGAGGGTCCGTCAGCTGGTGCCACAGCAGCCGCGCGACATCGGCGGGCGAGAGACCGGGCTCCAGGCGGATCCGGGACAGCACATCGCGCTGACGCCGCTCCGACGTCCGGACGATCTCGACGAGCAACTGTTCCTTGGAGCCGAAGTAGTGGATCAGCATGCGGTGACTGACGCCGATCGCGGCGCCCAGGCCGCGCAGGCTCAGGTCCGCGATGCCGTGTGCCGCGACGTGGTCGACAGCCGCGTCCACCAGTTGGGCGCGCCGGTCCCCGTGCGCACCTTGCTCGGCCTCGCCCTCGGGACGGGAGTCATCCATGGTCACCACGTCATGACTGTACCAATTGGTACATGCTGCATGTACCGTGTGGTACATGAAGTCTGTCACCGTGTCGACCGATGTACCTCAGACGCCCGAACAGGTCTACGGCTTCCTCGATGTCATGGCTCATCACGAGCGGTTCACCGACCACTACCTGACCAACTGGCGCTACAGCGGCCCCGCCCGGGGCATCGGGTCGTGCGCCACGGTCACCGCCGCGCTGGGCGGCACGAAGACCGATGTCACCATCGAGGTCATCGAGGCCGAGGCGCCGCGGCGCATCGTGGAACACAACGTCAGCGCGGCCGGGCGGCGACTGGCCCACGGCACCTACGCCCTCGAACCGCTGCCCACCGGTGGGACCCGCATCTCGTTCACCTACACGTGGGTACGGGCCCCTCTCGCCGACCGGCTGCTGGCCCCTGTCGTGCGGGCCACGATGCGGCACGCCAACCGCACGGTCATGCGGCGCCTGGCCACCGAGTTGGCTCGCCACGTGTCCGCCGCCGGCTCCTGACGGCGGTACATGCCGCCCGTCCGGACCGTGGCTCAGGCAGCCGCCGGCTTCCGGATGCGTGGATCGAAACCGATCAGTTTCCGCTCCGGTAAACCGATCGGTCTCCATGTGCAAGTTCAAGCAGGAGATGAGGACATGGGCGCGATCAGTGCGCAGGAGAGGCGGGAGAGCGTCATTCGCGCGGCGATCGCCGAGTTCGCGATCACCGGCTACCGCGGCACCACCACCGCGGCGATCGCGGAGCGGGTCGGCGTCACGCGGCCGTATCTCTTCCCGCTCTTCCCGGACAAGGAGGCGATCTTCGTCGCCGCTCTGGCGCGGAGTATGGAAGACACCCGCCCGGCTTTCGAGAGGGCGGTGGACGGGGTGGAGGGCGGCGAGCGGGCCCGGCAGGTGATGGCGGACGCCTACGCGCGGCTGATCTCGACGCGCCCCGAAACGCTCCTGATGCGGATGCAGGGATACGTCACTGTGGCGGCCGCCGAGGCGCAGGGTGATGACCTGATCGGTGAGGTCGTCCGGGTCGGCTGGGTGAGGATCTGGGAAACCGTGCACCTGTCGCTGGGTGCTGATGCCGACAGGACCGCAAGCTTCTTCGCCCGCGGCATGCTGGGCAACACGCTTGCGGCCAGCGGGCTTCCCGCGGCTGCTGGGCGGTGAGGGGGAGGGTCCTGGAACTTGGTGCGTCAGCGCACCTCTGCCGCGTCGAGCAGGGCGGTCACGGTGGGTGCGACGAGCCCGGTCAGGTTGTCGGCCTGGATTCCCGCGCGGGCGCTGGCGCCGTCGAAGACCAGGCTGAGCTGCCGGGCCAGCAGATCGGGATCGCTCGCCCCGCCCTGTTCGGCCTCGGCGCGGAAGAAGGCCGTCAGGTTCGCCTTGATCTGATGGGCGACCCGGCTCGCGGGGTGGCTCTGGTCCTTGAGTTCGATCTGCACGGCCAGGTACCGGCAGCCTCGGAACTCGGGCGCCCCTGCCTGGGATTCCACCTGCGCGAAGACGTGCTGGATCCGCTCGCGGGGCGAGCGGCCGTCGTCCGCCGCGGGCAGGAGGGTCGCCACGTAGGCGGAGGCGCGCTCCTTCAGGCTTGCTGCCAGGAGTTCGTCCTTGCTCTCGAACAGCTGGTACATGGAGCGCTTCGACACCCCCGCCGCCTTGCACAAGGCCTCGACGCCGATGTTGACGCCGTCTCGGTAGGTGAGGGTGGCCGCCGCCTCCAGCAGTCGCTCCCTGGGGCTCGGTTTCACTTCGGTGGTCATACCGCGAGGTTAACCCGAAGCGGACTAAATAGAAACCGATCGGTTTCTAGGGGCTCCGGGCGGAGGCGCCGAGTAATGGCCCGTCATGGGTGACCTGCCGCTACGCCGGGACGGCGGTGCGGTCGTACCACCCCAGCACGCCGAAGCCGAACAGCGCTGCCGTCACGAGGCCGGCGGCCGTCATCACCCAGCCCGCCGCTCATGACGTGCCCGTCTCTCGGCCGGTGGACGCGGAACGTGGTGCCGGGGGCTGCCAGCCGCCGGTGACTTCCTTGACGGGCTTGTGGGGGAAGCGGCGCCGGGCGTACTCCTGCGCGTGCGAGCCCGGCAGGACGTAGAGGGTTTCCTTCTTGTCCTGGAGCGGGCGCAGCACGGTGTCCATGAACGTCTTGCGGTCGTCCAGGTAGGGGCCCAGGACGTCCTCGCCGGCGGGGCAGACGGCGAGACAGTAGCCGGACTTGTAGCCGGGGGGTGAGCTCAGGCTCTGCCACATGGAGGCGCTCTCGGAGTCGGTGACCCGGGAGCGGTAGTCGGCGGCGTCCTCGCTGTCGGCCAGGGTCTGTGCCCAGTCGGTGAACCCGCTCATGAACTCGCGGTAGTTGTGCGTGGTGCAGGCCAGCGCGTCGAAGGAGCCGTCCTTGGCGATGGCGCCGACCGGGCAGGCGGCGACGCACAACTTGCAGTCGATGCACGGGTTGTAGTCCAGCGCCTGCCCGTACGCGCTGACCTCCGCGTCCACCAGGACGGTGACCAGCAGGACGAAGCTGCCGAACTTCGGGTGGATGACGTTGCGGTGCAGGCCCATCACGCCGAGCCCGGCGGCCACCGCGACCGTCTTGTGCGCCACCACCCAGATCCGCTCCCTGGGGAAGCGGTCCATCTCCTGGGGGAAGCCGACGGAGGGATTGAGCGCGCGGTAGCCGGCGTCCTGGAGGGCCTGGGTGACGCCGCGGGCGGCGTGGTTGGCCTGTTCGTCGGTCTGGTGGAACTCCTGGTTGGCCACGCTGCGGGCCGGGGAGCGGCAGTTGTCGCGGTTCATCCGGACCGCCATGGCGATCAGGGTGCGGGTGCCGGGCAGCGCGGACCGCGCGTGCTCGCGCTCACCGGCCAGGTCGGGGTGGTCCAGGCTGACCGCGGCCGCGTCGTCCGCACCGGCCGCGAGGCAGAGTTCGCGCAGCCATGCCGCGTCGATCACCTTCGGCGGGCTCACCGCGTCGCCGGCTCTGCGCCGGGCGAGGACGGCCTGCACCGACGGGTGGGTGGCCAGCTTCGTCGGAAGCCTGGGGGCCGGGGCCGGGGCTGCTGGTTGCCCCTCGGCGTCGCGCGCGGCAGTCATCCGTGCTCCTGGGGATGCGGGTTCGAGGCTCGCCACCACAGCGAGAAACCGATCAGTTTCACCACCATAAAACGATCGGTTTCCTTGTGCAAGTCCAAGAGACGAGTCGCCGGAGCTCGGTTGCGACTCGCCGAGCAGTCGGTCGCCGCGACTGCTCGTGACGCGATGCGTCAGCGCATGCCCGCCGCATCGAGCAGGACGGTCACGGTGGGAGCGATGAGCCCGGTCGGCGTGTCGGCTTTGATTCCCGCGCGGGCGCTGGCGCCGTCGAAGACCAGGATCAGCTGCCGGGCCAGCAGGTCCGGGTCGCTCGCCCCGCCCTGTTCGGCCTCGGCGCGGAAGAAGGCTGTCAGGTTCTCCTTGACCCGGTGGGCCACCCGGCTCGCGGGGTGGCTCTGGTCTTTGAGCTCGATCTGCACGACGAGGTACCGGCAGCCGTGGAAGTCGGGCGTGCCCGCCTGTGATTCCGCCTGTTCGAAGACGTGCAGGATCCGCTCGCGGGGTGGACGGTTGTCGTCCGCCGCGGGAAGCAGCGTCGTCACATAGGCCGAGGCGCGCTCCTCCAGGCTCGCGGCCAGCAGTTCGCCTTTGCTCTCGAACAGCTGGTACATGGAGCGCTTCGACACTCCCGCCGCCTTGCACAGCGCGTCGACGCCGATGCTGACGCCGTCTCGGTAGGTGAGTGTGGCCGCTGCCTCCAGCAGTCGCTCTCGGGAACTTGGCTTTGCTTCGGTGGTCATATTGCGAGGGTAACTCGATTCCGGCCCGTTGAAACCGATCGGTTTATGATGCCTGTCCAGGTGATCTCGCCGGGCGACGCCGTGGTGGGGGTGGCGACCGGACGTGGGCGGCGCATCGCGTTCTCCACGATCGGTGCGCTCACCCTCCTTGCCGCGTCTGGCGCGCCCGGCATCGCTCGGTGGATTCGGGCTCAGTGGGCGATCACGGGCTCGCCCTCCGACGGCGCCAGAGGCGCACTCGGTATCAGGAGCGCTGAAAGGACGGCGCCGACCACGAAGAACCCGGCGCCCCACGCCAGGGTGGCCGTATAGCTCTCGACCCCGGCCTGGGCCATGGTCAGTGCGCCCGGCTTGTGCGAGGAGAGGTAGTCGGTCGCGGCCGAGGAGGCAACGGTGGTCAGTAGCGCCGTGCTGATCGAGCCACCCACCTGCTGGCCGGTGTTGATCAGCGCCGAGGCGACGCCCGAATCCTCGTGATGGATGCCCGCGGTCGCGCCCTGGAACGCCGTGGTCATCACTCCGCCGAGGCCGAGCCCCAGCAGGATCAGACCCGGCATGATGTGGGCGGCGTAGGTGCTGTCCAGCTTGAGCTGGGTCAGCAGGGCCATACCGGATGCGGCGACCAGGAAGCCGGCGCTGATCACGATCTTCGGGCCGACCTTGGGCAGCAGCAGCGAGGGCGCCGTGGTCGACGCGGCGACGATGCCCGCGACCATCGGCAGGAACGCCAGACCGGTCTTGATCGGCGAGTAGCCGATGCTGGCCTCCAGGTAGTAGGTGAGGAACAGGAAGATCGAGAACATCCCCATGCCTATGACGAACACCGCCAGGAACGAACCACCGCGGGTCCGGTCCAGCACGAGTCGCAGCGGCAGCAGCGGATGGGCGACCCTGGACTCCACCCATACGAACACCGCGATCAGCACCACGCCGACGATCATGGAGCCGAGGGCGACCGGGTCGGTCCAACTGGTGGACTCGACGTGTGCGAACCCGTAGACGATGGCGAACAGCGCCGCGCTCACCACGGCGGTGCCGGGAATGTCGAGTTCGGGTCGCTCGGTGACCGCAGGCCTGGCCAGCAGCAGCACCCCACCGGCCAACGCTACGGCCGCGAACACGACGTTCACGTACATCACCCAGCGCCACGACGCCCATTCGGTGAGCATGCCCCCGAGCAGCAGCCCGACCGCGCCGCCCGCACCGGCCAGCGCGCTGAAGATGCCGAACGCCTTCGGCCTCTCGGTCGGGTCGGTGAAGGTCACGCTGAGCAGCGAGAGAGCCGCAGGCGCGAGCAACGCGGCGAAGAGCCCTTGGGTCACACGTGCCGTGACGAGGATCTCGAAGCTGGTGGCCGCGCCGCCGAGGACGGACGCGCCCGCGAAACCGACCAAGCCGGTCAGGAACGTGGTGCGTCGGCCGAACAGGTCACCGAGCCGGCCGCCGAGCAGCAGCAGGCTGCCGAACGCCAGGGCGTAACCGGTGATGACCCACTGCCGGCTGCCGTCACTGAAACCGAGGTCATGTTGTGCCGCGGGCAGCGCGATGTTCACGACGGTCGCATCGAGCGTGACCATCAGCTGCGCCGTGCCCAGCACGACAAGCACCCACCAGCGCACGGCGTGTGAGCCGCGGCGGCCCGAGTCTGTTTTCCCGGAGGCGGGCGCCCCGCGGTCGAAGGTGGTACTCACTTTTCCCCTTGGTCGCTGGTCATGGGCTGGCCATCGGTTGGGAAACCGATCTGTTTCCAGCAAGAAAAACAGATCGGTTTCCTCGGTGCAAGTGAGCGGGTCGCCCCCGGCCCGGGAGGGTCGCCCGGACTGTGGGGCGTTGCCGGCCTCCCGGATGTGGGAGTGGGGCGACAGCGCGGAAGCCGTGGCGACCGGGCCGCGGTCCATCGGTCGCCTGGTCGTGAGCGCGGCGCCGCTGGGCGCAATCCTGCGAGCGGGATGCCGGTGCCCCGTCGGCACCCCGCCGGGGGACTCACTCCGTCGGCGGCTCCCCCCGCCCGCACGTACGGCGGTCGTGGCGCCGATGGTTCGCGTCCTCCTGGGTCAGCCGCCGTAGCAGCCTGACGACCGGCTCAGCGTTCTCAAGGCTCCCGAGGACACGAGCGCCGGTCGATTCGCCGCCGAGTCCTGGAACATGAAGGGAAGCCGCCTCGAACTGCGCGACCTCGTCTTCGGTGGCGTCGTGACCGTGGACACGGTCGCCGGGTCCAAGCGGGTGCTCAAGTTCACCGCGGCGGCCGTCACGATCCGCGACCTGAAGATGGCCGTACCCGTCGGCCCGCAGATCCAGCACATCGAGGAGCGCCCGGCTCGACATCCGCGCTGCGAGGCGACCGCGTCACCATGTACGTCGAGAGTCTGACGGGCACCCTCTCCGGCGTCGAAGGCATCCCTCTGCCCCCGGTCCTCCGCCTCCACCTCACGCCCGGCACCGTCCCGGAGTGGCTCTATGGCACGGTCGGGAAACTTGACCTCAAGCTCCAGCCAGGCCTGAACGACGCCGACATCGACCAGGCCGGACAGGCAGGTGGAGAGCTCGTCATCCCAGGGATCCACGGGTACGGGACGCCCCGCTGAAGCGGGGGCCCTGTCGGGCTTGCGCTTGGAAACCGATCGGTTTACCTTAGTGGAAACCGATCGTTTTCTCATTCTCTGGAGACAGTCATGACCGCTTTGAAGGGCGCCAACGTCTTCGTCACCGGCGGCAGCCGCGGCATAGGCAAGGCGCTGGTGGAGGAGCTGTACGCGCGCGGTGCCGGCAAGGTCTACGCGACGGCCCGAGACCCGCGCGGCGTGACCCACCCGGACGCCGTCCCGGTGGCGCTGGAGGTCACCGACCCGGCCTCCGTGGCGGCGGCCGCCACGGAGGCGGGGGACGTCACCGTGCTGATCAACAACGCCGGTGCCTCGGTCGGCGCGTCCTTCCTCGACTCCCCGGTCGACGACGTACGCCGGGAGTTCGAGACCAACTTCTACGGCCCCCTCCTGGTCACCCGGGCCTTCGTGCCGGTCATCGAGCGCAACGGCGGCGGCCACCTTCTCAATGTGCACTCCGTCCTCTCCTGGCTGGCCCTCGGTGGCTCCTACAGCGCCTCCAAGGCCGCCCTGTGGTCGCAGACCAACTCCCTGCGCCTGGAGCTCCAGCCCCGCGGCATCGCCGTCACCGGACTGCACGTCGGCTACGTAGACACGGACCTGACGGCGGGCGTCGACGCGCCCAAGTCCGACCCGCGTGACGTCGCCGCACTCGCCCTCGACGGCGTCGAGACGGGCGCGTACGAAGTGCTCGCCGACGACATCTCGCGGCAGGTCAAGGCGGGCCTGGCCGGCGATCTGGCAGGACTGTACGCCCAGTTGGCGAAGTAACCCCTTCACATCCAAAGGAGTCGGCGAGATGCCTGTCCACGAGTCGCGTCCCACGATCCACATTCCGGGGACCACCAGCCACACCATCGCCCCGCACGCCGGATCCGACGGCCGCGAGGGGACCCTGCGCTACCTGAAGGCGGGCACCGGCGCTCCCCTGGTCCTGCTGCACACCGTGCGCACCCAGGCCGAGCACTTCCGCCTCCTCATCCCGCTGATCGCGGAGCACTACACCGTGTACGCCCTCGACCTGCCGGGGATGGGGTACTCCGAGATCGTGCCGGGGGCGTCGTACGACGAGCCGGCCATGCGCGCGGGCGTCAAGCGGCTCCTCACCGAACTCGACCTCCACGACGTGACACTGGTCGGAGAGTCCATGGGGGCGGTGCTCGCCCTGACCACCGCGGCCGATCTCCCGGAGCGGGTACGACGCGTCGTCGCGGTGAACACCTACGACTTCCGCGGCGGAATCGCCCGGTCGAGCCTCCTCGCCCGCCTGGTGGTCAGCGGTGTCCTCGCCCCGGGAGTGGGCCCGGTGATCGCCGGGGTGGAGCCCAGGCCCGCCCTCCGCAAGATCCTTCAGGGCGGCCTCGGCGACAAGGGCGCGCTGCGGGAGGACTACGTGGCCGAGCTCCTTCAGGTGGGCGCCCGTCCCGGCTACCCGACCGTCGCCCGGGCCGTGTACCAGGCCCTGCCCAGCCTCATCGCGGCCCGCTCGCGCTACCCCGAGGTCAAGGCCCCCGTCCACCTCGTCTACGGCGAGAAGGACTGGTCCCGCCCCTCGGACCGGGAGGCCAACAAGCGGCTGATTCCGGCCGCCGAGTTCACCCAGGTTCCGAAGAGCGGCCACTTCATCGCCCTGGAACGCCCCGACGTGCTGGCCGAGTTGCTGACCGCGGTGGCGTGACCCCAGGGTGGGAGCCGTTCACGTGCGAGGAGAGCGACGGCTACGACACCGTCGCCGAGCACGTCGTGGACCTGTGGTCGACCAGCATCGTCTTCCGCCCGACAGCAGGTCTTCCCCGACCCCGTCCGGCCGTCCCGGATCGGGGCTTCGAAAGGACATCATGAAAATCTCCGTTATCGGCGCCGGAGCGATCGGCGGCAACCTCGCGCGCAAGCTCGGCGAAGGCCGGTCACGACGTCCAGGTGGCCGGCGCCCGCGGGCCCGAGGCCGTCGCGCCCGACGTGCTGGGGACCGGCGCCCGTGCCGTGGCCCTTGAGGACGCCGTCAAGGACAGGGACGCCGTCATCCTGGCCATCCCCTTCGGGGGGCGGGACAGCTGGCCGGACTGTTCGCCTACGTCCCCGCCGAGACGGTGGTCATCGACACCTCCAACTGCTACCCGCACCTCAGCGGACGGATCGAGGCAGTGGAGGACGGGGTGGTGGAGAGCGTATACACCCCCGAGCTCCTCGGACGCCCCGTGGTCAAGGCGTGGAACGCCGCCCTGGCCGAGACCCAGCGAACGAAGGGTGTCCCTGCGGGCCCTCCGGGCCGCATCGCCATCCCGGTCGCCGGCGATTCCGGGGAAGCGAAGCGTGTGGCCATGCGCCTGGTGGACGACACCGGGTTCGACCCCTACGACGCAGGAGCACTGGCCGACTCCTGGCGTTGGCAGCCGATGGGCCCCGCCTACTGCACCGAGCTGACCCTGGAGGAGCTGCCGGCGGCCCTGGCCGCGGCCGATCGCGTCAAGGACGCGGCCGTCCGGGACAGCATGGCAGAGCGCTTCGCCGCCCTCGGCGCCGATCCCACTCTGGAGGACGCCGTCGAGATGAACCGCGCCGCCCACCGGTGAAGACGCCTGCCGTGGACCGCCGTTACGCGCCGACCGGCGATGCGGCGGCACCGGACCGAACACTCTCGAAGGGACCCGCTTTGCCGAGCGTCACCTCGTTCTTCACCGATCTCGCGCGGACCCGGCACTCCCCCCGGCAGCTCCTGTCCGCTCCACTGCCCGCCACGGACATCCGCGGCGTTCTGGAAGACGCGCAGACAGCCCCCTCGCCGCCTCGCCGTCGGCTCAACCGGTGATCTCGACCTTCCCGTTCGCGGTGGTGGATTCGGGGCGTGGGTCTTTTGCCCCGCGGGTGACGCCTTTCAGCAACTCGGCGAGGTCGACTCCGGTGGTGGAGCTGAGGAGTTCGAGGCCCTGGGCCACGTTGTCGGCCACGGCACGCGGGATCCGGCCCGCGCCGTCGGTGGAGATCACGGTCATCTTGTCCACGGCGCTGAGCGGTTCGGACGCCTTGGCGACGACCTGCGGCAGCACCTCGACGAGCATCTGCAGGATGGCCGCGTCGCCGTACTGCGCGAACGCGTCGGCCTTCTTGCGCATCGCCTCGGCCTCGGCCGCGCCCGTGGCGCCGATCGACGCCGCCTCGGCCTCGCCCTCCAGCCGTACGGCCTCCGCGATCGCCGCACGCCGGGACCGCTCGGCCTCGCCCTGCTTGAGCCCCTCGATGGCGCCGGCCTCGGCCAGCGCGCTGCGGCGCTGCTTCTCACCCTCACCCGTGAGCCGGGCCCGCTCCGCCTCGGCCTGGGCCGCGGCGATACCGGCCAGCCGCTCGGCCTCTGCCTGCTTGACGCGGGCGACCCGCTTGGCCTCGGCTTCCTGCTCGGCGGCGTAGCGCTGGGCGTCGGCGGGCTTGCGGACCTTGGTGTCCAGCTGCCGGTCGGTCAGGGCGGCCTGCCGCTCGGCGACCTTTTCCTGCTCGGCGAGGATGTCCTGCTGCCGGGCCGCCTCGGCGAGCGGGCCCGCGGCGGCGGCACGAGCAGCGGCCTCGTCGGTCTCGGCCTTGATCTCGGCCTGCTTGAGGCAGAAGGTCCGCTGGGCGACAGCGATCTCCTCCTCCGCCTTGAGCCGGGCCTGCTCGGCGGCCCGCCGGGCCACGGCCTCGGCGATGTCGGCCTCCTGTCTGGCACGCGCGGCCTCCGGGCGGCCGAGGTCCTCCAGGTACGAGCCCTCGGTGGTGATGTCCTGGATCTGGAAGGCGTCCAGCACCAGCCCCTGCCCGGACAGGCTCGCCTCCGCCTCCTCGGCGACCTGCCCGGCGAACGCGGCCCGGTCGCGGATGACGTCCTCCACGGACATCCGGCCGACGATCGCCCGCAGGGCGCCCGACAGCACCTCCTGGGTGAAACCCACGATGCCGTCCTGCTGCATCAGGAACCGCTGCGCCGCCGCGCGTATCGAGTCCTCCGTGCCGCCCACCTTGACGATCGCGACGCCGTCCAGGTTCGCCTTCACCCCGCGCAGGGTGACCGCGCCGCGCACCGCCACCGGGATGTGGCGGGAGGACAGGTCGAGGGTGAACTTCTGCTGCACGAAGGGCACGACGAAGACACCGCCACCGACCACGACCTTCTGGCCGCTGTTGTCGGTGAAGACCCGGCCGGTCTCCGGATCGGTGGCCTTCTTGCCGCGCCGGCCGGTGACGATGAACGCCTCGCTCGGTCCGGCCACCTTGTAGCGAGTGATCACGACGAGTGCCAGCAGCACGACGAGTACGACGACTCCCACCACTGCGACGACGACAGGACTCATGGCAATGCCCCCGAATCAAACGTGAGGAATAGAAGGAAAGGAAAAGACAGGTGAGGCGGGTGGCTCAGCGCTCCACCGGACGGACCACGACCGATGTGGCGGTCGGCGCCGACTCCACCCACACCTCGGCGCCCCGCGCCACCGGCTCGGCGCAGCGGGCCGCGAACTTCACGGGCTGACCGGCGAGTCGGAGCAGCACCTCACCGAAACCGTCGGCGGGGATGGCCGTCACCACGTTCCCCGCGGTGCCGACGAGGTCGTCGCCGTTGGGCGTGATGGCCGTCTGGTCGCGCATGAGGACACGACCGAAGCGGTACGTCAGCCATGCCGTCCCCAGTCCGGCAAGCACGCCGGCACCGGTGGCCGCCGCGGGACCCGAGCCTGTGGTGCCCAGGGCGATGGCCCCGCCGAAGCCCGTCATCGCGACGAAGCCCGCGACCACCGGCAGCGACAGCAGTCCGTCGAGGGCACCGTCGAGGACCCCGTCCAGTGCTCCCCCCAGGACTCCGTCGAAGACCAGCGACAAGGCGAGCAGTACGACCCCCGTGATGCCGAGTCCGAGGTACAAGGCCATGCGTACCGTCCCCCTCTCGCCCCGTCGCCGGTCTCCGGCTCGACGGGATCCTCACACGGAGCGGCGAAGGGGTTCATTGCCGCGTTCCGGCAATCTTCACGCGTCTTCGATGCCGTATCCGTGGCATCTCGGACGCCGGACAGAACGGGCAGGTCGACCTGTGCGGTCGTCCTTGTCCCCGCCGTCGTCATGGCCATCGGCACCGCGCTCACGAGGATCGCCACCGGTTGTCGCGCGGCACGCCGCGCCGGAATCCGGGGGCGGTCCGTCGGCGGGCCGGGAGCACCCTGTCGCCCGCGGCAGTTCTCCGCCGTCATCGCGGGACTCGCCGTCGGCGTCGAGCCGCGCATCGGAACCCTGGCCGCCGCGTACGTCCTGATCCTTGTCGTCGTCGGCCCGCTCACCGCGCGCCGTACCGAGCCGTTGGCCCGCCGACCAAGTCGCCTGTCCACTGCCTCAGCACAGCTCGTCCGGGTGGACGCGGAGCGAGTGGAACCCGTACATGTGAACATCTGACCCGGGACCAGCCGGTCCGAGGAGCCGAGGCCCAGGCGCACCGGACAGAGGGGGAGGCACAGTGACCGCACACGACACACCCGGCCGATTCGTCGACGGGTATGCCGAGATCGTGGCGGATGCCGCCTCCACCGGCCGCCACCTCACTCGCCACGAACTCGACTCCCGCCGCGAACTGGGCGCCCGAGCGGCGGCATCGGGCCACGGCTGGCGCGTGCTGGTGCGCGAACACCTCGCGACCGCCCGCGCCGCCTGGCCACGCACAGCGAGCCCCGACAACGTCCTCACCGTCATCGAACAGGCCATGGACGCCTTCGCCGATGGGTACGAGCGCGCCCAGCGTCTCGTCATTCGGCAAGAGGAAGCGGCCAGACGCGAGTTCATCGACGACCTGCTCCACGGACGCGGCGACCCCGGTCATCTCGCCGCTCGTGCCGAACGGTTCGGGCTGCGCCTGTCGCGCGTCCACGCCGTGGCCGTCGCCGAGGGCCCGGCCGGCTACGACGAGACCGACCCCGTCCCCCGCAGGGTGGAGGACGCCCTGTTCGGCCGCTTCGAGAACCGCCGGATACTGTTCACCACCAAGGACGGCCGGATGGTCTGCGTCGCCCCCGGTGACGAGGACGACGTCCTCATGCACTTCGCCAAGCAGGCCCACGCCGCGACCGACGGCGGCCAGGTCGCGATCGGCCGCCCCCGGGATGGCGCCGTGGGGATCGGGCACAGCTACGAAGAGGCCCTCAACGCCCTCGACGTCGCCCAACGCATGGGCTTCGGCGACCCCGTGCTGCACGCCGCCGACTTGCTGGTCTTCCCTGTCCTGGCACGCGACCGGCAGGCGCTTCTGGACCTGGTACGCAGCACCCTCAGCCCTTTGGAACAGGCCCGCGGCGGAGCCCAGCCGCTCCTCGACACCCTGACCGCCTACTTCGACACCGGCTGCGTGGCCGCCGAAACCGCCCGCCGACTGGTACTGAGCGTGAGGGCACTCACCTACCGCCTGGACCGCATCCACCACCTGACCGGCACGGACCCCACCGACCCCGCGCACCGTTACACCCTGCAGACCGCGGTCATCGGCGCCCGCCTGCTCAACTGGCCGACCAGACCCCTGTGAGTCCGACGGCCCGTCCAGGCCAACCTGCCCAAACGGAAGTGCGGTCGGGGACCGAGTGGGACAATCCACGTCCGGGGTCCGCGCTGACGAAGCGGTCGGCGTCCCGCAAAATACCGGGGAGGAGCGGAAGGAACCGTCAGCATGATCGAGTGGGTGTCCCTCAGCGCCGAGGCTAGGCCCGTTCCCCGCCCCGTCGCCACTTTGTGGGTATGGGCTACCGCCGCCGGCGGCGCCCTGACCCTGGTAGCGCTGCACAACACCCTCATAGGATCGGACCGCCCCGGGCCCGCGCTGGCCGCGCTGTCGCTGCTGGCCGCCCTGCTCGGACTGTGCGCCCGCTTCACCGCCGCACCGGGCACGGCCGTTCTGTGCTGGCTGTTCCTCAACGGCTTTGCGATCCCACCCGCGGGCACCCTCACCTGGGCCGCGCACCGCGACACCTTCTGGCTCACCTGCCTGGTCACCGCCGCCCTCTTGGGCACGGCAATGGCCCGCATCCACCACGCCCGGGCCGCCTACCGCCGCGTCACCGTGCACGTCGCCGCCTCAACGGAACAGGACCCTGAAGTCAGCGGTCGCTGATCAGGCGCACAACGACACGGGGTTCCGACGCCGAACGGCACGGGGCTCCGACGCCGAACGGCAAGACAGCCACGCCACCCGGGAGACACTCCCGCGACCTCATGAGTCACATTTTCATCACGGGACGTTTTCGTTTCACGCCCATGGCAAAGATTGCGCCAAGTAATCGCCATGATTCGGTCGTGAACACGGGGGGTCGGAGTGAGTTGGAGACCGGGGCGCCGCGCCGTCGGCGTGCAGGTAAGACGGACGCGGCCCCTGGGGTCCGCTGTGACTGCTGTGGCGGTTCTGGCAGCACTGTGCGCCGGGGTGCCGGTCTCTCGAGCGGTGGCGGACGAAGCGGAGCGCCCGCCGGCGGAGGGGCAGAAGGCGCTCGCCGAGGCCCAGGAGTCCGGGAAGCGGGTCGAGGTCGTAGGGGAGCGTTCGGAGCGTACGACGGTTTTCGCCAACCCGGACGGTTACACCTTCACGTTGGAGGAATCCGCAGTTCCGGTGCGGGTGCCCACGGCCGACGGGGGCTGGCAGGCGCCGGACGCCACCTTGGAGGTCCGCGCGGACGGAACGGTGGTGCCGAAGGCCGCGGCGGTGGAGATGGAGTTCTCGGGCGGCGGGGCGAAGGATCCGCTGGTGGAGATCTCCGACGCGGGGCGCTCGCTTCGGATCGGCTGGCCGGGCAAGCTTCCCGAGCCGGAGCTGGACGGGGCCGACGCGGTGTACCCGGAAGTGCTTCCGGGGGTCGACCTCGTGATCACGGCCTCCGTGGAGGGGTTCCGCCATGTGCTGGTGGTCAAGTCTCCCGAGGCCGCGGCCCAGGAGGAACTGAAGGAGATCGACTACGCGCTGAAGGCGACCGGCCTGAGCCTGCTCAAGGGCAAGGCGGGCAACCTCACCGCGATCGACGACGACGGCAACCGGGTCTTCCGGGCCCCGCCCGCGCAGATGTGGGACTCCGCCGGCACGGCGTCCGGAGCTCGGACCATGTCCCTGGCGGCGGCCCCGGCGGATGCCGCGGAGGACGAGGGCTCGGATCCGGCCGAGACGGGCGCGGCCCCCGCGCAGGGTGCGGAGCCCGGCGCGGGGGACACCGTCACCACCATGGACGTGAAGGTCTCCGACGACGCGCTGACGGTGATCCCGGACGCGGAGATGCTGTCCAAGACGGAGGCGTCGGCGTTTCCGCTGTACATCGACCCGACGGTGACCTGGGATGAGTCCGAGCGGACCCTGTTGCGCAGTGACGGCTACGAGTCGTACGGCTGGGGCAACGGCGACGACGGCCTGGGCAAGGGCGCGGGCAAGTGCGGCACCTGGAACAACTACTACTGCGGGCCGGGCTATGTGCAGCGGTTGTACTTCGAGTTCTCGCCGGCGAGCCTGAAGGGCAAGCAGGTCCTGGACGCCACGTTCCGGGTGACCGAGCCGTGGGCGTTCCAGTGCGATCCGCGCTGGGTGGACCTGGTGCGCACGAACAACATCTCCTCCTCCACCACCTGGTCCTCGCGGCCCAAGGCGCTGGATCTGATGGGTGACCGGCATGTCTCGGCGGGACGGGGCTCGCTGTGCGATCCGAACTCCCCGGACGCGCCGATCGAGTTCAACGACAACCCCGAGGAGACGAACGAGAACCTGACGCCGACGGTGCGGAGCTTCGCGGCGGGCGGCTTCTCCCGGCTCACGCTGGAGATCCGGGCGCACGACGAGAGTGACACCAGTGCCTGGAAGCGGTTCAAGAACGACGCCGTGCTGGCGGTCGACTTCGTGGGCCTGCCCGCCAAGCCCACCGGCATCGGCCTGGTGACCGGGTCCGGCACCGTGTGCGAGAAGACCGAGTCGGACCCGGCGATCGTCTCCGATCCCACCCCGGCCCTGACCGCGACGGCGCAGACCGCCGCCGGCGGGGAGAAGGACGCACAGCTGCGCGTCTACTTCGACCTCGACCACAAGAACAGCGACAACACCTGGTCGGACACCACGGCAGGCAACGGTGATCTCAGCCCGTCCAGCGGGTACGTCGGTGACGGTGTGAAGCTGACCAAGTCCTGGTCGACGCTGACCGAGGGGAAGCTCTACCGGTACCGGGCGTGGGTGCGCTCGTACTACAACAGCGGCGGCAGCTACCTCTCAGGGCCCTCCAACGCCTCGACGACCGGCTGGTGCTACTTCAAGGTCGACCCGACCGCTCCCAAGGCCCCGAAGATCACCGTCGGCAGTCCCTACTCCGCCTGCACCGACACGGCCTGCCCGGCGGGAGGCGGCCCCGGCCAGAAGGCCACCTTCACCTTCGGCCCCGCCACGGGCGACTCGAACGTCGCCTACCAGTACAAGTTGTCCTCCGCGGACGCCTGGTCGACGCCCGTCAACGGATCGACCGTGTCGAAGGACATCACGCCCAACAGCTCCGGCACGTACAGCGTGTACGTGCGGGCGAAGGACTCGGTGGGCCGCTGGGGCGCGCAGAACGTGGTGGACTTCCTCGTCGCCGCCGGCGAAGGGCCGGTCGGCCGCTGGCACTTCGACGAGCCGGACGGCATCGCAGTGGACTCCGCCACCGCCGACGGGGCGGACAACGCGACACTGGCCGGGGGCGCGGCCCGGGACGACCGCGGCCGGCGCGGGCTGGTCACGCACGACGCCGAGGGCCTGCCCCTGGCGGAGGCGGTCACGGACAAGGGGCTGTCGCTGAACGGGACCACCGCCTACGCGGAGACCGGCGCGCCGGTGCTGGAGACCCGCTCCGCCTACACGGTCTCCGCCTGGGCGCGGCTGGACGAGGGCGGCAAGAACGCCTCCGTGCTCGCACAGCCCGGGGGGCAGGGAAACACGTTCGTCCTGTGGTACCTCGCCGATGTGAAGCAGTGGTTCTTCGGCGTGCTCGACCAGGACGGCTCCACCCTCCGGGGGAAGTACTCCGTCTACGCCGCCCAGACGGGGGTGTGGACCCACCTGGCGGGCAGCTACGACCCGGCCACGGAGGAGCTGATCTTCTATGTGGACGGCCGTCGGCAGAGCCAGCCCCTGGCGACCGGTGCGGGCTCCTGGGAGTCCACCGGAGGGCTGCAGTTCGGCCGCTACAAGTTCCCGAGCGGTGCTTCCACGTACCACTTCCCCGGCTCGATCGACGAAGTCGCCGTCTGGCAACGGGTCCTGACCCATGAAGAGGTCGCCGACGAGACCCGGCTGCTGCTCTCGGAGAACTTCGCCGGAGTCGAGATGGTGGCCGACTGGAACGCCGCTCGGGGAAGCGGCACCACGATCGCGGACACCACGTCCGGCTACGGCAGGAGCCTGACCCTGTCCGGCGGCGCCTCCATCAGCGAGGAGGCCATCGTCCTGGACGGAGTGGACGACGCGGCCACAGCCCCGGGCCCGCTGGTCTACGACCACGCACCCTTCACCGTGTCCACGCTCGTCGAGCTGGACTCCGCGAAACTGGTGAGCAAGGACATCGGATACACCGGGCAGGTCCTGGGTCAGCGGACGGCAGACGGATCCGCCTGGGGCTTCTGGTACGAGCTCACCGGCAAGGACACCGTCCTCGACGAGGAGACACTGGAGGAGATCACGAAGCCGGTCGGCGTCTGGCACTTCGGCCGCCTGAACGCCGACGGCACCTTCTCCTCCGTGGTCTCCGACGAAGTGGCGGCTCTGGACAGCCCGGTGCGGCTGACCGGTATCTACGACTCGCTCTACGGCACGATCAGCCTCTACCTGGGCTACGGGCAGAACGGCGACGCGAAGGCGTTCACCGTCCAGATGGGCACCGGCGACTTCGCCATCGGCAAGGGCTTCACCAACGGCGCGTGGAAGCACTACCTGCCCGCCCGCGTCTCCGAAGTCCGCCTGTGGGCAGGGGCGATGGCGAGCCCGGAGCAGGTCGAGGTCCGCGTGGGCGACTGATCCGGTCCCCCGCGAACCGATCCGCGCGGGAGGAACGGTGCGGTGCCGCGACGGCGGCGCCGCACCACCTGCCCCGCACATTGCCTGTCACTCAGCACATCACCGGTCACCGGCACGTCACTTGCCGGCTTTCACGGCTCAGAACAACGGGGTGATCCAACAACCATGATTTCTGGCAGATACACACCAAAAAGGATGCGAAGTGGGGGCGGACGGCGCGTCGGCGCGGTCGTCGCGACGCTGGCCCTCTCGCTCGTCGTCCCGACCGGACTGACCCCGGTCGCGCAGGCAGCCGACCAGGGACTCGGCCGGCCGGACGTCCCCGAACAACGCGTGAGCAAGGTCAAAGCGGTCGACGGGCCCGGCGCCGAGGAAGCCCGTGCGAAGGTCGCCAAGGAGAAGAGGGCCGACGCGAAACGGGCACGGAAGGCGCGTGCCGAGCAGCAGGCGGCCTGGCCCACGCAGGGCGACGCGGTCGTCGAACTGGACGTGAACAAGCGTGCCACGGCGAAGCCGGGCGGGCTCCCCGTCACCATCGCCCCGGCCGCCGGCAAGGGCGCTGCCGAGGACGGCACCACGGCCGGCATCACGGTGCTCGGCCAGAAGGCGGCGCGGCGTGCCGGGATCACCGGTGTCCTGCTCACCGCCGGGGCGGACCGTGCGGGCCGGGCCGACATCGCTGTCGACTACAGCGGTTTCGCCTCGGCGGTCGGCGGTGACTGGTCCTCCCGGCTGCGCCTGGTGCGCCTGCCCGCCTGTGCGCTGACGACGCCCGAGAAGGCCGAGTGCCGCACCATCACCCCGGTGGAGTCCCGCAACGACCCCGCCGGCCGGACCGTCACCGCGACCGTCGCGCTGGACACGTCGGGCGAGGGCCTGTCGGCCCAGTCGGCCCAGTCGGCCAAGGCGGCGTCCGCGCGGACGACCGTCCTCGCGGTGACCGCGACGGGCCCCGGCTCGGGCGAGTCCCCCTCGGGCACCGGTGACTACTCGGCCACGGAACTGTCGGAGTCGTCCTCCTGGGAGGCGGGCGACAACTCCGGCTCGTTCCACTGGAACTACGACGTCAACGTGCCGTCCCCGGCCGCCGGCCCGACGCCGGAGCTGTCCCTGTCGTACGACTCGGCCAGTGTCGACGGCCGTACCGCCACCACCAACAACCAGGGCAGCGCGGTCGGTGAGGGCTTCAGCCTGACCGAGTCCCACATCGAGCGTGCCTACGGCTCGTGCGACGACGACGGCCACGAGGACGTCTTCGACAGCTGCTGGAAGTACGACAACGCCCAACTGGTCCTGAACGGCAAGGCGACCCGCCTGGTGAAGGTCTCCGGCACCTGGGACAGCACCTGGCGGCTGGCGAACGACGACGCCTCGACCGTGACCCGCTCCACGGACGCCGACAACGGCGACAACAACGGCGAGTACTGGACGGTCATCACCGGAGACGGCACCAAGTACGTCTTCGGACTGAACAAGCTCGCCGGCGCGGGCGAGCAGCGCACCGACTCCACCTGGACCGTGCCCGTCTTCGGCGACGACTCCGGCGAACCCGGTTACTCCGACGGCACCTCCTTCGGTGGCCGCGCCGTCACCCAGGCATGGCGGTGGAACCTGGACTACGTCGAGGACACCCACGGCAACGCCTCGACGTACTGGTACGCCAAGGAGACCAACCACTACAAGAAGAACAAGGCCACCACGGCCAACGCCTCCTACACACGCGGCGGCTACCTCAAGGAGATCAAGTACGGCCTGCGCAAGGGGGCACTGTTCACCGACGACGCCGACGCCAAGGTCACCTTCACCCACGCCGAGCGGTGCACCGTCTCCGACTGCTCGCAGCTGACCAAGGACACCGCCAAGAACTGGCCCGACGTCCCCTTCGACGCGATCTGCACCGACGGCGACGACGATTGTCTGGGCACCGGCCCGTCGTTCTTCTCCCGCAAGCGACTGACCGGCATCGACACCTTCTCGTGGAACGCCACCAGCAGCGCCCACGACCCGGTGGACTCCTACGACTTCACCCAGGAGTACCTGGACGGCGGGGACATCGGTGACACCTCCGACCACGTCCTGACCCTGAAGTCCATCAAGCGGACCGGCAAGGCCGGCGGCACGAGCATCGCCCTCAACCCGGTCTCGTTCACGTACCAGTGGCGGGAGAACCGGGTCGACGGCACCGACGACATCCTGCCCCTGACCCGCCCCCGCGTCTCCACGGTCACCTCGGAAACCGGGGCGATCACCACCGTCACCCTGTCCGCACCCGAGTGCGTGCGAAGCGAGGTGCTGGGCGCGGCCGAGGACACCAACACCCGTTCCTGCTACCCGGTCTACTGGAATATCAACGGCGCCGCCGAGGCGTCGGTCGACTGGTTCCACAAGTACCGGGTCGAGGCCGTCGTCGTGACCGACCCGGCGGGCCACAACGACGCCGTCGAGTACGCCTACGACTACAGCGGCGCCGCCTGGCACCACAGCGACAGCCCCTTCGTCCCGCAGGCCGAGCGCACCTGGTCCGAGTGGCGCGGTTACCGCCAGGTCATCGTCCACACGGGCGCCACGAGCACCACACGCTCCAAGACCGTCTCGCTGTACCTGCAGGGCATGCACGGCGACAAGAAGAAGGACGGCACCACCCGATCGGTCACGCTCACGCCGCTGTCCTCACCGGCCATCGGGGTCGCGGGCATCACCGACAGCGACCAGTACGCGGGCATCCGCCGCCAGCACGTCACCTACGACGGCGCCACACCGATCACCGTCGAGGTCAACGACCCCTGGTCGAAGGAGACCGCGCGCCAGAGCGCGCCCGGCGCCCCCGACCACGTCGCCCGCTATGTCCGTACGGACAAGACCACCACCTATGCGTACCTGACCGCCGCGAAGACCTGGCGGGCCCGCGCGATCGCCACCACCTACGACGACCACGGCATGCCGGTGGCCGTCGACGACTCCGGTGAGGTCGGCAAGGACGGCGACCAGACCTGCACCCGCACCTGGTACGCGCGCAACGCCGACGTGGGCATCAACGACCTCGTCTCGCGCAAGCGCACAGTCGGCCGGTCGTGCTCGGTCACCGACGCGAGCCTGAGCCTGCCGACGGACCCGAAGACTCGCGGCGACGTCCTCTCCGACACCGCCACCGTCTACGACAGCCCCACCGCCACCACATGGTCGGCGACCCAGACCCCGACCAAGGGAGCCGCCACCTGGGCCGGACGCGCCACCGGCTACAACGCCACGGCAGGTGCGGACGGACTGCGCGCGGCATCGGGCTGGCAGCGGGTCACCGCCACCACCTACGACACGCTCGGCCGCCCCGTCGACGTCACCGACGCCGACGGCCGGACCACCAACACCGCCTACACCCCCGTCGCCGCGGGTCCGCTCACCAAGACGATCGTCACCAACCCCATGGGGCACAAGGTGACCAGCTTCCTGGACCCCAGACACGGCCAGGCCTTGCGCATGTACGACGCCAACCTGAAGAAGACCGAGTCCACCTACGACGCCCTCGGCCGGCTGACCGCGGTCTGGCAGCCCAACCGCAACAAAGCGGCCGGATACAGCGCCGGCACCACCTTCGCCTACCGGATCAGCAGCACCGAACCGTCCTGGGTGTCCACCTCGACCCTGAAGAAGGACGGCGAGACGTACAACACCAGCTATGAGCTGTACGACTCGATGATGCGCCCGCTGCAGACGCAGACCCCCACTCCGCTCGGCGGCCGCGTGCTCACCGACACCCGCTACGACACCCGGGGCCTGGCCTACGAGAAGTACGAGGACATCTTCGACAGCACCGCCACCCCGAACGGTACCTACACGCGAGGGGAGTACGGCGAGGCGCCCGCACAGGCCGAGACGGTGTACGACGGCGCGGAGCGGGCCACGGTCAGCACCCTCTACTCGTACGGTGTGAAGAAGTGGTCGACCACCACGACCCACACCGGTGACTCCACCGCCACCACCGCCCTCCAGGGCGGTTCGGCAACCCGTACCATCACCGACGCACGGGGCCGGACCGTCGAGACCCGGCAGTACGCGGGCACCAGCCCGGCCGACCCGGAGTTCGGCGGCGGCTCGGGAACCGCCTCGTACGCCTCCACCAGGTTCCAGCTCACACTGGACGACAAACAGTCCAAGGTCACCGGCCCCGACGGCGCCGCGTGGACGTACGGCTACGACCTGTTCGGGCGCAGAACCAGCGCCGACGACCCGGACAAGGGCCTGACCGAGCTGGGGTACGACAGCCTCGACCGGCTCACCAGGACCACCGACTCCTTCGGCCGTACCGTTCTCTCGGGCTACGACACGATCGGCCGCATCACCGGCACCTGGACCGGCTCGAAGACCGACGCCAACCAACTGACCGCCCTGACCTACGACTCCCTGCTCAAGGGCCTGCCGGACGCGAGCACCCGTTACGTCGGTGGCAAGTCCGGCAAGGCGTACACCAGGACTGTCACCGAGTACGACAGCCTGTCCCGGCCCACGATCACCGAGCTGACCCTGCCGGCCTCCGACCCGCTCGTCGAGGCGGGCGCACCGGCCACCCTCGCGTTCGAGAACCGCTACAACCTCGACGGCACGCTGCAGAGCTCCAAGGAGCCGGCCGTCGGCGGCCTGCCCTCGGAGATCGTCGACTACGGCTA
The DNA here is from genome assembly GCF_000720255.1 of Streptomyces griseus subsp. griseus. GTDB lineage: Bacteria > Actinomycetota > Actinomycetes > Streptomycetales > Streptomycetaceae > Streptomyces > Streptomyces griseus_I. The sequence continues at coordinate 70,459 of NZ_JOJE01000023.1, read as the reverse complement.
CACCGGCCTCGGGCAGGTCACGTCCATCGCCGGCAGCACCGGCTACCTCCTCGACGTCGACTACTCCGCCCTCGGCCAGGCCCAGCAGCTCGTCCTCGGCACCGCGAACACCGAGGAACACAAGAAGGCGTACGTCACCAACACCTGGGAGGAAGGCACCGGGCGCCTCCTCGGCAGCCACGTCACGGACCAGACCCACCCCTACAAGCTCCAGGCACTCGGCTACACCTACGACCACGCCGGCAACATCACCTCCATCGCCGACACCAGCACCCTGGGCGGCACCGCGTCGGCCGAGACCCAGTGCTTCGCCTACGACGGACACCGGCGCCTGACCGAGGCATGGACACCCGCCTCGCAGAAGTGCTCCGACCCCCGCAGCACGAACAGCCTGGGCGGCCGTGTCCCGTACTGGACCGGCTACACCTACAACGACGCCGGCCAGCGCGTCACCGAGACCGGACACACCGGCACCGGCGACACCACCACGACGTACTGCTACGAGAAGACGGACCAGCCCCACGCCCTGACCGGAACCAGCACCAAGGCCGACTGCGCTGCCCCCGACCGCTCCTACGAGCTCGACAGCACCGGCAACACCACCAGCCGGCCCGACGGTGCGGCCACCCAGGACCTCGACTGGTCCGACGAGGGCAGGCTCGCCACCCTCACCGAGGGAGGAAAGACGACCAGCTACCTCTACGGTGCCGACGGCACCCTCCTGGTCCGCGCCACCGAGGGCGGAGAGCGCGTCCTGTACCTCGGGTCCACCGAGCTGCACCTGCGGGCGAACGGGAGCACCTGGGCCCAGCGCCACTACGGATCGGGCAGTCTGACCGTCGCCGTGCGCTCCAACGAGAGCGGCAGCAACGAGCTGAGCTACCTCGTCACCGACCAGCACGGCACCGCGAGCCTCGCCATCGACGCCACGAACCAGGAGTACTCCCGGCGCTACTCGACCCCGTTCGGCGCGCCGAGGGGCACCACCACCGGAGCGGCCTGGCCCGACGACAAGGGGTTTCTCGGCAAGACCACCGACACCGGCACCGGTCTCACCCACGTCGACGCACGCCAGTACGACCCGGAGATCGGCCAGTTCATCAGCGTCGACCCGCTCCTGCAGACGAACGTCGGCCAGACCCTCAACGGCTACAGCTACGCCGTCCAGAACCCGGCAACCATCGCCGACCCCTCCGGCCTCGGCGTCCCCGAGTGCAACGAGCCGCAGAAGTATGGCATCACGTGCCGGGGCGGCATTCCGGTCAGCACCAGCAAGAAGACCAGCAGCAGCGGTGAGGGCCCTGTCCGAGCCTGCCGCTGCGGAAAGCGTCCCCCGCTGGTCAAGGGAATGAAGCCCACCGGCCTCGGAGGCACCCCGGGCCGACGCAACATCACGCTGCCCTCGACGCCGCCTCCCACGGGATGGCTGAGGACTGTGCCCCCGCCCAACCCCGGTCCCAAGCCGAAGGCCGAAGCCAACAAGAACTGGTTCGAGAAAGCGACGGACTGGGTGCCCTCATGGGGGGACGTCAAAGACGGCTTCGACTACGTCATGTCGTACAGCAAGACATCCGGCGTGTGCGTGAGTGGCAGCGCGATGTTCGGCGCCGGAGCCGAGTACTCGGGATGCTTCATGCGGGTCGGCGACGAATACGCGTTCGCCTGGGTCGAGGAGGAGCAATCCGGCGGCGAGGCGTCCATCGGTGTCACCGCCGGCCTTGTCTGGAGCAACGCGGACTCGATCGACCAGGTCCGGGGTGAGTCGGCGGGCATCGGCGGAAGCGCCGGACCGTTCAGCCTGAGCCACCGCGGAACCTTCGGAACCAGAAACAGCCGGGGCGATATCGTCCACAGTGTCACGACGTCTTTCGGAGCCTACGGCGGACTCGGCGGCAATTTCGGCGCCGGAAACACCAAGATAGCCAGCGCGAGTACCGTGTTCGGGGAAGTCGGGGATTTCCTGAAGTTCTGGTGAGAAATCGCTGCCGCGCCGCTGATGTAGAATGCGGCGCGGCAGTGTCCGTGCCCTTTGTTCACTTCGCACAGCTGGAGAAGAAATGCCGGGAAGCGCGATAATGACAGCCGCCCCTGAGGGAGCTGCCGGCTTCCTCTACCTGGCATGGAAGGGAATTTTCGGCATCCTCGGATTCCTGCTCGCCCTCAATGTCGGCGACTCCGCCTACCGGATCTACGAGTTCGCCACGAACCGCGGCCCATTCGCTCCTGGCCCCGGCTTCAGTCCGCTCGTCATCAGGATCGTCGGAGTCCTCATAGGCGCCGTTTCGACGTGGTCGTTCGTGCAGGGCCTGACTTCCTAGCGCAATTCAAGTGCGCCGAAGGAGGCAGAGGCGTTCCCACCTCTCCTTGGCCTGACCAAGCTCTCCGGGCACAGGCCGCTTGCGCGGCAAGGCGGTCGTGCTCCACCGACAGCCGATCGAGCAGCTCGGCCGTCAGCAACCTTCCACCCGGGCGAGGTCATGGTGAAGGGCCCCCGGAAGGTGACGTCGGCTCGCCGGTGCCCTCGCGCATGCCGTGGTCCGGCCGGTCGGCGACGAAACGGTCTTCGCGCCATGGAACCGTGGTGGACGTCGACGCCCGGGTCGACTGATGATCTTCGTCTGCGTCAAGGCCGTGGACCGCGCAGGCGCCGCCGCCCGCACCCGGGAGGCTGACCGCGGCACGGCCTGCTGCCCCAGGCGGGCGCTCATGAGCGGTCGGGCGTCGCGCATGTGCGAGCCGACCGGCGCGCGCCCGCGTGATCACCCGGAAGAGCGAAGGGGAGCGTCGGGCGCTTCCTGCTCGGCACGCCGGCGGTACTCGGCGTTGATGCGCTGAGCTTCCTCGAGCTGGTCTTCAAGGATGACGATGCGGCAAGCGGCATCGATCGGGGTGCCCCTGTCGACGAGTTCGCGGGCGCGCGCGGCGATCCGCAGTTGGTAGCGGGAGTACCGGCGGTGTCCGCCCTCCGAGCGAAGCGGAGTGATCAGACGAGCCTCACCGATGGCTCGGAGGAAAGCCGGGGTGGCGCCGAGCATCTCGGCGGCCCGCCCCATGGTGTACGCGGGGTAGTCATCGTCGTCCAGACGATCACTGAGGGGGTTGTCTGCTGTCATGTCACCTCGTTGTGCAACGCGTCGAGGGGCCCTGGTGCCGTACGGCACCAGGGCCCCGAAGGAAATTCAACACCATCTGTCGGCCCTAATGCTCTGCCGACCTTCTGTTTTCCGCTACCAGCCCTGCAGAAGGGGGGTGCGGGGATCGCGGCTGCGTGACCGGGGACCACCTTCCAATCCGGGGTCTTGCGGTACCCGGCCGAGCGCCTCTCGGGCCGGGCGATCCTGATGGCGTCTGTGTCCTCCGTCCTTCCTTTGAACCAGAACTGCACTGCTCTGCGAACTTCGTGTACTGCAACCCGCCAGTTCGTGTCTGCCGGGTTTCGCTTGACCTCTGTCGACGAAGAAAAGCTTAACTGTGTCAGAGCCCAATGTCTACTCTGGCAAGAGTAGATTTCGCCTACCAGGAGGAACAGATAGCCTGTGACCTGCAACAACGGGTGCCGCAGCCGTCCTGGTCGGCGGTCCAGTCGCGGACAACGGACGGCGGGACAGCCGTGAGGGCCCTGCCGACGCGTGTCGGCAGGGCCCTCACCGGGATCCTTTATGGCGGGTTTGCCGCCCGTCCTCATCCGTCCAGGCAGGCGGCGGCGCCGAGCAGCGCCGACGAGGCCTGGAGCGGAGCGGAGACCCGCTCGGGCGCGGCGTCGGGGCGGGCATGGCAGGTGAAGCCGAGGCGGGTCATGGCTCGGACGACTTCGCCGCCGGTGAAGTCGCGGCGGTCTTGTCGGGTGACGACCTCGCCCACCTGCTTGACGGGGTAGCGGCGGCGGCCGATGGTCACGGACTCACCCGTGACGATCTCGGGCGTGACGCCCTTCATGGAGGCCAGCACTCCGCTCTTGCTCAGGTCGAACGGGTACCGGGCGATGACACAGCGCATGTTGCCCTCACAGAGAGAAGAAGAACGGGCTGATCGGGGTGAGGCGGATCAGCGGGAGAGGGCGAGGACGCCCGGGGCCCGGCCGTGTGCCCCGCCGGCGACGGGCCGAGGGACGGGCGAGGCGAACGGTTCGTCGACGACGTCCCGTAGGCGGAGCCGGTCCGTGTACGTGGAACCGCTGCGGTGAACGGCGAGCTCGGCCCGGGTGACCGAGCCCGTGCACTGATCGTCCCCGTCGCACAGCAGCAGGAACTCGACACGGGCACCGGCCATGAGGGACAGGGCGACCTCGACGGTCATGTCGTCCCGAACCCGGGGCCCGGCCGCGTCCATGTCGTCGACTGCGCTCATGGTGGAGCGAACCGCCGGTTGTGGCTGCGTCTGAACCGGTGTCAAAGCTGCCTCCAGTGAGACGGATGAGCGATGGGTGAGCTTCGGGTCGATGCCTCTAGGCAGCCGAGTCGAAAGCGGGCCGCTGCGCCCTGCGCCGCCCGGCTCGTCCGGTGGCACGCCCCTGGGCGGGGCGGTCGCGGCGGCTCCGGGACGAGGAAGCCGCGGACGTCACGGCGCGGCGGGGGCGTTCCACGACGGGCGCGGTGATGACGACGGGAACACCGGAAGGGGCCTGGGCGCCGGTGATGCGGCTCAGTTCCGCCTCACCCGAACGTACCGGGGTGATCCGGGGGGTGATCCCGGCCGCGGCCATCAGTCGGTTCATGCTGCGGCGCTGGCCGGGAGTCACCAGGGTGACGACGCTGCCGGACTCTCCGGCGCGGGCGGTTCGGCCGCCGCGGTGCAGGTAGTCCTTGTGGTCGGTGGGCGGATCGACGTTGACGACCAGGTCGAGGTTGTCGACGTGGATCCCGCGCGCCGCGACGTTGGTCGCCACCAGTACCGTCACATGTCCGGTCTTGAACTGGGCGAGGGTCCGCGTGCGCTGCGGCTGGGACTTGCCGCCGTGCAGGGACGCCGCGCGGACGCCGCTGTTCAGCAGGTGCTCGGTGAGCCGGTCCACGGCGTGCTTGGTGTCCAGGAACATGATCACCCGGCCGTCTCGTGCCGCGATCTCCGTGGTCGTCCGGTACTTGTCCGCCTCGTGCACATGGAACACGTGGTGCTCCATCGTGGTGACCGCTCCCGCGGAGGGATCGACGGAGTGCACCACCGGGTCGGTCAGGTAGCGGCGGACGAGCAGGTCGACGTTGCGGTCCAGGGTGGCGGAGAAGAGCATCCGCTGCCCTTCGGGGCGCACCTGGTCGAGCAGGGCCGTGACCTGCGGCATGAAGCCCATGTCGGCCATCTGGTCGGCCTCGTCGAGGACGGTGATGGCGACGTCGTCCAACCGGCAGTCGCCACGGCCGATGAGGTCCTTGAGCCGCCCCGGCGTCGCGACGACGACCTCCGCGCCGGCCCGCAGCGCACCGGCCTGCCTGCCGATGGACATCCCGCCGACCACGGTCGCCAGTCGCAGCCTCACGGAACGGGCGTATGGGGTCAGTGCGTCGGTCACCTGCTGGGCGAGCTCGCGGGTGGGGACCAGGACCAGGGCGAGCGGCCGTCGTGGCTCCGCACGCCGACCCGTCGTACGGGCCAGCACCGCGAGGCCGAAGGCGAGGGTCTTGCCCGACCCGGTACGGCCGCGGCCGAGCACGTCACGTCCGGCGAGGGAGTTGGGCAGGGTCGCCCCCTGGATGGGAAACGGGACGGTCACGCCCTCGTGGCCGAGCGCGGCCAACAACGGTGCCGGCAGGGCGAGGTCGGCGAACGACTCGACGGCGGACAGCGCGGGCGTGATCGTCACCGGCAGCGCGAACTCGCCCTGGGGTGCGGCCGGGCGACGTCCGTAGTCCCTGGTACGCCGCGGAGGCCTCGAGCGCTCGGCGGCAGAACCCGGGGAGCGGTCGTAGGTACGGGTCGTGCGTGCGGTGCGTGCGCGGTTCAAGCGGAACCTTCCTCGATGTGGGCACGTAGGCACGTAGCAAGGAATTTCCGCAGCGAAATGAAAGGCGCAGAGAATCGCGAGAACGAGCCGGAGACGATGGGCGTCGAGTCGGTCGACGGGGAGTTCGTCCCCGTTCGGTGATGTGGGTGGGGCCTTCCCGTCACGCGCCCTGAAATGCAGCGAGCTGGGGCCCGCACCCCAAGGTGCGGGCCCCAGCTGCGAAGTATGCGTTGCCGGTGTCAGACGGAAACGATGTTCTCGGCCGTCGGGCCCTTCTGGCCCTGCGCGATGTCGAACGACACCTTCTGGCCTTCCTGCAGCTCACGGAAGCCCTGGGCGGCGATGTTCGAGTAGTGGGCGAAGACGTCGGGGCCGCCGCCGTCCTGCTCGATGAAGCCGAAGCCCTTTTCCGCGTTGAACCACTTCACGGTGCCAGTAGCCATGTCATTTCTCCTTCGGAGACGATGCTCGGAATCCGCCCTGTGCGGATTCTGCGTCGCCGTGCTGATTGGACCGTCGGGAAATGAACCTTCTGGCAACCACACCTGCAACTGGGAACGACGTTAGCACGGTGCGAGCGACCCTGTTCGGTCAGTGATTCTGCTCGGGTCGGCGATCGAGGAATACTCTCCGTGTACCGTGCCTATTTCTCACTTCGCGGATGCAGATATTGATCCGCGCGGATGAAGCGTTCCTGTCGAACGCTTCCGTCCACAGCGCTACGACCTCGGTCGATGCGCCGTGTGCCGCTGCCATCGGCGTTGACGGACGGGGCAACGGGCACCCCGCCGAGACCCCTCTACCGCGAGGAAGATCACATCGGCCCGGAAGGGCGCACGACGCCGACGGCCGTAGCCACCTACACCGTCGCCACGGCAGCCCGGCACAGCTTGTTCACCTCGCGGTCCTCTGGCAAACAGCCATGGACAGGCTGACCGAGAACGCTTCGGACGCGATCTGGTGGGCGGTGCCGTCGCCGTCCACCAGGCGGCGGCACCAGCCGGCGGGACAGGCGGTCTGCGCACCGTGCAGACCGCGTGCTGCGTGGGCGACATCAGTCAGCGATCACCGTAGAGCGAGCGGGCTCCCGGGCTGTTGCCCCTGAAGCGCCGGCCCGCGGCAATCTCCTCGCCGACCACCGACCAGACGGTCTCGTCGTCCTGGAAGGGGAGCGGGTCAATGCCGCTCGTCTCCTCACGGATGCGCTCGACCTCGCGCTCCAGGCGCTCGAAGTCGGCTTCCTCCTCGCCCTCGTCGCCGCTGAAGGTGAACTCCTCGAGCAGGCGCTGGAGCCGGAGGGCGACCTGGACGAGGGAGGAGACGTCCGCGTGGAGTTCGACCACGGTCTCCTCGTCGGGGTCGAAGGCGTGCACCTTGCCGGAACCGGCGTCGAGGGCGAGGTGGGCGTTGAGCAGCCACCCGATGACGGGCCATTCGCCCGCGCTTTCCGAGGCGCCCTCGAAGTCCTCCGCGTCGACGATGTCCTCGACGAGGGGAAGCCGGCCGGAGCCCTCGTCGGGCTCACGCAACCGGAGCGTCCCGGCGGGGACGCCGACGGTCTGCAGGAGGCGGGCGCCCTCGGTGTCCGCGAGGGAAGTCGGGAAGGCGGTGGCGGGCAGGGTCGCGAGCCGGTCCTCGCCGAAGATGTCGACGAGTTCGCTGCGGGTGACGTCGAAAAACACTGCCGGAACTCCGAACTCGGTGGCGCCACGGGCGCGGTGGGACTCTCAGTGGACGGCAGCGGTCACGACAACAGCGTTGCGGACATCCGCGTTCGCCTCGCCGAGCCCGAGCGGACCTACGGCAAGCACGCTCCCGGACCGACCACGTCCGACGCGGGCGCCCGTGTCGTCGTACTCCCGTCTTCCTGCAAAGAGCTGAAGCGTCTCACCGGCGACCTCGACGGTCGGCGCCGGCCGCGGGGCAAGGCCCACGATGATGCCACCGCCCCGCACTGGGTTCTGCCGTAGCCTCCAGCGCATGACGGTCTATCTGCTGTGGCACATCGGGCACCAGAACGAAGCCGGTGCCGAGGGTGCCACCCTGCACGTCGACGGGGAGACGGTGTACGTCGACGAGCAGGACGGCGACGACGTCAAGATGCTCGGCGTCTACTCCACCCAGGACAAGGCCGAGGAGCGCATGCGCCGAGCGCGGCTCCTTCCCGGCTTCTCCGACGAGCCGGACTGCTTCGTCATAGACGCGCACGCACTTGATGAAGACGAGTGGACTGAGGGGTTCGTGCGGAACGTGAACCGCTGAGCCGCAGGTCAACGGTAGCTTCCAAGGCCGGGGCCGTTGGGTCTGCGGCCACCACCCGAGACTCCGTGCCCCCGCGCTTCATCTCCAGCCGGAAGAACGCGGACGGCCCCACCATGGGCGACAAGGGCGGCACCTCACGGCTCGACGGTGACGGCTACTACGCCCAAGGGCTGCGCGGGGCCCGCCGCCTCTGACCGCGGTAAGGGCCCTGTGCTGTTTGCCGGGTCTCGTCCGTTGTACGGTCTGCCTGCGCTCGTACCGGTCGACGCCCTTGCGGATGGCCCCGGTGGGGCGGCCGCCGGCCTGTTACGAGTTCTGAAGCGGATGCACATGATCCCTGTCCTGATTGTGATCACCACGGTGGTGGCCGGGTGGTCGCTGGTCGCCGGCTGGCTGGAGCAACGGCATGTGCGGGCTCCTCTGGTGCTGGTGCTCGCGGGCGTGGTCACGGGCGTGTTCACCCACAGCCATATCGCGGTCACCCTGAACTCCGAAGTAGCTCAGCACGTGGCCGAGGTCATCCTGGCCGTCCTGCTGTTCGTCGACGCCACCGAGTTGCCGGGCGGGCGACTGTTCGGCAACGACCCCGGCTCCGCCGCCCGGGCACTGCTGGTGGCCCTGCCGCTGAGCCTGATCACGATGGTGCTGCTGGGTACGCTGCTGCTGCCCGGGCTGCCGGTGGCGCTGCTGCTGCTCATCGCGTGCATCGTCGTCCCGACCGACTTCGCCCCGGCCGAGACGCTGGTCCGTGACCGGCGCATCCCGGCCAGGGTGCGCAGCGTGCTCAACGTGGAGAGCGGCTACAACGACGGCATCGTCTCGCCCCTCTTCCTGTTCGCCCTGATCCTCGTCGGGACCGACTCCGTCACCCGAACGCCCATGGAGGCCCTCGGCACGGCCGTGCCGTTCGCGCTGAAGGCCCTCGTGGCCGGCTTCGTGGTGGGGGCGCTGGTGGCGTGGCTGATCAATCTGGCCGACCGCGCGGAGTGGATGACGGAGCAGTCCCGGCGGATCGTCGTGCTGGTCACACCGCTGCTTGCCTACACCGTGACCACGGCGATGGAAGGCAACGGCTTCGTGGCCTCGTTCGTGTGCGGGATCGCCTTCCGCTACGTCAGGCAGGCGCCGGTCCGCCGACGGGGCGCTTCGGCTCCCCACGCCTCGGACTTCCAGCTCATCGAGGACACCAACTCGATGGCGACGATGTGCATGTGGTTCTTCTTCGGCAACGCCGTGGTGCTCGCCATGGGCGAGGGCGTCCACTGGCCCACCGTCGTGCTCTGCGTCGCCGCGCTCACCGTCGTACGCATCCTTCCGATCATGCTCGCCTTCCTCGGGTCGAGGTTCACCTGGCGAGAGAGGCTCATGGTCGGCGCGCTCGGACCACGCGGCACCACCTCCATCGTGTTCGGCCTGCTCGCGTTCAACGCTCTGCCGGACGGGCTGTACGCCGACACCGCCCTGTACGCCATGACCCTGGCGGTGCTCGGCAGCGTTCTGCTCCACGGCGCCGGTTCGGTGGCCATCGCCCGGTCCCTGACCGGCCCGCCCCCGTCGGCGGCCGACGGCCCCGGCTCCCCGGGGACCGACGCGTCGGACTCACCGGACGTCGCCGTGCGGAGTTGACGTGCCCGGCGGTGCCGCGTGTCTCGCGGTGGCGCGGCCCTGACGGCTCCTACCCCAGGCCGGTCTTCTCCAGCCACTCGGCGGGGGCGGACCCGACAGTCGCCGGATGTGCGCAGCGCGGCCCGGCGTCCAGGGTGGAGGCATGACACAGCACGTTCGTGACAAGGAGCCCGAGACCACCCTCGGGGCGTCGGCCGACACCGGCATGCCGGGCCGCGGCGTCACACCCGGCAGGGGAGGGCCGCGGGAACTTCTCGGCCTGACGCTGGTGGCGGGCGCCGCTGTCCTGTTCGTCGTCCGTCCCGAGTGGTACGAGGCAGGGGTGCACATCGTCGCCACGCGGGCGGCCTCACTGGTCCACTGAACCGGCGCGGATCTCTCCGCCGGCGGTCCCGCCTCACCCGCCCGGTCGGTCCCTCTCCGTGCTGCCGCCGCTGACGCGGTGCGCGGCCGACCACGTAGGAAAGGAATCCTGTGAACACCGCACCCGCCGGCGGAGTCGGTGGTGCTCGCCGCCCGCCGCAGCCTCATCGGACGGTTGCTGCGGCTGCGGCTGCGGCCGGCGAAGGTGGACCGGATGCAGCCCGGCGATCTGATGTCGCGTGCGCATCCTCACCGAGCTCGGCCTGCGGGTCCGTCACACCACGACGCTCCCTGCGCGCCCTCCTCGTACCGACAGTCGGCCCAGGCCGACGCGAGCGCACAGCCACCGCCCCCGGCCGGTCGGTGCCGGGTGGAGCTGACATCAGTCGGCCAAGGACCACGGCCGAAGCCCGCAAGGGCGATCCTCTTGCGGGCTGGGCGGACCGGCCAGGTCAGGCCGGGATGGGGCGGGAAGCCGAGGCACACCGGCCGGATCTCACCGGACGTACTTGGCGGGCTTGGTGGCGGTGTTGAGCAGGTGCTCCAGGGGGCCGCGGCGGAAGAAGCGGGACCAGACCGTGGCGAACACGATCGCCCCGAGGACGTACATGAGCAGCGGCACCCAGGACTGCTGCGTGCCGGTCCCGGCGGGCGTGGACAGCACGGACTGGGCGAGGAAGTGGCCGTCGCCGCAGGCGGTGCTGACACCGCAGACCACCCGGCACTCGCCGCTGTGCTTGTTGACGAGCGCGTACGTCGCCGGGGGGTCCCGGTCTCGCCGGACGGTTCCGCCGGCGACGTACCGAGGACGGCCGGGGTGCCGTCCGCGTTCCAGCTGCTCAGTGGGCGGCGACGGCGGTGTCCGGATTGCCGTAGTAGGCGCCTGGGCCGTGCTTGCGCGTGTAGTGGCGGTTCAGGAGGTGGGGTGGGGGTGGGGCGGTCGGTGAGAGGGACAGGGTGTGGAGGGCGATGTCGGCGACGGCCTCGCAGATGATCGCGTGCTCCAGGGACTTGCGGGCCGACGCGCCCCAGGTGAAGGGGCCGTGGCCGGCGACGAGCGCGGCGGGCACCTCGACGGCCCGCTGGTCGTCGCCCGCGAGCAGGTCGACGATCACGTGGCCGGTGTTGTACTCGTAGTCCGCCGCGCACTCCTCGGGGGTGAGGTCGCGGGTGACGGGGATGGGCCCGTTGAAGGTGTCCGCGTGCGTGGTGCCGAGGACGGGGATGTCCCGACGGGCCTGGGCGAAGGCGACGGCGTGCGTGGAGTGGGTGTGGGTCACCCCGCCGATCGACGGAAACGCCAGGTAGAGGCAGCGATGCGTCTCGGTGTCGGTGGACGGCCGCAGGTCACCGTCCACCACCGCACCGTCGGACAGCCGTACCGTCACCAGGTCACCGGCCGTGAGGTCCTCGTACGGTACGCCCGACGGCTTGATGACGAAGACCCCCGCCCCGCGGTCGACTCCGCTCACATTGCCCCAGGTCAGGGTCGCGAGACCGACCTGAGGGATGGCGAGGTTCGCCTCCAGCACCTCGTGGCGCAGGCCCGCCCGGACATTTGCTGTCATGATCGTTTCCTTTTCCGGAGAGCTTCAGAGTGCCTGGGCCAGGCGGTGGTAGGCCGCGTTCCAGCGGATCTCCTTGGCCAGTCGGTCGGTGGTCGTGTTCTCGTCGATCGTCAGCAGTTCCACGTCCGTCATGGCCGCGAAGTCGCTCAGCGTCTCGGTGCCCACGGCCGAGCTCAGCACCGTGTGGTGCGGCGCTCCGGCGAGCAGCCAGCTCTCGGCGGACGCCGCGAGCGAGGGGCGCGGCTTCCACACGGCCCGGGCGACCGGGAGGTGGGGCAGTGGTTGGCTGGGGGCGACGACATCCACGGCGTTCGCGGTGAGCCGGAAGCGGTCGCCGAGGTCGGAGAGGCCGACGACGACGGCGGGGCCGGGCGCCGCGTCGAAGACCAGGCGCACGGGGTCCTCGCGGTTCCCGATGCCGAGGGTGTGGATCTCGCAGCGGGGGCGGGCGGCGGCCACCGAGGGGCAGACCTCCAGCATGTGCGCGCCGAGGATGCGGGGGGTGCCCGGGCCGAGGTGGTAGGTGTAGTCCTCCATGAAAGTGGTGCCGCCAGGCTCTCCCGCGCCCATGACCTTCATCGTGCGCAGCAGGGCGGACGTCTTCCAGTCGCCCTCACCACCGAAGCCGTACCCGTCGGCCATCAGCCGCTGGACGGCCAGACCGGGGAGCTGGCGCAGTCCTCCCAGGTCCTCGAAGTTGGTGGTGAAGGCGGTGAAGCCGCCCTCGGAGAGGAAGGTGCGCAGGCCGAGTTCCTGGCGGGCCGCGTAGAGCAGCGAGTCGTGGCGGATGCCGCCGGGGCGCAGGGCCGGCACGACGTCGTACGACTCGACGTACTCGGCCGCGAGTTCGGCGGCGTCCTTGTCCTGGATCTCGTCGACGACGGCCACCAGGTCGTTGACACCGTAGGTGTTGACCGAGAAGCCGAAGCGCAGTTGCGCCTCCACCTTGTCGCCCTCGGTGACGGCGACGTCACGCATGTTGTCGCCGAAACGGGCCAGCCGCAGCGTGCGGGCGGCGTGGCGGCCGGCGGCGGCCCGGGTCCAGGCCGCGACGCGCCGGACGACCCGGGGGTCGGTGGCGTGCCCGGCGACGATCTTGCGGTTGACTCCGACCCGCGCCTCGATGTGCGCGAACTCGCGGTCACCGTGGGCGGCCTGGTTGAGGTTCATGAAGTCCATGTCGATGCTCGACCAGGGCAGCGACAGGTTGTACTGGGTGTGCAGGTGCAGGACCGGCCGGTCGAGCGCGCTGAGTCCGGCGATCCACATCTTCGCCGGGGAGAAGGTGTGCATCCATACGATCACGCCGACGCAGGTGTCGGAGGCGGTGGCCTCGAGGCACAGGCGGCGGATCGACTCGGCGTCGGTGAGGACCGGCTTCCAGACGATGCGCAGCGGGATCTTGTCGGCGGCGTCGAGCCGTTCGGCGATCTGCTGGGACTGGAAAGCGACCTGGCGCAGCGTGTCCTCGCCGTACAGGCCCTGGCTTCCGGTGAGGAACCAGATCTCCTGGCCGGTGAGGGGCAGTGTCGACGTCGTCATGACAGGGGGCCTTTCTTCACGGGGGTTCACAGGGGTTCGGCTCAGGCGGAGGCTTCGGCGCGGATGCGGCGCAGGCGGTGCATGACGTCGTTGGCGCCGCGGCCGAAGTAGTCGTGCAGCGCGCGGTATTCGGCGTAAAGGCGCTCGTAGGCGGCCGCTCGCCGGGGGTCAGGCAGGTAGACCCGGCGGTGGACCTTGCCCATGGCGTGGGCCGCGGCGCGGATGTCGGGGTACGCGCCTGCGGCGACGGCGGCGTGCATCGCGGCGCCGAGGGCCGGGCCCTGGGCGGAGCCGATGATGCTCAGCGGGCGGCGGGTGACGTCGGCGTAGATCTGCATGAGCAGGGCGTTCTTGGTCAGGCCGCCCGCGATGATCAGCTCCCGTACCGGTACGGCGGCGGACTCGAAGGCGTCGATGATGGTGCGGGTGCCGAAGGCGGTGGCCTCCAGCAGGGCGCGGTAGATGTCCTCGGGGCGGGTGGAGAGCGTCTGGCCGATCAGCACGCCGCTGAGGTCGTGGTCGACCAGGACGGACCGGTTGCCGCTGTGCCAGTCCAGGGCGATGAGGCCGTGTTCGCCGACCTTCTGCTCGGCCGCGAGGGCGGTCAGGTACTCGTGCGGGGTCAGGCCCGCGGCGGCGGCCCGCTCGGCGTACTCGGCGGGCAGCCCGGTCCGTACGAACCAGGCGAAGATGTCACCGACACCGCTCTGCCCGGCCTCGTAGCCCCACATCCCGGGCAGGATGCCGCCGTCCACGACACCGCACATGCCGGGCACGACGCCGTACTGGTCCGAGCTCATGACGTGGCAGGTGGACGTGCCCATGATGGCGACCATCCGGCCCGGTTCCACCGCCGAGGCCGCCGGGGCGGTCACATGGGCGTCGACGTTGCCGACACAGACCGTGATGCCCTCCGGCAGTCCCGTCCAGTCGGCGGCCTCGGCCGTCAACCGACCAGCCTCGTGCCCGAGTTGACCGATCGGCTGGTCCAGCTTGTCGGCGACGAAGTCGGCGAAGTCCGGGTGCAGAGCGGCGAGGTGGTCGCGGGAGGGGTAGACGCCCTCCTGGTACTGCCCCTTGTAGCCGGCGGTGCAGGCGTTGCGGACGTACGTCCCGCACAGCTGCCACACGATCCAGTCGGCCGCCTCCAGCCACCGCTCGGTGCGCCGGTAGATCTCCGGGTCCTCCTCCAGCACCTGCAGCGCCTTGGCGAACTCCCACTCCGAGGAGATCTTCCCGCCGTACCGCTCCAGCCACGGCTCCTCGAGCTCGGCGGCCAGCGCGTTGATCCGGTCGGCCTGGCCCTGCGCGGCGTGGTGGCGCCACAGCTTGACGTAGGCGTGCGGACGGCCGGTGTACTCGGGGAGTTCGCACAGCGGGGTGCCGTCGGAGAGCGTCGGTAGGACCGTGCAGGCGGTGAAGTCCGTGCCGATGCCGATGACTTGTCCGCTCTGGACACCCGCGCGGGCGAGCGCCTCCGGTACGGCGTTGCGCAGCACGTCGACGTAGTCGGAAGGCACCTGCAGCGCCCAGTCGGGAGGCAGCCGGGTGCCGTCGGGCAGTTCACGGTCCAGCACCGCGTGCGGATAGACATGCTCCGCCGATGCGAGCTCGGCGCCGTCGCGGACACGGACGACCACGGCACGGCCGGACAGGGTTCCGAAGTCGACACCCACAACGCAGGGTTCTTCAGGCACGACGCCCCACCTCTCTTGTTCGGTATGACAGTCATCGTTCGAAATACTGGACGGAAGAATGGGGGCCCGGCCGTAACCGGGCCCCCGGGAACAGGTCAGTTGACCCGGACGATCTGCCAGAGTTCGTCATCGGCGCCGGTGTCCGTGGACTGGACGATCAGCGCGCCGTTGGCGGTGGAGGCGGAGGCGACGTCCGCGACCAGTCCGCTGCCGGAGTCGACCAGCTTGTAGTAGCCGTTGCCGGCGTCCGTGAGCGTCCACTTCTGGGAACTCGCGCCGGAGGACGAGTTCTGCACGATGGCCGCACCGGACGAGGTCGAGCCGTTGTTGTCGAGGAACAGACCGCTGTTGACGTTCTTCACGGTCCACGCCCCGCCGCTCTGCGCCGTGAAGGTCCACAGCTGGCAGTTGTTGGCGGTGTTCACCCACTGGCCGGCCTGCTTGCCCGTGGCGGTGGATGCGCCGGGGATCTCCAGGAACTTGCCGCTGTTCTTGTTGATCAGGCGGTACTGACCGGTGGCCAGGTTCGGCAGAGCGGTCTGGGTGAGGTTCCAGCGCTGGCAGGCGCAGCCGGTGTCGGACCACTGCCCGGCGGCGGTGCCGACGGTCGTGGACGCGCTGGGGATCTCCAGGAACTTGCCACTGTTCCGGTTGGTGGCGGTGAAGCCGCCCGCCGGGTTCGGGGCGACGGCCCACTCGTGGTCGAGGGTGCCGTTGTCGTCCCACTGCAGGACCTTGGCGCCGTTGGCGGTGGACGCGTTCTGCACGCCCAGGAGCTTGCCGCTGGCCACGTTGAAGATCTTGAAGTAGCCCGATGGCTGCTGGACGAACTTCCACTTCTGGTCGGTGGCGTTGTCGGCGTTCTGCTGGGTGGCGTTGACGCCGTTGGTGGTGGAGCCGCCCACGATGGTCAGCATCAGGTGGCTGTTGGCGTTGGACATGGTGTAGGTGGCACCGTCGGAGATGCCGCCGCCCAGGTCGATCGTGCCGTAGGTGACCGGGTTCTCGACGGTGTTGCTGACCACGCCCGCGCTGAAGATTTCCAGGCTGTGGCCGTCGGCGAGGGGTACCATGCCGCGGCTGTAGCCGCGGGGGACGGTGGAGGCGATGCGCGTCCAGGCGCCCGCCGCGCCGTTCTGCGTGTTCAGGAAGAGGTCGGTGGTGCTCTGGCCGCTGACCGCCAGGGTGCCGTTGGGACCGCCGGTGGGAAGCCAGGTGATGAACGGCGCGCTGGTGGGCACGTACCCGTCGGTGGACCTCAGGACGGTGCCGGTGACGGAGCCGAACGCCTCGGGGTCGGAGGAGATCTTGTAGTAGACCGCGAAGTTGGCTTCGGGCGCGCCCCCGTACTCGTACGTCATCACGTAGTTGCCGTTGGGCAGTTGCGCGACGACCGGCATGCCGGGGCGGTTGGTGTAGGTCGGCATGGCCACGTCGTCCACGACCGAGGACCAGGTGATGCCGTCGGTGGTGGTCTGGTGGACGATCTTCTGGGCGTGGTTGGGGTCACGCTGGTCGGAGTAGTACACGATCAGCTTGGAGCCGGACACCATCAGGAACGGCTCCCACACCGGGGTCTCGCCGTTGGTGACGTCGGCCCTGCCGCCCTGGGCGATGGCGCTGACGAACGACCAGGTCATGCCGTGGTCGGTGCTGGCGTACAGGTCCAGCTCGGTCGAGGACAGGTCGTTAGGGATGGAGTTGCCCGCGGCGAGGATCGTGCCGGCCGGGAAGTTGCCGATCTGCGTGGGCAGTTCGTACAGCTGCGGCTGGTAGCGCATGCCGAAGCCGTTGTGGGTGTCGGTGATGCTGGAGATCTGCGTCCAGCTGTTGCCGTTGTCGGTGCTGCGATAGATCGGGAAGACCGGGGTGCCCGAGCTGTACTGCTCGAACGTGGCCAGCAGGTTGCCGTTGGACGCACCGCTGTACTGCAGGCGCACGGCGCGCGGGTAGAGCGCGCCGGGCGACGGGGCGGTCGACGGTGAGGTGTACATCGTCTGGGACGCGCGCGATATCGCGTGCGCCTGGCCGGAGGCGGGCAGGACGAGGGCGACGGCGGCTGCGAGCAGGGCCAGCAGCAGGGTGATCGCCTGGGTGCGGGGGGCGGCGCGGTGCATGGCGCCTTCCCTGGTGGTGGACATGGGCGGCTCCCAACGAATGTCCGGAAGAGGGGGTGGTGCGGGCTCCGCCGCTCCTGGGGGAGGGGGTGGGAGCGGCGGGGCTTCGGGGGTGTCAGCCGGCGCGGCGCAGCCGGATGACGTTCCAGGAGACGGGCGGCAGGGTCGCGGCGAAAAGGCCGTCGGTGACGAGCCCCGTCTCGGCGGCGTACGGGCGGACCCGGTCGGGGTCGGCCTGGGTGTTGACGGCGCGGGTGTCCGGGTCGCTCAGCACCGAGTGCTCGACGGGCGCGTAGCCGGGGAACGCCCTCAGGTCGAGGGCGAGTTCGACGTCCTCGCTCTGGTGACGGTTGACGGCGAAGACGGTGAGTTCGTCGGCGCCGTCCGCCTCCGCGAGGTGCGTAGCCACGGCGTCGACGACCGAGACCCCGCCGAAACGTTTCGTCTCATACGTCGGCGCGACCGGCTCGACCCGCAGAACGGTCCCGCGCGCGTGGCGGGCCGCCTGGGCGAAGGGGTGGAACGTGGTCTGCCGCCAGCTCGGGCCGCCGGGTTCGCTGCGGATGGGCGCGATGACGTTGACGAGCTGGGCCAGGCAGGCGGCGGTGACCCGGTCGCTGTGCCGCAGCAGGCTGATCAGCAGCCCGCCGACCACCACGGCGTCGGCGACGTTGTACTGGTCCTCGATGACCCGCGGGGCCACGGCCCAATCGGCAGGCTTTCCCTGCGCCTCGAAACGGGTGTTGTACCAGACGTTCCACTCGTCGAAGGAGAGGTTGATCCGCTTCTTGCGGCCCAGCTTGGCCCGTACGTGGTCGGCAGTGGCGACGACCGACTCCACGAAGTGGTCCATGTCGACGCCGGAGGCCAGGAAGCTGCCGATATCGCCGTCGAGCTCCTCGTAGTAGGCGTGACAGGAGATGTAGTCGACCTGGTCGTAGGCCTCCTCCAGGACGGTGGCCTCCCAGGCGCCGAAGGTCGGCATCGAGGAGCTGGAGCTGCCGCAGGCGACCAGTTCCAGCCCGGGGTCGACCATGCGCATGGCCCGGGCGGTCTCGGCGGCGAGGCGGCCGTACTCGGCGGCGGTCTTGTGGCCGGTCTGCCAGGGGCCGTCCATCTCATTGCCCAGGCACCACATGCGGATGCCGAAGGGGTCGGGGGCGCCGTTCTTGATCCGCTGGTCGGACCACGCGGTCCCGCCCGGGTGGTTGCAGTACTCCAGCAGGTCCAGGGCCTCCGCGACGCCCCGGGTGCCGAGGTTGACGGCCATCATGGGCTCGACGCCGGCCTTCTCGGCCCAGCGGTGGAACTCGTGCAGACCGAAGGCGTTGGTTTCGGTGCTGTGCCAGGCGAGGTCGAGGCGGGTGGGGCGCTCGGCCGCCGGGCCGACGCTGTCCTCCCAGCGGAAGCCGGAGACGAAGTTGCCGCCGGGATAGCGCACGCTGGTCACCCCCAGCTCGCGCACCAGGTCCAGGACGTCACGGCGCAGGCCGTCCTCATCGGCGTACGGGTGGCCGGGCTCGTAGATGCCGGTGTAGACGCAGCGGCCCATGTGCTCGACGAACGAGCCGAAGGTACGGGGTTGCACGTCGGCGACGCGGAAGGCGGGGTCGACGGTCAGGGAGGCGTGCAGCATGAAGGTCGCTCCGGGAGGTGGGCGAGAAGAAGGGGAAGGCTGGGCTCACTTGAGGCTTCCGACGGTCAACCCGCCGCGCCAGTACCGCTGGAGGAGGAGGAAGGTGACGATGAGCGGCAGGATCGCCACCAGGGAACCCGCGATGACGAGGGTGAACAGCGCGTTGGCGCCGGACTGGATCATCGCGCCCTCGTACCAGGACTGCAGGCCGACGGTGAGCGGGAACAGCTTGTCGTTGTTGAGCATCACCAGCGGCAGGAAGAAGTTGTTCCAGGTGCCGACCATGGAGAACAGCAGCACGGTGACGAGCGCCGGCTTCAGGGTCGGCAGCGCCACCGACCACAGCACGCGCATCTCGCCGGCTCCGTCCATGCGGGCCGCCTCCAGCAGCTCGTCCGGCAGGGACTCCTGCACGTACACCCGCACCAGGTAGACGCCGAACGGGTTGAGCAGCTGGGGCAGGATGACCGCCCACATGGTGTTGGTCAGCTCGACCTTGCTCAGCAGCAGATAGGTGGGGATGGCCAGCGCGGTGGCGGGCACCATGATGGCGCCGAGGAGGCTGGAGAAGAGCAGGTTCCGGCCGGGGAAGCGGTACTTGGCGAAGGCATAGCCCGCGAGGGTCGCCACGGCGGTGGCACCCACCCCGCTCACGCCGGCGTAGACGGCGGTGTTGCCCATCCAGCGCAGGTACTCGCCGTCGTTGTAGGTGAACAGCTGCTGGAGGTTGGTGAAGAAGGAGCCCGGTGAGTGGAACCACAGGGCCGCGGTGGAGAACAGCGCGTCGTTGTCCTTGGTGGCGGCGACGACCAGCCACCAGAACGGCATCAGGAAGTAGAGGATCATCGCCACCATCACCACGTTGACGGTGACGCGTCCACGGGCGCCGGACTCGCGGCGGGCGGCCGGGGCGGTGACGGCGGGGGCGGGGGCTGCGGCGGTCGTCACTTCAGTCCGCTCCTCTTGCGTGTGGCGAACAGGAAGAAGTAGGAGCCGATGAAGACCACCGCTCCGAGGGAGAAGGAGATGGCGGCGGAGTAGTTGAACTCCGAGTACTGGAACGCCAGGTTGTAGGCGTAGAGGTTGGGCGTGTAGTCCGGCGTGATCACCGAGGAGGCGGTCTTCTCCAGGACCCGCGGCTCGGTGAAGAACTGCAGGGTGCCGATGATGGTGAACATCAGCGCGAGCACCATCGCCGAGGAGATCATCGGGATCTTGATGCGCAGGGCCGTCTGCACCTGGCCGGCGCCGTCGAGCTTCGCCGCCTCGTACACCTCGCGGGGCAGGCCCTGGAGAGCGGCGTACAGGACGATCATGTTGTAGCCGGTCCACTGCCAGGTCACGATGTTGCCGAGCGAGGTCAGCATCAGAGTGTGCGAAAGCAGGTCGACCTTGCCCAGCCCCAGCGAGTTGCTGATCGAGTTCACCGGGCCGAAGGTCGGGCTGTACAGGAAGCCCCACATCAGCGCGCCGATCACCGCGGGCACGGCGTACGGCATGAACAGGGTCATCCGGAAGACCTTGGCGAGGCGGCTGGTGACCTCGTCGATGATCAGCGCGCCGAGCAGGGCGAAGCCGAGCATCACCGGGATCTGCACCACACCGAAGACGGCCACCCGGCGCACGCCGGAGAGGAAGTGCGGGTCGGTGAAGGTCTGCTGGTAGTTGGCGAACCAGCTGAAGTGGTCGCCGCCGACCAGGGTGGAGGTCCTGAGGCTGAGCCAGAAGGCGTAGCTCAGCGGGGCCACCAGGAAGGCCAGGAAGAGCAGGAGGAACGGGCTGATCAGCAGCAGGCCCATGCCCTTGTGCCGGGTGCGGGCGGACAGCCCGCCGGTGCGCCGACCCCCAGCGGGGGCGTGAAGCCCCTTCGCGGGGGCGGTACTTGGCGGCGCCGTCACGGTGGATCCCTGCTGTCGGAGCAGGCTCATCACATCTCCTTGCGGTCGTGCGGCCCCCGCCGGCGGCGGACGTGCCAGGCGCGGGGCGCCGGCGGGGGCGGTGGTGACTGGGGGACTCGGGCCGGTTACTTGCTGACCTTGAATCCCTGCTTGGCCGCGTAGGAGGTCACCTGGCTCTGGACGTTGTCGTTCACGGCGGACCAGTCGGTCTGGCCCTGGAGGGCCTTGCCCACCTCACTGGTGTCGGTGTTGTAGGCGAAGTCCTGGAACGGGCTCCAGTCGAAGGTCCCGATTCCGTTCGCGGCGGGCACGAACACCTTGTTGATCTGCTGGCCGCCGAAGAAGTCGTACTTCTTGTCGCCGAAGTACGAGCCGTTGAGGATCGGCTTGGACAGCGGGAAGAGGTAGGCCTGGTCGATGCCGATCTTCCAGGCCGCCTGCGAGGTGCCGAAGAGCTCCCGGGCGACCTCGGTGGCCTCCTTGGGGTGCTTGGTCTGCGAGGTCACCGAGAAGCTCGAACCACCCCAGTCACCCTGGGCGTTGCCACCCGCCGTCCACTGCGGCAGCGGGGCCACCCGCCACTTGCCGGAGGTCTTCTTGGCGACGCTGGAGAGGTAACCCGGACCCCAGCCGGCCGCGATGTAGGTGGCGTACTTGCCGGTGCTGAGGCCGTTGTAGAAGTCCGTGGTGGCGTACGACTGGGTGTCGACCAGCTTGTTCTTCACCAGGTCGCCCCAGTAGTCGTACACCTTCTTGGCCCCGGCGTCGTTCAGGTTGACCCCGATGTTCGGCAGCTTGCTGGCCGAGTAGGTGTAGGGGCGGGAGCCCGCCTGCCACATCAGGCCCTGGCGCCAGCCGCCGGCCGTCTCGTCGCTGCCGAAGTCGGTCATGAACGCCTTCGGGTCGGCCTTGTGCAGCTTGGCGGCCTCCTCCTTGTACTCCGCCCAGGTCGTGGGGACCTTCAGGTGGTACTTCTTGAAGAGGTCGGCCCGGTACATCATCGCCATCGGGCCGCCGTCGACCGGGATGGCGTACACGTGGTCGCCGTCGGAAGCCTGGTTCCAGGCCCAGTCCACGTAGTTGCCCTTGTCGGCGTTCGCGCCGTACTTGCCCATGTCCAGCAGGCCCTTGCTGAGCTGGATGGTCGGCAGCTCCTGGAACTCCAGCATCACGACGTCCGGGGCGCCCTGGCCCGCCTTCAGCGTGGTCTTCAGCTTGGTGTACTCGTCCTGGCCCACACCGGCCTGCACCCAGTCGACCTGGACGTCCTTGTGCGTCTTGTTGAACTGGTCCACGACCTGCTTGAACTGCGGGTACCAGGCCCAGACCTTGATGTGCACGGGGCCGCTCTGCGTGCCGCCGGAGCCGCTGGTGCCGCCGGAGCCGCAGGCCGCGAGGAGAACGCCGGCGAGGGCGGCGGAGGTGGCCGCGACCGCGGTACGGCGCAGGGAACGGGGCTTTCTGGTGGACGACATGGCTTTCTCCTGGGTGAGGTGCCTGAGAGCAGGCAGAAGAGGGAGGTATGGGGAGGTACCGCCCTCCCGAGTGAAGAGCGGGGCTCGGAGCAGGGGAACGGCGGCGCGGTACGAAGGCCCGGGCGTCGGGGCGTTGGCCGCCGGCGGGTGCGGCGGCTGGGTGCGGGCCGCCGCCGATCGCCTGGCGGACGGGACTCAGGTGGTGTCCGCCCGGGATCCGGGCGGGCGGACGTCGGCGGACGCGGCGGGGTGGGCGTACGTGACGACGAGGGGAGTGGGGAGGGGCCGGTACGGCCCGGGTCGGCAGGCACCGTGGGCCCGCACGGGAACACGGCGTATCCCGAACGGAGTTCGAGATGCCGGACACAAAGAGACGGGCGCCGTCAGAGTACGGCGAGTAAGGACGGGCGCCCTGTCCGGGGGAGGACGGCTGCCGAACGGGAAGCGGTCACTGGTGTCACTGCGGCTCCTGCTGATCGTTCCCCGCGAGTACTCCCGGGGATCCGGTCCGTGGCGCGGCGCCACCTCGGACCTGCGCCCGGCTCCGGCGATGACGCACCCTTGACCGGGCACGGCACAGCCGTCGACGGACTGCGCCCCATCGCGAGAGGGAGCAGTACCCGATCATCCACTCGGGCCACCCCTGCTAGGCTCTGCAGCGCTGCAAAAGTGTTAACCGAGGGATTGCCACGCTGCAAGAGCTTCAGCGAAACTTTCCACATTGCCCCTCCGGAACGAAGGTGACCGTATGGCGAATGGCGTCACACTCCGCGACGTCGCGGCGCTGGCCGGGGTCTCGAGCCGCACCGTGTCCAACGTGGTCAACGGCTATGCGCCGGTCTCCGAGGCCACTCGCGCGCGGGTGCAGCAGGCCGTCGACGAGCTCGGCTACCGGCCCAACGTGCTGGCCCGCAACCTCGCCTCCGGGCGCTCGGGCCAGATCGCGGTGGTGGTTCCGTACCTGGACACGCCCTACTTCGCCGAACTGCTGCAGGGCATCATCCGTGCGGCCAGGGTGCAGGGCTACAACGTCCTGATCGACCAGACCGACGGCGACGCGGAACACGAGAAGGCGTTCCTGACCCGTGGCTCCCAGCAGCTGCTCTTCGACGGCGTCATCTTCAGCCCGCTGGGCCTGGCCCAGCCCGACCTGTCCGAGCGCGACGCGAGCCTCCCGCTCGTCGTGCTCGGTGAGCGGGTCAGCGACGGCGGCTTCGACCACATCGGCATCGACGACGTCGCCGCCTCCCGAGAGGCCACCGAGCACCTGCTCGGCCTCGGCAGGCGCCGCGTCGCCGCGATCGGCGACCAGCCGTACCGCACCGGCGAGGCCGCCCAGCTGCGCACCCTGGGCTTCCGCCTGGCCCATGAGCGCGCCGGCGTGCCCGTGCGCGAGGAGTACGTCATATGCACCCCCCGCTTCAACCGCTCCGACGGCGCCACCGCCATGGCACACCTGCTCGACCTCGAGGAACCGCCGGACGCGGTCTTCTGCTACAGCGACCTGATCGCCCTTGGCGCCCTGCACACGTTGGCCGCACGCGGACTGCGCGTCCCGGAGGACGTCGCGATCGTCGGCTACGACGACATCGAGGACGCCCGTTATTCGAACCCGCCCGTCACCACGATCTCGCCGGCCAAGGACGTGATAGCCGAGACGGCCGTGGAGCGCCTGCTCAAGCGGATCGGCAGCTCGACACCGGTCCCCGGCATGGAGATCCGGGCGCCGTACCGGCTCATCCCGCGGGCGAGCACGATGGGACGGCAGGCGCCGACGCCGGATACGACTGACGGGCCGTGAGCGCCGGGGGCGAGAGGTTCGCCCCTGGCGCCGTCAGGGGGGTGTCAGCACGATCACCTCGGCGTTGCGGGCACTGACCTGCACTCCCCTCGAAAAGGAGCACCCCCAGCGGCGTTGTCGTCGGCCGCCGACTCCCCCGACGCTCGGCTTCACTCGCTCGGGAGGGGGCCCTGCGAGAGATGGATGCTCCTGTTCCCGTCTCGCAACAAAAAGCTGATCTGGAATGTACGTCGCGACTGCACATGCCGGGTGCCGGCACTCAGAGGTCGAGGTTGGCGATCAGATCCCCGTCGGCCAGCTCGTGCACGTCGGTGATCGTCATCTCGATCCGGAACACGCGGAACGCCTGGCGTGCGAATTCCGTCGCGGCCGCTCGGCCCTCGATCCGCCGGGGCTGGGGCTTGGCGTAGGGCATCTCGAGCACATAGTCGTCGGTGAAACTACGCCCAGCTCGGCGAGGGCGTACCTGTGGTGCTGATCGCTGCCGCCGATGTCGTGGCCCCGAACTGGGAGAAGAGGGCGCTGGAGGTGTTTGCGGCCGGGACCTCGACGTGGTCAGCTCGATCAACCCCGGGCGGCTCACCTTCGACCAGTGGCCGGCCTCACGCGAGGACCTCCTGAAGGCGCTCTGAGCCCCTCCGGAGCGGCTGGGGAGGTGTCACCCGGACACCGCTGAGCAGGGCCGGGCCGAACAGGTCCCGTCGGGGCCGCGGGCACTCCGGTGACAAGTGGCGGGGCTCGGACCTCGGGCGTGAAATGGAGAAGGGGCGGAAAACGTGGAGGCGCCCGTGGGTGTGACACCGCTGACCGAGATTCTCTCCGCGCCCTTCGACGAGCGCTACGCCGTACCGGCGATCAACGTGTTCAACGACCTGACGCTGGAGGCCGTGCTCGCGGCCGCGGTGGAGAACGCGTCGCCGCTGATCGTGCAGACCTCCGTGAAGACGGTCAGGTCCATCGGCAGCGACGTGCTCTACGCCATGTGGACCGCGATGACCGCAGGCATCGAGGTGCCCGTCACCCTGCACCTCGACCACTGCCCGGAACGCGAGGTCATCACCGAGTGCCTGCGACGCGGATGGAACTCGGTGCTCTTCGACGCCTCCACCCTCCCGGTCGAGGAGAACATGCGGCAGACCGTCGAGGTCGTCGCGGAAGCCCGCGCCCACGGGGCCGCGGTGGAGGGCGAGATCGAGTCGATCATTGGCGTGGAGGACGGCGTCGGCACCGACACCGCCGCCGAGCGGCAGGACCTCGCGGTCGCGCTGGACTTCCTGCGGACCACCAGGGTCGACGTGTTCGCACCGGCGATCGGGAACGCCCACGGGTCGTACAAGCGGGCGCCGGTGCTCGACGCCCAGCGCGTGTCCGACATCGTGGCGGCCCATCCCGTGCCGATCGCGCTGCACGGCGGCAGCGGACTGTCCGACGAGCAGTTCCACGACCTGATCTCCCGGGGATGCGCGAAGGTCAACATCTCGACCGCCCTCAAGGAGACGTACATGAAGTCGAACCTGGCCTTCCTCGAAACGGCGGCGCAGCGGCAGAAGTGGGATCCGCCGTCGCTCTTCCGGGCCGTCCGCCAGGACGTCATCGAGTTGGCCGGTTCCCTTATGAGGCTCTTCGGCAGCGCCGGGCGGGCGGGCTGAGACATGCCCGGGCTCATCTTCGACTGCGACGGCGTCCTCGCCGACACCGAACGCGACGGACACCTGCCCGCGTTCAACCAGACCTTCGAGGAATTCGGCCTGCCCGTACGGTGGAGCGACGCGGAGTACGCGGAAAAGTTGAAGGTCGGCGGCGGCAAGGAACGGATGCGGACCCTGCTGACCCCCGACTTTGTCGCCGCGGCCGGTCTGCCCACCGACCAGGAGGCACTCGACGAGCAGGTCGCCCGCTGGCACCGCCGCAAGACCGAGATCTACACCGGGATCATCCGAGACGGGGACATCCCGCCCAGGCCCGGTGTGCGGCGGGTCGCCGAGGAGGCCCACGAGGCCGGGTGGACGCTCGCGGTCGCCTCCACCTCCGCGGAGCCGTCCGTCCGCAGCGTGCTCGAACTCGCCATGGGACCCGAGCTGACCGCCGGCTTCAGCGTCTTCGCCGGGGATGTGGTCCAGCGGAAGAAGCCGGCCCCGGACATCTACGCCTTCGCCGTCGACCGGCTCAGCCTCGATCCTGAGCACGCCGTCGTGATCGAGGACAGCCGCAACGGCCTGCTGGCCGCTCTGGGCGCCGGGCTTACCTGCGCAGTCACGACCAGCGCCTACACCGGGGAGGAGGATTTCACCGGGGCCTCGCTGGTGGTCACGTCGCTCGGCGATCCGGCACCGCGGGAGGTTCCCGCCAGGGTGCTGAGCGATCCGCTCGGCGCCCGCCCGGGGCGCTGGGTGGTCCTCGCGGACCTGGCCGCCCTGCTCACCGCGTCCGCAGGCCCGGCCTCCCGTACGGACTGATGCCGCCGAAGTCATTGTCGTCGAAGTCAGGAGAACCATGACATCGCCATCGACATCCACGGGTGACCTCGCCTTCGTCGTCCGGACCATCGCACAGACCGCGGTGGACAACGAAAGGGCCTTCGGTGACCTCGACGCCGTCGCGGGTGACGGGGACTTCGGGTACTCGCTTGCCCGCGGCTTCGAGATCGTGCTCGCCGACTGGGACACCCTCGTGTCCGACTCGCCGGCGGAGTTCCTGAAGAAGGTCGCCCTGGTGGTCTCCAAGCGTGTCGGCGGCACATCAGGGCCGCTCTGGGGCACCGCCCTGCTGCGGGCGTCCGGGGCTGTGAAGGACCGGACGGACTTGGTCGCCACGGACGCGGTCGCGATGCTGCGGGCCGCGGCCGAGGGCATCAAGGCGCGCGGCAGGTCCGACCTCGGAGACAAGACGCTGCTGGACGCGCTGATACCGATGACCGACGCCCTGGAACAGCGGTTGGCCGAGGGCGGACCGGGGTCCGGCCCGGCGGAACTCGCCCGGCTGGCCGCCGTGACGGCCCGTACCGCGGCCGACGCGACGACACCCATGCAGGCCCGACGCGGACGCCAGAGCTACACGGGCGAGCGCAGCATCGGTTCGCCGGACCCTGGCGCGGTGGCCGTTGCGGTCATGGCGGAGCGCATCGCCGACGAGTGGGACGCACACGAGCGACGCGAAGGAGCGACGCCATGAAGAAGTTCGTCAACGACCCGCAGGACTACGTTCCGCAGATGCTGGAAGGGCTGGCCCTGGCCAACCCGGACACGCTGAAGTACGTCCCCGAGCACAACCTGATCATGCGTGCCGACACCCCGCAGGAGAACAAGGTCTCCATCGTCCAGGGCTCCGGGTCCGGTCACGAGCCGGCGCATGTGATGAGCGTCGGCAGGGGAATGCTCGATGCGGCCTGCCCCGGCGACGTGTTCGCCGCGCCGCCGGCCGACTCGGTCTACGAGACAGTCAAGCTGGTCGCCTCCCCCAAGGGCGTTCTGCTCCTGGTCAACAACTACACCGGGGACCGGATGGCCTTCGAGATGGCCGAGGAGCTGTCCGAGGCCGACGGGCTGAACGTCCGTACCCTCTTCATCGATGACGACGTGGCCGTACAGGACTCGACGTTCACCGTCGGCCGACGAGGCGTGGCGGGCAACTTCTTCG
The DNA here is from genome assembly GCF_000720255.1 of Streptomyces griseus subsp. griseus. Lineage (GTDB taxonomy): Bacteria > Actinomycetota > Actinomycetes > Streptomycetales > Streptomycetaceae > Streptomyces > Streptomyces griseus_I. The sequence continues at coordinate 42,900 of NZ_JOJE01000023.1, read as the reverse complement.
TGATGAAGGCGGTCGGCGCGGCCGCCGAGCGGGGCGCGGATCTGGACGAGGTCCAGCGGATCGGCGAGAAGGTCAACTCCGTCGCCCGCTCCATGGGCATGGCACTGACCGCCTGCACACCCCCGGCGAAGGGCTCCCCGCTCTTCGACCTGCCGGACGACGCGATCGAGATGGGCGTGGGCATCCACGGCGAGCCGGGCCGGAAGCGGGAGAAACTCCAGTCGGCGGACACGATGGTGAGCGAGCTCGTCAGCGCGGTCGTGGACGACCTGCCGTACTCCTCGGGGGACCACGTCGCGCTGATGGTCAACGGCCTCGGCGGCACGCCGATCGGCGAGCTGTACCTCGTGTACGGCCGGGCCCACAAACAGCTGGCCGAGCGAGGCATCGAGATCGACCGCAGCTATGTGGGCGAGTACTGCACCTCGCTCGACATGGCCGGTGCCTCCATCACCCTGGTCCGCCTGGACGACGAGATCTCCGAACTCCTCGACGCCCCCGCCGAAATCCCGATCCACGTCTTCTGAGGGGCGCGGGACGGGTCGTCGCCAGATTTGCCGGGGCGGCCGCGTGAGCGGTGCCCTGGTCCTGGACAGCGGGGGCCTGGCGAAGGCCGTACAGCGTGATCGGGGAATCCGCGAGTGGCTGACGGCGGCTCGTGACGCGGACCTGCCCGTGATCACCTCGGCGGCGGTGCTGGTCGAGGTGATCCACGGCCGCACGGGCCAGTGGTCGGTCGTGGACCGGGCCTCGACGAGGTCGACGCAATCGGCCCAGCTCTCGGCCGTGGCCGCCAGTGCGGTGTCACCGCGGAGGTCGAGCAGCACGGGGCGCGCGGTGCGCAGCAGTTCGAAGACGCGGCGCCGGCCGTCACCGGTCTTCAGATCGACGTCGGGGACCCGGCGGCCGGTCAGCGGGTGGTCGTCGCTCATGGGGTAGCGGAGGTCCAACGCGGTGATCATGCCACCCAGGTGCCGGTTGACGTCGTCGTCTTGTCAGTCGCGGCGTGCCTCCCTCGGCGCGTACGGTCCGATGCGGCCGGAAGAGCCGGCCGGCCTTCGCCGCAGGGACGCCGCCGGCGCCAGCAGGAAGCTGCTGCCGTGCCGGAAGAGCCAGCCGCCAGCCCCGGCGATCAGCGTTCTGACACGAATCTGGCACACGATCGCTGATCGCGACGGACAGCAATAAGGCCCAGGTCTCTGACCTGGGCCTTATTCGTGGAGCGGGTGACGAGAATCGAACTCGCGCTCTCAGCTTGGGAAGCGCCGGCGCTTGAATGGGCCTTACGGCTCTGACCGGCGCGGATGGCGTTCCGCTGGGGCGGTCTTGTCGTCGGATCGCACCGCTGTTGACCGTTGTTGTCCACTCTTACGGGCACGCTGTGGGCACGGCTTCAGGAAGCGTCCGGCAGGGCCCTTGCGCGAACGGGCTCTGAGCCCAGCTCGGCTCGTGGGAATGTCCGGCTCGGGGCGCCTTCGCGCGAGCACACTGTCTTTCAGGACACCGATGGTCGGGCGGGCACCCCGAGAAGGTGAGCCCGAGGTGGCGACGACACCCTCCGGCAACGGGCCTTGCAGTCGAGCGGGTCACCGGAGGGCGCGGCCCGCTCCACACCGGCAACACCGTGGCCGCCGACACGGGCGCCAAGCTTGAAGGACCCCATGGTCCGCGCCGGTCAGTCGTCGGAGCGGGCCCAGCTGATCTATCTGCACTCTACGGCGAAGCACCAGCGGAGGCTGGCCCAAGGCATCGCGCCGAGGTGCGCGCGTGGCTCCGCGAAGTCCCGCCAGGCGCGCAGCGAGGTGCTCGCGAGGCATGGCAGACAAGAAGCGCCTGTTGACCTGTCGGCCCCAACCTTTGTTGCTTGCCCGCCTGGTGAATCGGCGAACGGATCCGGGTGGTCGATCATCAACCTCCGTCCGCATGAGGCGACTTGGTCGAGACAGGGCCAGGCTCTTTCCTTCCTCCTGAATCTCCAGTCAAGTAGCGTCACTTGAATCACACGAGTGTCGTGCGTTGCGGAGGTCCCTGACCAGGACGCCCCTTTGGCCCGCAGCCGACCCGGCGACCGCCACCATGCCCGTCGGCGCGCGGCGCAGCCGACGGGGGCTCCCGGCCCATGACACCCGCCCTGGAGCGGTGCACGTGACCCCAGTGAGCCGCTCCCCCTGGTGAGAGATCGCCACGTCAAAGGAGACGTACATGCCCAACCCTCCCATGGACCGTCGCACCTTCGTCCTCATCGGCGCCACGGTCGCCATGGCAGCGGGCGCCGGAATACCGGTGGCCTCCGCGGCGACCTCCCCCACGGCGCCCGCCGGCACGCCGACGCCGGTCCGGATCGTCGACGACAAGGCGACCCCCGCCACCCGCGCGCTGTTCGCGTACCTGAAGCGACAGCAGGGCGAGGGCATCCTGTTCGGTCACCAGCACGACCTCACCTACGGCTTCACCTTCACCACTCCCGACGGCCAGGCGTCCGACACCAGGGCGGCGGTGGGCGACTACCCCGCGGTCTTCGGCTGGGACACCCTCATCCTCGACGGCGACGAACGCCCCGGCGTCCAGGACGGAACCGAAGCCGAGAACATCGCCGCGCTCAGCCGGTGCATCCGGCAGGGGGACGCACGCGGCGGGATCAACACCCTCAGCGCCCACATGCCGAACTTCGTCACCGGCGGGAACTTCTACGACACAACGGGCCGGGTGGCCGGCCAGATCCTCCCCGGAGGTGCGAAGCACGCAAACTTCAACGCCTTCCTCGACCGCATCGCGAAGGCGGTCAAGGGCGCGCGGCGGCCGGACGGCACCGCGATCCCGGTCATTTTCCGCCCCTTCCACGAGAACAACGGAGGCTGGTTCTGGTGGGGCGCCGGCCACACCACCTCGGCCGACTTCATCGAGCTGTTCCGCTACACCGTCGAGTACCTGCGCGACACCAGAGGCGTCCACAACCTGCTCTACGCCTACTCGCCCAACTCAAATTTCGGAGGCGACCCGACCGGCTACCTGAAGACCTATCCGGGCGACCGTTTCGTCGACATCCTCGGCTACGACTCCTACGACGAGAACGCCGGGCCGACCCCGTGGCTGGACGGGCTGGTGAAGGACCTGGCGATGGTGGTCCGGCTGGCGAACGAGCGGGGCAAGGTGCCGGCCTTCACCGAGTTCGGAGAGGGCGGTACCGAGGCCCGCGACCCGCAGTGGTTCACCCGGCTGTCGCAGGCCATCCAGGCGGACCCGCTGGCCCGTCAGATGACGTACATGCTCACCTGGGCCAACTTCGGAGGCACCAAGCGCGCTTATGTGCCGTACCCGGGCCACGTCCTGCTGCCGGACTTCGTCGCCTACCACCAGGATCCCTACACCCTGTTCGCCGCCGATCTCCGAGGGGTGTACTCCGCTCGCACCACCGCTGTCAGGAACGCCCCGTTCATACACCTCGTGACCCCCACGGACCGACAGCGCGTGACGGCCTCCGAGACCACCGTCCGGGTGCGTGTCACGCCCGCGAGGGCGAGCCGCGTCACCTACTCCGTGAACGGCGGACGCGCCAGAGCGCTGTGCCTCGACGCCGACGGCTTCTACTCGGGCGACTGGTCGATCGCCCCGGCCTTGCGGAACAAGCGCTCCGTGACCCTCACCGTGAGCGCGCGGGTGGACGGCAAGACGCTCACCGATTCGGCCGTGGTCCTCCTCGGTGAGGTCGCCCCGCTGCCGGTCGGCTGGGTCGACGACTTCGAGGGATACGCCGGAGACGACGTAGCCCTGAGCGAGGCGTACATCCACGTCAACTCCCACACCCTCAGCCTCTCGGCCGACCACAAGTCCTCGGGCTCCTACGGACTGGCCTACGCGTACGACTTCACGGGCGCCGAGTACACCGGCACAGGCAAGCCGGTCGACGCGGACTGGTCCGCCTTCACGTCCCTTGCGCTGTGGCTGCGGGGCGACGGTTCCGCAAACGGCGGGGCGCTCCAGATCGTCGCCGACGGAGTTGATTTCTGGTACCAGGTTCCGCTGTCCGACACGAGCGGGCAGGAGGTCAGGGCACCCTTCAGCGAGTTCGGGCCCGCTCCCTGGGACACTGCGAACGCCGGAGCCGTGCTTGACGCGGCTCATCTCGCCAAGGTGACGGCGTTCCATCTGTACCTCGTCCACGGGAGCGGCGCGGCGACCAAGGGCATCGTGTACGTGGACGACATCAGGGCCGAGTGACACACCCGGCACAGGGGCACCGCCGTCCGAGTCCGCTTGCGCCGGGATCGCGCTCCCGTGCGGGGACCGTTCCGGGACGGCGCGGATGAGAACCGCATGTCCGCAAGTGGTAGCTCCGTGCTGGATATTCCGCTTCGGTGCGTGACCTCCACCGCGGAGCTGACCTGGGGAGCTGACCTGGGGAAACGGGATGCCGAAGGGCAAGTGGCCGGCAAAGACGCCGACTCTGGACCAGATCACGAACCGGCGGTGAGCCGTCGACTTCGATATGTCGAAGCACCGCGGAAGCCGGCGCCGGGCGCAGCCGCTGGCCCTGACATGGCATCCCGGCTAGTCCTGGCGCGCAAGCGCCGAGGACTGACCGTCACCCGACTCGCCCAGATGGCCGGCCCGACGCCACGCAGGCTGTCCGACTTCGAGAGCGGACGGGCCACTCCTAGCCCTCCGTCGTTGGAGGCGCTTGCGACAGCGCTGGAGTTCCCGCCTTCCTTCTTCGGCGCGGAGGAGGTCGCCGATCTGACGGCCGACTCGGTCAGCTTCCGTGCCCTGAGCAGGATGACCGCCTCTCAGCGGGACATCACCCCCAGCTCCGGGCGACTGGCGCGCACGCTCCAGGACTGAATTGGCGCGCACTTCCGCCGGCCTGCCCCCGACATCCCGTCGCTGGCTTCATTCAGCCGCCTGGGCTCGGACGAGGATCAGATTCCCCATCCGGGGGAGGCGGCCGGCACGGATGTCCCAGCGGAGGAATCCGACCCAGGTCACTGAAGAATAGTCTCAGGATTTGAGATGGTCTGGCGTTTGTCCTGTGTGAATTGGCGGCCGAGGGGTCCGCTGGGGGCGCCTGGCTGCGACTTAGGGCACGCGAAGGGCACGTCACCCTCAAATTGATCTAGACAACAAACAAACCCCAGGCCACTGACCTGGGGTTTCATCATGGAGCGGGTGACGAGAATCGAACTCGCGCTCTCAGCTTGGGAAGCGACGGCGCTTGCAGAGCCGGATGCCTTCTGGCCTGGGCGTATGTGGTATGGCCAGGCGCCCGAGCGCACAGGATGGCACCGTTGCTGACCGTGGTTGACCGGTCTTACGGGCACGCTCTGGGCACGGCTTCGAGAAAGGGCCGGCAGGCACTGCGCGTGAAAACGGTCTCTGGGTTCGGCTCGACCGGGCCGGAGATCCAGCTCGGAGAACCTTCGCGAGCGCACAGGACGTCCGGTGCAGTGCGCGCCTGCCAGGGGAGGGATGTCGCGCATCCTCGGAGCGGCCGGCGCTCGGCCTCGTTTCACTTGCCGGTTCCCGGGCCGTACCACTGCAGTGCTTGGCCGGTGACGGCGGCGATGAGGACTGCTCGCCGCCGGAACGTCCCGCATGGTCGGCCCTCCGTACCGGTGCTCCTGACGTGGGTCGGGTGGGCGGGCCGGGTGATCCCGGCCCGCCCACCGTGGGGAAAGGATTCTCCTTGAGGGCCGTGTGCCGTCAGGAGAGCTTGATCAGGGTGTAGTCGTCGCAATAGCCGGCCGAGGAGCCCGCGTCCTTGTAGCAGTAGACCGCGGCCGAGGTGTTGGTGCTGCCGGTGGTGAAGAAGATCGGCTGCTGGGAGTAGGCGGTGCTGGAGGTGCGCAGGTAGGTCTCGGTGCCGCCGAAGCTCTTCACACCGACGGCGACCTGCTCACTTCCGTTCGCGACCTTGGCCCAGCCGGCCAGCAGGTAGGTGCTGCCCGCGGTGAGGCCGGTGGCGGACTGCTCGACACCGCTGGTGGCGGCGCCGGTCTGCAGGGAGTAGGTGCCGGTGCGGGCGTTGGAGGCGACCACGTTGGACTGCGCGCCGCTGCCGCTGCGGGTCCAGGGGCTCAGGGAGCCGGTCTCGAAGCCCGCGTTGGTCAGCACGTTGGAGGGGGTGGAGATCCGTTCCACCGCGAGGTCGTCGCAGTTGCCGGTGCCGGTGCCGCCGGTGTTCTTCCAGCAGTAGACCAGGGCCGAGGTGTTGGAGCTGCCCGTGGTGAACAGCACCGCGGCCTGGGAGTACGACGTCGTGGCCACGTTGGTGAACGTCTCGGTGCCGCCGTAGTTCTTGACGCCGATGGCGAGGGTCTCCCCGGCGTTCGCCACCTTGGCTCAACCCGTGAGCAGGTAGGTGGTGTTGGGGGTGAGGCCGGTGATGCTCTGGTTGGCGCCGCTGCCGCTCGCCTGGGTGGTGAGGGCGAATCCGCCGGTGCGGGCGCCCGAGGAGGTGACGGAGGGGGCGGCGCCGCTGTTGGTCCAGGGGCTCATCGCGCCCGTCTCGAAGCCGGCGTTGGAGACGAGGTTGCCACCGGTGCCGTTGTCGGCGCCGATGTTGGGTGCCTCCGTGGCGGAGACCGTGTTGCCGAAGGCGTCCTTGCCGCCGTTGTTGCTGATGACCATTCCGGCCCGGATCACCGGGGACGAGGGGTGGACCTGGTAGGCGTCGGTGCCGGTGTACGAGGAGGAGGTATTCGCGTTGCCGGGGTTGCGGAACTCGGGGTCGGTCACGACCTTCGCCGCGTCGGCCGGTTCGGAGGACGGGTGGTTGCCGTAGAAGAGGTTGTTGTTGTAGGTGGAGTTGACGCTGGAGAAGTAGCCGCCGGTGCCGTAGTTGAACACCGCGTTGTTGCGGAAGGACAGGTTGCCGGTGATGCTGGTGCCCTTGCGCGAGTACAGGATCGGGGTGTTCAGGCCGCTCTTGTTGATGTAGATGCTGTTGTTGTAGAACCGCGGGACGGCGACCGGACTTCCGCTCCTGTTGGGGACGTTGCCGACGAAGTGGAAGACGCCGGAGCCGTGGGACGCGGTGCCGGAGGCGGGGCAGCCGGCGTTGGAGCCGTCGTTCTCGCTGATGTTGTAGCGGACGACCGTGCCGTCACTGGCGATGGTCGACGTCGGCTCGTTGGCGATGGAGAAGGGCGGCATGACCAGCAGGAAGCCGCCGAGGTTCTGGTGGCTGTAGTTGTACTGGAACGTGGTGTTGTGGTTGCCCCAGTCGACGTCGAAGCCGGTGCCGTCGGCGCCGTTGACGTGGCAGTACACCTCGTTGTTCTGGACGACGGTGTCGTTGCTGCCGGACATCCAGATGCCGGCCGAGGCGCCGTTGCAGTACTGACCGGAGGGCGGGCAGGTGGCCTTCGCGCCGCCGTAGCCGGCCTTGTTGCCCTCGATGAGGGCACCGTCGTTCTTGACGACGAGGACATCGTCGGCGCCGTCGTAGGTCATGGTGTTGTTGCGGATGACCGTGCCCGTGGTCTGACCGGTGCCCTGGCCGTCCCCGTCCGGGGTGACGGCGACGGCGATGCGGTCCACGTGGTCGAAGGTGTTGTTCTCGATCACCACGTCGTCCCAGGTGGAGACGGTTGCGGTGTGGTCGGTCTGGACGCCGACGCCCGCGTTGGTGGAGTACCAGCCGCCCGACCAGCCGCTGATGTGGTGGATGTTCATGTCGTGCACCCGGATGTGGTGCAGGACGCCGCCCGAGCTGTTCTCGGCGAGGACGCCGGAGCGGTAGGCGGGGGAGGAGGCCGCGTTGGTGAGTTCCAGGCCGCCGATCTCCCAGTACTGCTGGTTGAGCAGGTGGATGACGGGGCCGGTGGCGCCGCCCGCGTTGATGACCGGCTTGGCGCCGGTGCCGTAGGAGCCCATGGTGACGGGGGAGCCGGAGGCGCCCGAGCCTTGCGGGGTGAGCTGGCCGGTGCAGGTGGTTCCGGCGGCGAAGAGGATGCTGTCTCCCGCGCCGAAAGTGGCGTTGTTGACGCTGGTGACGGTGTTCCAGGGGCTGGACTGGGTGCCGTTGCCGTTGGTCGCGGCCGAGCAGTCGACGTAGTGGGTGCTGCCCGCCGCCATGGCGGCGGGGGCCGGGAGGAGGAGAGCGCCCGCCAGCGTGGCGAGCAGGGTGAGGACGCGGGACGTCTTCAGACCCGGGCGGTCCGATCTGCGACGCTTCATTGCGACGCTCCTTGCTGGGTGAATGTGTTCTCCGCGCCGCGGGATGCGACGTGGGGCTTCCTGCACCGGGCGGGTCGGCCGAAGCGGGCACGTCCGGAATCTGTGGCTGGGGCGGGGGGCCTCAGCACGGCGCGATCGAGGGCGGGAGCGGCGTTTCGAGGACGGAGGCGTGGCGCATGCCCGGCGGCAGCGCCAGGGAGACGGGCTCCCAGTCCACGCCGTCCTTGCTGCGAGCCGCCCCGTATCGCCCTTCGAGGTAGTGGTCGAAGATCATGACCAGCTCGCCTCCGCGCCGGAAGATCGACGGCCCCTCCACCACCGAGGGGGTGACCGGTCCGGTGCCGGCGGTGTACGGACCGCCGGGGGTCTCGAAGGCGGTCAGGTGGATGTCCTTGTGCGCGGTGGCGAGGTCGTTGGTGCCTCGCTCGTCCTTGAAGGCCATGAGGAACCCGCCGTCGTCCAGCTGCCGCACGGTGGCGTCGATGACCGAGTGACCGGGGTCGAAGAAGACATCGGGGGCCGAGAACGTGCTGAAGTCCTCGGTGGTGCAGTGCCAGATGCGGTGGTCCTGGCCGACATGTTCGTAGTCGCGGCCCTCGGGCGTGCTCCCGGACTCGACGACCGACGACCAGATGAGGTGGTACAGCCCGGTCCCGCGGTCCAGGAAGAACTCCGGGGCCCAGGCGTTGTGGGCTCCGTCCACGCCGGCCATGACCGGGACGAGTTCCTGGTCCGACCAGGTGAGCAGGTCGGCCGAGGTGGCGTGGACGATGCAGGGGCTCGTCCAGCCGTCGGTGGCCAGCAGATGGAACAGGCCATCGGGGCCCACCCCGATGAACGGATCCCGCAGCCTGCCGGTGCCGACCGTGCCCCGCAGGACGGGCCGGCCGCCGTTGACCACCGAGAATTCCTCACCGTCGTGGCTGTAGGCGAGGTGGAGCGCCTCGTCGGTGTCGGTGAAGTATGAGACCACGTACATCGGTGGATGGTCCTTCCGGAATGTTCGGGACGGCGGGGATGCCGGGTGTCGGGGCATGGGGGTGCCCTGGACGGTGACGGTGTTCGTGTTCGGGCCTCGGCGGCCGGGCCGGGCTCTACGACTTGACGGCGCCGGCCGACATCCCGGCGACCACGTGCCGCTGCAGGAATACGAAGATCAGCAGCAGCGGGAGCACGCCGAGCAGGGCGGCCGGGAACAGGGTCGTCGGCTGCACGGTGTGCGGGTCGATGAAGGAGTAGGCGTTCACCATGACGGTGCGTTTGTCGGGGTCCTGCAGGAAGACCAGCGGAACCAGCAGGTCGTTCCAGACCTGGAGGGCGACGAAGGTCAGCAGCGTGCTGGTGATCGGGCGCAGCAGCGGCAGGATGATGACGAAGAAGGTGCGGAACGCTCCGCAGCCGTCCAGGGCGGCGGCCTCTTCCAGGTCGACGGGGATCGAGCGGACGAAGCTGGTGTAGAAGAACACAGCGACCGGGAGGTTGATGGCCGTGTAGATGATGACCACGCCAGCGTAGCTGTCGAGCAGGTTCAGGTCCCGCATCAGCAGGTACAGGGGCGCCACCACCACGAAGATCGGTACCGAGGTGCCCAGGATGAACAGCCGGTACACCCAGGTCGACCAGTTCTGGGTGATGCGGGCCAGCGGGTAGCTGGCCAGGGAGCCGATGACGGTGATGCTGAGACACGACAGACCCGTGATGAGCAGTGTGTTCAGCGCGCTGCGCCCGTAGTGGATCTGCCCGAAGGCCTCGGTGAAGTTGTGCAGGGTCAGGGAATGCGGGAAGCCCAGCGGGGACCTCGCCACATCCGCCGCGGTGCGCAGCGAGGTCACGACGGTGAAGAGGAACGGCAGGACGAACGTCAGCGTGCCGAGACACAGCAGCACGGTGCCGAGGGTGCCGGAGGTCCGGCGCCAGAGGGTGGAGATCATGGTTGCCGTCCGTCAGATTCGTCGCTCGCGGAGCCGGAGCAGGGAGGAGGTGGCGCTGGACAGGACGACCACGGTCACCAGGAGCAGGACCGAGACCGCGATGCCGAAGGCGAACTTCCCGCCGCCGAAGACGTTCCGGTAGACGAGCATGGTCAGGGTGTCCGTGGCACCGGCCGGGCCGCCGTTGGTGAGGACGAGGGGGAACTCGAAGACCTTGAGCGAGCCGATGAGGCTGAGCGTGACGTTCACGGTCAGCGCGGGAGCCAGCATCGGCCACTCCACGCTGCGGAATCGCTGCCAGCCGCTCGCGCCGTCCACCGCGGCCGCGTCGAGCAGTTCGGTGGGCACGCTCATGTAGCCGGCGAGGAAGATGGCGCAGGAGTAGCCCGCGAACATCCAGACGTTGACGGCGGCGACCGCGTACAGGGCGGTGGAGGTGTCCCCGAGCCAGACGTGCTGCAGTGAGTCGAGCCCGAACACGCCGAGCAGCGCGTTGATGCCGCCCTCCGGGGCGAACAGGTACGACCAGATGAAGGCCGCCATCACCGGGGAGACGAGCGTGGGGGTCAGCAGCACCACGCTGAGCCCCTTGCGCACCTTGGGCCGGCGGAAGAGCAGGCTCGCGAAGAGCAGACCGAGGGCGTTCTGTGAGACCACGACGACCGCCGCGTACAGCACGGTGTGCCACAGGGCCGAGGTGACCTTCGGGTCGTCGGCCATGGCACGGTACTGCTCCGTGCCGACGAAGTTGGCGATCGGTCCGCCGAGGCTGTCGGTCATGCTCAGATAGACGCCGCGGGCCAGCGGATACAGCATGAACACGCCGTATATGACGATCGCCGGAAGCAGGAAGGCGGCCATGGTGGCACGCCGTCGGTGGAACACGGGGGTCCTCCTCTTGCCCGGACGGGCCGTGGTGGGGGGCGATCGGGAGCCGCCGATCGCGCTCCCCCCACGGCTGACCAGGGGTGGCCGGTTACTTGGCGGACGCCGCGGTCTGGATGTCCTTCAGCGTCTGTGCGGCGGACGCCTTGCCCAGCAGGTAGGCCTGGATCTTGGAGCCGGTCTCGGTCTCTGCGGCCGCGGCGTACCAGGAGTTTGACGGGAGGATCCGGTAACGGCCGTCCTTGAAGGCCGTGGTGAAGGCCGTCGTCGCGGTGGCTTCCGGCGTGGTGCCGTCCGTGAACGGAGACTCCGCGTTCTCGGCCTCCAGGAACTTGGCGAGGTTCTCGTTCTGCGACCAGAATTTGACGTACTCGCGTGCCGCGTCACCCTGCTGCGACTGGGAGTTGACGCCCCACATCGTGCCGGCGAACAGCATGCTGTTGGGCTTGGTGCCCTCGGCGCCGCCCGGCCAGGGAGCGAAGGAGACCGGGAAGCCGGCCTTCTTGATGTTGGAGATTTGCCATGCGCCCTGGTACCAGAAGGCGCTCTTGCCGGCGCTGAAGTCCTGCGGGCCCTGTGCCCACTCGTCGATGCCGAGTTGGTTCTTCCAGTTGACGTACCCCTTGTCCTCCAGGGTCTTCAATTGCTCCAGCGACGCCTTCCAGTCGGGGTTGAACGACGCCTTGCCGTCGAGGAAGTCGGCGTCCCACTGCTTGTTCTTCTGGTAGACGGTGGTCGAACCGCTCGCCTGGAAGACGGAGCTGCCGGTCCACCCGCTCTTGTCGGGCAGCGCGATGGGGTCGATGCCGGCCTTCTTGACCTTGGCGAGGTCCGCGAGGAACGTCGGCCAGTCGGCGGGGACTTCGGTGATGCCCGCCTTCTTCAGCAGGTCCATGTTGGCGTACAGGCCGATGCCGATCAGCTCCATCGGCATCGCGAGGGTCTTGCCGTCGGCCTGCGCGAAGGGCTTGGCGTCCGGGGCTATTCTGCTCGCCCACGACTCCCCGGACAGGTCGGCGAGGTAGCCGGAGGCGCCCCACTTCTTCATCTTGTCCGTGTCGACCATGATCACGTCGCCGGCCTTGCCACCGAGCAGCTCGGGCTGGAGCTTCTGGACGTAGGTGTCGTTCGCGGTGATGTACTCGAAGTCGACCTTGATCTTCGGGTGGGCCTTCTCGAACGCCTTGTTGATCTCCGCGACGTTCGCCGGCTCCGCGCCGCCTCCCTTCCACGCCTGCACGTGGATGGTCACCGTGCCGTCGCTGGAGGCGCCGGACGACCCGCCTCCGCACGCGGCCAGCGACATCGCCATGGCGGCGACCGTGGTGGCGACCGCGAGACGTCTCCCAGAGCGCTTCATTGCACACCTCACCCATCGTCGGTACGGACCGACTTGTCATCTCTGAAGGGGTTTGAACGGGCTGGTCGGTTTCCGTGTCGGGAATGTGCTGACACATACGGAAAGGGACCGGTCGACCCGACTTTGCGGCGATCGTTCATGCCGATTGCGGGGACTGTAACGCAAAACTTAGCTGACATCTATACGTAACTTTCTGTGGCCGATTGGCTTGGTTGGCGTGGTCGTGATCCCGGGAGCAGCAGGCTAAATGTCCCGCTATTGCCGTTAATGTCGGGCTTGCACCATGCGGCAGTAGGCGGTTCCGTTGACGCGCCTGCTGCCTTATCGTTACAGTTTCCCGCGTGTGTTCATGGGTGAGGGGAGCGGGTGCGCGCCCTTCTGGCTCCACATAGCGGGCTTCGCGCCGAGGGGGCGCGGCACCGCAGGGGTGGCGTCCGCCGGGGGATCCGACGAGCGGACACCGTTCGACCGAAGTCGGCAGACAGAAGGAGTTCGGGTGGCAGGGCGGGCGACGATCGCGCAGGTGGCCGAGGAGGCCGGCGTCTCCGCGATGACCGTGTCCAACGTCATCAATGGCAAGCCGGGGGCCTCAGAGGAGACCCGACGCCGTGTCCTGGAGGTGGCCGGGCGGCTCGGCTACCGGCCGAACGTCTCGGCCCGCAACCTCAAGGCCGGCCGTAGTGGGCTCATCGGCCTCATAGCACTGGACCTGACCAGTCAGTACGGACTGGAGATCCTGCGCGGCGTAGCCGACGAACTCGCCAGTGCCGAGCAGGAACTGCTCGTCAACGCCACCTACCACGACGCGGTGCGGGAAAAGGACCGGATCGAGTTCCTGGCGCGTGGCCTCGTCGACGGCGTGCTCATGATCGCGCCGGTCCTGGAGGACGAGACGGTCGAACTGCTGCGCCGGCAGAAACTGCCCTGCGTCATCATCGACCCTCGGCACCTGGACGTACCGCTGCCCCGGCTGAGCGTCGACAACTACCACGGCATGCGTCAGGGCACGCAGCACCTCATCGACCTGGGCCACACCCGGATCGCCTACCTCCGCGGTGAGGAGGATCTGGAAAGCACGTCCATCCGCTTCCAGGGCTTCGAGGACGCGATGCGGCTCGCCGGACTGGAGGTCGACGAGCGGCTGGTCGCCTCGTGCGACTTCTCCTATGCCTGCGGCTTCCGCACCACGGCTCGTCTGATCGACGATCACAGTCCGACGGCGGTCGTCGCCGGTGCCGACCTCATGGCGCTCGGCGCCATCGACGCTGCCCGGGCGCGCGGCCTCAACGTGCCCACCGACTTCTCCGTCGTCGGCTTCGACGACCTCCCGCAGGCGGCGCAGAGTTTTCCCGGCCTGACCACCGTGCGCCAGCCGCTGCACGACATGGGCCAGAAGGCGGCCCGCGCGCTGCTGTCCGTCATCGAGGGGCAGCGGCTGCTCATGGAGCACATGGAGGTGGGTACGGAGCTCGTCGTACGCAACTCGACCGCCCCGCCGCCCCGTGACGGCGCGGCGTGACCCGCGCGATGCCGCGCCGGCTCTTCCGGCGTGCCACGGGACGCAGGACCTGTGCGGCGGGCCGAGCCGGATGCGGTGGCAGACTCAGGAGCGGCACGCACTGATTCCGGGCACGCCGACGGCGACCGACAACGGGGAGTCGCCGCCGGTTCGACGTGGACGTACGCGAAGGCACGCCGGAAGTGGCGGCCGTGCCGGACGAAGGCACCGGTGACCCCGACGATCACCGTTCTGAAACGAATCTGGCACGGGGCTGGTGATCACAGCGGACAGCACAAAGGCCCGGGTCTCTGACCTGGGCCTTCATCATGGAGCGGGTGACGAGAATCGAACTCGCGCTCTCAGCTTGGGAAGCGACGGCGCTTGAACGGGCTCCATGGCTCTGACCAGCACAGATAGCTGTACCTTGGGGTGGTCGCGGGGGCCGGTTTGCACCGCTGTCGACCGTGGTTCTCCGCCCTTACGGGCACGCGGAGGGCACGGAATCTCAGAAGGGGGAGGTCGGCGCCGCCGGGAGGCAACTGCGCACGGGCGGCCCCGTGCGCAGACCAGCTGCCTGAAGCGGCGTTGCGGCTGCACAGCACCCGCCAGCCTCCGGCGCTGGCTTTCTCCGCCATCCAGTTGGAATCCCGCGCCGCCACCCGCTATGCCATATTCAATGGCATACTCGAAGCGTGACCGATGACGACGTGGACTTCCCGCCCGGCGACGGCCCCACCAGCGGTATCTCCGTCACCCTGACCGCCGGAACCCTGCAGGCGATCCGTGACCGGGTCGGCAAGAGGGGCGTCTCGGCGTACCTGGAGAAGGCGGCCCAGCGGCAGATCGAGCGGGACAACCTGGACGAGCTGATCGCGGACTTCGACAAGGTGCACGGCCCGGCCGACCCCGAGGCCGTGGCGGCCAAGCGTGCCCGGCTGACCGGCGGCGCTTCGAGTGCCGGGGCGGCCGCGTGAGCGGTGCCCTGGTCCTGGACAGTGAGGGCCTGGCGAAGGCCGTACAGCGTGATCGGGAGATCCACGAGTGGCTGACGGCGGCTCGCGACGCGGACCTGCCCGTGGTCACCTCGGCTGCGGTGCTGGTCGAGGTGATCCACCCGAAGATCAACGAAGCCGCACTGAAGTGGACCCTGTCTCGCCTGAGTGTCGAGCCGGTGACGCAAACTGTCGCGCAATCCGCTGCCGATTTGCTGCGCGCAGCGGGGCTGCACGGCCACAAGTACGCCATTGACGCCATGCTGTGCGCGACCGCCCTGCAACATCCCGGCCGGGTGACGATCCTGACGTCCGACGTAGAGGACATCGGACTGCTCACCGCCGAGCATCCACGCGTGAGCGCGGAGAAGGTCTGAGCCGAGGCGCCGTGCAGGACCGGCGTTGAGGCGTTCACCGGGCCGTCGCCGCCCGGTCGCACACCTGCCGGTACGGGGCGTCCGATACGTAGGTGTGCCACTGGTCCGGGGTCAGGCCGGTGCCGCCGGCCCGTGCGCACACCCGTGTCAGGGCCCGGACGGGATCGACGACGTAAGCCTGGAGCGGGACGTGCGCGCTGCCCGCGTACAGGGTCGTGCCGTCGGGGCTGAAGGCCACCGACTCGATGTCCTCGCCGGGTGTAGTCAGTTCGTCGCCCAGGCGCTGCTGGGTGGCCACGTCCCACAGTTGCAGCCCGCCCGCGCTGCCGGCGACCGCGAGCGTGCGGCCGTCGGGGCTGAACGCGAGGGCGCTGACGCCCTCCGGGTCGGCGCCGAGCGGGCGGGGGAAGACGTTGCGCAGGATGCCCAGGCGCCGTCCGAGCCTTCCGTCCCACAGGGCGACCCGGCCCGTCATGTCGCCGGCCGCGAACAGGGAGCCGTCGGCGGCGAACGCCAGCGCGCCGGTCTGCTCGCCCTGCACGAGGTCGTGTGCGGCGGCCCGGCCGGAGGGCAGCCGGGCGAGGCGGCCGTCGCCGACCAGCAGGGAGCCGTCCGGGCTGACGGCCAGATGCTGGGCGGTCACGCCCGTGAGCACCGTCGTACGCCGCTTGCGGGCGGTGTCCCACGCCTCGTCCACGATGTCGCCGGTGTCAGCAGTGCGGGCGGCGTAGAGGGTGCGGCCTCGCGGGCCCAGCACCGCCCCGATCGCCGCGCTGCCGGGCAGGTCCAGTGAGTTCACGGCGCGTGCGTGTGGCACGTCCCAGACCGTGAACCGCTGGTGCACCGCGTCCCGTCCGGGTGCCGAGACGCCGTAGGCGAACCGGGTGCCGTCGGGGCTGAACGCCTCCAGCGACAGGGTGTAGGCGGGCACCACCGGCTGGGCGGGATCAGCCGAGGCGGGGACGGAGACCGGGGGCAGGGTGCGCAGGACTCGGTCGTCCGCCGTCGAACGGAGCCGGAAGAGGTAGTGGTCGCCAATGCGCTGGGCGGTGGCGTAGATGCGGCCGTCGGGGCTGATCGTGACGTCGTCCAGCGCGGCGGAGGTCCAGGTGTGGGTGACGGCCGGGCCGAGGTCGAGCGTGTGGACGGTGCCGCCCTCCAGGTAGCGCAGGGTGTGCCCGTCCGGGTCCCAGCGCAGGCCGCCGTAGAGGTACTGGTTGTTCAGTGAGTGCCGGAAGACGGGCTGCCCTGGGACGGTGAGCCGCCACACGCATATCTCGCCGCTGTCGGCCGTCGCCACGAAAGCGCCGTCCGGGTTGAAGGACACGTACGGCGCGGTCAAGGCGTCGAGATCGGCGATCTGCTTGCCCGTCGTGGTGTCCCAGACGAGGACGTGGCTGCCCTGGGCGACGGCCATGCGGCCGGGGCCGAGCGCGAGGAGTGCGGTCTCGGCGCCGCAGAAGCGGACCCGCTGCCAGTCGCCGGGCAGTCGGCGGTGGCCGGCGGTGTCCCACAGTTGGGGGGCCTGCCCGGTGGGGCAGACGGCGGCCTGACGTCCGTCCGCGCTCAGCGCGGTCACCGCCGGGTTCTGGACCGGGGTCTCGAACAGCACGTGGCCGTCGGCGACCGAGCGGAGCCGCAGCCGGTCGCCCTCGGCGGCCAGCACGGCGCGGCCGTCGCCGGTGATGTGGAGGTCGTCGGTCTGCAGCGGCGCGGCGGCGCCGGTCCAGCGCCCGGTGGCGGTGTCCCACAGCCGTGTCCCGCCGGCGACGGCCACGGTGAGGACCCGGCCGTCGGCGCCGATGTCGGTGGCGGTGCCCGTCGGGAGTCGGCCGGTGCCGGTGCGGCGGTGGCTGGTGACGTCCCAGGTGGTCCACGTGGTCCCGCTGGAGCTGAGCAGGACGTGGCCACCGGGGGCGAGGACTCGGCGGGGGCCGTCGCCGGGCGCGGGGTCGGTGAAGGTGTCCGTCTCCGGCTGGGCGAGGGAGCCGAGCAGGGCCCGGCGGCTCTCGGGCAGCTCGGCCATCTGCCAGGCGGCGACGCCGAGTATCAGCGCGGTACGGGGTTCGGTGGTGCGCAGGGCGTCGGCGACGTCGGCGATCCGGCGGGCCGCGTCCTGGGTGAGCTTGCGCTGGTTGGTGTCGTACTCGTACCAGCCGCCGAAGGCCGTCAGCAGCGCGAGCGCGAGGACGGCGGACAGGGCGACCGTCAGCCGCCGGTGCCGACGCGCGGTCCGGGCGGCGGCTCGGCGCTCCGCCTCACGGGCCTCCAGTGCGGCGGCGAGGAAAACCCGTTCGGGCGCGGTCAGCGCCGGGTCCCCCGCGTGGTCCGGGAACAGTTCCTCGGCGCGGGCCAGGCGTGTGCCCCGGTACAGGGCACCGGGGTCGCGGTCGTGATCCAGCCAGGTGCGGGCGGCGTCCGCGAGCATCCGGTGGTGGCGCAGCCGTTCCCGGTCCTCCTCGATCCAGCCGTGTAACCGGGGCCATCCGGTGATGAGCGCCTCGTGCGCGAGCTGGACGCCCTCCTCGTCGGCGGTCAGCAGGCGGGCCCGGGTCAGCCGCTCCACGATGACGGGCACGTCCGGGTCCGCCCACTCGGCCAGCTCCTTCAGGCTGACCGGGCGCCGGGTGTCCGGGGTGCCCTGGTTCGGCACGACCATCCGCAGCAGCAGATGCCGCGCGGCGCGCGCCTGCCCCACCGACAGACCGCCGTAGACCTCCTCCGCGGTCGCCGCGATCGCGCCGCACACCCCGCCGGCCGCCTCGTAACCGGCGAGCGTGAGCACGCGGCCCTTGCGGCGGCGCCAGGTCTCCAGCAGGACGTGCGAGAGCATCGGCAGCCCGCCGGGCTCGCCCTGGACCTCCTCCACCAGGCGCGCGGTCAGCGTGCGCTCCACCAGGTACCCAGCCGCCCGCGCCGGTCCGGTCACCGCCTCCCGCAGCTCCTCAGCCGTCATCGGGCCGAGCAGCAGCCCGGCGTCGTGCAGGGCGTCCGCGAGGCCCCGGTGCTCGGCGCAGCGGGCGTAGAAGTCGGCGCGTACGGCGACGAGCACCCGGAGTCGGGAGTCCGGGTCACGGGCGGTGAGCAGCAGGTCGATGAAACGGGAGCGCTCCCGCTGGTCGCGGCAGAGGGTGAAGACCTCCTCGAACTGGTCCACCACCACCCAGCCCTCCGGCTTGTCCTCGGCCGGGACGAGGAGATGGCCGTAGGCGGTGGCAGGCGTGGGCCCCGGGGTGAGGATCCGCAGCCGCGCGGGGCAGCCTCGCGCAACGATCTCCTCCTGGAGCCTCGGAATCAGTCCCGCCCGCAGCAGCGAGGACTTCCCGCTCCCCGAAGGCCCGAACAGCACGGCGAACCGATGCTCACACACCAGCTTCCCGACCTCGGAGATCACCCGGTGCCGGCCGAAGAACAGGTCCCGGTCGTCCGGCTCGAACCGGGCGAGCCCCCGGTACGGCGCCGGCCCGTCCTCGACGTCCTCGGCGGGCGCCCGGCTCGCCTCCGCCTCGGCCTCCCTCCAGCGCGGCTCCCACTCGTCCGGGTCGCCCCCGCAGGCGCGCACGTACCCCTGGACGACGGCGAGGGACGGCAGCCGTTCCCCGGCGGCGGCCTGCGACAGCGTTGTTGCCGAGAAGCCGGCCACCACGGCCATGCGCCGGTACGACGGGTTGCCGGCGGCCTTGCGCAGCTCCCTCAGCTCATGGGCGAGCCGCTGCGCCGGACCGGCCGTCGGGTCCACGGGTCGCTCGGGACGCCCCATGCGCTCGTACCTCCGTACATCTGGCGAGTCATCCGATTAAAGCGTCATCGGGTGGAGTTGGAAGCGCTGATCTACAAGTGGCCCGGATACGGTTGGGTGACCCCAAGATGACGCGCGGGTAACGTGATCCGGCTCCTGCCCGGACTGGGACAGGGCATCCGACCCGTATCGAATACGATTTAACATGGTGCGGACGGGGCCCGTGATGTTCGAACACGCAGCGCGGGGAGGCTCGCCGAGCGGCCGGAGTCGGCCGGCTTCGAGACGACGGCGGGAGCCGGCGGCCGGGTTCCGCGCCCCCGGGTCGTCGGCAGCGGCAGTGACTGTCCGTCACCGCGGCAGACGGCGGAAGCCCACCCTGAACCCGTGGCCCGGGACGAGACGGAATCCCGGGCCACCACTCTGCGGCGTCGAGGGGCCTGCCCGGCCGAAAACCGTGTCCCGGCGCGACGCGCGCAGTGGCCGCTGGGTGTGTCGGGGAAAGGCAAGCGGTCACCGCGCACGGTGACCCGACACACCTATTCGGGTTGTTTGCCCCTGGTGGGAGGGGTGCCAATCAACGTGCTGCGCGACAGCCTCGGTCGTGGCACCGATCATGTGCCTCACCAGCTGGAGAACAGCCCCCCCATGCAGACAACCGCAAGGTCCCTCCCTCGCAGACCGACGATCCTGTCGGTCCTCTCCGTCCTCCTGCTGGCGGTGTGTGCCACTCTGCGTGGCCCGCTCGGCACGCTGTCCGCGGCTCACGCGGTCAGCAACACCTGCCCGGGAGGCAGCAACTCGGGAGAAGGATCCTCATCCAGCGGAACCTGCCCCAACCTGCACAACCGCTTCCTCGGCAACCAGCCGACGATGCCGCTCACGGTGTACCGCGGTGACAGCCGCTCACCGTCGGACATCTTCAGCCACGGCTTCACGGCGTTCGGCTCCAACGACGATCTCGTGGCCCATGTGCACGGGCAGGGCGGCGACAGCAACTACATCTCGACCACGGGAACGCTGGGCGTGTCCGAGACCTTCGCGAGGCGCGCGGGCATGGGCAACCTGGACCGGCTCGCCGGCCAGCCGCGCTGCTCCACCGCACGCATGGCCTTCTACGCTCTCATCCCGGGCCTCGGGAACTACCTGCTGTCCAGCTGTGTCCACGGCACGGTCACCGCACGGACCTTCATCTACGAGATCGACACCAGGTGGGCGCGGAACGCGATGTACGTGCCCAGCCAGCTCGCGACCCTGGGCCGTCAGGACATGGTCCGGACGTACCAGAACCAGGACGAGTGGGCGTACGTGCACCACAGCCCGAACTACGCGATCCGCGGTGTCCGTATCTACGAGACGACGGCGCACGAGACGAACGGGCGCATCGACTTCGGCACGCTGACCTTCCGGTCCATCGGTCACGCCAACAACCCGAACCACGTCGCGCCCCGTGTGGTCTTACAACCCGTCCTCCGACCCGAACGGCCACTTCAACTTCCAGACCGACCTGGACGGCTCCGGAGGCCAGGCGAATCCGTGGACCCGCCCGTGCACCGCGGCCAATCGCTGCAAGCACGGCTGAGCGGGGGAGCCGCAGCGGTTGCTCACTTGCCGAGATCCGGCTGCTTGCCGGATCTCGGCAAGCGGCTGTCCGAGCGCTTTGCGGGCTTCCCTGACGCCCGTCGAGGATGGCAAGGTCACGTCATCGCGGCGGTGCTGTTTCGAACTGTCAGGTCGTATCGAACTTCTGTGCGGCATCGCTCGCTTTCCAACGGCATGCGAAGGCCGACTCGCAGAGCCTCGCCAGGCTGACCGGGCGCAGGGCCGCGTCCCGGTCGGCGTCCGCTGCTCAGGTTCATCGATCTCGTGCAGTCGTCCTGCGGCAGCAGGACGCAGACAGGCGTCATCCCCCTGACACTGCCGACCGCACGCGGTGACGGCCAAGGGATGAGGCATTTTCCAGCACGCCCCACATTGGGCCAGGGCGGGAGCGACCTGCACGGCTGCGGGCGCCTTCACGGAAGGTGCTCCGCCACCGCCGTGAGAGACGCCGCCATCCGCGCCAGTCCGCCGCGGACCGGAGGGCCTCTTCATCCGGCCCGTAAGGCGGCCGCGCGGTGAGCTGCGCGACCGTCGCCGCAGTCGCGTGCCGCTCTTCGCTCTGCCGGGATCCGGCATGACCCGACCGAGGCCCGCATACATCTCCGTACGCCTGGCGCGTCGGCCCCCGCCGGCGACGCCCGGATGCCCTTCCCGGTGTCCATCGAACCGGCCGGGTCGATCCGACTCTCGCCGCCGGGGGGACAGTGCGCAATTGCCCAGCGGCGTGCGGGGTGAACGAAGCCGTAGATGAGGACCAGGCGATTGATTGCTCCCAGGCGAGGGGCTGTCCGAACAACTCCGGGGCGGTGAATCTCGGTGTCAGACGCCGGGCGCACGCTCCCGGCGCACGATCAGGAGAACGTTCGTGAAGCTGTTCGAGCGCAATCACCGAACCGGTCACGGGCCGGGCCGGATCGGGGCGAGATCCATCCGCCCACACGTTCAGGACTTTCTGGAGAAATCAGGAGGAGCCGACATGCCACGATGGGTACGTTCATCAGCCCACAGCCAGGCCGGCGAAGAGAACAGGACCGGCGAAATCGTCCCATCGAGGCCCCGGCACCGGCTGAAGAGGCGACTCGCCATGGCGGCCTGCGCCGCTCTCGTGCCGCTCACGATCATGGCCGGCTCGTCCCCCGCCTCCGCCCAGGCCACCTTTTGCTGGACGGGCGGTCCCGACGTCCGAAAGGGCGACACCACACGGGCTGAGATCACGCAGCAGGCCCACAACACCTGGCAGGACTACGTCTGGCGCTCCTCCGACATCTACTTCTGCGACTGGGGAAGCGCCGGCCCGTGCCCGTACTCATGGGCGAAGACGAAGTCGGTGACCTGGCAGTGGTCGGTCGGCGTCATCGTCGGCGGCCAGAACAACCCCACGACCGCCCTGCTCCAGATCCTCCCCAGCTTCGGCCGCACCACCACCTCGACCGTCAGCTTCACCTCGGGGGTCAATGTCCCCCGTGGCAAGCACGCCCAGGCCCTGCACGTCGTCGTACGCCGGTGGCGCAAGGGTGACTTCGTCGGCGCCTTCCGACTCAACGGGAAGCAGTGCACCGTCCGCAATCAGGGCGTCCCCAACTTCCCCGGCCGCGAGTACTACTGGGACGGCAACTACCGGTGGGGATCGTGGTCGGACAACATCGCCGTGGACGACTACAACACGATCCGCGTGTACTGATCAGCCCCTGCCAGTGATCAGTTCCTGCGACCGGCGCCGCGGTCACCTCATTCGTGGCGCCGGTCGTAGTCGTAGGGACGGGCCCGGGACCGCGCTCTGCCTGATGCGAATCCTCATCGACGAGAACGTCCCGGTACAGATGCTGGAAATGCTCAGGCGACTGCTGCCTGGGCACGAGGTACGTCACGTCAGCGAGATCAAACTTTCTCACCAAGGACGGGCGTCAGCTGGAGGACCCGTCGGAGACGGCTGCGATCAAGAAGTCCGGCATGCATTCACATTCGGTTCAGCCACGACCACAAGGGCATGACGGGCCTGGGTCTGGCCATGGGCGCTGTGATCGCCGCCATGCCTCTGATCGTCCGTGAACTCGACACGGCGGAAAGTCAGCAGCTCGTTCACATCAAAGGGCTGAACCCCGGTACCAAGCAGCGGTTCGATCTTGTTGACCCCACCAAGGAACCGCCTCGCTATTGGCCGCGACAGTCGCGCCGGACGAGACTGCACGAACGTCCCTGACCGCCAGCCAGGGCTCGGGGACCACCGCCTGGGCAGCACGGCTAGTGGGCGACCATGAACTCGCCATTTGCTATGGCGACTTAACTGCCATTTGCTCGACTTGTGACCCAGATGACCGAAGATGCGCCTCAATATGTGGGACGGTCTGGCGCTGCTGGCCTCGATCCGGGGTCTGGAGTCCTTCCGGGTAAGCGCCCGGCTTCGGCTTAGGGCACGCAGGGGCGCGCCACCCCCAAATTGGACCAGACAACAAACAAACCCCAGGCCGCTGACCTGGGGTTTCATTCTGGAGCGGGTGACGAGAATCGAACTCGCGCTCTCAGCTTGGGAAGCTGATGTTCTACCATTAAACTACACCCGCGTAAGACACCGACCGGAGTCGGTTTCGATCGCTTGGTCACTCTACCTCATGGCCGGCCACCGGTGCTGGAGACCGTGGGGACGTGTGCGTTTCAGGGGTGGGATCCGGGTACACGGCACCGGAGTTGGGGCGTACGGTGGGGCCCCGGGAGAGGCTCTGGCGTGGACGGAGTGCCGCCTGGAGGGTCGTCCTGATCGTCCCGTAATGTGGCTTTCGTCGTCAGGGCATCCCTGCCAGACTCGCCTCTTTGGGGAAGGGACTCTAGGACTTGATGGAGCGCACCGTCGTCCGCTGTGCCGATGGGCACGTGTTCACCACCGCTTCGTTCCCGATGCAGCAGGCCGAGCGACTCGGCCCCGGACGGCTCGTCCGGTGCCCTCGGTGTGCGCGGCTTCGCAGCGTGGTACCGGTGACCCTGCAGAAGCAGTAGCGATACGGAGAGAAACGGCCTGGCGCGCGGAGTCGTCCTGATTGTGGGGGCTCCGCGCGCCTTGCGTATCCTCGGGACGTGCTTCTCTCAGACAAGGACATCCGGGCCGAGATCGACGCCGGGCGGGTACGGATCGATCCCTACGACGAATCGATGGTGCAGCCGTCGAGCATCGATGTGCGGCTCGACCGCTACTTCCGGGTGTTCGAGAATCACCGCTACCCCCATATCGACCCCGCCGTCGAGCAGACCGACCTGACGCGGCTCGTGGAGCCGGACGGCGACGAGCCGTTCATCCTGCACCCCGGGGAGTTCGTGCTGGCCTCCACCTACGAGGTCATCACTCTTCCCGACGACCTCGCCTCACGGCTCGAAGGCAAGTCCTCCCTCGGCCGGCTCGGGCTCGTCACCCACTCCACCGCGGGTTTCATCGACCCGGGGTTCTCTGGGCACGTCACCCTTGAGCTGTCCAACCTCGCGACGCTCCCCATCAAGCTCTGGCCAGGGATGAAGATCGGCCAGCTGTGCATGTTCCGCTTGAGCTCGCCGGCCGAGCACCCCTACGGCAGTGAGCGCTACGGCTCCCGCTACCAGGGCCAGCGCGGACCCACCGCCTCCCGCTCCTACCTGAACTTCCACCGGACCCAGGTGTGAGCATGGGCGCCACCCGGGAGAACCTCAGCTACGAGCAGTTCGGCACCGCCGTGCGGGAGCTGGCGCAGACCATCGCCGACGACGGATACGAGCCGGACGTCGTGCTCAGCATCGCCCGCGGGGGCGTCTTCGTCGCGGGCGGGCTCGCCTACGCCCTGGACTGCAAGAACATCCATCTCGTGAACGTCGAGTTCTACACCGGAGTCGGTACGACCCTCGAGATGCCCGTCATGCTCGCGCCCGTCCCCAACGTGATCGACTTCTCCGACAAGAAGGTCCTCATCACCGACGACGTCGCCGACACCGGCAAGACGCTCAAGCTGGTGCGCGACTTCTGCCTCGACACGGTCGCCGAGGTGCGCAGCGCCGTCATCTATGAGAAGCCCCACTCGCTCGTGAAGTGCGAGTATGTCTGGAAGCGCACCGACGAGTGGATCAACTTCCCGTGGAGTGTTCTGCCCGTGGTACGTAAGTCGGGGGAGCCGGTTACTCCGTCCAGGGAAGCACTCTGACCTGCGGGTCTTACGCGCGCACCTCTACGGGTGAGGCAGAGGACAAGCGACAGCCCGTCAAGGGAGCCACGCGTCAACCGCCCTCGGTCGCGGACGTCGGCTCGTCGCCAGCGCCGTAGAGGCCGGTGCGGAGCCGGGTCAGAGGTCGCCGCAGCGCTCATTGATCAGTGGGAACACAATCACGCGATAGAGGTCAGCGCCACCATCGACCAGACCCAGCTCGAGCGAGCGCAACGGATCTTCGGCCTACGACTCGTCCGGGACGACCATGAAGAATCCGCCACCGGCCGCAAGGTGACCATCCGCTTCCTGCATCTGGAGGACGTGCGAGCACTACTGCCGTTCGGGAGCGCCATCACTGTGCACGGCCCCACCGAAGCCAGGGCTCACCTTCGCGACCTCGCCACCGATCTTGCCCACCACTATGCGCCGTCACCAACGCCCTGACGTGCAACAGCTAGCATCTTCGCTGTTGCAGGGGGGTGTCATGGCGCTGGTCCGCAAGGGATCACGACGGATCGTTGTCGACGGCAGGGCCTACCGCTGGCGGCTGCGAGGCAGGCCGACGTACTCCCAGGGCCTGGCCTGGTCGCCGTGCACATTCGCGGTCGAGCACGCGGACACGCCAGGCACGACGCTCGTGGTCACCACCAGACGGCCGCATTCGAGCAACTGGATCGGCCGCGAGGCTGAGCCTGTGCTGTCGTCCACTGTCGCTGCGGCTGTTCGCGTGGCCCTGCGTGAGGGGTGGACTCCGACGGGTCTCGGCTCCGCCTTCCACCTCGACCAGTCCGCCGGCTTCACGCCCTCGTCCTGAGCGGTGAGATGAGCACCTCGCAAGCGCTCCTCCCCCGATGGACGAAGAGGGCAGCCCGGCCAGGAACAATGGCTCCGTGATCACCTGCCACCTGCGCTACCAAATCGATCCCCGGCAGATCTCCGCATTCGAGAGGTATGTGACGGGGTGGATACCAATCGTGAACCGGCTGGGCGGCACCCACCACGGCTGCTTCCTGCCGCACGAAGGCGCCAACGACATCGCCTATGCGCTGTTCTCGTTCCCCAGCCTCGCAGCCTACGAGTCCTACCGCGAGGCCATCCGGCAAGACCCCCAAGCGAGTCAGCTGTGGCAGCTGAGCGAGCAAACGGGCTGCATTCGTCGCTTCGACCGGACCTTCCTCCGCCCTGCGTTCAGTCCGGCCGACCCGGAGGCCAACCCACAACAGCCCAACACCAAAAGCTGACCTGAGCGGCGTCGCCACAGATACCCCACAGATACCCTTCGTGCGCTGCCGTCGGCTCCGCTGTCAGGCGAGCAGGCCGTTCTGCCTGAGAAGTGGCAGCACCTGGTCCCGCACCGCCGGAGCCAGCTGCACACCTGGTTCAGCACCGGAGATCCATCGCAGGTCCGCCAGCTCAGCTGCAGGCCGGGGGACTTGGCTGATGCTCGCCTCGAAGACCGTCATCTTCATGGGCACGCCCTCAAGAGCCGCGAGGGCTTCGACTTCAGCCAGAAACCGCGGATCCAACGGGCAAACCCCGAGTTCCTCATCGAGCTCCCGGACCAGAGCCTCCATCGGCCTCTCTCCCACGTCGGGCTTCCCGCCGGGCAGATAGAAGACCTCGGGAGCCACCTTCTTGCTCACCACCAAAAGACGCCCTCCCTGGACAATCGCAGCGGCCACGACCACCAGGAAATCCGGCTCTTCGGAGCTTTTGGGAACGACCGCCCCACCGTCCTGTGTCATGGACGCCATCCTCCCAAGCCTGTCAGCGGCTCTGGGCCGGCGCGGGCGGAAAGAACAAAACGCCCCCTCACTCCTCACACGCCGACCGCTCCGTCGATGCGCTCGCGGAGCAGGTCGGCGTGGCCGTTATGGCGGGCGTACTCCTCGATCATGTGGATGAGTACCCAGCGCAGCGACACCCTTCCGCGCCAGGAGTCGTCGCCTTCAACGTCGAGGTCGGGGGCCTCGGTTACGAACCTTTCGGCGAAGGCCACCTCGTTCTGCCACGCCTCCCATGCCGCGGCGACGACCCTGGGGTTGTCCGTGGCGCCGTCGAAGTCCCCGTCGGGGTCGACAGTCGAGGAGAAGAGGGCCGGCAGGTCCTGCCCGTCCAGGACCCGCCGGAACCAGCGGCGTTCCACATCGGCGAGGTGCCGGACCAGGCCGAGGAGTGAAAGCGTGGACGGCTCCACAGACCGCAGGGACAACTCCGGGCCCAGGTCGGAGCACTTCAACTGCAGCGTGGCGCGCTGGGCGCTCAGGACGTCGATGAGCATGCGCCGTTCGTCGCCCGTGGTCGGCCCGGTGAACCGGCGATCGCTGTCGGCGCCACCGAACAGTTCGGCTCTTCTGGTGGGATGGCTCATGTCCGCCCTTCCGTGCGCGCTGTGCGCGCTGTTCGCGCGGCCGTGAACGCCATGTCACGTACCGCATGGTGAAGCCGCCGCCCAGCGCCTCTGGCCGACGTCGGGCACCTGCTGTTTCGCCAACCGGGAAAGCACCGTGCCAAGACCGCGGCCGTCCGCAAGGTCGTCACCCCACGGTCATCGCCGGTGTGTCGCACGAGAGCCATGAATGCCCGTCAGGGCTTCCCGGCGTGGAGGATCCGCATCCCCCTGGAGTCTGCGGCGCCGTGGCGGACGTCCAGCCGCGGTAGTGCCGACGCCGGCTGTCGGTGTTCAGCAGTGCCGTGTTTCGGCGTCGTCGGGCCCTGCTGCCCGCAACCGCAACGACATCGGGGGTGCGCTGGTGGGGTCGGACGTGACGCGCAGGCGGCGCCGGACCAGCTCGCTCGCCGCTTGCGCCGGGTTCTGGCCGTGGCGCTGCGCGGTGTCCAGCAGGTCATCGACGGTTTCCTCGATGGCGCGGACTCGTGCGCGGGCCTCGCCGGCACTGACGTGGTGCAGCTCGATGCTGACGGCGTTGATGACTCCGCCCGCGCTTGCGACATAGTCCGGAACCCAGACGATGCTGCGCTGGTGCAGCAGGTCTGCGACATCCGGCGTGGCGAGCTGGTTGTTCGCCGGTCCGACCACGGCACGGCAGCGGAGCTCCGCCGCAGTCCGCCTGGTCAGGGTGGAGCCGAGAGCTGCGGGGACCACGATGTCCACGTCCGCAGCGAGGATCTCGTCGGGTGACCGCCAGACAGCGCCGAGCTCGTCGCCGATCTTCTGTTTGTCCGGGTCGATGTCGGTCACCGTCAGGGCGGCTCCTTCGGCCGCGAGGAGGCGGGCGAGGTCGGCGCCGACCCGGCCCAGCCCGACCACGGCGAGAGCGCGGCCGCTCAGGCTCGAGGTGCCGTACAACCGCCGGTTGACGGCCCGCAGCGCGGCAAGCGCCCCCCGCGCGGTGTGCGGGGACGAGTCGCCGCTGCCGCCCAGATGGGCCGGTCGGCAGAACACATGGGGGGTGGTTTCCCCGATCGACGCCATGTCGTCGGGGCTGGTCCCGACATCCGGCCCGGTCGCGTACACACCACCCAGCGACGCGATGACGTCCGCCACGTCGTGCAGCACGTCGCGGCGTCGGACGGCATCGAGTTCCATCCCCTCCGGCAGGGCTACGACGGCCTTCCCGCCGCCACTGGGCAGCCCGGCCACAGCGAACTTCGCGGTCATCGCCGCCGACAGGCGAAGGGCGTCGGTGAGGCCGTCCCGCCAGTGAGGGTAGTGCCAGAGCCGGAGGCCGCCGGCCGCCGGACCGAGCGCCGTCGAGTGGACAGCCACGATTACCGGCAGCCGCGAGCGCCGACCGGTGTGGATCACGACCTGTTCATGATCGAGCATGAGTCCGCCAGTCCCTTCGTTGTCCGCTTCGATGGCGTCATACTGGATGACTGACTCATGGATGAGGTGCTCGGCCGAACGTTTGACTGAAGATCGGGTACGGTAGCCGACCATGGATGAACTTGATTCGGAGATCGTCCGGCTTCTCCAGACAGATGCACGGCAGTCCAACCGCGAACTCGCCCGGCAGCTCGGCATCGCCCCCTCGACCTGCCTGGAGCGGGTTCGGGCGCTCCACCGCCGGGGCGTCATCCGCGGCTACCACGCCGACATCGATCCCGCGGCCCTCAACCGCGGCGTTCAGGCGCTCGTGTCGGTTCAGGTACGCCCTCTCAGCCGCGCCGTCATCGACGCCTTCAAGGTCTTCGCCAGTGGCCTGACAGAAGTCCTCCACGTCTTCGTGCTCTCAGGAGGCGACGACTTCCTCCTTCACGTCGCCGTTCAGGATCTGGACCACCTGCACGCCTTCCTCACCGACCGGCTCAGCAAGCGCGGCGAAATCACCGGCTTCCGCACCTCGGTCATCTTCCAGCAGGTGAGCAACACCGCCCCCGCACGCCTGCACGCGCGCGACTGAGCGTACGTGCGGCAGACTGGCCGCATGCCGATACCGGATCCCAAGGCGGACCTGCGCCTCTATCTGCAGGACGCCCGTGATGCCCTGCTCTGGAAGCTGGAAGGGCTCTCCGAGTACGACATTCGCCGCCCGTTGACGCCGACCGGCACCAACCTCCTGGGCCTGGTCAAGCACGCGTCCTGCGTAGAGCTGGGCTACCTGGGCGACACGTTCGGACGGCCGTCCGGCGAACGGCGGCCCTGGTTCGGAGCGGGCTCTGAGCCCAACGCTCATATGTGGGCCACCGCCGACGAGTCGCGCGAGTACATCGTTGCGCGCTATCGCCGAGCGTGGGCCCACTCGGACGCGACCATCGACGCGCTGGCGCTCGACGCGATAGGCAAGGTGCCTTGGTGGCCGAGCAACGGCAATGAGATCACACTGCACCACGCCCTGGTGCGCGTGACCGCCGACACACACCGGCACGCCGGACACGCCGACATCCTTCGCGAACACGTCGACGGCGCCGTGGGCATGAACGAGCGCAACGCCGGCATGGCATCGGGCGACTCTGCGTGGTGGGCGGACTACCGAAGCCGACTGCAGCGTGTGGCTGAGCAGGCATCTCGCATGCCGTAGCCGCGACGACGGCAATCGTGGAGCGCATGGTCTCCCAGGGAGTACCACCGGCCGCACCGCGAGCGCGGATCGGGCACCGCGTCGAAGTAGGGGCGCAGGTCAGCGGCCCGGTCCGCGTCCAGCGGACCCACCTTCAGCAGGACGGCGGGATAGGGGAAGATACTGCGGCAGGCACGGGACCTCGATGTGATCAGCTGGCATAGACACCCTGGTGATCAACGATCTCGTGCCTGTGCTGTTGCTGCGTCAACTCCCGCTGGGCGCTGATGATCGACGCAATCCCGGAACTTGCAACTGCCCTGCCGTGACATGCCACGCATTGGCCGTCGAGGCGCCTCTCGTGCGGGGGTCGCCTGTCAGTGCGGGGGTGCAAGGAACCCGTCGACCACGCGGCGAACCTTTGAGACCGCGTCACTTTCACCCAGGCGCAGTGCGGTGTTTGCGGCGTTGAGTACAGCGTCGATCTGAAAGACCGTGAGGCCCACGTCCAGTTGGGCGATCTCCCCGGTGTTCACGGCGCAGTCGAGTTCGCCGGCGAGAAGAGCGAGCCATGTGCGGCGGTGGAGCAGCAGGGTGTCACGGACCTTCCCGGGCCGGCTGTCGAAGTCGGGGAGGCAGGCCGCCCAGAAGCAGCCTCCGGCGAACAACGGCGCCTCGATGTAGGAGATCCAGCGTTCCGTCAGTGCGCGCAGCCGGGCGGTGCCGGGCTGAGCGGTCTGTGCGGGGCGGATGACCGCTTCGGTGAACTCTTCGCGCGCCGACTCCGAGACCGCGAGCTGGAGGTTCTCCTTGGTCTTGAAGAGCGTCTGGATGCCGCTCTTGCTCAGCCCCAGGTCGGTGGCCAGACGGCCGATGCTGAGCCCGTTGAGCCCTTCCAGGGAGGCGACGTCGACGCCGTGGCGCGTGATCTTGTGCCGGGTCCGGGCACCGCGGACAAGGCGCTGGTCCGCCACCGTCGCGCCTGTTGCTTCCGTTGTGGACACAGCCACTTGTCGCCCTCGGCTCCCTGAGTGCTCGTTCATCGACTTCATCCTGTCATGCGCTTGCCTCAAGCATACGACCGATCGTATGTTTACTTTGCAAACACGTTGTGAAGGAGGCACCTATGCATGAACAACGCAGGCTCGAACTGGCGCACGCGCTCGCCGTCGCCAAGAGCCGACAGGACGTTCCAGCCGCCCTGCGGCTCTTCCATCCCGACATGGTCCTCGAGACTCCGGCCTTCGGTACGACGGCTCGGGGCCTGGCCGAGAACGAGAAGGCGTTACGGCGGTTCTTCGCCTCGTTCCCCGACTACGACGTCGTCCTGCACGGTCACGCGAACAACGGCGACACGCTCGTGTGCTGGGGCACAGCGCGGCTGACCATGACGGGCAACCGGTTCGGTGCTGTCCCCAACGGCGAACGTGCTGAGATACCGGTGTTCATCCACTTCACTTTCAAAGACGACCTGGTCGCAGGAGAACGCTTCTTCTTCGACCTGGCGACGCTGTGCGCACAGTCGGGAGTCTCGACGGACGCGGTCCGACAGAGGCTGTTCCCCGCGCTCGCAGGAGGCGACGCGGCATGACGGCAGACCCGCGTGTGAAGGACGTCGGCGAGATCCGGACAGCGCACCTCTTCGACATGGTCGTCGACCTGAACCCCCGCCTGCCCATCGGCAGCGGCCCGTTCGGCCGGCGCGTCCTCTTCGGTGCGGCAGGCGGCACGTTCCACGGCCCCAGGCTGAGCGGCGACGTCCTCCCCGGCGGGGGAGACTGGGCGCTGTTCGCCCCCGACGGAGCGATGACCCTGGACGTACGCCTGACTCTGCGCACCCACGACGACGCCCTCCTGCACATGACCTACGGCGGCCGCTGGGTCACCCCGCCCGAGGTGCGCGACGCCCTGGCCGACCCCGATGAGCGGTACCGGATCGACCCAGCCCACTACTACTTCCGGACCAACCCGCTTTTCGAGACGGGGGCAGAGCCCTACACATGGCTCAACGGCACAGTCTGCGTCGGGTCGGGATATCTGGTCGAAGGCGGCATCGCCTACAAGGTCTTTCAGATCCTGTAACGAAACGAGAGGTGCTGGGCCTATGAACATCGGCGTATGCCGGATGCTGTTCCGGTGGGCGCCCAAGGTGAATGCCGACACCGCGACAGCAACAAGGGCCCCCGGTTCTCGCCGGGAGCCCTTCTCGTCGTAACGCCGTACAGCAGCTCGTACCGCCCACCCGCCCGTCCAGCGGCAGCCGTCAGAACGTGCCCAGCTTCACGATCGACAGCAGCGCGATCAGCTGGATCGCGGACGCGCCCAGCGCCTTCGGCCAGGGGAGGTCGTGGGAGCGGGTGATCATGATGGTGAGGAGGGCGCCCGCGGCGACCCAGGTGGCCCAGCCGAGGGCCTGGACGAACGTCGCGTCGCCGCCGAAGAACATGGCGAAGACGAGGCGAGGGGCGTCCGTGAGGGACATGATCAGCATGGAGAGGCCGACCGTCGGCTGCCAGGCGCCGTCGCCGCCGAGCTGGCGGGCCAGGGTGTGGGTGACCACGCCCAGGACGAAGGCCGAGACCACCATGGCGACGGCCGTCGTCAGGACGATCGGGACCGCGTTCGACAGCGTGGCGTTTATCGCGTCCTTGCGCGCGCCGTCGAATCCGAAGACGGCGAGCAGGCCGTAGAGGAACGTCACGATCAGGGCCGGGCCCCACATCGTGTAGTCGCGCATCCGGAGGAACGTCTGGCTGGGGGCCGTGACGATGCCCCTCAGCAGGTCCTTCCAGTGCAGGCGCGGGCCGACCGGGCCCGCCGGGGCCGCGGCGCCCGCCTGGTACGTCCCGCCCTGGGTGTAGCCCTGCGGGTCCGTGTACTGGGCGTGGTCGTCGACCGAGAACGCCTGCGTGTGACCCGGGTTGTTGGCCGCGTACGGGTCCGGGACGCCGGGGCCGGGGGCGTACGGGTCGTCGCCGCCGAAGTACTCCGGCTCGCCGCCGCCCTGCGCCTGCGGCCACTGGGTACCGGCTCCACCGCCGTACGGCGGCTGCTGGCCGCCCTGCTGCCTCGGTCGCTGCCGGCCGTACGACGGCTGCGGCGGCGCCGGCGGGTAGCCGTACGACGGGCCCTGGGGCGCCTGCTGTCCGTACGGAGGTTGTTGGGGTCGCGTCTGCGGGGTACGGCCGTCCCGGCCGCCGCGTCCGATCCTGAATCCAGCCACGTCTTCGAACGTACCTGGTCCCGCCGAGTGACGTGCGGGGCAAGGCCGCCCAACGGGGGGTTTGCGGCCGACCTGTGACATCCCCTAAGGGACGGCACGGAGTTGTCCCCGACACGGCAACGGTGCCCCTCGCCCGAGGGGGCGGGGGGCACCGTAAGAGCGCGGGGGCCGCGGTCACTTCACCGGCGCGGGCTCCGGCTCGCTCTCCGCGTCGGACGTGCCCGCCGGGGGCTCGTCCTCGTCCGTCACCGGCGTCTTCACGGACTCCAGCAGCAGCTGGGCCACGTCGACCACCTGGATGGACTCCTTCGCCTTGCCGTCGTTCTTCTTGCCGTTCACGGAGTCCGTGAGCATGACGAGGCAGAAGGGGCAGGCCGTCGAGACGATGTCGGGGTTGAGGGAGAGGGCCTCGTCGACGCGCTCGTTGTTGATGCGCTTGCCGATCCGCTCCTCCATCCACATCCGCGCGCCACCGGCGCCGCAGCAGAAGCCGCGCTCCTTGTGGCGGTGCATCTCCTCGTTGCGCAGGCCCGGGACGTTGGCGATGATCTCGCGCGGGGGCGTGTAGATCTTGTTGTGGCGGCCCAGGTAGCAGGGGTCGTGGTACGTGATGATGCCCTCGACCGGGGTGACCGGGATCAGCTTGCCCTCGTCCACCAGGTGCTGGAGCAGCTGGGTGTGGTGGATGACCTCGTAGTCGCCGCCGAGCTGCGGGTACTCGTTGCCGAGCGTGTTGAGGCAGTGCGGGCAGGTGGCGACGATCTTCTTGGCCGACCTGGGCTTCGCCGACTCGGGAACGACCTTGCCCTCGTCGTCCGTCTCCTCGCCGAACGCCATGTTCAGCGCCATGACGTTCTCCATGCCGAGCTCCTGGAACAGGGGCTCGTTGCCCAGACGGCGGGCGGAGTCACCGGTGCACTTCTCGTCGCCGCCCATGATCGCGAACTTCACGCCCGCCATGTGGAGCAGCTCGGCGAAGGCCTTGGTGGTCTTCTTGGCGCGGTCCTCCAGGGCGCCGGCGCAGCCGACCCAGTACAGGTACTCGACCTCGGTGAGGTCCTCGATGTCCTTGCCGACGACCGGGACCTCGAAGTCGACCTCCTTGGTCCACTCCAGCCGCTGCTTCTTGGCCAGGCCCCAGGGGTTGCCCTTCTTCTCCAGGTTCTTGAGCATCGTGCCCGCCTCGGACGGGAAGGAGCTCTCGATCATGACCTGGTAGCGGCGCATGTCGACGATGTGGTCGACGTGCTCGATGTCCACCGGGCACTGCTCGACGCAGGCACCGCAGGTGGTGCAGGACCACAGGACGTCCGGGTCGATGACGCCGTTCTCTTCCGCGGTGCCGATCAGCGGCCGCTCGGCCTCGGCGAGAGCCGCCGCGGGGACGTCCTTCAGCTGCTCCTCGGACGCCTTCTCCTCGCCCTCCATCGTCTTGCCGCCACCGGCCAGCAGGTACGGCGCCTTGGCGTGCGCGTGGTCGCGCAGCGACATGATCAGGAGCTTGGGGGAGAGCGGCTTGCCCGTGTTCCAGGCGGGGCACTGCGACTGGCAGCGGCCGCACTCCGTGCAGGTGGAGAAGTCGAGCAGGCCCTTCCAGGAGAACTGCTCGACCTGGGAGACGCCGAAGACGTCGTCGTCACCGGGGTCGGTGAAGTCGATCGGCTTGCCGCCGGAGGTCATCGGCTGGAGACCGCCGAGGGCCGTCCCGCCGGTCGCCTCGCGCTTGAACCAGATGTTCGGGAAGGCCAGGAAGCGGTGCCAGGCCACACCCATGTTCGTGTTGAGCGAGACCGTGATCATCCAGATCATGGTCGTGCCCAGCTTGATCATCGCGAACAGGTAGACCAGGTTCTGCAGGGTCGCCACGCTCAGGCCCTTGAAGGCCAGGACCAGCGGATACGAGGCGAAGTAGGCCGCCTCGTAGTGGTCCACGTGGTGGATCGCGCCCTCGAGGCCGCGCAGCACGTAGATGGCGAGGCCGATGGTGAGGATGACGTACTCGACGAAGTAGGCCTGGCCCATCTTCGAGCCGGCGAACCGCGACTTGCGGCCGGGCCGCGAGGGCAGGTTCAGCAGGCGGATGGCCATCAGCGTGGCGATGCCGAGGGTGGTCATCGCGGCGATGAACTCGATGTACAGCTCGTACGGCAGGAAGCCGCCGATCACCGGGAGCGTCCAGTCGGCCTCGAAGAGCTGGCCGTAGGCGGTGATGATGGTCGGCGGCAGCGTCAGGAAGCCGATCGCCACGAACCAGTGGGCGACACCGACGATGCCCCAGCGGTTCATCCGCGTGTGGCCGAGGAACTCCCGCACCAGCGTCACACTGCGCTGGTAGGGGTTGTCGGTCCGGGTGCCCGCGGGCACCGGCTGGCCGAGCTTGAAATACCGGACGAACTGGCCGATGGCGCGGGCGAGCAGCGCGACGCCGACCACGGTCAGGACCAGCGACACGATGATCGCGGCGAGTTGCATTTGGGGGCTCCTCGGGCCTGCGAGGCTTCTTCGAGCGAGATTACTAAGCGGTAACTTATGCAGTCCCTTGAGACTACCCACATTCTGCGTCGCACTGTAGTCAGCGGCGCGGTGATCTGTGCTACTGAGGCAGCCCTCAGTGGACGCGTGGGTTCCGGTCCTGGTGGCGCGTCGGGGCCGGACTCGGCGGGCGCGTCCGTACCGCTGTGGCGCGGCACGCCGAACAGGTCGTGTTATTCACCGCATATCGTTACATCCGTCTTAATTTGGTGACGTGCTCTACGGGATCGCAGCCGCCACCACCGCCCTCCTCCT
Source organism: Streptomyces griseus subsp. griseus (assembly GCF_000720255.1). Classification (GTDB taxonomy): domain Bacteria; phylum Actinomycetota; class Actinomycetes; order Streptomycetales; family Streptomycetaceae; genus Streptomyces; species Streptomyces griseus_I. Next base: position 7,204 of record NZ_JOJE01000023.1, on the reverse strand, counting down.
CGCCGCGGTGCTCGCCGCGCTGCTCCGCGTCCCGGCCCTGCGTGTCGGGCTCGTGGACCGGCGGCGGCAGCGCCCCGTACCGCTGTCCGGGGGAGTGGCCGTCGTGCTCGTCACCTGTCTGGTCATGGCCGCCGCGGACTGGCTGGGGGCCGACCCGCTCGACGACGAGGTCCGCGACCTGCTCGTCGCGGGCGCCGCGATCTCCGTACTCGGGCTGGTCGCGGACGTGTGGCGGCTGAAGGCGCGGTTCCTCGTCGTCGGTACGGCGGTGGCGGCGGCCTGGGTCGTTCCGTACGCCGATCTCGGGGTACTGGGCGGGGTGCTGGCCGTCGGCTGGGTCACCTTCGTGGCCCTCGCCTTCCGGTCCCTGGACCACGCCGACGGGCTCGCCGGCACCGTGGGGGTCCTCACCGCCTTCGGGGTGGCCGCCTGCGCCGCCGCCGAGGTCATGGACGGACCGGCGGGGCTGCTCAGTGTGCTGGCCGCCGCCCTCACCGGGTTCCTGATGCACAACTGGCCTCCCGCGCGGGTGGCGCTGGGGGGCTGCGGGGCCCTGTTCGCGGGGTTCCTGCTCGCCGTGGTGGCGGTGACCGTCCGCGCGGGGCACGGGCTCGCGGTCAACGCGGGAGTGCTGTTCGCGCTCACCGCCGTCGCGGGCGCCGACGTCGTCCTCGTGGTGCTGTCCCGGCGGCTGGGCGGGCGGCCGCTGCCGCGCCGGGCGCCGGACCACCTCGGGCACCGGCTGCGGAGGCTCGGGCTCACCGGGCAGGGGGCGGCGGTACTGCTGGGCATGGCGGCCTTCGCGGGGGTACTCGTCGCGGTCCTGGTTCATCTGGGGTGCGTGGGGGCGCAGGCCCTGTGGTGGGTGGCGGGCGTGACCCCGGTGGTCGTCCTGGGGTTGATGAGGGTGCCGGTCGGACCCCCTCGCGGGCGGCGGCAGGGCGTGTCGACGCAAGTGACGAGGCAGGCGCCGAGGCAGGCGCCGAGGCAGGTTTCGAGAGAGGTTTCGAGGCAGGTGTCGGCGCAGGTCAGGCCGCCCTTGCGTGTAAGGAACGGATAAGAGTTGAGCCTGCTCGACTCAGCTCTGTTGACCGCACGGTGGCCGTCATGCACACTTGAGTCCGTTCCACTCAAGTCAGCTGGAGGAAGATCACCATGGCACGTGCGGTCGGCATCGACCTGGGCACGACTAACTCCGTCGTCAGCGTTCTGGAGGGCGGCGAGCCCACCGTCATCACCAACGCCGAGGGTGCCAGGACCACGCCGTCCGTCGTCGCCTTCGCCAAGAACGGTGAGGTGCTCGTCGGCGAGGTCGCCAAGCGCCAGGCGGTCACCAACGTGGACCGGACCATCCGCTCGGTGAAGCGTCACATGGGCACCGACTGGAAGGTCGAGCTCGACGGGAAGCCCTTCAACCCGCAGCAGATGTCCGCGTTCATCCTGCAGAAGCTGAAGCGGGACGCCGAGTCCTACCTGGGCGAGAAGGTGACCGACGCGGTCATCACCGTCCCGGCGTACTTCAACGACTCCGAGCGTCAGGCGACGAAGGAAGCCGGTGAGATCGCCGGTCTCAACGTCCTTCGTATCGTCAACGAGCCCACCGCGGCCGCGCTCGCCTACGGCCTCGACAAGGACGACCAGACGATCCTCGTCTTCGACCTCGGTGGCGGCACCTTCGACGTGTCCCTCCTGGAGATCGGCGACGGCGTCGTCGAGGTGAAGGCCACCAACGGTGACAACCACCTCGGTGGTGACGACTGGGACCAGCGCGTCGTCGACTACCTGGTCAAGCAGTTCGCCAGCGGTCACGGCGTGGACCTCGGCAAGGACAAGATGGCCCTCCAGCGCCTCCGCGAGGCCGCTGAGAAGGCGAAGATCGAGCTGTCCTCGTCCACCGAGACCACGATCAACCTGCCGTACATCACCGCGTCCGCCGAGGGCCCGCTGCACCTGGACGAGAAGCTCACGCGCGCCCAGTTCCAGCAGCTGACGGCCGACCTGCTGGAGCGCTGCAAGACGCCGTTCCACAACGTCATCAAGGACGCCGGCATCTCCATCAACGAGATCGACCACGTCGTCCTCGTCGGTGGCTCCACCCGTATGCCCGCCGTCGCCGAGCTCGTCAAGGAGCTGACCGGCGGCAAGGAGGCCAACAAGGGTGTGAACCCGGACGAGGTCGTCGCCATCGGCGCCTCGCTCCAGGCCGGTGTCCTCAAGGGTGAGGTCAAGGACGTCCTGCTCCTCGACGTGACCCCGCTGTCCCTCGGCATCGAGACCAAGGGCGGCATCATGACCAAGCTCATCGAGCGCAACACCACGATCCCGACGAAGCGCTCCGAGATCTTCACCACGGCCGAGGACAACCAGCCGTCCGTGCAGATCCAGGTCTACCAGGGCGAGCGCGAGATCGCGGCGTACAACAAGAAGCTCGGCATGTTCGAGCTGACCGGTCTGCCGCCGGCGCCCCGCGGCGTCCCGCAGATCGAGGTGTCCTTCGACATCGACGCCAACGGCATCATGCACGTCACGGCGAAGGACCTCGGCACCGGCAAGGAGCAGAAGATGACCGTCACCGGCGGCTCCTCGCTGCCGAAGGACGAGGTCAACCGGATGCGTGAAGAGGCCGAGAAGTACGCGGAGGAGGACCACGCCCGCCGCGAGGCCGCCGAAGCGCGCAACCAGGGCGAGCAGCTCGTCTACCAGACCGAGAAGTTCCTCAAGGACAACGAGGACAAGGTCCCGGCCGACATCAAGACCGAGGTCGAGGAAGCCGTCGCGGAGCTGAAGGAGAAGCTCAAGGGCGGCGAGTCCGCCGAGGGCGAGAACACCGCGGAGATCCGCACCGCCACCGAGAAGGTCGCGGCCGTCTCCCAGAAGCTCGGCCAGGCCATGTACGCCGACGCCCAGGCCGGGCAGGCCGCGGGTGGTCCCGAGGGCGCCGCCGCCGGTGGTGCCAAGGCCGCCGACGACGACGTCGTGGACGCCGAGATCGTGGACGACGAGCGCAAGGACGGTGCCGCGTGACGGAGGAGACCCCGGGCTTCGAGGAGAAGCCCGACGTCCCCTCCGGCGCCACCCCTGAAGACGCCGAGCCGAAGGCCGCCGCTTCCGAGGAGGAGGCGGCCCCGGCCGGGGACGCGAACGAGACAGCCGGGCTGGTGGCCCAGCTGGACCAGGTGCGCACCGCGCTCGGTGAGCGCACCGCGGACCTCCAGCGCCTCCAGGCCGAGTACCAGAACTACCGCCGCCGGGTCGAGCGCGACCGGATCGCGGTCAAGGAGATCGCCATCGCGAACCTCCTGACCGAGCTCCTGCCCGTCCTCGACGACATCGGCCGCGCGCGGGAACACGGCGAGCTCGTCGGCGGCTTCAAGTCCGTCGGGGAGTCGCTGGAGACCGTCGCGGCGAAGCTGGGCCTCCAGCACTTCGGCAAGGAGGGCGAGCCCTTCGACCCGACGATCCACGAAGCGCTGATGCACAGCTACGCGCCGGACGTCACCGAGACGACGTGCGTGGCGATTCTGCAGCCCGGGTATCGAATCGGCGAGCGCACCATCCGCCCCGCGCGGGTGGCCGTGGCCGAACCGCAGCCGGGAGCGCAGACGGTCAAGGCCGAGGGCGGCGACGAGAAGCCGGCCGGCGACGACAAGGAGAACGGTGGCCCGGACGAGGGCTGACGTTGAACCGACGAGACACTCGATCAGGAAGGAGGGGCGTCGAGGATGAGCACCAAGGACTTCATCGAGAAGGACTACTACAAGGTCCTCGGCGTCCCCAAGGACGCCACCGAGGCCGAGATCAAGAAGGCGTACCGCAAGCTCGCCCGCGAGTACCACCCGGACGCCAACAAGGGAAACGTCAAGGCTGAGGAGCGCTTCAAGGAGATCTCCGAGGCGAACGACATCCTCGGTGACCCCAAGAAGCGCAAGGAGTACGACGAGGCGCGCGCCCTCTTCGGCAACGGCGGGTTCCGCCCGGGGCCGGGCGCGGGCGGCGGCTCGTTCAACTTCGACCTGGGCGACCTCTTCGGAGGCGGCGCCCAGGGCGGCGGGGGTTCCGGAAGCTTCGGCGGTGGAATCGGTGACGTCTTCGGGGGCCTGTTCAACCGCGGCGGCGGTACCACGGGCACGCGCACGCAGCCGCGGCGCGGCCAGGACATCGAGTCCGAGGTCACCCTCAGCTTCACCGAGGCGATCGAGGGCGCGACGGTCCCGCTGCGGATGTCCTCGCAGTCACCGTGCAAGGCCTGCTCCGGCACCGGCGACAAGAACGGCACACCGCGCGTGTGCCCGACCTGTGTCGGCACCGGGCAGGTGGCGCGGGGCTCGGGTGGCGGCTTCTCGCTCACCGACCCGTGCCCGGACTGCAAGGGCCGCGGCCTGATCGCCGAGCACCCCTGCATGGACTGCAAGGGCAGCGGCCGTGCCAAGTCGTCCCGCACGATGCAGGTCCGCATCCCCGCGGGCGTCACGGACGGTCAGCGCATCCGCCTGCGCGGCAAGGGCGCGCCGGGCGAGCGGGGCGGCCCGGGCGGCGACCTGTACGTCGTCGTCCACGTCAGCACCCACCCGGTGTTCGGCCGCAGGGACGACAACCTGACGGTGACGGTCCCGGTGACGTTCACGGAGGCCGCCCTCGGCGGCGAGGTCCGTGTCCCGACCCTGGGCGGCCCGCCCGTCACCCTGAAGCTGCCCCCCGGCACCCCCAACGGCCGCACCATGCGCGCCCGCGGCAAGGGAGCGGTCCGCAAGGACGGCACCCGCGGCGACCTTCTGGTCACCGTGGAGGTGAGTGTTCCGAAGGACCTGGCGGGGAAGGCTCGTGACGCACTGGAGGCGTATCGCGAGGCGACCGCGGACGAGGACCCGCGGGCGGAGCTGTTCGAGGCAGCGAAGGGAGCTTGAGTGGGATGGACGGCCGTCGGCGAAACCCGTATGAACTGACCGAGGAAACCCCGGTCTACGTCATCTCGGTCGCGGCCCAGCTCTCCGGCCTGCATCCGCAGACGCTGCGCCAGTACGACCGCCTGGGCCTGGTCTCCCCCGACCGCACCCCCGGCCGGGGCCGCCGCTACTCGGCCCGCGACATCGAACTGCTGCGCACCGTCCAGCAGTTGTCGCAGGACGAGGGCATCAACCTGGCCGGCATCAAGCGCATCATCGAACTGGAGAACCAGGTCGCGGCGCTGCAGTCGCGGATGGCCGAACTCCAGTCCGCCCTGGACGGCGCGGCGGCGGCGATGCGGCAGCGCGAGGCGGCGGTGCACGCGTCCTACCGGCGGGACCTGGTGCCGTATCAGGAAGTGCAGCAGACGAGCGCGTTGGTGGTGTGGCGGCCGAAGCGGCAGCAGGCATCGGACTGACGCGCTGGTGAGTGACGTGAGGGGCCCGGAGGTTCACCTGAACCTCCGGGCCCCTTTCGTGTCCGTCAGCGCCCGACCGTGAACTCCAGCCAGGAGCCGCGTTCCCCGCTGCTTCCGTAGTACCCCACCGCGAATACGCTGACCGCGCAGGAGCCGTTGTACTGCGGGGTCCACTCGATGGTGTTCGTGGTCGTCATACGCCCCAGACCACTGTCGCCGCACGCACCGGAGATGTTCCAGGTGAAGCCCTGGAGCAGCCGCCCTTAGTCACCGGCCCCGGGCTGGACGCCGATGACGATGGGAGAGCGCGTGGAGCCCGAGGAGATCGACGTCAAGCGCGGCTGGGCCGGTCCCGTGCCGTTGGCGGGGACGCGCCGGTCGGCGACGGCCACGGCGGAGGGCACCGACTCGGCGCCCGCGCTGTCGACGGCGGTGATGACGTAGTAGACAGGGCGCCGTCACCCTCTTCACCGGGCCCCGCCCGGAGAAGGCCGACTGGGAGGACATTCATTGTGTCCCCTACGGCACCGAGGTGATTGTTCCCGAGGGCCCCGCCAAGGGGTTCGTGATCGGTGAGACGATCACCGGTCCCAAGCGGAGCCGACCCGGCGGAGGATGCTCAGCCCAGCTGTTCCGTCGTCCCGTCCGGGTGGATCAGGAGGCGGATCGCGCCGCCGTAGCGGTTGTCGTTGATGGTCGCGGGGGTGGGGGCGCCGAGTTGTTGGGCGCGTTGTTGGAGGATCGAGAGGATGACGTCCTGGATGTCGCCGTAGGGCGGGGCGGTGACCGGGACGCCGTCGATCAGGCCGGCGTTCGGGGAGAAGACGTGCACCTGGGCGTCGGCCGCGGCATCGGGTGCGGCGGGGGACGGGGTCGCTTCGGTCATCGGGGTTCCTTCCGGCTCGGCTCAGGCGCTCTTCGCCTCGTCCTGCTCGGGCAGGACCAGGGCGGGGACGTCGAGGGTGCGGGCGTATGTGCCGCGGGCCAGGCGCTGCAGGCGGCCTGACTTCACCAAGGCCGACAGCACGTTGCTGATGGTCTTCGACGGGTCGCCGTAGACGCCGGGGGGTAGCGCCCGCAGGACGTCGCGGGCGGAGAACGGGCCGGGGAAGGTGGCCACGGCCGCCTCCACGGCGGCGCGGATGCTGGGTGCGGTGGCTGGGCGGCGGCCGGGGCCGACGACGGTGGCCGTGCCCGTGGCGGTGGTCGTCCTGCCGGTGGGCGCCGGGTTCGGCAGGTGGGCGCGGATGCCGTGCAGTGCGGTGCGGATCGCTTCCAGGTGGGCCTCGTCTTCGCCGTCCGAGGCCGCGGCCAGCATGGCGGCCACCTTCTCTATGTTGGCGAGGGACGCACTCAGTTCGCGCAGCAGCGGCTCCACGAAGTCGCGGCGCAGCGCGGTCACCGGGTCGCTGGTGGCGAGTTCGAGGGAGACGGAGCCGGTGAGGGCGCGGGGGGAGGTGTCCGCCTCCTGTGGGCTCACCGCGCCCTCCGGGAGCAGCGACTCGACAGCCGTGCGCACGGCCCGGACCTCCCGCAGCGCCTCGGGGGTGACGTCGCCTCCGGGCACTCTCGTCAGCATCGTGACCAACGTTTCGAGGCTGATGAGCGCGGGAAGGGCGCAGCGGATCAGCGGGCCCAGAAGGGCCTGTCGTACGGCCTGGGCGGGATCCTCGTACGAGAAGGCGATCCGCTGCCCGGACTCGGCCGCTGCCATGTCCTCGTTCCTGCTTTCCGGGTGTCTGTATGTCCCTCCCCTCGTAGCGTAGAGACCGTGACTGCAGGGGAAGTTGGGAGTCATGGCGGAGAAGCGACGGAAGTTCGAGCCGGAGTTCCGCGAGGGGG
>NZ_JOJE01000022.1 GCF_000720255.1 Streptomyces griseus subsp. griseus | reverse complement strand
GCGAGCTACAGACACTCCTCGCCCTCTGGACCGGTGCCTGCCCCACCTGCCACCGCGACATACCCACCCCCATACGAACCTGACCAAGCCCTACTAGGGCCTGTCTCTTCGATCTAGACGAGCAGTTCCTAATGGTCGTAGGCGGTCAGTGATCGGCTGACCGCTTGGCCGGTACGGTGGTTGTGCCAGATCGCCGCGGCCAGGGCCAGGACACGTTGGGCAACGCGGATGGCCACGCCTTCGAAGGTGCGTGCGCCGTGGCGCTCGAGGTCGAGTTGGCCTTTGAGGGTGTCGTTGACCGATTCGATCAGTTGGCGTACCGACTTGAGCATCGGCTCGCCGAAGCGCTTGGCCTCGTCCTTGCGTGAGGGGCGCAGCAGGGTGATGCGATGCTGGTCATCCAGCATCCGCTCGAACGCGCCCCCGGCAAAGCCCTTGTCCGTGATCAGCAGCACGCCTGGGTGCTCCGCTGCGACGTCGGCCTCGACCTCCAGCATGGCGGCGAGCACCTCGCGTTCGCCGAGCTTGGGATTGGCCAGCGCCCACAGTATCGGCATCCCGGATGGCGTGCACACCAGGTACAGGCGCAGGCCCCAGAAGAACCGAGAGTGGCTCGCGCAGTAGCCGTACCCGGCCCAGCCGGCCAGGTCGGAGCGTTTGACCGTGGGCCTGGACATGCCGCACGGCACCGGGTCGAGTCCGTGATCCACACCGTGTCCAGCCAGAAGTCCGTGTCCCTGGCCAGCATGCGGATCACCCGCTTGACCAGCGGGAGCGCAGCGCGCAGCCGCTTGTTATAGCCAGGACGCTTGGGTTGGTACGGGAAGAGGGCGCCCAGGCGCTGCCCGACGAACCGCAGCCAGCGTGCCTCGCTATGTACCTGCAGCAACGCCTGGGCCACCGCCAGGCACACTAACTCCGAGTCGGACAACAGCGGTGGACGCCCGCACCAGCGGTCGGTGACCAACTCGTCGTCGATTTTCACGTACAGGGCCGTGATGAGGGTCTCGATGTCAGTCTTCACACACCGATCATCGAGGCCCTTGCCACCTATGCGGCTGCTGCCCTAGCGACTTCTCGTCTTGGCCGTGCGCCGCGCATCGAAATTCTCGCGCATGAGAGCGTGGACGGCGACGCGCTGGCCGTGTGCCGGAACCGTGGTCTCGAAGGCGAAGGGGAGTCCCAGTTTCTCCATCACCCGGCGCGACGCCTCGTTCGCGACGTCTCGGATGCTCACGATCCGTTCGAGAGCGCAGTCCTCGAAGCCGTAGCGCAGCACCGCTTCGGCGGCTTCAGTCGCGTAACCGTGTCCCCATTGCCGGCGGTCGAGCCGCCAGCCGATCTCGACCCCGGGGAGGACCTCCGGCAGGAACGCGGGAACGGCCAGCGCCACCCAACCGATGTACTTGCCGGTGTCCGCGAGTTCGACGGAGAACATGCCGAACTCGCACTCTCGCCACTCGGTCATCGCTCGCTCGAGACCGGCCTCGGTCTGCTCGCGGGTACGCGTGCGGCCATCACCGATGTGGCGCATGACCTCGGGGTCCGCGTTGATCGACACAAGCGGTTCGAGGTCCGAGGCGATCGGTCGGCGCAGCACGAGGCGGGCAGTCTCGATCTTCTCCATGACCTCAGCGTAAGCGCAACCGCACCGGCCAGGCGGCCAGCCGATCACTGACCGCCTACGACCATTAGGAACTCCTCGTCTAGGAGATCTCGCGTGATCGAGGATGCGTAACCCCTACGCTGCGGGGATGCGGGAGTTGACGTTGCGTATCCGGGTGGCTGCCTACGTGCTGCGCCGGCGCGCGGGACGGTCGGTGGAGTTGCTCGTGTTCGACCACGACGCGGACCTGCCGCCCGGCACGCACGTCCCTGCGGGGGGTGTGGCCCCGGAGGAGCCGCTGGAAAAGGCAGTATTGCGGGAAGTCGCGGAGGAGTGCGGGCTGACCTGCGTGCGGGTGCTGCGCCCCCTCGCGGAGGAGCACACGCCGCACCCGATCCGCCGCTTCCCCCGCCACACCACCTTCTTCGAACTGGAAGTGGACGACGACGCAGATGTCCCGGATGCGTGGGACCACCACGTGACGGGCGCGGGGCGCGACAACGGCATGACGTTCCACTGCCGTTTCGAGCCGCTGCCCCTGGCCTTCCCGTTGGCGGACGGCCAGGACGCCTGGCTGGATCGTCTGGAAGCATGAGCGTCGTCGCTTGGTCGCCTCCACAGCTGGCACGTAAGGCTGTGGAATCGAGCGGGCTGGTGCATGCCGCCTCAGTGATCAGGTGTCTCTGCGGCCAGTGACTCGTTGTTCTGGTCATGCTCAGCAGGGGGACCTCTCGGATGGTGAGCGGGCGGTGCTCGCGCCGCTGCTGCCCAGGAGCAACGGCCGGTGCGGCCGGTGGCGGGACCACCGCCAGGTGGTCAACGGGATCATCCACCGGCTCAGCACCGGCTGTCAGTGGCGCAAGCTGCCCGAACGCTTTGGCCCGTGGCAGACCATCCATAAACGCCATGCGCTGTGGTCTGCCGACGGCACCTGGGAGCGGCTGCTCCAGCACGTCCAGGCCGTCGCTGACGCAGCGGGCGACATCGACTGGAACATCAACATCGACTCCACCTCGATCCGCGCTCACCAGCACGCAGCAGGGGCTCCGATAGGCCCGCCACCAGCAGCGCGGAGTGCCTCAAAAGGGGCCGCACAAAAGATCAGTTCACGTGCGCGCGCACTTGCACCTGCGTCCGTTCCTGGCGGAGGCGGTGTGGCAGGCGAAGCACTCGGCCGTTCCCGCGGCGGACTGACCACGAAGACATCTCATGTCGCTGAAGGTCAACTGGAGCGTTCACGCAGCGAGTGCAAGTGATGTTGTGAAGGCTTGTCCGGCTCGTACTTCCCGACAGGTTCCCAGCTCACAGGCATTGTTGAGTGACTACTCTCGCTGAAAGTCTCAATCGATCGCGCGTGAGGCTTTCAAGTGCTCGACGCCCAGAGCGCGGACTCGGCCGCCGGCACCCGCTTGCTCGACCAGGTCGCCGCCGCCCACCCCGCCATCCGCACAGCAGGGGGCGACGGCGGCTACCGCCAGGCCTCGTCGAGCACGCCGCTGCTCTTGGCGTCGACATGGAAATCGTCGCCCGCCCGGCCGGGACCAGAGGCTTCACCCCGCTGTCGAAACGTGGGCAGTCGAACGCACCTGCGGCTGGCGGATGTTCCACCGCCGTCTGGCCCGCGACCAGGAAACCCTCCCGGCCCGTTCCGAAGCCATGATCCACCTGGCCATGACCGACCTCGTGGCCCGCCGCCCCACCAGCGAGACCACCATCTCCTGGCGCGCCCGAGCAAAGCTGCACCAATCATCTGTTCCAGGGTGAAACATCGGGAGAAAACGACCTGTCAGCGTCGGCCGGACCGTCGAGCGCGCCTGGTGATCAGTCGTCCCGTGGGCAGTCTCACAGGCCGGCCGAGATTGCGGGCAACCTCGCGAAAAACGTAGCTTGTTGCCTTTCTGTTCGGATTTACGCAGGTGAAAGGTGCCCCGGTGGGACGACGTGAGAAGCCGGTCGATCCCGACGCCGGTCCCATACAGCGGCTTGCTCATGAGCTGCGGAGCCTCCGGGAGAAGGCCGGGAAGCCTCCGTACCGGGAGATGGCCGAGCGAGCGGGCTACTCCATCACCGCCATGTCCCAGGCGGCAGCCGGTGATCAGCTGCCGTCCCTGGCTGTGGTGCGGGCGTACGCCGAGGCGCTCGACGCCGACCCGGACGAGTGGGAACGGCGCTGGCGGGAGGCGGAAGCCGCCGTCCGTGCGCCCGCTCCGGACGAGAGGCCCCCGTACCGCGGGCTGGCCCGGTTCGAACCCGCCGACAGCGACCTGTTCTTCGGACGGGAGGCGCTCGTCGCCGAGCTGGCGGAGCTGACGCGTGAAGACCGGTTCGCGGCGGTGTTCGGGCCGTCCGGCAGCGGCAAATCCTCCCTTCTGCGGGCAGGTCTCATCCCCCTGCTCCGCCAGGCGGAGGGTGCCGAACGGCCCGCTGTGATCCGCGTGCTCACCCCCGGCGGGCGGCCCGCGCACACGCACGAGAAGGCCCTCGTCCCAGACGAGCGCGACGGCGACACCTGGGTGATCGTCGATCAGTTCGAGGAACTGTTCACCCTCTGCCACGACCGCGCGGAACGCGACCGGTTCCTCGATCTCCTGCTCACCGCCAGGAAGCCGGACAGCCGGCTGCGCGTGGTGCTCGCGGTTCGAGGCGATTTCTACGGCCACTGCGCCGACCACCGTGGGCTCGCCGCGGCCGTCGGCCGGGCCAACCTCCTGGTCGGACCGATGAGCCGGGACGAGCTGCGCGAGGTGATCACCGGACCGGCCGCGGCCGCCGGACTGAACGTCGAACGTTCTCTCACGGCCCGGATCATCGACGAGATCGTCGACCAGCCGGGCGCCCTGCCCATGCTGTCCCACTCCCTGTTGCAGACCTGGGCCCGCCGCCGCGGCCCGCTGCTCTCCCTGGCGGCGTACGAGGAGACGGGCGGTGTGCGCGGTGCGATCGCCGCCACCGCCGAAGAGGTGTACGGCGGGCTGGCGGTGGAGCAGGGCCGTACGGCCCGGCGCATCCTGCTGAGGCTGATCGCTCCTGGGGACGGCACGGCCGACACCCGCCGTCCGGCGTCCCGCGCCGAACTCGGAGGCGGCGTGCAGGGCGTGCTGGAACGCCTGGCAGCCGCCCGTCTCGTCACCCTTGACGGCGACACGGTGGAACTCGCGCACGAGGCACTGATCACCGGCTGGCCGCGCCTCGCCGGCTGGATCGAAGTGGACCGGGAACGGTTGCGCGAGCAGCGTCGGCTCGGTGAGGCGGCCCGCGGCTGGGAAGAACTGGCACGCGATCCCGGAGCGCTGTACCGGGGCACCCGGCTGGCCCGGGCGGAGGAGTTGTTCGCCCGGCAGAAGAACGATGACGAGCCGGCGCGGTCGAACGACGATCTCACCGTACTGGAGCGTTCCTTCCTCGCCGCCTCCCTCGCAGCCCGGGACGCCGAAGGCGAAGCCGAGACCCGTACCGCCCGCCGGACCCGTTCCCTGGCCGTCGGTCTGTCCGTGTTCCTCGTCCTTGCGCTGGCCGCCGGCCTGATCGCCTGGCAGCGCAATGAGGTGAGCCAGGAGGAGTCCGCCAAGGCCGCGGCCCGTCGCTTGGCCACCGTGGCGGACAGCCTGCGCTCCACCGATCCCCGCACCGCGGCCCTGCTCGGCGTCGCCGCCTGGAAGACCGCGCCGCTCACCGAGTCCCGCTCCGCACTGTTGGGCGCCCTGGCGCAACCGGAACGCGATGCCTTCACCGACCCCCGGTCCGGGAAGGACGTCCGGCGCTTCCTCTCCGACGGCGGCCGGACCCTGCTCAGCGTCGACGGCACCACGGTGACCGCCCGCAACGTCGCCGACCACGGAATCAGGGCCACCTACCACCTGCCGAGCGGCACACAGGTGGGCGACGTCGGGCCCGACTCCCGGTCCCTCGTCGTCATCGGCCCGGACGGGGGCGGGAGGCTGTGGAACCTTCCGTCGGGCAGAAGCGCGGCCGAGCTGGGGGATGCATGGGTCTGGGACAGCTCCCCTGACGGGACCACGTATCTCGCCGGGCCGACGGACGAAGCGGGCCCGGTCCGGCTGCATCGGACGGGCGACGGCAAGGTTCTCTTCACCACCGATCTCCCGGGCACCCTCACCTCGGCGGCCGTCGGCCCCGGCGGCCGTCTGCTCGCCCTCTGCCCCGCCGACGGACCGCTCCAGCTCTGGAACACCGCCGACCACAAACGGCTGCCGGGGGCATGGGAGAAGGCGGACAAGACCGTGTGTGGCACCGGCTCCGGCGCGGATGACGGCTCACGGCTGCTGCGGTTCAGCGCGGACGGCAGCCGACTGGCCGCCGTCTACGGCACCAGGGCACTCGTCTGGGACGTCCGCGCCGGCCAGGCGGTCGCCGACTTCGCCAGTGACGGAGTCACCGGCTTCACCCAGGCGACTCTCTCGCCCGACGGAGAGTTCCTGGCCACGGCTGACGACCACGAACTCGCCGTATGGAGACTGGCCACCGGCGGGACGCGCGCCTTCGGCCGACCGCTCTCCAAGGACGAGGCCACCGGGCTCGCCTGGGACCGGGGGACGTCTCGCCTCCTGAGCTACCTGGACGGCGCCACGGTCCACACCCTCGACCTGACCGACCGCCTCAGCCCGCGGTGGCAGAGCACTCCGGCCGACGCGAGCGCGCTCAGTCCCGACGGCAGCGCGCTGGCCACCGTCACCCGGTTCGGCAACGGCTACCGCTTCGAGCTGCGTGCCACGCGGACCGGCGCGGTCGTGGCCCACGCGAGGCTCGGTGCGCTGCCGAGCGCGTCCGACGAACAAGCCCCTCTGCTGGCCTTCGGCCCGGACAGCGACGAGCTGGGCATCGCCGACACCGTGTCCTCGCACGGCGCCCTGCGGCTGCGCTTCACCGTGTGGGACGTCCGGGCGCACCGGGTCCGTACGTCCTTCGACACGGCCGGCGCGGCGGACCGACCGGCCGCCGCCCTCGCCCTCGGACCCGGCGGCCACACGCTGCTGGCCGCCCGAACCGCCGCCGGCACCACCATGACGGAGGTCTGGAACACCGACGACCGGCGGCGGACGCGGACCGTACGCGGCCTCTCCGGGGAGGCACTGGCCTCCCGGCCGGACGGACATCTGCTCGTGTCCTCGGACGACCAGTACGCCGATCCAGGCACCGGCAAGGTCTCCGGGCGCGCGCTCGCCGACGGCCGCGAGGTCACCGCGCTGGCGTTCAGTCCCGACGGCACCCGGCTCGCCGTCGGCGACTCCCGCGGGCACGTCACGCTGTGGGACGGCGACGTCCGTCGCCGTACGGGTGCCGTGACCGGTACCTCCGACACGGTCTCCCAGGGCGAGCCGGAGGCGGTGGAGGCGATCGCCTTCTCCTCCGACGGCGGCACGCTGGCCGTCGGCGGTGCGAACGGGACCCTCCGGCTGTGGGACACCGGAACGCAACAGCTGCTCGGAACGGACCTGCCCACACCCGGGGACGAGATCCGCGCCCTCGCCTTCGCCGAGGATGGCGGCACGGTCTACGCCAGCGGCCCCGACGTCCCGCTCTGGCGTCTGCACATCGCCCCGGACCGGGCGGTCCGCACCATCTGCGCACGCACCGGCGGTGGACTGACCGAGGCGCAGTGGCGGACCTACGTGCCGGACGCGCCGTACGAGAACGTCTGCGCCACAAGCGGCTGACGCTGCCGGGGCAAGTGAGCGCGCGACGGAACCGCATTTTTCAGGGGGCCGCCGAGGGTCGCTGAAAAACGCCTGTGACCTGGACGCTCGTGACCAGAACGACCCGCGGCGCCCGCCGACGGCGTCCGCCCCTCTCTCACCCCAGGTTCTGGTCAATGCGCACTCACACCCTCATGCCCTCGCTTCTGCTGCTCGGCGCGCTGTCACTCACGACGGCCTGCTCGTCCGGTTCGCCGGAGCCTGCATCCGCCGGCCCGCGCGCCACCGCGGCCTCCCCCTCGCCCATCCGCACCGTCGACCCGTCGCGCATCAAGGGCCTGGAGATCGTCAACGACAGCAGCGAGCAGAGGTCCTGCCCCTTCGCGACGAGCTACCCCGACGTGCCCGGCGCGGAGGCGATGACGGCCGCGATGAAGAAGGACGTGGAGGGCCGCCTGGCCACCTTCCGTGAGAGCGCGTGCGAGAACGGCTCGGACGGCGAGCTCAACATCAGCCACCAGTTCCTCGTCGCTTCCGCAGACGTGCTCGGCGTACGGCTCACCACGCGCGACGGCAGTGCCGCCGCGGACGGGCAGTCCGCCAGGACGTACTGGTACGACGGCAAGGCCGGCACCTACCGCACGGCCCCCGATCTCATCGCCCAAGGGTCCCGGGACGCCTTCATCACGGGCCTCAAGGAGCGGCTCAAGGGGCGCGAGGGCGTGGACGCCGCCTCCCTCGACGACACGTTCTCCGACCCGGCCACCCGCGCCAGCGCGCCGGACGACATGGCTTTCACCGCCGACGGCGGACTGCGGGTGACCTTCGACCGCGGCGAGGTGGGGACTCCGGCCGCCGGAAGCTACCTGGTGACGCTCTCCAAGGAGACGGTCACCCCCTGGCTCTCCGCCTTCGGCAAGCGCGCCCAGCGGCAGACCGTGACGCCCGGCGGTTCGCTCGACCTGGGCGCCACGCAGCCCCCCGCACCGGTCGCCCCCACGCACACCGCCTCGGGCGACGACGACACCGACTGCAAGAAGGTCACGTGCATCGCGCTGACCTTCGACGACGGACCGGCGGCACCGGAGACCGCCACCCTGCTGACCCACCTGGCCCAGTACAAGGCACGCGCCACCTTCTTCACCGTCGGCCAGAACGTCGCCGCCCACCCCGACCTGGTCCGCGCCGAGGCCCGCGGCGGGCACGAGGTCGGCAACCACTCCTGGAACCACCCCGACCTGACCAAGCTCAGGTCCGAGCAGGCCGCCTACCAGCTCAACCGCACCAGCGCCGCCATCAAGGCCGCCACCGGCCAGGAGCCCACTCTCTTCCGCCCGCCCTACGGCGCCCTCAACTCCACGGTGCGGTCGGCCACGAGGCTCTCCCCCGTGCTGTGGGACGTCGACACCGAGGACTGGAAGTACCGCGACTCCGCCAAGGTCGCCCAGACCGTCATCGGCAAGGCTCAGCGCAACAGCGTCGTCCTCATGCACGACATCCACCCCACCTCCGTGGCGGCCCTCCCGCAGATCCTGCGCGCGCTGACCGCACGTGGCTACCACTTCGTCACCGTCAGCCACCTGCGCGCCACCCTCTGAGCCCACGACGCCTCTCGGCCGTCCCCACGTCCGCCGGTGAGCGCCTGGATCAAGTCCCCGGATGCCTACCGACGCGGTCGAACTCCTGCCTTGAGGCCCATGGCGACCTGAAATCCACTCGCGATCAGTTCATTTGACGATCCATCACATTCCCGGACCCAGGGCCGGATCCCGAAGGGGTATACGTTGCACAAATCAGTCAAGTGGGGGGTAATTCCCGCGCTCACAGGCGTGGTAGCCGTCTCGGTCGCTGTCTCGGGACCGATCGCACAGGCTGCCGCCCCGACGGAGGTGTCGACTCGGCTGGGGCACCGGGCGGAGACGGGGAATACGGTGGCCAGAACGGTCACCCTCATCACCGGAGACCGGGTCGTGCTGCGCCCTCGTGCCGACGGCGCGGCTCCGGCCGTGTCGGTGTTGCCCGGCAAGGGGCGAGAGGACATGGGTTTCCGTATCGTGCGCACCGCTCGCTCCGGGGCCCGGCACATCAGCGTCATACCCGCGGATGCCGAACGGCCGCTGGGCGCCGGCACGTTGGACGCGCGGCTGTTCGACATCACGGAGCTGATCCGCATCGGGCGGGACGACGCGCGCTCGCGCACGCTGCCGCTGATCGTCGCGGAGCGGCGCGGCACCGTGTCCGCCCGTTCCGCCCTCACCGCGCACGGCGCCAACCTGGGCCGCACGCTGCCCGCCCTGAACGGCGGCACCCTCACCCAGCCCAAGAGCAGCACCGGCGGCCTGTGGCAGTCGCTGCGCAAGGGCGACTTGTCCGACCGCGTCAGCAAGCTGTGGCTGGACGGCGAGGCGAGGGTTCTGGACGACGAGAGCAACAGGATCATCGGTGCTCCCACGGTCTGGAAGTCCGGCGTGACCGGCAAGAACGTGCTGGTCGCCGACCTGGACACCGGCATCGATGCCAGCCACCCCGACTTCAAGGACCGGATCGCCGGCACGAAGGACTTCACCGGCACCGGTATGAAGGACGGCTTCGGCCACGGCACGTACACCGCCTCCACCATCGCCGGCACGGGCGCGGCCTCCCACGGCAAGTACGCGGGAGTGGCTCCGGGCGCCAAGCTGCTCATCGGCAAGGTCTGCGACGACGACGGCTCCTGCCCCGACAGCGCGATCATCGCCGGCATGGAGTGGGCCGCGGCCCAGCACGCGGTCGCCGTCAACATGAGCCTCGGTGACACGGTCACCGACGGCACCGACCCCGTGGCCACCGCCCTGAACCGGCTCACCGCGCAGACCGGCACCCTGTTCGTGGTGGCCGCGGGCAACGAGGGCGGGCCGACCGGCAACGGCGTGGAAGGCACCGTGGAGAGCCCCGGCAGCGCGGAGGCCGCGCTCACCGTGGGCAGCAGCACCAAGCGAGACACCCTCAGCGACTTCTCCAGTCAAGGTCCCCGGCTCGGTGACGCCGCCGTCAAGCCCGACCTGGTGGCACCCGGCGAGGACATCATCGGCGCCCGCGCCGACGGCACCAACATGGACGTCCCGACGGAGAACCCCTACTACGAACAGGCGTCCGGCACCTCCATGGCCACCCCGCACGTCACCGGCGCCGTGGCCCTTCTCTCCCAGGCCCACCCCACCTGGAAGGCCGCCGACTTCAAGCAGGCCCTGACGTCCGCCACGCACGGCCTCAAGAACCTGACCGCCTTCCAGCAGGGCTCCGGGCGCCTCGACGTCGCGCGGGCGCTGTCGCAGAAGGTGTACGCCAGCTCGGGCGCCGTCAACCTGGGCCTGTTCACCTGGCCGCACGCCGGCGCCACCGCCACCCGCCAGATCACCTACCGCAACGACGGTGGCAAGGCCGTCACCCTCAAGCTCGCCCTGGACCTGTACGGCCCCGGCGGCAGGCCCGCCCCGGCCGGCCTGTTCTCCCTGGGCGCCACCAACCTGACCGTTCCGGCCCACGGCACCGCCACCGCGACCGTCACCGGCCGCACCACCACGGCACAAGTCGGCCGCTACGGCGGCGTCGTGGTCGCCACCGCCCAGGGCACCACGGTGCGCACCGCGGTCGGTCTCTTCGCCGAACCGAAGCGGCACACCCTGACCATCACCGGCCTCAACCGTGACGGCAAGCCCGCCGCGGGCACACTGCTGACGGTCTTCGGCCCGCGCACCGGCATCCAGCAGGCCATCAGGCTGGGCTCCGACGGCACGTTCCGGCTGCGTCTGCCCGTGGACGACTACGACATCCTGGGCGTCGACGACAGCCTCGCCACTCCCGGCAGCCTGGGCACCACCACCGGCACCCGTACCCTGTTCGCCGCCACCGGCATCCGCACGGACCAGGACCGCGCCGTGACCCTCGACGGCCGCAGGGCCAACAAGGTCGGCGCCCGCATCGACCGCCCCGACGCCACCGCGATCTCCACCTCGGCCACCGTCGCAC
Source organism: Streptomyces griseus subsp. griseus (assembly GCF_000720255.1). Classification (GTDB taxonomy): domain Bacteria; phylum Actinomycetota; class Actinomycetes; order Streptomycetales; family Streptomycetaceae; genus Streptomyces; species Streptomyces griseus_I. Next base: position 116,333 of record NZ_JOJE01000022.1, on the reverse strand, counting down.
TGGACCCTGTGCGGGGAACCGACTCCTACTCCCTCACCGTGGTCGCCGGACGCAAGGCCACCCTGTACGCCATCCCCACCGCACCGGCCACCGGCCACCGCGTCGCCTACGCCGCCTCGACCACCCTCACGGGCACGGACGCGCGCGGCGCCTACCGCTACTCCCTGCGCACCACCCACAACGGCGGCGTCCCCACCGGCACGAATCCCGTCGTCCACGACCGAGAGCTGGCCGGCGTGCACGCCACCTATGCCTCCCAAGGCGGCAGGCGAGCCGTGGCGGTGCGCTCCGACATACCCTCGACCGGGGAGGAGCTGATGCCGTTCATCCCGGATCTGCGCACCGCACTGCCGAGCCGGGTGACCGAGTACTACTCCCCGGGGTCGGGCTGGACGCACTACCTGGACATCTTCGGGACGACGGAGAACAGGCCCGACGGCAGCCTCCCGGACCACGAGGAGACCAGCGCGGTCCGCCGCTACCAGGCCGGCCACACCTACCGCATCGACTGGAACCGGGCCCCGGTCGGGCCCGCCGTCTACAGCGCCGAACGCACCGGCAGCGACCTGGTCCTGGACCTCACGCCCTACGCGGCCACCGGCACCGGGCAGCAACTCGACGACTCCCCGGAGAGTGATGCTCTGACCGGAGAGGCGGTGCTCTCGTCCGGCGGACGGGTCATCGACCGGACCACCGACCCCGCGGACATCGTCCTGACCGCCCCCGGCAGCGCCCGGCGTCACTACACCCTCACCGCCCGCACCACCCGCACGGCCGACTGGACGGCGCTCGGCACCCGCTCCTCGGTGACCTGGGGCTTCACCTCGGCACGGCCCCGCGGCTCGGCGTCCTCGGCGCTGCCGCTGCTCACCGTGCACGTCGGCGGCACCGTCGACCTCACCAGCGCCGCTCCCGCCGGCCGCGCCTTCCACCTCCCCCTCACCGTGCGACGCCCCTCAGGCGCCGAGCGAACACCCGTCACCCGGCTGACCCTCCAGGTCTCCTACGACGACGGCCGCACCTGGAGGACCGTCCCCGTCACCCGGCACGGGGCCACGGCCGACGCCCTGCTCCACCACCCGGGCCGCGCCGGCTACGCCTCCCTGCGGATCAGCGCCGCGGACAAGACAGGCAATACCGTCACCCAGACCGTCGTACGGGCCTACCGCATCGCCACCGCCCACTGACCGTCACGGCCATGCAACCGATCCGTCCACGCGGATGTGCTTCCCGCCGAGGTTCGGCGGGAAGCACATCCGCGTCCGGGGCCGGCCGGGCTGTGAGCCGCGGCGACCGGATCGATGGAGACGGGCGGACATTCGAGCTCTCAGCCGTTCTGGCCCGATGCGTGAGAACGCCGCTCGTCGTCTCCAAGGATCTGATCCGGCGGGACCGTGTCGAGCCGGTCGAGTTCCTCCCGGCGCCCGACGACCGCGGGGCCGCAGCCTGGAGCTGCCGGAGAAGCGGCTCAGCGCTGCGCGCTACACCGGCTGCGGAGAGAAGGCCCGTAGATCGTCCGCTCCGTGCTGGACGACGCCGTAGCTGCTCTCGGGGACCTCGTTCCAGGCGCCGGGGAGGTCGCCGAGGGGCTCGGAGACGATGAGGCGGGTCTCGTTGGACACCCCGCGCAGGAAGGCCAGGTCGGGGTGGAGTGCGCGAAGGGTGTCCACCTCGGTGCTGTAGTACAGCGAGCGCGAGGCTCCCTGGGAGGAGTAGCGGAAGGCCCACATCCGCTCCCCGTCGGTCACCGCGACCGTCATCTGCAGCGGATACTCCACACCGTGCCTGTGCCCGACCTCCTCCACAAAACCGGCCATCCGCTCCACGGCACCCGGCGGATCCTGTTCGAGACCGAAGGTGAGCGCCAGGTAGAACATCGTCTCGGAGTCCGTGGACCCCTCGACGCCGGGGAAGAGTCCCGGGTCGATCGCCATGGTGAGGTCGCGCCGGATCCGGGTGAACTCGGCGATCGCCCCGTTGTGCATCCACATCCAGCGGCCGTGACGGAACGGGTGGCAGTTGGTCTGCTGCACCGCGGTACCGGTAGTGGCCCGGATGTGCGCGAAGAAGTGCGGGGAGCGGACGTGGTCGGCGATCTCCCGCAGGTTGCGGTTGCTCCACGCCGGGCCGGTGTCCCGGTAGACCGCGGGGGTGTCGACGTCGGTCGCGTACCAGCCGACGCCGAACCCGTCACCGTTGGTCGTCTCGACGCCGAGCCGGGAGTGCAGGCTCTGGTCGATGAGCGAGTGCTCCGGTTTGTACAGGATGGTGTCGAGCAGGACGGGCGTTCCCGAGTAGGCCAGCCATCGGCACATGGCTACCGCCTTTCCGGTTCGTGACGGGTACGGCGGGCGGTGTTCACGGCCCGCCCGCCGGCGGCCGGTCGAACGGGTCGGAGGACTCGTCCTGCCGAGCCACGCACAGCGCCCAGATGATGAACCCCGACAGGGCGATCATGACGACCGACCAGACCGGGTAGTACGGCAGGGACAGGAAGTTGGCGATGATGACGAGCGCGGCGATCGCCACGCCGGCCACGCGCGCCCACAGCGTCGCCTGGAACAGTCCGAACGCGACGACCACGGCGAGGGCGCCGAGCACCAGGTGGACCCAGCCCCAGCCGGTGAGGTCGAACTCGAAGGCGTAGTTGCGCGTAGCGACGAAGACGTCGTCCTCGGCGATGGCCATGATGCCCCGGCAGACGGCCAGTAGGCCGGCGACCATGAGCATGACGGCCGCGAATACCGTCAGGCCCTGTGCCCAGTCCTGTTGGGCGGAGTGCGGGGGCGCGGTGGGTGTGGCGGTCATCCTGCTGCCTCGTTTCAGTGTCGGGCGAGGACCTGTTCCTTCGCTCGGCGGAACTCGTCGTCCGAGATGTCGCCCCGGGCGCGGATCTCCGAGAGCCTGGCGAGCTCGTCGACGCTGCTGGACGGTGCCTGGGCCGTCTCCCGGATGTAGGAGTCGAGGGCGTCCTGCTGGGCGCGCGCCTGCGCGGCCTCCCGGCGCCCCATGTTCTTGCCCCGGGCGATGATGTAGACGAAGACACCCAGGAAGGGCAGCACGATGGCGAACACCAGCCACCCGGTCTTGGCCCAGCCGCTCAGTTGGTCGTCGCGGATGATGTCGACGACGACCCGGAAGAGCAGGATGAACCACATGATCCACAGGAAGAACCACAGCATGGACCAGAAGACGCTCAGCAGCGGATAGTCGTAGGCGAGGTACATCCCACTCAACTCATCTCTCCTCCGTGCCGGGCCTGGGCCCGGCAGCCGTTCCGTGCCACTCTCAGCGTGCGCACGGCAAGAGCGGGCCGTCCTCACCCGATGCGGGTGAGTCAGGGCACCGCGCGCCCCGGTGCGTGGGCGCCCTCGCCCTCGGTGGGGTTCGCGGCCGCGAGCACCGCCATCACCGCCAGCGCGACCAGGACCAGGCCCACGACGAGCGCCACCCCACCGACCGTCGGGTGGTTCCAGAGCACGAGTACCAGGGCGCCCGCGCCGATGGCGATGCCGGTGGTCCAGGACCGGTGGGCGGCGAGCCAGCGGCCGGCCGCTCCGGTGCGCAGTCCGGCGCCGCTCATGGCCTCCCCCGCCGCCGTGGCCCCCCGCTGGGACAGCGACCGTACGGCACGGGCCGCCCTCCCGGGACCGTACAGGTAGGCGGCCAGAGCCGTGATCAGGGAGACGACGAGCAGGGTGCGCGTGCTGTCGCGCAGGAAGCGGACGAAGGTGTCGTAGATCGTCGCGGCCGCGTTCTCCGGCAGCGTCGACGCCGGGACCGCGTCCAGGTAGATCCGTCTCACGACGGCCAGCCCGACCAGCAGCACCACCATCATCACGCCGATGCCCAGCGCCGTGATCAGCAGCATCACCCGGTGTCCCGGAGCGGTCCAGACGGCGAGGGCGGCGAGGGCGACGGTCAGCACGGGCAGCCAGGTGCCCATGATGTCCAGCAGCCGCATGGCGTCCTGCGCCTCGCTGAGCTTGTCCGTGCGGAACAGGGTGATCTTCTTGTCGGGATCGGGGATGGCCGAGGCCTTGTCGAAGCCCGCGTCGACGAGGCGCTGCTTGACGTCGTCGATCACGGTGCCGAGGTCGAGCTGGATGGTGTCGCCCTTGGCCTGGACGGCACCCTCCGTCGACCCGGTGAGCATGTTCACCACGGCCGCGTGCGCCTGTCGGTTGGCGATCACCCAGGTCTCCTGGAAGGCGTCGCTGGTGACCACGCGGGTGATGGTGCGTTGCGCGACGGCCTGGACCGCGGAGCGCAGCGGACCGGTCAGGGCGTCGACGCCGTCCACGACGCGAGGCGGCGCCCCGGCGTCCGAGAGCACCTTCTTGAGCGAGTCCGTCACGGCCTGGACGTCCACGTTCGCCACCACCTGGGCCGTGAGCTTGTCGATCACGACGTCCTGCACGTCGGGGTCGGACGCCAGCGGCTCGACCGTCTGCACGTACCGGTCGGTGTCGGCGACCTCCTCGTCGACCCAGGCCGCGACGACGGCCAAGGGCGCGAGCAACAGGGTCACCAGCAGCAGCACCGCCGCCCCCGCCTTGCGCAGCCGCCGGTGACGTACACCCGCGGCGCGGCGCAGCCGCTCGTACTCGGCGCGTTCCTGCGGGGTCAGGACATGACCGCTCTCCGGGGTTCCGCCGGGCTGGGACGGGCCTGAGGTGTTGCCCGGTTCCATGGCTTCTCCTTGGTCGTGCGTGCCGTCCCCGGAAACGGCACGGACACCGCCGTCGGGGGTCGGTGGAACCGGGGCACGGCGTCACGGAGGCTTCGGACGGTCTCGGCAGGGCGTCCGGCGTCGGGAGGCGCGTGACCTGCCCGGTGCGGCTCGTCCACGCCAGCGTCCCGCGGGCCGTCCGCCACCGGGTCACCCGGGACGGGTGATCCCCGGCGGTCGCGGCGGGCGCTGAACTGGTGCTCGGAGCCGCGCGGCGGCGCGCGGCGAACGGACGAAGAGACACCGGATGAACGAGCCAGCCGCCGGCCCGGCCGAACCCGACCGGCCGGGCCGGGCGAAGCCTCCTCGGCGACCGGCGGTGCGGGCGTCGGCCTGGTCGGTCGTCAGGGCCGTGGGGATCGTGGCCGCCCTCATCACCGCGTACTACCTGCTGCCGCTGGACAAGGCCGAGCAGGCCAGTGACGCGGCGCTGCTCGCCTGCGGCCTGCTGGGCGTGCTCCTGGTCTTCCTGTGGGAACTGCGGGCCATCGCGCGCTCGCCCCACCCCCGGCTGAAGGCCGTCGAGGCCCTCGCCGCCACGCTCGTGCTGTTTCTGGTGCTCTTCGCCGGTGTGTACTACCTCCTGGAGGACGCCTCTCCCGGCTCCTTCAGCGAACCGCTGACCAGGACGGATGCCCTGTACTTCACGCTCACGACCTTCACCACCGTCGGATTCGGCGACATCACAGCGCGGTCCCAGACGGGACGCGTGCTGACGATGCTGCAGATGACCGGCGGGCTGCTGATCGTGGGTGTCGCCGCCCGCATCCTCTCGGGCGCGATCCGCGTGGGCCTGCAACGACAGGGCCGCCGGCCACCACCCGACTCCTGAGTGCGTTTGCGGTGTGCTCACCCGGGTCTGCTACTCCGGCTGCTGACGCATCTCCAGCACGCGCAGGCCCAACGACTGACAACGGGCCAGCAGTCCGTACAGGTGCGCCTCGTCGACGACGGAGCCGAACAGGACCGTCTGACCGGACATCACCACGTGGTCCAGCTCGGGAAAGGCCTTGGTCAGCGTCTCCGACAGATGTCCTTCGACGCGGATCTCGTAGCGCATGAGCTGCTTTCCGCCGCGCGGCCCGGACCGGCCGGACCGCTCCCTTTCCCTGCGATGCTCCGCCCCGCCACCCCACCCGGCCTCACCCGAGGGAGGTGATACCACCTCGGGCCCTCACGCGCCTCAGTGCTTCAGGAAGAGCTTGGCCTCAGTGCTTCAGGAAGAGCTTGAAGGAGATGATCAGCAGCCCGAGCAGCAGATTCACCGCGGCGGTGGCGGCCACCAGGTGCCAGGACGCGTCGGCACGTCGTGCCGCGGCCGCCGACCAGCCCACCTGTCCGGCCACGGCCACCCCGAGCGCGAGCCACAACGCTCCTTGCACATCGAGGCCCAGCAGGGGACTGACCGCCACGGCGGCGGCCGGCGGAACGGCCGCCTTGACGATCGGCCACTCGTCACGGCACACGTGCAGCACGATCCGGCGGTCCAGGCTGCGCTGCGCGAGGCGCGCGCCGAACAGCTGGGCGTGGACGTGCGCGACCCAGAACGCCACGCCCGTGAGCAACAGCAACAGGACCAGTTCGAGGCGCGGAAACGAGCCCAGGGTACCGGCGCCGATGATCACCGAGGTGGCGAGCATGGATCCGTAGACACCGCCGGTGTAGTCGGCACGGGCCCGGCGCTCCGCGACGCGTTCCGCGCGGGCCCCGGGCTGCCGGGTCGTGGGCATCGCCGCCTCCCTCGGTCAGGGCCTCGGGCCGAGCGCGTCGGCCGCCTCGCCGGTGTCGGACGGGTCCGTACGGCTCGTCCGCGCGGTCGGCAGGTGGGGTGTGACGAGGAAGGCCGCCAGGGTGATCCCCCCGGTGGCGAGGATCGCCGCTTTCAGGCCGTTCAGTTGGGCCGTGGCGTAGGAGTCCGTGAGGGCGTCGACCTCGGTGGGTGGCAGCCCGGCGTCCTCCGCAGCCGAGCGCACCTGGTCGGTGGGGACGAAGCTGATCCCGGCCTCGAGGGCGACACTCGTCTTCTGGCGTGCCTCGTCCGACAGCCGGGGGTTGTCCTCCACCTGCGCGGTGAAGGCGTGGGCCAGTGCGCCGATGAGCAGCGATCCGATGAGCGCGGTGCCCAGTGCGGAGCCCAGGTTCTGGGCCGTGAACTGCAGCCCGCCGACCTCGCTGCGTTCCTCCTCGCCGACGCTGGACTGGACGACGTTGCCCAGTTGCGAGGCGAGCAGTCCCATGCCGACGCCGAGCAGGGCCATGGCCCCGGCGAACTGCGCGTCGTCGATGTCGGGCTCGACGGTGGCCAGCAGCCACACGATGGACACGGCCAGGGTCAGCAGGGCCAGCCGCACCATCCGGCGCGCGCCCACCGCCCGTCCCACCCGGGCGGCGACCATGGAGGCGACCAGCATGGCGATGGACACGGGGAGCAGCCGCAGCCCCGTCTGGAAGGCGTCGAACCCTTGGACCACCTGCAGGTACAGCGGAATGGTGAAGAACAGCCCCAGCAGGACGAGGTTCTGGAACAGCAAGGACATCAGGCCCGAGCGCAGGGCGGGCTTGTGCAGCAGGTTCAGGTGCACCAGGGGGTCGGCGCCGTGGGCGTCCCGGCGTCGCTCCCAACGGGCGAAGACGGCGAGTACGACCGCTCCGGCGCCGACGACGAACAGCGTGGGCGCGAAGCCCATGATCGTGAAGGGCGGGTTGCGTGGCTGTACCCAGCCCCAGGTGCCGCTCTGCAGCACCCCGAGCACACCGAGCCCCAGTCCGGCCGCCGACAGGACCGCTCCTACGCCGTCCAGGTGGGGGCGCGGACCGGTGTGGGGCGACTCCTTGACCGCTCGGCGGAAGAACAGCACGGTCAGTACGACCACCACCTCACCGGCGAAGACCAGCCGCCAGGTGAGGTACGTCGTCACCCACCCGCCCAACAGGGGGCCGACCGCGATGCCCGCACCGGCCAGCCCGCCGATCACGCCGTAGGCGACGGCCCGGTCCCGGCCGCGGTAGGCCTCGGCGACGAGGGCCGCCATCGACGGCAGCACCATGGCGGCGCCGAGCCCCTCGATCACCGACCAGCCCAGCGCCAGGACCCACAGCGTCGGGGCCACGGCCGTCAGGCCCGATCCGACGCCGTACACCACGAGACCGAGGAGGAAGAGGCGGCGGCGCCCCAGGATGTCCCCCAGCCGGCCGCCGATGATCATGAAGGCCGCCATGACCAGCGCGTAGAGGGTGATGACGGCCTGGATGGCGGTGACCTCGGTGTCGAAGTCCTCGACCAGCTGGCTGATGGAGACGTTCATGACGGACGTGTCCAGGACCATCAGGAACTGGGCCGTGCCCAGGACGATCAGAGCTCGCCAGTGCCTCACCGTCTCCACCTCGCCGAGTCGGCCCGGGACGCCCGTGGACATCGGCCGGGCGGCGACCGCCGCCCGACCGGCCACCACCTCCATCCCAGCCCAGGAGCCCGTCGGGCGCCTCACCCGCCACGGGCGAGCCTGCCACCGTGCGGCCGGTGACCACGGGCCGGCGGGGCCGCGAACAGGTCACGGCAGCCTTCGGTCGACACCCGGCGCACCGCGTCGGAAGTCGACCACGATCAGCCCTGGGGAGAATCTGGGGAGGTTCGGCCGGAAGGCCCCTCTGCCCGCCTGCCGAGCAGTCCGTCGATGACGGCGCGCCCCTTGCCGCGAACTTCGGCCGCTTCTTCCGTAACTACACCGGTCTCACCCCGGCCGCCTGCACGGCCCGCGAAGCCAGGACCGGCAGGTGAGGCGGGCGCGGCACAAGTCCGCATGGCCGCGTCCGCCACGGCCCTCGGGCCACAGCAGGCTGTCACGGCCGGCCTGAGAGTGCGTTGCGAATCTGTTCTGGTGACATCGGGTGGCGCCGGGAGAAGCTCTCGCTTGGCCCGCCTGGATGTGCGCCACGCCGAGCCAGCCTTCCGTCTCGGCTTCGGCGATTAGAGCGTTCAGGTTTTCGCGGATCTCGGCAAGCCGTGCCCGTTGGGCGGGTTCAGGTCGGAGGAGCGCGCATCGAAAGTGCATCAGGCCGTGGGTGTCGGCGGCATCCCGGCTCCCGCCCTTGTCGCGTCGGTGCCCCAGCTGGCCAGCAGTCGTAGTGCCTCTGCGGACGGGGAGCCCGGTTCGGCGTGGGACGTCAGCAGCATCTGTTCATGGTCGTCGGCCAGATGGAACGACTCGACGCGGAGATCGAGTTCGCCGACGAGGGGGTGGTGCAGGCGCTGGACGCCGTTGCACTTCACCGTGACGTCGCGGGTGGCCCACAGCCGCCTGAAATCCTCGCTCTTCACGGAGAGCTCGCCCACCAGCGCGGACAGCCGAGGGTCGTGCGGACGGGAGCCGGCGTCCAAGCGCAGCTGACAGACGACGTCGTTCGCTTTGTGCTCCCAGTCCGCGAACAGGTCGCGGTACTCGGGCCGCAGGAACACCAGCCGCGCCCAGTTCTGCTCCTGTGCGGGCAGCTCGGCCCAGTCGCCGAAGACCGCCGCGGCCATCCGGTTCCAGGCGAGGATGTCCGAGCGCCGCCCCACGATGCTCGCCGGGACGCCGTCCATGGTGTCCAGCAGCGTCCGCAGGTGGCCCCGCACCTGCTGGGTGCGGCCGACCGGCTTCTTCTTCTGCTGCGTCGGCTTCGCCAGGTGCGTGAGGTGGGCGTGCTCGGCGTCGCTCAGCCTGAGCGCGCCGGCGATGGCGTCGAGGACCTCTGCCGACACGTGCCGCCCGTTGCCCTGTTACAGCCGCGTGTAGTACGCCACCGACACCCCGGCCAGCTGCGCCAGCTCCTCGCGGCGCAGCCCCGGCACCCGCCGGTACCGTCCGAAGCTCCGCGGGCCCACGTCCTCCGGCTTCAGCCGGGCCCGCCGTGTGCGCAGGAACTCGCTGAGCTCGGCACGCGGGTCCAGAGCGCCAACGGCGGGCTCGAGCACCGGTTCGGGGTGTTCGTCCATGCCTTGAGTATCCCTGGGTCGGACGCACACCAGCCTGACCCAGCCAGTGGTAGGCATCGCGGGCATACGCAAAGCCGTGCCCTGGGTGGATGCCGGCCCGTTCGGGACGCTGGCCACGGTGCCCGGCCGGAAGGCAGCCGGGCGCGGACCTCAGCTTGCAAAACCGTCGGCATGACCACTTGACCGGTCGAAATGAGGACTGCTGAGGTCCCGGTTCCCCCACCAGGCCCATGCTGCCGCCTGTCTCTTCCCGCCCCGTTCCTTGGAGCAAGCTGCTATGACTACTGCGTTCGACCCGATCGACCTGAGCGGCAAGGCACTGGCGAACCGCATCGCGATGGCGCCCATGACCCGCAGCCGCGCCGACGCGCCCGCGGCCACGGCGACGGAGCTGATGGCCACCTACTACGCCCAGCGCGCGAGCGCCGGCCTGATCATCACCGAGGGCATCCAGCCGTCGGTCGTCGGCCAGGGCTACACCAACACCCCCGGCCTGCGCTCCGCGGCGCAGGTCGGCGCCTGGCGGAAGGTGACCGACGCCGTCCACGCCCAGGGCGGCACGATCTTCGCGCAGCTGATGCACACCGGCCGGTCGGCCACCCCAGCCTGCTGCCCGACGGGCTCATCCCGGTCGCCCCCTCCGCCGTCGCGGCGGCGGGCCAGGTGTTCACCTACCAGGGCCCCCAGGACTACGTCACGCCCAAGGAACTGGACCGGGACGGCACCGCCCAGAGGATCGCCGACTACGCCAACGCCGCGCGCAACGCGATCGCCGCCGGTTTCGACGGCGTGGAGATCCACGGGGCGAACGGCTACCTGATCCACCAGTTCCTCGCCCCCAACACCAATCTGCGCACCGACAGGTGGGGAGGCGGCGCCGCGGACCGGGTCCGCTTCGGCATCGAGGTCGCCACGGCCGTCGCGGAGGCAATCGGCGGCCGCCGAACCGGCTTCCGCATCTCCCCCGGCAACCCCTACAACGACATAGCCGAGACCAACCCGGCGAACGTGCTGGAGACCTACACCACGCTGATCACAGGTCTCGCCCGGCTGGACCTCGCCTACCTGCACCTGCTCGAGAGTCCCGACCGCGACCTGACTGCCCGGCTGCGCAAGGACTGGCCGACGGCGTTCATCCTCAACCCCTTCACCCACCCCGAAACCACCGGCCCCGGCGCTCTCGCCCTCATCGAGGACGGCACCGCGGACATCATCGCCTTCGGCGCGCTGTTCCTGGCCAACCCGGACCTGCCCGCCCGCCTCGCAGCCGGCGGCCCCTACAACACTCCCGACGCGGCCACCTTCTACGGCGGCGACCACCGCGGCTACACCGACTACCCGGCACTGCACGCCGACAACGCATGACCTGAGCAACGGACGTATCATGAACCCGAGCCTGGCCGAGTATCACGTTCCCGTGCACGCGGATGTCCCGCCGATCGACGTGTCCTTCCTTGACGACCCGGATCCGAACGCGCCCCTCGGCATCCTCGGGGCGGGCGAGGTGGGGATCGTGGGTGTCGGTGCGGCCGTGGCGAACGCCGTGTACCACGCGACCGGCAAACGGGTGCGGGACCTTCCGATCACGCTGGACAAACTGCTCTGCGTCCTCACCCACGACGCCAAGTTCGACGTACCCCTCCTGGAAGCGGCCCTGCGCCTGCCGGCCTCCTACATCGGCGCGATGGGCTCCCGCCGCACCCACGAGGACCGCGACCGCAGACTCCGCGACATCGGCCTCACCGACGCCGAACTGACCCGCCTGCACTCACCCATCGGCCTCGATCTCGGCGCCCGCACGCCCGAGGAGACCGCCCTGTCCGTCGCCGCCGAGATCGTCGCCGCCCGCCACGGCGGAACAGGTCTTCCGCTGAGCGACTCGCACACACCGATCCACCATGGCCGAACCGACCGCCAAGTCAACGGGAACACCTCACCCGCCCTGACGGCAGGGGTCGCAGTATCCTCCACCTGCGACCACGCCACGGACAGGCCGACCTCGCCGACGTCGACACCGGGGTCGGACAGCGACCAGGTCTGCACCGGCTTCTTCTTCGCCGCCATCTGCCCTTGAAGGACGGGTATCGGGCCTCACCGGACCGGTCGGTCACCGACAGCACGATCGGCAGCGTCGCGCCGATGACCTCGGTGGAGCCCTCGTTGCCACGCGTGATCCGGACCTGGTCGCCCTGAGACTCCACCGCCGAAGCCAGCGTCACCTGCGGCACGCCGAGGCGCTCGGCCAGCATCGCCGGCACCACCGAGCCCGATGCGGCGGTCGAGGCCATCCCGCACAGGACGAGGTCCACACCGGACTCGGCCTTGATCTGCCCGATCGCCTTGGCCAGGACCAGCGATGTCGCGATGCAGTCGGACCCGGCGATGGCGTCGTCGAGAACGTGAACACCGGAGTCGGCACCCATCTGCAGAGACTTGCGGACTGCGTCGACGGCCTCCCGACGTACAACGGCCGACCTGGAGGCGATCCGCGAGACCGTCCCCCGGGCGATGGGGCCTGGGATACACGGAGTCACTGGACGCCGAACCGCTCCCCTTCTGAACCCTCACGATGTGGGCCTGTTGAAACGTCGCCGGCAAATGAGGCTGCGGCGCGGTCCGCTCCACGAGTTGCCGCTGGACGCACTTGGCCGGCACGTCGCCGACGGCCATCAGGGCGCGGGCGGTGTCGGTCGCCGCGCGGGTCCGGCGCTCTGGTGCGGGCAGCACGGCCGGCACCAGGCCGACGGCGTACGCCAGGGCGCGGTCGACGTCGCCGAACTCCCGGCGGATCGCCCCGGATGCCTGGAGTGCATCTCTTTTCAGCCATGCCTTGCCTCTATAACGTCCCTGCGCGCAAAGGTACTTCCGTACTAGAGCATGCACCTGACATCTTGCATCCACCACTCGTTTCGTACGGCCCGGCCGCTGCCCTCAGCACGGCCGGGTCGTCTCCGGAGGACGCATTGATACCCCACATATCCAGCCGACCCAGACGCACGCTGGTGCTGGCGACCACGCTCGGTGCCGCCCTCGCGTTCGGCGCCCCGGGCGCCCTCGCGGGCACGCTCCCCGTCGTCCCCTCCACCGCGCCGGCCGCAAAGGCCCACGCTCCGGCCGCCGTGCCGGCTTCCCAGAGTGCGACCTGGGTGGCGGGCACGCGTGCCTACCTCGTGATCACCGCCCCCGGTGACAGTTCGGCGGTCCGCTCCGCGATCGCGGCCAACGGCGGCACCGTCTTCTCCAACTTCGACGCCATCGGCGTGATCGTCGCCCACTCGGCGTCCAGCGGATTCGCCGCCACCATGCGCGGCGTCGCCGGCGTGCAGCAGGTCGGGGCCACGCGCACCTCGGACGTCCCGGCCGACGCCTACAACCCGGCGCTCCCGGCAAATCCGTCCCAGGCCTCGACCCCGGCCGGAGAACCGGTCCGGGCCGACATGAGCCAGATCAAGGCCGACCAGGCCTGGGCCGTGAACCCAGGCTCCGCGTCCGTCACGGTCGGCATCCTGGACACCGGTGTGGACGACCAGCACCAGGACCTGGCGCCCAACTTCAACGCGGCCGACTCGGTCTCCTGCGCCTACGGCAAGCCCGACACCCGTGCCGGCGCCTGGCGGGACGTCGACACGCACGGCACCCACGTAGCGGGCACCATCGCCGCGTCCAAGAACGGCAAGGGCGTCGTCGGCGTGGCCCCCGGGGTGAAGATCTCCGCGGTCCGGGTCGCCGAGCCGGGCAACTCCTTCTTCTTCGCCGAGAACACCATCTGCGGCTTCGTCTGGGCCGGTGATCACGGCTTCAAGGTCACCAACAACAGCTATTACACGGACCCGTGGCAGTTCAACTGCCCGGACAACATCGACCAGGCCGCCATCATCGAGGGCGTCAAGCGCGCCCAGGAGTACGCCGAGGGCAAGGGCTCCCTCCAGATCGCCGCCGCGGGCAACGAGAACTACGACCTCGCCCACAAGACGACCGACTCCGCGAGCCCGAACGACTCGACGCCGGTCACCCGCGCCATCACCAACGCCTGCCTCGACATCCCGACCGAGCTGCCGGGCGTGGTCACGGTCGCGGCCAACGGCACGGGCGTCACCAAGGCCTCGTTCTCCAACTACGGGCAGGGCGTCATTGACGTCGCGGCACCGGGCAGCAACGTGTACTCCACCGTCCCCGGCGGCGGCTACGGCAGCAAGAGCGGCACCTCGATGGCCACCCCCCACGTGGCCGGCGTGGCGGCACTCATCGCCAGCGCCAACCCGGGCATCACCCCGGCGCAGCTCCGCGCCAAGCTGGCCGCCCAGGCCAACGACATCGCCTGCCCCTCGGACAGCCGCTGCACGGGCACGACGGCCAACAACTCGTTCTTCGGCGAAGGACAGGTCGACGCCCTCAAGGCCGTCGGGACCACCCCGCCGCCCGGCAAGTACTTCGAGAACCTCGCGGACTTCGCCATCAACGACAACGCGACCGCGGAGAGCCCGATCGCCGTAACCGGTGTGACCGGCAACGCCCCGGCCACCCTCAAGGTGGGTGTGGACATCAAGCACACCTACATCGGTGACCTGAAGGTCGACCTGGTGGCGCCGGACGGCACCGTCTACACGCTGCACAACCACGCCGGCGCCGGCGCCGACAACATCGCCCAGACCTACACCGTGAACGCCTCCTCGGAGGTCGCGAACGGCACCTGGAAGCTGCGCGTCAACGACAACGCCGCCTCCGACACAGGCAAGATCGACGCCTGGAACCTGACCTTCTAGCGCAGGGCCCGGCAACGCCCGCGTACAGCACGCACAGCGCCGGCGACAGCTCGCCGCCCGCGGCCGCGGACAAGGCGGGCTGCGGTCTGTTCGGCCAGGGCTGCGAACTGCTGGTCTGCAGAGGGCAGATGGGCCTCGTCGGCGGTGTACACCGCGGTCGGGGCCACCATGCCGGAGGCGTCCAGGAAGGCCGCGGACAGCCTGGAGCCGGTGTCCAATCCTGACGCATCATCGGAAGAGCCTCCGCCGAGAGACCTGCGGCATGGCCTCACCGCAACCGCGATCAACATCGTCCGTGCTGACGCCGGCCGATCGGCATCCGTCACTCGGGCACTCGGGCACTCGGGCACTCGTACCTCCCGCATCACCCCACTCCTGACCGCCGCAATCTGAGCCGAAGCCGCCAACAGGGTCATGGGCGAACAACCCGCACGAACGGTTGAACAAGGAGATCCGCCGCCGCACCGGTGGTCGGCATCTTTCCCGACCGCACCAGCCTGATCCCGGCTTCGGGCTCCGGTGCGGCCGTGGGGCGGACGCGGCGGCGGTCGGGTACGCGGCCGATCTCGCGGGCGACGGCATCGATCTCACGGCCGGTGCAGGCGGTGCGTACGCCGGAGATCGACATGCCGCTGGCCTCGGCTAGGGTGTCGAGCCCGTACGGGCGGCGGCCGTGGAACTCGCGGCCGTCGGCGAGGAGGTGGCCGATTTCGCGGTCGGCGCCCGCATGGCTCTACGGGATCGAAGCGCACCGTCCGTGGCACCCTCCGCGGCGACAGGTGCCACCCGGCCGAACTGCATCCGCACGTTCCCCCAGCGCATCCAAGGAGTCATTCCATGACGACGCGACGGCATACCTTCCTGATCCTCAGCGCGGTCGGAGCAGCGGGCCTGGGCATGTCCCTGCTCGGTACCGGCCAGGTCGGTGCCACCTCCAGGACGCAGGGCGCACCGACCACGCGGTTCGCCGTCGGCGTACGCCAGTACGCCTGGAGCCGCGGCAGCCGCCGGTGGACCACCTACGTCTCAACGGGATGGTCTACAAGATCCGGACCGGGATTTCCTGGCGCGACCTGCCGGAACGCTACGGACCGTGGAAGACGGTCTGCACCTGCTTCCTCCGCTACGCCCTGGACGGCGTTCACCCGAGCTTTCCAGCAGATCCACGCCCGCGCGGACGCGGCCGGCGATGTCGACCGGCTCGTCCAGATCGACTCCACCATCGTCCGCGCCCACCAGCACGCCGCCGCGACGGGACGAAGAGGGGGATCAACCGGCCGAACTAACCGGACGATCACGCCCTCGGCCGATCCCGAGACGGACCGACCACCCAAGTCCACCTCGCCTGCGACGGCCGCGGCCGTCCCCTCGCCATCCTGTTGACCCCAGGCCAACGCCACGACAGCATCTGTGCACGCCCCCTACTGGAACGCATCCGCGTCCCGCGAACCGGCAAGGGCCGGCCCCGCCGCAGACCCGACCAGATCGTCGCCGACAATGCCTACAGCTCCCGCGGCTCCCGCGGCCGCCACGGAGGCAGGCCACCGGCATTCGACCGGCAGATCTACCGCCGGCGCAACGTCGTCGAGCGCAGCTTCGACCAGCTCAAGGGCTGCCCTGGCATCGCCACCAGATACGACAAGACGGCCACCTCCCACAAGGCAGCGTCAGTCTCGCGTCAGTCCCGAGGCGTTCGAAGTCCGCTACGGGGTGGAGTCGCGTATCAGATGGACGAGAATCGACGCGTGGTCGTCCGCGTCGAGCTCCAAGGGCAGGCCGTGTGTGAGCAGGACGGCGCCATGATGCAGTACTCCGGTGGCGGCATCCCGATACCGTGCCGAGGGCTCGAGGGCGCGCAGTGGCAGGGCCGGGTCGTCGCGGCCGAAGCGCCGCGCCGTTCTGAGAGCTATCACGGCGGTTTCCCTGCCGTCGGGTGCCAGGTACTGCACCGCGCTCAGCTCTCCCCCGTCGCGGGGCCGCAGCCGGTGCTGCTCGCCGAGCTGTACGAGGTGTCGTACGCGCTTGTAGGCGGCCACGTGTTCTGCTGCCCGGTCCATTTCGGCTGGGCTCCACCGGCTCAGGTCGCCCCCGATCCCCAGTACGCCGTTCATGGCGACGTGGAAGCGGAAGTCGAGGGGCACGCTGCGCCCGGTGTAGGGGTTGGGGCTGTCGGTGACCCAGGCGCCCATGATCCGGGCGGGGTAGAGCTGAGAGAAGCCGTGCTGTATCTCGACGCGGTCCACAGCGTCGGTGTTGTCGGAGGTCCACACCTGGTCGGTGTGGGCAAGAATGCCGAGGTCCAGTCGGCCTCCGCCGCTGCTGCACGACTCGATGCGCAGGTGTGGATGGTCGGCTCGCAACCGGTCGAGCAGGGTGTAGAGGTTGCGCACGTGCTTGATCCACAGCCGGTCGGGATCCCCGTCCGCGTCGGGCCAGCCGGCCTCGGAGAAGGGGCGGTTCATGTCCCACTTGAGGAAGTCGATGGCGTTCTTGGACAGCAGTTCGTCGAGTCGGCCGTGCAGCCATGCGGCGACGTCGGGGCGGGCGAGGTTGAGCACCAGTTGGTTGCGGTGCTCGGTGCGGCGGCGGTGCGGGTGGTGGAGCACCCAGTCGGGGTGGGCGCGGTACAGGTCGCTGTCGGGGTTGACCATCTCGGGCTCGACCCACAGGCCGAAGCGCATACCGAGGTCGTGGACCCGGTCGATCAGGGGGGTGAGGCCGTCGGGGAAGCGGTCGGGGCTGGGGGTCCAGTCGCCGAGTCCGGCGGCGTCGTGGGTGCGGGCGCCGAACCAGCCGTCGTCCATGACGAAGAGCTCGGCACCGAGCGCAGCCGCCTTCTCGGCCAACGCGATCTGACCGGTGAGCTCGATGTCGAACTCGGTCGCCTCCCAGGAGTTGTAGAGCACCGGCCGTATCTCTTCCGGGTGCGGCAGCACGTGGTTCAGGACGTGCCGGTGCCACAGACGGGATGCCGCGCCGAAGCCGCCCTCCGTGTACGCGCCCGCGCAGACCGGGGTGGC
The DNA here is from genome assembly GCF_000720255.1 of Streptomyces griseus subsp. griseus. GTDB lineage: Bacteria > Actinomycetota > Actinomycetes > Streptomycetales > Streptomycetaceae > Streptomyces > Streptomyces griseus_I. The sequence continues at coordinate 98,843 of NZ_JOJE01000022.1, read as the reverse complement.
CAGTTCCTCGCCCGGCAGGAGCTTCCAGGTGACCGGGTCGTGGCCGAAGCCCGCGGACAGGGTGACCCGTTCGGTGGGCATGCGCTCGGCGGTCAGCCGCCAGCTGCCGCTCCAGGCGAGGGCGCACGACCAGACGGCACCGTGGACCTCGTCGGCTCCGCCGTCGTCGATCATGGCCCACGGGTTGGACTGGTGGCCGGTGGTGCCGCGGCGGCTGGTGAGGACGGTCTCGCCGTAGGGCAGCGGGGTCCGGTTCAGCTGGGTCTCGGCGCACCACTGCCCCCGTACCTGGCTCAGGCGGTACTCGCCCAGCCGGGGCAGGACCCAGGTGGCGGAGTCGGCGCGGACGATCGTGATCGCGCCGTCGGCCTCGGTGCCGGTGTGGCGCAGGACGAGGTGGCGCTCGATGACATCGGTGTCGGCGCGCAGGCGGTAGTGGGCCTCCAGGGTGAGCGGGTAGTGCCGGTCGGCGAAGCGCAGCACCAGTTCCGTGCCGTCCTCGTGGTGCAGCGACTCTTCGCCGGTCGGCTGTGGTTCGAGGTCGCGCACGCCGTCCGGGAAGCGGACCTGGACGCCCGCGTGGGCGTAGCGCATGGCTCCGGCGGTGTCGAGGTCGAGGGTGCCGTCGGCGCCGTCCTCGAAGGAGCGGCGGCCGGGCTCCGGGTAGCGGAGCAGGGAGACGGCCTGTTCGAGGGTGAGGCGGGGTCCCCAGTGCAGGCCGCGCAGTCGGTCGGCGTCGTCGAGGTGCAGCACGTAGCTGGAGCCGGGTCCGGACAGGACCCACAGCCGGTGCTCGGGGTCGTGGGCGATGCTCGGCATGGCGGCCTTTCGGGCTGGTGGCGGTCGGGCGGCGGGAACGTGCCGCGGCACGCGGCGAAGGACAGGGGCCGCCGCCGGGCGGCGGCCCCTGGGGTGAACGGTCAGCCGTTCACGGGGGCGACCTCGACGTAGTCGATGTCGGGTGCGTAGGCAGTGGAGTTGGAGATCTTCAGGGTGTTGGTCCCGGAGCTGAGGTTGACGGTGGTGCCGAGCGCCCAGAAGTCGCTCCAGCTGTAGGTGTTGCGGAAGGTCAACGTGGTCGGGGTGCCTCCGTTCACGGTCAGCTGCGCTTTGCGGGACTCGATGTTGGTGTTGTAGTTGCCGGTGCCGGCCCGGTCGTTGTTCGCGTAGTGGATCACGACGGCGTACCGGCCGGCGGCGGGGGCGCTGACGTTGCCGAAGGTGAGGGTGTTGGCGCTGCCGTTGCCGACGTAGCCGACGTCCTTTCCGCCGGAGGTCCACACGTTCGACTGGATCCTGGCCGCGCCGGCGAGGGTGCCGGCCTCGGCCTCGTACTTGCTGACGCCGGTGGTGTCACCGGAGCCGCCCACCTTCAGGTCCCGCAGGGTGACCGAGGCGCCCGTGTTCGGGCTGACCGCGATCCGGTTGATGCCGGCGATCAGGTACAGGCGGTTGCTCGCGGTGGACGAGGCGCCGCTGGTGTTGGCCAAGGTGGCCACGGTGGTGCCGTTCAGGGACAGGGCGGCGCTGCCGCCGGACGAGGCGTAGTCGGTCTTGACCGTGTAGTAGCCGTCGGTGGGCGCGTAGGCGTCGAAGGTGGTGCTGCCCCCGGCGCCCAGGACGACGGCGCCGGTGCCCGTCTCGCCGATGTCGCTGTACGAGTACGACGGGCTGCCGCCGTTGTCGGCGAACGTGGCCTCGTAGACGTTCTCCGGACTGCTCGGGGCGGCCGTCAGGTCGATCTTGTCCAGGGTGACGTCACCGGTGCCGGTGCCCAGGGTGGCGTCGGACTTGGCCAGTGAGATCGTGTGGCTGCCCGCGCTCAGCGTCACCGGCATGGTGACAGTCGAGCGGTACTCGTTGTTGAGGGTGGACGCGTAGGTCACCCACTTGGGGTTGGCGCCGTCGATCCGCAGCGCCTGCTGCGCCGGGGTGCCGGACTGGTTGCCGTAGAAGACGCGCAGGTTGTACGTGGCGGACGACGGGGCGTTCACCGTGAAGACCACCTGGCTGGTCGACTGGTTCAGGCCGGTGACGTCCTTGGTGCCGGAAGCCGCGTAATTCTGGGCCGCGCTGCTGCTGCCCTCGTTGCTGATCGTTCCGCTGGTGATGGCGGCGTTCTCGGCCTCGTACGAGGCGCTCCACGGCACGGTGGGCGTGGCGGCGGTGCCGCCGCCGTTCGGGGTGACCGTGATGCGGTAGGCGGACATGGCGTTCAGGCCGGTCAGCGGGACGGTGATGGAACCGCTGGAGGGGGTGAAGGCGGTGCGGGAGATGGTCTGCGGCGGCGCGGACGCGCCGTCGTAGCCGCTCCAGTCCAGGGCCTGGACGGTGACCTCGACCTTGCTGCCGAAGGTGGCGGACGGGATGTTGTTGATCATCACGTTGGTGTCGGTGGCCGACCCGCCGAGGACCACCTGGGCCTGCTTGCGGGAGGTGTCGAGCGAGGCCATGCCCTGGAGCGTGTCCCGCACGTCGACCTGTGGCGGCGTCGCCTTGACCGTCTGCCCGGTCATCCCGGCGTACCAGTGCCAGAACCACCACCCGCCGTTGGGGCTGTTGGTGCGGACCGTGTTGCCGTCCATGTTGCCGGCCACGTCCCAGTAGGGCTGCTGACCGTAGACCTTGGTGTCCTCGAACATCGCGGCCCACTGCACCATCTGCCCGGGCACCGACAGGTCGCGCCGGTTGGCGTACTCGTCGATGTTGATGGCGATGGGGCTGATACCGCGGGCGCTCTCCAGGGAGCGGTAGGTGGAGTAGTTGGTGCGGTAGGAGGAGAGGGAGCTGGGGCTCAGTTCGTGCCAGGTGACCACGTCCGGCAGCTGGTTGTGCGCCTTCGCGTAGGTCAGGAAGTCGCCGAAGAACTTGCTGCTGAAGCTGATCGTGTTCGGCCCGCCTATCTTCGCGCCGGGCAGGTCGGTCTGGATCCGGTTGTAGACGGTGCTCCAGTCGGACTCGAACTTGGTGAGGGCGTTCTGGTAGGTCGTGGCGTCGGAGCTCTTGATGCCGGTGTACCAGTTGCCGTCGGGCTCGTTGAAGGGGACGAAGACCACCTTGTCCGCGTACGACGTCGCCTTGATCGCGTTGACCGCGGCGTCGACCTTGGTGAGGTAGTCGGTCATGCCGAGGTTCTGGTAAGGCCAGCCGGAGTACTCGTCCTGGATGTTGGTGTACATCGTGCCGCCGCCGTTGCGGAAGAACGACGGGGCCACTGCCAGGATGTCGCCGTTGGGGTGCTGGGCGCCGCCCGGGGGCTTCTGTGATCCGGTGGTCAGCTTCAGGGGCGCCAGCAGGTTGTCGCTGGGGACGCCGTCGTCGCTCTGTCCGTAGAGGGCGCCGTTCGAGCCGCGCAGGACGGTGCCGGTGGTCGTGCCGAGGTCGACGGTGAAGGTCTGCGTGGCGGCCTGTGCCGTCTGGGGTACGGCGAGGGCGGTGCCGACGACGACGGCGCAGGCCAGCATTGCTCTGGCGAGGTGGGCTCTGCGGCCGGGTGGCGCGGCGCCCGGGGTGCGGGTGGGGAGGGACATCGAAACCTGGCTTTCTCCCCCGCGGCGCTGCGGGAGGGCGGATCGGTGGACGGGATGTTATCGCTCACATCCCCCGCGGACGGAAGCGGTACGGAATATTTTTTTGGCCGCCGGAGCCACGAAGGCTCCGGCGGGGCGGTCAGGCGGTCCGGTGTGGCGCCGGACCGGTGCTCTCGCGGACGATCAGTTCCGGTTCGGCCCACAGCGGGAGCACAGGGGCGTTCTCCGGGTCGAGCAGCCGGTGCAGCATCCCGAAGGCGCCGCGGCCCAGCCCTTCGAAGTCCAGTCGTACGGTGGTCAGAGTGGGGTGGGTGTACGCCGCGTACGGTGCGTCGTCGAAGCCCATGATGCTGAGGTCGCCCGGCACGTCCCGGCCCGCCTCCCGGGCCGCCCGCAGCACACCGAGTGCGAGATCGTCGTTGCCGCACAGCACGGCGGTGACCTGCGGATCGGCGACCACCCTGCGGGCGGCCAGATACCCGGATCGCGGGCTCCAGCCGCCGTCCAGCGGCTCGGGGGCGGGGTGACCGGCGGCGGTGAGCGCGTCCCGCCAGCCCTCGGCGCGCTGCCCGACCCGGGTCGTCGAGGACGGGATGGTCATGTAGTGGACGGTGTGGTGGCCGAGGCCGAGCAGGTACCGGGTGGCCTGGGCGGCCGCAGCCCGGTCGTCGAGCCAGGCTTCCGGCCGGCCGCCGGCGTGCTCCTCCTGCGGCCGCTCCACCACCGCGGCTGCGGGGAAGTCGGCGGGCAGCGCACGCCAGGCCCGTTCGCCGGCCGCGTTGAAGGCGATCACCAGGACGGGTTCCCCGGGCCGGGCCAGCCGGCCGGCGACGTCGTCGGGCGTCAGCGGGGAGCTGTCGTCCAGGACGCTGACCGACACCGCGAAGTCCGCCGCCCGGGCCGCCTCCTCTATGCCCCGCAGGGCGAGGGAGGCCCCGTACAGGGTGGTGTCCGAGGTGAGCACCGTCACCGAGCGCACCACTCCCCCGGCCAGCGCCCGGGCCAGACGGTTGGGCTTGTAGCCCAGCTCGTCGATGACCTCCAGCACTCGGTCCCGGGTTGCCTTCTTCACTCTCGGGCTGCCGTTGACCACACGGGAGACGGTCTGGTGGGAGACCCCCGCCACCTTGGCGACGTCCCAGATGCTGACCGAGCGGTGCCGGTCGCCACCCTGCTCGGAGGGTGCCTCGCCGGGACGGTCCGGGGTGGGCTTCTGCATGGTCATGGACTCCTGGCGGACGGTGGGGGCGGGAGGTTTGTCGGCGGTTCCGGGCCGGCTACTTGATCGCCCGGTTGGACGCCTCATTGACGGAGTCGGCGGCCGTGTTCGGGGTCTGCTGACGCAGCCACACCTGGTTGACCGCGTCCTGCACCTTGACGTTGTACGTCGCCGAGGACGTGGTCAGCGGGTAGCCGATCGTCGTGCCCTCGGCCTCCTTGGAGAAGGCGCTGACGTCGACGCCCCGCTGCCTCCACACGGCCACGTAGTCCTTGTTGAGCGTGGGAATGCCCGGCCACACCGACCCCTCGGAGACGATGATCTTCTGGGACTCCTGCGACCCGAGCCACTTCACCAGTTCCCACGCCTCCTTGGGGTGCTTGCTGCCGGTGTACAGGGCGTTGCTGAGCCCGTTGTACACCGTGCCCTTCCCCACCGGGCCACTGGGCAGCTCGGCGACGCCGAAGCTGGCCTTCATCGAGCTCTGGTAAGCGTTGAGGTCCCAGCTGCCGTCCCACACCACGGCCACCTGCTTGCGGGCCGGCACCTGCGGCAGCGACGCCCCGTTGGGCACCCGGCAGGGAAGGCACCGTGACCATAGGGAATGTTATCGATCACATCTACGCTCCGTCGGGCGGCTCGTCAGGGGCGGCGAGGCATTGAAGTGGGAATCTCTAGGCAGTCAGCATCTCGGCGAGCGTGGGCCTCGCCGACGGCTGTGGCGGAGCGTCATCACGTACAACGGCGGATGCTCCAGCGACGCGAGAGAGAGTGTTATCGTTAACATAGTGTTCAGTCAATGGACCGTGACCGGATTTTTCCAGTCGGCACCCCGAGAACTCGCTCACGGGGCGCCGCGTACTGGTCCACCTCCTCCACGTCCTCCTCGAACCCGGCGGTGGCCATCGGCCGGACGTTCACCGACACCTCCGCCGGTGTCGCCCCTGACCTCGTCGCCTCGTTCATGGCCGCCCAGACTCACTCACCTCGCGGGCGACCGCGTCGAGGTCCACTCCGCTGCGGCACACACGGGGAGGGGGCACCGGCGGGTGCCTGTCCCTCCCCCGTTCCGGGGTCGCGGTCTTCGCCCCAGGCGCCCCGTCCTGGTCTCGGGAACGCAACGGACGGCGGCACCGCTTTCCCTTCTTCCTGTGAACGTGCACGGAATTCGCAGCACTCGAGAAGAACGAACGGTCACGGCGAACGCCGACATCTACTGCACGGGATTCCAGCCGTCGTTTCCGGCCAGGTACTTCTGCGAGGTGTAGTTCGCGGCAGTCCCGGCACTGATCAAGGGGCGGTCGGTGGTTCCCGCGCTGACTCCGGGGCCCCTGTTGTTGTATTCACTGAACCGGCAAGTCTTCCAGGAGAAGCCGCCCATGTCCTGCCAGGCTCCGGCTTGAAGCATCTGCGCCCCCAGCGTCGAGTCGCGAACCAGCACCTGACCGATCGCGTCGGCCGCCCCGCCGGCGTGCCAGCAGCGTCCCAGGGCGACGGTCCGCGCCGCGCCCGAACTCACCAGTGTCGACCGGGTGATCAGGATGCCGTACCGGTTACCGGCATTGGTGGCCGCTGCGGTGATGTAGCCGATCTTGCCGCTGCCGCGGTCCAGTGAGCGGATGGTCGTGGAGTCGACGACCAGGGCCCCGTTGCCGTAGATGAAGTCGACGGCGCCCTCGATGTAGCTCTTGTAGACGTACTGGCGGACCTGGGAAGCGCCGGTACCGCCCCACGACAGGAACGTGTCCTGGTAACCCAGCAGGCGCACGTTGCGGTAGACCTGCCGGTCACCGCCGGCGTACAGGGCCAGTGCCTGACTGTCGTGCCGGTCGTACGTGTTGGCGATCGTCACACCGTTGACCGTGGTGTTCTTGGCCATGTTGAGTACGGTCGCGCTGCCCGCGGTTCCGGCGGTGGACGCGGGAGCGTTGCCGGTGATCACGACGTCCGTCGCAGTCCCGGTCGTGCCCTGCAGGGTGATGCCCGATTTACTCGACGGAATGGACACCTGGCCGCGGTACGTGCCCGGTTTGATCTTGATGATCGCGCCGGACGGAGCTGCCGCGATCGCGGCCTGGACGGTGGTGTAGTTCCCGGAGCCGTCACTGGCCACCGTGATGGTGGTGGCGGCGTCCGCCGGGGCGGTCAGCCCGAGCGCAGTCAGCGGTAAGGCGGCGAGGGCGCCGGCGACTACAGAGGTGCGGCGCTTACCCAGCGGGTGCATGAGTGGCCCTTTCGTCGTTCTTCGGGGAGGTCGCGCGTCAGCGAGAGGCCGGTAGTCCTCGGGCCGGTGCGGCCGACGGCCACACGATCGCGCTGGTGGGAACGGGGTCGGTGAGCCGCCGGAAATCGGCGGCCGGCAGGACGCCCTGGTTGCGCATGGCGGTAGCGACGAGTCGGGCGACCTCGATCGCGCCGAGGGCCTGGAAATGCGTGTTGTCCTGGCTGCCGTTGGGGTAGTTCGGGTACTGCCCTGCTTTGAGGATCATGAAGTGCTTCTTCGTTCCCTCCACGCCTGCCCGGTTCCACAGAGCGGTGCTGGAGGCGGTCAGGTCGAGCAGTGGTACGCCTTTGGCCGCGGCCAGTTCGCGCATGGCCGCCGGGTAGGCGCCATGTGACGGGGAAATGACCCCCGCGCTGTTGAAGTGACGCCGCTCCACGGGCGTGACCAGCACCGGGACCGCTCCCTTGGCCCGGCTCTTGTCGATGTACTGGGAGAGGTACCACTTGTACGTGGTCGACGGGTCGGTGTACCGGGAGGGGTCGTCGGACTTTTCGTCGTTGTGTCCGAACGAGACGAGTAGAAGGTCACCACGCTTGATCACGGCCAGGATGCGGTCGAGGCGGCCCGTATCGGCAAAGCTCTTTGAACTGGCCCCGGACTGGGCCGCGTTCACTGTCTCCACACCGGAGGTGAGGAACACCGGCAGCGCCTGGCCCCAGCCGGCCCGGGGGGCTTTCGAAGAGTCGTAGGTGGAGGCGGTGGAGTCTCCCGCGACATAGATATGAACGGCAGTCGCCGCTGAAGCGGGCGCGGCCCCACCGGACGCTACGGTGATCGACGAGGCTGCCGCGATGCTGGTGAGCGCGACACGCATGACCGCCCGTCGACTGGTGAACCGGTGCAACATCGGCCGTCGTAAGAGCATGCTTCCTCCGTTCCTGAGGCGGACTGCCGGAGACGTTCTTTCATACCGAACAGGACGAACAGGGCGTAGGCCGCGGCGGGCCAGGACACGGAACTCCGGAGCTGGACCCGCTCGGTCGGCAGACCGGCTCCCCCTGCGGGCCACTACGCGCCCCCTCTCCGAATTGGAGGTTCATGGAGCGGCCGGAGCGGGGGCCTGTCGAACAACGCTGGTACCGCTTGAGGCTCCGCCGGTCGGGACAGGCCCCAGCGCGAGGCACTGCAGCCGCCCGGGTGGGCCGCTCCGGGACTCCATCGGGACGAGTCGCCCATGCGCTCCCGTCGGCTGGGAACGGAGGCTGTCCAACCCGCTGCGGTGTTCAGCGGGCGTCTCTCACATCCGACCGGCAGCGGGGTCCGGCGCCGGCGGGTGACGCGTGCACCGTCGGCACGCCACAGGGCAGGGGAACTCAGATGCGTCGGTCACCATGACCTCCATGTGGGGGAAGGGAAGGCGGTGCCGGGGGGAGGGCGTGAGCAGAGCGATTCGCGCTGGGTGTGGGAACGCTCCCACATCAGCGAGCGTAGGTAGTTGTCGATGAACCGTCAAGGACAACGTTTCAGCAGTTGTTCGTCGGCCAGTCACGCTTGGGGATCATCACGCTTCCTCGCACCCAAGCAACCGAGTCATCCAGTTCGAGTCACGGCCCATCCACATTCGTTCAGGACCTCTCGCGAACCGCCCACGGCCATCTTCGCCGAGCAGGACGAACTGGCCGCATCCGTCATTTCGACCCTGCGCAAGGCCCGGATCGAGGTGCCCCAGCGGATCTCCGTCCTCGGTTTCGACGACCAACTGATGGCCAGGACGTCCGCTCCGGCGGCCCGGAAAGGACGGGTGAGAAGACCTGACCCGGCCAAAATGTCAAGCCGGGGTGCGCATATGGGCGACGGCGCGTCCGGGGCGGCGGCCATCAGCGCCGGCCTCCAGGAGTGACTTCACTGCGCCGCGGGCCGCGTCGATGTCATCCGGGCTCTGCCCGCGCTGCACCCCGCGGGGCGGCCCGTGTCGACGCATCACTCGCTGCCAGCCCTCGGCCTGGTCGTAACCGGCCTCGAAAGGCGCCGCGCTCCCAGGTCCGCCATGCCCGACCGAGGCAAGGGGCGGCACAAGACAAAGGCAAGGAGAGCTCTCTCCTTGCCACTCTCAACGTATAGCGCGATGGAGGGCTTGCCGCAAGACCCGGGTCACGGCACAGAATCGTCGGCCGAGGCCACAACCTACGCGCATGGGGGCACGACTGCGTGTGTGGTTGTCGACGTACGGGGGACGTTGGGACGTCGAACCAGGGGTGGGACCAGCCGTGCGGTGTCATGGGGAAAGGCAAACCAAGGATGAGGACATGCTCGACAAGAGGTTCGACAGAGTGGGAGGCGTCGGTGATTCGGTCGTCCACCGCAGTGCAACGGAGCACGACTGCCTCGGGGGCATCGCGATGAGCGAGCCGTACGTGCTGGATCTCCAAGAGGTTGACGAGACGCAGGTCGCGGTCGTTGGCGGCAAGGGCGCGCACCTGGGCGGGCTGTCGCGGATCGAAGGCATCCGCGTGCCGGGTGGCTTTTGCGTGACGACGAACGCCTTCCGGCGGATCATGGCGGAAGCGCCGTCACTCGACGATCAGCTCGATCAGCTGTCGCGCTTGAACCCGGACGACCGGGAGTCGATCCGCACGCTCAGCGCGCAGATCCGTCGGACCATCGAAGGGATTGCCATCCCGGGCGATCTCGCGGCCGCGATCACCCGCGCACTCGCCCAGCTCGGCGAGCAAGCCGCCTACGCCGTCCGATCCAGCGCGACGGCAGAGGACTCGCCGACGGCCTCCTTCGCCGGCCAGCAGGACACGTACCTGAACGTCGTGGGGCCGACGGCGATCCTCCACCACGTCAAACGGTGCTGGGCTTCGCTGTTCACCGAGCGGGCCGTGACCTACCGCGAGCGGAACGGCATCGACCACCGTACGGTCCACATGGCCGTGGTCGTGCAGCAGATGGTCTTCCCGCATGCGGCCGGCATCCTGTTCACGGCCGACCCGGTCACGGGCAACCGGACGGTTGCCACCGTGGACGCCGGCTTCGGCCTCGGTGAGGCCCTGGTCTCCGGCCTGGTGAACCCGGACGTCTTCAAGGTGCGGGACGACGTAGTCGTCGCCAAGGCGATTGCCGCCAAACAGCGTGCCGTTCACGCCGTGCCTGCCGGCGGTACGCAGGAAGTGGCGATCGACGCGCAGCGGCAGGAGCAGCCGGCGCTGACGGATGCGCAGGTTCTGCGGCTCGTGCAGCTCGGGCGGCGGATCGAAGCGCATTTCGGCCGCCCGCAGGACATCGAATGGTGCCTGGTCGATGACGGCTTCCAGATCGTTCAGAGCCGGCCGATCACGACGCTGTACCCCATCCCCGAGACCGGCGACCGGGACAATCACGTCTACGTCTCCGTTGGTCACGGGCAGATGATGACCGACCCCATGAAGCCCTTGGGGCTGTCGATGTGGCAGCTGACGGCCATGGTGCCGATGCACGAGGCCGGCGGGAGGCTGTTCGTCGACGTCACCCGGCGCCTGGCCTCGCCGGCGAGCCGCGCCGGCCTCCTGGACGTCATGGGGAGAGGCGATCCGCTGATCAGGGACGCTCTGGAGACCGTCCTCGACCGCGACGATTTCGTCCCGTCGCTCCCGGATGCGGGTACCGGCGGGCCACCGGACAGCGGCGCGTCCGCCCCGACCGAGACCCATCCCGCCATCGTCACCGAGCTGATCGAGCGCAACCAGGCGTCCATCGCCGCCCTGGAGCGCGACATCCGGACGAAGAACGGACCGGCGCTGTTCGACTTCCTGCTGGAGGCCTTCGAGGAGCACAAGCGAGTGCTCGGTGATCCGCTGAACCTGCAGGCGATCATGGCGGGGATGGAGGCCACGTGGTGGCTCAACGACAAGCTGCGGGAGTGGCTGGGCGAGAAGAACGCGGCTGACACGCTGACACTCTCTGCCCCCGACAACATCACGTCGGAGATGGGACTGGCGCTGCTCGACGTCGCGGACGTGATCCGCCCGCATCCGGAGGTGGTGGCATTCCTGCAGGACGTCGAGGACGAGGGCTTCCTGGACGAGCTGGCCAAGCTCGCGGGAGGGACCGAAGCGCGCGACGCCATAGAGGCCTACCTCGACCGGTACGGCATGCGCTGCGTCGGCGAGATCGACATCACGAGGCCCCGTTGGCGCGAGCGCCCCACCACGCTCGTGCCCGTGATCCTCGACAACGTCAGGATCTTCGAACCGGGCGCCGCCGAGCGGCGCTTCGAGCAAGGGCGGCAGAAGGCGCAGCAGAAGGAACATGACGTGCTGTCACGCTTGCGGGCCCTGCCGAACGGGGACCGGAAAGCCGCCGAAACCAAGCGGATGATCGACCAAGTCCGAGCCTTCATCGGGTACCGGGAGTACCCGAAGTACGGCATCGTCAGCCGCTACTTCGTCTACAAGCAGGCCCTGCTGGAGGAGGCCGAGCGCCTCGTGCGGGCCGACGTGCTTCCTGCGAAGGAGGACATCTTCTACCTCACGTTCCAGGAACTCCACGACGCAGTGCGCTCGGGTCAGGTGGATGACCAGCTCATCCAGCAGCGCAAAGACGCGTTCCGGTCCTACCACGCGCTCACACCGCCCCGGGTGCTCACATCGGATGGTGAGGCCGTCACCGGTGCGTACCGGCGCGACGACGTGCCGGACGGCGCCTTGATCGGCCTACCGGTTTCCGCCGGGACCGTCGAGGGAAGGGCCCGCGTCATCCTTGACATGGGGGAGGCCGATCTCGAAGCGGGTGACATCCTGATCACGACCTTCACGGACCCCAGCTGGTCGCCACTGTTCGTCGGCATCGCGGGCCTGGTGACGGAGGTGGGAGGCCTGATGACCCATGGCGCAGTGATCGCCCGGGAGTACGGCTTGCCGGCCGTCGTGGGCGTGGACCGGGCCACCCGGTTGATCCGGGACGGGCAGCGCATCCGCGTGCACGGAACCGACGGGTACGTCGAGATCCTGCCTTGACCGACCATACCAAGAGGCCCCACCCATAGCTGGAATCTGGGCGACTGGATACGGGACACGGCCCGTGCCTGGTCCAAGGTCCCCTGGGAAGACCTTGACCCGGACGAGGACGAGGACCCTCGCTTGCTCTTCGGACTCACAGGGGTGAGCTTCGCTACCCGCAACGGACTGTGGCCGATCGCCAGCACCGACCGAGGCGAAACGCTGTTTCTCATGGCTGCGGACGGCACGCTCTCCAGGATCCTGGTCGAAGACGGCGAAGACGGCTGGGCGCGGTACGAGATGAGCTCGGGATCACCGCACGGCGACCCCTAGGCCGCGGCGACTCCGGCGGGCCCGAGCGCGGCATGTGACCCTGCCTGCCACAACAGTCACAGACACCCACCGCGTCACCTGGAAAGCCAAACGGGACGATGACTAAACCCACCTGAATGAGTAGCTCCTCGTCGAGGAAACGTTGACTGCTCTACTCGGTTGGGTGGTGACGACCGAAGCACCCGTGACGACTCTTGAAACCACATCTGAGGTGGGCCCGCACCGTGGAAGGGGCCACCGTGGTGCGGGAGGTGCTGCCAGTGTCGTCGACTGCCACCGTGCAGGGTGGCCCTGCGTATTCGGTGGTCCTCTCCGCCGGAACGGTCCGGGCGCTCGACGCCGTCACCTCCGGCGTCGCCGACCGACTGCGCGGGCTCGGGGAGGACCGACTCGCCGATGCCGTCTGCCTGTTGAGCCTGAGACTCGGGAGCCGCCGGTACTGGCTCGCCGTCGTGTGCCACCACCCGGGGCAGGTGCCCCGGGCACCGACGGAATGGTTCGTGGGCGGCGCCGGGTGCGACGGCGCCGCCCACCCGGGGACCCGCCTCGCGTTCGCGCTCCCCGCCGGCCTGCCCGACAACGAGCGGTCGGCGGATCTCCGGTTTCCCCTGCACGTGGCGATGAACCTCCGGACGCTCGGCCGGGGGCGCCGACGTCGCTCCGTACCTGATCCTGCTGTCGGCCTTCACCGTGCTGCTCGGCAGCCGCACCGACGAGCGCGAGCCGGTCATCGGCTCCCCGGTGGCGGGTCGGCCCCGGTCGGCCGAACTGCGAGGCGGCGTCTGCTTCTGCCGGAGTCCGACCCGGGCGGCTCCCGCTGCTCCGGACAGCGTTCAACCTGCTGTCAGCCGGGGTCACGGCGGCCCCGGCGATCGGTGCTCGCCGGGTGCGCACCCTGTGCGCACCGGCGCCGGCACCGCACGGTGCCCCTTCGGCCTCGTCAAGCGGGAGACCGGAAACGGCTTCTGCGGCCGGCAGGAGTACCGCACCGGCCTGTTCGCCCGGGGCAGCGCCGAGCGGACGGCCCGCCCCTACGAACGGCAGCGCGCGGAGAGCGCCGGGCAGCCCCACGCGGCCCTCACCGCACTGCGCGACCACGCCCGGGCGCCAGCTCCCGGGCTCGCCGCGACGACGACCCGTCCTCCGGAAGAACGGCTGGTGAGCCGCCGCAGGCCAAGGCTGTGCACCTCCGCCCGCCGGGCTGACCCCCGACCACCGTCACCGCCGCAGCACGTACGGGCCGAGTGTCCGTGCCGTACCAGAGTCACCGCCCGCCCGTCCGCACCGGGACGGGCGACACGGAAGAGGGAGATCGGGCCAGTGAGCAGCCACGAGGTCCAGGCAGCCGAGACGGATGTCGCGATCATCGGCATGGCCGGGCGTTTCCCCGGCGCCGACGACCTGGACTCCTTCTGGCGTCTGCTGAGAGAGGGCCGTGAGGGCATCACCCGCTTCGGCCGGGAGGAACTGGCGGAGGCAGGGGTGCCCCCTCGGCTGCTGGACGACCCGGCGTACGTGCCGGCCCACGGGACCATCCCGGACGTGGACCTGTTCGACACCGGGTACTTCGAGTTCACTCCGGCCGAGGCCGCGGTCACCGACCCGCAGCACCGGATCCTGCTGACGGCCGGTCACGCCGCGCTGGAGCACGCCGGCTACGACCCGGGCCGTTACGACGGGCTGATCAGCGTCTACGCCGGAGCGGCGGTCAACACCTACCTCCAGCAGCATGTCCTGCCCAACGTCGACCAGACCACCACCTCCCGCCACTTCGCGGTGATGGTCGGCAACGACAAGGACTACCTGGCCACCCGGCTCTCGTACAAGCTCGATCTCAAGGGCCCCAGCTACGCCGTCCAGACGGCCTGCTCCACGTCCCTCGTCGCCATCCACCTGGCCTGTCAGGGATTGATCAACGGCGAGTGCGACATGGCGCTGGCGGGCGGCGTCACCGTCAAGGTGCCGCAGGCGAAGGGGTACTTGTACGAGGAGGGCGCGATCCTGTCCGAGGACGGGTACGTGCGCACCTTCGACGCCGACGCCAGCGGCACCGTGTCCGGCAACGGCGTGGGGGTGGTGGTCCTGAAGCTCCTGCGGGACGCGATCGACGACCGGGACACCATCCACGCGGTCATCAAGGGCACGGCGACCAACAACGACGGCTCCGAAAAGGTCAGCTTCGCCGCACCCGGCGCTGCCGGGCAGAGTGCCGTCATCCGTGAGGCGCACACCGTCTCCGGAGTCGACCCGCGCTCCATCGGATATGTCGAGGCGCACGGCACCGCCACCCGGCTCGGTGACCCGGTCGAGGTCTCGGCGCTCACCAGGGCGTTCCAGGAGGCAACCGACGACACCGGGTTCTGCGCCATCGGCTCGGTGAAGTCCAACATCGGCCATCTTGACGCGGCGGCCGGTGTCGCGGGCGTGATCAAGACGGTGCTGATGTTGAAGCACCGGACGCTCGTGCCGACCGTCAACTACCGCACCCCCAACCCGGCCATCGACTTCGCGGCCGGCCCCTTCAAGGTCAGCACGGACACCGTGCCCTGGACGGCTCAGGGTCCGCTGCACGCGGGCGTCAGCTCCTTCGGCATCGGCGGCACCAACGCGCACGCCGTCCTTCAGGAGGCTCCGCCCGCCCGGGTCGACGGGGACTCGCGCCCGTCGCAGGTACTGGTGGTGTCCGCCCGTACCGCGACCGCGCTGGCGACGGCCGCCGCGAACCTGGCCGACCACCTCGACGGCGACGACCCGGTCGCCCTCGCCGATGTCGCCTACACACTGGCCGTGGGCCGCCGCGCCCACGAGTACCGCCTCGCCGTCACCGGGCCCGACGGCGCGGCCCTCGCCCGGGCCCTGCGAGAGGCCCCGGTCCCCGAGCGACCCGGCACCGGTGAGGTGTCGTTCGTCTTCGCCGAGGACGTACCGGACGCGGTGCGGCTGGCCGAGGAGTGGGGCGCCGCCGAGCCCGCCTTCACCGGGCACTACGAGGCCGCGCTCGCCGCCGGTGCCGGGCGACTGGACGAGCGGGGGCAGGCGTTCGCCGCGCAGTACGCGCTCGGCAAGCTCTGGATGGACTGGGGCATCACGCCGGTCGCGGTGCACGGTGACGGGCTCGCGGCCCGGCTCGCCGCCTGCGTCACCGGCGCGCTGCCGCTCACTGACGCGTTGACCGGCGAGGGCGAGACGCGGCCGACCCGTCGTTCGCGCATCCCGGTACGCGGCGCCCACGACGAAGTGCGCGGGGTCGCCCTCGGCGTGACCGACGGCCCCTGGGACGGGGTGGCACGCGCCTGGCAGGCGGGCGCGGGCATCGACTGGGCGGCCTGGTTCGAGCACGAGGAGCGTGGGCGCGTCCCCCTGCCGACGTATCCCTTCGAGGGCCGCCGCTGCTGGCTGACCGGCCCGGAAGCGGGTGGGGTCGCCGCCGCCCCCTCAGGACAGGTCACCGGACCGGACATCGCCGCCCTCTCCGGACAGGTCGCCGGCTCCGGCCCGCACCCCCTGCTGGACGAGAACGTCTCCACCCTGGACACCCTCGCCTACCGCAGCTCCCGCACCGGCGGCGAGTTCTACCTCGCCGACCACCGGGTCGGCACCGAGCCGGTCCTGCCCGCGGCCGGACAGCTCGAGTTGGTCCGAGCGGCGGGCGAACTCTCGCTCGGCGGACCGGTCCGGCTGAGCGGCGTCTCCTTCGAGCAGTTGTTGTCCTACGCTTCCGGGCCGCGCACCGCGCTGGTCCAGCTGTGGCGTGAGCGGGACACCGTCGGCTTCGAACTCACCGCCGGCGAGGAGGTGGTCACCGCCGGCGAGGTCCACTCCTCAGTTGCCGGGCGGCCCGCCCCGGTGGACCTGACGGCCGTCGCCGCCCGCTGCACCGAGCCGGTCGCCCACGCCGACTGCTACGACGCACTGCGCGCCCACGGTCTGGACTACGGCCCCCGGATGCGCGCCCTCGCCGAGGTCCGGCTGGGCGACGGGGAGGCCCTGGGCACTCTGGCCCTGCCGGACGGTGCCTCGCTCGACGGCGCGGTGCTCAACCCCGCTCTCCTGGACGGCGCCCTGCACGCCCTGGTCGTCCTGCTCGCCCGCGCCTACGGCGACACGGCCGACGGCTTTCTGCCCCTGGCTCTGGACGACCTCACGGTGCACGCCCCCGTCACCGGGCCGTGCCGGGTCCATGTGACGGCCGGCCGGCTGGGTGAGCGGACCGCCCACGCCGACCTGACCGTCGTGGACGCCCACGGGCAGGTGCTGGCCCGACTGGACGGCCTCGCCGTGCGCGTCCTCGGCGAGGGCACCGCGGGCGGTGCGGTCGGGGAGTCGGCCCTGCTGGTCCGCCGCTGGACCGACGCGCCCGCCGAGCACACCGGTGCCCCGGTCGGCACCACGGCGACCGTCGTCGCCGCCGACCCGGCCCGTGGCGAACAACTCGCCGGTCACCTCACCGCCCTGGGCATCGGCACGGTCGCCCGCGACCTCGACCGGAGCACCACTCCGGACGTCGTACTCGTCGACGAGCCGAGCCCCGAACAGGCGCTGCAGGTCGTCCGGACGCTTCTCGCCGCCCGTCCCACCGCGCCTGTCCGCGTCCTGCTGCTCCACCGTCACGACACCGACGGTCCCCGTCCCGAACGCACTGCCCTCGCCGCCTTCGCCCGCACCGTCCGGGCGGAGAACCCCCTCCTCGAGGTCCAGGCCGTCGGCCTCGCCGGGGAGGTGGCCGAGTCCGACGCGCTCGCCGTCGAACTGGCCTGCCATGGAGGGGACGTTGAGGTCGCCCATACCGACCAGGGCCGCCGGATGCGCGAGGTCCAGCCGGCCCCGGCTGCCGAACCGGTGCGGGTCCGCGACGGCGGTGTGTACGTCGTGACGGGCGGCGCGGGAGGGCTCGGCCGAGCCGTCGCCGAGTGGCTGCTCTCCCGCGCCGACACCCGCGTGGTGCTGCTGGGCCGCAGTCAACGACCCCCATCCGACCTGGACGAGCGCCTGGTCTACCGCAGTGTCGACGTGTCCGACCCGGAGGCCGTGACCACGGAACTCGCCTCTGTACGCGCGGAGTTCGGCTCCGTTCGCGGTGTCGTCCACGCGGCGGGAGTGCTGCGCGACGGCTTCGCCCTGACCAAGTCCGCCGAGGACTTCGCCGCCGTTCTGGCCCCGAAGGTGGCCGGTCTGCGCGCCCTGGACGCGGCCACCGCCGACGACCCGCTGGACTTCTTCGTCGCCTTCTCGTCCATCGCCGCCCACATCGGCAGCGCCGGACAGACCGACTACGCGTACGCCAACGCCTATCTGGAGGCCTACGCCGAGCGTCATGGCCGTATCACCGCGATCGCGTGGCCGATGTGGGCCGACGGCGGTATGCGTCAGAGTGCCGAGTCCGCCGCGGACATCGCCGCCCGTACCGGTTTCGGCGTCCTGCCCACCACGACCGGGCTCGCCCTGTTCGAGCGTGCCCTCGGCGGGTCCGGCGCGTTCGTCGCCGCCTACGGAGACGTCGCCAAGATCACCGCCGCGCTCGCCGCATCCGCCCCCCGAAGGGCCCGGCCGGCCGACCCCGCCGCCGTCGATGCCGTCGATGCCACCGGGGGCGACGCCCCCCGCACACGGGCCCTGCGGCTGCTGCGCGAACTGATCGCCGAGGAGACGGGACTGGACGCGGCCGAGCTGGCCGAGGACGACCCGTTCGACCGGTACGGCATCGACTCACTGATGATCGCCAAGCTCAACCGTGAACTGGACCGGCACTTCGAAGGGCTGTCCAAGACGTTGTTCTTCGAGTACGCCAGTCTGGGCGAACTCGCCGACTACTTCGCCGAGCACCACGCGGGTGAGCCGATCGGCGGTGACACGAGCGAAGCACCCGTGGCGAGCGTGGCCGTGGCCGGCAGGTCCCGTCCGGAGCGCACCGCCCGCCGCACCAGGCACACCACTCCCGTCGAGTCCGCCGTGGACGACGGCGCGATCGCCGTCATCGGCCTGGCCGGCCGTTACCCGGAAGCCGACGACCTCGAGGAGTTCTGGGCCAACCTGGCCGCCGGCAGCGACTGCGTCACCGAGATACCCGCCGACCGCTGGGACAGCACCCGCTGGTACGACCCCGATCCCGCGGCGCCCGGCCTCGCCCACACCCGGTGGGGCGGATTCCTGCGCGACGTCGACTGCTTCGACCCGCTCTTCTTCGGTATCTCCCCGCGCCAGGCGGAACTGATGGACCCCCAGGAGCGGCTGTTCCTGCAGAACGCCTGGCACGTCCTGGAGGACGCCGGCTACCGTCGCGGCGACCTGACCGGACGGCCCGTCGGTGTGTACGCCGGCGTGATGTACGGCGAGTACCAGTTCCACGGCGCCCTGGACGCCCTGCGCGGCGGCCGGCCGCTCACCGGCTCGTCCTTCGCCACCATCGCCAACCGGGTCAGCCACGCCCTGAACCTCTCCGGCCCGAGCATGGCGCTGGACACCATGTGCTCCTCCTCGCTCACCGCGATCCACCTGGCGTGCGAGAGCCTGCGCCGGGGCGAGAGCGAGCTGGCGATCGCCGGTGGCGTCAACGTGTCCGTCCACCCGTACAAGTTCGCCTTCCTCAGCCAGGGCCGCTTCCTGTCTTCCGACGGCCGCTGCCGGGCCTTCGGCGCGGGCGGTGACGGCTATGTGCCCGGCGAGGGCGTCGGCGCCGTCCTGCTCAAGCCCTACCGGCAGGCACTGGCGGACGGCGACCGCATCCACGGCGTGATCCTGGGCAGCGCGGTCAACCACGGCGCGAGGACCAACGGCTACAGCGTGCCCAACCCGCGCGCCCAGCAGGCGGCGATCACCGCCGCGATGGAACAGGCGGGCGTCACCTCGCGGGACATCGGCTACGTCGAGGCGCACGGCACGGGCACCGCTCTGGGCGACCCGATCGAGCTGACCGGCCTGACCCATGCCTACGGCCCGGACGGGGCCGCCACCCCCGGAACCTGGCCCATCGGCTCGGTCAAGTCCAACATCGGGCACCTGGAGTCCGCGGCCGGCATCGCCGGACTGACGAAGGCTCTGCTCCAGTTCCGGCACCGCACGCTGGTGCCCTCGCTCCACTCGGCCGAACTGAACCCCAACATCGACTTCGACCGCTCCCCCTTCCGCGTCCAGCGAGAACTGTCCGCCTGGCCCGAGGCGGACCGGCCGCGCCGCGCCGGACTCAGCTCCTTCGGCGCGGGCGGTGCCAACGCGCACCTGGTTCTTCAGGAGTCGCCGCGTCCCGAACCGGTCACCGACGTGCCGGCGGGTGAGCAGCGCGCGGAAGAGCCCGTGCTGTTCGTGTTGTCCGCCCGCGACGAGGAGCGTCTGCGGGCCTACGCCGACCGGGCCGCGCACTTCCTGACGACCGAACGGGTGCCGCTCACCGACCTGTGCTTCACCAGTCAGGTGGGCCGTGAGGCCCTCGACGCCCGGCTCGCGGTGGTGGTCACCGACGGCGCCGAACTCCGCACCGCCCTGCGCCGGTTCGCCGGGGGCGGGCCCGCCCCCGAGCTCGTCGGCGGCGGCCCGCTCAGCGAGATGGCCCGCCGCTGGCTCGGGGGCGCCGACGTGGACTGGGCCGCCTGGCACGCCGGCAGGCCCGGGCCCGCCCCGCGCCGGGTGCGCGCCCCGCAGTACCCCTTCGCCGCCGAGCGCTACTGGATCCCGCTCGACGCCGACCTGGGTACGGGCGCACCGCATCCGCTGGTCGACGCCAACGAGTCGACCGTCACCGAGCTCCGCTTCCGCAAGACGCTGCGCGCTCACGACCCGCTGCTGCGCGACCACGTGATCGAGGACCGGCCACTGCTCGCGGGCGCGGCGACCCTGGAGTTCGTCCGCGCCGCCGCCGCGCTCGCCGAGCCGGGCGTCGGGCACGCGCTGCGCGAGGTCGTGTGGGGCCGGGCCGTGGAACTCAGCCACGGCAAGCTGGAGTTGTACGTCTCCTTCCGCTCGGAGGGCATCGGCCTGGCCTTCGAGGTGTACAGCGGGGCAGGCGCCGCGCGCACCACCCACGCCCGGGGCACCGCTGTCCCGGCCCCCGCTGCCCCGCCGACGGCCGAGGACCTCGCCGTTCTGCGTGCCCGGCTGTCCGTCGTACGCGACGGGTCCACCGCCTACCGCGACTACGAGAGCGCCGGATTCGCCTACGGCCCCTCGTTCCAGGTCATCGACGAGATCCGGGTCGGCACCACCGAGGCGCTGGTCCGGCTGAGCGCCGAGTCGGCAACGGTCACAACCGGCACAATCGGTGTCGAGCTGCCGCCGGCGCTCCTCGACGGCGCCCTGCGGGCCTGCCACTGGACCGGCCGGTCCGCCGCACCGCGCCCCGGTGAGCTCGCTGTCCCCTTCAGCCTCGGTGCCCTGGACGTCTTCGCCCCGCTGCCCGGCGTCTGCCACGCACACGCCCGACTGACCGGCGAATCGGCGGGCGTGCGCCGCTTCGAGCTGACCGTGTACGACGACGAGGGCCGCGTACTGGCCACGGTGCGGGACTTCGCCGGGCGTACGCCGTCGGCGTCGAGCGCGTTGACGGCGTCGAGCGCGTTGACGGCGTCGAGCGCGTCGCCGCTTCGGACGACTGCGGCAACCGCACCGTCCGAACCGACGCCCGCCCGCGGCGAAGCACGCCTCTACGAGCCGTACTGGCGGCCCGTCGCCGACCCGGAGCCGGGCAGCGCCGCCAGGACTCTCGCCCTGCTCGGTCGTCACCCGGAACTGGAGGCCGAGCTGGTCGCGACCGGTGTGTGGTCACGCGTCGTCACCGTCGGCGAGGACACCGGAGCCCTCGCCTCCCTTGCCGGGGACGACGGACTCGACCTCGCCGCTGTCGCCGGACTCACCGACACCACGGCGGGCGGCACCTCACCGGCCGGCCTCCTCGACCGCGCCGGCCTCCCCGTGCTGGACGTGCTGGAAGCGGTCCGTTCCGGAACTGTGTCGGGCCGCGTCCGGTGCCTGGTGGTCCATCCGCAGGACGACGGCACGGACCGGCCCCAGTGGGCGGCCCTGGCCGGGTTCGCCCGCTCCACTGCGCCGACCGCGCCCCGCCTCGAACTGTTCACCCTGGGTGTCGACGTCGCGGCCCCGGTCGCGGAGGTCGCGCGGGCCGTGGCGGCCGAGCTGCGCGCCGCGCCCCGCGCCGCCGGTCTTGAGGTCCGCCGCACCGCCTCCGGGAAGCGGGAGGTGCGGTCGCTGCGCCCGCTCACCGAGGCGGCGATGGCGGCCCCGGCCGAACCGCCCCTGCGCCGGGGCGGCGCCTATGTCGTCACCGGCGGCACCGGCGCCCTCGGTCGTGTGCTCACCGAGCACCTGGCCCGCACCCACTCCGCCAAGCTGGTGCTGATCAGCCGCTCCGAGCCCGACGAGGGCGCCCGCGCGTGGCACCGCCGGCTCACCGGCCTGGGCGCCGAAGTGCTCGCCCTGCGCGCCGACGTGGCCCGCGCCGACGAGCTCGACGCGGCCCTGTCCGCCGCCCGGGTCCGGTTCGGCGCGCTGCACGGCGTGTTCCACCTGGCGGGTGTCGCCGACGGGGGCCGGGCGGTAGGGGACCATGAGCGGTTCGCCCGGCTGCTCGCCGCCAAGACGCACGGCCTGGTCAACCTGGACCGGCTGACCGGCGAGGACACCCTCGACCTCTTCGTGGTGTTCTCCTCCGTCGCCTCCTTCATCGGCGACTTCGGCGCGGCCGGCTACGCCACCGCCAACCGCTTCGCCGATCTCTTCACGGTGCTCAGGGACACCCGGGTGCAGCGGGGCGAGCGGCGCGGCCGCAGTCTCTCGCTGGCTTGGCCGCTCTGGGCGGTCGGCGGGGTCGACGGGCTGGTCCGGGAGGAGGAACTGGCCGCGTACACCCGCCGCAGCGGGATGCGGGCGCTGACCGCCGACCAGGGGCTGGACCTCTTCACGCGTTCCTTCGCCCCCGGCGCCTCCTGGCTCGTCCCCGCCTGGGGTGACCCTGCGGTCGTCGACGCGGCCCTTACGGACGCGCCCGCCACTCCCCTGGCCCCCGCGCCTACCCCTACCCCTACCCCTACCCCTGCCCCTACTGAGGCACCCGCCGTCTCCGCCCGCCGGGACCGGCTGGTGGAGCATCTGCGGGGCATCCTCGCGGGCGTGCTCAAGCTGCCCGTGGGACGCCTTGACAGCCGTGTCCCGCTGGACGGCTACGGCCTGGACTCCGTCCTGGTCATGGAGTCCAACTCGCTGCTCGGCAAGGACTTTCCGGGCCTGCGCGGCACGGTGTTCTTCGAGTACCGGACCGTGGACGACCTGGCCGACCACGTCCTCGCCGAACACGCCGACGCGGTGGCCCGCCTCTTCCCGGAGGAGCCCCGGCCGGAAGCGCGGTCCGAGCCCCCGTCCGAACCGCAGCCCGAGCCGGGGCCTGTTCCGCAGCAGAGGCCGGAGCCGGGCCCCGCGCCCACCCCGGCCCCGCACACGCCGCCCGCCCGTCCCGCCGCCGACGAGCCCATCGCCGTCATCGGGATCAGCGGTCGCTACCCCCAGGCCGACACCCTGGAGGAGTTCTGGCGCAACCTCGCCGAGGGCCGCGACTGCGTGACCGAGGTGCCCGCCGACCGCTGGGACGCCGACGCCCTGTTCGACGCGGACCCGGCGGCACCGGGCCGCAGCTACAGCCGCTGGGGCGGCTTCCTGTCGGACGTGGACTCCTTCGACTCGCTGTTCTTCCAGACAGCGCCCAAGCAGGCCCGCGCGATGGACCCGCAGGAGCGGCTCTTCCTCCAGACGGCCTGGTCGGCTCTGGAGAACGCCGGCTACCCGCCGTCAAGCATCCCCGCGCCCCGGTTCGGTGGCCAGGGCCACGACGCCGGTGTCTTCGTCGGCGTCATGTGGGACGACTACGCGATCCTCGGAGCCACGGAATCCGCGCGGGGCAACCACCAGGTGGTACTGGCCAACCGCTCCTCCATCGCCAACCAGGTCTCGTACTTCGGTGACTTCCGCGGCCCGAGCGTGGTGGTGGACACCGCCTGTTCCGCTTCCCTGGTGGCCCTGCACCAGGCATGCGAGAGCATCCGCCGCGGTGAGTGCGCGTACGCCGTGGCGGGCGGTGTGAACGTCGCCGTCCACCCCGACAAGTACGTGCACCTCAGCCGCAAGTCGATGCTGTCCGCCGACGGCCGCTGCCGGGCCTTCGGGGCGGGCGGCAGCGGCTATGTGCCCGGCGAGGGCGTCGGCGCGGTGGTGCTCAAGCGGCTGTCGGACGCCGTCCGCGACGGCGACACCGTGCACGCCGTGATCCGCGCGAGTGCGGTCAACCACGGCGGTCGTACGAGCGGTTACACGGTGCCCAATCCGCAGGCCCAACAGGCGCTGGTGGAACAGGCGCTGGACGCCGCGGGCATCGACGCCCGCACCATCGGCTGCGTCGAGGCGCACGGCACCGGGACCGCCCTGGGCGACCCGATCGAGCACACCGCGCTGGCGCAGGCCTTCGCGAAGGACACCGATGACACCGGGTTCTGCGCACTCGGCTCGGTGAAGTCCGCCATCGGCCACCTGGAGGGCGCCGCCGGTATCGCCGGGCTCACCAAGGCCGTCCTCCAACTGCGGCACGGCACCCTGGTACCCACGCTGCACGCCGAGGAACTCAACCCGGTCATCGACTTCGACCGTTCACCGTTCACCGTGCAGCGGGAGACGGCGCCCTGGCCCCGCACGTACGACGCCCACGGCCGCCCACTGCCGCGCCGTGCCGCCGTCAGTTCCTTCGGCGCGGGCGGCACCAACGCGCACGTCATCGTGGAGGAATACCTGGAGGCCGAGCCCCCGTCCGCCGGGTCACAGGCCCCGGAGCTGATCGTCCTCTCCGGCCGGGACGAGGACCGGCTGCGCGTGTACGCGGCCGACCTCGGACGTGCCCTGGCCGCCGCCCCGGCCGGCCTGCGCCTCACGGATGTCGCCCACACCCTGCGCGTGGGTCGCGAACCCCTCGCCGAGCGGCTGGCGTTCGTCGCCGCCGACCTCGCGGACGCGGCCGGCAAGCTCGCCGCCGTCGGACGCGGTGAGGGCGGCCAGTGGCTGCACCGGGGCCACGTCGAGCAACACCCGCCGCTGGCCGGCCTGCTGACCGAGGGGCCTGGCGCCGAGGACTTCCTGGCCGCCCAGATCGCCGCAGGCGCCGACGACCTCCTCGGTCGGCTGTGGGTCTCCGGCGTCACCGTCGACTGGGACCTGCTCGACCGCCTGCGCCCCGCCGGACGCCGCCGGGTGCCGCTGCCGACGTACCCGTTCGAGCGGGTCCGGCACTGGCTGGACACCACGCCGGCACCCGTGCAGGGAGCGACCCCCCGTTTGTGGCGGCGGGGGCTCACCGCGCACGAGCCGATGCTGCGCGACCACGTCGTGGACGGGCGGCCGATCCTCCCGGGCGTCGGGCACCTGGACCTCGTCGCCGAGGCGTGCGGCGGGCTGACCGGACGAGCCTGCACGGACGTCCGCTGGGTCGTCCCGCTGTCCGTGAGCGGGGACGAGGAACCTGTCGCCGTGGCCTTCGAGGGTGACCGGTACGAAGTCCGCGGCGCCGATGAGGCCGTACGCTCCTGCGGAAACCTCGCGAACGCCCCCGCCGCGCCCGCTCCCCTCGACGTGGCCGCGCTGCGCGCCCGCCTGGACGAGGGTCCCGACGAGGACGCCTTCTACCGGGCGCTGGCCGGTCAGGGGCTGCCGTACGGGCCGTACTTCCGACGGGTACGGCAGGTGTGGACCGGCGAGGACGAGGTGCTCGGCCGGATCGGCGAGGTTTCGCGCAGGGACCGGGCGCACGCCCTGCACCCGGGTGTCCTGGACGCCGCCCTGCACACCGTCGCCGCCCTGCTCTTCCGCCGCCGTCATGAACACGCCCGGCCGATGCTGCCGTTCGCGGCCGACCGGGTCGACGTCTTCGGGCCGGTCCCGGCGACCGGCTGGTCGTACGTCCGCCGGACCGGGACCGACCGCTACGAGGTGCTGCTCTGCGACGACGCCGGCGCGGCACGGGTGCGGTTCGAGGGACTTGCCTACCGGGAGGCCAAGCCCTCCGCCGTGGTCGTACACCGTCCGGTGTGGGCCGCCCGGCCCGCCGAGGGCCGGGCCGGAGCCGCCCGCCGGGTGCTCCTGGTCGGGGAACGGCTGGACGCCGAGCCCGCCACCGGTATCGCCCGCGCCCACCACGACGCGGACGTACGGCTGCTGCGGATCGCTCCGCCAGACGTCTTTGACGCCGAACTCGACCGCGCCCTTGCCGGATCCGACACGCCCGACCTCGTCTACTTCCTGGGTACGGCGCCGAGGCCCGAGCCACTGGACCGCGGCGATCTGCGTGCTCTGACCGACCGGGGCCCCGTCGCCCTGTACCGCCTGGTGCGGGCCCTGGACCGGCACGGCGCGCTCAAGCGCGACCTGCGCCTGAAAGTCGTCACCACGGATGTCCACCCGCTGGAGGCCGGCGACGACTCCTCCCCGTGGGCGGCCGGGCTCGCGGGCCTCGCGGCCGTCGCGGCCAAGGAGTACTCCACTCTGCGCGTGGCGCTGGTCGACGTGCGTTCGACGGAGGCCGACCGGGCCGCCGCCGCGATCGTGGCGGAGCCGTTCCCGGCCCGGCCGGTGCCGGTGTCGCTGCGGTCCGGCGTCCGTCGTGTGCGCACCCTGGAGCAGGTAGAACTGCCCGCCGCCGCGCCCCCGTTCCGCAGGGGTGGCGTCTACCTGGTCGTCGGCGGCCTCGGCGCGGTCGGCCGGGACACCTGCCGGCACCTGGCACGCGCCTACGGGGCGAAACTGGTCGTGGTCGGCCGCTCCCCGCTCGACGAGGCCCGGCGGCAGACGATCTCGGAACTCGAGAAGGCGGGCGCCGAGGTACGCCACCTCGTCCTGGACGCCACCGATCCGGCCGCGCTCACCGAGGCCGTCCGGCTCGCCGAGCGCGAGTTCGGCGCCCTGCACGGAGTGATCAACGCCGCGATGGTGCTGGTCAGCAAGGTGCTGCGGGAGCTGCCTGAGGCGGATCTGCGGGCCGCGCTGGAGTCCAAGACCGACTCCGCCTGGAGCCTGCTGCACGCCGTGCGCGACGTGCCGCTGGACTTCGCGCTCTTCTACTCCTCCGGCGTGGTCTTCGAGGGCAACCACGGCCAGGCGGGCTACGCGGCCGGCTGCGCCTTCGCCGACACCTACGCCCTGCACGCCGCCCGCGCCCTGCCCTTCCCGGTACGGGTGCTCAACCTCGGCTACTGGCACGCGGGCGGTGACCCGGAGCGCGAGCGGGTGCTGCGGCGTTTCGAGACCGCGGGCATCCGCGCGCTGACCGCCGAGCAGGGCATGACCGTCGTCGAGCGGACCCTCGCCGCCGGGCTGCCCCAGGTGTTCACCCTGGACGCCGACCGACCCGTCCTGGACAACCTCGGCATCGACCCGGGTCGCGCCCTGAGGGTGCTCCCCGGTGACGTGTCCGGCCCGGTGCCCGAGGTCTGCTTCCCGGACCCGCCCGCCCCCGACCACGAGTTGGTCGCGCACCAGCGCGCGGCCGCCGAGGTGGAGCGACTGGCGGAGGCCCTGTTGGCGTCGGTGCTGCACCGGGCAGGCCTGTTCGGCGCGGGCGAGGCCTCCCGGGAGGAACTCGCCGCCCGGCTGTGCGTGGTGCCCGAGCACGCCTCGCTGTTCCAGGCCCAGCTCGACATTCTCATGGAGGCGGGCCGGCTGACGGCCACGGACGGCGGCCGCGTCCGCCCGACGGGCCGTACGGTCGAGTCCGAGGCCGAACTCCTCTCCCACTTGGATGAGTTGGCGCAACGTCATCCCGGCCTCGCGCCGGTCGTCACGCTCCTGGGTGACTGCTTGACCGCGCTTCCCGACGTGCTCACCGGCCGCCGCCCCGCCATGGAGGTCCTCTTCCCCGACGGCTCCGCCGAGCGCGTGGCAGCCGTCTACCGGGGCGACCCGGTCACCGACCGCTGCAACGCCGAGGTGGCGCGACTCGTGGTCGAGCAGGTCCGGGCCCGCCGGGCCGCCGACCCCGCGACCGTGGTGCGGATCCTGGAGGTCGGCGCCGGAACGGGCGGTACGACGGCGGCCGTGCTGGACGCGCTCGCCCCTTACGGAGACTCGGTCGAATACGTCTTCACCGACATCTCGCAGGCCTTCGTCCGCAAGGCCAGGAGCCGGTTCGGCGCGCAGTACCCCTTCGCCCGCTTCGAGGTGCTGGACATCGAGGCCGACCCGGCCGGACAGGGCCTCACGCCCGGCGCCCACGACGTGGTGCTCGGCACCAACGTCCTGCACGCCACCCGGCGGTTGTCCGACGCGCTGGCCCGGGTCAAGTGGCTGCTGCGGCGGGGCGGGGCACTGCTGCTCGTGGAGGGCACCCGGGTCCAACACCGGCTGGCGCTGATCTTCGGCCTGACGGCCGGCTGGTGGCTGTTCGCCGACCCCGAGCAGCGCTTGCCCCGTTCCCCGCTGGCGAGTGAGCGGCAGTGGCGGGACGTCCTGGCGACGTGCGGCTTCACGGACATCAGCGCCGCCGCGCCGACGACTCGGGCCGGAGCGGCCTTCCAGAGCGTCATCGCCGCCGTCAGCGACGGCGTGGTGCCCCTCGCCGGGTCTGCACGGCCCAAGGGTCCGGCGGCCGGGCGGGTCCCGGTTCCGGCCCCGGACCGGGTTCCGAACTCGGGCCGGGCCCCGGTTCCCGCGTCGGCTCATGACGTGGCCCCCGACTCCGCGGTGTCCGCGGACGACGTGCTTCACCAGGTGACGGCAGTCTTCGCCCGGGTCCTGGAGATGACCCCCGACCAACTCGATCCCGACCTCACCTTCGAGAACTACGGCGTGGACTCGCTGGTCGTCCTGGAGCTGACCCGGGCCCTGGAGTCGGTGTACGGACCGCAGCCGGCGACGCTCCTGTTCGAGCGGATCACCATCCGGCAACTGGCCGGGCACTTCCGTACCCGGCCTGCCACGCCCACCAGCGAACCCGTCCCCGCCCCTGCCTCTGCCTCTGCCTCTGCCTCTGCCCCTGCCCCTGCCCCTGCCCCTGCCCCTGCCCCTGCCAGCGAACCCGCCCCCGATCCCGCAGAGCAGCAACCCGCCCCGGCCGACGACGCGGAGCGCCTGGTCGCGGCCCTGTCCGACGCAGCCGTCGATGAACTGCTGGCCGAACTGCTCTCCCGACACGGGGAGTCCGAAGGAGGCGGACGATGACCACCGAGCCGTTCAGCGGCCGGTACCGGCCCCGGGACACGAACGAAGGGAGCCGCCGGTCATGACGGGGTATCAGGCGGCACAGCCGCAGGAGTTTCCGCTCACCGCGCTCCAGCACGGGATGCTGCTGCACAGCCTCAGCGCCCCGGACGACGGCGTGTACGTGCAACAGAAGATCGTCACCCTGCGCCATGCCGTCGACGCGGCCGTGCTGCGGCAGGCGCTCGACGACCTGGTGGCCCGGCATCCGGTGCTGCGTACCACCTTCGTCCTGGACGACCCGTCCGCTCCCCGCCAGGTGATCCACCCGCACGGCCGGGCCCGTCTGACCCTCGACGACTGGCGCGGCGACGCGGACTCCGGCGGCCGCCTGCGCCGTTTACTGCGGGAGGACGCCCGGCGCCCCTTCGCCTTCACCGAGGAACCGCCGACACGCTTCGCCCTGCTGCGCACCGACCAGGCCGAGTACCGGCTGCTGTGGACGTCGCACCACGCGCTGATGGACGGCCGCTCCTACGCGCTGCTGCTGACCGAGCTGTTCGAGCTGTACGACGCCGCGGTCGAGGGCCGCGATGCCGTGCCGGCGCCGCGGCCCGGGTTCGAGGCGTACGTGCGCCGGCTCGCCGAGCAGGACCCCGCGCAGGGCGAGGCGTTCTGGCGGGAGTACCTGGACGGGGTCCGCAGCCGCACGCCGCTGACGGTGACCGCCGAACGCACGCCGGCACCCGGCGAGGACGCGTTCGACACCGTCCGGACGGAACTGGACGCGGACACGGTGAGAGCGGCCGCCGCGCTCGCCGAGCGGTGTGGCGGCACCCTCAACAACCTCGTCCAGGCGGCGTGGGCCCTGCTGCTCGGCAGCTACAGCGGCCGGAGCGAAGTGGTCTTCGGCGTCACCAAGTCCCGCAGGTCGTTCGCGCCCGAGGGCCGCGACATGGTCGGGCTGCTGATCAACACCCTGCCGCTGCGCGTGGCTCTGGACGCTTCGGCCACCGGAGCGGACCTGGTGCGTGCCCTGCGCGAGGGGTATCTCGCCCTGCGCCGGGGCGAGCACATCGAGCTGCCCCGCGTCCACCGGCTCAGCGCTGTACCGGACAGCTCCGCGCTGTTCGACAGCGTCGTCGTCTTCGAAAGCCGGACCGTGCAGGACGAGTTGCGGCAGCAGGGCGGAGCCTGGCGGGACCGCGACTTCCACCTGGAGGAACGCAGCAACTATCCGCTCACCCTCAGCGCTTACCAGGGCGAGCGCCTGCTGCTCAAACTCGGTTACGACCGCCGGCAGCTGCCGGACGCGGTCGCCCGGCAGGTACTGCAGGACACGGCGGCGCTGCTCAGGGCTCTGATCGACGCACCCGACCTGCCGACCGAGGATCTGTTCACCGAGTCCGGCCCGGTCTCCGGCGCGCTGGCCCGGCGCCGGGCGGCAGGCCGTCCCGACGCGGAGCGGCACTGGTCCGAGCGGACGGCCCGCTTGAGCCGCCCGCGAGTGGACCGCACAGGGCCGGCCCACGAAGTCCGGCTCGACACCAGGCACACGGCCGATCCGGAACTGCTGCTCGCCGCCGTCCTGGCCTTCGTCTCCCGCGGCACCGAGGAGGAGGACACGGGCGTCGCCCTGCGCTGGCGGCACCTGGCGGCCTGCCCGCCCCACCCGGCGGTGGCGACCCACGTTCCGTTCCCCCTGCCGCACATTGCCGACGGCCGGCCCTTCGCACAGGTTCACGACGAGGTGCGGGCCCTCCTCCGGAGCGACGAGACGATGGGCGTCCCCGGTCGGGATCCGCGGACGGCGCGATGGCCGGTCCGCATCGAACTGCACACCGGCCCCGCTCCGGACGGGACCGCGTCCCCCGACCCGGAGACCGGCGTCGCAGCGACCCGGCTCGTGCGGATCGCCGAGGACGGATCGTGGGTCGACTGGGCGGACCCCGACCCGGCGGCAGCCGACCGGTTCGCCGCCTTCCTCGACGTCGTGACGGCCGACCCCCACCGACCGGTGACCGAGGTGGCGGCGCTGACACCGGACGAACGCGAACGCGTGCTGGTGGAGTGGAACGACACCACCACCGACTACCCCTCCCACCTCTGCGTGCACGAGCTCTTCACCCGCCAGGCCCGGCGCAGCCCCGACGCCGTCGCCGTGGCCTGCGGGGAACGGACGCTCACCTATCGGGAACTGGACGAGCGGTCCGACCGCCTCGCGGCCGAACTCGCCGCACGCGGCGCCCGCCCCGGTGAGCTGGTCGGCGTGGCCCTGCGACGCTCCCCGGAGCTGCTGGTCGGCCTGCTGGCCGTGCTGAAGTCGGGGGCCGCCTACGTCCCGCTGGACCCCGTCTACCCGCCGGAGCGCATCGCCGCCATGGCCGACGACGCGCGGCTGCGGCTGGTGGTCACCGAGTCCGCGCTGCGGCCCACGCTGAGCGGCGTGCACGCCGGCCTGCTGCTCCTCGACGAGGACCGCGAACGCCCGGCGGGCCGGTGCGCCCCGGTCAGTGCCGACGACCCGGCGTACGTCATCTACACCTCCGGCTCCACCGGGCGCCCCAAGGGCGTGCGGATCGGGCACCGCGCGCTGACGAACTTCCTGTGCGCCATGGCCCGGCAGTTCGGATGCGCCGAGCACGACCGGCTGCTGGCCGTGACCACCGTGTGCTTCGACATCGCGGGACTGGAGCTGTACCTGCCGCTGATCACCGGTGCGCGGGTCGAGATCGCGCCGGCCGAGACCGCGGCGGACGGCTTCGCGCTGCGGGCCCTGCTGGAGCGGACGCGGCCCACCATGATGCAGGCCACGCCCGCAACCTGGCGCATGCTGCTCACCGCGGGCTGGACGGGGGGTACGGGCCTGAAGGCGCTGTGCGGCGGTGAGGCGCTGCCGTCGGACCTGGCCGAGGAACTCCTGGCCAGGTCCGGGGAACTGTGGAATCTGTACGGTCCCACCGAGACCACCATCTGGTCGACCGTCTGCCGTGTCGAACGCGGTGACCGGGTGACGATCGGGCGTCCCCTGGCGAACACCCGCTGCTATGTGCTGGACCGGTTCGGCGAACCCGTCCCCCCGGGGACACCGGGTGAGCTGTACATCGGCGGGGACGGCGTGGCCGACGGATACCTCGGGCGGCCCGAGCTCACCGCCGAGCGGTTCGTCGAGGATCCCTGGCGAACCACCACGCCCGGCGGCGCGCTGATGTACCGGACCGGCGACCTCGTCCGCCATCTGCCCGACGGCCGGCTGGAGTACCTCAACCGCGTCGACAGCCAGGTCAAGCTGCACGGCTACCGCATAGAGCTGGGCGAGATCGAGCACCACCTGCGGGCCCGGCGGGGCGTCCGGGAGGCGGTCGCCGTGGTCCGCGAGGACAGCCCCGGCGATCGCCGGCTCGTCGCCTATGTGGTGGCCGAGCCCGGCACCGAACTGGACACCGCGGCACTGCGCGAAGCGTTGCGCGGCGTGTTGCCGGGCTACATGGTGCCCGCCGTCGTGATCGTTCTGGACGAGGTGCCGCTCACCCCCAACGGCAAGGTCGACCGCAAGGCCCTGCCCGCCCCGGCTCAGCCCGGGCCGGACCGCCCGGCCGGGCTCACCACCGACACCGAGCGGGCTGTCGCCGACGTCTGGCGCCGGGCGCTCGGTGTGCCCCTGGTCGGCCCGCGCGACAACTTCTTCGACCTCGGCGGCAATTCGCTGTTGCTGATGCACGTGGTCAAGGAACTGCGGGACACGCTGGATCCGTCGGTCACCCGCGTCGACGTGTTCCGCTATCCCACCGTCGGCGAGATGGCCCGCCACCTCACCGCGCTGCGGCGCGGCGAACGGCCGGCCGGCGCGGCCCGGCCCACGCGGCCCCGGCGCGAGTCGTTGGAACGGCTGCGCGGCAGACGCACCCCGAGGGGCACGGGCCCCACCGCCACCTGACGACAGACGCCATCTGGCGTACCAGCAACTCTCAAGGACAGGATTCATGGCCCACTGCGCCGTGTGCTCTCTGAAAGAGGGCCACCCCGGCATCACCCTGGACGAGAACCAGACCTGCAACCTGTGCAACCTCGAAGTGGCCGACGAACTGTTGGAGAACTTCACCTACACCAACCGGGTCTTCGAGGAGTTCACCGCCGCGGGCCCCAACCTCCACGGCGAGTTCGACTGCCTGTTCATGTACAGCGGCGGCAAGGACAGCACGTACATGCTGGACAAGTTCGTCAACGAATACGGCAAGCGCGTCCTCGCCTATACCTTCGACATCCCCTTCGAGAGCGAGCACGCCGCCGACAACATCGAACTGGCGAAGGAGAAGATCCCGGCGCACTTCGTGCTGGACTCGGACGAGGCCGGCATCACGACGATGATGCGTGACGTCTTCAACCGGCCCGCGCCGCAGAAGCCCGGAAAGTATCTCGACGAGAAACTGCCGTGCGTGTCCTGCCGCACGTTCTTCGTCATCCGGGCCATCCTCCACGCGGTCCGCCACAAGATCCCGTACATCGCCCTGTGCGCGGACCCGCAACAGATCCTCACCATGGAGTCCAACGTCCGGGAGATCGTCCGCGGCTTCTACCAAACCTTCGGCACCGAGCTGACCGGCCGGCTCTTCGGGGACGAACTGGAGAACGTGCTGTTCGCCACCGACGAGGAACTGCCCAAGGTCGTCTTCCCGTTCATCGCGATGCGCTACGACTACGACCCCGATGCAATGGTGCGGGAGTTGAAGGAGAAGGGCCTCTACCAGTCCTCGCCGCTGGAGACCCACTGCACCCTGTATCCCCTGCTGAACTACTACTCGTTCACCAACTGGGGCTGCATGTTCTACAAGCTGAACGCCTCCAGTCACCTGCGCGCGGTGAAGAAGAACAAGAACTACGACCGCTCCACCTACAGCATCAAGTTCCCGCGCGCGGCGAACCTGCCGGATATCGAGCAGCGGCTGAAGGACATCATCCTCGACCTCGCCCGGGGCGATACCGACCCGCAGCGACACGAGCCGGAGCTGGTCGAGATCTTCAAGGAACTCCACGGGGACGACAATGCGGCCCGCTTCGTGGCCCGCAGCTTTCTCGACATGCGCGCGACGGCCACCCGTATGGGCATCAAGCTCGCCTGAAGGAGGCAGAGATGGATCAGCACGACGAGATCAGTGAATCCGACATCGCCATCGTCGGCATGGCATGCCGCCTGCCGGGTGCGCCCTCCGTGGAGGCCTACTGGCGCAATTTGAGGGAGGGCGTGGAGTCGACGACCTTCCTGTCCGACGAGGAACTGCTCGCCGCGGGCGTGGACGCGCGGTCCCTCGACGACCCGAGTTATGTCAAGGCGGCCCAACTGCTGCCAGACGTCGACCAGTTCGATGCCGACCTCTTCCGGGTCACCGGCGACGAGGCGGAGATACTCGACCCACAGCACCGGCAGTTCCTCGAATGCGCCCTGGAAGCGCTGGAGGACGCCGGATACGACCCCGGCGCCTACGACGGCGCCATCGGCGTGTACGCGGGCGCGGGCATGAACACGTACCTGCTGCACAACCTGCACGACCGCTACCGCGACGCCTCCGCCCTCGACGACTACCGGCTGATGCTCGCCAACGACAAGGACTTCCTGGCCACCCGGGTGTCCTACAAGCTGGACCTGCGGGGGCCCAGCCTCAGCATCAACACCGCGTGCTCCACGTCACTGGTCGCCGTGCACACCGCCTGCCTCAGCCTGATCAGCGGCGACTGCGACATGGCACTGGCCGGCGCGGTGCACATCAAGGTGCCGCAGCGGCAGGGTTACCGCTACCAGGAAGGCATGATCCTCTCCCCGGACGGGCACTGCCGCGCCTTCGACGCCAAGGCGCAGGGCACCATCGTCGGGGACGGCGTCGGCGCGGTGGTCCTCAAGCGGCTGAGCAACGCCGTCACCGACGGCGACTTCATCCACGCGATCATCAAGGGCACCGCCGTCAACAACGACGGTGCGGCGAAGGCCGGTTACACCGCTCCGACCGTGGAGGGCCAGGCGGCCGTCATCCGTGACGCCCAGCAGATCGCCGACTGCCCGCCGCACACCATCGGATACGTCGAGGCACACGGCACGGGCACACCCCTCGGCGACCCCATCGAGGTGGCCGCGCTCAACGCCGCGTTCACCGAGGGCACCGAAGGCACAGAGGCGGTCGGTCGCTGCGCGATCGGCTCGGTGAAGACCAACATCGGCCATCTCGACGCCGCCGCGGGTATGGCGGGCCTGATCAAGACGTCGCTGATGCTGCGCCATGCCGAGCTGGTCCCCAGCCTGAACTTCGAGTCGCCCAACCCGGAGATCGACTTCGGCGCCGGCCCGTTCCACGTCGCCACCGAACTCACCGACTGGCCGACCGCCCGCGGCGTGCCGCGCCGCGCCGGTGTCAGTTCCTTCGGGATCGGCGGCACCAACGCGCACGTCGTCCTGGAGGAGCCGCCGGCCCGCCCGGCGCCGTCCCGGCCCCGCCCGGCCGAGTTGCTGGTGCTCTCGGCCCGCTCGCCGCAGGCCCTGGAGCGGGCCATGGCCGGCCTTGCCCGGCACCTGCGCAAGCATCCGGACCTCTCCCCCGCCGACGTGGCCAAGACCCTCGGTGTCGGCCGCCGTGCCCATCGTCACCGGTGCGCCGTGGTCTGCTCCGACCTGCGCGAAGCAGCCCTCGCCCTCGCCCTCGCCGACCGCGAGCAGCTGATCACCGCAGAGGCCGCGGACGACCGCCCCGACGTGGTCCACGCCGTGGCCGACCGGCTCGGTGACGGCGGCGCCCACGCCGTGGCACTGCTGCGCGCGCTGCCCGCCTACCGCGCGGAACTCCGGGCGGTGACCGACACGGACCCCGAAGCGCTGCTGGGCTCCGACGACGCGACGGCGGCCCTGGTCGCCCAGCTGGCCGCCGCCCGCCTGTTCAGCGCGTGGGGTCTGCGGCCCGCCGCGGTGACCGGCGGCCCGGTCGCCCGGCTCGTCGGCGCCTGCCTGGCCGGTGCGCTCACCGTCGCGGAGGCACTGCGCCTGCTCGACACGGACCCGGCCACCTGGACCGGCGTCGCGCAGACACCCGCCGACGCCCCCGCGAACGCCCTGCTGCTGCGCCTGCAGCCCGACGGCACCGCTCCGCCCGGCCTGCACCGCACCGCACGCGACCTGGCGACGGTCTGGACCGCGGGAGCCGACGTCGACTGGGACGCGTTCTACGGCGGCGAGCAGCGCTGCCGCGTCCCGCTGCCGCACTACCCGTTCGAGCACAAGCGACACTGGGTCGAGCCGGAACACCGCACTCAGCAGCGCACACAGCGGCCCGACACCCTGACCGAGCGGCTCGGCGGGGCAGTCGGGTACGAACGCGTCGACGTCCTCACCGAGTTCGTGCAGCACGAGATCGCCAGGGTCCTGGGTGCGGAGGGCGACCGGCTCCCGGAGGACGACCGCAATCTGTTCGACATGGGCCTCGACTCACTCATCCTGATCGACATCACCGCCCGCCTCGGCGACGCCCTGGGCGAGCAGGTGGAGGCGTCCGCGTTCATCGAGCACCCCACGATCCGCTCCTTCGTCGAGAACCTGGCCGTCGTCCTCGGCCTGGTCGAGAAGTCCCCGCCGCGGCAGGACGACGGCCGCACCTCGCGCCGCGCCGCCATGCGCCGCGCCCGGGCCTGAGACGGCCGCACATGCGACTCCTCCGACGGGCCACCGGCACCGCCCGCTCCGACGACGCGGCTGTCATCGGGCGGGCGGGGCCGGTGGCCTGACCGACGCCCGACGGAGACACCACGGCCCCGGCGACACCACGGCCCCGGCGCGACCGCGCCGGGGCCGTGACACTTTCGGAGGGTTTCTATCCGGCCGCCACGAACGAGGCACAGCGGTCCTCGATCAGCCGGGCGGTCGCGGACAGCAACCGGTCGGCCAGTACGTCCACGTTCCGCGCCTGCCATGGTTCCAGGCTGGTCCCCTTGACCCACTGATTGAAGGCGCCCATGGCCGGGCCGCAGTGCACCAGGTAGTCCACGCGCCGATCCGGAACGCCCACGCGGGCCAGCTCGAATCCGTCGTCGAGGTAGGACCGGAAGGCGAGGGCGAGTTTGCGCTTGGCGTTCACCTCGCCTCCGTCGGCCCCGGCCGGGTGGTCCTTGGCCAGGGCTGCACGCCACGCGTCCTCGAAGGGGCGCCGCAGATAGGCCTCCTCGATCTGCCGCCGCGTTGCGGCGTCGATGTCGCCGAACGAGTCGTGCAGACGCCACAGCTGGTACAGCCGGTCGGCGCGCGCGGGGAGGAAAACGCCGCGCTTGACCGCCCTGGCCCGTACGCCGAGTTCGAACATCTCGCTCCACGGCGTCGGCTCCGTGTCCGGTACGTCGAGACGCTGGAGCATGTCCTTGACCTCGGCGCTGGTCGACGCCTCCACGGTGCACTGGTTCACCGAGCCGGTCACCAGGAACTCCGCCCCGAGGACCAGCGCGGCCGCCGCGGCGTGCGGCGTGCCGATGCCGCCCGCCGCGCCCACGTGTACCCGCGGCGACCTTTCGGCCAGGGTGTCGCGGAGCCGCAACACGGCCGGCAGCAGCGTGGCCAGGTCGGCCGCGGCGGTGTGCCATCCGCCGTCGGCCTCGACGCACAGATCGTCCGCCATCGGCAGTCCGGCCGCCCGCGCCGCCTCCTGCGCGGTCACCTCGCCCCGCTCGACCAGGCCGCGCACCACGTCCTCGGGGGCGGGGCGCAAGAACGCCTCGGCCGTGTCCGTCCGGGAGACCTTTGCGATGATCCGGCCGCCCTTCAGACGGTACTTGACCAGGGCCGGGGTGATCCGCAGGAAGCCGGAGGCCTCGACGGTACCGACTCCCAGCCGCAGCAGCAGATCGACCAGCGCCTGATCCTGCTCGGGGGAGGCGTGCCGGGGCAGCAGATTCACCCCGAACGGCCCGTCGGGGCCGAGCGCGGCCTGAATGCCGCGGACCCCGGCCTCGACCTCCGCGAGCGGCAGGCCGCCGGTGCCGAAGAAGCCCATCGCGCCGGCCTTGGCGAGTCGTACCACGAGCGCCTCGGACGATATGCCGCCGTACATCCCACCCGCCAGGTAGGCCAGTCGCAGACCGTAGCGGGACCGGAAACCCGCCGCGCCCAGCTCCTCCGCTGCGGGCGCGCGCCGCGCCACGAGAGCCGGTGCGGCCGGGGCAACGGATGCGGGGCCCGGAACCGCCGGCCCGGCCGGAGCCGGGGCCGGAGCCGGGGCAACGGCAGCCGGTGGCTCGGCGGGCAGCGGTGGCTCGGCGGGCAGCGGTGGCTCGACGGACACCGGCCGCTCGACGGACACCGGCCGCTCGGCGAGCACCGGCCGCTCGACGGACACCGGCCGCTCGGCGGACACCGGTGGCTCGGCGGGCAGTGGTGGCTCGGCACGGTCCGGCACTGACCGCACCGAGGCCGGTGCGGCGGCGGACCGGGGCACGGACACGGACCGGGGCCGTACGTCGGTCTCGGCCGGCGGAAGGGGGGCCGAGGTCTCGCGGATCTTCCGGACCGTCCTGGTCAGTACCTGGCCGGGCCCCAGCTCCTCGAACTCGAAGTCGCCCTCGGCCATGAGGCGACGGACCGTGTCCACCCAGCGCACTTGGCCGACGATCTGACCCGCCAAAGTCTCGCGCACCCGGTCCGCCCGGTACGGGCGGGCGTCGACGTTCGCGATCACCGGGATCCGCGGCGGCCGGAACTCCGTGGCGTCCAGCAGCTCCCGGAACTCCTCGGCCGCGCCGCGCATGTAGCGGGAGTGGAACGGGGCGCTCACGTTGAGCACCACCACCTGGGCTTCCCGGTCCTGGAACACCGCACGGGCGCGGTCGATGTCCGGTGCCGGACCGGCCAGCACGACCTGCTCCGGCGCGTTGTGGTTGGCGATGTCCAGGGCGGTCAGACCGGCGTCCGACAGCGTCGACTCCACCGTGGCGAGGTCCAGGCCCAGCACCGCGGCCATGCCCCCGTCGCCGGCCCGGCCCATGAGTTCGCCGCGCCGCCGGACCAGCCGCAGTCCGGTGGCGAAGTCGAACACGTCGGCGGCGAAGAGCGCCGCGTACTCGCCGAGACTGTGCCCGACGAGCCAGTCCGCCGGGCGGGGATCCTCGCGGGTGCGCCGCTCGTACGTCAGCGCCTCCACCACGTACAGCGCGGGCTGGGTGAACTCGGTGCGCCGCAGACGACCGTCGGGGTTGTCCAGGCACAGGTCGCGGACGGAGTAGCCGAGGATCTCGTCCGCCTGGGCGACCAACTCGGGGAACTCGTCGAAAAGGTCCGCTCCCATGCCCTTGGCCTGGGAGCCCTGCCCGGGAAAACCGAACACCTTCATCTTGCCACCGCCTTTCGCGTGGGGTGCGGCAGGGGCCGGCGCGGGGCGGCCGCCGCCGGTACCCGCGCGGTCCCGTACCCGGGCCAGCTGCTGGGCGTCCCGGGTGAACGGAGTGAGCAGTGCCAGCGACTCCGAGCACGAGTCGGGGTCGCCGGCGAGGTTGGCGCGTACGAAGTTGTGCAGGGTGCCCGACGGCCCGGCGTCGACGTAGAGGTACGAGCCGTGCGCCTGAAGCGCGCTGACCGTCGCGGCGAACTCGATCGGCTCCCGGGCCGCCCGCCACAAGTGCTCGACCGTGACCTCCGCCAGCGGCCCGGCCGTGGCGCTGGAGACCAGCGGGATGCGGGGCGGACGCAGCCGCACGCCCGCCCACAGCGCGTCGAAGGCCGGCCGGGACGGATCCAGCAGCCGGGAGTGGAAAGCGTGGGACACCGGCACCCGCTGGTACGCGATCTCCCGTGCCGTGAGCCAGGTCTCCGCGCGCTCCAGGGCATCCAGCGGCCCGGACACCACGAAGTGGGCGTCGTAGTTGCGGGCCGCCAGCTCCAGGTCCCGGTGCAGATCCGATTCACGGTGGTACAGGGCCGGCTCGGCGAGTACGGCGAGCATGCCGCCGGGAGCGCCGTCGCCCGCCGAGCGGGCCATCCCGACGAGCCGGCGCAGGCACTCGCCCGGTTCCATGGCGCCGGCCAGTACCGCCGCCGTGAATTCGCCGAGGCTGACACCCAGCAGCAGGTCGGGGCTGACACCGTGCGAGATCAGCGTTTCGGCGAGTGCCAGTTCCACCATCACGATCGCCGGATGAGTGACGACGGTGTCGGTGAACGGCTCCGCGGCCGAGCGGTCCCGGTCGTACAGGCGGGCGATGACGGAGCCACCGAGCTCGGGCTCGACGAGGGCGTCCAGGCGGCGCAGCGCATCACGGAACACCGGCTCACTGTCGTAGAGTTCGCGGCCCATCTGGTACTGCTGCGATCCCTGACCGGAGAACATGAAGACGGTCCGTCGACGGGCCCGGGTGGTCATCGGTCCTGGCTCCCGATCAGTTGGACGGCCGCCAGTGGTACGGAGGGCACCCCGTCCCGGTCGGCGAGGTGGCCGGCCAGACGGTCGAGCGTCGTGTGGTCGTACAGGACGGTGGCGTCCAGGGAGACGCCCAGCACGTCACCGACCTCGGAGACGAAGGACATCCCGGTGATGGCGTCCACCCCCAGGTCGGCGAAGGCCGCGTCCACCGGGATCTGCGCGGGCGTCACACGCAGTGTCCTGGCGAGCCGCTCGACCAGCAGTTCCCTCAGTCCGTTCACCGAGGTGAGCGAGCGGCCGGCGCCGGGCGGATCCTGCGGGCTGGGCGGTGTGGCATCCCCCGTGCCCACGGCGTCCGCGACCGGTGTGGCCTGGTCCGACGAGGTCCGCGCACCGGGGTGCCAGTGGCGCTCGCGTACGAACGGGTAGGTG
Organism: Streptomyces griseus subsp. griseus; assembly: GCF_000720255.1. Taxonomy (GTDB): domain Bacteria; phylum Actinomycetota; class Actinomycetes; order Streptomycetales; family Streptomycetaceae; genus Streptomyces; species Streptomyces griseus_I. The sequence continues at coordinate 58,581 of NZ_JOJE01000022.1, read as the reverse complement.
GGCAGCGGCACTCGGCGTGGCCGGGCGGCCGTCCAGAGGCGTTGCCAGTCGAGCGCGCCGCCCGCCGACCAGTGGTCGGCCAGCTCCGGCAGCCGCCGCTGGGTGAGCCACCGCTCGACGGTCTCCGGCGCGGCCGGTGAGGCACCGAAGTCCCAGGGCCCCGCCGCCGTGGCAGGTGTCGCCGCCGCTGCGACGAACTTCTCGAGCGCGCGCCGCAGTTCGGCGGTGTCCGCCACCACGAAGGCCACCCGGCTCGCCATGGCGACCCGTCCGGTCTGGAGGGTGTGGGCCAGGTCCGGCAGCGACACCGGGGGCGTCGCACCTCCGGCGACGCCGCCCTCGTCGCTGACGAAGGCGAGCAGCCGTCCGGCCAGGGCCCGCAGCCGCTCGTCGTCGCGCGCGGAAAGCGGGACGATCTGCGGTCCGTGGGGCGGTTGTCGGTGGCGCGCGACGGCCGCGGGTGCGTACTCCTCCAGCACGATGTGGGCGTTGGATCCGGTGGCGCCGAAGGAGCTGACACCGGCCCGACGCGGTGCCCCGGCCGCGGGCTCGGGCCACTGCTCCGCGCGGTGCTGCAGGTGGAACGGCGTGTTCTCCAGGTCAAGGAGCGGGTTGACGGTTTCGGAGTGCAGGGAGGGCACGAGGGTGCGGTGGTGGAGCTGCAGCACGGCCTTCGTCAGTCCGGCCACGCCGCCCGCCGACTCCGCGTGGCCGATGTTGGACTTCACCGATCCCAGGGCGCAGAAGCCGTTGTCGCCGGTGTGCCGGCGGAAGGCCCGCACCAGGCCCTGGACCTCGATGGGATCGCCGAGCTTCGTGCCCGTTCCGTGTGCCTCGACGCAGCCGATGGTGCGTGCGTCGACGCCGGCCCTCTCCAAAGCCTCGGAGATGACCGCGGCCTGGGCGACCGGGCTGGGGACGGTGACGCCACTGCCGGTACCGACGTGGTTGACGGCCGTGGACCGGATGACGGCGTAGATGTGGTCGCCGTCCTGTTCGGCACGGTGCAGCGGCTTGAGCACCACGGCGCCGACCCCTTCCGCCGACACCCATCCGTCGCCGCCGGCGCCGAACGACCGGCTGAGCCCGGTGGCGGAGTGCATGTCGACGGCGCCGTAGGTCCGGTACTTCGCGGGGTGCAGCGACAGGTTCACACCGCCGGCGAGGGCCACCTCGCTCTCCCCCCGTGCCAGGCTCTCCACCGCGAGGTGCACCGTGGTCAGCGACGAGGAGCAGAGCGTGTCCACCGCCATGCTCGGGCCGTGGAAGTCGCAGAAGAACGAGACCCGGTTGGCGATCATTCCCTGGTTGAGGCTCACCGGCAGCACTCGGCCGTCCACCGGCTCCGCCTGCGCGCCGATCAGGGAGTAGTCCTTGTGCATGACCCCGGCGAAGACACCGACCGGGCGGCGCCGTTCGGGCCCTCGGGGCGTGACCAGCGTGGCCGGCGTGTAGCCGGCGTCCTCGATCGCCTCCCAGCAGGTTTCCAGGAAGAGCCTTTCCTGCGGGTCGGTGATCTCCGCTTCGGGCCGGGAGACGCGGAAGAACTCCGAGTCGAAGCGGTCGGCGTCGGCGACGAAACCGCCCCACCGGGACAGCGGCCGGTCGGTCCCACTGGACACGTTCTGCCACTGCCAGCGGTCGGCGGGGACCTCGGTGACCGCGTCACGGCCGTGGAGGAGGTTCCGCCAGTACGCGGCGAGGTCGTCGGCTCCCGGGTACCGGCCGGCCATGCCGATCACGGCGACCGGGACGGGCTCCGGGACGGTCGGCGCGGGTGCGGTCGGCACGGCGTCGCGGACGGTCGCCCTGGCCGCCGCCGGGGCCGGGGCTGCAGACAGCGTGCGGCGGGCCAGGACGGGGCGTTGAAGCGCCGGGCGTCCGGTGACGGGGCCGGGCCGGCCTTCCAGTACGGCATGGGCGTTGGTGCCTCCGTCCGCGAAGCAGCTCACCGCCGCGACGAGCGGCGCGTCGGGCCAGGGGGACAGGTCGCGGACGAAGGTGAAGGGGGTGGCCGACAGGTCGAAGTGATCCGGCGGCTCCTGCCCGGACAGGAAGGGCACCAGCTGCCGTTCGCGCAGCATCAGGACGACCTTGATGAATCCTGCGATGCCTTCCGCGCACTGCGGGTGGCCGATGTTCGGCTTCACGGACCCGAGGCTGCACGGCGCCTCGGATGCGGCCCGGTAGACGGTCTTGATCGCCTTGAGTTCGGTGAGGTCGTGCACCGCCGAGCCGGCCGCGTTGGCCTCGATGTGGGTCACCTCGTCGGCGCGTTTGCCGCTGCGCGCGAGGGCCTTGGCCATCACCGCCTGCTGCGCGGCCGGGTTGGGCGAGGCGGGACCGGCGGTGCGGCCGTCGTTGTTGACCGCGATGCCTTTGAGTACTGCCTGGACCCGGTCACCGTCGGCGAGGGCGCGGGCCAACGGTTTGAGTACGACCACCCCGGCGCCCTCGGCCAGCACGATGCCCCGGGCCCGCCGGTCGAAGACGTGGAACGCGGGCTCCGAGCTGAGCAGGCCGCGCCGGTCGAACAGCCGGTGGCCCGCGTCGTCGGCGAGCAGGGTCACTCCGCCGACCACGGCGGCCTCGGCGTCACCGTCGCGCAGCGCCTGGGCGGCGGCGTGCAGGGCGACCAGGGCCGAGGAGCACGCGGTGTCCACCACCACGCTGGCACCGCGCAGGTCGAAGAAGCGGGAGACATTGGCCGCGAGGTAGTTCTGCCCGACGGCCACGATCGGGTTCCGGGTCCGGCTCAGCGTCGCGTCGTCGGGGAGATGACGGCTGCGTGCGCCGATGTAGACGCCGACGTCGCGGCCCTTGAGGTCGGTCGGCCCGTAGCCGGCGTCGGCGAGGGCGAACAGTGTCTCCTCCAGCAGCACCAGCGCCTGCGGGTCCATGGCCGCGGCGTCCTCGTCGGACACCAGGAAGAAGCCCGGGTCGAAGCCGTCCCGATCGACCAGCCCGGCGACCAGACCGTCTCCGCCTCCGCCTCCGCCCCAACGGTGCGCGGGGACGGGGGCGATGGCGGAGCGCCCCTCACCGAGCAGCCGCCAGTACGCGGCCAGGTCGGGCGCGCCGGGGAAGCGGCCGGACATCCCGATCACAGCGATGTCGTCCGGTCCGGCGGCGACACGAGGGGCGGCGTGCGTCGGAACGTCGGCCGGCTGCGCTGCGTCGGTGGGCTCCGCGCCGGACGCGGACCCCCGGGCGGACACGGACTCCGCCCCGGGCGCGAATTGTGACGCGGGCACGGGGTCCGGCGCGGGCACGCGGTTCGACGCGGGCACGCGGTTCGACGCGGGCACGGATCCCGACCCGTTCACCGACCCGGACGGGGACACCGCCTCCGGCGCGGGCACGGGGTCCGGCGCGGGCACCGGGTTCGACGCGGGCACGGGGTTCGACCCGTTCACCGACCCGGACGGGGACACCGCCTCCGACGGGGACACCGGCTCCGACGCGGACACCGGCTCCGGTGCGGCCGTGGGCTCATCGGCGGAACCGGGCCCGAATGCCGCGGCGAACTCCGTCGGATGCGTGTCCGCCAACCAGCCCACGAAGGACTCCACCGTGGGGTGCTCGATGAACGCTGAGGGGTCCGGTTCGATCCCCAGCCGCGTTCCGACCTCGCGCAGCAGCTGGACCATCATGATCGAGTCGGCTCCGAAGTCGTCGATCGGCGCGTCGACGGCGAGCCTGGCCGGGTCGAAGTGCAGGTGCTCTGCGACCAGGCCGAGCAGCCACGAGGCGGCGGCCCCGGCGGGCTCCTCCACGGGCCGTTGCCCGGTCGGCTCGGACCGCTGGGCCGGCCCCGCTGCCGGAGTGGGGGCGGCGGCCCGTGCCGGGGCAGCGGCCGGCGCCGACGCGGCGTCCGGGGAGTCGAGACGAATACGCCGCCGCGTCAGCAGCTCGGGACGCCAGGCGGTGGCGTCGCGGATCACCGCGGGCAGGACCGCGGGCCCCGCACCGTGCGTCAGCAGGTGGTCGAGCAGGGCAAGCCCCTCGGACTCGGACAGGCTGCCCAGGCCGGTGCGCACATAGCCCGGGCCGGGTTCGGCGTCGCCCATGCCGACACCGCTCCAGGACGGCCACTGAACGCTCAACAGAGGCAGGCCGTGCGGTCGAGCCGCGGCGAGGTAGTCCGCGTAGGCGTTCGCCATGGCGTAGTCGCTCTGCCCCACGGCCGCGCTCGGCACCGCGGCGGCGACCGAGGAACAGAGCACGAAGAACCTCAGCGAGTGGCCCGCGAAGCAGTTCACCAGCGCATCGAGACCGCCGACCTTGGGGTCCACCACGGCCCGGACGGCGGCGGCCGGCTTGCCCACGAAGGCGAGGTTGTCGCGGTCGGCGAACCCGGCGCAGTGGATGACGCCGCGGACCGGCCCCAGGTCCCGCTCGGCTTCGCTCACCTCGCGGGCCAGGTCCTCGGAGGCCGAGCCGTCCAGCGGGAGCGACAGCACCCGCACCCGCGCGCCTGCCTGCTCCAGGCCGATCAGGGCGTTCAGGCGCCGGCCGAGCGGATCGTCGCCGCGGCGAGCCTCCCAGTCCGCCCGGTCGGGCAGCCGCGTCCGGCCGGTGAGCACGAGGCGGCGCACCCCCCACTGCCGCACCGCGTGCCGGGCGAACGCGAGCCCCAGGCCGCCCGTGCCACCGGTGATCCACAGTGTCCCGTCCTCGGGGAAGGGCAGCACACCGTCACGGCCGGTTCCCGCCGGGGTCTCCCGCAGCACCGCCCGATAGCGCTGTCCGGCGCGACGGCAGACCTCGGGATCCTCGCCGGTGTCCGCGAGTTCGGAGGTTATCTGCCGTACCACCGTCAGGTCGTCGTCCAGCGGGTCCAGGTCCACATGCCGCGAGCGCACCTTGGCGTACTCGCTCTGCAGCATCCGGTACAGACCCGCCCGGGCCGCCCCGGTGAGGTTGACCGAGTGGCCGTCGAGGTGCGGGGTTTCCAGTCCCCGGGTGACGCCGAGCAGCACCACCGGCTCGGCCGGCGAGGCCTGGGCCACGAACTGCTGCACCCAGGGCAGCCAGTCCGCGGGGTCGTCGTACATGGAGGGGGAGTCGGGGGCGGCGGGCGCGCACCCCGTCAGGTCGACGCACGCCCGGAATCGTCCGGGCGCCGGGCCGCCCGACAGGTCGGCGGGTTCCAGGACTTCCGCCGCCGGCAGCTCATGGGCGAGCCGGTCGGCCAGCGCCCGGGAATCCGCGGTGGCGAGGACGGCGACCGGGCGCGGCAGCGGGCCGCCGGTGCCCGGATCGGCCGGCTCCCAGACCTTGGTGAGCAGCCGGGTTCCGTGCGGAGGGGCGGCGAGCGCACCCGGTACCGGTTCGGGCAGGCCTCCTCCTGCGAGCGGCGCGCTGTCGGCATCGGGGGCCGTCGGGCCCTGTGCGGCGCGGCCGGCCCCTTCACCGGCGCGGGCCGACGGCACCGGATCGCCGGCCTCGGCTACGACCGTCCGGCTGAACGCGTCAGGTTCACGCGGCGCAGCCGGGGCGGCACCGGTGTCGTCGAGGGCGTGGAGGGCGCCGGGGTGGTGCTCGTCCAGGTACGCGGCCAGGTCACGGATGGTCGTGTACTCGAAGAGCAGCGTGGGTGACAGGCTCCGGCCGAGAACCCGCTCCAGCCTGGAGGCCAGTTCCAGGACACTGACCGAGTCGATGCCCAGCTCGTAGTAACCGATGTCGGGGTCCAGCTCCTGAGGGGTGCGGCCGAGCCCGTCCGACATCAGGTGCCGCAGCCGCTCCTGGGTGGGGGTCAGCGGCCCGCCGTTCGGCCCCGCAGCGGGCACGGCCGGGGCGGCTGTCCGTGCCGCCCGGCGGGACCGGCCGGTCAGGGGGCCGGAGCGGATCAGTTTGCTCGACAGGCCGCGCACCTCGGCCAGAACGCGCCCGTCGCCGTCCAGGAACTCGACCGTCAGCCTGGCCAGTTCGTCCCGCACGCCGAGCGACGACCGGCGGACGCGGGCCGTGCACGGGCCGGTCAGCGGCGCCGCCGCCCGGAAGGACTCCACGTACATCGGCAGGTAGAACGCCCCGTCGTCCCCATCGTCCCCGTCGTCGTCTCCGCCCGCCTGCTCTCCGCCCCCGTGGCTCCGTCCGCCGCCGGGCAGCAGCGCACCGGCCGCCACCGCGCCGCCGAGCAGCAGCCCCGGATGGAAAAGATGGCCGCTGCTCCCGGCGCCGGGCGGCGGGGTGAGTTCGGCGATCAGTTCCTCGGTGTCCTGCCATACCCGGCCGGTGGCCCGGGCCGCTCCGGTGTAGACCTGCCCCAGGCGGCCGTCCCGGTCGTACACCGCGTCCAGGTTTTCGGGTACGGCGGACGACGTGGGGGCGGCGGGACGCTGCGGGCCCGCGAACCGGGCCGGCCCGGCCAACGCCATCTCGGCCGTCGCGTAGGGCGACCCGTCCGGCTCGGCTCGGTCCACGATCCGCACCGTCCAACGGTCCCGGCCGACGGGCCGGCCGTCCAGCGCGATCCGGACGGGCGCCTCGGGCGTGACCGCCAGCGGGCGCAACACCGTCAGATCCCGCAGCTCCAGTTCGTCGTACGGCATCCCCCGCCTGCGGAACGCCTGGTGGACGAGGTCGATGTAGGCCACGGCGGGCAGCAGCGACCGACCCGCGACCTGATGACCGGCGATGACCGGGGTGTCGGCGAAGAGGGTGATCTCCTCGTACACGGGCGTTCCCCGGGTCACGTCGGTCTTCCCGGCCGGCGCGGGGCCCTCGGGTGCGGTGAGGGGGTCCGGGGCGCGTTCCTCGGACGCCTGGAACCAGCACCTGTCGCGCGCGAACGGGTAGCCCGGCAGCTCGATGCGCGTCGGCGGCGGCCCGTCGTACAGCCTCCGCCAGTCCACAGCCGCCCCGCTGACCCATGCGGCCGCCAGCGACTCCGGGGTGACCGCCCGGTCCGCCGCGGGGTCCGCCGTCCCGTCCGCCGCGGGCCGCGCACCGCGCCGTACGGTCCCGGTGCACACGCCGGGCGTGCCGTCGCGGCCGGCCAGGTATGCGTCGAGCCGGGCGAGCAGCTCGGCGAGGTCGTGGAAGACCAGGGCCAGCCGGTGGGCCATCGGCTCCCGCCCGGTTTGCAGGGTGTGGGCCAGCGCCGCCGGATCCGTGTCCGCGCCGTCGGTCCGCAGGAAGTCCGCCATGCGTTCGGCGTAGGCGTCGAGCTGTGAGCGGTCCCTGGCCGAGAGTGCGCACACGAACGGCGCGCGGGACTCGGGCGTCGGGTGGGATCGGGGTGGCACGTATTCCTCCAGCAGGACATGGGCGTTGGAGCCGCCCGCACCGAACGCGCTGACCGCGGCGGTGCGCGGCAGCGGCCGACCCGCCTCGTCGGTGCGCGGGGACCAGTCGGCGAGCTCGCGCTGTACGCGCAGGGGCGCCGCGTCGAAGTCGATGTCCGGGTTGAGCTGCTCCGCGTGCAGCGACGGGACCAGCTGTCCGTGCCGGAACTGCAGCAGCACCTTGGTGACGGCCGCCATGCCGGCCGCCGACTCGGCGTGCCCGATGTTCGACTTCACCGACCCGATCGGGATCTTCCGGCCGCCCAGGTCGTGACCGCGGAAGGCCCGCAGCAGGCCGGTGACCTCCACCGGGTCGCCGAGGGCGGTGCCGGTGCCGTGCGCCTCGACGTAGTCCAGGTCGCCCGGTGTCCAGCCCGCACGGGCCAGCGCGTCGGCGACCAGGGTGCCCTGGGCCCTGGCGTTCGGCACGCTGAAGCCCTTGCCGGCGCCGCCGTGGTTGACCGCGGATCCCTTGATGACGGCGAGAATGCGGTCGCCGTCCGCCTCCGCGGCCGTACGGCGCTTCAGCAGCACCGCGCCGGAGCCCTCGGCGGGCACATAACCGTCCCCGCCCTCTCCGAAGCTGCGGCAGCGCCCGTCGGTGGACAGGAACCCGCCCCTGCTGAGCTGCAGGTACTTCAGCGGATGGCTGGAGATGTTCACCCCGCCGGCCACGGCCGTGTCGCAGTCGCCGCCCCGGATGGCCTGGCAGGCCAGGTGGATGGCGACCAGAGAGGACGAACACATGGTGTCCAGGCCCACGCTCGGCCCGTCGAAGTCGAAGAAGTACGACACCCGGTTGGCGACGGAGGCGTACGAGGAGGAGGTCGCGGCACGCTCACCGCGCAGCGTCTCCTCGACGCCGTAGAGCTGGTAGTGGCCGTACATCATGCCGACGAACACACCGGTACGGCTGCCGGCCATGCCCTCACGGGTGACACCGGCGTTCTCCATCAGGTGCCAGACCGTCTCCAGGAAGATCCGCTCCTGCGGGTCGATGTGCTCGGCCTCCAGCTGTGACATGCGGAAGAACATCGGGTCGAAGCGGTCCACGTCCCGCAGGAAGCCGCCCCACTTGGAGTACGACCTGCCGGGGACGTTCCGGTCCGGGTCGAAGTAGCGCGAGTGGTCCCAGCGGTCCTCGGGGACCTCCTCGACGCAGTCCCTGCCCTCGCGCAGATTGCGCCAGAACTCCCGCAGGTCGTCGGCCTGTGGGTAGCGACCGCTCACACCGATGATCACGATGTCGTCGTCCGGGCCGCTCTGTGCCGGGGCCGGGGCCGGGGCGTGGGGCACGGCTACGGTGACGGCGGAACGGGAGGCGACGGCGTTCTCGACGGACGACGGCCCGCTCACGGGGTCACCCGGCGCGTCATCGACCGACGGGGCCTGCTCCGTGCCGCCAAGCGCCTCCGGCAGCCGCGCGGCGTGTTCGTCCATGAAGTAGCCGGCGAGTTCGGACACCGTGAAGTACTCGAAGAACAGCGTCTTCGAGAGTGTGCCGAAGTGCCCCTCCAGCCTCCGGGTCACGCTCAGCACCAGCAACGAGTCCATGCCGTAACGGTCGAACTGCTCGGCCGGGTCGATGTCCTCGACCGGCATCTTCAGCTCCTCGGCGAGGACTTCGCGCAGGAAACGCTCCGTTCCCGCGCGCAGGCCGGGCCCAGCGATCGAAGGCCGGACGGGCTCTCCCGTGTCACCGCGCGGCGTGGTGGGTTCGGCTGCCAGGGCCCGCTCGATCACGGTGCCGTCGCCCGTGGCGAGCAGCAGCCGGGACGCCCGGCCGGCCAGCGCCCGCTCCAGCCCGTCCAGGGCGATGTCCGAGGGCAGCGGGGTGAACCCGAGCTCGCGCCGCATGGCCTGCTGGGCTGCGGCGTCCATGGTCATCCCGCCGTCCCGCCACAGCGGCCAGTTCACGGCGAGGCTGCGACCGGACCGGGTACCGGACCGGCGGCGCCGCTCGCGTCGCAGCGCGAAGTGGTCCAGGAAGGCGTTGGCGTAGGCGTAGTCGGACTGCCCGACGCTGCCGAGGGCCGCCGCCGTCGAGGAGAAGGCCGCGAAGTACTCCAGCGGCTCGTCGCGGGTCTCCTCGTCCAGCCACAGCGCGCCCAGCACCTTGGGAGCGAGCACGGCCTCGGCCTCCGCGCGGGTCTTCCGCAGGACGAAGCCGTCCCGCAGCGCCCCGGCGGCGTGTACCACGCCCGCGATGCGTCCGAACCGTTCACGCGCGGTGCGTACCAGTGCCGCCACGTCCTCCCGCCGGGTCACGTCCGCGCGTACGTGCATGATGCGGGTGCCGCCCTCGGTCAGCCGCGCGATCCGGTCGCGTGCCTCGGCCGACGGCTCCGACCGGGAGGCGAGCACGATGGCGGCCCCGGGACCGCGTGCCGCGAGCCGCTCGGCGAGGTGCAGTCCGATGCCGCCGGTGCCACCGGTCACCAGGTGCGCCCCGGACGCTGCGAACGGCGAGGGTGTCGCGGCTTCCGGCAGGGCGGTCGGCCGCCACGCGCGGACCAGCCGACGCCGCCCGTCCGTCCGGACCTCCGCGGGAGCCTCGGCGGTGCTCAGTTCGGCCGACACGAGCGCGGGCAGGTCGGCTCGGGGCGCGTGGGCGACGGCGGTCATCCGCAGGCTCGGGTACTCGGCGCGTACCGAGCGGGCCAGGCCGCTGATCGCCGCGTGTGCGGGCTCGGCGGTTTCTCCCTCACGATCCTCGGAGCTCTCCGGGTGGAGGTAGAGGTAGCGGGCCCGGCCGCCGCGTCGGCTTATCCAGGCGCGGCAGAAGGCGAGCGCGGTGTGGAACCCTCTGTCGAGTGTCTGCCGGATGTTCCCGCCCTCGGTGGACAGGTGGACGATGCCGATGGGGCCGTCACCATGTTCCACCAGGTCGGTCACGAGCCGTTCCGGGTGGAACTCGGCGGCCAGGTCCACGGGGACGATCCGGGCGCCGGTCCGTTCGGCCAGCCCGTCGCCGAGTGCCCGGCCGGTGTCGTCGCCCGTGGCGTCGAGCAGTACGAGGGTGGTGGGTGGCGGTGTACTGTCCGCCGTCCCGGCCGTGCTGTCCCGCCAGTACGGTTCGAAGGAGTGCAGCGACTCGGCGCCACCGCCGGAAGGGGCGGTCGGCCCGGGCTGCGCGCGGAGGGTGAACCGCTCGATGCGGGCCAGCACCGTGCCGTCCTCGTCCGCCAGCACGATGTCGAAGACCCGCAGCCCTGCCGAGGAGCCGTCGTCCGTCCGCCGGGCGTAGGCGTGGCAGGCGTCAGGAAGGCGGTCGGCGGTCAACTCCACCGCGCCCACGGAGTACGGCAGGTGAGCGGGCCGGTCCGAGTCGCCCCCGCCGGAGGGGATACCGCCGGCGGTTTGCAGCGCGGCGTCCATCAGCGCGGGATGGAAGCGGTAGGCGCCGGCCCCTTCGCGAAGGTGCGGCGGTACCACCAGCCGGGCAAGTGCCTCCCCGGTGGCCGTCGCCAGCCGCTGCACGGCCCGGAAGGACGGCCCGTAGAGAAACCCGGTCTCCTCGACGCGACGGTAGTAGTCCTCGCCCGTCATGTGCCGCGTGCACCGTTCCCGGATGGCGGTCAGGTCCAACGTCCCTGCCGACGCGGTCCGGTCTGCCGTACGGGCGACCAGTACGCCGCTCGCGTGCGGCCGTACGCCACCGTCGCTGAGGATCTCGAAACCGGTGTGTTCGGGCCGCTCCGGATCCCGGCTGAGGCGGATCCGCACGCTGACCGGGGACTCGGCGCCGACCTGGACCGGGGCCGTCCAGGACACCTGCTCGACCCGGTTCACCGGCATGCCGTCGCTCCGCGACAGCTCGTCCGCCGCCCGCGCCATCTCCAGCAGGACCACCCCGGGCAGGATCGGCGTCCCGGCGGCCACATGGTCGCGGAGGTAGAACTCCTCCCCGGTGAGCCGCTTGCTGAACTCTTCGGTCCCGGTGGCGGGTACGTCGACGTCCAGCAGCGGGTGCCGTCCGGTCCGGGCCACCGGCTCGGCCGGGGCACCGGCGGTGACCCAGTGCCGGGTGCGCTCGAACGGGTAGGTGGGCACCCGCACCCGACGGGGTGGCCGGGCAGCGTCCTGGTGCAGCGTCCGCCAGTCGATCTCCTCCCCCGCGACCCACAGGTCCGCCAGTGTGTCGAGGTCGTGCTCGGCCGACAGCGCGGCCACGTACCGCTGCCAGGCCGTGCCGCGGGTCCGTGCGCCGCGTCGGGCGGCGCCGACCCTGCCGTGGAAGACACCGGGCGTCTGGTCCGCACCACCGGCGATGAACGCGTCGAGCAGGTCGAGCGCCTGCCGACGGTCCTCGGCGACGACCGCCAGCCGTTCCGGCATCGGGTCGCGGGCCACCTGGAGGGTGTACGCGACGTCCGCCAGGCCGACGGGGTGGGCGATGTCCGCCGGGGCCGCCCGGTTCCCTGCCCCCGCCTCGCTTCCCTGCCGCCGCAGCAGGGCCGCCAGACGCTCCGCGTAGGCGGTCAGGGACGTCCGGCTGCGCGCCGACAGCACCAGCAACACCGACCGCTCAGGCCGCTGTTCGCCCTCGTCGGGCACGCGCACGGCATGCGTGGCGGGCGCCTCCTCCAGTACCAGGTGCGCTCCGGCGCCGCCGAACCCGAATGAGCTGAGGCCGGCCCGCCGGGGCCGGGGCAGGCCCCGGTCGTCACGGCTGGGCTCCCACGCGACCGGCTCGGTGACGATGTGGAAGGGACCGCCGTCAAGGTCGAGGTAGCGGTTCCGCTCGACGACGTGGAGGCTGGCCGGGATGGTGCCGTGCCGCAGGGCGAGCACCACCTTGAACAGGCCCGCCATGCCGGCCGCGGCCTCCAGGTGCCCCACGTTGCTCTTCACCGAGCCGAGACCGCAGGCCGGGTCGGACGGCAGCGGCCTGCCGGCCTCCTCGTACAGCCGGGTGAAGGCGGTCCGCAGTCCGGTGACCTCGATCGGGTCGCCCAGCGCCGTGCCGGTGCCGTGCGCTTCCACGTAGCCGACGGTGACCGGGTCGGTGCCCGCGAGCCGGTGCGCCCGGACAATGACGTCCGCCTGCGCTTCGGGGCTGGGGGCGGTGAGCGAGTTGGTACGGCCGCCGTGGTTCACCGCGGCGCCCCGGATCACCGCGTGCACCGGGTCGCCGTCGCGCTCGGCCGCCGCGAGGTCCTTCAGGACCACCGCACCGACGCCCTCGCCGCGGACGTATCCGTTGGCGCGGCTGTCGAACGCCTTGCACCGGCCGTCCTCGCTGAGCATCTCGCTCTTGCTGAGGGCGACGTACAGCGACGGGTCGAGGATGAGGCTCACCCCGCCCGCGATCGCGAGGTCGCACGAGCCGTCGCGGAGCGCCGACACCGCCTGGTGGATCGCGGTCAGGGAACTGGAGCAGGCGGTGTCCACGGCGACGCTGGGCCCGCGCAGATCGAGGAGGTACGACACCCGGTTGGGGATGATGGACAGTGCGGCGCCGGTGATGGTGTGGGCGTCGGTGCCGCGCCCCGCGGCGCGCTGCACCTCCAGGTAGTCGGAGTTGGTGACGCCGAGGAAGACCCCGACCCTGCGGCCGGCGAGTTCCGACGGCGGCAGACCGGCGTCCTCCAGCGCCGTCCACACCACTTCCAGCGCCAGGCGTTGCTGGGGGTCCATCAGCTGGGCCTCGCGCGGGGAGATCCCGAAGAACGCGGCGTCGAACCGGTCGACGTCGGGCACGAAACCGCCCCAGCGGGAACGGGAGTGCTCGCCCTCGCGCGGATCACCGGCCGCGTCCCGCCAGTCCCAGCGGTCGGCCGGGATCTCCTCGATGAGATCGTGCCCGTCGGCCAGGTGCCGCCAGAAGGTGTCCAGGTCCGGCGACTGCGGGAGCCGGCCGGCCATGCCGAGGACGGCCACACCGTTGTCGGGGGCCGGATGCTCGGCCTCGGCCCGCGGGCTGCCGGCCGAAGTGGACGCAACAGGGGTGGACATCGTCGCCGCGGGCGGAACGGGCGCGGTCCGGGCGGAGTCGGCAGCGTAGCGGCCCCGCAGCGCCGGATGGGCGTGCAGCAGGTGCTCGGCCATGGCGGCCACGGTGGGGTACTGGTAGAAGGCGGTCGGGAAGACCTCGATGCCGAAGCGGCTGCCGATGCGCGTGCTCAGGGTGGTGAAGCCGACCGAGTTCAGGCCCAGTTCGCCGAGCGGCCGGTGCCGGGGCACCCGGTCCGCCGCCACCTCGGCGACCTCGCCCACCAGCCGGGCCAGCTCGTCCGCGAGCCCGTCCGCGGTGTCCGCCCCGGCCGCGGTGTCCACGGCGTCCGGGCGTTCGGCGCCCGCGGCGGACTGCGGACGGGACCCTGCCCGGTCCGCCGGCGCGTAGCCGAACGCGTTCCTGAGCTCGTCCAGCGGCGCCGAACCCAGCCGCTTGCGGTCGGTCTTCCCGTTCAGCGTCTGCGGGAACTCCCGTACCGGCACCAGGACATCGGGAACCATGTACTCCGGCAACCAGTCCCGCAGCGGCGCTGGATCGACCGGCCCTCCGTACGACCCCTCCCGCACGGTGTAGAAGCCGCGCAGCATCACGCCGGTGCCCCCGGCGGAGGCAGCGGGCACCACCACGGCCTCGGCCACCCCGGCCAGCCTGCGCATCGCGGCCTCGATCTCACCGGGTTCGACGCGGTAGCCACGCACCTTCACCTGGGCGTCGGCGCGGCCCAGGTACTCCAACGTGCCGTCGGGCAGCGCCCGTACGAGGTCCCCCGTGCGATACAGACGCGGCGACAGGGAGGGGGCGATCGGGTTGGGCACGAACCGCTCGGCGGTCAGCTCAGGACGCCCCACGTAGCCGGTCGCCAGCCCGTCGCCTCCGATGTGCAGCTCTCCCGGCACGCCGGGCGGCACCAGCTGACCGTGCTCGTCGAGCACCAGCAGCTGGGTGTTGGCGACGGCCCGGCCGAGGTTCACCCGCTCACCGGCGCGCAGCCGGCCGACGGCGGACCAGATGGTGGTCTCCGTCGGCCCGTAGAGGTTCCACGCCGCACGGGTGCGGGCCGCCAGGACGTCCGCGGTGTCCTGGTCGAGTGCCTCTCCCCCGCACAACGCGGTCAGCGCCGGATCGCCCTGCCAGCCGGCGGCGAGCAGCATCTTCCATGTACTCGGCGTGGCCTGCATGACGGTGGCACCGCACTCCTGGAGGTGACGGCGCAGCTTCAGACCGTCCTTGGCGACCTCGGCGGGTGCGATCTCCACCCGGCCGCCCGCCACCAGCGGCAGATACAGCTCCAGGGCCGCGATGTCGAAGCAGACGGTGGTCAGGGCCAGCAGCGTGTCCTCGGGACCGAAGCCCGGTTCCTCCCGCATCGAGGACAGGAAGTTGACCAGCGCACGGTGGGGAACCGCGACGCCCTTCGGACGGCCGGTGGAACCGGAGGTGTAGATGATGTACGCGGTGTCCTCGGGACCCGGTCGGCGGTCGGTCCCGGCGTCATGGGCGTCGAACCCATCGGCCTCGATTTCCTCGGCGGGCCGGTCCATCCGTAGCCTCGGGACGGCGATGCCGCCGAGTGCGGTCTCGGCCGTGCCGGTGGTCAGGACGAGGTGCAGCCCCGCGTCCTCGGCCATGTAGGTGAGCCGGTCCACGGGGAAGGTCGGATCCAGCGGCACGTAGCAGCCGCCCGCCTTGAGCACCGCGAGCAGGGCGACGGGCAGGTGCGACCGCTCCACGAGGACACCGACGGCGCGGCCGGGCTCCACGCCGCGTGCCCGCAGGTGTCCGGCGAGCCGGTCCACGCGCTCGATCAGCTCGCGATAGCTCAGCGACTCGGCGCCGCTGCTGACGGCGACCGCCCCGGGACGGTGGGCGGCCTGCTCCTCCACCAGTTCGGTCAGGGTCGTCTCGTGCGGGTGGTCACGGCGGGCACGTCGCCACAGCCCCTCGAGCCGCTGCCGTTCCTCGCCGGTGACCAGGGACAGCAGACCGACGGGCCGGGCCGGTTCGGCCAGCGCGGACCGCAGCAGCTCGAGGAGGTGGTCGCCGAGCCGGCGCACGGTGTCCTCGTCGAAGAGGTCGGGGTCGTACTTCAGGGTGAACGAGCAGTCGGCCGGCCCTTCGACGACGTCCAGGGTCAGGTCGAACTCGCCCTCCTGGTGCACCCCGTCGAACACGGCCCGCACCGGGTCCCGGTCCCCCGACTCCACCCAGTTCTGGAAGTAGAAGGCCACCCGGAAGAGGTCCGAGGTGTCGGTGCGGCCCGCCTGGCGCATCGCCTCGGCGAGGGAGATCAGCGGGAAGTGCGCGTGCTCCAGCGCCTCCAGCACGGTGCGGTGCACCTGCCCGGCCAGCGCGCCGAAGTCCCGGTCCGGGTCGACGTCGGCCTGCAGGACCACCATGTTCATGAAGTAGCCGAGCGTGTCGTCGAACCGGGCGGCGGGGCGGCCGGCGGCCGGTGTCCCGATCCTGATGCCGCGCTGCTGGGTGTAGCGGTGCAGCAGGGTGAAGAACCCGGACAGCAGCACCGCGAACAGCGAGGTGCGCCGCTCGGCAGCGAACTCCCGTGCCGCGCGGACCAGTTCGGCGTCGATGCGACCTTCGACGGCGGCCCCGCGGTGGCCGGGCAGCGCCGGGCGCGGCCGGTCGTACGGCAGTGCCGGCGGTTCGACACCGCTCTCCAGGCGCCGCAGCCAGTAGTCACGCAGCCGCTCGCCCTCGGGCCCGGCGAGCATGTCCCGCTGCCAGGTGGTGAAGTCGGCGAAGGTGGCCGTGGCCGGCGCCGCGGCGGGCCGGCGTCCGGCCCTGGCGTCCTGGTAACCGGAGGTCAGCTCGCGCAGGAAGGCGGCGATGGACACCCCGTCGAAGACGATGTGGTGGAAGGCGAGAAGCAGCACCTGGCCGCCGTCGCCCAGTGTGAACAGCGTGACCCTCAGCAGCGGGCCGCGCTCCAGGTCGAAGGGGCGCCGTGCCTCCTCCCTGACCCGGTCCCGGACCGCGGCCTCGTCCGAGACGGCCAGGTAACGCTGCTGGAAGTGCAGCTCCTGCCAGGCCGCCACGGTGCGCACCGGGCCGTCGTCGGTGGTGCGGATCGTGGAACGCAGGCTGTCCTGCCGGTCGACGATGCTCTGCAGAGCCAGCCGAAGCGCGCCGACGTCCACTCCCGGGTCGAGGCGCAGGGCGAGCGGCAGGTTGTAGGCGTACGTGCCCGGGGTCATGCGTTCGATGACCCAGAGGGCGCGCTGGCCCTCCGACAGCGGGTGGTCGGTCGGCGGCTCGTGGGAGGCGGGCACCGGCGTGTGCACGACAGGCGCCGGGATGTGTGAGGGGGCGGCGGGCTCGCCGGCCTCCGGGGGCCGGGAGCCGGAGGTGCCGAACGTGCCGCTGTCCGCGTAGTGCCGGGCGAGCTCGCGCAGCGTCGGGTGGTCGTAGAAGTCGCCGAGGGACACCGTCACGCCGAGCTCGTCGGCGATCCCCGTCACGATCTTCATGCCGGTGAGCGAGTCGAATCCGTAGGTCGCGAGCGGCCGGTCCGGGTCCACGTCCTCGTCGAGCTTCAGGCACCGCACGATGATGGTCCCGAGCCGGTGCCGCAAATCCTCGGAGGGCGCCGGTCCCGCCGGAGGCGTCGAAACCGCCGGAGCCGCCTGCTCCGCCTCGGCGGGAGCGGCGTCCAGGACACCGGCCCGCGGTTCGGCGGGCCGCAGCCCGTCGCTCTCTGCGACGATCACGTGCTGGCCGCGCGGGCGGCCGTCCGGGCCACTTCCTCCGGTCACCACCACGTCACCGAAGCCCTGCTCGCGCAGCAGCCGCCGCCAGGTCGCCGGGGCGGCCAGCGGGGAGTCCGGCAGACGCAGTTCCTCGTCGTCGAAGAGCCACCAGCCGTCCAGCAGCCCGCCCACGACCGTGGTGGAGTCCAGTACCTCGGTGAGCTCGTTGAGCACCAGCCAGCCGTTCGGCCGCAGCAGGTCCTTGGCCTTGCCGAGGGTGGCGCGCAGGTCGCGGGTGGCGTGCACGACGTTGGTGGCGAGGACCATGTCGTACGTGCCCGGGGCGAAGCCCTGCTCCTGCAGTCCGCGTTCCAGGTCCAGGACGCGGAATTCGAGGAAGCCCGGGGTGCCGTAGTCGGAGCGGAAGCGGGCTTCGGCGTGCTCGAGGAAGAGTGGCGAGATGTCGGTGAACCAGTAGGAGACCCGGTCGGCGTAGCGGGCCAGTTCCGGCAGCACCGTCTCCGTGGTGGCCCCGGTGCCGGCCCCGAACTCGACGACGCGCAGCCGCTCCCCGGGGGCCAGTCGCCGGATCCGCTGCTCCAGGTAGGCGCCCGCCGCGTCGCGGACCAGCTGGTTGAAGGAGTCCGTGAGCGGGTTGGCCTTGTAGAAGTCCTCCACCAGCGCCATCGAGGAGCCGGGGAACATGATCTCGGTGGCCCGTACCTCCCCGCGCAGGATCTGCGGGTAGGACTGGAGGAAGAGCCGGGTCAGGGTCACCGTGGACGCCAGGTCGGGGTGGTCCGCGGCGATCCGGTCGAACTCCGGCTCCAGTGCGTCGGCGTCGTACGACCGCGCCGTGTCGCCGGCGGACAGCAGACGCACCCGTTCGCCGTCGAACTCCACGTACCCGGCGTCCCGCAGGATGTTCAGCAACGCCTCGTACAGCCGCCGGTACTTGGGCAGGATGCCAAGCCGCTCCGGCAGCTCCCGCCGGTCGTGGCTGTCGCCCGGATCCACCAGAACGCCCATCCGCTGGAACACCCCGAGCACCGCGGGGCGGCAGACCTCGGTGAGCAGCCGATACCCGGAGATCACGCTGCCGACGCCCGGGTCGTCCCCGGTACGCGGCCGCACCAGCCGGGAGGAGGCGGTGGGCAGGGTCGGCGCGCCGTCGGCGGGGGCCAGCTCGGCGGGCGGCACGGTAGCCGCGCCCAGGGCTGCGAGGGCGACGCCGCTCGCGCTGATCGGCAGCACCTGCGGCAGCCGGTTGCCGAGGACCCGGCTGACGGCGGACAGCCCGTCGGCGACGGAGAGTTCGCCGACGCCGAGGTCCCGGAAGATCTCCCGCAGCCCCGGTCGGGCACCGGAGCCGATCGGCCCCCAGTACCCCCAGTCGATGACCCGGACCGGGTAGGGGCGCCGGTGACCGAGGTGCAGTGCGTAGGCGTCCTGGAGGGCGCCCGCACAGCTGTACGTTCCGTTGCCCGCGGTCCCGGTGAGGGCGCCCACGGAGGAGAAGAACACCAGGAAGTCGAGCGGTTCGGCGCCGAAGACCTCGTCGATCGCCACGCTGCCGTCGGCCTTCACGGCGAGCTCGGCGCGAAATGCCCGCTCGTCGAGCGCGGCCAGCGGCCCCGGCTCGAAGGTCATGGCCGCGTGGACGACTCCGTGGATCGGGCCGAAGCGTGCTTTCACCTCCGCTGCCGCCTGCCGCAGGTCCGCGGCGTCGCGGCAGTCGGCGCGCAGGTGGAGCACCTCGCCGCCGAGGCCGCGGGCCCGGTCGGCGCAGGCACGCTGCTCGTCACCGAGGGGGCTCCGGCTGATCCACACCACCTTCGCCCGGTACCGCTCGGCGAGATGCAGGGTCAGCTCCCGGCCGATGCCCCCGGTGCCGCCGACGATCACGTACACGCCGTGTTCCCGGTACGGGGGCCGCTGCGGCTCCGGGAGAGCGACCGGCTGGAGCGCCGGCGTGTAGCGCACCCCGTGCCGCAACAGCACGGTGCGGCCGGTGGAGTCGCAGGGCTCGTCCAGCACGGCCTCCAGCAGGCCTTCCCGCGCGGTTTCTCCCCCGGCCGTCTCCCGCTGGGAGAAGTCGACGCATACCGCCTTGATCTCCGGGCGCTCCTTCGGCAGTACCCGAGCCAGGCCGTGCAGCCCGGCGGCGAAGGGGTTGGCGACGGGATCACCGAAGGCCGCCGCGGCGTCGCTCGTCACGATCTTCAGGTGGACCCGGCGCCCGTCACCGGCGTCGGCCAGGTGCCTGGCCACCCGGAACAGGGCCAGCACTCCGCGCCTGCCGCTGTCCTCCAGTTCGCCGGGGTCACCGGCCGCGCCCGGCCCGTACGGACGGATGCCGCCGAGGTGGTAGACGCGGTCCAAGGGACCGGCCTCGGCCAGCGCCCGGCTCAGGTCGTCACGGTCGAGGTCGATCAGACGCGTGTCGTCGTCGCGGTGGTGCCGGGCGATGTCCTCCGCCAGCGGGGCGGCGTCGCGCGAGCTCAGGATCAGCACCCGCTCGGTCCCGGCGCCGCCGGCGTCGGTATCGGCCCCGGGCCGCTGCTCGGGCACCCAGACCGGGCGGTAACAGACCATGGCGGACGGTTCCGCGGCCCCGGGCACGACAGGATTCGCCCGGGCATCCGACAGACCGGTGGCAGACGGAACGGGCCCTGCCTGCCGAGCGGGGCCGGTCACGGCCTGCTCCGGGCCTGCGGCGGACGGGGGCGGCGCCGACTGCACAGCGGGGAGCGGCGCGGACTGACCGCCGGGGAGCGGTGCCGACTGCACAGCGGGGAGCGCCGTCGACTGACCGCCGGGGAGCGGCGCGGACTGACCGCCGGGGAGCGGCGCCGACTGCACAGCGGGGAGCGCCGTCGACTGACCGCCGCCGGACTCGGCCGGCCCACCGCCGGGAAGCGGGGCCGACCGCCCGACGGGGGACGCGGCCGGCCGGGGCAGCGGCGGCAGCCAGTACGACTTGCGGGCGAAGGGATACGTGGGCAGACCAACACGGCGTACGGCGCCTGCGGGGCGCAGCCGGGCCCAGTCCACCTCGGCGCCCCGGGTCCAGCACTCGGCCACCGTGCGGAGGTCGGCCTCACGCAGGGCCTGTGCCAGTCGGTCCTTGTCCTGCTCGGAGCGCCGGTGAACCGGGGCTGCACCGGTCGCCACCGCTGCGGCCGGGGAGCCGGAGGCGAACGCGCGCAGCAGATCGCGGGCCTCGTCCAGATCGGCGGCGGGAAAAGCCAGCCTCGCCTCCATTTCCTCCCGCCCGATCTGCAGGGTGTGGGAGAGGTCGGCGAGAGAGATCCGTTCCGGCCCCTCCACTGTCCGTTCCCCCACCCGCGCCTCATCCGTCCCGGTGTCCGCCAGGAGCGGGGCGACCTCTCGAACGGTGGTACTTGCGGTGAGGGAGACCCCGCCCTGTCGCTCGCCGAACTCCACGCCGAGTTTCCTGGCCAGGAGGGCCAGTTCCGCCGCGCCGCACCCGTATTCGCCCAGCGGCGTGGCGGGGTCGAGGTCGTCGGGACGGGCCTCGAGCACCTCGGCGGCAAGCCGCAGGCACGCGGCCTCGACTCGCCCGATCTGCTCGGCGTCGTCTCGTGGGGAGTGCGTACCCGTGGCGGGACGCTCCAGGAAGGCGGCGAGCCGTCCGGCGGATTCACGCAGCCGTTCCTCGTCGCGCGCCGACAACACCACCAGCTGCGGACCAGCCGCCCTCGGGGCAATCGGCCTCCCCTCCTGGGCGTCCGCGCGGAACTCCTCCACGATCAGGTGGGCGTTGGCCCCACCACCCCCGAAGGAGCTGATCGCTCCCCGGCGCGGCACTTCCACGCGCTGCCCGTCGGCGCGGACCACAACCGGCCGCGGCCAGGACACCGGCTCCTGGGGGACGAAGAAGGGAGTGCCCGTCAGGTCGATGTCCGGGTTCGGCTCGGCGGAGTGCAGCGAGGGCGCGATGGTCCCGTGCCGGAGCTGCATCAGCATCTTCGTGAGGCCCGCCATACCGGCGGCGGACTCCAGGTGACCGATGTTGGACTTCACCGAACCGACCGCGCAGCGCTCCACTCCCTGGGCCAGCTCGTCGTCGATCCGCTCGCGGAACGCCTCGCTCAGGCCGGAGATCTCGATCGGGTCGCCCAGCGGTGTGCCGGTGCCGTGGGCCTCGACGCAACCAATGGTGCGCGGGTCGATGCCGGCTCGGCGCAGGCTCGTCCTGATCACCTCGGCCTGCGCCTGAGGACTGGGGACCGTGTAACCGCCGGTCTTGCCGCCGGAGTTCATGGCGGACGCCCGGATGACGCCGTATATCCGGTCGCCGTCGGCGACCGCCTGCCGCAGCGGCTTCAACAGCACCGCGCCGACGCCCTCACCGTCCACGAACCCGTCGGCGCCCTTGCCGAAGGCGCGGCAGCGGTCGCCGGGTGACGTCATCCCGTTCTCGGACAGGGTGCGCAGGTGCGACGCGTGGAGGATCAGGTTCACGCCCCCGGCGACCGCCACCGAGCATTCCCCCGCCCGCAGGCTCTCGCAGGCCAGGTGTACGGCGGTCAGGGAGGCCGAGCACGCGGTATTGACGGTGAGGCTGGGGCCGCGGAAGTCCAGCACGTAGGAGACACGGTTGGCGATGGACCAGGGGTTCGCGCGGGCCTCGTTGGCCACTCCGAGGGCCGCGGCGTGACCGCCCATCCATTCGTAGTCGCTGTTCATCACCCCGGCGAACACACCCACCGGGTTGTTCTCCCGAGCGAGGCGGCGCGGCGGGTAGCCGGCGTCCTCGAGGGTCGCCCAGACGGTCTCCAGGAAGATCCGCTCCTGCGGGTCCATGTTCTCGGCCTCGACGGGGGCGATACCGAAGAACAGCGGGTCGAAGGCGTCGGCATCGTCGATCAGTCCGGCCCACCAGCGGCGGCCGTCCGGCAGGCCGCCGCCGCCGGGATCCTGAGCTCGCGGTCCCCGCGCGGGCGGGAATTCCTGGATGCAGTTCTCGCCGCCGCGGATCCGCGCCCACAGCTCCTCCGGCGTCCCGGCCCGTGGGTACCGGCCGGCCAGACCGATGACGGCGATGCCCTCCGCGGTCTCCGGCTTCGCCTGGGCACCCCGCAGAAGCCGCAGCAGTGCTTTGCGCTTGTCGTCCATCTCCGAACCCCTGCCTGCCGCGTGCCGCGCCGCCGCATCCGCCGTGCCGGGCTGTTCCGCCGCGGCCGCGCCTGTCGTCATCGTCATTTCGTCACCGTCCGGCCGTCCGCCGCCCCGTCACCGACCGTGTACGGCGCCTGGGCAAGTCGTCTCCACCGCTGCGTCGGAGAGAGCGTCGGCGCTCGGGCCCGGCGCGGCGTCGTCCAGCGCGTTGTCGAGCCGGAACACCACCGGCGAGCCGGAGGAGTGGAGGAGGAGGTTCAGCGGCTCGTCCCGCGTCGCCCGGGCTTCCCGGACGTGTTGGTCTTCGCAGTGAGGACCCTGTTCAAGGTCGGCCGGGCCGACGGACGGGAATCGACGCGGGCGTGCGGCCACGGGGGCACGGCCGCCGTGTGAAACGGGCGTGGACATCATCCTCTTTCCTGACCACTGGTACCCAGCGGCGGATACCGGTTTTGGCGGCGTCAGGAGAAGCCCTGAAACGAAGAACCTGAAACGCGATGGGGGACGGCCGGCCCAGGACCTGTGTCACCGCTCGTGAACGTCAGGTGTGACGCAGGACACCGCATACACGATCCGCGACACCGCCAAGAGATATTCAGTTGTGATTCGCGACACTGCTATTGAAAGTTCAATCGTGACCCGCGACACCGACAGGAATGCTTAGCCCGGCACCTGAAACGCAACGCCACGCCTCCTTGAGCGAGATTCAACCCCCTACGACCATCCCCGCCAAAGCCGACGATTGTCACCACCTGAGCAGGTAGGTTTAAGGAGAGATGAGCAGGTACGGGCTACTCAATCAGGTAGCCCCACTCGACGGGTGCCGCTGCCGCGCCGCGAGTCCAGCCGGCGCCGCGCGTCGATAGGGGCATTTGCCGTCGTCACATTTACCCGCACGCCCATTGCGTTCCGCCAGCAAAGAACGCGTCATCCGGGCGTGTTAACGTACCGACGCCCCCACAGCCCACACTTACTGACGGATCGTCACCTTCTCTGCCCCCTCCAAGCGGAGCCCCCGATCCGTCAATTCCCAGGTGTGGATCCAGCTGTCGTTCATCTCTCCGAACAATGGAGAACGAGAACCACGTGAGGACACGTGTCAAACAGCACCCTGCGCGGCAGGTACACGGAAATGAACCTCATCCTTCAAACATTAAACGACGCGAAATCCGGGCGCGGCGGCGTGATATTGGTCTCGGGAGACGAAGGCATCGGAAAAACGCGCCTTGCGCACGAAGCCTGCCGCATCGCCGAGCAACACGAGTTCACCGCGGTGCGCGCCGAGACCGGGGTCTTCCCGCTACCGACCGCGGACGGCCCGACGCTGGCTGTCTTCGACGACCTGCACCTGTATGCCGACCAAGCCCTGCTCTCCAGGATGACGGCACGGCTGGCGTCGTTACGGCACCAGCAGCAGGTGTGGTTGTTCACCGTGCGTGACCATGCGTACGGTGCGGACGTGCACCGGTTCGTCAGGGCCCTTGAGGAATGGGGATGTGCCCGCCTCGCCCTCGGCCGACTCTCCCATGAAGCGGTACGGGAGGTCCTCACCGACATCATGGGGGCCGCTCCCGACCCCGCTCTGACGGAATGGGCCGACGAGGCGGCGGGACACCCGCTGTTGACGGTGGCCCTGGCCAGGGGCCTCGTCGAGGACGGCCGGGTGCGCGTAGGTGGGCAGACGGCTGCCGTCACCTCCGCCGCGGTCCCCGAGCGGTTGCGGTCCACGGTGAACTGCCTGCTGAACGACCACAGCCAGCAGATCCAGGACATGCTGAGGACAGCCGCCGTGCTGGGCCCGGAGTTCAGTGTCGGGGATCTGGCCGCGATCCTCGTCGACGTTGCTCCCGTCCAACTGGCCGCGTGCGTCCAACGGGCCGTCGACGCGGGGCTCCTTGCCTGCCGAAGCGACGACCGGCTCGCCTTCCGGTACGAATTGGTCCGCAGGACGATCGTGGAAACCACGGCACTGGGCGTACGTCAGGTGCTGTTGCGTGCCGCGTCCGTGCCCACGCCCACCGACCGGCTCCGGCAGCCGAGCACGCCCGGCGGTCCGGCCCATCGGCCGTCGGCGACTCCCCGGCCTCCGGTCGTGTCGCCCGTGGTCCAGGAGGACAGCATCGCGGTCCTGTCCGCCCGTGCCGTCTCCTTCCTGCACGAGGGCCGGATGGATCAGGCCAAGGAGTCCGCGAACGCCCTCCTTCGCGGCTGCGCGGCATCCGGGGAGATCTCGGGGCAGGCGTTGGCGAGGCTGGTTCACTCGGTGTGCGCCCGGACGGGCGGCCAGGCGGTCGAAGCCCTCCGCCTGAGCAGAACGGCCGCCGCGAGCATCCCGCCCGGGAAGTCGGACCTCATCTGCGAGGTCATCACGAACTGTGTGGCGCTCGAGCTTTCCTTGCTCGGCGAGACGACCGAGGCGGAGCAGCTGCTGAGGAAGGTCGCCTGCTGGGAAGAGCCGTCCGGCGCGCCCCCCGCCAACCTGATCCTGGGAACGGCGGTGGCAAGAATCACGAGCGCGAAGGGTGACCACCGCAAGGCCGGCCAATGGGCCGAAGCCGGCATGGGGGTCGCCAGCAGGTCGGACCGGTGGCTGATTCCACTGGCCGGTGCCATCCGGGCCCTTGCCGCCCTGCGCGGCGGCCACCTGCGGGCCGCGCAGGAGCTGGTGGCGCGCTACCAGGCCGAGTCGGAACCCGACCGCCCGCTGCTCTACGCCCAGCCCGAGTGGGTCGACCTCCAGGTCGTGACCGAGCGGCACGGCCCGGGACGGGGCGTCAGTCTGCTGACAGGGCAGTACGCGCATCTGATCGCCAGGCCGGTCCTGTTCGTGGAGGAACCAGGAGCGGCCCCCTGGATGGTCCGTACCGCTCTGGCCGCGAACGCCCCCCGGCTGGCCGAGCAGGTGGTCCGCGCGGTGCGAGCGCTCGCCGACGACAACACCGGCTTCCAGCCGCTGACCGTCTCGGCGCTGCATGCAGGAGGTTTGCTCCGCCGTGACGAGGGCGCCCTGGCGCAGGCCGGCAGCGAGCACCGCGACGCCTGGGCCGCCGCCCAGGCCGCGGAGGACTTGGGGATCCTGCTGCTCGACCGGGACACGAGGGAAGGTGCGGCCAAGCAACAGTTCGTCGCGGCACGGGAGCTGTACGAGGAGGCCGGTGCGCTGACGGACGTCGCCAGAATCACCGGACGGCTCCCCCGACAGGCGCCGCCCGTGCCGCCCGCCGCCGCCCCGGCCGACCGGCCGTCCGATTTGGGACAGGCTCTCACCTGTTCCGAGAGGGCCGTGGCGGACCTGGTCGTGCTGGGCATGACGAATCGGCAGGTCGCCGGGAAACTGCACCTCTCCTCGTACACCGTCAACTACCACCTGCGGAACATCTTCCGAAAGCTCGGCATGAAGTCCCGTGTGGAACTCGCCCGGTGGTACCAGGACCGCGGAGCAGACACGGTGTGGTCGAGACCTTCCAGAAGTTCCCGCACCGCGCCGACCCTCGGTTCCGGCCTCCCCTCGGGCTAGGTCCTGTCGGCCCAGCGGCCGCGGCACCAGGGATCACTCAGACATGTGGGGGGGCTCGTGCTCCCCCGCGCCCCACCCTCTCCTCCCCCGAACCCGCAAAGAGAACTGGTGACGGCTATGCCTTCGACGTCCGACGCCGCCCCCTCCGGAAGCACCCGGCCGGCCCGCCTCATCGCGGAGTTGTCCGTGCACGATCCGCAGTACCGCAATGCCATGCCCCTGCAGAGTGTCGGCACGGCGGTGCGTGACGCAGGGCGGGACCAAGTACTGTCACGCACCGTCGCGACGATCATGGAAGGGTACGCCGAGCGGCCGGCCCTGGCACAGCGGGCGAGGGAGCGGGTGACCGACCCGGTCTCCGGGCGCACATCACTGCGGCTGCTCCCGGAGTTCACCACGATCAGCTACGGCGAACTGTGGGCGCGGGCCGGTGCCATCGCGGCGGAATGGGCGGCGGACACGGGTCGTCCCCTCGCCCCGGGCGACTTCGTCGCGATCTACGGATTCACCAGCTGCGACTACGTGACGCTTGATCTGGCGTGCCTGCGGCTGGGGGCGGTGTCGGTGCCGTTGCAGTCCGGGGCCCCCGTCTCCCAGTTGGCGCAGATCGTCGCGGAGACCGGGCCGCGCGTTCTGGCGACGAGTATCGAACTCCTGGACAGAGCCGTTGAGTTGGTGCTGCCCGCCGAGTCGGCACCGCGGCTGGTCGTGTTCGACTACCACCCGGAGGACGATGCCGAAAGGGAGGCCTTCGACGCCGCGCGCACCAGGCTGGCCGTATCCGGTCACGCCGCCCCCGACACGCTGACAGCGGTGATCGGGCGCGGGTACGACCTGCCGCCGGTGCCGCTGTTCATCCCCGGCCCCTACGACGACCCCACCCGCCTGCTGATCTACACCTCCGGCAGCACGGGGACGCCCAAGGGGGCCATCTACACCGAGCGGATGCTGCACAGGTCGTGGGCCGGCTCCGTGCCCATACCCGACAGCGTGGCCTCGATCGTCGTCAACTACCTGCCTCTGAGTCATGTCGCAGGCCGCTCGTCACTCGTGGAGACGCTCAGGCGGGGCGGCATCTCCTACTTCACCGCGCGGAGCGACCTGTCGAGCCTGTTCGAGGACATCGCGCTCGCCCGGCCGACGGCTCTGCTCATGGTGCCCCGCATCTGCGACATGCTGTTCCAGGAGTACCAGGCCGAAAGGGCGCGGCGGGCGGCGGAGTTCACCGACGGCGAGGCGCTCGACGCCGCCGTGAAGACGGATCTGCGGGAGCGCTTCGTCGGCGGGCGGCTGCTTCAGGCGCTCTGCGGCAGCGCTCCGCTCTCCGCCGAACTGCGGGAGTTCGTGGAGTCGTGCCTGGACCTGCCCCTGCTGGAAGGCTACGGCTCCACCGAGACCGGGTCGGTGCTGCTCAACACGGTTGTGCAGCGACCGCCGGTGCTCGACTGCAAACTGGTCGACGTACCGGAACTCGGCTATTACGGGACTGATTCGCCGTACCCGCGAGGTGAGCTGGTACTCAAGTCGGAGACGATCACGCCCGGGTACTACCGGCGGCCCGACGCGACGGCCCAGGCATTCGACGAGAACGGCTTCTACCGGACCGGCGACATCATGGCCCGGATCGGTCCCGACCGATACATGTACGTCGACCGCCGCAACAACGTCATGAAGCTCGCGCAGGGCGAGTTCGTCGCGCTCACCCGTCTCGAAGGGGTGTACGTCACCAGCCCTCTCATCCGGCAGATCTTCGTCTACGGCAACAGCGAACGCGCCTACCTGCTGGCGGTGATCGTGCCGACCGAGGAAGCGCTCGTCCGGGTGGCCCACCCGGACGACCTCAAGGCCTCGCTGAGTGAGGCCCTGCAGGAGACCGCCCGCCACGCCGAACTGAACTCGTACGAGATTCCGCGCGACTTCCTGATCGAGACCGAACCGTTCACCCTGGAGAACGGCCTTCTGTCGGACACTCGGAAGAACCTGCCTCCCCGCCTCAGGGGACGCTACGGAGAGCGGCTCGAAGCCTTGTACGCCACAGTCGAGCAGGAGCAGGACGACGCGGTGCGAGCGCTGCGCGACGGCGGACCGGACCAGCCCGTGTTCGAGACGGTCAGCCGCGCCGCGCAGGCGCTCCTCGGCTGCTCGACGGCGGAGTTGGACGCCGCCACCCACTTCACCGACCTCGGCGGCGACTCACTGTCCGCGATGTCCTTCGCCACGCTCCTGACGGAGATCTTCGGTGTCGAGGTGCCGGTCGGAGCGGTCCTCAGCTCGTCGAACGACCTCCGGGCCCTTGCGGACCACATCGAGAGCGGCCGCGTGTCAGGGGCGAAACCATCCACGTTCGCCACGGTGCACGGTGCGGGCAGCACCGAGGTACGCGCGTCCGACCTCACTCTCGACAGGTTCGTGGACGCGGAAACCCTCGCCGCCGCCCGGCAGTTGCCGCAGCCCGAGGAGACCACGCCACGGACCGTGCTGCTCACCGGCGCGAACGGCTATCTCGGCCGGTTCATGTGCCTGGACTGGCTGGAGCGGCTGGCCGACACCGGTGGGAGGCTGATCTGCGTCGTACGTGGCCGGGACGAGGCGGCAGCCCGAGCACGCCTCGATCGCGCCTTCGACAGCGGTGACGCGGAACTGCTGCGCCGCTACCGGGACCTGGCCGCGCGCCATCTCGACGTGCTCGCCGGTGACATCGGACAGGAGAACCTGGGGCTGAGCAAGGCGACCTGGCAGCGGCTGGCCGCGGAGGTCGACCTGATCGCGCACCCGGCCGCACTGGTCAACCACATGCTGTCGTATGAGCAGTTGTTCGGCCCGAACGTCGTGGGGACGGCCGAAGTGATCCGGCTGGCGATCACCACGAAGATCAAACCGTTCATCCATCTCTCGACCGTCGCCGTGGCCGCACCACTCGATCCGTCGGCTCTCGACGAGACGGGCGACATCCGTGAGCTGAACCCCGTGCGAGCACTCGACGACACCTATGCCGGCGGTTACGGCACGAGCAAATGGGCGGGCGAAGTGCTCCTGAGGGAAGCCCACGACCTGTGCGGCCTGCCTGTGACCACCTTCCGGTCGGACATGATCCTCGCCCACAGCCGCTACACCGGGCAACTGAACGTGCCGGACGTGTTCACCCGCCTCCTGTTCAGTCTGGTGCGGACCGGCATCGCGCCGACGTCCTTCTACCGGACCGAGGGCCTCACGGGTTCCGGACAGGCCCACTTCGACGGGCTGCCCGTCGATTTCACCGCCGAAGCCGTCAATGCGCTCGGCGCGCAAGCCGCCCGCGGGTATCGGACGTTCAACGTGGTCAACCCGCACGACGACGGCATTTCGCTGGACGACTTCGTGACGTGGCTCGTCGAAGCCGGTTACCCGATCCGGCACCTGGCGGACTACGACGACTGGATCGTCCGGTTCGAGACCGCGATCCGCGCACTGCCGGAACAGCAGCGTCAGCACTCGCTGCTGCCGCTGCTGCACGCGTTCCGAAGGCCCGAGGAACCACTGCCCGGATCCGCCATCCCCGCCGACCGGTTCCGAACCGCCGTACGGGAGGCCGGCATCGGCGCGGACAAGGACATCCCGCATCTGACACCCGAGTTGATCGTCAAGTACCCGGCCGACCTGCGTCAGCGGGGGCTCATGTAGATGCGGCACGCCCCCTACTCCCCGCCTCCGGCATGATCGAGACGGCGCGACCGCCTGCGATCTCGTCGTTTCCAGGTCCCATTGCCGGCTTTGGCAGGCACCCCGTACGGCGGACGCACGGGCGCGGCGGCTTGCTTCCATGTCCGTTGTCCACAGGTGTGTTGTTGCGAACATTGGGTGAGGGGCGAGAGCGATTCGTTGTTCGCTCCGTGTCATGTGACGGTGAACGCGATCTTGAGTTGCCCCAGGATGTGTGGACAGGAGTGGTTCAGCGAGACGTCGGCGGACCGGGCGACGGTTGGCCCTCTGCGCGTACGAGCAGGTCCGGGAGCCGAAGCAGATCATCGCCAAGCAGGGCGGCCGCACGGGACCACTTCGCCAGGGTGAGCGACAACGGTCGTGGGGTACCGAGGGGTGCCGTGCGCGGCGGGCTGAAGAACATGGAGGAGCGGGCCGTCGCGCTCGGCGGTGATCTCTGGCTCGGTGCGCGCCCGGAGGAGGCGGCACCCGGGCGGTGTGGCGGTACCGGTGCGGTCCACCCGCGGATGACAGTGGCTCGCCCGATGACCCGTATCAGTGTGCCGGGCGCTCGCTCGCTTCGGGCCGCTGCAGAGGGGAGGCGGCTCCGGTGCCCACCGCGGTCGCCGCGGCAACCGGTGACGACCTGGTGCGTGGAACAGGACGTTCCGGTGACCCTGCTGCCCGCGGCCGCCTGCGGCACGATCCCCTCGTACGCCGAACCGCAGGCCGTGGCTCGGGGGTCGGCCCGCGCAGCGCGCCGCCTGGCTCAGCCGACCCGGCGGCACCCGGCTCGCTCATGAGATCGCCGCGGTGTACCCCGGGCCGGACGGCGGCCGGCTCGCCCAGCGCGCCTGCGCGGAACTCCTGGCATACGACGTCTTCTCTCAGGCCTCCGTCACCGGTGCACTGAAGGGCGTGCTCGGCGGGGAACAGCGTGAGGTCGTCCCTGCTCCGGCGGCGTGACGTGTCCCCGGCACGCCTCCGCCCGGGGGCTTCACGCCCCCGGCTCGATGGTGATCGTCGGCGGTTGGTGCAGCGTGTTGTGGACCGTGCAATGGGACGCGACAGCCGGCAGGACCGCGTGGCGCTGCGCGGAGATGTCGGGCGAGGAGGTTCACCGGAGCAGTCGCGTGTGGCACGAGCGGCCCCCGAAGCGCCCGTCTTCGCGGCGGCACCGGGCGACCCGACCGCTGCCGGCGCGCCACTCGCTCCCCTCGTCCCTGGCCGGCTCCAAGTGGCGACCGTGGTTGCAACAGAGAGAGGCTTGAAGGACGCGGCATTCATGTCCCCAAGTGGGGGTGACCGGCGGATGGGAGGAAGCCCATGAAGGTGGGAGTACTGACCGGCGGAGGTGACTGTCCCGGCCTGAACGCCGTCATCCGCAGCGTCGTCCGCAAAGGGGTCCAGGAATACTCCTTCGACTTCGTCGGCGTGCGGGACGGCTGGCTCGGTCTGCTCCAGGGTGACGTCGTGCCGCTGGACATCTCCACCGTGCGGGGGATCCTTCCCCGCGGCGGGACCATCCTCGGCTCCTCCCGCACCAACCCGTTCAAGCACGAGGACGGGCTGCGACGCGTCCGGGACACCCTCGCCACGCACGGCGTCGACGCACTCGTCGTGATCGGCGGCGAGGACACGCTCGGCGTGGCCACCGAGCTGAGCCGGCAAGGGGTCCCACTGGTCGGGGTGCCGAAGACCATCGACAACGACGTGTCCGGCACCGACTACACCTTCGGCTTCGACACCGCCGTCGGAATCGCCACCGAGGCCATCGACCGCCTCCACACCACGGCCGAATCACACATGCGCACCCTCGTGGTGGAGGTGATGGGGCGGCATTCCGGATGGATCGCCCTGCACGCCGGCATCGCGGGCGGCGCCAATGTGGTCCTCATTCCGGAGCAGCCGTTCGACATCGACCAGGTCTGCGAGCAGGTGAAGAGCCGGTTCAAGATCAATTATGCGCCGATCGTCGTGGCCGCCGAGGGGGCCGTCCCCAAAGAAGGGCAGATGGTGCTCAAGGACCAGTCGCTGGACGAGTTCGGCCATGTACGGCTGTCCGGCATCGGCGAATGGCTGGCGCAGGAGATTTCCGAACGCACCGGCAAGGATGCCCGCACCACAGTCCTGGGCCACATCCAGCGCGGCGGCACCCCGAGCGCCTTCGACCGATGGCTGGCCACCCGTTTCGGGCTGCATGCCATCGACGCGATCAAGGACGGGGAGTTCGGCGTCATGGTCGCCCTGCAAGGCACCCGAATCGTCCGGTACCCCCTCGCCGATGCGACAGCGGAGAACAAGAGGGTCGATGCGTCGCTGTACGACGAGTTCGAGGTGTTCTTCGGCTGACCGGACCCGGCGCTCACCGGTCACCGAGCCGCGACAGGACCTGCTGTTCTGCCCCTCCCGGCCTCTGGTGGGCCGTCACCCGGCGTGCGGCACCACCGCCACCGGGCAGCGGGCATGGTGCAGTACGGCGTGGGTGACCGGGCCCAGCCGGCCCTCGTCCGCCCGCGGATCGGTGCGCCGGCCCACGACGAGCAGGTCCGCATCCCGGGTGGTGTTCAGGAGCGCTTCCGCGGGGTGGAGCAGCATGACATCGACACGAACCGTCACCCGTGGATACTTCGCCTGCCACGCACGCAGGGCGTCGGAGAGCCGCAGAACCTCCTGGTCCTCCCACGTGGCGCGGTCCTCCTCGGTCACCGCCAGGGTCCGGGGAGACACGGACTCGGCGGGAAAGGCCCATGCCTGGACCGCTCTCAGACCCGCCCCACGTGCCTCAGCGGCCGAGAACGCGAAGTCCGCGACCTCACCGATCGGCTGATGCGCGTCGAACCCCAGCACGATCCGGGCGTTGCTGCGTGCCGGCTGGGCCCCTTCTCCGAAGGCGCCGGGCCGATGGGGGACCAACACGACAGGGGACGGTGCTCCGGCCGCCATCCGCAGGGCCACCGAGCCGACCGCGAGACCCTCGAAACCGCCCGTCCCGCGTGTGCCGACGACGAGGAGTCCGACATCGCCCGCCGCCGCGAGGAGCGCCGCGGCGGGCGCGTCATCGGCCTGCTCGGCCAGCACGTCGAGGTCCGGGTAGCGATCGCGGAGATCGGCGACCACCTGTTGGAGCATCCGCGCACTCACCTGACGCAGCCTTTCCCGGGCCGGGTCCGGCACTGAGGTCCCGGGAAGCGGTGGAGAAGCGCCCAACAGCCGCAGCGGGGCCCCGCGCAGCACAGCCTCCCGTGCCGCCCAGTCGGCCGCCGCCGCACTGCTTGGGGACCCGTCGACACCCGCCAGCACAGGATGACTCATCATCGCCTCCTCCGCCCGGCCTGCACCTGCGGGTGCCACACGGCTCATGTCTCCTCTCACCCACTGTTCCACGGCAGCACCGCATCGGCGCCCGGGACCGGATTCGGCGGGCCGGGACGCCGAAAACGGCGCACGGAACAGGAGGCCGCCGAGTCACCCCGGGCCTTGTCGAGCCGGCAGGAATCGGGGTCGAACAACCCAGCAGTGACGAACAGCCCCTCGGCCGGGCAGTTCGCATGGTGCAGCGGGGCCGGGCCGACCGAGCCGAGCCGAGCAACAGCCCCGTGAAGCCGCCGCAGCCCCGGAATCCGTGTCGTGCTCCCCGACCGGTCCGTGACCAGCGATCGCACCGTGGGAAAGCTGCACGTTCGTGCTGCCGCAGCGTTGGTCCGCGTGAACCGGCGTGCCGGGCCCGCGTCGGCCACGGGATCCACCGGACAGGCCATGGGCTCGGGCGCCACGGTCACGGCCCGGTCGGCCGGCACCATGCGCAGCGGTGACTCCTCCGAGTCCGGCACGCGGATCCACGGCCTCCGGGCTCGCCTCGGATCCGCCGTCGCCGACGACCAGGGGAATGGTCACCGCTCCGGTCTCCTCTCGCACCGGATGCGCGTTCCTCGGGGCTCCCCGCCCTCCCTGGTCCACATGCGCGCCGGAGAGGATTGGGGTACTCCTCGAAGGGAGAGAACGCATCACGCTCGGCATGTCGGCGACATCCGGACCAGGCGCGCCACCGGACCCGGTCACCGTCATCCAACGTCATCTCCAGCTGCGTACGAGACGGAGGCCGCCGCCATGCAGCCAGACGTCACCGTGGGCCTGGACGGCTCGCCCGAGAGCCTCGCCGCCGCCCGCTGGGCCGCCGACGAAGCCGAGGGGCGGAGGCTCGCCCTGCGGCTCCTGCACGCGTGGCCGCTGTTGGCGCCGGCACCCGCCCGTGTGGCCCCCGAAGTCGACCAGAACTACTGGGCGAAACGTCTCGTGCACACCGCGCAGGCGGAGCTGCAGACACGCCATCCGGGCCTGACCGTCGTCGGGAACCTGGTCCCCGAGGATGCTCAGGAGGCCCTGCTCCGAGCGGCCTCGGATTCCGAGATGCTTGTGCTCGGCGCTCGGGGGCTGGAGACCGTCGAGAGCTACTTCATGGGCGACGTCAGCATGCCGGTCGTGGCGCGTGCCGAGCGGCCGGTCGTCCTGGTCCGCGCGGAGCCGACGGAGGGAGCGCCCCCCACACCGGAGAGCCGCGTGGTGGTGGCGTTGAAACTGCACGACACCGGTGAGGAGTTGCTCGACTTCGCCTTTCACACCGCCGCGGCCCGGGGCGTCGCGCTGCTGGCCGTCCATGCTCGCAGCGTGCCGCTCCATGCGCGCACGCCCTGGGGTGCGGACCACGAGGTGACCGAGGAGATGAGGAACGAGGCGAAGAAGGAGCTGGGCAAGGCGCTTCGCCCTTGGCACGAGAAGTACCCGCAGGTGGAGGTGGCGGCCGGCATCCGTCTGGCGAGCCCCGCCAAGGCCGTCGTCCAGGCCGGCGCGGGCGCGGCACTGCTGGTCATCGGCCGGCGCACGCACCGGCACGGTGTGGCACCTCACCTGGGCCCCATCGCCCACGCCGCCCTCCATCACGGACGCTGCCCCGTCGCCGTCGTCCCCCATGACTGAGCCCGGGCATGCCGGCCCTCGGCCGTCGCGGGCGGACGTGTGCGAGACCCACACCGCGATCCTGTTCTTCGCCGGCGACCGCGCCTACAAGGTCAAGAAACCCTTGAACCTGGGTTTCCTGGACTACACCGGGCGGGCAGCCCGCCGGGCGGCGTGCGAACGCGAGGTAGCCCTCAACCGCCGCTTCGCCCCCGACGTCTACCTGGGCCTGGGCGAGGTCTCCACCCCTGACGGCGAGGCGCCGGAACCGCTGGTGGTGATGCGCCGGATGCCGGAGGACCGACGCCTGTCGCGGCTCGTGCGAACGGGCGCCCCGGTCGACGACGTGCTGCGGACCGTGGCGCGGCGGCTCGCCGCCTGGCACGCGGACGCTCCCCGCGGCCGGGACGTGGACGAACAGGGCACGCGGGACGCGCTGTCCGCACGCTGGGAGGCCGGCTTCGCGCAGATCCGCGCCCTGACAGGGGAGGGCTCCGTGCCGGACGGGGTGCCCGAGGCCGAGCGGCTGGTGCGCCGCTATCTCGTCGGCCGCGAGCGATTGTTCGATTCACGGATCGCGCAGCGGCGAGTGGTGGACGGCCACGGCGACCTGCTCGCCGAAGACGTCTTCTGCCTCGACGACGGCCCCCGCGTCCTGGACTGTCTGGAGTTCGACGACCGCCTGCGGTACGTCGACGGTCTCGACGACGCCGCCTTCCTCGCGATGGACCTCGAACACCTCGGCGCTCCCGATGCCGCTGCCTACTTCCTCGCCCGCTACAGCGAGTACTCCGGGGACCCCGCGCCCCCGTCCTTGTGGCATCACTATGTCGCCTACCGTGCGTTCGTCCGCGCCAAGGTGTCACTCATCCAGGCGCAGCAGGGGGCGCCAGGCGCGGAGCCGGCGTCACGGCGGCTGGTCGCGACGGCCCTGGGCCACCTGCGCACCGCCGCCGTCGGACTGACGCTCGTCGGCGGGATGCCCGGCAGCGGCAAGTCCACTCTCTCCGGCGCCCTGGCCGACCGTCTGGAGGCCACCCTCCTCAGCAGCGACCGCCTCCGCAAAGAACTGGCGGGCATTCCCCCGGAGCGGCCGGCGGTGGCCGGCTACGGAGAGGGGCTGTACACGCCCGAGTGGACGGCCCGGACCTACGCCGCCCTGCTCGATCGCGCGGCGGCCCTGCTGGCGTCCGGTGAATCCGTCGTACTGGACGCCACCTGGTCCACCGCGGAGCAGCGTGAAGCCGCGCGGCACGTCGCCGAACTCACCAGCGCCGACCTGGTGGCCCTGCACTGCCAGGTGCCGGAGGAGGTGTCCGCGGCCCGACTGAGCACACGTGCTCCCGGCCCGTCCGACGCCGACCTCGACGTCGCCGCCGCCATGGCGGCGAGGGAGCCCGCGTGGTCCGAGGCCGTCGCCGTCGACACCAGTGGGCCGCTGGAATCCGCTGTCTCCCGGGCGCTTGCCGCCGTAAGGCCATGGGGTTCCGGTCAGGCGCCGATCTTCCGCCGCCCCTACATGGAACCGGACTAGGCAGAGAACCGGAGGTCACCATGGGCGATCATGGACCGCTCTCCCCGGGCGAGGCATGTCGAGCCGTGGCCGTGTGCTTCGCCTCCACCTTCCCGCTGGTCGCACACCACCGCCTCCACCTGCCCTGTCGGTCGACGGAACCCCACGCCTTCGAGGTGCTCCTCGCCCGGGAGACCGTCTGCCGGACGCGACCGTGAGCGTCGGCGGACCTCCTCAACGGCTGCACGCGCTGCTGGCCCGCCCCGGAGTCCACCTGCTGCTCCAACGCGAGGCGGACCACTCCCGTCACGTCTCCCCGGCGGTCGAAGCCGGCCTGTGGCGGGTCAGTCGTCCCCTCCGCCCGACGCCGTCTTGGAGAAGCCGTCATGCCAAGCGGCCTTCGCTCCTGAGTCACCGATGCGGTAGACGTCCACGACGGCTCCCGCGGCCACCGCGAGCGACAACACCGCCGCCACGACGCGCACTGGCAGGGCGGACCACCGTGCGCTGCCGGTGGCGCCCGATCCGGACGCGGCGGCGCGGCCGGTCGCCCACCAGACGGCGACCGCGAGGAGGAACAGGCCCCCGGCCCAGGGGAGCAGGCCGTCGCCGAGCTCGGCGTGCCGGCGCACCAGCGCGTTGTCGTCGACGTGTCCCTCCAGCCACTCGCCGGCCTGAGTGGTGAGCGGAACGCTCACGAGCGTGACAAGGGCGAGCAGAGGCAGGACGACGCCCATGCGCTGCGCCGCCTTGGGCCAGATCACACAGACCACGAGTGCCAGAGCGGTCAGAGGAACTAGGACCACAACGAAATGCACGAGCAGTATGTGTGCGGGCAGGCCGTTGACCAGGCTCATCGGTGAGATCCTCCAGCGAGTCGCGGTTCCCCGTGTCGATCAGGCGCGCCAGCCTGGCACAGCAACTTCTCAGCTTCTTCTGAGGATTTTCTTGTGCCATCCGTCCGGCCGAGAAGCAGGGCCGGGCGTCCCCTTCCGCATGGCCCGGGTGCCGCGGCGGGATGGAAGGAGACCGATCCGGCGGTCGCCGTGCCGGATCCACCGAGGTGCACCACCCCCCTTTCCGCCGAGTGCCGCACACCGCGGGTTCCCGGGAGCGAGGGCCCGGAGGCCGTGGTGAAGGCCGTCGCCGCGCTGCCGTGCCGATCGGGACCGGCCGGCCCATGCGGCTCACGCCTGCCGGGCGGAGAGTGGAAAGCAGCAACGGACGCGACACGAGGAGGCGGGAGCCATGTGGCACCGGACCGTGAGCGATCTCATGACCACGGCGGTCGTGAAGGTGCGCCGGGACACCGGCTTCAAGGAGATCGCCAAGCTGCTGGCCGAGCATGACATCACCGCCGTGCCGGTCGTGGACGGCGAGGAACACGCCGTGGGCGTGGTCTCCGAGGCGGACCTGCTGCGCAAGGAGGGCGCGCAGCTGGATCCAGCGGGCCTGCTGCCGGTCCTGTGTCCCGGGCCCGCCGACCGTGCGAAGGCCGAGGCCACCACCGCCGAGGGACTGATGAACAGCCCGGCAGTGACGGCCAGGCCCGCGTCCACAACGCCGACCGGTCCCAGCTCGCCGCCGCCTCCCTCACCCAAGGCATCCGACGTGGTCATCACCATGGGGTGCGGCGACACCTGCGGCGCCCACCGGTGGGTCGGCACTCACAGCAACCGCAGTTCGCGTGCGCGGCGCACCGCTTCGTTGCGGCGGTTCACCGCCAGCTTCCGGTAGACGCTCTTCAGGTGGGTCTTGACCGTGTTCACCGACACGTAGAGGTCGGCGGCGATCTCCTCCGTCGACATCATCCGCGCCAGCCGGAGCAGTACGTCGCGCTCACGCCCGCTGAGCTCCTCCACGACCGGCGGCGGACCGCTGTGCGAGGGCGGATCCGGGCTGAGCGAACCGGAGCGGAGGGGGCCACGGGCGGGTGGGCCGGGGCTGCGGGTGCCAGGGGTGAGCCAGCCCGCGGCCAGGGCGCGCAGGGGTGCGGTGTCGAGGAATGGCCGGATCCACGGCCCGGTCTCGACGAAGGGGCGGCGCAGCCGTTCGCGCCGTGCCTCGTGCAGGGCCCTGGCGACGAGCCGGCGGGCGGTGGCCGGGTCCCCGACCCCGTCGGCTGCCTGCGCCCTCACGAGCAGAGCCCGGACCGTCACCGCGGGACCGGAGCGACCCTCCGGATGGGCACGGTCGAGCAGGTCGATCGCCGCGCCGGGGCGGCCCGCGGCGAGCTGCGCCCGGGCGGCACCCACCACGCAGGCCGGCTGGTCGTCGGGCACCGCCTCCAGCAATCGGACGGCCCGCTCGGGCCGGCCCTCGGCCAGGTGCGCGGTGGCCGCTACCAGCGCCGTGTGGCCCCGTGCCCAGGGTGAGGCCACGTCGGCCGTGACGGCCGGTTCCGCCGCCCTGAGTGCTGCGCGTGTGTCGCCGCGGGCCAGCAGAAGGCGCGCGGTGGCTATGGCGCGGCCCGCCGCCAGTACCGGGTCGTGGTTCACGGGGTGCGCCGCGGTAGCGGTGTCGAGGAGGGCCTGCGCCCTGGAGAGTTCGTTGCGGTCCACGGCCACCGCGGCCAGGACCAGTGGCCCAATGCCGGAGCCGGACGGCTGCGGCAGGCTGAACCGTTCGGTCTCGGTCATCGAAGCCAGTGCCTTGCGCTCCGCCCTGCCGAGCCAGCCGTTCAGATAGTCGATCAGGGCCAGGCGGCCCAGGGCGTCCTCGCGTGGGAGCGCCGTGGAGGCGCCGTCGGCGCCGTCGGCCACCGCGGCCAGCACGGCGCGTGCCTCCCCGAGGTGCCCGGCCCACAGCCGCGCCGACCCGAGATGCGTCAGCAGCAGGGCCGTGAGCTCGGGGTGCTGGTCCAGCAGATGGGCGGGGACCGCTTCCCTGACTTCCGCGGCCGCCTCCGCCGCCCGCTCCGCCCGCCCCGGCGAACCGGTCAACCGGGCCGCCAGCGCCTCGAGCAGGGCACAGCTCAGCCGCGCCGCCGCGCGGTCCGGCGCGTCCCCCGCCGGGCCGCGCTCGCCGTCCAGTCTCTCCTCGGCGTGCCGCAGATGGGTCAGGCCACGGTCGAGATCGCACCGGGCCAGCTCACGGGCCGCCCGGACGAGATCGCTCGCGGGGCTCGTAGCCTCGGGCCCCATCCGCGAGAACAGCTCGACCAGGTCGTCGCAGCGCAGGCCGGTGAAGAGCTGCCCGATGGCGAGGTCGCCGACGAGGACGCCGGCGGTGAACTCCCAGTCGCCCGCGGCGGCACCGTGCCCGAGGGCCTCGGCCAGGGCCCCGGAACGCCGCAGCCACTCCGCGGACCTGCGGTGCAGTAAGGGCTCCAGGCCGGGATGGCGTACCCGCAGATGGGCGCGGAGGATCTCCCCGAACAGCGGGTGGAGACGGTAGCGGGCGTGCCCGAGGTGCTCGACGAAGGCGTTCTCGCGGTGCAGCCCGGCCAGGATGGGCTCGGCGTCGGTGCGCTCCGTGAGGGCGTTGGCCAGGTCGGGGCAGAAACGTTCGAGGACGCTGACCCGCAGCAGGAGGTCCTGCGTCTCGGGCGCCTGCCGCTTGAGCACCTCGGCGAGCAGGAAGTCGGCGACCGTCGTGCGGTCGGCCTCGAACTCCTTCAGATACGTCTCCGGATCCTGGCTCTCCTGCGCGGCCAGGGCGGCCAGCCGCAGCCCCGCGGCCCAACCCCGGGTCCGCTCCACCAGCGCGCTCGCGGCCGGCACCGCCAGGCTCAGCCCGTGCAGTCGCAGCAGCGCGGCGGCCTCCTCCGGGGTGAAGGCGAGCTCCGCGTTCCTGATCTCCGTCATGGCGCCTGCCGCCCGGTAACGGTGCAGCGGCAGCAGGGGCTCGGTGCGGGTGACGAGGACCAGGCGCATTCCGTGCCCGGCGTGGTGCAGGACGAACTCCAACTGTTCCGCGATCTCGGGGGCGGTCACCCGGTCGTACTCGTCGAGCACCACGACCACGGGCCGGTCCTGCCCGCGCAACACCGCGGCGAGCCGGGCCAGCAGCGTACGGTCCACCCGGCTCGCGTCCGCCGGGCAGCCGACCTCGGCGGGCAGGGCCACGCCGGCGGCGCGCAGCGCCTGGAGCAGGTACGCCCAGAACACCCCGGGAGCCTGGTCGGTCGCCTCGTTGGTCAGCCAGGCGACGCGTCGATCGCGCCCGGCAGCCCAGTCGGCGACCAGCAGTGTCTTTCCCGCACCCGCGGCTCCGTTGACCATCGTCAACGGCGTCAGGAGAGCTTGGTCCAGGTGCTCGACCAATCGTTCGCGCCGCAGGAACGTGGCGGGTCTGGCCGGCAGGGCGAACCGCGTGGTCAGGTACGGGTCGCCCAGCGGATCCGCGCGCGGCTCGGCCCGTACCCCCGAATCGTTCACCTCGGATGCGGCCACCGCGCTCACCACCACTGTTCGTCAGGCCATGGGCAGCGCTCCCCCCTCAGCATCCCAGCCTTCCGTCCCACCCGCGCGCCGTACCCGCCCGGCCCCACCGTCGCTCCTACGGTCCGCCCCGGACAGGAACCGGTCCAGCACTCATGAATTGGCCTTGGTATCCGGCTTCTCGCATCCTCTAGCGTCAGCGCCATGCGGATTCGAATCGTCGACGCCTTCACCGACCGCCCCTTCGCCGGCAACCCGGCCGGGGTCGTGCTCCTCGACACCTTCCCCGACGACGACTGGCTCCAGAAGGTCGCGCTGGAGGTCAACCACGCGGAGACCGCCTTCGCCCACCGTCTCCCCGAGGACGGCGAGGCCGACTGGGCGCTGCGCTGGTTCACCCCCGTCACCGAGGTCGCGATGTGCGGCCACGCCACGCTCGCCACGGCTCACGTCCTGCACACCACGGGCGCCCACGAGGGCCCGGTACGGTTCGCCACCCGCAGCGGCGTCCTCATCGCCACGCTCGAGGACGACGGCTCGATCACCCTCGACTTCCCCACGGCTCCGCTCAGCCGCGTCGAGGTGCCGGACGGGGTGGCCGGTGCTCTCGGTGCCGAACCGCTCGCCGCCTTCGACACCGGCCCGAACATCGGCGACCTGCTCCTCGAACTCGCCGAGGAGAAGACGGTCCGCGCGCTCACCCCGGACCACGGGGCACTCGCGCGCTACTCCACGCGCGGCATCATCGCCACCGCCCGCGCGGAGGACCCCGCCCGGGGATACGACTTCGTCTCCCGGTGCTTCTTCCCGAATGTCGGCATCGCCGAGGACCCCGTCACGGGCAGCGCCCACACCGCCCTCGCCCCGCACTGGTCCGAGCGCCTCGGCCGCTCCGTCCTCACCGGTCTCCAGGCCTCGCCCCGCTCCGGCCGCGTCCGCACGGAACTCCGCGGCGACCGCACCCTGCTGAACGGCCGCGCCATCACCACCATCGAGGGCGAACTGCTGGCCTGAACGGGCAGCGCTCAGGCCGTGGGCAGCCAGCCCACCTTGCCCGCCAGCAGGGCGTACCCCACGAACGCGCCGATGTCGAGCAGCGAATGCGCCACGACGAGGGGGCCGACCCGGCCCCAGCGCCGGTACAGATAGACGAAGACGACGCCCATCGCCATGTTGCCGATGAAGCCGCCGATGCCCTGGTAGAGGTGGTACGAGCCGCGCAGCACGGAGCTGGCCACCAGTGCGGCGCCCGGGGTCCAGCCCAACTGTCCGAGCCTGCGCAGCAGATAGCCGACGACGATCACTTCCTCGACGATGGCGTTCTGCAGCGCCGAAAGGATCAGCACCGGGTACTTCCACCACACGTCGGGCAGGGCCTCCGGCACCACGGTGAGGTTGAAGCCGAGGCCGCGGGCGGCGAGGTAGAAGGCGATCCCGGTGCTGCCGATCACCGCCGCGACCCCGGCGCCGCGGCCGAGGTCGGGCCAGGGCCGGGTGCGGTCGAAGCCGAGGGTGCGCAGGCTCGCGCCCTCGCGCAGCAGGAAGTGGGCGACGAGGGCGACGGGCACCAACGCCGTGGCGATGCCGAAGAGCTGCCAGGCCAGGTCGAGCCAGGGCCGGCCCGGTGCGGCGGAGGCGTTGAGGGTGGCCGCCTGGTCCT
The DNA here is from genome assembly GCF_000720255.1 of Streptomyces griseus subsp. griseus. GTDB lineage: Bacteria > Actinomycetota > Actinomycetes > Streptomycetales > Streptomycetaceae > Streptomyces > Streptomyces griseus_I. The sequence goes on along the minus strand of NZ_JOJE01000022.1, from coordinate 16,772 downwards.
TGAGGCCGCCCGGTTTGGTGACCGACCCGACGAAGCTGATCAGCGCCGAGACTCCGCTGGCGCCGAGCGAGAGCCCCAGCACGAGAAGTGTCTCGTCCCGGAACACCCGGCGCGAGGGCCGCTCCGCGGAGTACTCGCCCGCCACCCCAGCATCCACGTGCACTCCAGCCTCCGCTGACCCACCACACCGACCCCCACAGCATGCCCGACCGCAACCCCGCGCCCGGCATCACCCCCACCCAACCTCACACCCCGGAAGGCGGGCCCTCCATCCCGCCGCGGCGGCGCTCAGCCGCATGGACAACGGCCACCCCCCGCGCTCATCCCAAAGGCACCGGCTCCGGCAGCCCCACCGGCCAGGTGTGCACCGGCTCCCCGATCTGCGTGAGCTCCCGGTACCGCCGAGTCGTGGCGGCCAGCGCGACCTCCCTGCTGAGCCCCATCTCAAGACCCCGGTGGAACGTCGCGGCCTGCCACTCCGCCCCGTTGAACCGCCGCCGGCACCGCTCCTCGATCACCCCGAGGTACAGGTCCCGGTCGACGGCCTCGACGCCCCAGGCCGCCAGGCCCGCCTCCGCGAGCGGCAGCAACTCGTCCCGTACGAGGCTGACCGCGTCGACCTCGGCCGTACCCCCGAGCCGCCCCCGCCGCGGCCACTGCAGCCGCGCGTCGATGCCGTACCGGCACGCCGCGTCGAAGTTCGCCGCGGCCGTCTCGAACGGCATCCGGGTCCACACCGGCCGGGACTCCTCGGCGAGGGCCCGCACCAGCCCGTAGTAGAACGCCGCGTTGGCGATGACGTCGGTGACGGTGGGTCCGGCGGGCAGCACGCGGTTCTCCACGCGCAGGTGCGGGACCCCGTCCGCGATGCCGTAGACCGGGCGGTTCCAGCGGTACACCGTGCCGTTGTGCAGGACGAGCTCGGCGAGCTTGGGTACGCCGCCGGCGTCCAGCACCTCGAGGGGGTCCTCCTCGTCGCAGATCGGCAGCAGGGCCGGGTAGTAGCGCAGGTTCTCCTCGAAGAGCTCGTACGCCGAGGAGACCCACCGCTCCCCGAACCAGGTGCGCGGCCGCACTCCCTGTGCCTGGAGCTCGGGCGGCCGGGTGTCGGTGGACTGCTGGAACAGCGGGGGCCGGGACTCGCGCCACAGCTCATGGCCGAACAGGAAGGGCGCGTTGGCGCCGACGGCGACCTGGACGGCGGCGACGGCCTGCGCGGCGTTCCACACGTCGGCGAAGCGCCCCGGGGTCACCTGGAGGTGCAGTTGCACGGAGGTGCAGGCCGCTTCGGGCGCGATGGACCCGGCGGTGCAGGTCAGCCGTTCCACACCGTCGATGTCGAGGGTGAAGTCCTCACCGCGGGCGGCCACGATCTGGTCGTTGAGCAGCGCGTAGCGGTCGACGTCGGAGAGGTTGGCGGAGACCAGGTCGTCGCGGTCGAGGGTCGGCAGAATGCCGATCATCACGATTCCCGCGTCGACCTCGCCCGCTTTTCGGTCGGCATATGCCAGTGACGTACGGAGTTCCTCGGCGAGCCGGTCGAATACACGACCACCCAATCGGTGTGGGGCTATGTTCACTTCCAGGTTGAACATGGCGAGTTCTGTTTGGAAATCTCGGCTCGCGATGCGCTCCAGCACTTGGGCATTCAGCATTCTGGGCATGCCGTCGGCGCCGGCGAGATTCAATTCGATCTCGAGCCCCATGAGGTTCTTGGGGCGGTCGAACCGCTTCTCCGCCAGGAGTCGCTCAAGCCCCGTCAGGCACCGCCGCAGCTTGTCGCGGTAGCGCTGACGATCGGACAGGTCGAACGCACCTGCCGCGACCTTCTCCCCCATCGAAGCGTCCCTTCCTCGGATGAGCAGGCCGATGGATCCGCCCGCCGGTGGCCCGGGTCAGGTGGCTTATGCCCAACCGAAGCGATCGATAACGTCCCGGCCGGGCGTGACGCCCGCTACTCTGATGGAGGGTGACCGGCGGCACATTCACCGGGCATGGTGCGGTGTGGAGATGCGTGTACCCCTGCGAGCCTCGGGAAAAACGCCGACGACAATGGGCCGACCGCGGCAGGCTCGTATTGCGAGGTCACGGCCGTGCGGCAGGTCCTGAATCGGGATGATTTCCGCGAATCGCCGACTGAATAGACTCTTGCGGAGCTCTTCGGGGACAGCTAGACGAAACCCAGCCGAAGCATCTCTCCTATAAACTCCGCCACAAGGCAGAGAAGGTTGGCGCCCGGTCGATGGAAGCTGCCGTCATGGCGACGTACGGCAGGCCTCATCCGTACCTCTCGTTTCTCTCATCCACAGACCCCGCCCCTGCCTCTCTGACCCTCGAGAGCTGACAGTGTCGTCCGCCCCCGCCTTACCCCGCCCTCGCGCCACTGTGCCTGTCAATGAGAGGCGACCCATCATGCCGCTGCGCGTTCCCCCGGCTCCCGCGCCCGCCCTTCGCTCCGTCCTCACGGCGCTCGGTTCACCCACCGCGGTCCGCGAGGCCCGAACTCCCTCGCTGCGTGCCGCGCAGGGACCGGCCACGCCCGAGCTCCCGCTGCCCGTGCACGTGCTGGACCACATCACCCCCGAGGGCGTCTCCGCCACGCGGCTGGCCGGGTGGCGCTTCCTGATCCGTTGCGGCGACCGTGCGGTGGCCGCGGCCGAGACCATGCTCACCCCCGACGGGTGGGCCTTCTCGCACTTCTTCGAGGGTCCTTACATCGCCTCGACCGAGCGTGCGCTCGCCCAGGCCGAGGCATTGCCGCAGGCGTACCAGCCGCGTCTGCTGTCCCTGCCGAGCCTGTACATGCTCACGCTCTGGCTGCACGGAGACTGCGCCGCGGACGGCGCCGAGGGCCATCCGGCGGCCACGGACCTGCTGGTCCCGCTGGCGCCGGCACCGCCCGGCATCGCCGCCCACCGTCCGCACCGGGTGGCCGAGCTGCTCCCCGTACTGACCCATCGGCTGACCCCGCCGACCCCGCTGCTCGGGTCACCCGCCTGACGCGCCTCCACCTGAGGCTCCGCCCCTCGAACTCCGCCACCCGAGACGAAAGGGGTGGCGGGGTTCGCTCTTACGAGCAATTCACCGCTCTTGCGAGCCAAAAAGTGCGCCTGCACCGCACGGACTAGCCCTATCCGGCCATCGCGAACCATCCGAAGTGGGGGCCCAGTTGGGATGAACCATCCACATAAACGTCGCGTCATCAATCTGTGAAGAAGCCGTGCTGTGAAATCCCTGCGGATCGACGCCCAGGGGGCAACACTGGTTTCCGACCACTTACCGCAACGGGGGCGGACATGACCACGACAGAGCGAAAGATCCCACCCATGTGCCAGCACCAGTCACCGTGTCCCTCAGCCGACTCCGCCGACCGGGAATCCGCCCGTCTCGTGGCGCACCACCCGGAGCAGGGCTGGAGCCTGCTGTGCAACGGCGTTCTCCAGTTCGAGGACACCGGTGAACTCCTGCCGGACGGCCAGATCATCGCCCCGCACCGCCCGCTGGGTGCCGACCACGTGATGACGGCAGCCTGAGCACACCGGGCGGGGCAGCACGCCTCACCCGAGACATGAGGGGCCGGCCGCAGACCTGTACCGCGAACCGGCCCCGACGCATGTCCGGCGCCGGTCACGCACCGTGGTTCCACGACTCCGTACCCGCTACGACTTCCCACGGCCCCCCGTTTTCCGGAAGACTCCTGGAAGTTTCGAGAACGCGTCCGGAACGACGGAGGTGGGGGTATTGGCAGCGCGCGAGGCCGGCGCCGAGACGGCGTCCAAGGCGCGGGGCAAGGTCACGATCACGGAGATCGCCCGGCAGGCCGGGGTTTCCGTGCCCACCGTGTCCCGGGTGGTCAACGGCCGGTCGGACGTCTCGCCGCAGACCCGGGCCCGGGTCGAAGACCTGCTGCGCCGGCACGGCTACCGCAAGCGCCCCCAGGCCGCCGCCTCCCACGCAGCCCTGCTCGACCTGGTCTTCAACGACCTCGACAGCCCCTGGGCGGTGGAGATCATCCGCGGGGTCGAGGAGGTCGCCCACGCGGCAGGTGTGGGCACGGTGGTGTCGGCGATCCACGGCCGCTCCGGCGACGCCCGTGAGTGGATGCGCAACCTGCGCGCCCGCGCATCCGACGGCGTCATCCTGGTCACGTCCGACCTGGGCCCCGTGCTGCACGAGCAGTTGCGCATCCTGGGAGTACCGCTGGTGGTCGTCGACCCCACGGGCTCACCCGACCTGGACACCCCGACCATCGGCGCCGCGAACTGGTCGGGCGGACTGGCCGCCACCGAGCACCTGCTGTCCCTCGGCCACCGCAGGATCGGGCTGATCGCCGGACCGTCCCGGCTGCTGTGCTCCCGGGCCCGCTTCGACGGCTACCGCGCCGCCCTGGAGGCCGCCGGCATCGCGCTCGACGAATCGCTCGTCGTACCCGGTGACTTCCATCCGGAGTCCGGCTTCACCGGCTGCAACACCCTCCTCGACCTGCCCGAGCCGCCGACCGCGGTGTTCGCGGCCAGCGACCAGATGGCGCTCGGCGCGATCGAGGCGCTGCGCCGACGGGGGCTCCGGGTGCCCGAGGACATGAGCGTGCTGGGCTTCGACGACCTCCCGGAGGTCCGCTGGTCCGCCCCGCCCCTGACCACCGTCCGCCAGCCCCTCGCCGACATGGGCAAACTCGCCGTCCGCACCGTGCTGCGCCTGGCCCGGGACGAGCAACCGGACTCGCCCCGGGTCGAGTTGGGCACAGAACTGGTGATCCGCTCCAGCACCGCCGCACCACGTTCTCAGAGTTAGGGGCCCTTTCACTATGCCCGCCCGGGTCGCGCGGCCTGGCACCGCACCTCGCCGCGTTGCCGAAGAGCCCTGGTAGCTCCGCTACAAGGGCCCTCCGGCGTCTTGCGATGCACGGCGCCGGACCACGCGACCTCATCGGGCGCTCATAGTGAAAGGACCCCTTAGCCCAGCGCCTCCCGTATCGCGTGGTACGCCGGCTTCGGCCGGAGCTGCTCGTCCCACGGCAGGGCCGCGCCCTGCCCCTCGAAGAAGTCCGGGATCCACGAGTACTTGTCGGTGTAGTCCCAGACGGTGATTCCGACGCACCGGCGCACCGCCAGGCACGCCTTGGTCATGTCCCGGTACCAGTCGGCCTGCTGCGCCAGCTTCTCCTCGGTCGCGGGCAGCAGCATCCGTACGTCCACCTCGGTCAGCGCGGTGTCGAGGCGGAGGCGGGCGAAGCGGCGCAGGTTGTCCTCCAGGGTGGTCGGATAGCCGTACTGGAGGGCGAGGTGGGCCTGGAGGCCGATGCCGTGCAGCGGGACGCCCTGTGCCTTCAGCTCCTTGGCCAGGGCGTAGTAGGCGTCGCTCTTCGGGCCGACCGCCTCGATGTTGTAGTCGTTGAGGTAGAGCTTGGCGTGCGGATCGGCCTGGTGGGCCCAGCGCAGGGCGTCGGCGATGTACCCGGGGCCGAGGGTCTTGTAGAAGACCGTCTCGCGGTAGGTGCCGTCCTCGTTGAACGCCTCGTTGACGACGTCCCAGGCGTAGACCTTGCCGCGGTAGTGCCGTACCTCGGTCTGGATGTGCTTCTTCAGCACGGGCCGCAGCTCGTCGGCCGTCCAGGTGCGCGAGGTGAGCCAGTCGGGCAGCTGGCTGTGCCAGACCAGGGTGTGGGCACGGACCCGCTGGTGGTTCTTGCGGGCGAGCTTGACGATCTCGTCGCCCTTGGAGAAGTCGAAGACTCCCTGCTGCGGCTCGGTGGCGTACCACTTCATGCCGTTACCGGGGGTGATCATGTCGAACTCGTCGCCGAGGATCTTGGTGTAGGGCGTGTCGGTGAGCTCGGGGTTGTCGGTGGCGCTGCCGAAGTAGCGCCCGTGCCGCTGGGCGAGTTCGGCGAGGGTGCGCTGCTTGCCGTGCTGCTCGCCGGCCTGGGCGGCGGGGCCGGTGACGACGCCCGCGGCGACCAGGACGGTGGCGAGGGCTCCGGCGAGTCTGAGCCGGGTACGGGCGGGGGCGGTCGTGCGCATGGGGCGACTCCTCACGGTTCGGTGTGGGGGTGAGCCTTACGTCCGCGGGCGCGGGTCATCCCTTGGTGGCGCCGGCGGTGAGGCCGCCGACGAGCTGACGCTCGGCGACCGAGTAGAAGGCGAGGGCGGGGACCATGGCGAGGACCAGGTAGGCGAAGACCCGTGCGGTGTCCGAGGAGTACTGGCCCTGGAACTGCTGGACGCCGACCGGAATGGTCCACCAGTCGGGCTGACTGAACACGAGCAGCGGCAGCAAGAAATTGTTCCAGCTGCCGACCACCGCGAGCACCGACACCGTGCCGAGCGCGGGGCGGGCCATGGGCAGCAGGATCCGCCAGAAGAAACCGAACGGGCCGCAGCCGTCCAGCGTGGCCGCCTCCTCCAGTTCGGCCGGGATCTCCCGGAAGAAGCCGCGAAGGATCACGATCGTCATGGGCAGCCCGAACGCGGCCTGCGGCAGGATCACCCCGAGCGGGTTGTCGAGCAGGTCCATCGAGCGCAGCAGCAGGAACAGCGGCAGGACCGCCACCGCGAAGGGGAACATCAGCCCCATCGTGAACAGGGTGAACAGCGCCTCCCGTCCGCGGAAGGCGAACCGGGCGAAGGAGAACGCCGCGAGCGCCGACACGGCGACGACCAGCACGGTCGTACCCACCGCGATCAGCGTGCTGTTGCCGAGCATCCGCCAGAAGTCGCCCGAACCGAGGATGCCGGTGTAGTTCGAGCTCACCCAAGGGTCGGGCAGCCCGATCGGGTTGCGGGAGAGCTGGTCGGTGGACTTGAACCCGGAGAACACCGCGTACAGCAGCGGTACGCCCATCACCGCGCCGACGGCGACGAGGACGACATGCAGTGGCAGACTCCTGCCCCGGCGCTTCTGACCGATCGTCACTGTCCGCCTCCCCGCATGGTCGTGGTGGCCCCTTCGAGGTCGCGGCGGAGCACGAACCGCTGGTAGGCGAGGGCGAACACGAGGCTGATGCCGAAGATGACCACGCTGATCGCGCTGGCGTAGCCGACCTGGTAGCGCTTGAAGCCGTACTGGAACATCGTGATGGCCATGGTCTCGGAGTGGTGATCGGGGCCGCCCGCGGTGATCACCCACACCAGGTCGAAGAGCTGGATCGAGCCGATCACGGACAGGAAGACGCTGATGCGGAGCGTGGGCGCGAGCAGTGGCAGGGTGACGTTGCGGAAGCGCTGCCAGGGTCCGGCGCCGTCGACGATCGCGGCCTCGGTCAACTCGGCCGGGATGGACTGCAGTCCGGCCAGGTAGAGCATCATGTGGAAGCCGAAGTACTTCCACATCATGACCAGGAAGACCGTGGCCATGACGGTGGAGGGGTCGGAGAACCACTCCCCGCCGATCCCGTCCAGGCCTACGCCGCCCAGGACGTGGTCGGCGAGTCCGTCGTCCGGCGCGAAGATCATCGAGAAGAGGATGCCGGTGATCACCTCGGACAGGATGTACGGCGCGAAGAACAGCATCCGGTAGAAGGCCCGGCCGCGCAGCCGCTGGTTGAGCAGCACGGCCATGGCGAGCGCGAACGGCAGTTGCAGCGCGAGTGAGAACACCACCAGGACGAGGCAGCGCCACAGGTCACCGAGGAAGACCGGGTCGTCGAAGAGCCGGGTGAAGTTGTCCGCGCCGATGGAGTCGGAGGGCATGCCGAAGCCGCCCCACCGGAAGAAGGAGGCGTAGAGCGCGAAGAGCATCGGCAGCAGGACCAGCAGTCCGAACAGCGCGAGCGCGGGCACCTGGAAGGACACCGCGGTGAGCCAGTGCAGCACGCGCCGCCGTGCGCGCCCCGGCGCCGGCCCGCCGGCCGGGGCCGGGGGCGCGGTGTCGGGGCCGGAGCGCTTGTCCGGCAGGAAGGTGGAAGTCATCGCGGCCTACTGCTCTTCCTTCGCGACCTTGGTGATCGACTGCGCGACCTGCTCGGGCGACTTGGAGCCGGCGACGAGCCCGGCGACGCTGTCGTTGACCTCCTGGCCGACGGCGGGCGCGTAGGCCTGGTCGAGGTAGAGCTGGAAGCCGGTGGTGGCCTTCAACTGCGCCTGGACGGCCTTCAGGTTGGGGTCGGTGAGCGCGTCCTCGGCCGCCGTGACCACGGGCAGTGTGCCGGTCTTCTTCACCAGTTCGCGGTTCGTGCCGGCCGAGGCGAAGAACTTCAGGAAGTCGACGGCCGCCTGCGGGGCGCCCTGGCGCAGCGCGAGCCCTCCGCCTCCGCCGAACACCTCGGTGAGCGCTCCTTTTCCGCCCTCGACCGTGGGGAACGGGAAGAAGCCGAGGTTGGCGCCGAGGCCCTTGCCCTCGGTCCGCTCCACCGTGGGCGCCCACTGACCCATCAGCTCCATGGCGGCCTTGCCGTTGCCGACGGCGGCGCTCTGCCCGGTGGGCCCGGAGTAGGCGGCGCCGAGGAACCCCTTCTGGAACGGCTGGAGCGCGACGAGCTCCTTGAGGTGCTCACCGGCCTCCACGAACCCGGCTCCGGTGAAGTCCTTGGAGTCGGCGGCCTTCTGGAGGGCGTCGATCCCCGCGGTGCGCATCGCCAGGTACGCCCAGTAGTACATGCCGGGCCACTTCTCCTTGCCGGCGAGGGCGATGGGCGCGACCCCGGCGGACTTCAGGGCCCGTACGGCGTCGAGGAAGCCGGACCAGGTGGTCGGGGGCGCGGCGATCCCGGCCTTCTTGAAGAGCGCCTTGTTGTACCAGAAGCCGACCATGCCGATGTCGTCCGGGATGCCGTAGACCTTCTCGTCGAGCAGGTACGGCTCCTTGGCGACCGGCAGCAGGGTGCCCGCCCAGTCCTTGGTCCGGTCGGTGAGGTCCTCGACGAGGCCCGCGTCGGCCTGTTGCTTGAGGACACCGCCGCCCCAGGTGTGGAAGATGTCCGGCAGCTTCCCGGAGGCGGTCAGCGCGGTCATCTTCGACTTGTACGCCTCGTTCTCCAGGGCGACGATCTTTATCTTCACCTTGGGGTTCTGTGACTCGAACTGGCGGGCCAGAGAGGCCCAGACGCCTTTGGCGGGTTCGGTGGTCATGATGTGCCACCACTCCAGGGTGGTCGTCCCCGACGACCCCCCGTCCGAGCCGCCGCCGCAGCCGCTCAGTGCCGTGATGCTCAGACCGGCCGCGGCGGATGCCGCCAGGAAACCGCGGCGGGACAGTGCCGGCTCGCCCATCATGCGCTCCTCAGGGTGTGCGAAAGTTTCGGAGTTGATCCTGAAAGCTTCGTTGCTGCCGCACCCTAAGGACAGCCTCCGACGGGTGGCAACCCCTCGGACACGGTGAATCCGCCGACAGCACTCCGCGAACTGTCGGGACGCGGATCACAGTTGGGGCCGAAGGGGTGCGCTGCGAACCAGCAAACGGAGTCCATCGGAACGCATCTGCCGATGTCCTTCGCAGCTCGCCTCCGGTTCGCCCGGGGGGGCGGGCCACCCGCAGCGTCGGGTGCCGCTCGACGTCGGTCACGCCCGAGCTGGCCGTCCGCCCACCCGGTCGGCGTCAAGAAGTCCTCCCGCCCGAGTCCGAAACATTCGCATTCGCCGACGAACATTACGGAGCGGCCGCCAGGACGACCCGCCGTCACCGCACGTGACAGGGCGCAGGCGCAACAGCCCCAGCGGCCGTCTCACCCCGCATACGGCCCCCACACCCTCGGCCCGCCCCGTGATCACCCGCATTGGTGCGCGGGCCTCGCCCATGCGGCCAGTCTTAACGGAAGCTTGACGCGTAGGCCTCTCATGATCCGTAGGCCCAGGCGTCACTCTCTGCTTACGCTGGTGCCGCCGTCCGCGTGATGGCCGAAACCGCACGCAGAGCCGCACTTCAGGAGCACGCCGATGGCCACGACCGAACACCCCGCGCCCAGTCGCCTGCGCGCCTGGATGCTGGAGGGCCTGTCCGACATGGGCAAGGCCGGTGGCCACACCGGACCGCACGCCGAACCGGAGCCCCCGCACAAGGGCCAGCGCTGGTACCGGGTGATGTGCCTGACCGGCGTCGACTACTTCTCCACCCTCGGCTACCAGCCCGGCATCGCAGCCCTCGCGGCGGGCCTGCTGTCACCCATCGCGACCATCGTCCTGGTGATCGTCACCCTGGCCGGCGCCCTGCCGGTCTACCGACGGGTGGCCGAGGAGAGCCCGCACGGAGAGGGCTCGATCGCGATGCTGGAACGGCTCCTGTCCTTCTGGAAGGGCAAGCTGTTCGTCCTGACCCTGCTCGGCTTCGCGGCCACCGACTTCCTGATCACCATCACGCTCTCGGCGGCGGACGCCTCCACCCACCTCGTCGAGAACCCCCATCTGAACAGCACCCTGCACGACAAGCAGTTGCTGATCACGCTCCTCCTGGTGGCCCTGCTCGGCGCGGTCTTCCTCAAGGGCTTCCTGGAGGCGATAGGCGTGGCCGTCGCCCTGGTCGGCATCTACCTCGCGCTGAACGTGGTCGTGGTGATCGTCGGCATGTGGCACGTCGTCACCGCGGGCCATGTGATCACCGACTGGTCCAGCGCCCTGACCGCCGAGCACGGCAACATCTTCGTCATGGTCGGCATGGCTCTGATCGTCTTCCCCAAGCTCGCCCTGGGCCTGTCCGGCTTCGAGACCGGCGTCGCGGTCATGCCGCACGTCAAGGGCGACCCGGGCGACACGGAGGAGCAACCCAAGGGCCGCATACGGGACACCAAGAAGCTGCTCACCACCGCCGCCCTCATCATGAGCGCCTTCCTGATCGCCACCAGCTTCATCACCACCCTGCTCATCCCGGAGAAGGAATTCGAGCCGGGCGGCCAGGCCAACGGCCGCGCCCTCGCCTACCTCGCCCACAACTACCTGGGCAACGCCTTCGGCACGGTCTACGACATCTCGACCATCGCGATCCTGTGGTTCGCCGGCGCCTCCGCGATGGCCGGACTGCTCAACCTGATGCCCCGCTACCTCCCCCGCTACGGCATGGCCCCGCACTGGGCCCGCGCGGTGCGTCCCATGGTGATCGTCTTCATCCTGGTCGCCTTCCTTGTCACCTGGATCTTCGACGCCGACGTCGACGCCCAGGGCGGCGCCTACGCCACCGGCGTCCTGGTCCTCATCAGCTCCGCGGCGATCGCGGTGACCATCGCCGCCCACAAGGCCGGCCAGCGCAAGTGGACCATCGCCTTCGCCGTGATCTCGGCGGTGTTCCTCTACACGACCGTGGTGAACGTCATCGAGCGCCCCGACGGTGTGAAGATCGGCGCCTGCTTCATCGCCGGCATCATCCTCGTCTCCCTCCTCTCCCGGCTGGCCCGCGCCTTCGAACTCCGCGTGACCAGCGTGACGCTCGACCCCATGGCGGAGCGCTTCATCCGGGACATGGCCAGCCGCAAGATCCGTTTCATCGCCAACGAACCCGACCGCCGGGACAAGGCCGAGTACCGCGACAAGATCGAGCAGATCCGCACCGACAACGACGTCCCCGGCCAGGAGGACTTCGTCTTCGCGGAGGTGACCGTCACCGATCCCTCCGAATTCGAGGCGAGCCTCACCGTACGCGGCGAGGTCCTGCACAACCGCTACCGCGTCCTGACCCTGGAGTCCTCCTCCATCCCCAACGCCCTGGCCGCCCTCCTCCTGCACGTCCGCGACACGACCGGCTGCACCCCGCACATCTACTTCGAGTGGACCGAGGGCAACCCCTTCGCCAACTTCCTCCGCTTCTTCCTCTTCGGCCAGGGCGAGGTGGCCCCGGTCACCCGCGAGGTCCTCCGCGAGGCAGAGCCGGACCGCACCCGCAGACCACGCGTCCACACGGGCTGAGCGCGGGGGCAGTGCCGGGCATCTCTTCCAGGCTCAGCCGACTGTCCGCCGCGGCAGCGCTCAGCACGTCCACGGTGTTGTCCCGGTCCGCGTGCGAGACCCGCAACCCGGCCGCCTCGACCGCAGGCGCAATCTCCGCCGACCTCCCCATCACCCCGATCACACGCCGCCGGCCGTTCCCCACTAAAGCCATATCGCGTTACACCCAACGGCCAACCCCCGTCCGGCGTTCCCGGCCACCGGCCCTATCGTGACCGTATGCAGTCCTACACGATCGGCCAGGCGGCACGGCTGCTCGGCGTGAGCCCCGACACCGCGCGACGCTGGGCGGACGCCGGCCGGGTGGCGACCCACCGCGACGAGACCGGGCGACGGCTCATCGAAGGCAAGGACCTCGCCGCCTTCTCCGTCGAACTGGCCAAGGCCGGCAGCACCGAGGAGGGCACCTCGTACACCTCGGTCCGCAACGCCTTTCCGGGCATCGTCACCGCGATCAAGCTGGGCGATGTCGCCGCCCAGGTGGAGATCCAGGCCGGCCCCCACCGTCTGGTCTCCCTGCTGACCCGCGAGGCCGTCGAGGAACTGGGCCTGGAGGTCGGCATGGAGGCGACGGCCCGCGTCAAGTCGACGAACGTACACATCGACCGCACCTGAACGGCCACGGCCCTCATACCGGGCGCAACGCGTCGAAAGCCCTACTTTGATGCTCATGACGATGAGCATCCGCAACCAGCTCCCCGGCACCATCACCGCCATCATCCCCGGCGAGGTGATGGCCACCGTCATTGTCCGCCTCAGCGGCGGTCAGCCGCTCACGGCGGCGATCACCCGGGAAGCCGTCTCCGAACTCGGCCTCGCCACCGGCTGTACCGTCCGGGCCCTGGTGAAGTCCACGGACGTCTCCCTCGTCACCGGCACGGTCGAGGGCCTGTCCATCCGCAACCAGCTCCAGGGCACGGTCGGCGACATCACCGTCGGTGCCGCGATGGCCTCGGTCAAGGTGTCCGTCGACAACGGTGCGCTGACCGCCGTCATCACCGCGGACGCCGCTTCGGACCTCGCCCTCACCCCGGGCGCCTCCGTGGTCGCCCTGATCAAGTCGACCGACGTCGCCCTCGCCACCCCCTGACACACCGAGGGCTCCCCGGCCCGGCCCCGGAAAACCGGAACCGGAGCGGGGAGCCCAGAGCCGTCACTCAGTCCTCGTACGCGTCCAACGGCGGGCACGAGCAGACCAGGTTCCGGTCACCGAACGCCTGGTCGATGCGTCGGACCGGCGGCCAGTACTTGTCGGCCGCCGAGACGCCGGCCGGGAACACCGCGTCCTCGCGACCGTACGCGTGCGCCCACTCCCCGCCGAGCGCGGCCGCGGTGTGCGGGGCGTTGCGCAGCGGGTTGTCGTCCGCCGGCCACTCGCCCGAACCTACCTTCTCGATCTCCGCGCGGATCGCGATCATCGCCGCGCAGAACCGGTCCAGCTCGTTCAGGTCCTCGGACTCGGTCGGCTCGATCATCAGTGTGCCGGCCACCGGGAACGACATCGTCGGCGCATGGAACCCGTAGTCGATGAGCCGCTTGGCGACGTCGTCGACGCTCACACCGGTCGCCTTGGTCAGCGGCCGCAGGTCGATGATGCACTCGTGCGCGACAAGCCCGCCGGGGCCGGTGTACAGCACGGGGTAGTGCGGTTCGAGCCGCTTGGCGATGTAGTTGGCGGAGAGCACCGCCACCTGCGTCGCCCGCTTCAGCCCCTCACCGCCCATGAGCCGCACGTACGCCCACGAGATGGGCAGGATCCCGGCTGATCCCCAGGGCGCCGCGGAGATCGGCCCGACGCCCGTCTCAGGCCCGGCGGCCGGCTGCAGCGGATGGTTCGGCAGATACGGCGCCAGGTGGGACCGCACGGCCACCGGTCCGACGCCCGGGCCGCCACCGCCGTGCGGGATGCAGAACGTCTTGTGCAGGTTGAGGTGCGAGACGTCTCCGCCGAAGTGCCCGGGGGCGGCCAGCCCGACCAGGGCGTTCAGGTTCGCCCCGTCGACGTAGACCTGCCCGCCGGCCTCATGCACCTGCGCGCAGATGTCGGCGACATGCTCCTCGAACACACCGTGCGTCGAGGGATACGTGATCATCAGCACCGCCAGCTCGTCACGGTACTGCTCGATCTTCGCCCGCAGGTCGTCGACGTCGATCTCGCCGTCCTCGGCGGTCTTCACCACGACGACCTTCATCCCCGCCATCACGGCACTCGCGGCGTTGGTGCCGTGCGCGGAGGACGGAATGAGACACACCGTCCGCTGCTCGTCACCGTTGGCCCGGTGGTATCCGCGAACGGCCAGCAGCCCGGCGAGTTCACCCTGCGACCCGGCGTTGGGCTGCAGGGACACCTTGTCGTACCCGGTGACCTCGGCGAGACGCTCCTCCAGCTCACGGATGAGCGTGAGGTAGCCCTGCGCCTGCTCGGCGGGCGCGAAGGGGTGCAGTTGGCCGAACTCGGGCCAGGTGACGGGCTCCATCTCCGTCGTGGCGTTGAGCTTCATGGTGCAGGAGCCCAGCGGGATCATGCCCCGGTCGAGCGCGTAGTCCCGGTCGGCCAGCCTGCGCAGGTAGCGCAGCATCGCGGTCTCGGAACGGTACTGGTGGAAGACCGGGTGGGTGAGGAACTCGTCGGTGCGCAGCAGCGCCTCCGGCAGCGGGTCCCCGGCGTCCGCGTCCAGCGCCTCGATGTCGCCCTCGACCCCGAAGGCGGCCCAGACGGCGCCGATCTGGGCCCGCGCGGTGGTCTCGTCGCAGGCGATCGACACCTGGTCGGCGTCTACGAGGTGCAGGTTCACTCCGTGCTCCCGCGCCGCGGCGACGATCTCGGCGGCCCTCGCAGGCACCCGCACGGTCAGCGTGTCGAAGTACGCGCCGTGCACGACCTCCACCCCGCCGGCCGTGAGCCCGGCGGCGAGGACGGTGGCGTAGCGATGCGTGCGCCGGGCGATCGTCCGGAGCCCCTCGGGACCGTGGTAGACGGCGTACATCCCGGCCATGACCGCGAGCAGCACCTGCGCGGTGCAGATGTTGCTGGTCGCCTTCTCGCGTCGGATGTGCTGTTCACGCGTCTGCAGCGCGAGTCGGTAGGCCTTGTTCCCGTCGGCGTCCACGGAGACGCCCACGAGCCGCCCGGGCAGGCTGCGCGCGAACTTCTCGCGCACGGCCATGTAGCCGGCGTGCGGCCCGCCGAAGCCCATCGGCACGCCGAACCGCTGCGTCGTCCCCACCGCGATGTCGGCCCCGAGCTCTCCGGGCGACTTCAGCAGCGTCAGCGCGAGCAGATCGGCGGCGACGGTGACGAGCGCCCCCAGCTCGTGGGCCTGGTCGATGACCCGCTTGATGTCGCGTACGGCGCCGGAGGCGCCCGGGTACTGGATCAGAACCCCGTTGATGTCACGCCCGGCGACCTCGGCCGGAATCCCCTCACTGAGGTCGGCGACCACGACCTCCACGCCGGCCGGCTCGGCGCGCGTCTCGATCACTGCGATGGTCTGCGGCAGGGCGTCCGCGTCGATCAGGAACAGGCCCTTCTTGTTCCTGCCCATGCGCCGCGACAGCGCCATGGCCTCGGCGGCGGCCGTGCCCTCGTCCAGCAGCGAGGCGCCGGAGGTCGGCAGCCCGGTCAGCTCGGCGACCATGGTCTGGAAGTTCAGCAGGGCCTCGAGGCGTCCCTGCGAGATCTCCGGCTGGTACGGCGTGTACGCGGTGTACCAGGCCGGGTTCTCCATCACGTTCCGCAGGATGACGGGCGGAGTGAAGGTGCCGTAGTAGCCGAGCCCGATCATGGAGGCAAGCACCTGGTTGCGATCCGCGAGGGACCGCAGCTCGGCCAGCACCTCGGCCTCGGTGCGCGCTCCCGGCAGATCCAGCGCGTCGGTGTTCTTGATGACGTCCGGGACCGCGGCGGCGGTCAGCTCGTCGAGCGAGCCGTACCCCACGTGCGCGAGCATCTTGGCCCGAGCCTCGTGGTCGGGGCCGATGTGACGCTGCTCGAAGGGGATTCCCTGCTCGAGCTCGGTGAGCGGAATGCGGTGGGCGGTCATTGCGGAGGCCTCCTGGTCTGACGCGACCTTCGAGGGGCACCACTGCACGGGTACCCGGACGGCCTCCCCCTCTGTCATCTCAACCTGAGAGCTTCACCGGATCGCCCGAAGGCCTCCGGCTTTCACCGTCGGTGAGGGCGGAAGCCGTCGACACCCGCCCTGCTTTCCAGAGTGACCTCGTCCGTGCGGTACGTGGGCCTGAGAGATTCCGGGGAGGATTTGCTCCTTCGGCGCCTCCGATGGTGTCTGGAGGACTCTCCCGCACGGGATCAGCAGCCGTTGCCAGCCTACCAGCGCGATCTGCGCACGGGTCTTCGAGTGGCCGCCTTCCTCAATGTGCTCTTTTGTAGTGCTTACGGATGAGTTGCGACCAAGTGGAGGGCCCGTGCAGACCGACATCGATCCGCGCAACCTGATCGGCCGCAAGGCGTTCGACCGCAACGGCGCCAAGATCGGCACGATCGACGAGGTCTACCTCGACGACGCGACCGGCGTGCCCGAGTGGGCGGCCATACGCACCGGCCTCTTCTCCCGGGACGCCTTCGTCCCCCTGGAACCCAGCGAACTCATCGAGGGCAGCCTCCACGTCCCCTTCGACCGCGCCCTCATCAAGGACGCACCCGACTTCGGCGTGGGCCGCCACCTCTCCCCCGAACAAGAACTCCAGCTCTACCACCACTACGGGCTGGATCTGGCCCCACCACCTCCACTCCCCGACCACGACTTCGGCAAGGTCGCGGGCACGGACGATCCCTGACCAACACCGCCCACCCCACCGACCCACGGTCAGGCACCCGCCGCAGCCCCGTCACCCCGCGGACAGTCGGCGCCCCACCCCCGTTGCCCCCACGGACAGTCGCCC